>CAVPMW010000018.1:0-240510 GCA_963706515.1 uncultured Chloroflexia bacterium
GATTCGGTTCGCCTGCTGCGCCGGGCCGACGTGCTCGCCTGTATCCGCTTTGCATGGAAAGGAGTGCTCTTCGACCTGGCGCTCGCCTTCTCGCGCAGAGGAGGCACCAGCTAGGTGCCGGCCGCAGCCGCCTCTCGGATGCGCCTTGCCGAGGTACGAAACGAGTCGGGAGGCGCGCCCTCCCGGCGAGCCGTTTGTCGGATGGCCGCTGGTCGCCGGTCGGAGTAAGGTGCCTCAAGAAGAGGAAGGAGTCGATGCCCGGGAAGATGTCCGAAGGTCCCGTCCTGGTCGTCGGAGCAACTGGTCGGACCGGCCGCCTGATCGTCGGGCGCTTGGTCGAGCGCCGCGTTCCCGTTCTCGCGCTGGTCCGAGATCCGGTCAAGGGCCGCGAGGTTCTTCCGCCAGAGGTGTCGCAATTCGTTGGAGATGTTCGCCGTGGTGAGACGCTGACGGAGCCGATCGCCCGCGCGCGCAGTGTGATCAGCGTTGCCTGCGGCGGCGCGGAGCGCGACAACAGCCTCGAGGTGGTCGACTACTGCGGCACGCGCCACCTCATCGAGCAGGCGAGTGCCGCGGACGTCGACCTCGTTGTTTTCGTCTCCACCATCTACGCCAGCCGTCCGGACCATTACGAGGATGTGGAGCCGACGAGCCTGGGATGGAAGGCAAGGGCCGAAGAGGTTATTCGAGGCTCTCGGCTTCCGTACTGCATCATCCGCCCCGGGTGGCTCACGGACGGGGACGGCGGTGAGCCGTTGGCCGTATCGCAGGGCGATACGGTCGAAGGCCGGATCTCACGGGCGGACCTCGCCGATGTCTGCACGCAAGTGCTCTTTCTCCCAGACGCACGCGGAAAGACGTTCGAGGTCGTCACCGCGCGGGCAGGGCAGGCGCACGACCTCGCATCTGCCGTCGCAGCCTTGAAAGCCGACGCCGATGCGGCTCTGAGCTCGCACGCCGGCCCGTGAAGGCTGCGATCGCCCCGGACCACGGACCAACCAAGCGAACTGCGGTCGCCCGCGTATCACCATTCTGCCCGTGATCCGGGGACACTCAACGGCGGCGGTAGAGACCACAAGTGGCGGCACCGTTTCGGGCAGGGCGGGCCGAGGCGGCGTTTGAGCGAAGTCTCAAGCCAGACGACGTGCGGCTTCTGCGATTTCGCCTATAGCCGTTGTCCCCTAGCAGGAGCAAGCGACGAATCGCCGCGCCGCTGGGCCGCTCGCGCTTTCGCGTGAATGCGGAGCCTGACCGCCCAGCGGGAGCGTTTGCCGAAATAGCCGCTTTGGACGAAAAGCAGCAGTCCTGCTTTGCATGGAAGGGAGCACTTTCGAACTGGCGCGCGCTTCTCGCGCGACGGAGGAGTGGGTGTGGTAGTCCGGTAGCCCTTTGGGTCCGATAGTTTCCGGAGCCGAGCACACGAGCAGATCACACATACGGGCCGATAGAAGGCTTGAGAAGGGAGTTCCGATGCTGCTCCTAGCCGATTTCACCCTGGGCGATCTCCTGGTCTCGATGATTGCCTTGTTCTTCCTGATCCTTGCGGTCTGGCTGTTCATCGCGGTGTTCGCTGACATCTTCACTCGCCCCGATCTTTCTGGATGGGGAAAGGCGGGCTGGGTCCTGCTGATCTTCATCCTCCCGGTGATCGGGGTCCTGATCTACCTGATTGCACGTCCGCCGGAGGCGGAGGTCGCGGCGCGCGGGATACTCCGGAGGGACTAGGGGGCCTGCCTGGCCTTGACGCCGCCCGTTCGCCTCACACCGATTCGACGTGACGCGGGCCGCCGCAACGGCGGCAGCGGAAGCTGATCTGGATCACCGACCGAAATAGCCGCTTTGGACGAAAAGCAACACCGCTGCTTTGCATGGAAAGCAGTAGTTCCCTCGCCGGGCAGTAGCGGGCAGGAGGCTACTGCGCTGATCCCTTGACCCGATGCCCGATTGCCCAATAGCCTCGTCGTGCACGGCGGGACTAAATGGAGGGAACAGACCGATGCGCAGAGTTCTTCTTGTCTTGACCGCGGCTGTCTCCGCGGCGCTCTTTCTCGGGGCCGCGGCCTCGGCCTCGGCCGGGACGCTCGATCAGCAGCAGACCGCGTATGACAACGCCGCCCTAGGCCCCTCCCAGACTCAGAGCGACGCCCAGACCTTCACGGCGGGTCTCACCGGCGGCCTCGACCAGGTGGACCTGGTGCTCGCCAGGGTGAACCCACCCACGACGTACCTGACCGTCGAAATCCGGGACGTATCGGGGGGGGTCCCCGGACAGGCGGTCCTTGCGGCCCGCTCGGTCCCGCCCGCGGCCGTCACCAGCACCACGCCGCAGTTCATACCGGTGCAGTTCAACCCGCCCGCGCCCGTCGTTGCTGGCACGCAGTACACGATCGTCGCCTACAGCGGGAACGCGGCCACCAACTGGTTCATCTGGTACGTCAAGCTCAGCGACGTGTACTCGGGCGGCCTGGTCTTCACCAGTGACACCGCTCCGCCGTCGACTTGGACCTCGACCTCCACCTCCACCTGGGACGCGGCGTTCAAGACCTATGTCGTGCCCACCCCATCCCCGGCGAGCACCGGCCAGCGCGCCGCAGCCCTCAAGAAATGCAAGAAGAAGCACTCGGCGAGGGCCCGGAGGAAGTGCCGCAAGAAGGCGAACCTGCTGCCCGTCTGAGCCTTCCGTGAGATAGCCGCTTTGGACGAGAAGCACTAGTCCTGCTTTGCATGGAAAGGAGTGCTCTTCGACGTGGCGCTTGCTCTCGCGCAAAGCAGCTGCGGCCGGGCTTGCTCAAGACCGCGCTATACGAGCCTGACGGTACGCTGGCGTCACGAGTGCTCGAGATCGTGAACGGTAGACGGGTGCTCGTGCACGATGCGGTAGCCGCCCGGTCGCCGCTCCCAGACCTCGGAGATGCGAGCTTCTAGTTCGTAGCGTCGGCCGTCCGCGAAGCCGTAGACCAACCGAAACGGGTAGCTAGTAACGACGACGTGGTTGTCGGCGAGCCCCTTTGCCTCGACCGGACCGGTTCTCTGGACGTCGATGGTCGCTAGTCCGGGGTAGATGGCCTCGCGCATTTGTTCGAAGCCCCGAAAGCCAGCTAACGGCGCCAAGCTGTCGTAGATGACGACGTCGGGGTCGGGCGCGTAGAAATCGGCCAGCCGCACGTAGTCTGGCCGACCCACATCGCTGCTCCAGGCCTGACAGAACTCGTCGGCTGCACGATCCCAGTTCGGGTTTGTCTCGCTCACAGACACCAGCGATCGTTCCTGCTTTGCGTCTGGCATGCGAGTCGAGTGTAAGCGTCGATGCTCGCTCCGCCGCAGTGCTGCTGCTTTCGCGTGAAACCAGGTTCCCGGCGCTCAGGCAGCGGTCAGTCTGAGAAACACCGCTTCGGACGAGAAGCGGCAGTACTGCTTTGCATGGAAAGCAGCGGTTTGACGCTGCACTCCTGCTTCTCGCGCAACGGAGCAGCGACGGCGGCAGGTCGCGAGCGATCCATTGCGGCTTCGTCCAATTAGAGCGACGGGACTCGAAGGTTTCGCGATAGGCTCCGCAGCACCGCAAACGGCGGAGTGGCGGGCCGTTTGCCCTACCGGGGAAAGCTCATGGAAAGCTGGTTGCCGTCGGTTTCGCGCCATCGGAGTGCGCCTTGGCAGGTGGTCGGGTTGCTGGTGGCGTCCCTTGTTGTCGGGGCGGTAGCGCTCCCGGCTTCGGCCTCCGCGGGGGTGACGATTGGTGCCACGGGCGGGAACGGTGCCGCAGAATGTCCTCCGGACTTCACCTGGGCACAGGACTCGACCGCAGTCGGCAGCCCGACCTACGTCGTCCCGGCCGGCGGCGGGGTGATCACGTCTTGGAGCCACGACCGCGGTCCAGCGCTCGCGACTGCCCAGCTGCGCCTGAAGGTCTTCCGAAAGACGGCCCCAAACTCCTACCTGACTGTTGGACAGAGCGACTTCGAGACGCTGGCCGCTGCGGGGGTCAATACGTTCGCGACCCGGGTCGAGGTCCAAGGCGGCGACATCCTCGGCTTCCGAATCACTGCTGCTCCCATCTCCTGCCGCAGAAGCGGGAGTACCGACGATCTGGCGGTGGCCAGCGGCCCCTTGCAGCCCGACCCTCCGATCGGCAGCTCGGTCTCGTTCGGCACGGTCGGCGCGTTTTTGCTGAACCTCGCGGCGACGGTCGAGCCCGACGCCGACCATGACGGCTTCGGCGACGAGACCCAGGATCAATGCCCGACGAATGGGACAACCCAGGGTCCCTGTCCTGTCGCGCCTAAGAAAAAGTGCAAGCACAAGAAGAAGCACCACAGCGCGGCTGTGATCGCCAAGAAGTGCAAGAAGAAGCACCACCACTAGGGCGTGCCGCAACAACAGGCTCCCGCCGTCCCCCTAGTGGTGTATCGGTGACCGCCGCTTTGGACGAAAAGCAGCGGTTTGGAGTTGGCGTTCTTGCGAGCCGCGCTACCCGGCCGGTCTGAGCACGCCCCCCGAAAGATCGGAGTTTTTTCTACAGCGACTAAGCCGGGGGTCTTCGAGTTCGCAGCCTCCTCGCCGCGACCCTGCCCTTCCCCTCGTGCGCGGGGTACTGCGGGGGCTATGTCGGAGGAGAACATCGAGGTCGTGCGCAACTACTTGAAGGTCTGGAACGCCGGGGACATGGAGGGCGTGCGAGAGCTGTACGACCCCGACGCGGTCATGGTGGTGGAGACTGACTGGCCGGAGGCCGGGCCCTTCGTCGGCCGCGACGCGGTTATGCAGCAACTCACGCAGGCGAGGAGTGCCTTCGACAGTGATTACGTGGAGTTCCTGCGCGACCCTGTTGCCGTGGGCGATCGAGTGATCGTCCGACTGGCCTGGCACGGCGTCGGGAGCGGCCCGCAGGGCGACATGGAGTGGACCAACGTCTACGCGATCGGTGACGGCCGTTTCCTCAAGGTGCAGTACTTCTGGGATCACGCCGAGGCACTCGAAGCCGCCGGGCTGTCGGAGTAGCCGCTTTGGACGAGAAGCAGCTATTCCGCCCGGTCCAGATCCAGTGGGGCTAGAGCGGATCTGAGACAGCCAGCGGCGGGCCGACCACGTCCATCCCGTATTCGGCGCCGACGCCGCGAAACGCCTCGGGGTCGAATTCCGTCAGCGTGGAGAGGCGGTCGAAGAACCCCTCCATACCGGCCGGCGCGAAGGTGATCAGCATCCTGCCGGGCTGCTTGCCCATGATCTGCCAGGTATGCGCCAGCCCGCGCGGAATGTACACAAAGGAGCCAGGGCCTTTGACGCTGAGCGCGTCGCCGAGCTTCCACCGAAACTCGCCCTCCAGGACGTAGACGGTCTCGTCCTCGCGGTTGTGGACGTGCAATGGGGGGCCCTCCCCCGGTGCGTTCACGGCCTCCATCACGGCGAGGGCTCCATTCGACTGCTCGCCCGTAACGATGAAGGTGATATCGCCCCCCAGCGGGCTCCGTTTGCGAACCCCGTCACCGGGACCAACGGCTACCCCATGTGTCCTTCCTCCCATGGGGTACCTCTATCAGACGCGGATGGGCAGTCCAGGACGGGAGTCTCCGGAATGGCCGCTTTGGACGAAAAGCGCTAGCCGATCAACGCCGCGGCAGCGAGAATCACCGGAGGCCGTCGGGTTCGGACCGTCTCGATGATCTCGCCACTGTCGATCCCCTGGAGGTAGATCGAGGTCACGCCGAGGTTCGCGTGCCCAAGCTGTCGTTGGATTACGTTGATAGGCACTCCCTCCCGAGCCATCTCGACCGCATGGGCATGGCGGAGTTGATGCGGGGCGAATCGGCGCCGAACGCCGGCCTTCGATGCTGTCCGGTGGAGTGTGGTTCGAGCTTGAGAGCTGGACCACGGCCGACCCCGGGTCGGGCCAGTGACTACACAGAACAACAGGCCGACCCGAAGCGAGACCCGGAACTCGAACCAGGGACGCAATTGGGCCCATCCCCAGTCATCCATTCCAACCTCCCGGCGGCGGCCACCCTTTCCACGGCGAACGAGGACGGATCCGCGGGCGAGCTCAAGGTCGCTCTCGGACAGTGCGAGAGCTTCCGAGATCCGCAGACCAGCTCGCCAGAGCACAACGATCAGGCCCCGTAATCGACAACCGAATGCGCCGTCCCCTGCCTCTCTCATCACCGCGACTATCTCCTCGACTCGCGGCGGATCGGCGGGAAAGCGCCGGCCCTTGTTTCCGGGTATGGACGCCAGCACGTTTCCTCCGTTCGTCGTGGGGACGAGCAGATGCTTCTCGTCCAAAGCAACCGCCTCCGCGCCGCGTGGTGCAGCGCTCTACGAGATCATCGAGCGCCTGCTGCGCTTCGACCCGCTGCCCTACGACCCTGCTGCTGACACCTAGCCCTCAGGCAGGCGCCTTCGCCGAGGCAATCATCTCACGGACGTCAGCCGCCGGCGCCGAGTAGGCGTCGCCGAGGGCGGACTCGACCGCGCTCATGTACTCCTCGGCCCAGGCCGGGAAGTCGTAGTCGATTGTGCGCAGGAACTCGAGAGACGCAGCGAGGCGGATGTCGGCGATCGAGGGCGAATCGCCGCCGATGAACTTGCGGCCGTCCAGGAAGTGAGTGTGAATCGCCTCGAGCGGCCCCGCGATCGCGTCGGCCGCGTCCCGCGCCGACTTCGCCTTCACCTCGTCGTCGGCCTCCGACGTAGCCGTCTCACCCGGGTACTGCGGAAAACCGAGAGTCGGATACGTCGCGCGAAGGATCAGGGGATAGAGCGTGCCGACCACGTAGAACATCGCGCTGTCCTGCATCGCACGCTCGGCAGGGTCCGTGGGATAGAACTGATTGAGCCCATCGCGGTTACAGAGGTACTGCATGATCGCGCAGCTCTCCCAGAGCGACTCCTTGGGCAGCCCCTCGTACTCGAGCGTCGGGGTGAGGTCGGCCGGGGACTTGGCAAGGAACTCGTCCGTGCCTTTCTTACCCCACATCTCGACTTCTTCGAAGTCGTGCCCGCTCGCCCTCATCAGCACGCGTACGGGCAGGTTGTTGACGCTCACGGACAGGATGCTCAGCGTGTGGTCAGCCATCTGATCTCTCCTTGACCTTGTGGGGGTGCTTTGGCGACCGGTGCTCGGACGCGAGTCTCTCAGAATCCGCTGGCACCAGCCACTTTGAGCCGCTGCCGAGGGGTCAGTCGGCCCAGAGCTCCGAATAGCGCGCTTTTTTCCATGCAAAGCGGCGCTTCTCGTCCTAAGCAGTACTTTCCAATTCCTCGACCCGCGGCCGGGACTTCTGTTCGGGAAAGCTCTGCCGCTCCCGGCTTCACGGGAAGCGACAGTCCGACCAGGACCGCGACACTGCCGCTTTGCATCGAACGGCAGGTGTCAGCCTGAGAACCAAGGTGAGAGGCCCCGGCCGGGTACCGGGCCCTACCAGCCGCCCTCACCCTAGCCCGTAGATGGTCAGTTGGGAGCTTGAGGTGACGAGGACTTCGCCATTTGCGATGACCGGGGTGCTGAATTTGTCCCATTCGTCGAGGGTGTCGCGGGTGCCGGCTTGGTCGCTGTTGTAGAGCTCTTTGGTCAGATCGGTGGCGTCGTAGGCGTGGAGGGTTCCGGGCGCGCCGGCTCCGCCGGTTTGGAGTGTCCAGAGGATGCCGTTGTTGCTGCCATTCGCGGAGATCGCCATCGTGCCGCCGCGCCCGTCGTAGGTCTGGGCGGTTTTCGAGGTCGGCGTGGTGGTGAGGAGGCCGTTGCTGAGCGCGAAGGCCTGGACGGGGCCGGCGACGGGGGCGAAGTAGACGGAGCCGTTCCAGTAGACGGGTGAGCTGAAGTTGCCTCCTTCTATGCCGACCTCGTCGTGGAAGATGTTGGTGAGGCTCTGGACGATCTGGTCGCTGCCGCTGTGGAAGCCGCCCATGTTGTCGCGGTCGACGAGGTAGACGGTGCCGTTCTTGCCGGCGCTGACCATTTCGTGTGGGTGGGCGCCGCTTTGGTCGGGGAGCAGCAGCACCCCGCCGGAGCCGAGGTCGAGGTTCCCGTTGTCGAGGGTGCTCTGGACGCTGGGGGAGAAGTAGTCCTGCACGGTCCCGCTTGGCGAGAGCCTGATGAACGAGTCGCCGTAGTCGGATCCGCCGCTGTTGGCGTCCATCAGCCCGTCGCCGCTGATGAAGTAGAGGCTGCCGGTGGAGTCGGTGGCGATCCCGTCGCCGTTCATCCAGACGCCGCCGTCGTCGCCGTTGGGGGTGGTGCAGTAGACCAGCACCCGTTGCAGCGTCGAGGCGTTGTAGCCGAGCACCCAGCCGTGGAACGGTTCTTGATCGCCGTGGCTGGAGAAGCCGACATAGACGACGCCGTTTGCGAGCAGTCCGCCTGTGCGCTGGTTCTGGCGCAGGGAGTTGAAGGTGAGGGTGCCGCCGGCGGAGCCGTTGCCGCTGCCGGGCACGCTCGCCTGGATCACGACCGGGCCGCCGAACTTCTCGGCGCCGGTGCTGAGGTCGAGCGCGTGCAGGCGCTGCACGTAGCTGGTCGTGCCGCCGCTCACTTCCTTGGTCTTCGCAACGACGTAGATCGTGCCGGTTGCCTGATCGATCACCGGTGTCCCGGTGATCCCGATCTCGTTGGGGATGTCGCCGGTCTCGCCGGTGTCGGCGGCCGGCACGGTCGTGACGCCGGCGGCCGGGTTGGTGAAGCTGTCGTGCCAGAGCGGCGCGCCGCTGCGGCCGTCGGCGTCGAAGGCGTAGACGCTGTCGTGTTCGGTCGCCGCGATCGCCACGTTGTGGAAGCCCTGGCCGGGGATGTTCACGTTCTGGACGTACAGCGGCGAGGCCAGCGTCAGCCCGTCGAGCGGATAGCTGAAGCGCTTGCCGAAGCTGGCCGACTTCACGTTCGCGGGGGTCAGCGCGGTCTCGTTCAGGTCCTGGCCCGTGCGCAGGTTGTCGTTGTGGTAGGTGAACACGCCCTGATCGTTGCTCACGTTGGTCACCGACTGACTGGGCGCCCTGAGCGCTTTGCACAGATATTTCCGCCCCCTGTGCTTTCTGCGCACCTTGTCAACCTGCAGGATGAAGCTCGAAGTGCCCGCCTTCTTGGGAGTGTTGTAGGTGCCCGAGAAGCTCCCGTTGGACCCGGTCTTCGCGTATGCGAGGTACCCGGTCGTGTTAGGGAAGTTGGGACTGCCCGGTATCAGGGTGACCGAGCGGTGGCGGCGGCAGAACACCCGCGGCGATTTGACCTTGCCACCGAACTGACCGCTGCGAGCTCCCGCCGCTGGCGGCGTTAGGGAAAAGGTCACTGAACCTCCTACGCGCTTCGGTGCGTTTGACACGCTGATCGATACTCCGGCCACTACCGTTCCCGCGAGGACCGCGGCAGTTACTGCTAGCAGCAGCTTGAGTCGCATATTGATCTCTTATCAGTCGTGCAGCCTGGGATGCTGGCTAGCGTCGGCAAGACCACCGGCTGAGCGAGATTCTTGAGCAACCGCGCTGAGCTCGCTGCTGTGCTCAAACTTGCGGCTCCCGGCGGTTGAACGCGTCCACAAAGCGCTTGAACACCTCGACGTTCTCCTTGCGACATCGCCCACGCAGTATCTCGCGCCCAGGCGGACAGCCGCTTTCCACGCAAAGCGGATAGCCGCTTCTCGTGGCGGTCTCAAACTGCCGCCGCACCACCCGAGAGGGTCAGCGACTCGCTGACCAACGAAGGAGGTGCGGTGATGCCAAAGGGCTACGGCCTGAGCGAGGCGACGAAGGACGGGATCTGGGAGCTGCGAGCGGAGGGGCTGAGCGATCGCGAGATCGGGCGGAGGCTCGGCCTTGCCCGCGCGACCGTGAGCAGCCACCTGGCGAGAACGGGAGGCATCCGGCCCAGGCCTCGCCGGCGCCCGAGAGGTGCCTGAGCCTCGAAGAGCGCGAGGCCTCAAGGAGGGCCCGCCGGCCCCGGCCGACGAAGCTCGAGCTCTGCCGGAGCTGCGGCGCCTCGTCTCAGAGCATCTGCGAGAGGACCACTCCCCCGAGCAGATCGCGGACTGGCTCAAGATCGGATACCCCGACAATGAGGCGATGCGGGTCTCCCACGAGACGATCTACCGCGCCCTCTACGTCCA
This sequence comes from uncultured Chloroflexia bacterium, assembly GCA_963706515.1. GTDB lineage: Bacteria > Chloroflexota > Anaerolineae > Anaerolineales > UBA4823 > CAVPMW01. Next base: position 10,089 of record CAVPMW010000018.1, read on the forward strand.
GGCGCGGGGGACGCTCCGGCGCGAGCTCGCCCGGCACCTGAGGACGGGGCGAGGGCGGCGCTTGCCCGCTCGCAGTCGTCAAAGGGCCAGGGCCAGGGCAAGCTCACCGGGATGGTGATGATCTCCGACGCCCGCCCGAGGTCGAGGACCGCGCGGTCCCCGGCCACTGGGAGGGCGACCTCCTGATCGGGCGCGAACGAACGCGATCGCGACCCTGGTCGAGCGCCAGACCCGCTACTGCCAGCTCGTCGCCCTGCCCGAGGGGAGCGGCGCCGTCGAGGTCGCGGACGCGCTCAAGGCGCGCATCACGACCCTGCCGGCCCAGCTTCGCCGCTCGCTCACCTGGGACCAGGGCTCGGAGATGGCAGAGCACCGGCGCTTCTCGGTCGAGACCGGCGTGCCGGTCTACTTCTGCGATCCCCGAAGCCCCTGGCAGCGGGGCTCGAACGAGAACACCAACGGGCTCCTTCGCCAGTACTTCCCGAAGGGCAAGAGCCTCGCCGGGGTGAGTCAGGAGCGCCTCGACGAGGTCGCCGGAAAGCTCAACGCACCGCCCGCGCGAGACGCTCGGCTTTCGGACCCCGGCCGAGAAGCTCGCCGAGCTGATCGACGGCCTCGAGGAGGCCGGCGCCGAGCGCTGACTCGCTTCGGCCTACGGCCTTCGCTCGACAGCGCTCGGACCAGATGGGACGATGCGACACGTCGGGGGTGGTGCATTGACCGGTTGAGGTCAAGACGAGAACCGGCGATTCGCATGGAAAGCGGCGGCTTCTAGTCCGCGACGGTGAGCTTCAGATCGAGCGAAGCGTCGCACGGACGCTACCGCGGTTCGAATCGCCTACACCTGCAGGCAGTACACCTCGGCAGTCGCCGTATCGGGGCTTGCTCCGGTCTGCACCACGGTGAGCCAGGTGTCGGCGTCCAGCCTGCGGCTCTCCACCGTATGGGTGTTGAAGCTGTTGCCCACGTCGACACCCCCCGAGATCGCAACCTCGCCGGGGTCACAATCCGCCGAGACGTTGGACCCGTTGCCCGGATTGATGGTGCCGGAGAACTGGCCAACCCGCCGCACAATCGGCGCGAGCTGGGACGCCCGGACGCTGTTCGCGGCAAGCTGCGGGTTCGGATACGCCCCCGTCAGCACGCCACCCGCCGGTCCGCTGGCTGGTGCGGCCTTCTCCAGAGCCGCGACCCTCTTCTTGAGCTTCTTGAACTTCGCGTCGGTGACGACGCTGGCCGAAACCTTCGGGCCGCCGCTCGTGCCCGACTGCTGCGATGCAACCGCCGTACCGGTGAGGGCGATGAATATCGCCACCAAGCCGAGTACGTGGGACCGCAGGAACTCTCGTGCTTCCTTGCTGGTCATTGTGTCTCCCTCCGTCTGGAGGTCCCAGGTTCCCCGGCTGACCGTCGGGGCCTCTTTAGGCCCTTTATCCGATCAGGGGGAGCTCTCGCAGTCAAGTGCGGGTGTCAGAAACGACTTTATCGTCGCGACAGGGATCAGCTCGAACAAATAACGCAACGGGGACACCTTGCGTTAGCGAGAGGATGCGCCGCTTTGGACGAGAAGCGACAGTGGAACTCCAGCTCAGGGTGAGGGAAGTCGGAAGTCATTGAAGTACCAGAGCGCGCTCGTGTACCAGAGAATGGCTACCACGACGACGAGGGTTCCGCCGACCACGGGCAGCGCCCAACCCGGCACCCGCCAGCGCGGCGACTGCACCAGGACGATCTTCGCCACAAAGGCGCCGTAGAGAAAGCAGCCGGCGACGGAGTGGACCGCTACGCGGGTGTCAACTTTCGTCTGCACGCCGTAGGCGAAGGCGCAGTGGTAGGCGATCGGGATCGTCAGCAGGATGGCAAGGGCGCCGATCGCCCGGTGGACGGGACCGACGCTCGGCGGGGCGACGCCGATCCAGGGCAGCCGCCCGTACATCCAGAGTGCTAGACCGAGCTGGACGGCCGCGAAGGCGAGCACGCCGGTGGCGAGCCACGACTTGAGCTTGAAGGTGTCCGGGCCGGTCTGGCCGAAGAGCGAGGTCGTGTAGTCGGGAGTGTGCTGCGTACCGAATCGTAGAGGGCACCGGCGACCGCGGCCAGCGCCACCCCCGCCCCGAGCAACACCGGGGCGGACGCCGCCAAGCGCGGCGAGCGCGCTGCGCTCATCGTCGCCGCCGATCTGTTAGTTGCCCACTGACCGCTATCTGGCGGTCAGCGTACCTGGCTAACCGCTTGGACGAAGGGGCTAGGGGCTACGCAGCGAGCCCGCGGTTGGAGCGCGTGTGAGGCCGGGCGTACCATGAAGCGATGGCCACTGCACCGAGGTTGGATCCGACCGAGGTGGCGGAGTTTGGGTCGCGCCTCAGGGAGAACATCGCGCTGGCGGTCAAGGCCCCCGACCGTGTGGTGCGGGATCTGATCGTCGCGCTGCTCGCCGACAGCCATGTTCTGATCGAGGACGCCCCCGGCGTCGGCAAGACCGCCCTCGCCCGCGCCCTCGCCCGCTCGCTCGAGGCGGAATACGCCCGGGTCCAGTGCACCTCGGACCTCCTCCCGGCCGACCTGGTCGGCACCAACGTCTTCAACCAGCGGACCGCGAGCTTCGAGTTCCACCCCGGGCCGGTCTTCGCCAACGTCGTCCTGGTCGACGAGATCAACCGCGCCTCGCCGAAGACCCAGTCGGGGCTGCTCGAAAAAATCCTATCCTGCTCACCCGGGGGAATGCCCGGACCTGAATCCTCGACTTCAATTTCGAGCCAGGCTCCCACAGGGCGCGAGCGAACGATTACTTTTCCTCCCGGGGGGGTAAATTTCAAACCATTATCGACCAGGTTGGTAAATAACTGGGATAGTCGATCAGAATCGCCTGTGATTTCCGGCAGAATAGACCAATCTTTTTCCAGGTGTTTATCCCCTTCAGAGGCAAGCGGCATAAATTTTGTTATTACTCTATCCAGAAGGTCTCCGATGGCAATCCGCTGCTGGACGATTTTGATTACACCCGCTTCGAGGCGCGCCAGGTCTAGCAGATCTGCGACCATACGGTACATCCTCCCCGATTCATCGTAAATCACTCCAGCAGCCTGCTGGAGTGATTTCGGATTATCGATAGTTCCGTCCAGGATTGCCTGGGCAAATCCCTGGATCGAGGTGAGAGGCGTTTTCAGGTCATGGGAGACATTGGCAACCAAATCCTGTTGGGCTGCCTGGCTGGCATGCACCCGCCGGGTCATATCATTGAAAGCCCTCCCGAGAATTTGCACCTCCTCAGGTCCTTCGATGGGCAAGGATTCGGGATGGAATGATGACGTACTGAGCGAGAGTTTTTGGGCGGCGACGGCCATCCGCTGCAGAGGGTTGCAATCCAACGGGCAATTCCGTAAGCCAGCAGTAAGGACAGCACCAGGGCAATTGAAATGGCTTCTACTACCGGGCGGAAGAATTCATCCCGGAATACTGCCAGGAAAGGGACACGTTGGCGAGGTTCAGCCGCCGATACATACACCCCATTCCCAAGCGGTCGGCTGACGAACAGCCATGTGCCGCCCTGGTTATCTACAAGATAAGGATTTAAGCGTATACGCCGATTCAGCGCACGATTAAGCCCATTGAGAGCAGGCGCGTTCCCCTGGCGGGAATCCACCAATAAGCGACCCTGTGCATCCGTCAGGAGAATGCGGGCGTGCAGCTGCTCGTCTGCCTGTTGAGCCGCTGCGAGCAGCTCTTGCCCAGGGGCATCATTTAGCGATGTTGAGAGCGGTCCGATGCGCTCCTGTACGTATGCCGCTGCGAGGCGTAAGCGCTGCAGCTCGGCCCGCGTTTCGGCTGGATTGCGCAGCAGGTAGGTGATCAGGGTGACCCCGATTACAAGGATTATTACCCCTGCCAGCAGGACGTAAGACAGCCACAAACGCGAGCGAAGCGAAGTAAACATTCGATATATGATCTAATTTTGTAGGCTAACCAGCAGTCAGTCGGTAGTTGCCCGGCAAGAGCACGCCATCAATCCACCAGCGCTTTATACCCTACCCCCGCGACGGTCTCGATGTGGATCGAGCTGCCCGCCATTTTTTTGCGCAGATGACCGACATGCACATCGACGGTGCGCGACTGCCCGTAATATTCGTAGCCCCATGCCTGGTTGAGCAGCTGCTCGCGGGTTAATACCAGACTGATATGTCTGGCAAATACGAGTATGAGGTCAAATTCTTGTGCCCTTAATAATATTTCCTCTCCTGCAACGCTGACCGCCCGGCGCGCCGGGTCGATGACCGTATTCCCCAGGCGAACTGCCCCAGCCTGATCAGAGGCAGGCAGGTCAGCCCGGCGCAAAATTGCTTTCACCTGCGCGGTGAGATGGCGAGGATTGAAAGGCTTGGTCATGTAGACATCTGCCCCGATTTCCAGACCCAAGACCTTATCGATATCCTCATCCCGAGCGGTCAGCATAATAATTGGCACCTGGTTGTCCTCTGCCCGCAATCGGCGGCATACCTCCAGACCATCCAGCTCGGGAAGCATCAGGTCCAGGATGATAAGATCGGGATGCATTTTTTGGACCGTCTCCAGAGCCGAACACCCATCCCCGGCAGACGTGACGGTATAGCCATCTTTTTCCAGGTAGAGGCGAGCCAAATGAACAATATTCGGCTCGTCGTCGACCACCAGGATCAGCTCACCCGACATTCCATATCCTGCTTTAGAACAATTTATTTGCGCAGGGCAATTGCTTCGATCTCCACCGCGGCCCCTATTGGGAGTGCAGCGACTTGAAAAGCCGACCGAGCGGGAGGCTCGCTTGAAAAATATTCGCCGTATATGGTATTGAACGCGCTAAAAGTGGTGATGTCTGCTAAAAATACCGTTGTTTTTACTACATGGGCAAGAGATGAGCCAGCCGCTTCGAGGATCCTCACCATATTGGTCAATGCCTGGCGGGTTTCGGCTTCAACCCCTCCGGAGACGAGCTTTCCTGAGGTGGGATCGATCCCTACCTGACCGGAGATGAATATGAAATCCTTTGCCAGGATACCCTGCGAGTAAGGCGCCACCGGTTTGGGCAGATCAGGTGAAGTGATAACTGTTTTTGTTGCCATCGCTGAGCCTCCGCACAATTCTGTTTCAGTACTATTGATTAATGAATACTCCGGACTTATTTCCGGCTTGTGAACTCAGACGTCCAAACAATTTTACACCGCGGCGTGTTTTCAGTGCAGGAGAATACCGCGGGTATACAATTTTAGATCCGGATAAACACCGGCTGTAGTCCGGTGGGCAGGGTTCTACCCAAGGAGAATGGTTGTATCGCTATTATGGGCGAGCAGAGTAAATATATGGATCTTAGAATGTAAAAAATATGTAAAAAAGGGCGGGCATGATTCCCGCCCAATGGGTTACACCACAATATTGATCAATTTTCCGGGTACTAATATGACCTTCTTGGGAGCCACATCGCCCAGATGTTTCCGGACGCTCTCACTGCTCATGGCCAGCTCCCTCGCCTCGGCTTCAGATATCCCCACTGGCACCAATACCCGGTCGCGCAATTTACCGTTCACCTGGATCACCAGGGTGATCATATCTTCGGCAGCAGCCGCCTCATCTATTTGGGGCCAGGCTTGCTGGTGGACCGAATAGGGTTTCCCCAGGTGCATCCACAGCTCCTCCGCTAAATGCGGCGTTACCGGGGCTAGCATCCGCAGGTAGATGTCTTGCGCTTCTTCCCATTCCGGAGTGCCAGCACCACCGGCTTCGCGCACTTTGCTCATCTCATTCTGCAGCTCCATTAATGCGCTGATGATCGTATTGAATTCAAATGTCTCGAAGTCGTGAGTGACCCGGCGCAGCGTTTGATGGAGCTTTCTTCTGAAGGTGCGCAATATCCCTGCATCCGGGCGATTCGAGGGAGACGATTCGGTAAACAGGCTCCATACCCGCCGCAGCCAGCGAGCCGTTCCTTCTATTCCATTGCTGTTCCAGGGTCCACCCATATCCCAGCGGGCAAAGAACATCAGGTAAGCGCGAACCGTGTCGGCTCCATAACGCGCTACCAGATCGTCTGGGGCAACAACATTGCCGCGGCTCTTGGACATTTTCTCAGAATCTTCTCCCAGGATGATGCCCTGATTGCGCAGCTGCAGCATGGGCTCAGAGCCTTGCATGATTCCCATATCACGGCCTGCTTTATGGAAAAACCGTGTATAGATCAGGTGCATGGTGGCGTGCTCGATCCCGCCGGTGTAAGTATCGACTGGCATCCAATAGTCATATTCTTTAGGGTCGAATGGACCCTGGTCATAGTCCGGGCTTAGATAGCGCAGGTGATACCAGGACGAGCACATAAACGTGTCCATGGTATCCGTTTCCCGCTCCGCGGGCTGGTTGCAGATCGGGCAGGCGGTGAACCTCCAGGTTGGATGGAGCTTTAACGGACTCTGTCCGGTCGGCAGCCATTCCACATCATCCGGAAGCATCACGGGCAGCTGGTCATCCGGCACCAGGACTGCACCGTGCTCTGGGCAGTAAACGATTGGGATTGGCGCTCCCCAGTAGCGCTGCCGTGAGATCAGCCAGTCACGCAAGTGGTAGTTTACCGTCGCTTTTCCGAAGCTGCGCTGCTCAAGCCACCCTGTAACTGACTGCATGGCGAGCTCCGCAGGCGTTCCGGTAAATTCTCCCGAATTGATCATCCTGCCGTATTCGTGGTGGTAAAGAGCATCCCGGTAAAATGGGCAGCTCCAGAGCAGCTCCATCAGCGTCCGGTAGCCTTGGGCAGCCGGGTATAACTGCTTGCAGCGGGCAAGGATGCGCTCCTCGCTCTCGAATGAATCCCAAGGAATTATTCCATCTGAGAAAATGAAGATCCAGCTGCCGCCAACAACCTCATTCCACCAGCCGGGTTGCAGATAAGCATGCGCCAATCGCGTATACTCAGCCACCTTCTCCACTGGAATGGTAATCAGCAGACCATCTTGAGAGTGTTCATATGGAATGCTTAATTTCTCCAGCGCCTCATCCAGCCCGGGTTTCATGGATCCATTCAGTGCGAACGATTTGGTGAGACCATCGATGCGCTCGATCACCGGCAGGATGGGCAAGCCGAATTTGAGCGCAAACTCAAAATCGCGCTCATCGTGAGCGGGGACTCCCATAATTGCCCCGGTACCGTAGCTCATCAGCACGTAATCTGCGATCCAGATCGGGATGCGCTTTCGATTGACCGGATTGATGGCATATCCACCGGTGAAAATACCGGTTTTTTCTTTATCCGCAGCTTCGCGCTGGATATCCGATTGGCGGGCAGCCTGCAGGCGGTATGCTTCAACGGCTTCTGCCTGTTCTGGCGTGGTAACTTTTACCGATAATGGGTGCTCAGGCGCTAAGACCATGAAAGTTGCTCCCCACAAGGTATCCGGGCGGGTAGTAAATATTTCCAAAGGATCCCCCTGCTCGGTGTGGAAGATTACACTGGCTCCCTGCGAGCGACCGATCCAGTTGGTTTGCAGGGTCTGCACCCTTTCAGGCCAATCTATTTTCGAGAAATCCAGCAGCTCTTCAGCGTAATTCGTGGTGCGGAAGAACCATTGTTCCAGGTCTTTTTTAATGACCGGTGTGCCGCAGCGCTCACAGTGACGGTCTTCTCCCCAGACTTGTTCGCGGGCCAGGGTCGTATTGCAGTTTGGGCACCAATCGACCGGAGCCATCTTGCGATAGGCAAGTCCGTGTTTAAAGAGCTGGCTGAAGAACCACTCTGTCCAGTGGTAGTATTTTGGGTCTGAGGACACCATCTCCCGGTGCCAGTCATACATGGAACCCATGCTCTTCAGCTGCAGGCGCATCCGGTCGATATTGGCATACGTCCAAATCTTCGGGTGGATTTTGTTCCTGATCGCGGCATTTTCCGCCGGCAAGCCAAACGAATCAAACCCCATCGGGAACATGACGTTATACCCCCGCATGCGCATAAACCGGGCGCGGGCATCGCTGGGGGTCATCGCATACCAATGACCGATGTGCAGCTCACCGGATGGATAAGGAAGCATCGTCAGCGCGTAGTGCTTGGGTTTATCCGGATTAATTTCCGCCCAGTACAAGCGATCTGCTTCCCAGCGCGCTTGCCACTTCGGTTCGATTTTTGCAGGATTATAAGGAATTAATTCCGCCATGTTGCTCCTCCACCGGTGAAACAATAGTATTTTCTGGCAGATGTATCGATCGGGTTGCACTTTCGAGACCAATCTGAATGATCTCATTGGCTATACGCAGTCTATCAGACCAATGATCAGCGTCCCTATCATAAGCTTCCGCCATCTGTATTTGTAGCTCGCTGCCAGCCGCCTGGTCCTGGTAGCGATCTGCCGTCTCCCAGTCCAATCCGTCCACTTCAATATACCCAAAATTAAAGCCCGCCCGGTGCAGCAACACCGTCCATTCCCCATCTGCTCCCAGGGGATGCTCGGGCTGAGTGTTTGCCAGGATAAATTCGACAGCCCGCCGGCTGAAACCTTTCGAGCCAGCGCTTACATCCATATCCCTCCCCACCAGGTAGGATACGACCTGGTTGCTGAGCCTTTCCGTATCGATCAAAGCTTGCGGATGTGTGCGGTATGCCTGTTGAGTCCGCCCGATGACCAGATAATCCTGCTCAGGAATCTTTGAGAGCACCTTTCTCCATTCCTCAGGGCGCGTCTCTACCCAGCGCAGCAGGCGATCCATGTCTGCATACTGGATATAGGCGGGGTTATACTCGAGCGAATGCTTCAAGGATGAGAAGCGTCCTGCCGACCACTGTGAATTGACGATAACGGAAATACCCTGATATGCTTTACAGCTAGTGCTGATAGCTTGCAATGTGGTTGGGTTCACTCCAGGTGGCAGCGATAGTACTATCCCGCGGTACGCCTGGCTAAGCGCCGGCAGCAGCCGGATAAATCTAGCTAATTCTCCACGCGGATTCCACGTTGCAGCCAACGCGATCCTGCTCGTACTTTCAATCAACTTAATCTGCCTTTCTCACCTACAAACGATATTGATTATTTTCCCAGGCACATAGATGACCTGTTTTACCAGGCAACCGGCCAATAACTCAGCCAGTTTAGGTTGCTCGAGAGCCAGGGCGGTTACCTGCTCCTGGCTCATCTCCCGGGGGATGCGCATCGTCAGGCGAAATTTCCCGTTGACCTGCACCGGGAGCTCAACCATTTCCTCCAATATTTTTTTCTCATCCCAGACCGGCCAGGGTTGCAAATGTACGCTTCCCGGCTTGCCTGTTCGCAGCCAGAGCTCTTCAGCGATATACGGCGCAGCCGGGGCTAACAAAAGCAGCATCGCATCCAGTGCCTGATGGTAGGAGGCAGTTTGCCAGTTTCCCGCCGTGTAAAGGTCATACAGCTGGTTGGTGAATTCCATGAGGGCGGAGATCATCGTGTTCAGTCGGAAATCAGCGATTCTCTCCGTGACCGCCCGGATCGTCCGGTGTAAGCTTCGCTCCAGCCCGGCATCCAGCACGCTGCAATCAGCGCTGGCAGAATACGCCTCAGCAAACAGCGTCCATACGCGGTTAAGGAACCGCCGTGCGCCATTGATCCCGTCCGTATTCCAGCTTACGTCCTGATCAAAAGGAGCGATGAACATGACGTAAAGGCGGAGAGCATCGGCTCCATAAGTAGATACCACGCTGTCTGGGGTGATGACATTGCCCCGCGATTTGGACATCCGCTGCCCGTCAGCTGCCAGAAGCTGCCCCTGGTTCCGCAAGTGTAGAAATGGCTCACGAAAATGAATTAAACCCTCATCCGCCAGGAATTTCGTCCAAAAACGCGCGTACAGCAAGTGCAGGACAGCATGCTCAGCGCCGCCCACGTACAGGTCAACTGGCAGCCAATATTCGACGGCTGATGAATTGAACGGAGCTGATGCCTCGTGAGGGCTGGCAAAGCGCAGGAAATACCACGAAGAACAGGCAAACCCACCCATCGTATCCGATTCCCTGCGGGCAGGCTCGTCGCATATTGGACAGTTCGTCCGGATAAATTCCTCATTTCGTGCAAGCGGCGAGCGCCCCGTCCCGTCCGGCTGGAAATCGTCGATCGGGGGGAGAAGAACCGGCAGCTGCTCAGGCGGGACCGGAACGGCACCGCACGAATCGCAGTAAACCACCGGGATGGGCGTCCCCCAATAACGCTGCCGGCTGATCAGCCAATCGCGCATGCGGTAGCGGACTGTGCGCCTGGCTGTGCCCTGAGTGTTCAGGATTTCGCCGATTGCCTCTCCTGCGCTCCTATTATCCATCCCGGTAAATTGGCCGGAATTGACCATCCAGCCATACCCTGTATACGCCTCAGACAGCTCAGAGTGTTCTACTTCGCTCGATGATGCGATTACCTGGCGGACCGGCAGGTGGGACTGGCGAGCAAATTCGAAATCACGCTGGTCATGCGCCGGAACTCCCATCACTGCTCCGGTTCCATAGCCGGGCAATACATAGTCGGCAATCCACACCGGGATGACTTCATCATTGACGGGGTTGCGCAAATAGCTTCCAGTGAATACACCGGTTTTGGGTCGCTTCTCATCCATGCGCTCGATCTCGCTCTGGCTAAAAGCCAGCTCGCGATAGCTCCGGACTCGCTCCAGGTATTGTTTCTGGGTCAGCTTTTCCACCAGCTCGTGCTCCGGAGCCAAAGCCAAAAAAGTTACCCCAAACAGCGTGTCCGGGCGAGTGGTAAACACCGACAGCCGCGTATGATCCTCTCCCAGGAAGTCAATTTCCCATCCCTCAGACCGGCCAATCCAATTCCGCTGCGAGGTCTTGATCGGGTCGGGCCAATCGATCTCATCCAAATCACTCAAGAGCTCATCAGCATAGGCTGTTATGCGGAAATACCAGGCAGGAATCTCCCTGCGAACCACGCCAGAATGACCGCGCCAGCAAACTCCTCCGCTTACTTCGTGGCTGGAGAGGGTGGTCATGCAGGTTGGGCACCACCACTGCCAGCTTTCATCGCGATAAGCAAGGCCGCGCTTCAAGAGCAAAGTGAAGATGTATTGCGTCCAGCGATAATATTCCGGCTGAGATGAATCGATCTCTCGCGACCAATCATAGCTCGTGCCGATCAAGCGCAGCTGACGGCGAAAGTTGGCTGTATTTTGGTCGGTGACCAGCCTCGGATGGATGTTATGAGAGATGGCATACTGCTCGGTTGGCTCGCCGAAGGCGTCCCATCCCATAGGGTGCAGCACGTTAAGCCCTTGCATGCGCTTAAAGCGTGAAATAACATCCGTGGGACATAATTGCGGCAGTGCCCCACGTGCAGGCCTTCTCCCGACGGGTACGGAAAGATAATCCAGGCAGTAATACTTCTGGCGGGTGATGTCCTCCTGGGCAAGATAAAGTCCCGCTTGCTCCCAGGCTGACTGCCATTTTGGTTCGATCACCTGTGGTTGATAAACCGTCCAGGTAGATTTCCCGGTTTCCATCTTACACCTCCGGTCAAAAACAAATACCTCCGCCCCTCAGGGACGAAGGATTTGCTCCGCGGTACCACCCTGCTTGCCTGGTAATCAGCCAGGCCGCTTTGGTCAGCGCTAACGGGCAACCCCGCCGCCAGCTACCTGTCACCAGCCTGGTTCTTTACTGGCGGATGATTCTCACTGGCGGTACTGTCCCGGATATACTCCGGGACGGCAGGCGAGTTCAGTCTTGGATGTGCTCCGCGGGCACTATGCCGGGCTCACACCTCGCTCTCCCGGCTCGCTGGCGGATGAGCTTACTACTCCTGCCAATGTATTTTATGGATATACAATTTTGCCCTCGGCCTCGAACCATGTTGCCGATCTTTGGCCGGTACTCGCTTATTTCATCATTCGTACAGTGGACCCAGAGGGATTCGAACCCTCGACCTTCTCAATGCCATTGAGACGCGCTCCCAACTGCGCTATGGGCCCAGTCTGTTTAACAATGCGGGAATTGTAACTTTAAAGGGACTTCCCGTCAATAAAAGTGATTTTGTCGTTGCTCGGACGCCGAGTGGACCTGGAGGGATTCGAACCCTCGACCTCTTCAGTGCGATTGAAGCGCGCTCCCAACTGCGCTACAGGCCCATTCTTTGCTGCGTGGCAGGGATTGTATCGGAGAGACAGGTGCCTGTCAAGGATGAGCGCAATGATAGCTACCCGGCAAAGTCAGTTCAGGCTATAATCACCCCGCATGCTCTTAGGGATTTTCCCGATTTCATTAAGTACCTAAAGCCCGCGAGCCAAGAACCACTTTTGCAGTGATTCATGGGCTCTGTATATTTCTCCTAACGAGGTTGTCTCAGATGAATACAACAACTCAGGCTGATGTCTATCTGTCCCGTCAAAAAAAGGTTGTTGAAATGATCTCACAAAATGGCTTACAGGGATTGCTCGTGGTCCCCGGGGCGAGCATGTATTATTTTACCGGGCTGACCTTCCACCTGAGTGAAAGGCCCGTTCTTCTGATTTTTTCTGCTGACGGGTCGCTCACCCTGGTCGCTCCCGATTTCGAGAAAATCAAGATCGAAGGGTTAAGTTATCCGCTGTCTGCCGTCTTGTACGGGGAAAATCCAGACACCTGGGTAAGCGTATTTTCGCACGCTCTCCAGCAGACAGGGATTTCCCGAGGCCGTGTTGCGGTTGAGCCAACCGGCCTGCGCTACCTGGAACTCGATTTGCTGCAGAAGGCGGGTTTTGAGGCCGGCTTAGTCTCCGCCGAGGAGCTACTGGCTGGTTTGCGCATGCAGAAGGACGCACAAGAGCTCAGTGATATGCAGCGTGCCGTGGAGATTGCTCAAAATGCATTACTAGCCACCCTTCCGCTGATAAAAACAGGTATGCGGGAGAAGGAACTGGCCGGTGAGCTTACCTTGCAGCTGCTGCGTTCCGGCTCGGACGTCCTGCTGCCGTTCAGCCCGATCATCTCCTCCGGTCCCAATGGAGCCAACCCGCACGCCTTCCCCTCCGATCGCCCTCTCAGCACAGGCGATCTGCTGGTGATCGATTGGGGCGCCAGCTTCCAACACTATTTTTCCGATTTGACCCGGACTTTCGCACTCGGAGTAGTAGAGCCGGAATTTGTACGTATCAGTGAAATTGTTCTTGAGGCCAACACAGCCGCAAGAGAGAAAGCAGGACCGGGAATTCCGGCTGCGGAAGTCGACGCGGCCGCACGCCGTGTCATCGAGCGAGCTGGATACGCTGACTTCTTCACCCACCGCACCGGGCATGGGCTGGGTCTGGAAGGGCACGAGCCGCCTTACATTCGCGGCGATAACCGCTTGCTGCTCTCGCCTGGGATGACCTTTACGATAGAGCCGGGGATCTATTTACCCGGCAGAGGCGGCGTGCGCATCGAGGACAACGTGGTCATCACCGATGGCGGCTCCGAATGCTTGAGCAGCCTGCCGCGCCAGCTGATTACAATCGATTGAACCGGGACTCAGCAATGCACCCCTCCCCTCGGACACTTTTAACGGCGGAACCTTTTTTCTTTCCAGGCGGTCCAATCGGCTGCCTGCTGGTGCATGGTTTTACAGGATCGCCCAAAGAGATGCGTTGGATGGGGGAATATTTGGCACGGAGTGGATTCACGATCCTGGGAGTCCGCCTGGCAGGTCATGCGACTCGCGTCGAGGATTTAGCCCGGACGCGCTGGTACGATTGGCTGGTTTCCGTCGAGGATGGGTGGAATTTACTGGCATCCCAACTCAAGCCTCAATCCCGCTCTTTACCCACGATTTTTATCGTCGGGCTGTCGATGGGAGGCGCTTTAGCCTTGACGTTAGCCTCGGCAGATTGCCACAAGCGTTTCCCGGTGACCGGCGTGGTAACGATCTCCGCGCCTTATAAGCTCCCGGCAGACAGGCGTCTGGCTTTGCTACGGATGTTCCAATCTGTTCGCCTCGGGATTGGGAAACCTCCGGATGATTGGCAGGATCCAGGTTTAGACCAGGACCATATTGCCTATCCGAGCTTCCCCCTTCGCTCGATCGCAGAGCTGCGTGATCTGCTGGCAGTGATGCGAGAAGGACTCCCATCAGTTACCGTTCCTGTTTTATCAGTCCACTCCCACAAGGATATGCACGTAGCTCCGGATAACATGCCGCAAATCCAGGCCGCTCTAGGCTCTCAAGAGAAAGAAATGCTCTGGGTTGAAAACAGCGGTCACGTCATCCCCCGTGAGCCAGATAAAGAGATCGTCTGCCAGGCAATCATCGATTTTATCCGGCGCAATACCCCAAAAATCGATGAGCCCTGATCTGATCCTGCTTGCTATTTCGTTATTTTTTTGGGGCCTGGGAGAGGGGATGTTCCTGTACCTCCAGCCATTGTATCTGCAGGAGCTGGGAGCAGATCCATTGAAAATTGGCGCAATTCTGGGCGCTTATGGGGCTGTCATGGCGCTCTCGTATATCCCAGCGGGTTATCTGGCAGATCGATTCGGCCGCCGGCCTCTGTTGTGGGCTGGCTGGGTTCAGGGCGCTCTCGCCGCCTGGATAATGGCACTTGCTCCCGATTTGAGGATTTTCGTGATCGGCCTGTTCATGTACGCAATGACGACCTTTGTAATCGCACCCCTTAATTCGTATGTAACGGCTGCCCGCGGCAGGCTCCAGGTAGGACCGGCAATGTTAGGCGTCTCCACAGCCTACAGCATGGGGCAGATCTTCGGTCCATTTCTGGGTGGGCGCTTCGGACAGGAATATGGCCTTCGAGCCATATATTACGTTTCAGCCTCCCTGTTTTTAGTTTCATTATTAGTTATTCTATTCATCCACCGCCAACCGGTAGAGAAAACGGAGATCGGTCATTCCAAATTAACCTTCATCCGGGAAAAAGGTTTTATCCCTTATTCCGGACTGGTCTTCATCGTGATTGCCGCATGCTACCTGCCTCAGCCGTTCACCCAAAATTACCTACACAACCAGATTGGCGTGTCGATTGAGACTGTGGGGTTATTGGCTTCGTTGGTGGGTGTAGGAGTCGTTGTACTCAACTTGCTGTTGAGCAGGCTGGATACACGCCTGGGCTTTCTCCTTTGCCAGCTCTGTGTAGCGAGCTATGCACTCTTATTATGGCAGGGAAGCACTCTCGCCTGGTATGGAATGGCCTATTTCCTGATAGGTGGATATCGCAGCATGCGCACGCTGATCGACGCCCTGGCCAGTTACCTTATCCCAATGACCAATATTGGCCTCGCCTTCGGGATATTAGAAACGATCGGCGCCCTGGCGATCATGATCGCCTCCCTCATCGCCGGGGTGATCTATGCACACAATCCTATTTTAGTTTATCCATTGAGTATCATCGCGATCGTGGTCGCCCTATTATTAAGTGTGCGCTTCGCGCCGAAGTCGAAAGCACACCCAGTTTCTGAGCCGATTCCCAGGTCTTAAGGCGGGATATTATATTCGAGAGACTGCATCTGCTTGAGCTGATTTGGATCCAGTGGCTCCAGGGGATTGCTCCTGGAATGCGCTCCCCCATGCAGATCTTCTCCTTGCTGGGGAGCGAGGAATTCTACCTGTTTGTCGCCCCTTTGGTGTATTGGTGCATCGATCAGAGTCTCGGATTGCGTCTCGCAATCGGATTGATGGTAAGCAACTGGATTAATCTTTGCCTGAAGCTGGTGCTGCTCATGCCCAGACCCTACTGGATCAGCAGGCAGGTCAATGCCTGGGCATCCGAAAGTACTTCTGCCTTACCCTCCGGTCACGCTCAGAACGCGGTGGTCGTTTGGGGTCTGCTCGCCGCCAGTGTGCGGCGCTGGTGGTGCTGGTTGCTCGCACTTTTCCTGATATTTATGATTGGGATCTCACGCATATTCCTGGCTGTACATTTTCCCTCGGATGTCATTGCTGGCTGGCTGGTGGGTTTTATCATTCTCGTTCTGTTCATATTATTTGAAAAACCTTTTATTGCCTGGTTCCGAGGGTTAAATTTATCGCTCCAGATGATCCTGATACTGGCTGCCTCTCTGACGATGCTCCTGACCGGGTACGTGGCTAACGCTCTCCATCCTGACTGGACGATCTCTGCGGAGTGGGTCAATAACGCCCTGTCTGCCCCAGGAGGCAGCCAACCGGACCCGCTCTCGTTGTCCGGAATAATATCCACAGCCGGTGCATTCCTTGGGCTGGCGGCAGGAGCCGTGCTGAATTATCGAGCTGGAAGCATGAATGCTGGCGGCCCCTGGTGGAAGCAACTCTTGCGCTTCCTCGTGGGATTGATGGGGGTCGCCATCCTGTTTTTTGGACTGGCATTAATATTGCCTGGCGGAAACACTCTCACAGGAAACCTAAGTCGCTATTTGCGCTATGCGACTGTTGGCTTTTGGATAACTGCCGCTGCCCCCTGGCTTTTCCTGACCCTGCATTTGAGCGCTCGATTACCGGAAGCTCAGGAAATGTAACCGGGTGGACTCATTCTGTCTTCTGAGCAGCCTGCTCTTTTTGGCGAGCATTGATCACTTCCTGGGCCAGGTTGGCCGGGAGTACCTCGTAGTGGTCGAATTCCATGGAAAATACGCCGCGGCCACCGGTAATGGAGCGTAGATCTGTCGTATATCGCTGCATTTCTGCCAGGGGGACCTGAGCTGTCACAACTGAGCGACCCTTCTCCGTATCCATGCCTTGAACCCGCGCCCGGCGCGTGTTAAGGTCACCCAGTATATCTCCCATATTTGCCTCCGGCACGACGATGCGGACATTCATGATCGGCTCTAACAAGACCGGTCCGGCATCCTTCACCGAGAGTTTAAAGGCTTCCCGCCCGGCAATCTCGAACGCTACAGGTTTCGAATCAACCGGGTGCTCTTTACCGTCGATAATCGATACTTTTATATTTTTTAGAGGGTATCCGGCGATGACGCCTTCTTTCATCACGCTCTTAATGCCTTTTTCGATGGCAGGCATATAGCTTGACGAGATTGCCCCGCCGAAGACCTTGTTCTGGAAGGCATAATCTTCTTCTGGATCGGGTTCAATACGCATAGCTACTTCACCGAACTGTCCGGCTCCGCCGGTTTGCTTCTTGTGCCGGTAAGTTGCCTGTCCTTGCTTGGTGATGGTCTCCTGGAAGGGGACTTTGGGGATTACAGTAATCAAATTGGTTTGAAATTTCGTTTCAGCTTTGCGGATAGCAACATCGATGTGCTGGTCGCCCATACCCTGGAGAATCGTCTGGTTGGTGGTCGGCTCATTATGCCAGGTCAGGGTCATATCTTCTTCAGACAGGCGCGTCAGTGTAGGACTGATCTTAGCAGAATCGGCTTGCGTCTTCGGATTTATCGCGACTTGGTAGAGTGCATGCGGATACTCGGGAGTAGACAGGATCAAGGGATGGTTGCGGTCGCCGAGGGTATCACCAGTCGAGGTTACCGATAGCTTCGATACAGTGCCCAGATCCCCTGCATGCAATGATTTAACATTAATCTGCTCTTTCCCACGTAAGACATGGATCGTACCCAGGCGCTCTTCCGCGGATTTTGTGTGGTTCCATACGCGCGTATCCGCATTCAACAGGCCTGAATAAACACGAAAATAGGTAATTTTTCCGACGAACGGATCAGCGGTGGTTTTCCAAACATAGATCGCCAGGGGACCAGAATCGGAAGCGACGAGCTCTTCCTCGCCGTCCTTCCCCTGCGCAATCACGGGGGGCATTCCGGCAGGTGAAGGCATCAGATCGATGATCGCATTGAGCAGCGGGGCGATCCCAATTTCAGCCGACCCGGAAGCGACAAAGACCGGGATGAATAAGCCTGCCCTCAAAACGTCTTTCAACCCCCGGATAATCTCCTCAGTGTTTAGCTCCTCGCCTTCCAGGTACTTTTCCAGCAGAGCATCCTCGCCTTCCGCCGCAGCCTCGATCAGCTCCATTCGAGCTGATTCGACCTCGTCCACAAAGTTAGCCGGGATATCCTCTGCCGCTGCTCCTGCACCTTTGTAAGCCTTCATGCTTAATAGATCTATCACCCCCTGAAATCCTGAACTCTCACCCCACGGGAGCTGCAAGGGCAGCAATCGTATTCCACTCATTTCCTGGACAGAAGCAAGCGCCTTGCGAAAATTCGCATTCTCGCGATTCATTTTATTTATTAATATGAAACGGTTTAATTTATAGCGCTCACAATAGCCCATAGCAATCTCGGTGCCGACTTCCGCGCCAGCCACCGCATCGATCAGGACTATCGCATTATCAACCACCCTTAGGGCAGAGATTTCCTCGCCCACAAAATCAGTGTATCCCGGTGTATCGAGCACATTGATCTTGTTATCCCTAAATTCTATCGGAATCATCCCTGTAGAAAGAGAAATTCCCCGGCGAATCTCTTCGTCCTCAAAATCCGAAATCGTAGTACCTTCTTCAATCTTGCCTAAACGCGTTGTGGCTCCGGTGAAATGCAAAAAAGCATCCGCTAACATCGTTTTCCCGGCACTGCTGTGGGATACCAGGGCAACATTGCGGATTAATTCGGTACGATACTCTTTCATACAGACCCTTCCTCAGGTAGAAAAATTAGACAGTCATGAATTGTAAGGTATTAATTCGGAGTTGTCAAAGATTGGTTTATTGAAGACTAAGAACGATTCCCAATTCATCTCATCTTCTAGTAAAATCGGTCAAGTTGGATATAAATATTCTATATTTAATGTTTAGTCGATGCGATTGGTCGAAAATATCTTTACAATCCGAAATATTTATATTCGGCCAATCACTGAAGTTAGGCGACTACCTTCAGCAATTCGCCGTACGCTGACAAGGCGATAATAATATTTCTTTCGTCGAATTGCTGAGTACATCACTTCTTTAGATCATGGATTCGAGACACACGCCGAACAGGTATACGGATATAAGATGAGCTGGTTCCGTAAACAATCTTACAACTGGATGTACCGTGGAAAGCCTCCCTGGGATACCGGACAATCCCCTCCGGAGCTGCTCGCATTTATCCAACACCATCCGCCTGGCAGGGCGCTGGATATAGGCTGCGGCACAGGCACCAACGTGATCACCCTGGCTCAATCCGGTTGGCAGGTGTGGGGGATTGACTTCGCCCCCAGGGCAATTGCCAAAGCCAGGCAGAAAGTCACCCGGATTGGGGCAGATCGTCCATCTGGCTGTTGACAATGCCATTCATCCCACCAGCCTGTCGGGGCAATTCGATTTGATCCTGGATATCGGCTGTTTTCATTCGATCCCGCATCAAGAGATGATCGCTTATCTAACAAACATCAAACGGTTCCTGGCTCCCGGAGGGACGTTCCTGGTATATGCTTTCCTCCGCCAAACGCAAGAAAAAGGGCGGGGATTTTCGTCTGACGACCTGCAGGTCATCGAAAAATACCTCAGCCTGTCCAGACGCCAGGATGGGATGGAGCGTGACCTGGGCCCTTCCACCTGGCTTGAATATTCGGGATAAGCGATGCGTGTACTATTCCTGTTCTTGGATGGTGTTGGGCTTGGAGAGGATGATCCGCTGATCAATCCTCTGGCTGGAGCCCCGATGCCGAATTTGAGAGAGCTTCTTGGGAATAAACCGCTCACCCGCAGCAGCCTCCCTGATGGGGGGAGGTTGGACACTTCCCGGGCGACACTGCTGGCTCTCGATACGTGCTTGGGCGTAGAGGGTATGCCTCAATCGGCAACCGGGCAGTCCGTACTCTTAACCGGGATCAACATTCCAGCCAAGATCGGCGAGCATTATGGTCCAAAACCAAATCCTGAGATCGCCCTATATCTGCGGAATGGGAATTTATTTTCTCGTCTCACCGCTTCTGGTTTTCGCGCCGGGCTGCTAAATGCCTACCCCCCAACCTATTTTGCTGCAATCCAATCCGGGAAGCGAATTTACTCAGCAATTCCATTGACGGTTACCCATGCCGGTCTGCCATTGTTAACCAAGGAGGACCTGGCTGCCGGGAATGCGCTGGCAGTTGATTTCACCGCTGAAGGCTGGCACACCCATCTTGCACTCACGGATGTTCCCGTTCTTACCCCGCTTGAAGCAGGTCGCCGGCTGGGCATGTTGGCAAAAAGCTATGACCTGGCATTCTTCGAATATTGGCTGAGCGACTATGCAGGGCACCGGCAAGATATGCCAGGTGCGCTGGCATTGCTTGAAATATTAGATGAGATGCTCGGGGGGCTGCTGGAAAGCTGGATAGACAGCGAAGGTTTGATCCTGATTACTTCCGACCATGGGAATATGGAGGATCTAACCACGCGCAGACACACGCTCAACCCGGTGCCTGGCTTAATTATTGGAGACAGGGAGTTACGCGACAATTTCGCTCAGGGATTGTTTGACCTGACCGGCATCGCCCCCGCAATCTGGAGGTTGATTACCCAGGAATGAACCGCAGTATGATCAGGCGGGCTGTTTTTCTTTCTCCTCGCGAATTAGCTCCCTGCGCAAGATCTTCCCAATCGTCGTCTTCGGCAGCTCCGAGCGAAACTCGACGTAGGTCGGCACTTTATACTTTGCCAGGCGTTCTTCACACCATTTTTTAACGTCTTCTTCGCTCATGATCTCGCCTGGTTTCAACACTACCCAGGCTTTGACCGCCTCACCCCGGAATGGATCAGGTATGCCGGCAACCCCGACTTCCATGACTTTTGGATTGTCCATGATCACTTCTTCAACTTCGCGCGGCCAGACCTGAAAACCTCCCGGTTTGATCAGCTCTTTTTTGCGATCCACAATATAGAAGTATCCATCTTCGTCCATGCGGGCGATATCTCCGGTATATAGCCAGCCGTCCCTGAGGGCATTGGCGGTCTCTGTAGGCATATTATGATAACCCTTGAACACCTGTGGACCCCTGACAACCAGCTCTCCAATCTCACCGATCGACATCACCGTTACTTCATCATCCAGACTGATGATGCGTGCATCCACATCAGGGAAAGGCAGCCCAATCGAGCCGGTACGGTTCTCACCTAACTGTGGGTTGCAATGCGTGGCTGTCGGCGCTTCAGACAGGCCATAACCTTCAAATACTTTGCCGCCGGTTAATTCTTCGAACTTTTCCTTCGTCTCGCGCATTAATGGGGCTGAGCCCGAGATGCAGGCCTTGATTGTGCCCAGTTGATACTTTCCCGCTAGAACATCCGGGTTGTTATTGATCATGTTGTATAAAATAGGTACTCCCGGGAAGATCGTCACTTTGTACTTCTGGATGCTTTCCAGGACATCGTGCAGATCGCGGACATTTGGCACCATGATCATCGCTGCACCAGAGCGAATGGCAAACAGCATTCCCGCAACCATACCGTAAACATGGAAGAGAGGGATCCCCATCAGGAGCACCTCCTTCCCATCCTCAGCAGTAACCATCCATGCCCGGATCTGCAGGGCATTGGCAATCAGGTTCCGGTGCAAAGATACCGCCGCTTTAGAAATTCCAGTCGTACCACCGCTGTATTGGAATAATGCAGGATCCTCGGATGTAACCTGAACTTTAGGCCGGTCCTGCGGCTGGTGACGATCTATCAGATCCTGCATCCAGAAATCTTCCGTGTCAATCTGGACACGGAATCCACCTTTTTTCTCCTTCGTAAGGGTAAACAGTAAGGATAGGATAGGGGGTAAAGTTTCTTTAATATTCGTTACAACAAGCGTTTTGAGCTTGGTTTCAGGCTGGACTTTTTTGATAATATTATAAAAGTTGCTCATCACCAACATAATCTGAACGCCTGCGTCGTTCACCTGGTGTTCGATCTCCCGCGAGCTGTACAAGGGGTTGGTGGCAACAACTATCCCGCCCAATTTGAGGATAGCAAAATAAGCCATAACAAACTGCGGAGTGTTGGGCATAAATATTCCCACCCGATCACCTTTCTTTACTCCGATCTCGGCAAGACCAGCGGCAAGTCTATCGCTTAATTCGTTCATCTCCTTATACGATATCTTTGCGCCTTTAAAAATAGTGCACGGCTTATCAGGATATTTTGCTGCAGATTCCTCAAACAATTCTGCCAGCGAGATTGAAGGGTATTCGATTGTGCTGGAAACACCTTGATCGTATTTGCTAACCCATGGTCGACTATCCATTTCCGCCTCCAGTTTGGATAGATGATGAATTGGACGAATTCTCGGTACGCATGTATATACCAACTTCAATCTCTTGATCCTGGCGACCGTAAGAGGTTGAGTGGCATTTATAGTATAGGTTTGAATTGTTGCAAAGTCAACAATGGATTCTTTTTTGCACTGGGTCAGAACAATTCGGCAAGTCGAAGCTGGGTTACGCTAAGTACAGTCACATAACTTATGAACGATGGCGCTTCGATTATTGGCCTTGGAAAATACCTAAACATCCAACAGAATTTATGGGACTGTACTTACGCTTTTGGTCAGCCAGCTCGATATGTCTCTTTCGACAATATCTACCGTCTCAGCAGTCACCGAATACCAATGAATCTCCGGATCAGTGGGCTTGAACCAGTTCGTCTGCCGGCGGATATATATCCTGGTCGCCTTGCGAATCCGCAGCTCGGCTTCCAAGAGGCTGATCTCGCCCTTAAGATACGCTATCACCTCCCGGTAGCCAATAGCTGAGAATGAAGGCAATTCGGGGGGATAACCTTTCCCTAAGAGCTCCTGGACTTCAGCCAACCAGCCAGAGGCGAGCATCCTCCGGATACGTTCATCCACTATGGCATAGAGCTCCTGGCGCGGGCGGATCAGACCTACCTGTAAAACGTGGTAAATACTGTTACCTTTGCGCTTCTGAGCTGAGAAAGGCATTCCGCTGCTCAAGATCACTTCCAGAGCGCGTATTGTTCTGCGGAGATTGCGTGGATCGATAGCTGCAGCCGCGGCTGGATCCAGCACTGCCAGACGGTTATGCAGACCATAGATACCAATTTCTTTTGCCCAATCTTCCAGGGCAAGGCGCAATTTGGGATCGGGAGCTATTTTGGGAGGCTGCCAACCCTCGATTACTGCCCGCACATATTGTCCGGTACCCCCCACCAGAAAAGGCAGGCGACCCCGTTCGTAGATCGCCTGAATGGCTAACCGGGCTTGTTCTTGAAACAGGCTCAGGCTCCAGGGGTGGTCGGGATCGGTCACATCGATCAAGTGATGCGGGACAAGCCTCCGCTCTTCCAGGCTGGGTTTTGCGGTGCCGATATCCATCCCCCGGTAAAACAGTCTCGAGTCGGCGGAGACGATTTCACCACCCAGGCGTTTCGCCAGCTGGATTGCCAGGTCAGTCTTCCCTACACCGGTGGGACCGACCACCACCACAATTGAAATGGGGCGGGATGGAGCTGCAAATAGCGGCTCGGAACCTTCAATTTCCGCCAATTGCATTCTCGAAGTGGGTAATTATAGGAGATTCCTTTGGGCTATTTCGCTCGATGGCAATAACATCCACCCGCCAGGGAATCTCAAGCTCCGGATGGGTTTGCAGGTACGCTTCGGCAGCGGCTTGCATATGATCTGCTTTTTTATTGCCGATGGAATCTTCGGGATAGCCGTAAGCATACGAGCTGCGGGTTTTTACTTCCACGAAAACCAATACCGGTCCTTCTGAAAATTCGCCGGGTTCTGGCGGCGCAAGTGTTCCAGGGTCAGCAAGGGCAATCAGGTCAATTTCACCGTAAGAAGTGTATACATTTCGGTCGACGATCTTGTAACCTTTTTCCTCCAAATAACTGGCTGCCTGCAACTCCCCCCAGCGTCCGAATGACCTCCGCCACGATTTAGCCATTCTCATCCCCAGCCGAGTAGCTTGACCTTGAATTTTTTCTGCGTGCGTTTCTGAGCAGCTGCATCAATCAGCGCCTGATAACGGGACAGCATCTGCTCGGAGGTGAGTTCGATATCATACTTTTGTGCATCTTGTTTGGCATTTATCCCCATCCTCCGCCGCTGCTCTTCTCCTTCAGCCATCCGAACCATAGCCTGCGATAAAGAAGCCAGATCTTCCTCCGGGACTATTAACCCGGTCATTTTATCGGTAACAATATCCGCTACGCCTGGCGAGCGAATTCCTATCACGGGTAATCCCGTAGCCATGGCTTCGATCACAGCATACGGGTGGACTTCAGTAATCGATGCAGTGACAAAAGCATCTGCAGAACGCAGATAGCGCGGAATCTCCTGGTAAGGGATCAACCCGCTAAAAAAAACCCGCCTGTCAAGATCCATCAATTCAACGAGTTCAGCTAAATTCCTGCGGAGCGGGCCATCGCCGATTACCAATAACCGCAATCGATCGTTCTCCTGGCTGGCTTTGGAAAAACTCTCGATCAGCAGCTCGACGTTTTTTTCTGGCCCCAGCCTGCCAGAATAAGCCAATACCACGTCCTTCCTTTCAAAACCGAATTGGGAGCGATCTATCGGATCGCTCGACTGATAGAACGGTTTTAGATCGAGACCATTGGGCAGGACCTCGATGGGCGCATCGACCCCGTAGCTTAGCAAAACATCGCGCATCCCATCTGAAGGTGAAACAACCAGGCTGACGCTACGGCAGAAGGTTGGCATGAACGCTTGGATGGCTGTTTCACTCAAGATATCCGGAAACATAGGCGCATAGGCCTGGGCATACAGATCATAGCGTGTGTGGTTGGTAAATACAATCGGTATACCCTTGGGCTTGCAATAGCGAAGCGCTACCGGACCGCTGAAAAAAGGGTGATGGACATGCACAATATCCATGGTCCGCACCAGATCTCGAGCCTGACGTGTGTAGCGTAAATTTAGAAAAGCTCCGGTCGAAAATAATGGTACCCCACTGGAGCGTATCACATTTGGCTCTTCATCATCATAATCCAGGTACCCGAACGTAAAAACGTATACCTCATGACCCTTTTGTTCCAAGCGTGCTTTGTTTAATGAAATATAGGTCGTAATCCCGCTGACATGCGGTTTATAAATATCTGCCAGCATCCCTATCTTCATGTCAATCTCTGAGTAGCGAAAATATACCCAATATCATTTTATCCTAAGGGCAAGCTTCCGAATCGTCAAGTGGCGTTATAACCCGGCATAATCCATCATTCCCTCATTTACTGGAGTGGCTCTCTTTCATGGAACTACGTCCTCCGGCAGACTCTCGTAGCTAGCAAAATCTGAGGTATCTTGGCAGATTATTTGGGAAAGAGTAGAATCGCCGTGTGCTCAGGCCGCGATTTCTCCCCAACCTGGATCGCCTAAGTATCATCGGCGCGACCATCCTGCTGGCATATTCTTTGGCACACTTGATCGAATTGCCCGGTCAGGAATTTGCAGTCCAACTCCCGGGGATTTATCTCAACTTCACACTGAATGTAAATAGCTTCATTACGCTACTTGTAGCCGGACTCACCGCCGTAGGGGCTGATTGGTTATTTCGCAGCCATCCTGTGGTTGCGAACGAGAGCGCCTTTGAGCATCTGATCATACCCGCCCTGACTGCCTGGGTTATTGGTCGTCCAATGTTAGACCTGCCGCTCAATCCACTCTGGTGGCTGGGATTTATCCTCGGTGGCAGCCTGCTCATGGTTGTCTTGGTCGCCGAATACGTCACGATGGATCCGGAGGATGTACGCCAGCCAGTCGCTGCATCGGGGTTGATCGCAGTATCGTTTGCGTTATTCCTGGCGTTAATGGTTGCACTCAAATACGAGGATCTTCGACTGGTTCAGATTTTACCCGCGATTGCCCTGGGCGCCTGGTTGGTCAGTCTGCGGACATTCCACTTGCGATTAAACAGGTGGGCGCCTGGCGAAGCTGAAATCGTCGCCCTGCTGGTTGTTGAGCTGGCAACCGCACTCCATTACTGGCCCCTTTCACCAACCGCTTATGGGCTCGCCTTGCTCGCTCCTACTTACGCTTTGACCCGTTTTATTATTGATTGGCTCGACGGAGAACCGATTCGCCAGGCAATCGTTGAACCCGTTTTAGTTTTAGCAGTTGTCTGGAGTATAGCTTTTTGGCTGAGATAATCAAAGCTGTAGACCATCCGCTCCTGATCAAATACGACCATTGGCTGGAAATGCGCGCGGATGTCGAGCAAAAAAATCCTGTTGAAGCTTGCGGCTTGCTTGCTGGATCATTGAAATTATCCGGAGATTTCTTATACTGAGCAAGTCCATCCCATCACGAATATTTATTCCAGCCCGGTGCGTTTCCGTATGGACCCCGCAGAGCAATTGAACGCATTTATTCAGATGGAGAGCAGCGGCTGGGATCTCGTGGCTATCTATCACTCTCATCCCGCTGGTCCAGATCATCCGTCCGAGACAGATATGAATGAAGCGTTTTACCCGGATGTTACGCAGATCCTCTGGTATCTAAAAGAAAAAATTTGGCAATGCAAAGTATTTCTTGTCCAAAGGCAAAGGTTTTTGGAGTTGCCTTGTATCGTCACCACCGAGTAACTGCGGTGGCAAATATGGGTTAAAATCTAACGAAAGATATCGAATTTATCTGGAGGCTAGGAGATCAATGGACTGGATTTATAAGTTCCTGATTATCCTATTGGGATACTTGATTGGATCGATACCATTTGGTCTGGTAATCGTTCGAACTCCGCACAGGCAAAGACCTGCGCAGCGTAGAAAGTGGGCGAACCGGCGGCACCAATGCGATGCGCGCCGCGGGATTTTGGGTTGGTCTGGCGACCGCACTCCTGGATTTCTTCAAGAGCACTTCCGCGGTATGGATCGCCCGTCTGGCGTTTCCAGACGCCTACTGGCTGCATGTCTTCGCTGGCATCGCCGCGATCGTGGGTCATAATTATTCCATCTTTATGCCGGAACGGTCTCCGGAAGGGCGCTTGCGTTTGCGCGGCGGCGCCGGTGGAGCGCCAACCAGCGGGGGTGCAGCCGGGCTTTGGTTCCCCGGCATCTTTATCATCCTGCCGGCTGGAGCATTGATCCTGTACCTGGTTGGATACGCGTCGGTTGCTACGCTGAGTGTTGGTGTGCTGGCAGCAGTAGTATTCGCAATACGTGCCGTGATGGGACTTTCTCCCTGGCAATATATTTTCTACGGTATTTTTGCTGAGGTTTTGCTGGTTTATGCTCTCCGGCCAAATATACGCAGGATAATGAGCGGGAACGAGCGCCTGGTCGGATTCCGTGCGCAAAGAAAAAGAAGAAAGGATGCTAAGGCTGCTGCATCCCAGGAAGCACCCCCTGCGTCTACGCCAGCCCCATCTCGGCCATTCTCATCTGAGACGAACCGGAAGTAATCCGCGTTATTCTTCTTCGTAATCCTCTTCTTCCTCGTAGTATTCTTCATCGCCAGAGCTGAGGGGTACTTCACCATATAATTGCCGGTAGAGACCGCGCAAATTCCTGCGATGGAGCTCAGCGGCAAGCCCTCCGATCAATACTCGGCTTTTCCCACACATTTCGACGGTAATCTCATCCAGGAAGTCTTGGGGATATTTCCTCTTTGTAGCTCTACGGACTGCCTTACGCAGATTGGACAGGTAGTTCAGGTTATCCTTGATGTAATTTTCAATTTCACCGCGTAGGATGATGTCGCCATGACCCTGAATAATGTTTTCGAGGCCCATTTTCCCCATTTTTTTGAGGGATACCACCATATCTTCGATATTCCCATCCACAATATAGGGTAGAGGCATCGCTGCATCCCCAGCAAACAGCACGCGGTCTTCCTCGACCAGGACTCCCAGGTTATCCGGACTATGTCCTGGAAGTGGCATAAGGGTCAGGGTTTTTTTGCCTACTCGCAGAGTCAGCACCCCTTCACGAAAGGTCATTTGAGGGAGGACTATTTTTACATTCCGGTAAGTTGGGTTTTGCCGGCGAAATTCTTCCAGAGCAGGTTTCCCCACCGTCTCTAAAAGCTCGCGAGCCATCTCGTGGGAGATTACGGTCGTGCCGGGAAAAAAACAATCTCCCCAGCTATGATCGGCATGGCTGTGGGTATTGATGATGTAGCGCACCGGAATGGAAAGCTCCTGTTCGAGGAAATCACGGATCTCCAGCGCTTCTTCGGGTAGCGCCAGGGTATCAATAATCACAGCCCAATTGGGACCAATGATTGCGCCTGCATTAACCTGTGCGTACAGGTCGCTTTGAAATGAGTAAACATTATCGGCAATACGTTCGCGTTGGATCATGGCAATAATTCGCGCAATATGGTTTATAGGGAAGGGTAGCTTGGTTTCAGGTTGATCTGAGGGCGCGTGCAATATAGCATAAAGATATAAAAATAGCAAGAATAGGTTACATATTTTATTAATAAAACATTAAATTACAGGATCCAATCCCAAACTGCATGTATAATACGCAAAATCGAATATCCACTACCAGGAGGAGTAGACTGTCGTTGCAGCAGATAGAGAAGGTGTGGCTATAGGCTGAAAGCCCCCACTGATGCACACAGTCGAAGGTCGCCTGGTAAATTGCCGAAGAAAAGAGATGAAGATCATTTCTGATTAGAACGGCACGGGTGCGCCCGATAGCGCGCTGCCCTGGTGCGAATTATATTTCTATACCAGGTGGAGAGCACCGCTTACCTGAGCGGTGAAATGAGGTGGTACCGCGGAAGGCTTACCTTTCGTCCTCAACTGGACGGGAGGTTATTTTTTTTAAGATGGAGCCAGTTATGGGGCTTTCACCCAATTACGATCCGGACGCCGTGGAAAAACGCCTGCTGGAATTCTGGCAGCAAGGCGGCTATACGAATTTCGACACTCTGTCGACAAAGCATTTTTTTACGATCGACACCCCACCCCCTACAGTCTCGGGCCGGCTTCACCTGGGTCACGTGTACTCCTATACGCACATCGATTTCATCGCCCGCTACCGTAGGATGCGCGGTTACAACGTATATTTTCCAATGGGATTTGATGATAATGGCTTACCAACCGAGCGGCTCGTGGAAAAACAATCAGGGTGGAAGCCGGGTCAATCCGAGCGGGCTGCATTCCGTCAAAAGTGTGCCGAAGTCAGCGTCCAGGCCGAGGAGGATTACCGGTCCTTATGGCAGCGGTTGGGATTATCCGTTGATTGGCGATTTTCTTACCGCACGATCGACCAACGCTCACAGCGGCATGCGCAGCAATCATTTATTGATCTCTACGAGAAGGGAAAAATTTACCGGAGCCGGGCTCCGGTAATCTGGTGCCCAGAATGCCGGACCGCGATCGCCCAAGCTGAACTAAATGATCTGGAACGCATGACCGAAAGCATCACAATTCCATTTCGCTGGCTCGATGAACCTACTGCTCGCCTCCATAATGGACCAGGTTTAAAGATCAGCACAACCCGTCCCGAATTACTGCCTGCCTGTGTGGCAGTGTTCGTCCATCCATCTGATCCACGCTATATCGAGCTCCACCACCAGCAGGTGCGCGTTCCTCTTTTACGATCGAATCGTCCCCATCCTGCCCGATGCCGCGGTCAACCCGGAAAAAGGGACCGGAGCGGTGATGTGCTGCACCTTCGGCGACAGCACAGATATTGCCTGGTGGCGGACTCACCAGCTCCCTCTGATTGAAGTGGTCTTGCCGGATGGTTCGCTTTCAGACGCAGCAGGACCTTTAGCAGGTCTCCCAGTGGAAACAGCCCGACGACAGATGAAACAAATATTGGAAGAGAACGGTCTCATCCTGGAGCGATCAGAGGTGCTCCAATCCATTCATCTGCACGAGCGCTGTGACAGGCCGATCGAATATATTGTGGCTCCACAATGGTTCGTCCAGATTTTAGACATAAAGGATGATTTGCTGAAAGCGGGTGAAAAAATTGCCTGGTATCCAGACCACATGCGCGCCCGCTATTTGGACTGGGTCCAAAACCTGAACTGGGATTGGTGCATCTCACGCCAGCGGTTGTATGGCGTGCCGTTTCCGGTGTGGTTCTGCCAGGATTGCGGTGAAATACGGCTGGCAAATACCCGCCAGCTACCTATCGATCCTGCTCTCTCGCTTCCGGAAGAACCGTGTAAATGCGGCAGCACTCGCGTCTCTAGCGGACAATGACGTGATGGATACATGGGCAACCTCGTCTCTTTCCCCACAGATCGCTGGCGAGCTGCTGCTGGAGGGGTTTCACGGTGACCTGCCGCAGGATATTTACCCATTTTCATTGCGTCCTCAAGCCCACGAGATTATTCGTACCTGGGCTTTTTACACAATCGTAAAATCATTCTATTCCCAAAACCAAATTCCCTGGGAATCCGTGCTGATCTCAGGGTGGGGGTTGGCCGGTCAAGGGATGGGTAAGATCAGTAAGAGTAAAGGCAGCGGGGGTTTGTCTCCGGTCGATATTATTAAACGCTACTCGGCGGATGCCGCGCGGTATTGGGCTGCAAGTACAGGTCCTGGCAAGGATACGTACATCAGCGAAGAGAAGTTCCAGATGGGCGCCAAGCTGGTGACCAAGCTGTGGAATGTCGCCCGGTTCAGCGAGCGCTTCCTGCAAGGAATTGCTGAGGAAAATCCTTCCACGCCGGTTCAATATACGCCAGCCGACCGCTGGATTCTAGCCAGCCTGCAAGCCACACTGCGCAGAGCAGGCACTGCCCTGGAGAGCTATGATTATGCCGCTGCGAAAAGGGAAGCCGAATCCTTCTTCTGGAATAATCTGGCGGATAACTACCTGGAGATGTGTAAAAGCCGGCTTTATGCCGGCTCGGGACCTCAATTTCTGGCCGCGCGCACCAGCCTATACACAGTTTTGCTGGCAGTCCTTAAGCTGTTTGCACCGTTCCTGCCCTTCGTGACTGAGGAAATTTTCCAGGCGCTTTTCTCAATCCAGGAAGGATCCCCATCCATCCACGTGAGCGGTTGGCCCGAACCTGACACGGCATGGGAAGATCAGGCCGCGGAGGAATTCGGAGAGACACTGGTAGGGATCGCCAGTACGGTGCGGCGCTACAAGAGTACGCACAATCTGCCATTGGCGACGCCGTTGCGTTTGTTACAATTGGCGATTGGCAACGGCGGTGGGGACCAGGCTTCCAGGATGCAGACCGCCCTACCGGACCTGAAAAGTATTACACGCGCCCAAACGATTGAAGTGGTAGAGATCCTGGATGACGGGATGATCCGGCTGGATGGAGAGCTGGCTGTCGCGGTCGGGATCGCGATAGAATAAACCCTTCCGGCACAACCCATAAAGTCTCAAGCTGCGAGCTTACCTACATGACTAAAAACATGCTCCCCAAAACCTATGACTTTCATTCCACCGAGAAGCGGATCTATGCCTGGTGGGAATCCCGCGGCTATTTTCAACCGGAAAACGATCCGAACAAACCCGGATTTGATCCTGGCAAGACGCCTTTCGTGATCGCGATCCCGCCTCCCAATGTGACCGGAGAGCTGCACCTGGGGCATGCAATGTTCGTCTCGATGGAAGATCTGATGATTCGCTACCACCGTATGAAAGGCATACCATCCTTATGGGTCCCGGGGAGCGATCACGCGGGTATCGCCACCCAGCTGCAGGTTGAAAAAGCTCTCGCAAAAGAAGGCCTGACTCGAGAGCAGTTAGGGCGGGAGGAATTCTTAAGGCGCACCTGGGCCTGGAAGGAAAAGTACGGGGGTATTATTACCAGCCAAATCCGCCGGCTGGGAGCATCTACCGATTGGACTCGCGAGCGGTTCACCCTGGATGCCGGGTTATCGCGTGCGGTACGTGAGGCATTCGTCCGCCTTTATCAAAAAGGATTGATCTATCGAGGACCTCGGCTGATCAACTGGTCGCCCGGTTTGAGGACGGCGGTCTCCGATCTGGAAGTGGAGTATTCGGAGGAGCCTGGTACCCTATTTTTCTTCAAATATATGCTTGCGGATGGCTCGGGAGACTATATTCCAGTGGCGACGACCCGCCCGGAGACCATCCTGGGGGATACTGCTGTGGCAGTCCACCCCGAAGATCCCCGTTACCAGCGCTATATCGGGAAGACAGTGCTCGTTCCCATCCTGGGGCGAGAGATACCGGTGATTGCTGATGAGTACGTTGACCGGGAATTTGGCACCGGTGCATTAAAAATTACTCCCGGGCACGACCCTAACGATTACACGATCGGTCAAAGGCACGGATTACCGGTAATTTCGGTGCTCGATGAAGCAGCCTGCGTCAACGCCAATGGAGGTCCGTACCAGGGGCAGGATCGCTTTACTGCTCGCCAAAATTTATGGGAAGATATGCGTCGCGCTGGACTGGTGATAAAAGAAGAACCCTATCTGCTCAAGGTGCCTCGCTCCCAGCGCGGCGGGGAGATCGTTGAGCCAATGGTATCAACTCAGTGGTTCGTGCGGATACAACCTCTGGCAGATGCAGCCCTGGCAGCAGTCCAGGACGGGCGCATCCGCATCGTGCCCGAGCGTTTTACCAAGGTTTATTACAACTGGCTGGAGAATATCCAGGATTGGTGCATCTCTCGCCAGCTTTGGTGGGGTCACAGGATTCCCGTGTGGTATTGTGAAACCTGCGGTCAGATGACCGTATCCAGGCACGACCCATCCGAGTGTGCAAACTGCGGCGGGAGCCAGCTGCAACAGGATCCGGATGTCCTGGATACCTGGTTCTCTTCCGGCTTATGGCCTTTCTCAACTCTGGGCTGGCCAGATGAGACACCAGATTATGCCTATTTCTACCCCACTTCCATTATGGAAACCGGTTACGATATACTTTTTTTCTGGGTCGCGCGCATGATCATGTTTGGTCTGGAATTTACCGGAAAGGTCCCGTTCCACACCGTCTATTTGCATGGTCTTATTCGTGATGAGAGTGGTCGCAAGATGAGTAAGACCTTTGGCAATGTAATCGACCCGTTGAGCGTGATGGATGAATTGGGAACGGATGCTCTCCGCTTTACCTTGCTGGTCGGTTCTACCCCTGGGAATGATTTGAACTTAAGCCTGAAGAAAGTAGAGGCGAACCGGAATTTTGCCAATAAGCTTTGGAATGCAGGACGCTTCGTGATCGATTCACTTGCTGAGCTCCCTGAGCCGGATGCGCAACACACAACTGCAGACACTGAAGCTGAATGGACCCTGGCCAATTCGTGGATTTGGACCAGGCTGCAAATGCTGGTCCGGGAGACTGAACGGCTCTACACGAATTTCCAGTATGGAGAAGCAGGCAGGCAGGCTTACGAATTTATGTGGGGAGAGTTCGCAGATTGGTACCTGGAAATCGCCAAATATCAGCTCAGCCAGGGCGGTCAGAGGGCCAGAAAGACTGCTTTCACTTTAGCGCGCGTACTGGATATCCTCCTGCGTTTGCTGCATCCGATTACCCCGTTTATCACAGAGGAGCTTTGGGGGCACCTGAAGGAGATTGCCGGGAGATATCTGCCGGAGGCAGCGCCGGACGGCGGATGGGAAGATGCGTTGATCATCGCCCGCTGGCCGACGCCGCGACCGGTCGAGGATTGGGAAGCCAGCAAATCGGCTGATTTCAGCCTGATCCAGGAAGTTGTGCGCGCAATCCGCAACGTGCACGCCGAAAAGAAGATAAAAGCCGGTCGCCGCATCCCTGCCATCCTGGTAGGCGGTCCGAAGACCCAGCTTCTGGCAGAGCAGGCTGGGATCATTGCCTTGCTGGCGAAGGTCGATCCAGAAGGACTTCGAATATTGGACCAGCAACCTGAGAAACCGCTTGAGGCTATATCGCTGGTTGTCGGGCCGGTTGAGATCTTTCTTCCGGTTGCTGGAACGGTCAATTCGATTGAAGAGGAGCAACGGCTGCGTCAGGAGCTGGCGGAGATTCAGACCCAGGTCAACCGGCTTGAAACCTTGCTTTCCAGTCCTTTCGCGGAGAAGGCGCCTCCCGCCGTAATTCAGAAAGAACGCGATCGACTCGCTGGATACCAGGATAGTGCAGCCAAGCTGGAAAAGCAGTTAAATGGACTAAAGTAATGAGTGAATTTTAAGGAGGCTGAATATGGCGAAAATCGGGGTGGTATACCCTCAAACCGAGTTCGGAAACGACCCGGCTGCAATCCGAGATTACGCGCAGACCGCTGAGGCGCTTGGGTACGATCACATCCTCGCATACGACCACGTGCTGGGAGCCAATCCCGAGCGACCTGGAGGCTGGAGCGGGCCTTACACTCACCAGACCCCTTTCATGGAACCATTCACTCTGTTCAGTTACATGGCGGCTGTAACGACTAAGATCGGTTATGCCACCGGGGTAATCATTCTGCCCCAGCGTCAAACCGCGCTGGTCGCCAAACAGGCGGCCACGTTGGATGTCCTGTGCTCCGGTCGGCTGCGCCTGGGGGTCGGTCTGGGTTGGAACTATGTCGAATACCAGGCGTTGAACGAGGATTTCCACACCCGCGGGCGCCGTATCGAAGAGCAGGTGGAAGTCCTGCGGCTGCTCTTCACTCAACCGCTCGTCGATTATGCGGGAGGCTGGCACCACATCGAATTCTGCCGGGTTGAACCCGCTGCCGAGTTCAGCGACCAATCCCTATCTGGTTCGGTGGAAGCGCCGAACCCGCTCTGCAGCGCGCAGCCCGCCTGGGCGATGGCTGGATGACGAATTATCGCCGTATAGCCCAGGCGCAAGCCTCTATCAATCTGCTCCGCAATGAGGTGGAAAATGCAGGTCGCCAGTGGAACGAGTTCGGCATAGAAGCTCGCCTCCACTATAATGAAGGCGACCCCAGGGAATGGGAGGCGATCTTCAAGGAATGGCAGGCAGAAAAGATCACTCATTTCTCATTCAATACGATGGGCAGTAAGCTCGCTTCCCCGGCGGCACATATTGCAGCGATCCAGCTCTTCGCCAAAGAGCTTGGCATCCCTGCTCGAGCCTGAAGTGTAACAACATGGACATTCACCATTTCCATATGGCTTACGATTTTAACGGGAGCGGAACCCCCTTGCTCCTGATCCATGGATACCCGCTGAACAGGCAGATCTGGGCAGCACAGCGGCAATCCCTGGCGAGTGTGCTGCGCCTGGTCACGCCTGACCTGCGCGGGTTTGGAGAGTCAAGTGCAACGCCGGGGCCATACTCGATGGATATGCTCGCCGATGATTGCGCCGCTCTGCTGGCTGGGCTGGGAATTTCCCAGCCGGTTGTAGTCGGTGGTCTATCCATGGGAGGCTACGTCGCTCTGGCTTTCGCCAGACGGCATCCTGATCTTCTGGCTGGCTTGCTGCTCATTTCAACCCGCGCCGCCCCCGACTCGCCAGATGCTCGCGTAAATCGGGATAAGTCAATCGCGCTTGCCCAGGAACAGGGCGTAGAGGCTGTCACTGCAGCCATGCTCCCCCAACTGCTGGCGCCTCAAACGTACACCGCTAACCCAGGGCTGGTCGCCCAAGTTCAAGAAATTATGGCACACACCTCACTCGCAGGTATGGTTGGCGCACTGGCAGGGATGCGAGACCGTCCCGATGCCCGTCCTGATTTAGCCAAAATCTCCGTACCGGTTCTGGTTATCCATGGGCGGGATGACCAGATCATCCCTGTAGCAGAAGCCGAGCAGATGGGAGCAATGTCTCCCCAAGTGAAATTGGCGGTCATCCAGAATGCAGGTCACCTTCTCAACATGGAGCAGCCTGAAGCATTTAACCGTGCAGTCCTGGATTGGGTTTCATTCCTTCGAACGGCTCGCAGGCAAGTAGATCCAATGACAAAGGACGAAATTCTCGATGCGCTCGAAGATGAGCGGGAGAAAATGCTGGCTGAACTGGATGGACTTTCGGATGAAGAAATGCTCGATCCAACTGTTGCGGATAGCTGGTCGATAAAAGATATCCTCGCCCATCTGAACGCCTGGGAAGCTGAGCTGGTAAAGATGCTCTGGCAGTTATTACAGGGCAGTAATCCTTCCACGGTACAGCTTTCCGGTGAATCCATCGATGAACGGAATGCGCAATGGCAGGCTATCTATAAAAACCGGCCTTTGGAGGCGGTGCTGGAGGATTACCAGGCAGTCCGCCAACAGACCATCCGGCGAGTGGATCAATTCTCAGAGGTAGAGCTGAATAACCCGGCTAAATATCCCGCCTTGAGAGGCATCCCATTGTGGAAATGGATTGCCGAAGATAGCTTTGAGCATGAAGCCGAGCATCTTTCAGATATTATTCGCTGGAAAGAACAGCGTACCCCGCGCGATCCTGCCTGAACGGATGACGGATAAAAAAGACGATAATCCTGGCGGAATTCCCGTCAAAATTATCGTCTTTTGTGCTTACCGCTGCGCCAGGTTGGATTGTTTATCAGCAGGCGTACGGTGGAAAAATATTGCCTAAACTTTCAGCGCAGCTTAGTTTTTGGTGTCAATACTGGCAACTGGGGTTTCAACAACCTTCGTAGCTGCCTGGACCGGGATCCGCTTGGGGCGTGATTCCTCAGTTTTGGGAAGGTGCAGCGTCAGGACGCCGCTTTCATAATCCGCCTTAATCTCATCCTGGCTGACCGGGAATGGCAGGCTGATACTCCGGGCAAAGCTGCCGAAGCGGCGTTCGTGTAAATGATAACGAGCGTCTTCAACATCCTGCTCTTCCTTGATCTCTCCACGAATCGACAAGATTTTATTCTCGTAGGTTACGTCGATATCCTCGGGTTTGAGCCCGGGCAGCGAAGCCTTTACGGTATATTCCTCTTCAGATTCAGAGACATCCAAAGCCAAATCTATTGGTCCCGCAGGCAGCCAATTGGGCTGAAAGCTCCAAAATGCCGGCCCAACTACGCGATCCACCAGGTCGTTGAAGCTAACCAGCTCACGTGCCGGTGCCCTTCGAATTATCATATTCATAGTAATTACCTCCTGTGCGATTTCCCCTGAGGGGATTACAACTAAAGGGGTTGCCCTCAGGTGTTTACCTCTGGGGGATTGATTGAAATAGATCATAGCCCTTGAGCGTATGACCAGCGTAGGAGGAATATCTGAAATTTGTTAATCTTGATGGTTCGCAGCGCGGATGACCGTCCCGCCTGGGGTATCAGATAGTGCCGTAGTGAGCGCTCCGGGCTCGCTTCCAGAAAATAT
This sequence comes from uncultured Chloroflexia bacterium, assembly GCA_963706515.1. Lineage (GTDB taxonomy): Bacteria > Chloroflexota > Anaerolineae > Anaerolineales > UBA4823 > CAVPMW01. The sequence continues at coordinate 47,053 of CAVPMW010000018.1, forward strand.
CCATACTTCCAGACCGTCCAGCGCACCGCATAGCTCCAGGCTCTGATGGACTTTACTGACCATTCCCCCGGTTACGTCGGTCGCCGATGATCCTTGCAATGCGCCCTCGATCAAGGGCAGGCTGTGCGGAGTAATCTGAGCGAGCAATCGGGTGCGCTTTGGGTAATCCTCCCAAACTCCTGGCTCTAATCCAGCCAATAAAATGCGCGCGGGGTGGAGCTTCACAGCCAAATGGTTGAATAAATCTTCCGTTGAGAGGATCGTTCCCCCGAGAGCTTCGTCGAAGACAACGTCTCCATAAATAACCGGGACCAATCCATGCTCCAGGGCGCGCTGCAATGGCTTTAATTCCCACCGAACGATCTTCCCTTCCCTTGCCAGAACACCGGCAGAAGGTGGGAAGCTGACTGCGGGGAGTCCAGCCTGAGCCAGCGCCTCGATCACCAGCCGGTGCAGCATGGAGGCTTGCCGCCAGACTTCGGCAAATCCGAGCCATTGCTCGGGAGAGTGTACTCCCTGCCGGGTATTGTATTTTTTCCCGGCGAAATGTCCAAACGACCCGGACCCATGTCCGATCACCAGCCGGTCGCCGGGATTATTTCTAACAAAAGCCGCGATTTCAGCTGCCAACCTGGAAATCACGTCCGGAAATGGGGTACTCGGCTTCGATTTGTCTGTAATCAGCGAGCCGCCGAGTTTCAAGAATTGGAGACGAGGAGCCAATTTCATTAGTCTATTTCAGAAATTATCCGTTAATGAATAACCACTTACACACACTGACCATCCGTCCTGAATTCTAATCCATATAGAAAATTTTATGATGGGTTCCGATTGCAGCTGAACGACGCTCAGCTCTAAATCACCCGGTGGTCATTGCATTTTTGTAATCAATGCCTCACCTTGCTCCCTGTCGCATTAAAATTACAGAAATTGTTATTCAGTGATGATCCATCGCGCATATAAATGCCCATCACCTCCAGACCCTGTCATACATCGTTTGGAATGTAAGGAGATGATGAAATGAGAAAAAGTCTCTTTTACGGAATCGCATTAGCTGTACTGCTGATTCTTCTGGGCAGCGCATGTGTATTTACGCCTCAGGCAACCCTTCAGGCTCAGAATGACGCCACGATCGCGGCAATGGCAGCTGGCACTCTTGATGCTGTTGCGACAGATGAGGCTGTAAACGCTTCACCAACTGCAGAGCCGGTAAGCAATCCCACTCAGCTCTCGCCGACGCCTCTCCCGCCTGCCGCAACCCTGGTAGCAACCAGCACTCCCTTCCCCACTTTTACGCCCCTGCCTACATTTACGCCGCTGCCGACATTAACACCGATCCCGCTGGTAACCGCAACCAGCCCGATTATTCCAACCGGATCTTCCGGCTCGTCAGGGGGCGGCTCTGGAGGGGGGGCAGCTCAGGAGGCGGAGGTACGGTATCGCGCTGCAATTGGGCTGAATTCGTATCCGATGTTACGATCCCAGACGATACCGAGATGACCAAAGACCAGGTATTCAATAAAGTCTGGCGCGTCCGCAATATCGGCACTTGCACCTGGAACACCAAATATACAATAATTTTCAGCAGCGGCGACAAAATGAACGGCGCCACCTCCAGTGTCCCTGAGCAGGTAAGTCCCGGCGAACAGGTCGATCTGACAGTTACCATGAAATCTCCTGAAAAGACCGGGACTTATGACGGGAATTGGATCATAAAGAGCGAGAAGGGTACAAAGTTCGGAATTGGAACCAATGCCGATCAGCCGCTCACTGTCAGCATAGAAGTTGTCAAAGGCAGCGGCTCTATTTATTACGACTTCGGCGCGAATTATTGCGCGGCGACCTGGTCGACCAAGGATAACGATCAGCTGCCCTGCCCTGGTAAAGAGAACGATTCAGACGGATTTGTAATCCTCTTACCTGAGCCAGCCCTGGAAAGCCGCAATGAAAATGAGCCGGCGCTCTGGACGCAGCCTCCCGATGCGGATGGCGCATACATTACGGGCGAATATCCGAAGATTAAAGTAAGCTCCGGGGACCGGTTTCTCGCCGATGTGGGCTGTCTCAAAGACCAAAAGAAATGCGATGTGATCTTCCGCCTGCGCTACCAGATCGGGGACGATGATCCGGTCGATCTCGGTCACTGGGACGAGACGTATGATGGAGATATCACCCGCATCGACGTTGACCTTTCGGCTCTGGATGGCGAATCAGTGAAATTTATTCTTATGGTTAAGGTAAACGATAACCCTCAGGATGCAGCAGGTTTTTGGCTGGTACCACGCCTGATACGCTAAACAGCGAAGATCACCCCAGATCCTCCAGGTCGGGTGATTATGGTCCTGGTCGCATTAGTTTGCAGCAATGAATTCGAGATAAATTCGGCATTTTCTCGCGTACCCAATGCGATAACGTTTCCGCCCCTGCCCGCGCCAGAGAGCTTCGCGCCCAACGCGCCGGCGCTTCGTGCAGCCGAAACCAAACTGTCCAGCTCCTGGCTGGATACCCCCATCTCTACCAGGTAGGACTGGTTTTCGTCCATCAACGCTCCAAGCTGCTCGGTTTGGCCCCGCTCGATTGCCTGGCGAGCCGCAAGGACGATACCCGCTATTTGGTCAAAGATTGATTCGTATTCCTCAGGATCTGCCTCCCAGGCACGCCTGACATCACCAACTGCAACGGAGGTCGGGCTGCGAACTCCGGTATCTGCAATAATCAGATACAGCGCAGAGTGAATCCGGAAAAATTCGAACGGTTCTCCCCGTTTATAAAATACGGGCCGGTTGAAAGTGACAACGGTATTATCAATTCCCGAAGGAGTTCCGTGATACAGCTTCTCCACTTCATATGCCAGAGCTGAGACACGTTCGGGCGGAAGTGGGCGTCCCAAAAAAGCAGATAGCGCCCGCAGAACAGCGACTGAAATTGCAGCACCCGAACCTAAGCCGGCAGCAATCGGGATGGACGAGCTTACCCGTAATGTGCAAGCCGGTAAAGCAGGAAGTTGGAGCTCATCTAATAAAACCCGGATCAAAAGTGCGATAGGCTGGTCTGTTGGGAGGTCAGCCAGGTACGTCTCGAGACCGATATCCGCGGCCTGGATCAACACCCCCCCGGTTGAGGATTTGGGTCCAGGAATAACAACCGCCTGTGCATGAACATCTCTTATCGGGACTGCAATGGCTGGGCGGTTATATACCACTGCGTGCTCACCGAATAAGATCGCTTTCCCTGGAGCGGTCGCCGTAAATGCAGGCATCAGATCTGGTAAGTTAGTGGAGATAAAATATAGCCAGGACGGATAACCCCCATAGGACAATCGAAAGCTGCAGCGGTCTGTCAGACAAGAGCACATCTTCCGGCGCACCAGCTTGGTAAGTGACCTGAATCAGATACAGGTAACGGAAGACTCCGTATAAAACAAAAGGTATGGTCAGCATCATGGTGTGGTTGGTCGGCAGGTTTGGGGCAGAAAATGTATACAGGCTGTAAGCCATGATGGTCGTGGCAGACACGATCGTAATAAACTGGTCCAATAATGGGATGGTGTACCCATCCAAAACCTTGCGGTGAGAGTTGGCATCCTCCGCCAGGAGAGCCAGCTCGGCCCGCCGCTTGCCGAGCGCCAGGTAAAGCGCCGCCAATGTGGTTACCACATACAGCCAGGGTGAAAAGCGTTGGACGTGGATCAGCGCGAACTCCCGCGCCTACCCTTAAGTCAAAGAACAATGCGATCATGAGCACATCTAAAAGCGGGATGTGTTTAAGCCATTTTGAATACGCCAGGTTCAACAGCAAATAGCCCAACGCGATCCAACCGAACTCGATCGATAGGAAGAACGAAATTGGGACCAGCAGAAGCAGCAAGATGACGACCGCCGTGACGGCTGCCTTGCTGGAGAGTTTTCCTGCAGCTATGGGACGGTTGCGTTTTACCGGGTGTTTCCGGTCGGCTTCAATGTCCGCCAGGTCATTAATGATGTAAACCACGCCGGAGAGCAGGCAGAAGATAATAAACCCTACAAAAGTGCGCAGGAATGCAGGAATGCTGAACAGCTGTCCATCGAATACCAGCGCGGCGAAGATCACCAGGTTCTTCGTCCACTGCCGGGGTCGCATCGATTTAATTAGAGCTCTCAACATCATGGGTATGATAGCATACTCTCTCTCATGTTGGCTGAAAAAACGCAACGACCAGCCTTACAGGTGTGATATTTGACTGGCGATCGCGCAAATTTCAACATCAATCTGTAGACCTGTGGGAATGTTAGAATAGTTCTATGCCAAAAATCAGGGTTGATCTCCTGTTAGTTGAGCGTCACCTGGCAGAAAGCCGCTCACAGGCACAGCGTCTCGTCCTGGCAGGTCAGGTGCGCGCAAACGGTCAGCTTGTCACCAAACCCAGCTTTCAATTAACCCCGGATGTAGACCTGCATGTGGATCACGGACCGCGGTTTGTTTCGCGTGGGGGTGAAAAACTCGAGGCAGCCCTGGAGCGATTCCAGGTTCAAGTAAATGGACGAGTCTGCGCCGATATCGGCGCATCGACTGGCGGCTTTACCGACTGTTTGCTCCAGCACGGCGCCAGTCGAATCTACGCAATCGATGTCGGTCAGGGTATATTGCACTGGAGACTCCGCCGCGACCGGCGTGTGCTCGTAATGGAACGCACCAATGCTCGCTTCCTCGCAAAACTCGATGAGCCGGTCGAGCTGATTACCATTGATGTAGCGTTCATCTCGTTGAAGCAGTTCTTCCACGTCATTCGTCACTGGTATCCTCCGGCGGGAGGGGACCTGGTCGTGCTGATTAAGCCTCAATTTGAAGCAGGCAGGAAGGAAGTCTCGCGCGGGCGTGGGGTAATCCGGGATAAGACCACCCACCAACAGGTACTGCTCTCGGTTCTTGCCCATGCCGAAGGAGATGGGTACATGGTCCACGATCTGATGCCATCGCCGATCCTCGGGCCAAAAGGAAATGTTGAATTCTTAAGTTGGTTAACTTACCCGGGTCAGGCTCGCACCGATCTGCTGGAGCTTGTGCTAAAGAACACCGCTGAAGTTGAATCCAGCCAGGCGACTTAAAAGCTACACCCCACATTCGTCCAGGCATGCCAGCACCCGGGTAATTATCCCAGAAGGAAATAAGGTATACTTCACGCCGATTATGGACGAAGACAGGATTCGCAATTTTTGCATCATTGCCCATATCGATCACGGCAAATCTACCCTGGCAGATCGATTGCTGCAGCTCACCGGGACCATCTCCGATCGAGAGATGACCGAACAGGTCCTGGATACAATGGAGCTGGAGCGCGAAAAGGGAGTGACGATCAAAGCTTCGGCGGTGCGCATGGCATACACCGCCCGCAATGGTAAGGCTTACGAGCTTAATCTCATCGATACCCCTGGTCACGTCGATTTTGGCTACGAAGTCAGCCGCGCTCTGGCAGCCTGCGAGGGCGCACTTCTCGTGGTTGACGCTACCCAGGGGATCGAGGCGCAAACCCTGGCAAACATGTATTATGCGCTGGAAGCTGACCTTGAAATTATCCCGGTGATCAATAAAATTGACCTGATCTCTGCCCATCCGGAGGAAGTTGCCCAGGACATCAGCAATTTGCTCGGCACCCCTGAAGACCAGATTATACGGATCTCTGCCAAAGAAGGTACGAACGTCCCGGAGGTGCTGGAGGCGATTGTCGATCAAATTCCCGCACCCCGCGGGAATGACCGGGCACCGTGCCGCGCGCTGATTTTTGACTCGCATTATGACTCCTATAAAGGCGTGGTGGCTTATATCCGCATGATCGACGGAAGCATCCACATGCCCGAACCGCTGTATCTGATGGCCAGTGGTGCGCAGGTCAAACCGATCGAAATTGGCTACTTTGCTCCGGGAATGCGGGCGACGCAGGAGCTTTCAGCCGGAGAGGTGGGTTACGTAGCCACCGGGTTGAAAACCATCAAGGAATGCCGGGTCGGCGATACGATTGCTCAGGAAAGCTGGCCTGCAGCCCAGCCTCTGCCTGGCTACCAGAAAGTCAAACCGATGGTGTTCGCGGGTATATACCCCGTCGAAGGCGAAGATTACCCAAACCTCAAAGACGCCCTCGAGAAACTCCAGCTGAACGATGCCTCGCTGATTTACGAGCCTGAAACGTCCCAGGCGTTGAATTTTGGTTTTCGCTGTGGCTTCCTGGGGATGTTCCATATGGAAATCATCCAGGAGCGCCTGGAGCGGGAGTACGACCTGGATATCATCATGACCGCTCCTTCCGTTGAATATGAGATCCTGCTGCGAGATGGAACGGTGATGTCCATCGACTCACCGGCTGATCTGCCGGACGAGGAGCTAATTGAAGAGATCCGTGAGCCGTGGATGAATATTGAGATATTCACGCCCACCGATTATTATGGCACCGTCATGGAGCTCACCACGAAACGGCGCGGCACCTTCACCGGTCAGGATTATCCTTCCCCAAACCGGGTTCAGCTGAATTTTGAGATCCCACTTGTCAGAGCTGATCGTCGATTTCTTCGACCAGCTTAAATCACGCACGCGCGGCTACGCCTCCCTCGACTACCAGTTCGCCGAATATCGCCCGGATCAGCTGGTGAAGCTGGAGATTCTGGTTAACGAAGAGCCGGTGGATGCCCTGGCGACGATCGTCCACAAGGATCACGCCTACCACAAGGGCCAGGCAATCATTTCCAAGCTCAAAGATATCATCCCGCGCCAATTATTTGTCGTCCCGATACAAGCCTATGCCGACGGTCGGGTAATCTCACGCGCCAATGTCAAAGCTTTACGCAAAGATGTGCTGGCTAAATGCTACGGAGGGGATATCTCCCGCAAGAAAAAACTGCTCGAGAAGCAGAAGCGCGGGAAGAAACGCATGAAAATGGTCGGCAACGTAGAGATCCCTCAGGAAGCCTTTCTGACCGTTCTAAAAGTAGGGGAGGAATAAGATCAGCGCTGAGCATGATGCGCCCCAGCCGCCTGGTAAAAGCACCTGGCGCCGTGTAGTCCCCGGTTTGGTGATCAGCCTGATCGCGCTGGTCATCATTCTCTACTTCGTGGACATTCGCAAGATGATCGAGGCGCTAAGGCTTGCGGATTTTCGGTTCATCATACTGGGTGCGCTGGTCTCCTTGATCTGGTTGGTCGTACGAGCGCTTGCCTGGAAGGCTCTGGTCGCCGACCGAGCCACTCTCAGCCAGACATTTTTAACGATTAATGAAGGATATTTACTCAACAACTTTCTCCCATTCCGACTGGGAGAAGTAGCGCGCGCCTTTTTGCTGGGTAACAAAACCGGTTTGGGTTTCTGGCAGGTCTTCCCTACTGTGGTCATTGAACGGTTCATGGATCTGGGCATGGCGGTCGGATTGCTATTGGTCAGCGCGATCTTCGTCGTCGGTGGGAGCTGGGCGCGTGAGGCAGCCATAGCGGCTGGGATCATTGTTGCTCTCGGGTTTGTGGTCTTATATCTCCTTGCCAGATATCAAGATAGGGCGATTGCGATTATTAATCGTCTGACCCGTCTGCATCCCGTGCTGGAGCGTCTTTCTAATAGGGTCGTCCCACCTTTTCTGGCGGGCTTGACCGCTCTCACCGATACCCGCTTATTTCTTCGGGCATTATTCTGGATCGCCGTCGACTGGTTCCTGGCATTCGTGCAGTATTACTTCATCATGCGCGCATTCTTTCCTGAAGTACAGCCTCTTTGGGCGGCTTTTACGCTCGGTGTGGCAGCCATCGGTATTGCTGCCCCCTCATCCCCAGGAGCATTGGGTGTATTGGAGCTGTCGATCGTCGGCGCGCTCTCTGTATTCGGTGTGGACCCTTCGGCTGGACTGGCGTATGCGTTGAGCACTCACGCTGTTCAGTACTTGCTCACCGGTGTGCTCGGCGCATATGGACTCGTCCGAGATGGAGAGTCGTTCATCGGCCTTTACCAGCGCGTCCGTCAGATCCCCAACAGCGCCAATCAGTGAAGCCGGCATGCGTATCCTCATTGCGTTGACATACTTCCGGCCCCATTATTCCGGATTGACCATCTATGCCGAGCGGGAAGCACGCGCCCTGGCTGCCAGAGGCCATCACGTTACCATCCTCACTTCTCGCTTCGACCCGAGTCTGCCGGAGTACGAACAGCACGAGGGCATTGAGATTTACCGAATGAACGTCCGGGCGCATGTCAGCAAAGGTGTGATCATGCCTGGCATGCCTTTTATGTCCTGGCGCCAAATTAAGCGCGCGGATCTTGTCCACCTGCACGTACCTCAGCTGGACGCGGCTCTGATTGCTATCCTTGCTAAAATATTGAGGAAGCCAGTTATCCTGACCTATCACTGCGACCTGCTCTTGCCGCCAGGTGTGTTGAACCGGGCTGCTAACCTGGTCTCGGATGTCGCCAATCACATTACCGCCAGGCTGGCTGACGTAATCGTTACCAACACGCACGATTACGCCGAAAACTCCGCTTTCCTGAGTAAATATCTGGGAAAACTTCAGGCGATTTACCCACCTATTGAGCTGGCAGCGGTTCAACCCGGTGATCTGGCAAATTTCCGCCAGAAATACAATCTCTTAGACGGACAGCGTATTATTGGTATGGCCGCGCGCCTGGCTGCTGAGAAAGGGGTTGAGTATTTAGTGGGAGCTATCCCATTAATCCTCGAACAGGTGCCCCAGGCAAGGGTTCTGTTTGTGGGTCCCTACCAGCATGTTTTTGGTGAAGAGGAGTATTCCGCTAACCTTAAACCGCTGATCGAGAGCGTCTCCAATCATTGGACCTTCCTGGGAGTCATTCCTCCACTGGAAATGTCTGCTTTTTTTCATTCCTGCGAGGTAACCGTTCTCCCCAGTGTTAACAGTACAGAATCATATGGGATGGTCCAGGTAGAATCCATGAAGTGCGGCACACCTGTCGTCGCCTCCAATATTCCGGGCGTGCGCGTGCCGGTCCGCGAGACTGGCACCGGGCTGATCGTGCCGCCGCGTGACAGCCGGGCACTGGCAGAAGCGATCATTGCTATCCTCAACCATCCGGATGATTTCCAGGGTAAACCCGAGGCATTGCTCTTCCAATCATGCCTGAGAATTTCGCAATTAACTACGAAAGCTTATTCCAGCGCCTGGCAGCAGCCATACACTCCGGACGACCCCAGGAAATTGCCGATCGCGCCAGCCAGGAGAAGGTCGAAAATATCAAATAGCATTTAGAGATTATGGATGCCAGCAGTCAAACCGAACTAATAAAATCAAATAAATCTCTATCGACAAGTCGGTTATGAGCGACAAGGATTTCTTGTGGCTGCATTTACGGGATTTGCCTTACTTCCGCTCAATCACCCGTGCTGTTGAGGCGCAATTCTTCCAACAGTTTGAGCTTGCCCGACCTATCCTGGACATCGGCAGCGGAGACGGGCATTTTGCCAGCGTGACCTTCGCAGAACCTTTGGATGTCGGATTGGATCCTTGGACCGGCCCGATCCGGGAAGCTAAGAAGCGAGGTTGCTATCGCTCCCTGATCCAGGCAGATGCCGGTGATATGCCGTTGAAAAGCGCATATTTTGGCAGCGCAATCAGTAATTCCGTGCTCGAGCACATTCCCCACATAGACGCGGTTCTGGCAGAAATCTCCCGGGTTCTCCAACCCGGGGCGCTCTTTGTATTCTCTGTGCCTAACCCCGCGTATTTTTCAGAGCTGTCTATCGCAGGGATACTTAACCGGGCAGGATTAGCGGGATTGGGCAGAGGCTATACAGAGTGGTTCCGTAGGATTTCACGCGTCGAACATGCTGACCCACCGGACGTATGGAGCGAGCGGCTGGAGTGTGCCGGATTCAAGCTCGATCGGTGGTTCAATTATCTCTCTCCACAAGCCTGGCAGATGGTGGAATGGGGACATTACTTCGGCGCGCCTACCCTGCTCCCCCATTTTCTCATCCGCCGCTGGTTATGGGTGCCTTCCCGCTGGAATCTGGCTCTCACAGAACGAATTGTGCGCCCTTATACGCAGGCTGAACCCGACCCACAAGGGACATTTACTTTTTTTATCGCCCACAAGAAGACATCTAATGGACACTGATCCTGAGCATCCTTTCGACGAGGACTATTTTCGGAGAGGGCCATATGCCAGTGTCTCCTTCGAAAAATACAGCCAGTATTGGTGGTCGAACCGCTTTTATGCGACCCTGGCTCTGCGTTATGGTCCCCCTTCAGGGAGAGTGCTGGAGGTCGGCTGTGGCTTGGGTCATCTACTGACCTGGTTCGCCGCCCCTTACAAAGTCTTTGGTACGGATATCAACTCATGGGCTTTGGAACAAGCCAGACAAACGATGCCGGATGGATCTTTTCTGGTGGTTTCAGCCGAAGACCTGGGTGCATTTACCAATGCGCAGCTTCCAGATCGTAATTGCCAAACACGTCGTCGAACATCTGCCGCACCCCGAGACGGCAATTCGCGAGATGAGCCGCGTCCTTTCACCGGGTGGGCTGTTGGTGCTTGCCACCCCGAACCTGGCTTCACCGATGCGTTCCTGGAAAAAGGACAGATGGATAGGCTACCAGGACCCGACTCACATCAGCCTGAAACAGCCGGAAGTATGGCTTGCATTTTTACGGGCTCATAAATTGCAACCATTTAAAGTGTTCTCCGATGGATTCTGGGATGCTCCTTACTTACCCGTCGTACCAACAAAAGTGCAAAAATTGGTGTTTGGCGCTCCTGGGGGCTTGCAGGCTGTTTTGGGATGGAGTATTATTCCCCTTCGAATGGGTGAAAGCCTGATTGTACTGGCAAAGAAGTTATGAGCAATGACGAGCCAACAGTTCTGGATTTCATAAAGTCACTATTGACGCCATGGCGCGGCGCTCCGCTCCGTCTCCCTCCAAAACCTGAACCAAAACCTGCATCTCAATCCACGGCACCCGGCGCGGACGAGGTGCTCCCTCCTCCGATCCCCGTCGAAGAATACACGCCCAGCACAGCTGCACCTGCAGCGATTGCTGTCGTTACAATCGAGGAGGAACTCGCTCCCCAAACGACCCCTGCAGCGGAGCCAGCGCCTGCAACCCCAGGCGAAGCTCAACCCGCGATTATCTATACTCCTTTTCCCTGGCGCTCATTACTGGCTCTCGTCCTGGCTCTGGCTGCTCAATGGTCATTGCGCCCCAGGGATGGACGCGACTGGAAAATTGGCGCAATCCTCTACCTGGCAGCAGCTGGAGTATTGATCTGGGCCTATCTTCGCCGGGAATTCTTATTCCCTCTGCCGGATGAAGCTGCCCAGGAAAAGAATTCAGCCTCTTTTAGAAAAACACTATTTCTGGCTGCGATCCTGGTGGCTGGAGCGGCCTTCGTCACCTTGGGAGATAACCAATTTACAACACTGAACCTATTTTTATGGATCCTGGCAATTATTCTAATGGTTGGAGCATTCTGGCTGCCTGAAGGTAACCGCCGTGGTCTCAGGACAGCCCTAAAAAACTGGTTACAGGACCCTGGCATCCATATCTCCCTGAGAGATTATCGCTTGTGGCTGGTCTTAGGCGTAGTTTTTTTGGTCGTGTTCATGCGGTTTTACCGGATCTCAACAGTCCCGCCGGAAATGAACAGCGACCATGCTGAGAAGCTGTTGGATGTTTACGATGTCTTGCATGGTGAGCATCGCATCTTCTTTCCGAGAAACACAGGGCGTGAGGCGATCCAGTTTTACTGGACAGCGGGAATCGCGACCCTATTAGGGACAGGCGTCTCGTTCATCAGCCTGAAGATTGGCACGGTCTTATTCGGATTATTGACCTTACCCTTCATCTATTTAATTGGACGTGAGGTAGCCGGTCGCAGAGCAGGCATCTTTGCCTTGATTTTTGCAGGGATTGCCTATTGGCCGAATGTTATTTCAAGAGTGGGCCTGCGTTTTCCGCTTTATCCGTTATTTGCTGCAGCTACTCTCTATTTTTTAATTCGCGGTATCCGGCGCAACAGCCGCAATGATTTCATCCTGGCGGGGCTGGTGCTTGGGTTGGGCTTGCAGGGATATACACCATTCCGCATCATGCCTTTCGTCGTTTTAGCTGCCGTGGCAATCTACCTGGTCCATCGCGCCGCAGCCGGAAAACGCAGCCAGATTCTTCTGAGCCTGGTTATACTGGCGCTGATCGCTTTGCTAGCATTTTTACCGCTTTTCCGCTACGCACTCAGCAATCCTGACATGTTCAGCTACCGGGCTTTTTCCCGCCTGGGTTCGATCGACCAGCCCCTGCCAGGACCTGCATGGCAGATTTTTCTGCAAAACCTGTGGCGTGCCTCTACGATGTTTTTCTGGGACGACGGCGATATTTGGGTAATTTCTGTCACAAATCGACCGGTATTGGACCTGATTTCAGGGGCATTATTGGGTCTTGGAATTGCACTTCTTATCGTCCGTTACATACTCAAGCGCAACTGGGTCGATCTATTTTTACTCATCTCTGTCCCATTGATGATGATGCCTTCTATCTTATCGCTGGCGTTCCCTGCTGAAAATCCAGCAATCAACCGAGCGTCCGGAGCGCTGGTCCCCGCGTTTATCATCGTTGGTATTGCGATGGATGGGTTCTATACAACTGCCCGGCGCTTCCGCAGCGCTACTGCCGGGCGGTGGCTGGCGGGAGCCTTGATAGTTTTCCTGTTATTACCGGCTCTCATCCAAAATTACGATCTGGTATTCAACCAATATTACCGGCAGTACTCGGGGGGATCCTGGAATACCGACGAGATGGGCCAGGCAATTGCGGACTTCAGCAAAACCATTGGCAGCGGGGATAATGCCTGGGTGCTGGCATTCCCGCACTGGGTCGACACCCGGCTGGTGGGCATGCAGGCGGGGTATATCACGCGGGATATGGCAATATTCCCGGAGAATCTTGCCTCGACAAAGGATGCCGCCGGGGCAAAACTCTTCCTGGTTAAGCCGGAGGACGTCGAAGGGCTGAAAATGCTCCTTCAGCTCTATCCGGATGGCTGGGTTCAGGAGTATCCATCCAAATATGCGGATAAAAACTTCTACATGTTCTTCGTACCGCCCGCTCAATAAGGGGGCATGATTTCAAATGGAGCGTAGATTAGCCCAAAGATTATCGCCCGAATGAGATAAAATAATCTGCTCCAGGCTAAACCTGTGGAACAAGAAAATTACGAACATCGTTCAACCAATATGACTCCAGAAGTGCCGCTGCAATCTGAAAAACCTGTCGTTAGACCGCGGGTTTGGATATACGATCTTTTACTTGCACTCATCCTGATTGCGGGTATATCTTTCCGATTAATTGGTATCAATTGGGGGGAAAATCAATACCTTCACCCGGACGAGCGGTTTCTGGTGTGGGTAGGCGCGGATATCTCTCCAACCAAGATTGTGCCGAACCCCAATCCCAATCCAGCGCCTGGGGAGCAGGCAGAGATTAAAAAATGGATCACGTGGCAAGAATACTTTGATACGCCAAATTCCTCTTTGAATCCGCAAAATCGTGGACATGGTTTTTACGTCTACGGAACTTTTCCCATGTTTCTGGCGCGGTTCATCGTCGAATGGACGTACGGTCATTCGGGTTTCGATGAGATGACCCAGGTTGGACGGTCATTATCCGCTCTTGCCGATATCCTGGTTATTCTGCTGGTATACCTGGCAGGAACAAGGCTGTACGACCGGCGGATCGGCCTGCTTGCAGCCGCATTCTGGGCAGCAATGGTTCTCCCCATCCAGCAGGCTCATTTCTTCACGATGGACACCTTCGCCAACTTCCTGACCTTTTTGGCGTTGTACATTGCTATCTGCATCAGCACCGATTCGCGTCCGTGGCGCTTAAGCATCAAGCGATCAACACCGCCCGCGGTCCCAGATGCTGAATCACCGGATTCCAAACCGAGCAGTCCCGGCTATATCAGAGATTTCCTCACCCATCCGCTATTCCTGTACAGTCTGGCATTCGGCCTCGTGTATGGGATGGCTGTCGCCTCGAAGCTAAACACCTTTCCGGCTGCTGCTGTGCTCCCTGCAGCGATCCTTATCCGGATTTTCAAAGACAAAAAGCCGCTCCGCCAATCTATGCTTTACCAGGCGATTCCCTATTTAGCCATCGCGGGAGCGCTCAGCATCCTTGCTTTTCGCATCTTGCAGCCCTATGCGTTTGCCGGACCTGGTTTCTTCGGCGTAAGGCTGAATCCTGCCTGGGTCGCCAATATCCGCGAACAACGCGCCCAAAGCACGGGAAACCTCGATCTGCCATTCGCGATGCAATGGGCGCGCCGGTCCTTCTGGTTCTCTGCAGAAAACATGATCCTGTGGGGGATGGGTTTGCCGTTGGGAATCTTAGCATTTGCGGGATTCCTGTGGGCTGGCTGGCGGATGGTGAGATTCTGGCGTGAAGGTGAATGGCAGCACACTGCCTTACTCTGGGGTTGGACAGGGATTTACTTCCTGTGGCAATCCCTGGCGAAGAACCCGACGATGCGCTACCAGCTCCTGATCTATCCGACACTGGGGATTTTCGCTGCATGGGCGGTTTTCACTTTGTGGGATGCCGGTAAGCGAGCTGAGCGCGGCGGCCGCGCGCTGCGCCTGGTCGCAGGCGTAATCGGCGCCGGGGTTCTGCTGGCAACTTACGGCTGGGCATATGCTTTCACGATGAGCGTTTACAACCAGCCGGTAACCCGCATAGCTGCCACGCGCTGGATCTTCAGAAATATCCCAGGACCGATCAACCTGCCGATCCAGACTGGCGAGGGAGTATTCAACCAGCCGATTTCTTTCCCATACTCTTACTCCATTCAACCAGGTATCCCCTATCAAACCAGTTTTAAGCCGCAAACGGGCGGCACGCTATCCGAAATTTATTTACCCCATGTGCAAGACCAACAAGGCAGCCCCACCCCCCGCAATCTGCAGCTTACCATCTCGGATGTACCCGACGGGACAGCACCGTTGGCTTCCAGCCAGGTGCAGGTTAACTTATCTGAGACCAGCGACCCCCTGGGTCGAGCGGTAACGTTTACTCTCGATCACCCATTAACCCTCGACCCAGCAAAAGATTACGCGATGACCATCGAGCTGGCAGGCGCAGCAGAAGCTGCCTCGGTGGATAGCCCGATCGAATTGGTGATCCAGGGCAGCTCTGGGAGTTTTTCACAGGAAATCCCCCCTCAAAACCTGGTCATTCGCTCCAGTATTCCCGCCGCAGCTGTGTTCCAGCCAGAGACCTCCGGTGTGCTGTCCGATATCTATATCGACCAGATCAGCGACATTAGCGGCAGTGGAAAGCCGAAGACAATTTCAGTCAACCTAAACGGCCCTACTGAGCAGGGCTCACAAGGTCAAAATGATGCGAGTGGTGGGAATGAAAATCAAGACACCGCGATCGCTGGCACGCTGACGTTCGATCCAGCCGCCCAGGGCAATTCCCGCTACCACATCCAGCTGGAAACACCGATTCCAGTTCAAGCCGGTGAAAGATACCAGATACAGCTTTCGCTGCTTGCCGATGAAGGCATGCTCAACTTGAACGGTGGCGCCCTGGCTAACGAGGGCGATTGGGATGACGGGTTACCGCTGCGTATGGATGGGTATGATCCCTTCGGTGGTTTATATCCAACCGATTTAAATTTCAATATGTATCTCGACGACAATCCCGATAAGCTGGCGCGCTTCGAGCGGATCCTCGACCAATCAGAATACCTGGTAATCACCTCCAACCGGCAGTGGGGAAGCCTGCCACGCATACCCGAGCGCTTCCCGATGACCACCGTTTATTATCGCAACTTGTTGGGCTGCCCGGAGGACAAAGCAATCGGCTGGTGTTATTCGGTAGCCAAGCCTGGTATGTTCAAAGGCGCCTTAGGCTACGACCTGGTGCAGACCTTCCAGAATGACCCCAAGATCGGACCCTTTCAGATCAACGACCAGTTTGCTGAGGAAGCTTTCACGGTATACGACCACCCTAAAGTGCTGGTGTTTAAGAAGAACGCAGACTACAACCCTCAGAAAGTCGCCGATATCTTGGGAGCGGTGGATTTCAGCCACGTCCTGCGCCTGCCGCCTATCCAATTTCCACCCCACCCTGCCGACCTGATGCTGCCCATAGACCGGCTGGCTGCTCAGCGTTTGGGCGGCACCTGGGCTGAGCTATTTGATACCAGCCGGATTATTAACCTCTATCCTGGCCTCGCGGCAGTCCTTTGGTACGTATGCGTTTTCTTATTGGGCTTGATCGTCTTCCCAATCCTGCATTGGATTCTTCCTGGTTTAACGGATAAAGGCTACCCACTGGCGCGCACAGCAGGGATGCTGCTGCTTTCGTACTTTGCCTGGCTTCTCGGCTCGTACCAGGTCCCATTCACGCGTACAACCATCGGCTTGATCATTCTTGGACTCGTAATTGTAGGGCTGCTGGTCTACAATTTTTAGATGGAAGGCATTAGAGCAATACCTGCGAGAGAACTGGAAATATATCCTGGTTGTGGAAGGCATCGCCCTGGCATTCTTCCTCGTAGATATTGGCATCCGTCTTGGCAATCCGGACTTGTGGCATCCCTTCAAGGGCGGTGAAAAACCGATGGATTTTTCGTATTTCAATGCCGTCCTAAAGAGTACTTCCTTCCCTCCATTCGATCCATGGTATGCAGGTGGTTATCTCAATTATTATTATTATGGTTTTGTTTTCGTCGGTACCCTGGTCAAGCTGTTAGGAATCGTCCCCTCAATTGCTTATAACCTGATCCTTCCGACGGTATTCACCCTCATTGCACTCGGCGGTTTTTCCATCGGGTATAACCTGATTGCTGGCCGGCGCAACGGAGATCAGATCAGTGAGTCTCCACCCAACGGCAAGCCAAAAAAATTACAGTGGTACCCCATACTCATTGGTTTAGCGACCGCAATCGCCATCGTTGTCCTGGGCAATTTGGGCACGGTCAAGATGATCTATCAAGGCTACCAACGCCTGGCAGCTCCCGAGGGGAAAATCGAAGACTTCAACTCTGGTGAACCGCCTGACCTGGTCGGTTGAGGGATTTGGGAAAGTTTTGTCTGGCGATGCATTACCCTATGGCATTGGCGACTGGTACTGGAATCCGAGCCGGGCTATTCCAGCGCCCAACGACGTCGAACCGATCACGGAGTTCCCCTTCTTTACAGTCTTATATGGGGATCCACATGCACACCTCTTCGCTATCCCCATCGCCCTGCTCGCATTAGCCTGGATCGTTGGGGTGTTGCTCGGCAAAGGAAAATGGAAGAATTTCCTGGCAGCCGCGTGCAGCTTCTTCATCGGAGCGTTAGCCATCGGGGCGTTACAGCCTACCAACACCTTCGACATGTATACCTATCTACCCCTGGCTGTGGTCGTCATTGCCTATACTTTCCTGTGTTATTTCGAAATCTCTCCGCGTTCATTGCAGCGCTGGACTTTTTTGAAAGGTGTACCCACCTGGCTTTACCGCTGCGTTGCAGCAGTCCTTGCTATCCTGGCGCTGCTGGTACTTTCTCGCTTGCTCTACCAACCTTTCCGAGATTGGTTCACATTGGGCTACACCAGGGTGGATTTATGGGAAGGCACGCGGACCCCGCTGGTTGCCTACCTGACCCATTGGGGTTTATTCCTGTTCGTGATCGTCTCCTGGATGGTCTGGGAGACATACCACTGGATGGCCAGCACCCCCCTCGCCTCAGTGCGTAAGCTGGAACCTTACCGCGGCTTGATCTTCCTTGGAGCGTTGATCGTCCTGCTGACCATGTTTGCGATCATCGCCTTGGGCGGTAAGATCGCCTGGCTGGTCTATCCCCTGGCTGCCTGGGCGGGCGTATTGTTATTACGTCCGGGCACCTCAGATGAAAAACGATTTGTCCTCTTCCTGGTAGGCACCGGATTGGTGCTGACTACAGTCGTGGAAGTGGTTGTCTTCCGCGGAGATGTTGGGAGGATGAACACTGTCTTCAAGATATACTTGCAGGTGTGGACGTTCTTTGCCATCGCCGCAGCCACCGGTTTGGGTTGGATAATTCCTTCGCTCTCTCGCTGGAAAGCAGGTTGGCGCACTGCCTGGGAGATCGCCCTGGCTGCGTTGGTATTTGGCGCCGCACTCTATCCTCTGATGGGGAGTATGGCTAAAATCAAGGACCGCATGGCTCCGGATGCGCCGCACACCCTGGACGGGATGGCTTTCATGAACTATGCCACTTATGACGAACGCTGGGGCAAGATGGACCTCAGCCAGGATTACCGCGCCATCCGCTGGCTGCAAGAGAATGTGAAAGGCTCGCCAGTGATCGTTGAGGCTAACCTGCGCGACCTGTACCGCTGGGGCTCGCGCATGTCCATCTATACCGGCTTACCCGGAGTGGTAGGTTGGGAATGGCACCAACAGCAACAGCGAGCAGCCCTTCCAGGCACCTGGGTAAGCGACCGCATTGCTGAGATCGATGACTTTTACCAGACGATGGATATCAGCCGCGCTCGGGATTTCTTAAAGAAATATGATGTCCGTTATATCATTTTGGGTCAGCAAGAGCGCGGCCATTACTACACCCCCGATAACAGCCAGGGATTGGATAAGTTTGCTGCTTTCAACGGGGTATACTGGCGCGAGGTCTATCGAGACGGCGACACGGTAATCTATGAAGTAATCGAGCCGCCGGCGGGGTCATCTTAGGTAGATTCTAGAAATACCATGATTGCGGGATGCAGCCAATAGCGAACTCTATCCAGGTATTTTTATGGTGGCTGGTCATGCTGGCGCTTGGCTGGGCGGTATTTCCAATTTTGTTCCGTGTCTTCCGTTGGCTTCCGGACCGGGGGTTTAGTTTTTCCAAGGCAGCCGGGTTGCTGCTCACCAGCTATCTCGTATGGTTGGGAGCTTCGACTGGCTTCTTAAGAAATGACAGTGGAAGCTTTCTGGTTGCCCTGGGTATCCTCATCGCAATTTCCCTTTGGCTCCTCTTCCGCCAGCGCGGGCGGGACGAAGCAGCCAACGACCTTTCTCTGAGTGGGTTCCTCCGTCAAAATAAAAACTTGATCCTGGCTGTGGAAATATTGTTTGCCGTGGCTTTCCTTGCCTGGGCGCTGCTGCGTGCCTATGCACCGGATAAGGTAATGAGCGCTGGCGGAGAGAAGTTCATGGAAATGGCATTCCTGAACGGGACTTTGAACAGCCCGAACTTTCCTCCGATCGATCCCTGGCTATCTGGCTATGCCATTTCCTACTACTACTATGGCTACGTTATGCTGGCCCTCCTGACTCGCTTGACCGGTGCCGTGGCTGGGGTAGGCTTCGACTTGTATGATGCACTGCTCTTCGCCCTCACCATAATTGGATCCTTCGGCGTCGTTTATAACCTGGTCGCTTTAAGCCGTAAACCGGGAAAGGGCGCATCCGTTCCAATCGGGTTTGGACTTCTGGCGAGCTTCTTCGTAGCCTTGCTCGGCAACCTGGAGGGGTTCCTCGAATCGCTGTATGCGCGCGGCGCCGTTTCGCTTGCATTCTGGAAATGGATCGACGTCCCAGGGTTGCTGGATAACCCGGTAACGGGCTCCTGGTTCCCAGGTGGCAGTAATGGCTGGTGGTGGTGGCGGGCTTCGCGTGTGATTCAAGACCGTGACCTGCTGTACCAGCCGCTGGGGCTCAGTCCAATCAACGAATTCCCCTTTTTTAGCTTTTTATTGGGAGACAACCACCCGCACGTCCTGGCGCTGCCATTCGTATTGCTGGCGATAGGTCTGGGTTTAAATCTGCTCGTGGGAACCCTTGCCCGGAATAAAACCCTCTCCGAAGACCACCCCTCTCCTCCCTGGTGGCATGTAATCGCCAACAGCATGCATGGAAGTTGGCCGTTATTCATTTTTTATTCGCTCTCGCTTGGCGCGTTGGGTTTTCTCAATACCTGGGATATGCCTATCTATGTCGGTATGGTTACCCTGACATATGGTATTGCTTGCTATGCGCAATCCAAGACGGTTAACCGCGAGCTAATGCTAAAGGTGTTGGCCCTGGGCGGCAGCTTGCTCGTGGCAAGTATCGGCTTGTATATTCCGTTTTACGTGAGCTTTCACTCGCAGGCGGGTGGAATCCTTCCCTACGTTTTTCCCCCTACCCGGCTGCCGCAGTACCTGGTCATGTTTGGGACCTACATATTTTTGATCAGTGCAGTTTTGATCGCATATATCCTGTGGATCAAACGCCACAAATATCAGACACACCTTTTCCGCTCGCTACTGAAGAGCTGGGGAATCGTGGTCGGGGTTTGCCTGATTTTGATTGCAGTGCTCATCTCAGCCGGCTATCTCAGCCTGTCGGCAAGCCGGTTGGTGAATAACGGACAGCTTGACCCTTCTTTGCAAAATGCTCTAGGCGGTAGCGACCTTGCTCAGGTTCTGCAATCGTTCGTCTATTCGCGGCTTACCGATCCCTGGCTGTTTTTACTGGCTACACTTCTGATTGCTTTCGCCTTGACAAACCTGGCGATCTCTGCGAAAACTTACCGTGGGGATTCTTCAGTCGATGAGCTCTCACAGCCGCTGCCAGCTGACTGGTTCGTATTTCTGATGATTTTCACCGGTCTCGCGCTCACCTTTTTCGTCGAAATCGCTTATTTGCGGGACAGCTTCATGGCACGCATGAACACCGTCTTTAAATTTTATTTCCAGGGTTGGGTCCTGATGGGATTATCCAGCGCCTATGGTCTATGGTGGCTGTCTGAACGTGGGAAAGTGGTCATAGGGCGGATAGGATATGCCTTGATCGTTACAGGGGTTATTTTGCTGGTCTTTGCAGGGAGTGTTTACACCGTATTTGCCGGCTACAGCCGGGTGAACGGATTTCGCACCGCTGCGAACCTGGATGGAACGTCCAATCTCCGCGCGGACAGTCCTGACGATTGGGCTGCCATCGACTGGCTGCGCAACGAGATGGTCGTTCAGCGCCAGGAAGGAAACTTCCAGCTCCCGGTCATCCTGGAAGCGCCAGGGAAATCATATAATTATGAGGGCCGGATCAGTGCGTTTTCCGGAGTCCCGGCCTTATTGGGCTGGTCTCTCCACGAAGGTCAATGGCGTGGAAATTATACAGAACAAGGCGTACGCGAGCCGGACATCGATACTATATATTCGACGCCGGATGCCAGCCTTGCCCTCGAGCTGCTGCACAATTGGAACGTCAAATACGTCGTGGTTGGTCAGCCAGAAATTAATTACATCCAAACGGTGTGCCAGACTCCTGGGCGTGCCTGTAATCTTGCCAGCGCCTTGCGGAAATTTGAGCTTGCTTTAACTCCTGTATTTCAGCAGGGAAATACAACAATTTATTTAGTACCCTGAAAATGGAAGTTCAGGTATACTGCCAAATATCCTGGGTTTGTCGATGGACTTGCAAAAAATCAAACTCGAACACGTATTATTCCTGCTGGCGTTCCTGATCGGATTGGGTGTGCGCCTGCTCAATCTCGGCGCTGTACCGCTCTCGGATGCCGAGGCGACCTGGGCATTACAGGCTCTACATATCGCCAGAGGACTTACTGCGGCAGGAACATTTACTCCTGGTCCCCAGCCGGGTTATCTCGCCTTGACTGGAGCCTTATTTGCTGTTGTAGAAGCGAACAACGCCCTGGCGCGTTTGTGGCCTGCTCTGGCGGGCTCATTATTGGTATTTTTACCGCTCCTATTCCGCCCTCAGATACCGCGCAATGCCGGCTTGATCCTCGCCTTCGCCCTGGCTCTCGACCCCGGGCTGGTGACTGCCTCGCGCATGGTCGGCAGCCCAATCCCTGCGCTCAGCTTTAGCTTGCTTGCGGCGGGTTGGTTCTATCAACGGAAACCAATTTTGGCAGGTATATTTTTGGGGCTGGCAATGCTCTCCGGTCCGTCATTTATTATGGGCTTGACCATTTTAGGGATCAGCTGGCTGATCTATTACCTGACCAGTCGCACGCAGCTCCAATCCGAAGAGAACGAGCTGTTCTCTCTGCCCAGTCTCACCCGGCAAGCTGGCGTCACCATTTTCATCACCGCCGGGATCACTCTTGTGCTCTTTGCTACCATTTTCTTGCTTTTCAGGCAAGGTCTGGCAGCCTGGGCAGGATCTATAGGAGCATTCCTCCAGGGATTGCTGGAGCTGCCAGTCGTTCCACCCCAAAGGCTGATTGCGATCCTGCTGGTGTTTCAGATCTTCCCGGTTATATTCGCTCTCTTGCGTATTATCGCCAGCGTATACCAGCGAAATTTTTCGGGAATTACCAGGCTGCTAACCATCTGGCTGGTTACAGCCCTTGTTATGCTGTTGATTTATCCTTCACGGCAAGCCATCGATCTGGTATGGGTAATCGTGCCGTTATGGGGATTAGCTGCAATTGAAATGGATCGCCTTTTCCAGGGTGCTACTCAGCCCCTGGTTGCTTTAGGAGAGGCGGCGCTCATCGTCATTCTGTCAGGACTGCTCTGGTTCAATCTGGCTGGCTTGAGCCGCGGGGTACCGGATCCGACCAGCGAGCAGGCTCGCTACATCCTTATGCTTGGAGTGATCGGCCTGTGGGCATTAACCGCAATACTCGTAACCCTCGGTTGGTCCTGGTCGACTGCCCGTTTGGGTTTGGCTCTTGGGTTGGCTTTAGCGGCAAGCCTGTATACATTCAGCGCCATGTGGGGCGCTGCGCAGGAAAGGTTTAATCAACCCCAGGAGCTGTGGAATTCCAGTTCAGCGGCAGGGCAGGCTGATCTTCTTTTGAAAACAATAAAAGATTTGTCTGAATGGACGGTTGGAACACCCCAGGGGATCGATATCCAGATCGCAGCCAACTCGCCAGCTTTAGAATGGCTCTTACGGGATTACACCAATATAAAAGTTGTGTCTGCACTTCCCAGCACTGAGCAGCCAGCGCTGATTATCACCCACCAGGAAGACCAGCCACCCGCGCTGACCGCAGCCTATCGCGGCCAGGATTTCGACTGGTGGATCTATCCCGGTTGGACAGGTCCATTGCCGTCCGATCTGACTTCATGGCTGACATTCCGGAATGCTCCCTTGCAAACCCAGCAAATAATCCTGTGGGCGCGCAGTGATCTTTTCCCTGGAGCGGCGCCATTAAGCTCCAACCAACCAGCTCCCTGAGGGTAATGATTCTCCGGCGATCGAAAAATGATGATGACTACCGTCCATACGATTGCCATTGACGGCCCGGCTGCATCCGGAAAGTCTACTCTGGGTAAGCGCCTGGCAGATTGGCTGGGCTACCTCTTCTTCGACACGGGTGTCATGTACCGCGCGGTTACCTACAAAGCAATTTCAGGCGGCCTGGATGTGAACGACGAGCAAGCAGTTACCCAACTGGCACAAGAGATCCAGATCGATGTCAAGCCGCCATCGGCAAATGACGGACGTACTTCGGATGTGTGGGCTGACGGTGAGAATATCACCTGGGATATTCGCACTCCGGAAGTCGAAGCCTACGTTTCGCTGGTTTCTGCCTACGCCGGCGTCCGCCAGGCGATGGCTGCTACTCAGCGCAAGATTGGTTTGCGCGGGCGGGTGGTGATGGTGGGACGCGATATCGGGACTGTTGTTCTGCCCGAAGCGCATGTAAAAATCTACCTGGAAGCTTCTGTGGAAGAACGCGCCATGCGCAGGTACACAGAGCTCTGCCAGTGGGGGGAGCCTGCCGACTACGCCCAGATATTGGAAGCCATGCGCAGCCGGGATCAAATCGACTCTACCCGCGCAGTTTCACCGCTGCGTCCCGCACAGGATGCGATTATACTTAATTCAGATGGTCTAAACAGCGACCAGGTGTTTAAGCAAGCGCTGAGTTTGATAAACTTACCGGCACCGAATTAGCTTGACCCTTCTATGGCGGAATTCCATCCAGTTTATAAGGTTCCATTCAGCACCCAGCTCCGCCGCTCTAGCTTGCGTCCCATCTTCAGGCTGATCTTCCATTTACTGGCGCGGGTAACCATCACTGGCAGGGAAAACGTTCCGCCTCGTGGGGCTTACCTGATCACGATTAACCACGTATCAACGTATGATCCCCCTTTTGCGCTGGCATTCTGGCCAACCGCACCCGAAGCCGTGGGCGCTGTCGATATCTGGAGGCGACCGGGACAAAGACAGCTGGCAATCTGGTATGGTGGAATCCCTGTCCATCGCGGTGAGTTTGACCGCAGTCTCCTCGATAAGATGACTTCGATTTTATTATCTGGCAGACCAATAATAATCGCCCCTGAAGGAGAACGCTCTCATGTTCCTGGGATGCAAAGAGGCTTTCCCGGGGTAGCCTACGTGATGGATCGTACAGGGGTCCCGGTTATTCCAGTTGGAATTATCGGCACCACAGATGACTTCATGGAGAGAGCGCTGCATTTCACCAGGCCCCATCTGGAAATGCGCATCGGCAAGCCATTCCACCTGCCACCCATCTCAGGGTCCGGTCACGTTCGCCAGGAATCTCGGCAGCATAATGCCGATTTAATCATGCTGGCAATTGCTGAGTTGCTGCCTGAAGAATACCGGGGTGTTTACAGCTCAAATCACTATGGATCCCAATAAACCCCTCAGCACGGTATACCATCGCGACATCACTCGCCTGCCGGAGCTTACGCTTGCCCGTCGTGTCTTCCGCAAGGTCATCCATGGAATCGGGAATGTGGTGGTGCACATTTTTACGCGTATCCAGGAGATTGGATTCGAGAATATTCCCGCAAACGGTCCCGCGTTGATCGTGTTTAATCATCTGGGAGATTCCGATGTACTTATTGGAGGATCAATGCTGCCTGTCCAGGCTGAGGCATTGGCTAAGGTGGAGCTATTCGATATGCCATTTATCGGTAAATTCCTGGATGCCTACGGAGTAATCTGGGTTCACCGTGGTCAGCCGGATCGAAAAGCTCTGCGGATCGCCTTACGCGGTCTGGCGGAAGGACGCTTTATCGCCATAGCTCCGGAAGCACGCGAAAGCACTACCGGCGGCCTGGAGCCCGGCACCGAGGGTGCAGCTTACCTGGCTTTGAAGGCGGCAGTAGCGGTAGTTCCAGTCACCTTAACCGGGACCGAGAACTGGCGGATCTTTGGCAATATGAAACGATTCCACCGGACTCGGGTTACAATGGAAGTAGGGACTTGCTTCTATCTAGATCAAGAAGCTGATTTCAGGTCCTCGGTCAAAAAGGGTACCGAAAAGATTATGGTTGCACTGGCAAACCAACTACCAGAAAATTACCGGGGCGCTTACCAGCACCACCCGGAGGTTGCTGTTGGACGTGAGTAGCTTGTTTTCCGGGGAGAATACGGGAAAAATATACCGCCATGCAGACTGGGAAGCGCGGCGTAAATTCTGCCGTTTTCTGCTTAAGTATATCGGGTTCACATTCATGGCTAAGTTCAACCATGCTGAGGGTATGGAGAATTTTCCCACCACCGGGCCGGCGCTGCTAATGATCAATCACATTGCCTTCGTAGACCCAATACTTGTGCTCCATATTGTCCCCCGGAACATCGTTCCACTCGCAAAGATCGAGGTGTATGATATTCCCTTCTTTGGCATTTTCCCACGGATCTGGGGAGTTGTGCCTGTCCGCCGGGAGGAATTAGATCGCAAGGCAGTCCGGCAGGTACTTGAAATACTGGATGCCGGCGAAATCGTGCTGGTAGCCCCGGAAGGGACGCGCGGCCCCGCGCTAAAAGAGGGTAAGGAGGGAGTCGCATATCTGGCCAGCCGGGCAGGCTGCCCGGTAGTTCCGGTTGCGGTCGATGGCACCGAAGGATTCCCAGCACTTCGACCGTTCGGAGCCTGGCGAACGCCAGGTGCAGTTGTAAAATTTGGTCGCCCGTTCCACTTCCGGCAAGAATTCAGCCACGCCGGGCGGGATGACCTGCGCAGGATGACCGATGAGGCTATGTATATCCTGGCAGGCATGCTGCCTGAAAAAAGGCGGGGAATCTATGGCGACCTGGATAAGGCGACCACTGAGACCATCGAATGGCAGTAGCAAGACACAAATTCGAAGCGAGCCGATCCGGTAAATCTCTCCATGACCTCAAAATTCTGGGATGATCTTATTGTTACCCCAAAAGGGTTTGCAGGAAAATGGTATTTGTTCATGATATAATGATGACAGCTCTGTTCTGGGGAAAATTGGCACAAAACTTGCAGCACCTAAACCTATCATGCAGATTGTTCCTACTTTTTTAACCAGCTCCCCATATCTTGAGTGGCCTCAAGGACTGGTCGGATGGGCGGGCTGGTTTATTTTTGCCGGAGTCCTGCTTTATTTCCTGT
This sequence comes from uncultured Chloroflexia bacterium, assembly GCA_963706515.1. Taxonomy (GTDB): domain Bacteria; phylum Chloroflexota; class Anaerolineae; order Anaerolineales; family UBA4823; genus CAVPMW01. Next base: position 73,362 of record CAVPMW010000018.1, read on the forward strand.
ACCGTTGGCGTAAGTACAACGGTCATTGGGGATCGAAGCAGGTTTTATTGTTAGTCCTATTAGCGCTGTGTGTGCCGTTAAGCTGCCTGTTCATGGGCATCAAGCTTCCCGCGTCTTTGGGGCTGCCGTCGCCGGATTTGCCACGAGATTTTCCTGCACCGACCATCCTGATATTTTCTGCCATCCCCTGGATGCTGGCTGCGGGGCTATTAGGCTTGAATGCCGCAGCAGGCTTAGCCTTTTTCGCGGGCTTACTGCAAGCTTTATGGATAACGCATAATCCATTTACCCCACTCGAGATCAGTTTGCTGGCGATTTTATTTACCGCGGCAATGCAGCAAAATTACCGGACACGCATTTATCGCGCAATCCACCACCCGCTGATAGCCGCTTTGTGCTTGAGTGTTTTTTACCCTCTTCTCTCATTGGCTACTACCCCTCTCGTCTCGAGGGGTTTTTTAGCCAGTCGAATGGATTTTGCGCTTACTCAGCTCGGCGGGTTATCGCTGGCGATGGCAAGTGCGCTGATCATCGGCGGTGTGTTCAGTGAAATCATCGCAGTCTCGCTGCCGCAAGTATGGGGCGGGCACGCGCCGCTGGTCGTGTCCCCCTCTGAACGAAGCCTTCAAGCCCGCTTCTTATACAGCATCGCTCCCCTGGCTTTCGCCTTGCTCTTAATCCTTCTGGCAGCCAACTGGATCGTCGCGGGAAATACAGCCCGCCGCTTGCTGAGCAATCAAATGGCAAATGCTGCGAAAATTGCGGCGGAGGGTGTACCTGTCTATCTGGGTACCGGGCAAACTTTGATGAGTGAAATCACCAAAGATCCTGACTTATTGAATGGCGCTCCAGACAAGCTGAGCGGGCTCCTCGAGAGCAAGTTTTACGATATTCCATATTTCAACCAGATCTACCTCCTGGACCGCTCGGGGCAATCCCTCGGGGGGTTCCCCCAATCCGCTTATCGCACCGAACAGGCGCCCATCGAAGAACAGGCGCTCATCCAGATTGCCTTAAACGGGCTGCCTGTTCCAACTTACGTCCCATCCTCAACTGGCGGGAATTCATCGTCGGATATATCTTTCGTTGCAGCAGTAAACAATCAAGCAGGCGTCGTCGAGCGGGTGCTTGTGGGGCGGAGTGCCTTATCGGGAAATCCTTTTGCCCAATCCATCCTGAACAGCCTCGGGAATTTCTCGGTAAACGAAGGGCACGGCTACTTGATCGACGAAAATGGGAGGATTTTATACAGCTCAGATGGCTCGAGCCAGGGCTCAAACTCACTGCAATCAAATTCCCTTACAGCTTCCAAGATAAGCGATACCACCGGACCGGATGGGACACGCCAGCTGGCCTATTTGCAGCCGGCTGAAGGCCATCCCTGGTCGATTTTGATCACTGTCCCAGCTCGCTATGCACAGGAAACCGCTTTGCGGATTGCGACACCGTTGCTGTGGGTAATTATCATCCTGGCTATAGCTTCAATCGTACTTTTAAGGCTGCAAGTCAGCTCGATCACCTCATCGCTCCAAGCCCTGACTGTAGAAGCGGGCAAGCTGGCTCAAGGCGACCTCGACCAACCGCTCCCGGTGGAAGGCGAAGATGAAACTGGTCAGCTCAGCCGGGCTTTCGAAAAAATGCGCGCCAGTCTAAAATCCCGTCTCGATGAGCTTAAATTGTTGTTGACCGTCAGCCAGGGAGTAGCCTCCAGCCTGGAGATTGCCGATGCAGTCCAGCCCATTCTCGAGTTTGCCTTAGCAACCGGCGCCAGCGCCTCGCGGGTTATCCTCGAGCCTTCCGTCGTTCCCGGGTTGGATGGTCAGAATGGCGGCTTGATCCATTTTACGGCTGGCAGCGCCGGAGATACTTATCAATACCTGGATGAGCAGATTATCAGCCTGACCCGCAACCAGGATCAGATCATCATGCCCAACATTACTCGCCCGCGGCTTTTCAACTTTTCGCCCGGTGTCAGGCGTCCTGAGTCGATGATCGCCTTAGCACTCCGCCACGAAAATACCTATTATGGGGCGCTATGGGTGGCATATGATAAATCACATCCGTTTACCGAGGAAGAATCACGTTTCTTGAGCACCCTGGCAAGCCAGGCTGCCCTGGCAGCCGCGAATGCCCGCTTGTTCCAGACTGCCGAAGTAGGTCGCCAGCGCCTTGCTGCGATTCTGGCGTCGACGCCGGATCCAGTCCTGGTGACCGACCAACAAGACCGGCTGATCCTGGCTAACCCGGCTGCTTTGCAGGTATTGGGATTGCCTGCCGAGACCGACGAAGAATTACCTCTATCCAAAGTAATTCCTCATCAAGAGCTGCTGGACTTACTGCACGAGGACGGGGTGGACAACCAATCCGTTGAGATTACTTTACCCAGTGGGGATATTTATCTTGCTACCGCCTCCTCGGTGTTGGCTGATGGACAGAAGGTCGGGCGGGTGTGTCTTCTGAGGAATATCACCCATCTAAAAGAGCTCGATACCATGAAATCTGAGTTCGTTTCCACGGTAAGCCACGATTTACGCAACCCGCTTACGCTCATGCGCGGCTATGCAACCATGCTCGAGATGGTCGGCGAGCTGAACGAGCAGCAAACGGGCTATGTCCGCAAGATCGTGGGCAGCGTGGAAGATATGTCCCGCCTCGTCAATAGCCTGCTCGACCTGGGGCGGATTGAATCAGGAGTCGATTTGCAGCTAGAGTTGCTCTCGGTTCAGGAATTGATCGAGCGCGTCACCGGACAGCTGCAAATGCAGGCTAACCAGAAACATATCGAGCTGGTCACTCAAATCGCTCCGCAGATCATCCCTCTGGTTGAGGCTGACCCCGCATTGCTCCAGCAGGCGCTGCAAAACCTGATTGATAATGCCATTAAATATACTCGCGCGAACGGAAAAGTAACCGTACGGGTCTACTCGAAGCAAGACCACATGTACTTTGAGGTTCAAGACACGGGAATAGGTATCTCCCCGATGGACCAGCCACACTTATTCGAGAAATTTTATCGCAGCACCCAGCCTGGCTCGAAAGACCAGCGAGGGGCAGGTTTGGGGTTAGCGATTGTCAAGTCGATCGCCGACCGGCATGGAGGAAAAGTATCGGTTGAAAGCCAGCTTGGCAAGGGAAGCACCTTCACTCTGGTAATCCCAATCCGCCAGCACCACCCGGAATAATAATAATTTCGTTAATATATTTGACCGCAAGAAGGTATAAGCTTGACGATTGGCTCGACCTGGGGGTATAATCCGGACACTCGAAAAGGAGGAACAATAAAAGCGCTGAGGATAATGCTCTAGCGCTTCTATTTGTTTGTCTCGAAAAAACTCTGGTAATAATTATTTTTCCCCGGCTAATCAGAGCCAAAACAGAAAGCATCAGGTTTACAGCTGAAGGGCTGTCGAATAATATTCTGTGCACATTTTATCCAGGTTTGTCGGTAATCAGCAATCGACCCCGACGCCGGTTTGATTTGGTAGGAGGCAATCAGTGGAGACGAAAGATCTAACCGCATTACGTATCAGTCTGGCATCACCAGAAACAATCCGGAGCTGGTCATACGGCGAGGTTCTCAAACCGGAAACCATCAACTATCGTCGCCTCCGCCCTGAGAAAGATGGACTGTTCTGCGAGGCTATTTTCGGTCCTACCCGTGATTGGCAGTGCTATTGCGGTAAATATAAAAACATCCGCTATAAAGGGATTATCTGCGATAAGTGCGGGGTGGAAGTAACCCGGTCATCGGTGCGTCGCGAGCGAATGGGGCATATCGAATTGGCGGCTCCAGTTGCTCATGTCTGGTATACCAGGCGGATCCCTTCTTATTTAGGCTTGCTTCTCGATATCTCACGACGCAATCTGGATCGGGTGCTGTATTTCGCGCAGTATGTAGTGACCTATGTAGACGAGGATGCCCGCCAGAAAGCCCTCAAACGTTTGGAAGAGAAGATCTTTGTTACCGAACGCGAACAGGCTACCAAGATAAATGCCCGGATTGCAGAGGTGAAGGCAGGTCGCGACCGCAAGCTCAATGAGCTGAGAGGCCAACAGGAGCGAAAAGAACAGGAATACGATGAAAACATCGCCGAGAAGCTCGATCCGATCATCCAGGCAGGGCAGCGGTTAGAAAATAACCTACGCGAACAGCTTGGAACTGTCCAGCGTTCGGCAATCCATTTTCCAGATACAGATATTACTATCGTAGCTGCCGGCGATACGATCAGCAACGCCCACCTTTCCAACGTCCAGAAGATAGTAAAGGAACGCCTGGAAGAGCTGGAAAGCGAATTAAAAGATCAAAAGCAGCGCGAGGTTGAGCATATCCGCCTGGAGCTGGAACGTGAGCGCGCGGAAGCCGACCTGACCATGGAAGATTTGCGCAACCAGCTGGACGATCAATCCGTCGTGGTGCGCGATGAGAACGCCCGCTTGCGTGATGAGCTTCTTGAGCTGGCTCCACTCATTTTTATGGGTGAAACTCGCTACCGAGAGCTTAAATCGCGCTGGGGACAGGTTTTTCGGGCGGACATGGGCGCCGAAGCATTTTACGATATTCTGCGCCGCTTAGACCTGGAGAAGCTTGCAGAGGAGCTGTGGCATGAGGTGCGTACATCCCGCAGCAAACAGAAGCGCAAGAAAGCGACCAAGCGGCTGAAAGTTGTAGAAGCGTTCCGCCGTTCCGATAACCGCCCTGAATGGATGGTATTAACGGTACTGCCAGTGATCCCCCCAGATTTGCGCCCGATGGTGCAGCTCGATGGTGGGCGTTTCGCGACTTCTGACCTGAACGATCTCTATCGCCGGGTAATCAACCGCAATAACCGGCTTAAGCGGCTCCTGGAACTGGGAGCACCGGATGTGATCGTCCGGAATGAAAAGCGCATGCTGCAGGAGGCTGTTGATTCTCTGATCGACAATTCCCAGCGCGGCAAAGCGTTATCCCGCCGCGGTCGCCGCGAGCTGAAATCCTTGAGCGATATGCTCAAAGGAAAGAAAGGTCGTTTCCGCCGGAATTTGCTCGGGAAGCGCGTCGATTACTCGGGCCGCTCAGTGATTGTGGTCGGTCCAAAACTTAAGCTCTACCAGTGCGGGTTGCCTAAAACCATGGCTCTGGAGCTCTACCGCCCCTTCGTAATTTCCCGCCTGGTGCTGCATCAGTACGCAGCAAATGTAAAGGGAGCCAAACGATTTATCGAGCGCAACCGACCGGAAGTCTGGGAAGTTTTGGAAGAAGTGATCAAAGAGCGCCCGGTATTGTTAAATCGCGCCCCCACGCTTCACCGGTTGGGCATTCAGGCGTTCGAGCCAATCTTGATTGAAGGCAGTGCGATCCACCTGCATCCGTTGGTCACCACGGCCTTCAACGCAGATTTCGACGGTGACCAGATGGCTGTCCATGTTCCCCTCTCGCAGAAGGCGGTGTGGGAAGCGCGCCAGTTAATGCTCTCGTCACGAAATTTGCTCAAGCCAGCCGATGGTGAACCGATCATCAGCCCATCGAAGGATATGGTTTTAGGGGTTTATTATCTAACCAAAGAGGATGTCCTCACCCACCAGGGCGATGGCCGAATTTTCGCGAATATGGAAGAAGTTGAGCTGGCTTATGGCCTCCAGCAGGTTGATATCCACGCTCGTATCCAGCTGCTGTGTAAGACCTGGTATGACGAGAAGAACGATCGCCTGCCTAAGGTAGATGAACGCCTGGTCAAGACGACCGTTGGTCGGGTCTTATTCAACCGCATTCTGCCGGATGCCGTTCAATTCGTGAACACTATGCTCGATAAAGGTGGTTTGAAGGATTTGATGGCAGAGCTCTACGAGATTTGTGGGGAGGAACAGACCCCTGAAGTCGCAGACGCGATCAAAGACATCGGGTTTACCTACGCAACTCGCTCGGGATACTCCCTGGCTGTATCTGACATTACGATACCGAAATCGAAAGAGGAGATCGTCAACAAAGCCCTAGCCGAAGCCGAATCGGTACAGCGTGATTTCCGCCGGGGATTGCTCACGGAGCAAGAACAGAATGAGCGGGTCATCGAGATTTGGCAGCGTACTACGAATGTAATGTCAGATGAAGTCAAGAAGAATATGGATCCAAATGGAAACCTGGCAGCGCAAGCTATCTCCGGCGCGACGAAAGGCGGGTACGGCACCATTTCCCAGCTCGCCGGTATGCGTGGGCTGATGGCTGACCCGTCCGGGCGTATTATCCCCCTGCCGATCCGTTCTAACTTCCGCGAAGGGCTTACGGCTCTCGAATACTTTATTTCAACCCATGGCGCCAGAAAAGGCCTGGCGGATACCGCACTGCGCACAGCAGATGCCGGTTATCTGACCCGCCGTTTGGTCGATGTTGCCCAGGACGTGATTATCAACGAAGAAGATTGCAGTACCCTGGAAGGATTTACGATCCGGCGCAGCGATAATATCGCCGGGCAAGCGTTAGGGACTCGCCTGTATGGACGACTTGTAGTGGAAAACGTCGTTGACCCTTCCACTGGCGAAATCCTTGCCGAGCGTGATGACCTGCTGGACCACGAGCGTGTGCGCAAGATCGTCGGGTCGAATGTCCCGGAGATCAAGGTTCGTTCACCGTTAACTTGCGAGCTGGTCCACGGGATTTGTCAGAAGTGCTACGGCATGGATTTGGGACGGGGCAAGATGGTTGATATTGGCGCAGCAGTTGGAATCGTTGCTGCCCAATCCATCGGCGAGCCCGGCACCCAGCTCACTCTGCGTACATTCCACACCGGCGGCGTCGCTGCCGGAGGTGACATTACTACCGGTCTGCCCCGCGTGGAGGAGCTTTTCGAGGCGCGCAAAACACCTAAAGGCGAGGCTGTGATCTCTGAGCTGCGCGGCACGGTCTCTATTATCCAATCCGACAGGTACGGCGACATGCGTACTGCACACGTCGTGCATAGCGAGATGATCAGCGACGAGTACGATCTGGCGGAAGGCTGGACGATTGCTACCGAAGATGGTGCTGAAGTGAGCATCGGTGATGTCATCGCCTATTTGGGCGAAGAAGGAAAAATCTCCGCTCAGCACGGTGGGCGAGCTCGCCTCGAGGAAAATAAGATCATCATCTCGTATGAGAACAAGCAGGAAGTGGACTACGACATCCCCAGCACCGCTCGCCTGGTCGTCAAGGATGGTGAGAAGGTCGAGGCAGGGCAGCCATTAACCGAAGGCTCGCTCAACCCTCACCGGATCCTTCACATCCAGGGTCGAACGGCTACCCAGATGTACCTGCTGATCGAGGTGCAGAAAGTTTACCGCTCCCAAGGACAGAACATCAATGACAAGCATTTCGAAGTGATTATCCGTAAGATGATGTCGAAAGTCTTGATCACTCGTCCTGGGGATACGAATTACCTTCCAGGTGACCTGGTTGACTTACTGGAGCTGAAAAACCTCAACGAACAGCTCCTGGTCGATGGGAAGCGTCCTGCCAAGTTTGTCGATATCCTGTTAGGCATTACGAAAGCCTCGCTGAGCACCGACTCATTCCTGTCGGCATCTTCCTTCCAGCATACCATCAAGGTATTGGCAGGAGCAGCGATTGCCGGAACAGTCGATAACCTTTATGGGCTGAAAGAGAACGTGATCATCGGCAAGCTTATCCCAGCTGGAACCGGTTTTGTCCAGGGTCGCTTCACCGATTTAGAGAACCACCACATCTCGGACAGCTCCGGCCCGGGCACGATTGAGGGCGAAGACGAGGGGCTGGCAGACATCGAGTTGAGCCTGGCGGATTGATCGTTTTTCACTGTGATTAAATAATCGCGACGGACGTTCGTCGCGATTATCTTTTTTCAGGCTGGTTTTTCAAGCGTTCTGCTAACTTTTCTTTGACCGCCGGCCATTCAGAGGCCAGTATGCTGTAATAAATCGAGCTGCGCAGTGTGCCATCCGGAAGGATCATATGGTCACGCAGGATTCCTTCGCGAACTGCGCCCAATCGTTCAATGGCATGCTGCGAGCGCATGTTGCGTACATCGGTCTTGAACTGCACCCGGACGAACCGGAGCCTCTCGAAGGCATGGCGGAGCAGGAGGAACTTGCATTCCGTGTTTACCAGAGTGCCCTGGTAAGCCCTGGCATACCAGGTACCCCCGATCTCAACCGCCCGGTTTTCCGGCTGGTAATCCAGGTACCGGGTTGCCCCGATTGGCTGGTCGGTGTCGAGCGCGATCACAGTAAACGGCAAATCCTGCCCAAGGTCTTGTTTCAGCAGTAGATCCTCTACCCAAGCGTACATCTCTCCTTCATTGCTTATACGACCATAGCGCATATACTTCCAAATTTCTTCGTCCAGTCCTACTTTAGCTAATCCAACCGCATGTTCCAGGGACATGGGCACTAACCGAACAAAATTGCCTTGCAGCGTCAACGGTTCTAGGGACATAGATTCACCTGAATAATACTCATCTTCCCGAATCGAGATATTCTAACATGCAGGTTTGTATCTAACCTTTTTCTCCATGCGGTTATCGAAGTACAGTCACAAATAATCAGGTGGATGTTCTAGTATTATCACGTCTGATTATCGAAGCGCCATCGTCCAAAAGTTTCGTGACTGTACTTAGAAATCAGAATATCCCCTCCGATTAAGTTTTTTCCGGGTTGACGATTACCGCATGTTCCGGTTAAGATATTGCAACAAACTTTCTATTAATTTTTCAGGCTTTCCTTTAACTGGAGCACCGGATGGAAATCGGACTCGTCCATAAAGTAGATATCGAAAACGAAATGCAGCAGGCGTACCTCGATTACGCGATGAGTGTGATCGTTTCTCGCGCCCTGCCAGACGCACGAGACGGGCTTAAGCCTGTCCACCGGCGGATATTGTACGCAATGTTCGACATGGGTCTACGCCCGGACAGCGGTTATAAGAAATCTGCCCGCATCGTCGGTGAGGTCCTGGGAAAATATCACCCGCACGGCGATATGGCCGTCTATGATGCTATGGCGCGCATGGCGCAAGATTTCTCCATGCGCTACATGCTGGTCGATGGTCAGGGGAACTTTGGCAGCGTGGACGGCGATCCACCAGCTGCCATGCGCTACACTGAGGCGCGCCTGGCTGGCACAGCCATTGATTTACTGTCCGATATCAATAAAAACACTGTCGATTTTACGGACAACTTCGACGGTACCCTGACCCAGCCAGTAGTGCTTCCCGCGGCAATCCCAAATTTATTGGTCAACGGCGCAACCGGGATTGCAGTTGGCATGTCGACCAATATCCCACCGCATAACCTGGGTGAGGTAGTGGATGCCTTGCGTTATATGTTGAATAAGTGGGAAAACCTGGACGATATCAGCCTGGATGATTTAATGAGCTTCGTACGCGGACCCGACTTCCCTACCGGTGGAATCATCATCCAGGACCCGGCAGGGGATGGGTTACACAGTGCGTACAGTACGGGGCGCGGCAAGATAACCATTCAAGCACATGCAAGGATCGAGGAGCTGGAACACGGTCGCAATCGAATCATTATCACCGAGCTTCCCTACATGACGAATAAGTCAGCTTTGATCGAAAGAATTGCCAACCTGGTGCGTGAAGAGCGGTTGGATGGGATCGCTGACCTGCGCGATGAGTCCGACCGGCAAGGCATGCGGATCGTAATCGACCTGACTAAAACCGCGGAGCCCGAAAAAGTGCTCGGCGACCTCTACCGCAGTACGCCCATGCAATCCACATTCGGCATCATTATGCTTGCCCTCGTAAACGATGAGCCGCGCCTCCTTGGGTTGAAACAGCTCCTGCGGGTGTACCTCGAACACCGCCTGGAAATCATTCGCCGGCGCAGCGAATTCGATCTGGCGCACGCCAGGCAGCGCGCTCATATCCTGGAAGGCCTGTTGATCGCCCTGAATAATCTGGATGAGGTGATCAGCTTGATCCGCCGCTCACCGGACGCAGAAACGGCTCGTGTGCGCCTGATAAAGCGGTTCAAGCTATCCGAAATTCAAGCCCAGGCGATCCTGGATATGCAGCTGCGTAGATTAGCCAGCCTGGAGCGCAAAAAGATCGAAGACGAGTACAAGGAGCTCCAGGCCGAGATCAAATACCTGGAAGGTTTGCTGCGCTCGCCGAAAAAGATGCGCGAGGTTGTCGGCGAAGAGCTGTATGAAGTCAAACAAGACCACGGCGACCGTCGCCGAACCCAGATTGTCCAATTAGCGCAAGGCAAATCCAGGGTTGCAATGATGACTGCGACCGACCTGGCGCCGGAAAATATCGTGTGGGTATCAGTTTCTTCTGATGGAATTATTGCCCGCTCAATGGACGATAAGCTTCCGCGGACGACCGGCAAGGATACCCCAATTCTATTAGCCCAGGCACACACCCGCGATACACTGTATTTAGTGAACAACCAGGGCGAATCTGCAGCAATCTCAGTTTTGGCTCTTCCGGAGAGCGACCGGCCTGCTACAGGCATACCGCTCCATAAGGTGACCGCCTTGCATGAGAATGATCTGCCCGTAGCTATTTTCGTACTGCCCGCCAAATCTGAACGCGGCGAATCTATGAATGTGTATACGGGCACCCGTCAGGGCATGGTTAAGAAATCGCTGGCTGCTGATTTACCGGGACCCTCTGCAAACCTGTTCACCCTGGTGAAAGTGAATGAAGGCGACCGACTGGGGTGGGTGCGTTTGGGCGAGACACAAGATGAATTATTGCTGCTCACCGACCAGGGAATGGCAATCCGGTTCAGCGCTGAAGAAATCCGCCCGATGGGACTGGTGGCAGCCGGAGTGATGGGGATTAAGCTGGCAGGCGAGGCAGAAGTCGTGGGCATGGAGCTTCTTCCGTATCCCGGTGAAGCTGTGCTGGTCGCCAGCGATGGCAGCGCCAAGCGGGTTGCGATTGACCAGTTCCCGAAACAAGGCCGTTATGGTCAAGGAACTGTTGCCTGGAAATTACCCCCAAAAATCAAGGCTGTCGGGTTTACAGTGGGCAGGGGAGCAAAAAAGGTCGCATTACTGCTGAATAAGCCTGCTCCCAGACAAATCAGGCTGGACGAGGTCCCGCTGCTTGGACGGTCGGCACGGGGTAAATCCATAACTGAATTGAAAGCCGGCGAACAAGTGACCGGGATAACCTTCCCCTGGGTGCTTCCAGGATTAGAGCAAACAACGGAGGATGAGCGGATCCATCCCAAAGCGAAACAAAATGCGATTGATTCCGGTCAATTGGAGATGAAACTGCCCCTCCCAGACAGACAAGTGAAGAAAACCCTCCCAGCTGTGAAACCTTCCCGACTCACAGATAAAAAAGACTCCCGTGGTAAAGAAAGGCGCCTCCAGCAAGCAGGAGAAGTTAGCCGCTCCTACTCCGCTTAAACTCCTGGACGATTCTACGCTCGAGTCCAACGGCAGCCAGCGCAGCCGCACCAGGCGTGTTGTGTCAGCCTCGGGCGCGGCGATTGCTGTGCCTGCAAAGCAAAAAACCACCCCTGCAAAGGCCAACCTTTCCAAGGACCTCGAGCCTAAGACGCGGTCATCCGCCAAAAAAGCCGGGCTCAGTGAAACGCCAGTTAAGTCCAGCAAAAATAGGAGGACCGCTGAAACAGGCGTTCCCTCCACCAAAACATCATCTACAAAGTCCTCCCCCACGGTAACGAAAGAGCCAAAAACCAGGCCGGTTGCGAGTAAGAATAAAAAACCTTCTCCCACCCGTTCTAAAACCAGGGTCTCTTCACAGAAAAGCACTGCCAGCAGTAAGAAGACGACTGGTACTTCGAACCCATCGGCTTCTCAACGGAAATCGGGAAGCGCTGAAAAGAATAATTCCGGGGAGGGAAAGACTGTTAAGAAATTGCCAGACAAAAAAGCCGGCGGCTGAGAATATGGGGAAAAACCGGTTTCTTTAATTATCCAGGGGGCGATACTGTAAAGAATGTATAGTGGTATGCAATCTGGTTATTTAATAATCCCAGGGTATCACTTCCATTATTCACCCTCCCTTTGGGAGAGCGAGCCGTCCAGGTAAGATAACGGGTATTTCCCGTTCCGCTATAACCGCTCAGGGTGAAAGTCGCGCCTGGGAGAACGTTATTGAAAAAATTTGTATACCAACCGCGGATAGCCTGGGTGCCTGTCAGGGTACGGTCAGCAGTGACATGCACAGCATTCGGCAGATAGAGCTTCAAAACCTCGTCAGGTTTGTGAGTATTCAGAGCATTGATATATTGTTGAGCGATATCCAGTGCTGGCGGTGTTGTAGGCCAATCGTAATTTTTTATGGCGTTCCAATCTTCTGGCAGATAGGTACGACAATTCGACCATTCCCAAAAACTTGCTCCGGTCAGGTTCAGCGTGCGCGCTGTCTGTAGGAACTCGGTCTCATCGGCGGGCGTCGGCTGCCAGCTGCCTGATTTAAATGCAGCCCCGACGGGTACTATCGGTCGGAATGGGACCAGCCCTTGAAACTCGGTGACTGACCGTGCTAATTGCTCCCCTGGGTTATGGTTATTAATCCAGTATACCTGGGGCATATTCAAATCGCATTTTTCCAGGAACTGTCGCCACGGAAACTGAGGGTGATAAGAAGGGTAGCGGTACGAGCAAATCGCAAATGTGGCATTTGGTAGCCCCGCACGCAAGCGGGTCATATAGGTTGTCGCAGCAACATCCTTGCCAGGCTGTTTGAATTCACCTTCTGCGTCGATTGCAAAGTTCCCCAACCCTAGCTCGTTCATTCGGGCGATGGCTTTATTCGCCTCTCCAACCGGGTCATACCCATAAACATATTGCCAGCCCCAGGGTTCTATTCCCCGTAAGCGTAATTCATAAGTTAATGGGGGTACCAGGTCCTTACCAGTCGTGGGATCGATATTATAGGAGCTTACTCCATCAGCAATCTTTATCAGGATAAATTTCAAACCAGCCTGATGGGCAACGTCTGCAATCGCCACAGCATTTCCATTTTCACAATTCGCTATTTTCCAGATAAAAAAACCTTTCCCAATCGGGATCATCTTAGCTACATCCTCTCAGTCGCCGAAAATCACCTGGCTGTAAATTCAGCGCCTCTGGTATGGCAGTCCCTTTTCCAAATTGGAATTCCTCCTCGCGGGAAAATAGCAACATGGCACTGAAAACGAGCAGCCGATTTGCTATTGAAAATTGCCGTCTAAGCAATGAAGAGGAACCTGCAACCTGCCCAGGTAATTACCCAGACCCGGCAGGCACCAGGCGGCATAAATACTCTCATTGTGCATTGAGGGATCTTCTCAATACGCTGCGAATCCCTTCCATGTTCGGCAGCAGCACCATTGCCCCACCCGGTGTAATCCAGTTCTTGACGTTATTTGCACCCACATAGTAATGGCGCAGTTTAGACCCATCGGCGAGGCCCGCAGCGAGAGGGATGAAAGGTATCATGTCCGTGAAGGAGAGATCGGTGGTTACATTATCTTTATAGAAGCTGTAAAACTCAGGAGCACGCCGGACTGCATTCATGCTCAGGAGTTTTTCCCCGATAGCCTGTAATACTTCCTGCTGACGGTGGTTTCGAGCCAGGTCGTTCGTCGTTTTTCGGGAGCGTACGTACCATAAAATCGTATCCGCATCCATTTTCACCCTGCCTTTTGGAATGGTGACATATCCGTGTGGATAGCGGTAATCGGTCAAGTTTGCTCCGACGTTGATTTCCAAGCCTCCCAGGCTGTCTACCAGCTGTTTGAAATTGGAAAAGTTGATGACGACATAATGATCTGGGGTTATGCCGAAATTATATGCGAATGTCTTTGCCAGCAGCGGCCAACCGCCATATTCATAAGGAGTGTTGATGCGGTCCTGTCCCCTGCCCGGGATATTTATATACAAGTCGCGCGGAAATGAAAGCAAATTAACGGTACCTAATTGCGGATTGACCGTTGCCAGAATAATCGTATCGGTCCTGAATAATTTTTGACCGGGGCGTGCGTCAGCTCCAAGCAATAATATGTTGATCTGACCTGCTGGCTGTACCAAGCCATTCCCCTTCTTGCCGCCAGCTTGTGCGATGACCGTAGCCGTTGGCAGCGCCGTCGCGGTTGGAGCCGGTGTGCTCGTCGGCAGGTATACCGGAGTGGGCGGCAGTGGCTGGAAAGGCGTGGGTGTGGCTGTGGCATCGCCAGGCGCCTGCAGGAACTCGGATGTCGCTGTCGGAGTCATTTCTTCCTGGTTGAGAGAGCCTGCCACCGGGATTGCAGCCAGGCTTTGGCTGGCGCACCCGGTCAGAAACGAACAGATAAGTACAATTATTAGGATCTGGTTAGCAACTGTTTTCATTGAGCGACCTGTGTAAAATCAGAATTGGTACTTGTAAATGTTGCAAGAAGTGTGCTAATCATAAGGGTAAGTCCTCTGAGGGATGATGATCACTGTATAAAATCAATTATTATAACGCTCCGGGAGTATCAGATGGCGGCGGTGCGGGACTGGGTACGAGCGGGGTGTCCGTGGGAGGCGGCAGATTCGTCGGTGGAGGTGGAGGTGGATTCGTAGGAGCCTGGGTTGCGGTTGGCGCTGGCGGATTCGTTGGTACGGATGTATCGGTCGCAGGTGGTGGATTTGTTGGCGGCACTGAAGTCGTTGGGATAACTGCCGTCGGTGAAGGTGGGCTGGTAGGCGGTGTTGGAGGAGTACTCGTACTGCTTGGCTGAATTGGAGCAGTTGGAGTGGGCCGCGGTAACGTGGGAACGAATTGTGTGATTGTAGGAATTACCCGGGTTGGCGTTGGCAGCAAATATGGAGTGCGCGTCGCAACTGGAGGAACGAATAAAACTTGCCCAACCCGGATTACTGAATTATTCATGCAGTTTGCTTTCTGCAAAGCATACACTGTGGTGTAGAACGCCAGGCTGATCTTAGACAACGTATCTCCAGGGCGAACGATATACCGTCCCCAGCTGCGCCGTGGTTCGCATTGAATAACAGGCTGGGTCGGCACCCGGGTTGAAGACGGCTGCGGGGTTGGAGTGATGGTGAATGTAGACGTTGCGGTTGGTGTTGCTGTCGCAGGTAGCTCTGGAATATAAATAATCGATTCCGGCAGCAGATTGCCGGAAGAGGGGATGCAGTTCCAATCTACCAATACCTGCACCTTTATTCTCAAGCGCAGGGCCAGCATTGCCAGCGTTTCATCGGGTTGTAAGCTATAAGGTACCCAACCTTCCGGTGGACGACAACTGGAAGTGGGCATCGGAGGGGTTGGTGTTAGCGTCGGCACTCCTGGAATTACGGTAATTTGGACGGGGTTTCCAAGAGCAACTGCCTGGGTTTTCGGTACAAAAGCGATGGCAGGATTTCCTTCCAGGATTGCTGAGGACATACCTCCGAGCAAGATGCTGCACGAGAACAGGATTGCAACCAGGCCGATGAATACCTGCCGCGCGTTACTTGCTACCATACCAGCGCTTCACCTCCTATGGGATGTAGCGGGATCAGCACGCTGAAGGTTGTTCCAGCTCCGGGAGCGTTATCGACCATGATCCTCCCCCCAAATGATTCGATTAATGGCTTTATATTGTATAGATTATTGCCGTGCTTATCGTCTTTCGGATTATCAGAACCGTTCCCAGTATGTACGTGCGAAAAAATACGGGTGAGCTCATCCTCCGGGAGACCCTGGCTTCCATCGGTAATCTGGAGCAGGACGAAATCCTGGCCTGCCTCCCCTTCTTCTTTCCGCACGGTCAGGTGAATTTCAGAATCTATCGAGGAAACCTGGTTGGCATTCTGTAAAAGCTGGACCAGGATTTCATTGAGTATGCGCCGGTCCACTTCTACTGGCGGTAAATCATCCGGGATATCCTGCGTAAGTGCAATTTGTTTGGTCTCCCGACCGGCTGCGGTTGCAGCGATTGCTTCTTGTAAAAATTCCGGAAGATCAATTTCACTTTTATCTGTCTCTGCTCCTAAAATCGAAGCCTGGTTGAGGCTGTCCAGGAGCTCGTCCAGGATGCGCGTCATCCGCTCATTCGCCAGGCGAATGTGTTCGACGGTTTTCCTCTGGCGGTTGACCAGTATTCCAAGGGATTCCGAGAGCAAGGCATCGATATAACCCTTTGATGAGGCGATGGGCTGGCGCAGCTCTCCTGCAAGGACGAGTACAGGCTCAATCCGGTTAGCAGGCAAAACCGCCTCGACAATGTTTGTACCTTCACCATCCCCTTGCGGTTGATTCTGTTTTTCATCCAGAAGAGAGTTGAGGTAAGCAATCTCTAATAACGCCAGACGCAGCTCTTCTCGCGAATCTGCAGATGCATCTCGGCTGATTCTATGCTATCAGCCGAAATTGCTGGACTGCCCGGAGCTCCCGGTTGATCTGTTTCTCTTTGCTCCAGCTCGTGGTGCAGCGATGAGACCAGCGCCGTTAAACCGAGCAGCTGAGCTCTCTCGTCATCCGAGCCTTTCTGCAGAGCGGTTATCTCAGCGATTAAAGCCTGGTTCTCTTCGGAAGAGCGTTCCAATTCACCCTGTAATACAACCAGTCTGGTTTGTTCGTCTTTTTGCTGTTGGAGCTTGTTGTAAAGCTCTGCAGCCTGATTGGCTATTGCAAGGAGCGTACTTTCGTCCTGTTCGGTCCAGGTGTTATTTGAATAAGGGGTCAGCAAGATGATCCCGGATGGAAAGCCATTTGGTGAATTGAGTGGCGCTGACAGTAATCCACCGGACCGGGCGAGCTTCAGGCTTTTTGCGAGATAGGTAAGCTCCGGAGCGCTGCTCGCTGGAGGCAGGCGCAGCACTTTCTGTTGTGAATAAAACTCTTTCAGGGTAGGCAGCAGGTTCGCTGCGACACTGAAAGCAGGTATCACCTGGTCGCGAATGACGTCGTAACCGCCATCGAACTCAACCTGGTCGGATTCAGCGAAGGACTTAAGGAATATACAGATATCTGCCTGCAATGCCTGAGCAATAGCCCGTGCCAGGACCAGATTAATATCGCCCCGCGAGTCATTGGTACGCAAGATTACCTGGAGTGTACTCGGGTCGAGGGGGGAGAGGCGCCGCAAATGAGCAGGTACAGTATCAGCCTCAGCACTCACTTTTGTCTGAGGACTGGTTTGTTTTGAAAAATAAAACCGGTAAGGCATTACCAGCAAAATCGGAAACGTAGCCATCTGTGCCAGGCGCACAGCCATGGCATAATCACTTTTTGGAAGCGCCGCAAACAAGTTAAGCAAATAACCGATAGCGAGGCCAACCAGCATCGCCCCTCCGAAGCCCCACCCAGGCGGCTGCCGGATCAAGAGAAGGATAAATCCAAGGACGATCAGCCCTAAGGAATAAATATCGATTAAATCGGAGGCAAAGGTTTCACTCAGAGGTAGATTTACGGCTTGTTGCGAGCGCCATATGCCAGCCAATGTCAGCAAGCTGATCGAAAGCAGGGCAAGGATTAATGTGGCTGAGTCGCCGATGCGGGACGGGGCTGGGAATACCCACAGCCAGATGATCAGGATCAAGCTCAGGATCGCAATTCCACGGTCGACCAGCGCAAGCCATATTCCCGGATTTGCCAGACCCTGCCAGGTGAGGCCTGAAGCTGCAAAGAGAGCGAGGCGTAGCAGCAACAAGCCTCCCAATCCTGCAGCCATACGGTATCCGAGTTTCGCATCAAATGCCCGGGCATATAAAATAGCCCCCAAAAGTGCGCCAGCGATAGAAAAGGCTAAGACGAGTTGATAAATTAATCCACCAGCTTCGCTGGAAAGCAGGGATAAAATTTCGGGAAGGATCGTATTCATCCGCCTTAGTCTCGTAACATTATAGCATGCGCCAAAATAACCCGTAAAGTTGGTGAGAGGTTGACAATAAGGTATTTAGCGGTAAAATATCGAACGCAGCCGAAGTGGCGGAATTGGCAGACGCGCTACGTTCAGGGCGTAGTGGGCATTAGCTCGTGTGGGTTCAAATCCCACCTTCGGCACCTGATTGCACTTTCAACCCTTCACCAGGGGGTTTTTCTTTTTAATACGGCACTCAAGCTATATGCATATCCTTTTCTTTTTTTCTTTACGCCTGGTACAAATCCTGCAACAAGAATTTTATGGTAAGATTATATAGCAAATCTGCTCATCAGGTTGCAAGATCGGTGCACAAATTTCAATTTTAATAGGAGGTGAATACTCATTATGAAAATCCATCATCTGGCCATACGGTATTCACTGGTAATCATTGGTATCATCTTCCTCGCTCTCATGATCATGGATTTTAACAGCCGCATGGCTGAGCTGCGCCGCCTGACTGCTGAAAGCCAGGTGGTAGAACAGCGCCTTGTCTCTGAAGCTGGGACACAGGTCTCGCTGCAAACTCAAATAGCGGATGCATCTTCAGATCATGCCACGCGCCAATGGGCATATGAGAACAGCATGGTCGGTTCAGGTGATTCTCCGATATTCCCGATGCAGCCGGCTGACGTCCACCTCACACCTACGCCGACCCGGGTCGTTGTTGAAACCCCAATCACTAATGTTAACAGCTGGTGGTATTTATTCACCAAGCCACTCGCGCCTTCCGGCTCGAAATAGGACTTGCAGCGGATTATTCCACGCGACGCATCAGGATTACCCTTTCCAATCGTATAAATCTATGTTAAACTTCGAATAAGCCACGCATCTGCGTGGCTTACTTTCCGCTCTCGCCCCGCCTACGGTTGGGTGCGGGGGCATATCCCGAGGGAAGGAGGCATTTCCATGCGCTCTTATGAATTGATCTTTATTGTCCACCCAGACCTGGATGAGGCTGCGTTTAATGAGGTCGTCGAAAAAGTTAAATCCTGGGTCAGCGATGAGGGTGGTCAGGTTGATAAAATTGACCTGTGGGGCAAACGCCGCCTGGCATATCCGATTCGTAAACAGCGAGAAGGTCAGTACGTCCTGATGGAAACGATCATGCCGTCGACAGCCGGCGCCCATTTGGAACGAAATCTGCATCTTCTTGAGCCAATCCTGCGGTTCTCGCTGGTGGCGATTTAGTGCACGCCTAGATATTAAGGACCCTTGACCAGGAGATCGTAATGACACGCGGATTAAATAAAGTTTTAATCATCGGTCGGCTGGGGCGCGATCCGGAAATGCGTTATACGCCTTCCGGACGACCTGTTACGACATTCAGTATTGCGACCAGCCGCAGCTGGAACACCTCGGATGGTAATCGCCGGACGGAAACCGAATGGTTTAACGTGGTTGCCTGGAGCAGCCTGGCAGAGATTTGTAAACAACACCTCACTAAAGGTCGCCTGGTTTATATCGAAGGGCGGCTACAAACTCGCCAATGGGAAGACCAGGAAGGCAACAAACATTCCTCGACCGAAATTGTTGCCAACGAAATGATCATCCTGGATGATCGCAAAGAAGGCAGCCAGCCGAGTTTCGAAGAAGATGGTGACGTCACCGAAGAGGAATTTCCTTTCTAGTTGAACAGGAGTATGAACGTGAGCGATTTTGATACAACAAATGAATCTCGACCCGGCTCACGCCGGTTTTTTACCCGACCGCGAGAATGCCAGTTTTGCACTGAGCCAAACCTGGTGATCGATTATAAGCAGGTGGAATTACTGCGCCGGTACGTGACAGACGATGGAAAGATCCGTCCCCGGCGCCAGACAGGGGCGTGTGCCAGACATCAGCGCCAGATTGCCAAGGCGATCAAGCGCGCCCGCCATCTAGCGTTGCTACCTTACACCAGCGAATCTTTTCGATAAAGCCGGCTGTGTATGGCAAAAAACCCGCGCAATCCTCAACCCACTAAAAAACACCTCGCCCGCATGCAAAGGGAGAGGCGGATGCAGCGCCTGCTCATCGGTGGAACTATTGTTATAGTTCTCGCGGTAGTCGCTGTACTCCTGTACGGAGTTTTATACGAGCGAGTGATTAAACAGAACCGGCCTGTTGTGACTGTCAACGGTGAGCGAGTTTCGATTAAGCAATTTCAAGGCCTTGCCCGTTATCTTCGGTTCACATTAATCCGCAATGCTAATCAAAACTTCCAGCTTGTGCAGATGTTTGGGAGCGATCCATCGACAAGCGCCTCTTTCGTCAACCAGCTGCAGCAAATCCAGACTTAATTAGAGCCTACCACTATCGGTCAGCAGGCATTGAACCAGTTGGAACAGAATGTGATCATCCAGGCGGAGGCGAAAAATCGCGGCATCTCGTTCACTGAAGATAAGATCCAGGTAGCATTACAGGAGGCTTTTGGTTACTTTGCCAACGGGACGCCGACACCAACCGCGACCCAGGTACCGATCCCCACCTCCACTGAGAACCCTTTTCAGATGACGCAGGTGCCTCCGACAGCAACGCCAACTGCTACGCAGGTGCCTACTCAGACGATCCCAACCCAGGCGATAGCTCCGACCTTGCAAATAACTGCCAACACCGCACCTGCAGCCACCGAGACCCCATCTGTAACCGAGACCCCTACCGCCACTTCCACGCCATATACACTGGAAGGCTACCAGAAGCTATATCAAGATACCATAGATGACTTAAATAAGACCTATGGGCTCACTGCAAATGATATACGCTATGTCATCGTCTCGCAGCTGTACCGGGAAAAGGTAAAAGCCGCGGTTCTAGCCGAGCAGAATATCCCACGGACCGAGCAGCAGGTCTGGGCGCGCCACATCCTGGTAGCCGATGAGGCTACAGCCAAGCAGGTCGTCGATCGCCTGAATGCTGGCGAAGATTGGTCTAAGCTGGCGGCAGAATTATCTACAGATACCAGCAACAAAGATAATGGGGGTGATCTGGGCTGGTTCGGGAAAGGCACGATGGTTGCTTCGTTTGAGGAAGCTGCCTTTGCCCTCGAGCCTGGGCAGGTCAGCCAACCAGTGCAGACTCAATTTGGCTGGCACATAATCCAGAGCCTTGGCAAAGAGGACCGGCCCCTCTCCGACAGCCAGTACCAGCAACAGCTGGAGACTAAATTTACGGACTGGCTGACCCAACAACAAAACGCGGCGAAGATTGTAACCAACGATAGCTGGACGGAATTTGTCCCAATAGAACCAACGCTAAGTCCGGAGATCATCGATTTTATTAACTCCGCGCAGCAAGCTCAACCTACAATTGCTATACCAACACCTGCGGCGGTTACCCCAGCACCGTAGACTGGAAGATCGAGACTTATTGGTAGGGGAATATACGGAAAAATGGATGAATTGCGGGCAGATGCCCGCAATTCATCCATTTTTCCGTTAATAAAACCTACCCCGACTTTTGGGGAGGGCAGGTTAGTTATTGAATCACTTCAGCGACCTGATCCAGCTTCAGGCTGAGCATCTGGCTGGTTGAATCACGTCCCATTGTAATTCCGTATATTGATTGCGCGGCCTGGACCGTGTTCCGGTTATGGGTCACAACTACAAACTGGGTTTCTTGCGACAGCTCCCGTAACATCTCGCGGAAGCGAGCCACATTAGCTTCATCGAGCATGGCATCCACCTCATCCAGGACGCAGAATGGGGTAGGAGACACCTTCAGCAAGGAAAAAACCAGGGCTGCTGCAGTCAGGCTGCGCTCCCCTCCGGAGAGCAGAGCCAGACTTTGCGTCCGCCTGCCCGGGAGACGGGCTTCGATCTCAATCCCGGTCGTTGAGAGCTCTTCTTCACTGGTCAATAACAACCGTGCTGATCCCCCTCCAAAGAGGCGGGTAAAGATCTGGCGGAACTCTCGGTCTACGGCATCGAAGGTGCGTTTGAATTCCGTCTGCATCAAAATGTCGAGCTCGTGGATGACCTCGTGTATATCCAGGGCGGCTTTTTCCAGATCGGCGATCTGCTCGGTCATAAACTGGAAGCGGGTCTTCACTTCGATATACTCAGTCTGTGCTTCCGGATTGACCAATCCCATTCTGCGGAGTTGAGCCCTCAGCCTCTGGATATTCTCCTCTATTTCCGGAGATAGCTTTATGACGGTTGGCAGCTGCTCTACCATTCCTTCTAAAGGCAAGGGGGTTGGCCCTGAGATCTCCTGCTCATATTCGAAAGCTACCAGACCGAAATCATCTTCAATCCTGTGGCGCAAGTTTTCTAAAGTCTCCTGGCGGCGAGCAAGGTTAATCCGCACCTGCGTATACTGATTTTCCACAGCAGTCAGCCCCTGGCGGGTAATCCCCTGCGCAGCTTGCAGCTCATTTTGGTTCTTTTCCATTTGGTCTAACTCCAGCTCCGCTGGCTGGATGAGCTGGTTCAATTGCTCGATCTGAGTATTAATGATCGCTTCTGCCTGTCGGTTGCTAACTTTCTCGGCTTCCATCTCCAGCTGAGATTTTTCAAGCAATTCAGTTTGGGCGTCCAAGTTCTCATACGCTGTTCTCGACCGCCCCAGCTGGGCATCGAGATCTTCAAGCCTGGATCTGCTGCTGGTAAGCGCCTGATCAGCCAGGGCTACCTGGGTATTCCAATATACTGAATCCCCAATCAATTCCTCGACCGGGAGCTGATTCAAACCAGAGTTGAGAGAATCGATCTCCATTGTGATAGATTCAATTTCACTGACCGATAGGGAAAGCTCCATACGCAGCTCTTCTGCCAATCGCTCGGATTGGGCGATCGCTTCCTGCTGCCTATTGGCTTGATCTTGCTGCCATCCCAAGCGCTGCGCAGCCTGCGCTTCAGCCAGCTCAGCGTGTCTCAGGTCTTGGGATGCCTTCTCATCCAGTTTGTGAGCTTCCTGTAATTTTAATAACAAATCGGCTTCCGCTTGTTTCTTTGAAGCGAGTTCATCCTCTATGAGCTTAATCTGGAATTGGACAGCGAGTAAATCCTGCTCAGTCCTGCTCAAAGCATGCTCCAGGTTGCGCTTATGGCGCGGCCGGCTGATTATCGATCCCCCGGCAGATTGCCCCACTGAACCGGCCAGGATTGGACCGCCTGGGTAAAACACCTCGCCGGAAAGGGTTACAATCTTCCACAGGTCAGCTCCGCCATCCTTTGCAGACAGGGAACCAGCTACGCTCCTTGCGGCGCGACGATCGCGCACAACGAGGACTCTCCCGAGTAGAAGGTTGACAACCGGCTTATATTCTGGCAGCACATTCACCAAATTAGCTGCAATACCCATGAATCCGGAAGTCTCCGGGAATGATTCCTGGACGTTGCCGCGGAGCCAATCCATCGGCAGCAGTGCTCCGCGCGCCGAACGTTCAACCAAAAGATCCAGGGCAGCCTCCGGATCCTCGCGCAGGAGAACTGCATTGACAAATTCCCCCAGCGCCGAAGCAATCGCAGTCTCGTATTCTTCGGGTACATCCAGGTACTCGTTCAAAGCACCGATCACCCCGCTGATATTTTTTTCATTTGCCGTTTCAATTAATAAGCGTGTCCCGTCTGCGTACCCTGTCAGATTATGCTCAGCTTGTTGGAAAACGTCGAACTGCGCTTTCAAGCGCGCCGACTCGGCGCTCAGCTTACTCTGCCGGTTGAGAAGCTCGGAACGCTGCTCGTTGATCCTTGCCAACGCTTGCCTGTGTGTATCCAGTGCAAGCTGAGCAGCTTCGCGTGCCTGTCCACCCTGACCGCGGGCTTGCCTGGCATCCTCCAACGCGGAGTGAAGGAGATCGGCATCCTGCTGGTAAGTAGCGAACTGTCCGTGTAGCTCCAGCAATCCTTGCCGGTTTCGGTCTGTTTGACTGATGATCTCGGCGAGACGCACCTGCAGCCTTTCCTTGCTCCGATTTAATTCCGAAAATGCCTCGCGTTTATCTTTAAGCTGGTTTTCCAAAGAACTCCTATCAGATTGGCGTACCATCAAATCCTGGTCGGCATTTTCCTTGTGCGCCCGCGCCTCAATATTTTCCCGCTCCAGGCGCTCAACATCCAATCGAACTGTCTGCAAGCGGGCTTCAGCCAGGCTGATATCATCGACAAATTGAGTGATTTGACCGCTTACATTTTCTCTCTGGTCTATGCCGGAGCGGATTCGCTCATCTAATATCGCTGATGAGCGGCTCAAGGCTTCTCGTTGGGAATGGAATCCGGCCAATTGGCGATGCCAGCTGTTCAAATTAGCCCGCAATTCGAGCACACGCTCCCTTATGGCAGACAATTCCAATTCCTGCTGCGTGATAATCTGCCGTTCAGCCTCAAGGCGGGCTTCACGCTGGCGGACTAAGTCCAATGTTTCAGATAACTCTGTCTGCGCCTGGTGCCAATGATAGCCATACCATTCACGCAGCATTCCTTTTAGATCGGCGCGCACCTGCTCGTACTCTACTGCCCGGCGGGCTTGACGTTCGAGACTGCGCAGGCGTGGCTCAAGCTCGGCAAGGATATCCTGCGCTCGTTCCAGGTTTCGGCGGGTATTCTCCAGCCGGCGTAAAGCCTCTTCCTTACGGTCGCGATGCAGCCCGATACCGGCTGCTTCTTCAAAAAGGCGGCGGCGATCCTCTGCTTTAAGGGCTAAGGCTGCGTCTACCAGACCCTGACCGATGATCGTATAGGTGCGTTCTGCCAGGCCGGATTGGGCTAACAGCTCGGAAACATCCTTTAACCGCACACGCTGCCCGTTAATAAGGTATTCGTTGCTGCCATCCCGGTAAGCTCGCCGGGTAATCGCCACTTCACTAAAATCAATCGGGAGCCAGCCATCGCTGTTATCGAACGTGATGCTTGCAGAAGCCATTCCGGCGCGTGGGCGGAGCTCAGAGCCGGAAAATATCATATCCTCGGTTTTCTTTGCGCGGAGCAAGCTGTAGGACTGTTCCCCCAAAACCCAGCGGATGCTGTCCGCAATATTTGATTTCCCGCTGCCATTTGGACCCACGATACAGGTAATCAAGTCGGCAAATTCGAACATTGTCCGGCTGGCAAAGGTTTTATATCCCTGCAGTTCAAGCGATTTTAGTCGAGAACCCATGCAGCTATTCCAAATTCAAAGTCTCGAGCGCTGCGCGCGCGGCAGCTTTTGTGGCGGCTTGCTTGCTGTTCCCGCTCCCGTGCCCAAAGGCTTCACCGTTGATTAATACCTCAACTTCGAACACTTTGGCATGCTCGGGTCCACTGCTGGTCAGCATCTGATAGACCGGCGGTCCAAATCCCTGCGATTGAACCCACTCTTGCAGGCTGCTTTTCGGATCTTTTTCCTTGTGATCGGCAATTATCCGGCGGGTTGCTTCAGTCAAGCGAGGCTCAATGAATAACTGGACCTCAATAAGACCACTATCCAAATACAATGCACCGATCAAGGCTTCAAAGGTTGCACAAAGCAGCGCTGGTCGAGAACGCCCCCCATTTTCGGCTTCACCGCGCCCCAGAAGCATCACCGGGCCAAGCCCGATCTCTCGGGCAAACTCAGCCAGCTGCTCTGTCCGCACTAATGCAGAACGCAGGCGGGTTAAATCTCCTTCTTGCATCTCAGGGAACTGGTGATACAACCATGAGCCTACCAGGAAATCCAATACTGCATCCCCCAAGAATTCCAGGCGCTCGTTATCCTCCAGCGCCTCCGAGTGCTCATTTAGATAAGAGCGGTGAGTTAGCGCTCGCTCTAAAAGCAGCAAGTCGTTAAATCTCAAGCCGTGCCGATCGGCAAACAGCTGTGTAGTGATAACCTCTGTATCTCCCTGATGATAGGTATCCATCTTTGTCCTCCTGGAACTCAGGGAGCGCCAGAAACCCCACCTATGTCGAGTCGCTGGCGTTCCATCAGTTCGAAGTCATATTATATTGATCTGCAATTTACGCTTTAGATTCATACTCCTTGAACACCAAAACAGCATTGTGACCACCGAAACCGAATGCATTGTCGATTGCCACTTTAATCGATTTTTGACGGGCGTGATTCGGGACGTAATCCAGGTCGCAAGCCGGATCAGGGGTCTGGTAATTGATGGTTGGCGGTATGACCCCTTCACGGATAGCCCAAACACAGAATATTGCTTCCAGAGCACCGGTTGCTCCCATCATATGCCCGGTCATGGACTTAGTTGAGGAAATCGGTATATTATACGCCAGATCGCCGAAGGCGGATTTAATGGCAAGCGTCTCTGCCGAGTTGTTCAGACTTGTCCCAGTGCCATGTGCATTAATATAATCTACCTCCGCAGGAGAAATCCCTGCGGACTCTAATGCCAGGCGGATTGCCCGCGCTCCGCCGGAGCCGTTTTCATCCGGGGCGGTGATATGATACGCGTCGGCAGTCGACCCATAGCCAGCCAGCTCAGCCAGGATTTTAGCGCCCCGGTTCAGTGCATGGGATTCCCTCTCTACTACCAGAATTGCCGCGCCCTTCCCCCATCACCAACCCATCTCGGTGTAAATCGAAAGGCTGCGGAGTGGGATAAGGAGGTTCTTCGACATGAGACATCGCACCCGCCCGATCGAAGGCGGTAACACCGATGCGGGTGATCGTCGCTTCGCTCGCTCCAGCAATGGCTACATCGATGATTCCAGCCTTGATCAAAATCGTCGCGAGACCCAGACCATCGGCGCCAGAAGCGCAGGCGGAGGATATTGAGAAGCATGGGCCGGTTAGTCCAAAATCGATGGATACAAGCCCGGCAGCGCCATTGGGCATATACATTGGAACAACCATAGGCGTAACCCGGCGCTGTCCTTCATTAATAAGTACGAAGACATTCTGTTCCAGGGTGGTTATCCCTCCAATGGCTGCTGAGATGATGACACCGATCCTCGTCCGGTTTTCGTCCGTAATAACCAGTCCAGACTCTTCAATCGCTTCACGTGCTGCTGCCGCGCCGAATTGCTCAAAGCGGTCTCTGCGTCTCACCTCTTTGACAGGCATATACAGCTCGGGTTGAAAACCTTTCACCTCTGCCGCGATTTTTACCATTATCCCTTCCGTATCGCATAACGTGATTGGACCAACACCAGATTTCCCCTTTACCGCATTCCTCCAGGACTCCTCAGAAGATAATCCAAGGGGCGATATGGCGCCCATCCCGGTCACAACGATTCGGTCTGCCATTCATTCCTCCTGAGCGTGATTTCGCAAGATGAGTGTTTCAGGTGTTTTTAATCCGGACCCGGTTAAGATCATAACCACGGGATCCTGTAAATTATCTTTCAGCTGCTGGAATGCGATCCAAGGCAGTGCTGAAGTGGGTTCGACAAATAAACCGAGGCTGGCCAACGCGTCTCGAGCCGGTAAAATCTCATCCTCATCTACCGCGACGAATGTTCCCTCAGCCTCTTCAACGGCGCGGATGACTGCGTCGCCGCGCATTGGCTTGGATACTGCCACTCCATCCGCAAGTGTTCTCCCCTCGGACACCCATCCCAGACCAGCAGCTCCATACTGAAATACAGCCCATAAAGGTGCACAAACCCTGGCTTGTACACCGATGAGGGCAGGCATTTTGTCCAAGATTCCTGCCTTCTTTATCGCTAGCAATCCCCGGTAGATCCCTAAGAGCAAATTACCCTGACCGGCGGGAAGAATAATTGTACGCGGTGGAGGGTCCATCCCTTCAACCAGCTCGTATGCCAGCGTGGCATAGCCCTCCAGGACACTGGGGTGAAAAGCGTGGCTGGCATAGATTGCACCAGCCGTGGCTGCCTGGAGCACTGCCTCGGCAGCATCCGAACGGGATCCGGGCACCTCGACCACTTCAGCGCCATAAATTCCAATCTGGGCCCGTTTCGGACCTGCAGCCGATTCGGGGATGAATATTTTAGCGTGAATACCGGCTTGTGCCGCATAGGCTGCAAAGGAGGCTCCCGCATTTCCGGATGAATCCTCAACGGCGCTATTTACCCCTCGGGAGAGGAGAAAACTGGTCAGGACTGACGATCCACGGTCCTTGAACGACCCGCTGGGATTCGATCCTTCCAGCTTGAATGCCACCTTGTGTCCATCCACTTCCCCCCAGACCAGGGGAGTATTCCCTTCCCCGAGCGTGACGAGATTTGAACCGGTGGGCAGGGCAAAGGTGGATTGATAACGCCATATTCCAGGAAGATCGCGCTGGGTCTTTATGCTGTCAGGCTGGAAGCTCAACGGTTCAGCTAAATCGTAAATTCCCCCACAAATTGGGCAGCGGTAAGGAGCTCCTTCTTCCGGATAAGCCCTGCGGCAGTTTGTGCATTGGTATGCGGTCATGGGGTCAGGTTTATTCCCCTGCCTCTGGATAATATTCCCCTTCAACCCATGTCTCGCCCAATGGGCTCACTTCTTTCTTCCAAATTGGCACGATTTCTTTTAATCGATCTATCCCATAACGAGCAGCTTCGAAGACTCCGGTGTCGCGGTGGGCTGCAGAGCAGGCAATCAGAACTGTCGGTGTACCCGGGAAAAGGCGACCAACCCTTTGAACAATTGCGATTCCTTCTACTTCCGGCCAACGCTCGCGAATTTCCAAGGCAACCTGGTGCATTTTAGCTTCAGCCATTGAGAGATAAGCTTCATACTCCAGATAAATTGTCTCGTGCGGGTTTACTCGCGTGGTTACACCACGTACCATACCTGAAAAGATACATGCCGCTCCCGTTGTAGGTAAGGTAATTTTAGAAACCAGATCATCCAGGTCGAGGGGTTCCTCGGTAAGTGCAAAAAAGGTAGGGTAGTTATTATTCGCGCCTCCGCTCACCGGAGGAAATAGGGCTACCTCTGCTCCGGCTGGGATCACTTCCTCCCCAGCCGCATACTCATGATTGACAGCAACCAGCGCGGTCGGTAGCAGTGGAGATAACCCGGGAATTGATTCGGCAAGCACCTGCTTTAATTCCGCTACACGACTTCCTTCTGGAAGTTCAAGGTTGATCTCGCGCTGACCAGCGCGATCCTTGAGCGTGGCAAAAAATAAGACCCGGATGGCGCTCATGTCCATCCTATTCGTTGAGCACATCTCCAGATAAACCGCCGTGTTTTTCTACCAAATGGAGGTTCTGGATGCGCATCGTTTTCTCTACTGATTTGGACATATCATAAATAGTCAATGCCGCCACCGCTGCGGCGGTTAATGCTTCCATTTCGACGCCTGTTTTAGCGACTGTCTTTGCGGTGGCAGTGATGTGCACTCCGGGTAAAGCTGGATCCAGCTCCAGCTCAACTGTAATGTGGTTCAAGGGTAAAGGGTGGCAAAGTGGGATGAGCTCCGAGGTTTTTTTAGCTGCCATGATTCCTGCGAGCTGAGCAACAGTCAGTACGTCGCCTTTTTTGATTGCTCCCGCCTGGATCAATGCAAGCGTGTCTGCCTTCATGACAACATCTGCGGCAGCGACAGCTGTCCGTTCGGTGTCAGGTTTATATCCGACATCGACCATGCGCGCTTTTCCCTGCTCGTCCAGATGGGTTAATCCCGCGGGCATGGGGGAAATTATAGCATTATTGTTTCGTTATCAGGGGAGCAGAGCCTGATTATCCAATACCTCTACCGCCCGGGAAAGGCGGTATAACCGGTCAGCGAACTGCAGGATTGTATTGCGCAGAGCAATGCGCTCTCGCCAGTCTTCCGGAATCCCTTGCAATCCATAATAAGCGCCAGCCAGCTGTCCAAAGATCGCGGAAGTTGTATCAGCATCATCGCCAAGGTTAGCCACCATCAAACAACCCTGGCGGAAGGAGTCACTCTTATAAAAGGCCCACAAAGCTGCTTCAAGGGTATGCACTACATATCCATCCCCTGAGATATCTGGCGGCTGCTTGAACTTAAAAGAGCCTGAGGATATCTCTGCAATTTGTTCTGTGAGCGGCATCCCATTCCAACCGCCAGGCGCCGGGCAGAAACCTGCGGCAAGCAGCTCCCCTTTTTTTAAACCCGCCAGGGCGCCAACGATCAATCCGGCAAAATAACGGCAGGCGTCGATAGCGACCCTGGTTGCATGTGTCGTTTGCGAAGACAATGCAGCTTTCTCAATCGCAATTGCTGGCCGCAAAGCATAAGCCATGGGAACCGGAGCCAGGCGCATCAGTGAGCCATTCCCGGCACTGAAGGGATGATCCAATCCGCTCAGCGGGTTGCCGGTAGCCTCGAATCGATGTAATGCTTCTAGGATCGTATTTCCAATGTCAAAACATCTGCCCGTACAGCTCAAATGACCATAGCGGTACCAGCGCACGTAGCGAGCCATCTGGTCTAAGGGATTGAATCCTCGCGTTACAGTGAGCGATTTGGCGAGACACAGCGCCATGGAGGTATCATCGGTCCATTGACCGGGCGCCAGATCAAATGGACCGCCACCAACCATGTCCCTGATAGGTTTGAAGCTACCCGGTGGCTTGAACTCAAGGGTCGTACCGACAGCATCACCCGCCGCCAACCCTAACAAGCAGCCGCGATAACGATCTTTTGTATCTATATCCAACGAATTACTCTCCCGCTGGATTTAGCGTGATGCGAATCTCCAAAATCCCTGGCTCTATCACACGTTTCGCATATGGCAATCCAGTTTGATTGATGAAATTCATGATGCGGGTGTTGCTGGAGTGTACCGTTGCCAGGAAAAAACGTACGTGATGCTGGCGGGCGTAATCCGTCAAACGGTTCATCAAAAGCATCCCCAGGTTTCGGGATTGGTAATCGTCTGCAACGATGATGCCGCATTCCGCGATACCAGGCTCCTGGCTATCGACCCAGGCGTACCTTCCTACCCCGATCAGGCGCGGCTGTCCTTCTTCAACTATCTCTGCAACCAGCGCCATCTGGCGTAAATAGTCAACGTTCGCAAGACGATTGGCAAGATCAAAGGGAAGCTCTTTGTAGGGCTCAAAAAATCGAAGATAAATGCTTTCATCGGACAGGTGCATAAACCCGGATTGCAACAAGGGAGCGTCGTCCGGGCGGATGGGTCGCAAGGTTACGCGTTGACCGTCAGCCAGGGTAACGACCTCCACCAGCTCTACCGGGTAAGCACCAGGGATTGAACCATTGCGAGATTGGTTTGAATGATTATTCATCAATTGCCTTGCCGTGGATTCCGTCTTCCAGAATCATGGGCATGATACATCAAGCGCAATTAAAATGTCATCATTACTTACAATTTTGTCTTGGTTCTCCAAGAAAAATGCAAGGGTTGGCTTTGAAAGCCAACCCTTTGGACCTCAAAAGTAGTTATTCGTCTTTCGACATTTTAAACATATTGGGCAGCTTCATCGCCATATTCAGATCGCCCGAGAGCTTCAGCTTCCCCTCCATAAACGCTTTCATAGCATTACTCTGACCGGTAAATATGGCTATATAATCATCCGAATCGGCTGAGAGGGTCATCCGTGGATTTTGTGCAACGCCGGGAAATACCTCACATTGTCCATCTTTAATGACTACATACCAGTCACCAGCTTCTTTTCCGGTCAGGTGATATTGCAATACCGTATTCACACCTACCGCACTCTCGGGCTTGAACGCTTTAGGCATTCTTGTCATCAATATCTCAACAGTTAGATCAGACATTCGCTTTCACTCCTCCTAAAGAATTTAGTCAAAATATTCATTGGAAGTTCTCGAAGATCCCCGCCGCGCCCATGCCGCCACCGACACACATGGTAACCAATCCGTATCGAGCATGGCGGCGGGACATCTCATGCAATAATTGGACGGTAAGTTTAGCTCCCGTGCAGCCGAGGGGATGTCCTAAGGCAATCGCCCCCCCATTCACATTGGTCAAATCAGGGTCCAAGCCAAGCTGGCGGATCACTGCAAGGCTCTGCGCAGCGAAAGCTTCGTTGAGTTCAATTACACCAATATCCTTCAGCTTTATGCCGGCGGTCCGGAGCGCCTTGGGAACTGCTACGACAGGTCCAATCCCCATGATCTCAGGCGGGACTCCGCCCACGGCAAAGGAAACAAAACGAGCTAAAGGTTTGAGCCCCAATTCTACAGCCTTCTCCAGGGATGTAATGATAACACCTGCGGCGCCATCCGACATTTGCGAAGAATTACCTGCAGTAACACTTCCCCCGACTTTAAACACGGGTATCAGTTTGGCTAACGCCTCGAGACTCGTATCCGAGCGGGGTCCTTCGTCCTTGGCAACTACAAATGACCTCACTGCCGGCTTTCCGTCACGCGCTTCAACCAGGTCCACTGGGACCGGTACCAGCTCGGGTGCAAACAAGCCTGAGGCAACTGCCGCCGAGGCGCGCTGGTGAGAGTGTAGTGCGAATTCATCCTGGTCCTCCCGAGAAATATTAAATTTGGCGGCTACATTCTCAGCTGTCAATCCCATATTCGTGAAATCGAAGGGTGCTTCGGCTGCCAAAAATGGATTTGGAGCAAATTTATTCCCGGTCATTGGGACCATGCTCATTGACTCGGTTCCTCCAGCGATGATCACTTCGGCTTGCCCGGTCATGATCATATAGGCAGCATGGGCAATAGCCTGCAAGCCAGACGAACAGAATCGGTTAACCGTTTCGGCCGCGACAGATGCCGGCAAGCCCGCCCTTAATGCGGCGATACGGGCAACGTTCATGCCTTGTTCCGCTTCGGGGAAAGCGCAGCCGATGATCACATCCTCGATTTGCACCGGATCTAAACCTTCTGCTCGACTGAGCAGCTCGCTGATGACGCAAGACAGCAGGTCATCCGGTCGAACCGAAGCCAGGCTCCCGCGCCTGGCTTTTCCCACCGGGGTCCGAGCAACAGCGACGATTACTGCTTCACGTAAATGATTATTTCTATCCATATCCGGTTCTCCCTTTACAGGTACCCTCTAATTACGCAGCGGTTTCCCGGTCTGGAGCATATGCGCAATTCTCTCCTGCGTCTTTTGTTCGCCGCACAGCGAGAGCAAAGCTTCCCGTTCCAGATCGAGAATATACTGTTCACTCACCCAGTCCGGCTGGCTGAGCTCACCACCCGTCAGGACATAGGCTAACTTTTCCCCAATATGGGCATCATACTCGCTGAGGTAATTCCCTTCTTTCATCATATAAATCATGACCCGTAAAGCTGCCAGAGGGTCCCGCCCGCCTGCATATATTTTTTCGGGTATAGGCGGATGAAAACCGCTTCCCGCCATGTACAGGACTTCCTTCCGAGCTTCTGTCAAGAGCAGATCGCGGTTCATGACCACTCGGTCTGCTGGACCGAGCATACCCATTTCCCGCGCTTCTTCCGCGCTGGTAGAAACTTTAGCCGACCCAATCTGCTCGAAGGCGCGCTGCAGAAATGGCAGGAGATCCGCATTTTTAGTGCGCATCACCGGGTTAATCATCCGCCGCATGATTTCCTTCGTCCCACCGCCTGCCGGAATGATGCCTACGCCGACCTCTACCAGACCTGCATATAATTCCGCTCCTGCCACGATGCGCGAGCCATGCATGCTCATTTCACTGCCGCCTCCCAGTGTCAAGCCGGCAGGTGCCAGCACAACTGGCTTTGGAAAATAGCGTATGCGCATGTTCACGTCCTGCAGGGTGCGCGCCATCAACTCAAGCTGATCCCATAAACCGTTTTTCGCAGCCAACAAGACCATGAATAGATTTGCACCGGCGCTGAAATTTGCAGAATCATTCCCGATAACCAGACCTTCGAACTCATCCTCGACGCAATCCAGTGATATCTGCAGCATCTCGATGATATCTGCATCAAGTGCGTTCATTTTGGTGTGAAATTCGACGCAAGCGACGCCGCCACCCAGATCGATTAGCGATGCGCCGTCATTACGTTGGATGACCTTACCAGAGCTTTCCTCCTCTTTTAGGATAATCAGTCCATCCGGTCTCTCGATAGGCTCATAGCCTCCCAGCGCAGGGTTGTAAACTCCGATCTTACGGTTTCCTTCATACTCGTAGAAGCTTTTTATGCCCGCACCGGTCATCTCGATTACCCATGGCGCTGGAGTAAACCCTGCCTCCTTCATCATGGCGCTCAGATCCGCTACACCGAACAGGTCCCAGATTTCGAAGGGTCCGGCCTCGTGCCCGAAGCCCCAGCGAATGGAATTATCGATCGGTAGAGGGGTATCCGCGATCTCCGGGATGCATTTCGAAGCGTACGCCAGGCTTTGGAAGGTCAATACCCGCGCCAGCTCGGCTCCACGATCCTGTGCTGACAGCAAATCCTGTGCTGACAGCATCGCCTTTAGTCTGTCCCCTAAATCCTCGATGTTCTTGGCTCGCCCAACTGAAATCAAAGCGCGGCTTTTTAGGCGGCTCATATTCAAGCGTCTCCAGGTTGAGAAGTCCAAAACTCCTTTTCGCCCTCAGGTCCGCGTACTTCTTTATAAAACCCTCCCTTGGTTTTGTTGCCCAGCCAGCCTTTTTGCACCAATGTATGGATGAGGGAGTTCGCTTTGTCAGAATTCAAATAGCGGATTGCATCTTCGTCGTAGGGGATCGCCGGAGCCAGGTTGCGACCCACATTTTCCCAAACATCGATCCCGACCAGGTCAATCAGCCGGAAAGTAGCCGTTTTTGGTCTGCCGAGGACCGGCCCTGTAACTGCATCTGCTTCTTCAACCGAGTATCCATGTTCCACAATGTAATCCAGCGCAAACGCGCCTGAGCCAAAACCCAGCCGGTTGGCAATGAAGTTGGGGGTATCCTTCGCCAGCACTACACCCTTACCCAAACGATATTCACCGAACCAGCAGATGTCGCGGAGCACCTCCAGGGCTGTCTCCTTAATGGGGATCACTTCGAGCAGCTGCAAATAACGCGGCGGGTTGAAGAAATGTGTGCCAAGAAAATGCTCGCGAAACCCCGGCGAGCGTCCTGCAGCGATGGATGATACCGGAATACCGGATGTGTTTGTGCTCACAATTGTCTTCGGGGAGCGCACACGATCGATCCGCTCCATAAGCTGCCGCTTGATCTCCAGGTTTTCGACGACCGCCTCAATCACCCAATCCGCTTCACTGATTGCTGAAAAATCGTCTTCCAGGTTGCCGAGTCTGAGCAGGTCAGCCGTTGCAGCAGTGAAGAAATTCGCAGGTTTAGCTTTCAAACTGCGCTCAAAGCCCTGCCTGACAATCCTGTTCTTGACCTTGGGACTATCCAGGGTCAATCCCTCGTCCGTCTCAGCCGGGGTGAGGCGATCCGGGACGATATCCAGCAGGGTCACGCGGACGCCCGCATTTGCCAGGTGAGCCGCAATCGCAGCCCCCATGGTGCCCGATCCGACTACGACTGCTCGGTTTATCGTGAATTTCATCTTGCCTCCTTAAATTAGAATTGCGGATTTAAAAGACAAATTGTTTTGTTTGCTGGTCCCTGGATTATTTCCCAGCCAAATACTTGTTGTAGAAGGCGATAACATTTTCTGCCAACAATGCACCACCATCGGGGTGGAAGGTGTGCGGCTGACCAGGGTAATAATGACATTCCACCGTCTTGTTCAAGCCGCCTAGCCGCTGGCAAAGATCGATCGACCAGGCAATCGGTACCAGCTCGTCGCTTTTTCCGTGATTGATGCTGACTGCCGCCTGGATGCGATCCAGGTAATGGATCGGCGATATCCGCTCGAGCGCATTTACCGGTACCTGACGCTCTTCCTGACCCCGCCCTCCATTCGACCAGTTGCCAATTGCTGTAAAGTTTTGGTATTCATCGCCCGACATCGCCGCGTAAAGGACTGCCGCCTTAATATCTGGGCTGACGGTTAGTACCCGCAAAGTGATGCCACCTCCCATGCTGTGCCCCCACATACCAATAGCACTCGGGTTTGCTTTCTCTAACGGACCTGCCTGCCCTCCCTCGTCTTTGATGAGCTGGATCAGGTTCAAGACATCGATTGCCATGCCCACCCGAAAGAGATTCTCTCCCCAAATCGGATGGAAGATATCCACGCAGGTTTGGATGGATGACCAGGTAACCAGCCCTGGCAAGGGTATCAGCATAGGCTGTGGTGTAATCCAGGGTCTGGTAAATCGCGGGATCGATATACCCGTGGAGGGCGACTACTACCGGAAATGGCCCATCTCCTTTAGGGACGTCCATAAAACCATAGATTGTAAGGCCATCGCTCGGATAAGAGATCAAGTTCCGGGTGAAATACGAATTAACCCCCAGCACTCCTTCAACCTTTAGCGCTCCCCCACCATATTTTCTTGCAGACAGGTAGTCGACTGTCCAGGCTTCATACGGATCCGGGGTAGAGCTCGGACCGATTTCTGGGCTGTTTTGCGTGGCAGAGCTGGCCTCTGGGACCACAGTACTGGAAGGGGCAGGGGTCCTGGTAAATTCCAGGCTGCGCACCACCGGTGTGGGGAAAATAGTGCTCCCAGGCTGATTTGGCAGCGGCGTCCCGCCTTGACAGCTCGTAATGAGCAAACCTATGCTTACCCATACGAGAATCACCTGGAATGCCATGAAACGTATACGACCTCTAACAGGTCGATTATTAAGGTCCGGTGCGCATCTCAACTCGATAAAACTCCTTACCAATAAATTCAATTCACCGATGGAGCTTATCAATCAGAATTACAACCGGTGGGGATCCTGCGAAGGCAGGTAGGTTCCCCACCGGATCGACCAGGAGCTAACGCAATTCTCTCCCGCTGTACCCTAAGATATTTCGGGCGACGACGAGCCGGTTAATTTGCCCGGTACCCTCGTAAATATCGCTGATCTTGGCATCTCGGAACCACTTCTCCAGGAGCGTCTCGTCGGTGTAGCCGAGGGGTCCCATGATCTCGACGGCTTTCTGGGTAATCTTGGTAACGATATCGCCGGCGCGGACCTTGCTCATCGAGGCTACCGCTGAGTTTGGGATGCGATTATCCGCCATCCAGACCGCCTTAATCACCAACAGCCAGGCGGAACGCAGCATGACCTCCATATCGATTACATCCCGCTCGATGCTGCTGAGCTTGTTGCGCGGCAGCCCATAGCGAATCTGGATGCCGCGTTCTTCCAGCAGCTTTTTAAGCATTTCGACGGTAGCCCGGGCTACGCCAATCGCCATGGCTGCTACCAATGGACGGGTTGCATCGAAGGTCGCCATTGCCCCTTTGAAACCCTCGGTTGTCCGGATCACTTCTGGGCTCCCCAGGATATTTTCGAACGGCAAACGCGCATCCTGCAAAACGATCGAGGCGGTATCACTCACCCGGATGCCGAGCTTGTCCTCCAATTTGGTGACCTTGACACCCGGGGTCCCTGCTGGAACTACAAACGAGCGCATCCCCGCTTTGCCAGCAGTGGGATCGATCGTCGCCCAAACGACGACGAAGCCATCGCTCAGTTCGAGCGACTTATGACCGCCGGTAACAAAGATTTTCTCCCCGTTCAACACCCATTCGTTCGTCGCCGGATCCAAAACTGCGGTCGTATGGATAGCCGAGGTATCTGAGCCCGCCTGAGGTTCGGTCATCGCCATAGCGCCAAATGTGGGTTTGTCTCCGGAGAATCGGGCCAGGAATTTCTGTTTCTGCTCTGGCGTCCCTGCAGAATCGACTGCTGCCGCACCCAATCCGCCTCCAGGCGTGACTAAATACATCCCGGTATCTCCCCAGGAGAGCATCTCCAGCATATTAGCCAGCCGTTGATATCCGATGCGCGGATGCGGTTTCTCGCCATTCCCATTTCCATCTTGTTTCTTACTTTCCGGTGTAAGTGATCCAGCCCCCATCGCTGCCATGGCGCTGTGCATAAAAGTGATGTAGTCCCAGGGCACCTCATGCTCGTGATCATCATAGTAACGCGAGTACGGGCGCATCATATTCTCAGCCACTGTCTGCAAGGCATAATTCAATTGGGCAATTGGTTTCGGAGTCTCAAACTCTATCATGGCATTATCCCTCACTGTACCTGAATACTTTACACGATCGCCAGACCGGTAAATGCAGCAATCCCGCGCCCATTGCGCATCCACAGCTCGACCGGATGCTCGCGGATGTAGCCGTGTCCGCCAAGGATTTGCACAGCCCGATCGGTCACCATCATCGCCATATCTGCCGCTCCGCTGAAAGCCAGATAAGCAGACTGGGCGGCATCCGCTTTCCCAGCGTCCAGCTTCCAGGCAGCTTCCCAGGTCAGAAGCCGGATAGCTTCGATCTCGGTTGCCATTTCAGCCAGCATAAATGCAATCGCTTGCTTTTGGGCAACTTTTACCCCGAATACTTCCCGTTCCTTTGCATATTCGCGGGAATACTCGTACGCCGCGCGCGATAGACCGATTGCCATCGCAGCCGTTGCCAGACGCATTGAGGCGATCAGCTGGTGTGAATGGATGACCGGCTGTCCCTCCAAGGCGATTTTCCCGTGGAATTCGCACCTTGTTAAACGATACTTTGTAAACCGGCAGAGCGTGAATGCCCATCAATTTCTGGCGGTCTCCGATCGACAAGCCTTCCGATTCGCCGGGAACAATGAACGCCTGTGTCTCTTCCCCCAACCGGGCATAGACAATCATCCATCTGGCCTGGTTTGCGAAAGGAACGTACACTTTCTCCCCGGTGATAAGATAGGATTCTCCCGATGTCTCCGCAACCGTGTGCAGCTCATTGGGGTCGAAATCGAACTCTGGCTCAATCATCGCCGCAGTATAAGGTTTCCAATCCGCTGCGACAATCGCCGGTAAAAAGCGCTCCTTTTGCTGCGAGCTGCCCACCAGGGCAATGGGAACCGCGAACAGGTTTGGAGCCATTACAGCCAGGGTACCTGCCAGATCTCCCCAGGACATTTCTTCTAACGCAAGCACGCCGGTCACTGCTGAACGCTCGCCAAAGCCACCGTAATCTTCAGAGATGGAGGCTTGCAGATAGCCTAATTCCCAGCCCTTCTCAATGAGAGTTTCAGCAAAACCCGCCTCCTCTTCGGCAGTATGTGCGTTAGCTCGCAGGTCGTTGAAGGCATACCGGTAAACGGCCTCGGTCAACATTTTTTGCTCTTCATTCGGCTCAAAAGAATACATGATCTCCCTCCTTTAACAAATAGACCTAGTTTTCCATCAAGCGGTAATAGCGGATTGGAACCGCTCCCCCGCATTCCTCCAAATCAGCCAGGTTAGCGATGCCGAGCGAGCCACGCTGGTACAGGTATTCAATATGTGCGCCGGTCTCTTCTAGCGCCAGCAATACGTTATAACCAGTTCGCGTCGCCAAATAGAAGGTGAGACATCTCTTCAATGGTACGCGGCATCTCGAGCAGCTCTAATATCCGGCTAAGCCGTTCCTGGTGCAGCTTGCTAATTTCATCCACCCGTGCGTTAAGATCCCGAACCGGCTCCTTATGGCCTCCGAGCGCCAGGCGGATGTCACCATCCCATGCCTTCAGCTTAGCCAGTGAATTAAGGTAGTGGTCTAATCCCGTCCCCAGGGTGAGGTGCTCCGGCGATTGGTGTGGACTGATCGTTTCCAGGACGTGGTCGCCGGAAAAAAGAATATCGTGAAAGCGAATCACAACATGACCAGCACTGTGACCTGGCACATGCAAGAATTCGAATGGTCCCAGCTGCATCCCGTGCGCTTCGAATGTAAAATCTACGTTCACCGAGTGGAACAGGCTTTTAGTCAGCCTGTACATATTGAGTAAATCAATCCGTCTTTCCTGCTCGACCCCTGCTTCAATCAGGAACTCATCCAAACGCCTGGCAATAACTGCCAGGCGTTCTTCATAATTCGTGAGAATACGGCGGTCGAGCTCGTGTACACCGAGTAATGCATGGGTGCGTGGGCAGATATAGCTCAAGCCGCCGAAATGATCGATGTGCCCGTGGGTAATCAAAATATGAGTGAGATTATCCAGGCTGATACTTTTCCCGGTGTCCGCAGATGCTGCCTGAATACCAGCTTCCAGCTGGTCATTGGAACTGCCAAGCCCCGACCCGGTATCGATGAGAACACGACAGCTCTCCTAACTGCGGATCTTTACACATAACCAGGTAGGCATACCCCCAAAAGCCGGGAAACTCCTCCAGGGGGATTTGGAAGATACGGTTCGATTCATCGATAGAGAAATCTTGCGTGCTTGGAAGGAGCATATTTAGCCTGCGGTTAGTCGCTGACTTTGGAATCTGGGTCTATCGGCAAATCAGCCCGTTCAGAAATAGCGTTGAGAACTGCGTCGCAATCTGCTGAGGGCTGAGAGATCCGTCCGGGCGGTACCAGGTGACCGTCCAGTTCAGGATGCCAAGCAGGGCGCGCACCACCATGTCCACGTCCTGGGTACAGAAAATTCCAGCTTCCATACCTTCCCGGACTAGCTCACGCCACAGATGCTCATAGCGATCCCGGCGCGGAATATGCTGGGCTGCATGGAATGCATCGAGGCTGCGGTGCTCCATTAACATGACCACGGATAAATCTTTGTGCTCGAGCATTCCACTGAGGTAATCTTCGATTGCCAGGCGTAATTTCTCGTCCGGAGGCAGGGAACGAGCCATGACGGATTGCATGCGGTCGATGAGCATATCGAGCGCCTGGTCGAGCAAAGCAACCAGAATCTCTTGTTTGCTTGAAACATGATGGTAGAGACTGCCTTTTTGCAAGTTGACTGCGTGAGCGATATCTTGCATGGAAGCAGCATGGAAGCCTTTTTGGCTGATGATCTGCGCTGCCGCCTCCAAAATTTCATCCCGGGTCATCTTACCTCCCTACCGAACGTTCGGTAGGTTAAGCATACCAAGCTGGCTGAGATAAGTCAAGTTAAAAGGTGATGAATGTCCTATTAGTAAATTTTAGCCACAAGTCTGACCCGTACCGTTTCTCGATAAATCTCAGTATAATTAGCCCATATTCGAGGCCGCCAGGAACAAGACATGAATGAGATCGACTGGCTCCAAGTCGCCAGGTTTATGTGGCTCTCACGGCACATAGATCGCCTCGAGGAAGAGCAGCTTGTCCCTCAAGGCAAGGTTAAATACCAGTTTTCCGCTGCCGGTCATGAGCTCGCTCAGGTGCTCCTGGCAATGGTATTAAATCATCCGCATGATGCGGCAGCAGTCTATTACCGTTCACGGCCATTTATGTTAGCTTGTGGGTTGAGCCCTAGCGGAAGCACTGGCTGCCGGGCTGGCCCGCACGGGAAGCTCGAGCCAGGGACGTGACATCGGGGTAGTATTCAACATGCCTCGCCGCCATGGGCTAACTGTACTTCCGGCTTCCGGGAATGTGGGCGCCCAGTTTACCCCGGCAGCCGGATGGGCTCAGGCGATTCTCTACCGCCAGCGAGTACTTGGAGAAGATGGTTGGGGGGGAGCGCTTGCTGTCGCCCTGGGAGGAGAAGGCAGCATTGCCGCAAATGGTTTTTGGTCGGCTTTAAATATTGTAACAACCCTGAAGCTTCCCTATTTATTTTTTATTGAGGACAATTCATTTGGCTTATCGGTGCCATCTACGCTTCAAGTCCCCGGCGGCGATATAGCCAGTAATCTGAAAAGCTATCGCAACCTGATGGTTTTGAATGGCGATGGAACAGAGCCAGAGCAATCTCTGGAGTTAATCAGCTCGGCAGTTGCCCATATCCGTGAGCAGGGTGAGCCGGCCTTATTACGCCTGACTGTCCCCCGCTTGAGAGGGCACACTTTTACCGACGATCAAGCGTATAAAAGTCCCGAATTGAAAGAAATGGAGCTGGAGCGTGATCCACTAACACGGCTGCGCGATTACCTGCTCGCACGGGGAACTACCGCGGAGGTCTGGTCTGAGCTACAGGAGGACACCTGGCGGCAGGTTGAGGACGCCCTGTCCGAGGCTGAAGCTCTGCCAGAGCCTGACCCCGCAGAAACTGTTTGCCATCTTTTTTATTCCGGAGCGACCCCTGTTCAAGGTGGGCTGCGCCCCGAAAGTGGGATGCTTCCGGCAGGAAATCTCAAGCCACATCCCAGCGGTCCCCGCGTGAATTTCGTTGAGGCGATAAGGCGGACATTGATCCATGAAATGAGCCTCAACCCGCGTATGCTGGTCTTTGGGGAGGATGTCGGGGTAAAAGGAGGTGTGCATACCGCAACATTGGATATGCAGATTCAATTTGGGCAAGAACGTATATTCGACACCTCTCTCTCGGAGGAAGGTATTATCGGACGTTCTGCTGGATTGGCATTGGCAGGCTTACTGCCGGTCCCCGAAATTCAATTCC
Source organism: uncultured Chloroflexia bacterium (assembly GCA_963706515.1). GTDB lineage: Bacteria > Chloroflexota > Anaerolineae > Anaerolineales > UBA4823 > CAVPMW01. The sequence continues at coordinate 115,307 of CAVPMW010000018.1, forward strand.
GAAAATATGCGGAGCCAGCTCACGAACAGATCAGCGATATCGGCACGCTGCGCTGGCGCACTGCAAACCAGTTCGCTGCACCGATGGTGGTACGCATCCCCGTCGGTTTCGGCAAGCGGACCGGCGATCCCTGGCATAGTGTAACCGCTGAGGCAATTTACGCTCACATGCCTGGCTGGCGGATTGCATTCCCCAGCAATGCGGAAGATGCCGTTGGACTGCTGCGGAGTGCCCTGCGCGGCGACGACCCAACCCTCTTTTTAGAGCACCGGGCATTATTGGATACAACTGAAGGGCGGCGGAGATACCCTGGAGATGATTACTGCTTGCCATTCGGGCATGCCGCAGTATTACAGGAAGGAAACGAGCTGTGTCTGATTACCTGGGGCGCAATGGTACCCCGTGCGCTCCAGGCTGTCCAGGGATATGCTGGCAAGGTACAGCTTATCGATATACGAACGATTATTCCCTGGGATCAAGATACGGTGCTCTCCGCTGTGAAACGCACGGGAAAGGTACTGATCGTCCACGAAGACTCGCTGACCGGTGGTTTTGGGGCGGAGATCGGGTCGGTCATTGCCAATCAGGCATTCACCGACCTGGACGCACCGGTGCAAAGAATGGGGGCTGCGGACGTTCCTGTTCCGTATAATCTCGCCATGATGGAATATGTTATTCCCTCGACGGCGAAAATCGAAGAACAAATCCGCAGCCTGTTGGCGTACTAAGAATAGATTATGGCTATCCTGATCAATACTCCTTATTCCATTCGCCTCGGAATCGCGGGTGCTGGAACGATGGGCAGCGGAATTGCCCTCTCTGCCTTATTGACCAACATGGTTGTGACGCTCTATGATATCTCGCCCGATGTATTGGAGAGTGCCAGGAGTTATATTGTCAATCACCTCGAGCGGAAAAATAAATTGGTAAACCTGAGCAACCTGACCTTGACCACGAACCTGGCAGACCTGCGTGGCGCCGCAATTGTGATCGAGGCAGCTCCAGAGATATTGTCTATGAAAGAAGAATTGTTTGCTCAGCTCGACCAGATCTGTCCCCCACCGGCTATCCTGGCGACCAATACCAGCACCCTTCCTGTGACTGCGATTGCATCCGCCACTCATTCTCCGCAGCGTGTGGCTGGGATGCATTTCTTCAATCCCGCTCCACTGATGCCGCTGGTAGAAATCGTTCAAGCTGCCCAATCCCATCCTGACACAATCGATTCACTCGTTCGCCTGGCAGAGATCCTGGGAAAGACGCCGGTGATTGCGCGCGATACCCCCGGGTTTATTGTCAATCGGGTTGCCCGCCCATTTTACGGAGAAGCCCTACGCTTATTGGGTGAGCAGGTCGCTACTTACCAGGATATCGACAAGTTGGTTCGCCTGGGAGCGGGATTCCCCATGGGACCCTTCGAACTGATGGATCTGATCGGAATCGACATCAACCTGGCAGCAACCCAATCCATCTACGAGCAATCGTTCAGGGAGCCTCGCTACAGGCCGCATTGGATCCAGGTTCAGATGGTCCAACAAAAATATTTGGGGCGTAAGACTGGTCGCGGCTTTTATTCTTATGAGACGAATCCGTTGAAGCCAAAAGAGGTGACACTTCGCCTGGGTCACCATACCGGCAAAGTTCAGGTTAGCCATGGAGCCTGGGCGCCTGGCTTGATCGATGACCTGCTGCAAGCCGGCTATGAGATTATCGATAATCATTCTGCTACAGGTAACTCGATTCAAGCCACTTTCATTTGCAGCAGTTCTCCCGAGGAATTTCGCCAAGAGCTGGCTGACTATGATCGTGTTATCCCAGAATCTCATCCAATATTCTGCTCGACAGTAATTTTTACGTTAGCTGAGGTTGCCAGTTGGGCAGCCCACCCGCAGCGCCTGGTCGGCTTTGATGGCTTGTTCCTGGTAGGAAGACCCATCTCCACACTTTCTAGCTTGCCGGTAACCGATCCGCAGGTCGCCTCTTCCGCACAAACATTCCTTGCCGGGTTGGGAAAAACTGTCGTCTGGTCTGCGGATAGTCCGGGTATGGTGCTACCCCGTATCTTCAGCATGTTGGCAAATGAGGCAGCGTTTGTCATTGGAGAAGGGATTGCCGACGCAAAAACCATCGACCGGGCGATGAGCCTGGGAACGAACTTTCCGTATGGACCGTTGGAATGGGCTGCACGGATTGGCTATGCGCAGGTTCTGGACATTTTAGACCACTTGCACGCTGAGTTTCATGAAGACCGCTACCGCGCCGCCCCATTGATGCGGCGCTGGGCGCGCCTCAGCTCACTTTCCGCCTGAGATCAATCTCTGCTCCTGGCTGCTAGCCATCCATTGTAGAATATTTTCCCACCTCCAATTTGACAATCCAGCATAAATTCCTGAGGCTGTGCGAATTTTACGGTTGCAGAGCGCCTCGAAAGGAATACAATAGGAAAAGGTTCACCCTGCGTCAAATTCGGCGATAACTAATGATATTCCATCCGGGAGGCGAGCTATGTCCACGAATACGACGAAGCGCTACATCTCTTTTTTAGAAGACGAGCGCAACTCGTCTATGGTTTACCATGCGATCGCGGAGTTCGAAAAAAATCCACAGATTGCAGAAGTTTACCGGCGCCTGGGAAATACTGAGGATGGACATGCCAAAATTTGGGCTGAAAAAATTAGCGCGTCTGGTGGAACTGTCCCTGAATTCAAGCCGAGAATACGCTCCTATTTGCTGATCTGGATCGCGCGCCGGTTCGGGCCTTCGGCGGTATTGCCATCCCTCATCTCTGCAGAGCAAACAGGGGTTAGCGGCTACTCCGGGCAGGCGGAAACACGTTCAATGCAGGCGACCGAGCTTGCTCATGGGCGCATTTTACAGGCCGTCCAGCAGAGCGCTGAAGGCGGCGTCCAGGGCGCCACCCTGGCCCAGCTCGAAGGGAGGCACCGCTCCGCCGGAGGGAATGCGCTGCGCGCTGCAGTTTTGGGCGCGAACGATGGGTTGGTCTCCAATTTCAGCCTGGTGATGGGGGTTGCTGGCGCTGCAATGAATAACACCCTCGTCCTGGTGACCGGAATCGCTGGCTTGCTTGCCGGATCCATCTCAATGGCGCTCGGCGAGTGGATTTCGGTGACGAGCTCCAGAGAGCTCTACACTCACCAGATTGAGATTGAGACGGAGGAGATTGAGGCTGCTCCTGAAGAGGAAAGGGAAGAGCTGGCTTTGATCTACCAGGCGCGCGGGCTGGATGAAGCAACAGCTGACGTATTATCCAAGAAAGTTATGGCGGATTCAGCGACCGCAGTCCAGACTATGGTGCGCGACGAGCTGGGGATCGACCCCACAGAGCTGGGCGGCTCTGCCTGGGAAGCAGCAATAACCTCATGGCTGCTCTTCTCGGCAGGCGCCTTGCTCCCCATCCTCCCGTTTATTTTCCTGAGGGGAATGAACGCGGTCATGCTCAGTATTGCATTCAGTGCAATCGGCTTATTCGTAATCGGTGCAGCTATTACCCTGTTCACCGGGCGCAACCTGCTCCAATCCGGATTTCGCCAGGTGTTATTTGGTCTGGCTGCAGCAGCAGTGACCTACTCGATCGGACGAATCTTGGGGGTGAGCATAGGAGGTTGAGTATTGCCAAATAACCCATGCGACGAGCTGGTAATTAGATTGGCAGGCTGGATACTTATCGTCTCAAAAATTGGATTATTATGAATCCTACCAGGAACAATATCGTGCTGGCAATAATCATCTGAACAGGGAATGCGATGACCTGGCTTAATGACGCTTTTTCTTCTTTCGAGCGCTCGTATGAATACTTCGGTCGTGAATACCTGCTGCTTTGGTTGAAGATATTCGTGTGTAGAGTTAAATTAACCATTACACCAATTCCACTCAGGATAATACCGATCACACCTAAGATAACCAACATACTGGCAAAGGGAATCAGGCTGCGCCAACCGAGAAGCAGCCCAAGTAAGGCAACGCCTGCTACTGCACAAAAAATAAATAAACACTATCCGCCGAGCACTTTGCAAGATGAGAATTCGGGAATCCTCGTTCACCATACTGTCCTCATAATAATTTTACAACCAAGTAAACATTTTTATGTTTTAATTGGAGTAATCCTATGACAGATCGATATTTTACCGGCGCAGATCCAGAATCGTTTCAGTTTGAGGCCATTCATTACGAAAAAAGGGATGGTCGCGCGACGATTACATTTCAGCGACCTGAAGTACTCAATGCGGTGAACTCAGCAGTTCTGCGTGAGATGAATTTGGCTTTGAAGGATGCCAGCTGGGATGATTCCGTATTCGTTCTGGTTCTTACCGGGTCTGGCGACAGAGCATTTTGCACGGGCGCTGACCTGACTGAACAGAAACAGTTCTTACAGCGCCCGCGGGACTATTGGAAGTGGATGGGAGAATTCATCGAATGTCACGAGCGGCTGCGAAATTTAGGTAAACCTACCATAGCCCGCCTGAATGGGATCGTCGTTGGTGGGGGCAATGAATTTAATCTAAGCTGCGACCTGGCAGTGGCTGCCGACGACATTTATATCCGCCACGTAGGCACCAGCCATGGGAGTGTCCCGCTGGCTGGAGCGACTCAATTTCTCCCGCTGATCGTTGGTGAAAGACGGGCGCGAGAAATTCTCTTTCTGAACGAAGAAATTCCAGCGCAAAAAGCTCTGGAATGGGGTCTGGTCAATTGGGTCGTTCCCCGTGCAGAGCTCGATCTCAAAGTGGATGAGGTCGCCCAAAAACTGCTGGCAAAATTTCCGGAGAAGCTCCGCTATACCAAACAGCAGCTTAATTTCTGGCGAGATTTGTCCTGGCACCTGACGATCGGTCACGGGCGAGAATGGCTATCGATTCACAATACCAGCCCGGAAACCTGGGAAGGTGTGCAAGCCTTTAACCAGAAGCGGATGCCAGACTATGACGAGATCCACCGGCGTTGGGCTGAGGATGCTGCTCCAGAATGGCTGGATGGGCACATCCCGGAGCTGTGAGGTAAGTAGCATTTAGACACGTAAAATTTCACGGCTGCTTGGAGAGATCCGATGTATGGTGCGCATGTAGATACTATCAACCCGGTAGACGACGATGAGCGCCTGGCAGCTTTCGAAGAACGGATTGCCCGAGGCGAAAAGGTCGAGCCGGGAGACTGGATGCCGGAGGAATACCGCCGCCAGTTGATCCGCATGATCTCCCAGCATGCCCACAGCGAGATCGTCGGCATGCTTCCCGAAGGAGCCTGGATCACCCGTGCACCATCCTTACGGCGCAAGATGATCCTGCTCGCGAAGGTACAGGATGAAGCCGGGCATGGACAGTATCTCTACCATGCCGCCGAGACATTGGGGATCACCCGGGAAGAAATGCTGAGCGCCTTGCTCGAAGGCCGGGCGAAATATTCCAATATCTTCAATTACCCCACCCTGACCTGGGCGGATGTCGGCGTGATCGGTTACCTCGTGGATTTTGCGGCAATCCTTAACCAGACGATGCTGGCGCGCGGTTCATACGGACCTTATGCCCGGGCGATGGTGCGCATCAGCGCCGAAGAAAGCTTTCACAAGAAGCAAGGGCAAGACATTGTAATCACCCTGGCTGGGGGCACCCCGCAGCAGAAGGCGCAGGTGCAGGATGCCATCAACCGCTGGTGGTGGCCCACACTGATGATGTTCGGACCGCCGGATAACGACTCGCCCAATACACCCGTATTGAAACGCTGGGGGATCAAAACCCGCTCGAACGATGAGCTTCGTCAGGAATTTATTAATAAAATCATCCCTGAGCTCGCCTCGCTTGGATTGACGGTCCCTGATCCAGCCCTGGAATACGATCCCGTGACCGATAATTGGCGCACCGGTCCAATCGATTGGAATGAATTCTGGCAGGTAATCCGCGGCAGTGGACCGTGCAACAAAGAGCGCCTGGAGGCGAGGCGGCAAGCCCATAAGGAAGGGCAATGGGTGCGTGAAGCCCTGGCGGCGTATGCGAACCGCCTGACAGACAATCCGGACTGATAATAAGCAGAGCAGCTAAATTCCAAATTGGCTGTACTCGCGATGGATATAAAGTACTTATGACCGATTCACAGCTCCCCCGCTACGAGGTCTTGCTCCAGGTCACTGGAGCATCCAAATTCGTCGATGCCGGCTCGGTGCATGCCGCGGACCCAGAAATGGCTCTGCTCAACGCACGCGATGTCTTCGCTCGCCGCCCGGAGTGCAATGCGATGTGGGTGGTGCCTGTCACAGCAATCTACTCCCGTACAGCGGAGGAGCTGGCGCTGCAGCCGCTGACCAGCCCTGCTGGTACACCGAGCGAAGAGACGTATTACATATTTGCCAAGACGAAATCCATCGCGGCAATGTCTCAGCTGGGCAGTTTCACCAGCACATCCTGCGAGGCTGCGCTCGCAAGAGCCATCCGTGAATTCTCAGCAGGTAAAAGCTACCTTGCCTGGTGGGTAATCCCTGCCGGGCAGATCTACCACAGCCAGGAGGAAGATTATTCAAGCATGTATGCTCCTGCGTTCGATAAAGTCTTCCGCATGGCAACCGATTTCCACACCCACACCGCCATGCGCCAGCTGCGAGATTCTACCCTCATCCATCCGCGAGGACCGCTAGGGTAACCATAAGGTGGATGCATTAGAGATCGAGCAGCTGAGTGAGCACCTGCTGGCGTGGGCTGACGACCAGCTCGTGTTGGGTCACCGCCTCTCTGAGTGGTGCGGGCACGCTCCTATCCTGGAGGAAGATATAGCCTTCGCCAACCTGGCCCTGGACGAAATTGGGCACGCCTCTTTATGGTATGCAGTGCTTGCCGAGCTGCAGAACCAGGATATGGATACTTACCCGGATAAATTAATTTACTGGCGGGAGGCTGAGGACTTCCGCAATGTCCAGATGGTCGAGCTACCGGTAGGTGATTGGGCGTTCAGCATCCTGCGCCAATTTTTATGCGATACGATCGAGCTCGCCTGGCTTCAATCGCTGCAAAACAGCCTCGAGCCCCAGATCCGTGCAGCAGCAGCAAAAATTTTCCTTGAAGAGCTTTACCACGTGCGCCATTCGCGGGCATGGATCGAGCGCTTGAGCCAGGGTACACCCGAGAGCCATACCCGCCTGCAAAATGCCCTCGATGAGCTGTGGCCTTATTCGTACCAATGGTTTTCATCCATCTCCCCAGGGGAGGCTGAGCTGGTCCAGGCAGGATACCTGCCGGATGCAGGGCTTGTCCAGTCAGCCTGGAGCGAGCAGGAAATTCAGTTCCTGGTTGGCTGCCAGCTGGAGCTGCCGCAAACACCGCATCAGGAGATCAGCCGCCAGGAGCATACACCCTACTTGAAGGTTATGATTGCCGACCTGCAGTCTGTCGCCCGGCTGGATTCCCAGGCGCGCTGGTGAAATTTTAATGTCCGAACTGGCCCTGGCAGATATCTGGAGAATTATAGGAGGGATCACCGACCCCGAGATACCCGTAATCTCGGTCGTCGAGCTGGGTATTATCCGGGAGGTCCACATCGACCGGGATGGGGTAGACATAGCCATCACCCCGACATTCAGCGGCTGCCCCGCTTTTCAGGCGATCCAGGATGCAATCAAAGAGAAGTTGGAAGGCGCGGGAGTCAGGCTTGTGAGGATCCGGGTCCGCCTTGCGCCGCCGTGGAGCACAGATTGGATTTCGCCGGAGGGTCGTCAAAAGCTCAAGGAATTCGGCCTGGCTCCGCCTCCCCGGCACGGTAATCTGCTGCAGATCGATCAGCTGATGATCGCCAGGTGCCCGTATTGTGCTTCAGAAGATACGCTGCTGAAAAACAGCTTTGGCTCGACCTTGTGCCGCGCGATATACTTCTGTAATACCTGCCAGCAGCCATTCGAACAGTTCAAACCGATTTAATCTACGCTTTGTCAGGAGAACAGGATGTCCAAGCTCATTGCGCTGTACAAACGTCCTTCCGACCCGCAAGCTTTTGATCAGGCTTACTTTTCTACCCATTTGCCCCTGATCTCACGCCTGCCCGGTTTAGAAAAGATGGCTGTTACCCGGTTTACCCGGACCGTGATGGGAGAGGACTGGTACCTGATGGCTGAGATGGTTTTCGCCGACCAGGATTCGCTGAAAACAGCCATGCGCAGCCCAGAAATGGCTGCTGCTGGAACCAACCTGAGCTCGTTTGCCGAAGGTCTGGTCACGCTGTTGTTTGGGGAAGAGCAGAAGGATTAAATGGACGATTACCAGGTTATCGAAAGCAGGATCATCTTTGACCATCCCGGAATAACGATCTTAAGCGATACAGTGGATCATCTCGGGATGCTCCATGCCTATCTTTACCTGGTCAGCCCGGTCAATTCGGTCGCCACGGTGGGGATTACGGACGCGCAGGAGATTATTTTGACCCGCCAATACCGCCACCCGGTCGGTCAGGTAATTTATGACCTGCCCGCAGGTCGTCTTGAACCAGGGGAAAACCCGGAGGACGGTGCTCGCCGGGAGTTCGAGGAAGAAACCGGCTACTATCCTCGCCATATTGAACAGATTGGTTCGTACAATGAATTTCCGGGGACGCTCCGCGCGAAGACCACCCTGTTCTTCGCCTCCGACCTGATGCGAACACGGCAGAACCTGAACGAGGGAGAAGAACTGGAAACCGTCTTTATGAGTGTCGAAGAGATTTTACACATGATCCTTAATGGTGAAGTTATCGATGGCTCTCTTCAGTTAGGCATGCTGCTCGCCCTCCAAAAGGGGCTCATATCCGCTCGTTCAAGATAAAGGAGAAGCGATGGAATACCGCTATTTAGGAAACACTGGTTTGAAGGTCTCAGAGCTTTGCCTGGGGACGATGCAGTTGGGTTGGACTGCCGAAGAAGCGCTCTCAAAGCAAATATTGGGGGCAGCCTTTGAAAGCGGGATCAATTTTATTGACACCGCCGATGTATATTCACGGTGGGCAGAGGGCAATCCCGGGGGTGTAGCTGAAACCATCATCGGTTCCTGGTTGCGTCAGAGCAATATTACGCGCGATAAATTAGTATTGGCTACGAAAGTCCGCGGACGGATGGGCGATGGACCGAACGGTGAAGGTCTCTCGCGCCAGCATATCTTACATGCTGTGGACGCTTCCCTTAAACGACTGGGCACCGATTACATCGATCTCTATCAAACCCACTGGCCCGATAAAAATACGCCAATCGAGGAAACTTTGCGAGCAATGGAAACCTTGATCCAGCAGGGAAAAGTACGCTATATTGGCTGCTCGAATTACTCTGCCTGGAGACTGGTAGAAGCATTGTGGACCTCCGACCGGCAAGGCATTGCCAGTTTTATTTGTCTGCAGCCGCACTACAACCTTGTCCGTCGCGCTGAATTTGAACGCGAGCTGGCGGAGGTCTGTCGGATTTACCGCATCGCGGTGATTCCCTACAGCCCGCTGGCAGGATGGGTTCCTTACCGGCAAATATCGCCCCGGCAGGCAAACAGAAAGTGCCAGACAGGACGGAGCAGAACGTTATTTCACCCCGGAGAACTTTTCTTTATTGGATGTTATGGGAGAAATTGGAAAAAACAAGAACGGGGCAAGCATCTCTCAAATTGCGCTGGCCTGGCTGCTCACGGACCCGGTCATCACCAGTCCCATCATCGGACCTCGGACTTTGGAACAGCTTACGGATAATCTTGGAGCGGCGGGATTGCGCCTGAGCGTTGAGGAAAAAACGAGGCTTGACCAGGCCACCGCCTGGGGAGAAAGTGATTGATTTTTTTGCGTGGATTGCTGCTCGATCCGGATTAGAGGGCATTCGCGGACGCTGAAGTACCCTGATCCATCTCGCCCATCCGGGTCAGAATTCCTGGCCAGGCAGCCTGGAGAACATCAACGACCTCCGGGTCATATAGTTTGCCTGTTCCCTGCAAAATCTCATCGTACGCTCTTTCCGGAGTGAGCGAGGGCTGGTAGGTACGCGCGGAGGTCATCGCGTCCAGTGAATCCGCCACAGCCACCAACCTCGCCGCCAAAGGGATTTCTGCTCCAGACAGGCCATCGGGATAACCACTGCCATCCCAGCGCTCGTGGTGGTGGCGAATGACCGGGAGCGCCGGGCTGAGGTAAGGGATATTCCGGATCAAATCTGCACCGACGAGTGGGTGTTTGCGGATTTCACGCCATTCATCCTCGTCCAGTGGACCGGGTTTATGGAGCACTTCCTCGCGAATGTGGATTTTACCAATGTCATGTAAAATGCTGCCAAGCCGCAATGCGGGGATGATCCCATTGCGGATTCCCATCTCCTCTGCCAGGCTTAGCGAGATTGCCATCACCCTCTCCACGTGACCGCGGGTGTAGCGGTCACGCAGCTCGATTGCATTGGAGAGGAGGATCAAGCTGGACTGGTAAGCCTGCTGGAGCTGGGCTATTTGAAGCTGCTGGTGGCGAGAAAGCCGAGCGCGTATCGTCGTGACCAGCTCGAGACGGCTGATCGGTTTAACCAGATAATCTTCAACGCCACGCACTTTACTCTGTAACAGGTCTTCCCGGTCGTTCCTGGCAGTAAGAAAGATGAATGGGATCGTGATCCAGGCGGTATTCTCCCGTACTTTGTCAAAAAATGTGTACCCATCCATCACTGGCATGCTGATATCACACAGGATCAAGTCGGGAACTGCTTTCGACATCACGAGCAAAGCTTCCGCTCCATCACCTGCGGTAAGAACGCGGAATCCTTCCGCATCCAGCATTGCCATTATCCCCTCTCGTAAGAGAGGATTATCTTCTACGACCAATATTGTTGTCATAGATCAGATCCCCACTGAAAGATCAACTCCGCCCATTAAGATGCATCTTCTATGCCAAATCCAGATGAATTCGCTCCCATTTTTGAGATTCAACGATAAAATATCCGCTTGAATAGACCAAAATCTGTTGGAGTTGATACCTGTTTTATTCCGACCAGCGACCCGCCGGAAAATGAATTAGGGAGTTGAATGAATTTACCAACACAGACGAAGTCTACAACAATCCGTATTCTGGACCTGAATTTTCTTGGGTTGCCAGGAGCGATTGCAGCTTATCTGATTCCCCACACTCGAGGGGCTATACTCATCGAGTCTGGTCCAGGGTCTACGGTTCCTGCATTAGTTGCTGCGCTCGATGCACACGGCTTTCAGCCTGGAGACATCACCGATGTCTTCGTCACCCACATCCATCTGGACCATGCCGGCGCCTCCGGCTGGATGGCAAAGCAAGGCGCCCGCATCCACGTGCACCCGGTAGGAGCTCCTCATCTCGCCAACCCTGAAAAACTCCTGGCGAGCGCCCGGCGCATCTATGGCGACAGCATGGATTCGTTATGGGGTGAATTCCTCCCAGTTCCCGAACAGCAGCTTGAAATCATCGAGGATCGCCAGGTGGTGGAAGTCGATGGCCTCAAATTGCAAGCATTTTCAACCCCAGGGCACGCTTCCCACCATCATGTTTACCTGTTCGAAGACACCTGTTTTTGTGGGGATATCGGCGGGATCCGGTTGCAAGGCTCCCAGCACCTGCGCGTCCCCATGCCGCCTCCAGAATTTAATTTGGAGCAGTGGATAGGGAGTGTTGACCTCCTGAAAACGCTGAAATTTTCATATCTTGCACCGACCCACTTCGGTCTTTTTTCAGACCCCCAGCGTCATTTGGAATCGCTCTCCGCACAGCTAGCAGATATTGGCGCCTGGATGGACGGTTTCCTGCCGACCGATCCTCCAATCGATGAAATCAATCGCCAATTCCTTGAATGGACGAGACTGCGCACCCTGGCAGAAGGCGTCAGCCCTACCCTGGCTGATATTTATGAAGCAGCAAACCCCTCCTGGATGTCCGCCGCAGGCATGCAGCGTTACTGGCGCGCTTATGGACACCTGCGACAGCCCTGAGCGAGGCGAGCCTGTCGAGCTCCAGCCTGATGAGGGATGGGTCAGCGACCTGGACTTTTGCCCGCGCTGCGGTGAAGAAATCGATCAGGTGATCTGGGGTCAAACCAACTGCCCGAACTGTGGCTTGCACTTTGAGTGCTGTTGATCTCATTATATTTAGGACATATGCAGTTCATAAAGGAATTCCCAAAAAATGGGTGGTAGACGGGCGCTAGCGCCCGTCTACCACCCATTTTTTGGACATATTTCTTTCAACGGCGTAACTCCTAATTATTAAAGGAAATTCGATGAGCGAACAAATAGAGGTTTCCACAGACTTACCGGCGACTGCACAGGAAGTATTTACCGCCTGGCTCGATAGCCAGCGCGCATAGCGAGTTTACCGGCAGCGCGGCAGTAATTGATCCAGCGATCGGTGGAGCGTTCACCGCCTGGGATGGATATATCTGGGGGACTACGCTCGGAATCGAGCAGTACACGCGCATCTTGCAAGCCTGGCGAACCGTCGATTTCCCGGAAGCCAGCCCCAATTCGCTCCTGGAAGTCCGCTTTATCTGATCAGCCTGGTGGTATGCGGCTCGACTTAATCCATACGCAAATTCCGGATGGGCAGGGACAGGAATATGCTCAAGGCTGGCAGGATTCCTACTTCACGCCAATGCTGGCATACTTTACCAGGCAAGCCGATATTTGATTCCACTTTCCAGGTCAAAAAAAGCGAAATAGGCGTTCCATATGGCAGCCTATTTCATTATTTTTCGTTGTAGGTTGCTATCCTCTTGGGCAGGGATGATTACGAGGACAGGTTAGTAATAAGCGTCAGGAAGATGATAAAAAGGGCGACCATCAATAGAATTGTCAGAGAAGAGGTAACTTTATATAACATTTCAGCCTCCATTGCCCGGGGCGTAGCGGGCAGCTTTATGGGTTGGCATTACCTGTACGGTTACCTCATAGACGCTTACTCTTTGAAATAGGTTCCTTCAATACTCTACAATATATTACTCATCCTCCATCAACTGGTCGGGCGCCCAGATAGAGACCCGGTTCTTCCCGGCGCGCTTGGACTTGTACAATGCCTGATCTGCCCTCTCCACAAGGGCGTTCAGCGAGCTGCAATCTTCTTCGAGCTCGGCGATGCCAATGCTGATCGTAATCCTTACCTGGTTATTATCGATACAGATCGGCTCATTGGCGATCGATTGGCGCAGGCGCTCAGCTAACCGCAAGCAGCCCGTCACAGACGTCTCCACGATCAACGCAATAAATTCTTCCCCCCCGTAGCGTCCAATCGTGTCAAGCTTTCGAATGCTATCCTTACAGCGCTGGGCAATCACCCGTAACACCTGGTCGCCAACTGTGTGACCGAACGAATCATTCACTCGTTTAAAACTATCGATATCCACCATCATCAAGGATAATGGATGTCCGTAACGGCGCGCCCGCTCGAATTCACGTTGGGCCAGCTCCCAGAAATGACGCCGGTTAAATAAGCCAGTCATCGGGTCATGGATCGCGAGCTGCCGGGTATCGCTAAACAGGCGTGAGTTATCCACTGCAATCGCCGCCTGGTGTCCGAATAAGATTAAGAGGCTGAGATCGGATTGGGTAAAGCGATGTACCGGGTCTGAATGCACAACTCCCACCGCACCCACCATTCTGCCGCCGACCATCAGGGGGACTGCCAGGACCGAATGCCATACCCCAGGCTCATATTGCGCTGAGCGTCCTTCCCAGGCGCTGTAATCATATATAACGACTGGCTCACCACTTTCGACCGCTTTTCCCATCGCCCCTTCACCCAGTGACATATTCGTCCCGGTGTAATCTTTGCCCATTTTATAGCTGGCTAATATTTTTATCTTTTCACTCTCTTGATCATAAAGGGCAAACTCACCGCCTGTCGCGCCTAACAGGGATACTGCGCTTTCCAACGCAGTCTCCAGCAGCTCTGGCAATTCCATCAGGGAGGAAATCTGCATCATTGTAGCCCGCAGAGCATCCAGCTCAGCCACGCGCCGGTGTTCAGCCTCGTATAAACGCGTGTTTTCAATTGCCAGCGCAGCCTGATCCGCAAACAAACAGACCAGCTGGACTTCATCGGCATTGAAATCACCCACATTTTCCGTATCGGACACCGTGATCACGCCGATTACACGCTCTGCAATTTTCATGGGCACGGCAAGGACACGGCGAAAAGCTGCTTCCTCATTATTTGCTATACGATTTTCCCACGAGTTATAGTCGGACATCATTATTGGCTCCCCCATTGCTGCTACTTTACCGGAGAGCCCTTCGCCCAATTTAATGATGTTCCCAAGGTATTGATCCGACAGACCATGGGTGACTGCCAGCTCGAGAGAATCTCCGCCGGCTCGCTGCAAATAAATTACCCCGACCGGAACCCCGACCAGCCGCGCAGCTCTCTCCATAATTGCCTGCAGGAGCGTCGACAGGTCGTAGACTGAGTTTATCTCAAGGGATGTCTCATACAAGGCGCGCAGCTCTTGCATGCGCTTTTGCAGAGCCTCGCTGGATCGTTTGTGATCGCTGATATCCCGAAAAACGATCAATCGACCAAATGATCGTTTATTTAACCCAAATAATCGGGTGACCTGAATATCAAAATAATCAACTCCCGCCTCTTTCGCAATAGATATTTCCCTGGTTTCACCGTTCGCCAGCTGGATAAAGTCTCGATATGCTTCTAAGAATGGAAAAACGCTTTCGACTGGTTTTCCATACATCGCATCAGCAGAAACCCCAACTATCTTTACACCCGCAGGGTTCGTATCGACTATCTGGTTATTGTTATTTAAAACGATTACACCGTCCAAAATTGTTTCGATCACTGCAGAATGAGCTACCGGGACAATCTCCAAGAAATGGAAGCGGAAAAGCGCCAACGCGAGCAAGATGCACGAGACTGTAAAGGCGAACGGGGTCAAATCCAGGTTCAGGAAGGGGTTCGTTCCCGATAAATAAACAAAATTGGTTACCCAGGGGATCAGAGTACCGATCAAGATCAGGGCAAACTGCTCACGGTAAAGGGTAGGAGACCTGAACACCCCCAGCGCCATAAATACCGTACCCATAATGAGCAGTATGTAGGAATAAACAGTAAATATCCAGAACCCGGTGCCATGCTCTAGGCGCAGCATTGCGGAGTGATTTTGAAGGAAAACCAGGCTGACATCGCTCCAAATTAATCCGTGAGCCTCATTTGTCCATACCAAAATTATGGTAATTCCCGGGATAATTGCAGCCAGGAGAAAATTGCGATAGTTAACCCAACGCTGCATACCGGTATAGACGAGAGCGAACGCCAGCCATAGCAGCGGCAGGGAGGCAATGCCAAAATATTCAATTTTCGCCCAAAAAACCTTCGAGCTGTATGCGCTGCTGCCAATCTCGAATGCGTAAGCGAGCGACCATACGGTCAAAGAGAGGCAGAGCCAGGCAAACCAGACTGCGCCGGCAACGTCCCTGCGGCTGAGCGCTATCGCAGCAATAGCAAAGGATATTACTCCCGATATCAGGCATGCCAGGACGAATGGAGAGGTAATGCTAAGCATTAAAGACCCATTTTATAAATGGTCGAGGAAATAGGCTCAAATCCTAACAGAACTATGTATAAAGCCTGCAATAAATCCTGTATTTATCTTTTTTGTTGGTCGAGTGCGGTCTGTCTCCGTTCTGCTACCCGAAATTCGCAGTAGGATCTCCCTTGACGGTCTTTGGCCAATTTTGCAATCTGCTCCGCCTGTGCATTGACCAAACGATCGATGAGACGGCAGTCGAGGATACACAGCTCCGGATGGTCATCGATAATGTCCTTGTACGGACAGTTCGTCAAGATTACGTGCGGACCAGAGCTGTGCGCTTCCCAACGGGCGTTGTAATGGAGCTTGTTCAACACCTGTACAGCCTGGTACAGCCTGGCGGTTAAGCTCCGGGCTGCTGGCGCATTCTGACCGGTAAAATCTGCGACCTTGCTGGCTACGTGATCTAATTTAAGCAAGAACAAAGACTCATCGTTATCCTCTTTAAATTGGGCAAGAAGCGCAGAAACCAGCACCTGGTAGTTATGCTCGTCTCGACCGTCTGTAGGTGCATAAACAATCGCAGGACGGCCGCGCCCATCGACTGCCCGTCTCCCGACTTTAGCGATCAGACTGATCCTCGGTCAAGATTTTCAGATGGTGGCGTGCATTGGCAGGCGTCATATTAAATATCCGGCTGATTTCATCGGCGGTAACTGTGCGATAAATCCGAATATATTCCAATACCCGCTGGCGAGAGGTGCCCATCAGGTGTAATTATATCCCCATCCGTGATTTTCGCAAATATATGTTTTCTTTATTAGGGTTGACCAGCGTAAGATTTGGCGATATAATTGGTGAAGATTGGAACAGGTAAGATCATCATCTCGCAGCCACTTATGGGTTTTTGGATCAGCCATGTCTCAACAACTCGACCTTGACCATGAATTCCTCACCTGGGAGGATTCGTACGCGATTGCCCTCGCACTCAAAGAGCGTTTCCCTCAGATTGACCTTACCGACGTATCTCTCGGGATGATCTACGATTGGACACTCGCTCTGCCCCAGTTTAAAGATGAGCGAGAGCTTGCAAATGAAGATATTCTCTCTGCTATTTTCCAGGAATGGTATGAGGAGGTGAATGTGCTATGAATGATATGAAAAAAGAGAACCGGGAAAATACAAAATATGATATTCCTCCGGAGCTGGAGGGTCATATAACGGTTACAACCCTGGATAAGATCTACAATTGGGGCCGGCGCTCGTCGGTTTGGCCGATGATGTTCGGACTCGCCTGCTGCGCGATTGAGATGATCGCAACTGCTGCCAGCCGCTACGACTTTTCCCGCTTCGGTATGGAGGTCATGCGCCCCAGCCCCAGGCAAACAGACTTGATGCTTGTCTCGGGAACCGTGACGAAAAAAATGCTGCCTCAGATTGTGCGTCTTTACAACCAGATGCCAGAACCGAAGTATGTCGTCGCCATGGGAGCCTGCGCCTCCGGTGGAGGTCCCTTCAAAGAAGGCTACAACGTCGTATCAGGGATCGACAATTACATCCCGGTGGACGTCTACATCCCCGGATGCCCGCCAACCCCCCAGGCGCTTCTACACGGTCTCATCACCTTGCAGAAAAAAATCGATGCCGAGCATTGGAGAGCGTCGCGCTGGTACAGCAAAGAGTTCACTTCCCGAGATCCCAATTCCGGAGTTAGGACCGGACATTATGGATCCCCGCGAATACGATTTGATCAAACAAGTTGCTGTCGAGGAACTTGCCAGTCAGGAAGGGATCGAAGCTGCTCCTGAAACATCTACTGCAGAAGCACCTACCCTTTAATATCTTTAGGCGGAGCATCTAATGGCAGAACAAACTCTTGAAACTACCGACGAGCTTGTCACTCATTTCCCTGAAGCAGTCACCCCGGACACACGCAAAGGCTACAGCGGGTATGTGATCAAAGCCAATCAATTGATCGAAGTCGCTACTTACCTGCGCGACGAGTTAGGCTACGACTATCTTTCATCGGTAACCGGGGTAGACTACCTTCCAGAAGGATTTATGGAGGTGGTTTATCACCTGTATCAAACCACCGGCGGTCAGGGATTGGCATTGTAAGGTCCAGACACCGCGTGAAGACGCGACCGTACCGAGCCTGGTCCCTGTCTATCCTGGGGCAGAGTTCCAGGAACGCGAAGCCTGGGATCTGCTCGGAATCCGGTTCGAAGGGCATCCCGACCTCAGGCGAATCTTATTGTGGGAAGGATTTGAAGGTTATCCTCTCCGCAAAGATTGGCAAGAAGCATATTACGAAGAAGAAGGGAAGCCGTTTAAAAGCCGCTGGCCTGAAGGACGTGCATACCGGATAGAAGAGAAGAATCCCTTTGCTAAGAATGTTCATTATCCACCCGGCTTCAATCCCGAAACCTGGATCCCGGAAGGGGATAATGCCCTGTATGCCATGCTGAACAGGATTAAAGCAGATTATGAAGCGAAGGTCAGTGATGGTCTGCACACCGACCTGGTGATTGTCAATTTAGGCCCGCAGCATCCCTCCACGCATGGCGTTTTCCGGATGGTTTTATTGCTTGGACGGCGAGCAAATTGTGGCGCTCAAGCCGGTTGTGGGTTATCTGCACCGCAATCACGAAAAAATTGGTGAGCGGAATGCCTTCTTAATGAACATGCCTTTCACCGACCGCCTGGATTATCTCTCCTCGATGAGCAACAACTTTGGGTATGCGCTTGCAGTCGAAAAGCTCATGGGGATCAAACCGCCGGAGAGAGCGGAATACCTGCGGGTCATCATGGCCGAGATGACCCGGATTACCAACCACCTGTTTGCTGTCGGCTCGCTGCTGAACGACCTCGGCGCTTTTTTTACGCCGATGCTGTATGCCCTGGAAGAACGCGAGCTGATATTGGATGTTTTTGAGGCCGTCACCGGGGCGCGCATGATGTGCAATTATTTCCGCTTTGGAGGCGTCGCCCGTGACCTTCCTGAGGGTGTTTATAAGCGCATCTACGATCTGGTTTATGAACGGCTGCCAAGGCGAGTGGACGAGCTGGATGCTTTTCTGACGAACAATGAAATCGTTCGCTCGCGCGGTCAGGGCGTTGGGGTGCTCACCCCGGAACAAGCTATAGCATACTCAGCGGCTGGACCCATGCTGCGCGCTTCCGGAGTCCCATACGACGTCCGCCGGGCAGATCCCTATGGAATTTACGACCGTTTCGAGTTCGACGTTGCCGTGCGCTACCATGGCGATGTGTACGATCGCTATCTGATCCGGATCGACGAAATGCGCCAGAGTCTGCGCATCCTGCAGCAGGCGGTGCGCGATATACCGGAAGGTCCCATCCAGGAGGGTAAACCCCAATACCAGGTGCGTGTACCGGCGGGTGAATCTTATGGACGGGTCGAAGGACCCAAAGGCGAGCTGGGCTTTTATGTGGTCTCCACTGGCAAGCCTAATCCCTGGCGTTATCACGTACGTGCACCCTCATTCATCAACCTGACAGCTTATGAGCCAATGCCATCGGAAATAAAGTTGCTGATCTCGGTGAGCATCCTGGGCTCAATCGATATCGTACTGGGCGAAACGGATCGTTGATTACTCACAGATAGGAAAACGGAGCAGAGTTATGGATGGAAAAGGGATCTTCAAGGGAATGCAGGTTACCCTGAAACGTTTTCTGATAACCTATCTGGATGACATCCGCTGGTGGGGAAAACGGTATTACACGCCGGAAGGGATTGCTCACCGGCAGAGTAAAGATGCCCAAGGGATTTTTACAATCCAGTATCCCGATGAGAAAATGCCGGTTCCGGAGGAATTCCGGTATACTCCATTCCTGCTCTATGAAGTAGATGAATCCGGCGAAAAACATGACCGGTGTACTTCGTGTGGGATATGTGCTAAAGTATGTCCACCTCAGTGCATATGGATTGTGCGCACCAATGATCCGAATACGGGCAGACCTGTCCCAGAGCCTGCTGAATTCTATATCGATGTCGATATCTGTATGAACTGCGGGTTGTGTGCCGAGTACTGCCCGTTCGATGCGATTAAAATGGACCATGATTATGAGCTTTCGGTCTACAACCGGCACCAAAAAAACATCTACGACAAAGACCGCCTCTCTAAACCGGTGAGCTATTATGCCGAGATTCGCCCGGCGAATTATGAACGAGAAGAGAGAGCGCGTGCAGAGGCGGAGGCTGCTAAAGCAGCGCGCAAGGCGCAAACCGCCTGATTCTATGAGAGATTATGGAAGGAATTTATGGCTGATGGATTAACGGTTTCAAATGAAAATATCCTGGCAGCGTTGAGCAGGGTCCAGGAGCCTGAATTACACAAGGACCTGGTGACTTTGAATATGATCCAGGATATAAAGATAAACCGTGGAAAAGTAAGCTTTACGATCGTGCTTACTACTCCCGCATGCCCGCTGCGCAACCAGATTGAGCAGCAGTCCCGCCAGGCTGTTTTATCGATCCCAGGGGTCGAGGAAGTGGACATAAAAATGGAAGCAAATGTCCCTTCGGATGGGCGCTCGCGGGTCTGGTCGATCTACCTATCCGCAATGCTGTGGCGATTGCCTCCGGGAAAGGCGGTGTAGGGAAAAGCACGGTTGCAGTAAATGTTGCCGTCGTGTTGGCGCAAAGCGGCGCCAGGGTAGGCTTGATGGACGCCGATATCTACGGACCGAATGTGCCTACGATGATGGGCTTGGATCAGCTTCCTGTTCCCCAGGCTGGAAAGCTGATCCCGGCAGAAGCCTATGGGGTCAAGGTGATGTCGATCGGGTTTATGGTGAAACCCAACCAGCCGCTCATCTGGCGGGGACCCATGCTGCACTCCGCCATCCGCCAGTTCCTCACGGATGTAGCCTGGGGTGAGCTGGATTACCTCATCGTAGATCTCCCACCGGGGACCGGCGATGCGCCGTTGAGCCTGGCGCAATCTCTGCCTCTTTCCGGAGGAGTCATCGTGACCTTACCCCAGCTCGTCTCACAGGAAGATGCCCGGCGCAGCCTCGAGATGTTTCGCCAACTTAACGTGGATGTACTCGGAGTTGTCGAAAACATGAGCTACCTGGAGCTTCCCGATGGGACCCGCATGGATATTTTTGGCAGCGGTGGCGGGCAGCAGTTAGCCGAGCAAGCTGGCGTCCCGTTCATTGGAGCAATTCCAATCGACCCGGCAGTGCGCACAGGCGGTGATAACGGCATCCCAGTCGTAATTGCCGATCCGGAAATCCCGGTTGCGCACGCTTTAAGGTCGATCTCTGAGGATATTGCTGCCCGGGTCAGTGTATCCGCCCTGTCTCAATCCAATTTCATCCCGATAAATCTTGTCGGCTAAAGGACTCAGTCTCGTCTCCTGGATGGATCAGCAGGCGTCATCTCTAAACGGATGGTAAATAATTTATGGAAGATCCTTACATTGTCGGTATTCGTTTTCAAAAAACCGGAAAGGTTTATCATTTTGACGCAAGCTCCCAGGCAGATATCCAGCTTGGTGATTTTGCCATCGTAGATACCAGTCGTGGTCGCCAGCTGGGTGAAGTCGTCCAAATTATCCCGAACCCGACCTCTCCTCCAGAAGGTAATTGGAAATCGATTACGCGGCGGGCAACTCCTCGCGACCTGGTACTGCGCCAGATCTGGCAGAAAAAAGAGCTCGAAGCTATGATCAACTGCCGGGCACGCCTGGCGGAGCTCGGTATCGAGGGGGTGAAGATCGTCGCAGCCGAATTCTCCTTCGATGGGACCGTGCTCTCGTTCCTTTACAGCACAGAGGGTGAAGGAAAAATAGACTTGCGCAACCTGCGCCGCGCCATGCAGCGTATTTATCCGCGCCCCCAGATCGATATGCGCCAGATTGGCCCGCGGGATGTTGCCAAACACCTGGGAGGGATGGGCGCCTGCGGCCTCGAAACACGCTGCTGTTCCATGTTCTTGACCGAATTCAGCCCAATCTCGATAAAGATGGCAAAAGACCAAGGGATATCACTCTCTCCCACTGAGATTACCGGAATGTGCGGGCGGCTCCGCTGCTGCCTGGTGTACGAGTACGAACAATACGTAGAGGCCCGAAAAAGTCTCCCCAAACGCAACAAGCACGTTATCACCCCGAAAGGGGAGGGGAAAGTCGTCGATGTACTGCCCCTCAAACAAACAGTTATTGTCCAATTCGAAGATGGTCTGCAGCACGAATTTAGTAATATCGACCTTCAGCCCTGGGATGAGCTTGAGGCTTTGCGGAGAAAATCTCAACAGCCATGCGATCGGCACGAATCCGGAGGCTGTAATTGCAACAAAAATGAGGCTCCAACCGCGGCTGTTGCCGCTGGAGATGAGCACACCCTCGAAGCCAGGTCGGACAGGGATGAGACGCAACTTGCTGATGATGATCTGGCTCTTCCGTACGCCAGTGAGCAAACGAAACCCCACTACAACCCAAAAGCCAATCAGCGCAGGTTCAAGAAAAAAGGCAAGAAGAAACGCTCTCCATGACGACCCAAAACGTGCCTGTCCGCCAAACAGATGTAAAACCAGCCCATACCACCAACACTCAACCGGATGCTCCTTTAGAGCCCGGAGTCTGGGATACACAGCAGCGCATCCTGGTAATCCTGGCTCATCCGGACGACCCTGAGTTTTTCTGTGGGGCAACGCTCGCACGCTGGACCAATGCAGGGCATGAAGTCATCTACTGGCTGCTAACTTGCGGGGATAAAGGGACGAGCGATCGAGACCTTGAATCCGATCGATTGTGCAGCTTGCGGCAGTCCGAACAGCGTGCGGCAGCCTCGGTTTTGGGGGTAAAAGAAGTCCATTTCCTAAACTATCCCGATGGATACCTGGTTCCAGATCTCAATCTGCGCCGGGAGGTCACGCGCATTATCCGCTTGATCCGTCCGGATATATTAGTCACTTGCGATCCGACCACGCTCTTCATTGGTGACAACCGGCTCAACCATCCTGACCATCGTGCTTGCGGTCAGGCTGTGCTGGACGCGGTTTATCCCGCGGCACGCGACCATTTGAACTTCATAGAGCTCTGGCGAGACGAGCACCTGGAGCCACATATCGTCCGTGAAGTCTGGGTAAGCGGCACCCTGGACCCAAATGTCCACGTTGATGCGACCGATCTGTGGGAAACCAAGATCAACGCCCTATACGAGCACCGCAGCCAGATCGGTGAGCCTGCTGAGTTAGCCGAACGGATGCGAGCCAGATTGGCGCCGGAAAGCTCTCCTGAATTTCCAAAATATGAAGAGGTTTTTCGCAGGATTGTGCTTGGGTAGATGGCTGTCGACAGCGGTCTGCACAAAGGCCTTTCGTTTACAGACCCACCCCAACGCGTGGTCTCGTTGGTCCCTTCGCTCACAGAGAGCTTATTCGATCTGGGGTTTGGCAGCTCTCTCGTAGGAGCTACTGACTACTGTGTAGAGCCCGCAGATGGGGTTGCCAATCTCCAGCGGGTGGGCGGAACAAAAAATCCCCGAGTAGAAGATATTCTCGCGCTGAAGCCAGATCTGGTACTGGCGAACCAGGAAGAAAACAGCCCGCAAACGGTCGAGGCGCTGGAAGCTGCCGGGATCAGGGTCTGGGTTAGCTTTCCCCGCTCGGTGCACGGCGCGATGGACGTGCTTTGGGTCCTGGTAGGAATTTATCGGGATAAGCAAGCCGCAATCAAGCTGGAAACAATCGAGTTATCTTTGGGCTGGTTAGAGCAATCTGCAACTGGACAAACAGGGAAGCGATATTTCTGTCCAATCTGGTACGAAGCCAAATCTTCTACCGAGCAATGGTGGATGACCTTTAACCAAAACACGTACTGCCACGATCTGTTGCGGCTGTGCGGCGGGGAGAACGTGTTCGCCTGGCGCGAAAGACGCTATCCTCTCAAAGCAGATTTAGGGTTGGCAGCCTCCGTAGATCCTTCAGGGAAAGATACCCGCTATCCTCGAGTGACAACCGCGGAAATCTGCGCGGCCGATCCCGAGATCATCCTGCTGCCGAGCGAGCCTTACTCATTCACTGCGGTAGACCGGGACATTCTCCTGGAAGTATTTGCGGATACAACTGCCGGCAGGCAGAAGCAAGTGTTTTTACTCGATGGCAGCCTCATCACCTGGCACGGCACCCGACTGGCACGCTCCCTCCAGGTTCTCCCCGAATATTTCCGCCCCAAAATCGGTAGAAACGGCTCAGCTTTGTATAGGCTTCAATCAACTTGAGCCGGACAAGCACTATGCTCTTGACGATCCTGATCGATGGTATACTATTCACACGAATAATCAGATTAATTGCATAAATAAGTTTAATAATTAAAATAGCTTATGCAGCAGATATTAACTTCAGAGTTTCTCCAATACCTTGCCTCCGCCGGGACAGAATTGCCGGCAGATGGGGATATTAACCAGCTGCCCTCCCTGACTGAAATCAGCGGCGAGCTCGGGATCGGTGTAGCCAGTCTACGGGAACAATTAGAAGTCGCTGAAGCGCTTGGCTTCGTCGAAGTTCGCCCGCGTACTGGCATCCGCCGGTTGCCTTACTCATTCACTCCGGCAGTCAGTCAGAGTCTCGGCTATGCACTTGAGCTCGACCGTAATTATTTCGAGGCCTTTGCCCAATTGCGCAACCAGGTAGAAGCTGCATTCTGGTACCAGGCAGTGGAACGATTAACCCCAGCCGACCATTCCCTGCTCCAAAATTTGATGGAACGGGCATGGAAAAAGCTGGCTGGTGAGCCGATCCATATCCCGCATAACGAACATCGTTTGCTCCATCTGACGATATTCAGCCGTCTCGACAACCCATTCGTCCAGGGAATTTTGGAAGCTTACTGGCAGGCATACGAGACAGTTGGCTTAAACGTTTATGCCGATTACGACTATCTGCAGAAAGTATGGCAATACCACCAGGAGATGGTCGATGCGATTGGCCGGGGCGATTTTGCCAGCGGTTACACTGCCCTGATCCAGCACACAGACCTGATCTACCACCGTCCGTCAGCAGCTCGTCTGGAGCCGGCTGCCGGGTCTGGACAGACATTAGACTAAACCTAGACGCTAAGGAGAACCTATGTCCGCAATGCAACCTGTAGCTGAAAAGGAGTTCGCCCAAGACATCGCCTCAGCGGTGAACGATTTTTCCATCACAGTATGTACTGTCAATGGCTCAGGGAGCCAGACTTCGAACCTGACCCTCCTGAGAGCGCTGTTCAAGATGGGAATTCCTGTCTCCGGGAAAAACTTGTTTCCTTCCAATATCCAGGGATTACCCACTTATTACACGATCCGGGTGAGTAAAGATGGGTTCCTGGCTCGCCAGGATGATTCCGAGATCGTAATTGCCATGAACCCTGCGACATTCCAGCACGATCTGGAGCTGCTGTGTCCAGGTGGGGTATTTATTTACCCCGACGACGCTCGTTTCAATGTCACCCGCGATGATGTCTATCCATACACCATGCCTGTAAAACGCCTGACCCAGGAATCCGACGCTCCTTCCAGCCTGCGAGACTATGTGGCGAATATGGTCTATGTCGGCGTCCTGGCGCATTTGATTAACATCGACCTGGACAAGATATACCAGGCGCTGGATTTCCACTTCAAAAGTAAGGCCAAGCCTATTGAGCTGAACTTCGGTGTGGTCAAAGCAGCCTATGACTGGGCAGTGGAAAACCTGACAAAAACGGATCCCTTCCACGTTGAGAAAATGGACGCGACCCGCGATTACATCATGGCAGACGGGAACACTGCCGCTGCTCTGGGGGCAATTTACGGCGGCGTCCACCTGGTGTCCTGGTATCCAATCACACCTGCTACCAGCCTGGCTGAGACGATCCACGAATATTTACCGAAACTCCGGAAGGATCCGGAGACCGGTAAAAACACTTTCGTCGTCTTGCAAGCGGAAGACGAGCTCGCCGCGATCGGCATGGCTGTCGGCGGCGGATGGGCTGGTCTGCGGGCAATGACCTCAACCTCCGGTCCTGGCTTGAGTTTGATGACCGAATACGCTGGCTTAGCCTATTTCACCGAGGTCCCGATTGTTGTGTGGGATATCCAGCGAGTCGGACCCAGTACAGGATTGCCCACACGAACCTCGCAGGGCGATGTGATCTTCACCCACTTTATGGGTCACGGCGATACGCAGAACATCATCCTCTTACCTGGATCGGTGAACGAATGCTTTGAGTTCGGATGGCGAGCTTTCGATATTGCCGAACGCATACAAACACCCGTGTTTGTACTTTCAGATCTGGACCTGGGAATGAATCAGTGGATGACACCTCCCTTCCGCTACCCCGAGGTTCCCATGGACCGCGGAAAAATCCTGTGGGAAGGCGACCTGGAGCGGCTGAATGGAGAGTGGCACCGCTATAAAGATATCGATGGGGATGGAATTCCCTATCGCACTCTCCCCGGTAATCGCCATCCACGAGCCGCCTATTTTACCCGAGGCTCAGGTCACAACGCAGAGGCTAACTACACAGAGGACAACGAGGTCTGGCATGATTTACTCGACCGCCTCAAAAAGAAATTTGAGACCGCCCGCGGTTTTGTCCCCAAACCCGTAGCTGAATCAATGGATGACGCCCGAGTAGGAATTATCTCCTATGGATCTACCGAGACGGCAATTCAAGAAGCCCGTCACCAATTGGCTGAGAGGGGTTTCCCAACAGATTTTCTACGGGTTCGGGCGATCCCATTTACCGCAGAAATTGGGGAATTCATCCGCCAGCATGACTACATCTACGTAGTCGAAATGAACCGGGACGGTCAGATGAATATGCTTCTTCAGCTGGAATATCCAGACCTGGCAACCAGCTTGATTTCAATCGCCTATACCGATGGGCTTTCATTCACAGCCCGCATCGTGCGGGAAGCCATCCTGGCCAAGGAGGATCAGCGCAATGGATAATCTAACCGCTACTGGACAGCGATTGCAGGTAAACCTTGTAGGTCTGGCTAAAACGGATTATCGCGGCAACCCGTCGACTTTATGCCAGGGTTGTGGTCATAACTCTATCGCCAGCCAGATCATGTCCGCCATGTACGAGCTAAATATCACCCCGGAAGATATGGTCAAGTTCTCGGGGATCGGTTGTTCGAGCAAGAGCCCGACTTATTTTTTGAATCGATCGTTCGGATTCAACGGACTGCACGGTCGGATGCCCTCCCTCGCTACTGGAGCCTTATTCGGTGACCATACCCTCAAAGGTCTGGCGGTAAGCGGAGACGGCGATACAGCCAGTATCGGGATGGGACAGTTTAAGCACGCCATCCGGCGCAACCTGCGCCTGGTTTATATCGTAGAGAACAATGGGGTTTACGGATTAACCAAAGGGCAGTTCTCCGCAACCGCCGAAATGGGTCTTACCCTGAAGAACCAGGGCACTAATCCTTATATGCCAATAGACATCGCCCTGGAGGCACTGAGTCGGCAATGCGACCTTTGTCGCCCGATCCTTTGCCGGCGATCCCAAGCAAGTCAAAGAGCTCATCAAGGCAGCCGTCAGTCACGAAGGCATTTCAGTGCTGGACATCATCAGCCCGTGTGTGACCTTCAATAATACTGATGAGGCGATGCACTCTTATGCCTGGGGAAAGCAGCACGAAGTTGCGCTGCATGAGCTTTCATACGTACCGCCTGCCGAGGAGATAACTGTCGAGTATGAGCCCGGCGAGATCACAGAAGTGACTCTCCATGACGGCTCTACTGTCCTGTTGAAAAAGCTGGAGCAGGATTTTGATCCCACCAACCGCGCGGATGCCCTGCGCATTCTTGAAGAGGCCAACGCCAAACAGATTTTGCTTACCGGCCTGTTGTATATTAATACCAGGGTCCATTCCCTGGTAGAAAACTATAACCTTACCGATACTGCGCTAAACCGCCTGCCCGAGGAACGCATCCGCCCTGCTCGCGAGACCATGCAGACAGTCAACGACCTGATGTTTTAATATAACCGGGAGGGGAAATTTCCGATGACGAGGTTCAGGCGGCGCCAATGCGCCACCTGAACCTCGTTTTCGGAATTGATCCCCCTTTCGCGGGTGTTTCCCTCGTCCAAAGCAGCTGCGAGAGGGGGCGATTTTACATCTCCTTAACAAATGGTATAATCCTCCTCGAACAAGGGCGGGATAGGAACCGACCCGGATGAGAGATCAACAGGCCATTCTTATATTGAACACAACCCTGGCGAAGGAGCCCAAGATTGGCTTTTCGACCGCTTAGCTGGCTACTCGGTTTTTTTTCACTCGATATCGGCATTGATTTGGGTACAGCCAACACACTGGTAAATGTGCGTGGTAAAGGTATAACGATTAATGAACCATCCTGGGTAGCAATCGATAAACGCACTCGCAAACCCCTTGCCATTGGCGCAGAAGCGAAGGAGATGGTTGGGCGCACTCCGGCGAATGTCATTGCTGTGCGACCCTTACGCGACGGCGTCATTTCCGAATTTGAGATCACCCAGGCAATGCTGGAGTATTTCATCGGCAAAGCCCACGAGCAGAGCATCGTTCCGGTCCCGCGACCGTGGGTGATCATTGGCATCCCCTCCGGTGTAACGGAAGTCGAAAAACGTGCTGTGTACGACGCAGCTATGTCGGCTGGCGCTCGTGAAGTTGGCTTGATTGAGGAGCCGGTGGCGGCCGCGCTCGGCGCAGGATTGCCAGTGGCAGAAATCCGCGGAAGTATGATCGTAGACATCGGTGGAGGCACCTCCGAAGTCGCGATTATGTCGATGGGTGGTGTCGTAGTGTCTCGTTCGTTACGGGTAGCAGGCGATGAGATGGATCAGGATTTGGTCCAATATATGCGCAATAAATATAACCTGGCGATCGGTGAGCGGATGGCAGAACAAGCAAAAATTGCCATCGGTTCCGCATACCATCTCCCCGAAGAGAAAACCATCGTTCTGCGCGGTCGCAATCTGATCACCGGTCTGCCGGAGGCGGTTGAGGTTTCTTCCGTTGAGATCCGTGAAGCTATTTCCGGTTCAGTCAATATTATCCTGGATACAATTAAAGACGCATTAGACGAGGCGCCGCCTGAGATTATCGCGGATCTGATGGATACGGGCATCTGCCTGGCTGGAGGGGGATCCTTGCTCCTGGGATTAGACCGGCGCGTGTCGGACGAAGTGAAAGTCCGGGTGTGGGTCGCGGAGGACCCCATGAGCTGTGTCGCGCGTGGTGCCGGGATGATCCTGGAAAATTACGAGGCATTGCGCCACCTGCTGGTTGGATTGGAGCGCGGGAGCACGCGCCATAATTCTTCTCGACCATGAGCCTGTATTTCTGTCTGTTAAGCAACTCCCTTCTTTCCCCCCGACAATGAATACCGCCAGAGCACGAACCATACAAACGGTTGTCCTTATTATTATAGTTATAGGGCTGATCGCATTAGCTTTAGGTGGATTCCTCTCCCCTGTCTCACGCTATGCTCTTACTCCAGTTATCAAAGCCCAAACCTGGCTGGCAGTCCGCTTTCAAGCCGTCCGCAGCTTCCTGGAAGCCCCGCAGGATACTACGCGGCTGCGCCAGGAGAACCAGGAGCTGCAGGCTGAAGTTTCCCGGTTGGAGGCTGAGATGATCAGCTTGAATCAGCAATTATCAGAGACGCGCATCCTGTCCGCGCTCGTCGATTTTGCCCGAGTACAGCCTGAGAACCACTACGTTGCCGCATCTGTGATCGGCCGCGATCCCAGCCCATTCCTCCAATACTTGATCGTCAATCGCGGCTCCGATGATGGCATCCGGCGCGGGATGCCCGTGGTGACCAATCAGGGACTGGTCGGGCGAATCTCTCGGGTGACTGCGGGAGCTTCAACCGTACAGCTTATTACCGACCCGGGGACCGTAGTTAATGTACGCATCGAGCCATCCAGGGCTGAAGCGGTTTTGCGCGGGTCTTTAACAGGTGAAGTCTCGTTGGATATGATCCCGCAATCTGCCGAGGTCAAGCCCGGCGACCTGGTGCTCACTTCGGGGTTAGGCGGGGATTATCCCCCCAATATTCTTATCGGACAGGTTACCGGCGTCCGCAGCCGGGACTTCGACCTGTTCCAAACAGCCTCCGTACAGCCTGTGGTCGATTTCAGCCAGCTCGAGATCATCCTCGTGATCACGAACTTCCGGCCGATCGACATTTCCCCGCTCATCCCTACTCCTCAAGCGCCATGAAGAATGACTACGCTCATATCCATCCCAATATTAGCCGTCCTGCTCATCCTGCAGTCTGCCATTCTCAGTCGGATGACGCTGTTACATGGGACGACAGACCTAGTACTATTGGCGGTAATTGCCTGGGCGCTGCAGAAGCGGGTTCAAACCGCCTGGCAATGGGGTATAATCGGAGGCTTGCTGGTCACGATTGCCTCGGATTTGCCGTTAGGAGTAGCCCTGGTTGGTTATTTACTCGTAGTGGCTCTGGCACTGGTGCTCCGTCAAAGGGTCTGGCAGATTCCGATCCTGTCGATGTTCGTGGCAACTTTTTTCGGAACTTTAATTATCCAGGGCTTGTCTTACCTGGCGTTACGCATAAATGGTTACCAGCTGCCTCTGCTGGAGGTATTAAATCAGATCACTTTACCGAGCATTTTGCTAAATCTGGTTGTTGCAATTCCGGTTTTCGCCTTAATTGCTGACCTCGCCAGCTGGCTGTACCCGGAAGAATTGGAAACATGAACGGTTCTCCCCATCTTCAGAATAATTTAAGCCTCCGCCGGATACTGGCTTTTTGGGCAGTCGCAATTATCATATTGCTCATCTATATTTTCCGTCTGTTAAGCTTGCAGGTATTAAACGGTGAAACCTGGATTGCACGCGCAGAGGATAATCGCACCGAAGATATCAATACCCCTGCCCTGCGCGGGATCATCTATGACCGGAATAACACCATTCTCGCCCGCAATATCGCCTCGTATAACGTCGTATTGACAGCTGCAAGCCTGCCCGACGATCAGGGTGCCACGCAACAAATTTATCGCGAGCTTTCCGAGCTGATCCACGTCCCGGTCACTCAAGGCGAGCTGAGCACCGAGAACCCGTACGTTCCCTGCCTTTCTGACCACGGGATCTCTCAAATCGCTGAGTATGGCACCACTTCCTCGCCATACACTGCAATCCCTATCAAATGCGACATCGATGAACGAACTGCGATGATTGTCCAGGAACATGCAGTGGACTGGCCGGGAATCTCGGTACAGATCCAACCCGTCCGCGACTATCCGACCGGTGGGCTGACTTCCTCCGTAATTGGCTTTCTCGGACCGATCCCCGCCAACCAGGAACAAGAATACCGGGATAAAGGATTCCTGCCAAACCGGGATAAAGTGGGCTACGCTGGTCTGGAGCTGCAATACCAGGACCTCCTTGCAGGGAATAATGGCAAACGGGTCGTTGAAGTGGATGTCGGTGGGCAGGTATTACGGGATATCCAGCCGCCGGTCGCCTCGCTCCCTGGAGAAAACCTGCAGTTGACCATCGACACACGCTTTCAACAGGCGGTCGATGCGATCCTTAAAAAAGAGATTAATGATTGGAATGCATATTTCAACGAGCAGCGCTATTCCAGCGGTGTGGTCGTCGCAATCAATCCGAAAACCGGCGAGATCCTGGCTATGGTCTCATACCCCACCTATGAGAACAACCGCATGGCACGCGTTATCCCGGCCTATTACTATGAGCAGCTAATCAAGGATTTTACCAACCCGCTGCTGAACCACGCAGTTGGGGACGTACTTCCGGCAGGCTCGGTATTCAAGCTGGTGACCGCTACCGGCGCATTGAATGAGGGTGTCGTCACACCCGATCAGATTATTGAGACACCTGGCAAGCTGGTGGTAGCCGAGAAGTATTTTGCCAACGAAATCGGAAATCCGCGCGAATTTGTGGACTGGATATACAAGAATGGCCAAAACCCAGGCGGGTTCGGGAAGCTGGACTTTGTCCACGGGTTGGCCAATTCCAGCAACGTCTATTTCTACAAGCTGGGTGGTGGCTATCAAGATGAAGTTCCAAATGGAGGCCTTGGTATCTGCCGTCTGGGTACCTATGCGAATGCCTTGGGCTATGGGGCTGCGCCTGGGGTTGGCTTACCCGAAGAAGAGAAAGGGCTGATCCCTGATCCAAAGTGGAAGCGGGTGACTCACGGCGAGAGCTGGTCTACCGGCGATACCTATATCAGCAGCGTCGGCCAGGGCTATGTGCTGGCTACCCCTATACAGGTGCTTCTCTCCGCTACGATCATCGCCAATGATGGCAAATATATGCAGCCTACCCTGGTCCGTGAAGTCCTCGACCAGGAAGGAAATGTCATCCAGCCTTTTGTTCCGAAATTGAAGTGGGACCTCACGACCGACCCGATGATCCAGGAGTTTTATCCCACCACAGTGCGCGGCTGTGAGCCAATCCCAGGTCAGAAGAAAACCGTCCAGCCCTGGGTGTTCCAGAAAATCAAAGAAGGCATGCGCCTGGCGGTTACCGAAGGAACCCTTTCCGCCATCCGCGGCTTTCCAGAATTAAAGATTGCTGTTGCAGGCAAGACGGGGACGGCAGAATATTGCGACCAGTTTGCCGCAGCAAAAAATCGCTGCATACCGGGCAACTGGCCTTCGCACGCCTGGACAGTTGCTTTTGCGCCCTACGAAAATCCGGAAATTGCCGTCGTGGCATTTGTCTATAACGGCCAAGAAGGGTCCACGGTTGCCGGGCCAATCGTTGCACAGGTCTTAAAGGCATATTTCGACTTGAAGGCGATTGATAATGCAAACCAGGCTCCCTGATGGATGTTCCTGAGTGGTGGGCGCATAAATGTCGACGCCACAATTAAGAAACCTGTATGACCGAATTTAAAGTCTCCGTCGAAGATTATTCTTCTCCAACGAACCAGGCAGCCAAAGTTCAGATCAAAGGTGTGCGGGAAGGTATATTGGTCTCTCTGGGAGGGGGATCCTGGGAGGAGCTGAATAAGGCATTGCTGGACCAGCTCGACCAGCGCGCCGAATTCCTGCGCGGAGCGCGGATTGCCCTGGATGTGGGCGACCATGTCTTAAGAGCCGTAGAGCTTGGCAAGCTGCGCAGCCACATCTCTGAGCGCCAGATCACTCTCTGGGCTGTGATCAGCACTTCACCGATCACCGAACGCAATGCCCAGGTATTAGGCTTGGCAACGCGCCTCAGCCGCGCACGTGGGGATGCAGCAACCGCGCCGCGCCAGACCCCATCCCAGGAGGGTGAGGCTGCTCTGCTCATCCAAACCACATTGCTCCAGGGAATAAGTATGAAACATTCCGGTCATTTAACTGTGATTGGGGATGTCAACCCCGGGGCAGAGATCATCGCCAGCGGAAACATCGTAATTTGGGGGCGTCTGCGCGGGGTGGCTCATGCCGGCTCCGACGGCGATCAAAATGCGATTATTTGCGCCCTGGACTTTTCGCCAACCCAGTTATGGATCGCGGGTATCAGCCCAACAAAGCTTAAGCTCCGCGGGAAACATCGTCCGCAGATGGCTCGCCTGGAAAAAGGCAAGCTGGTAGTAGAACCCTGGAACCCTAAGAAGTAAGCGGAATCCGTTTTTGAGAGAAACTCCTTCGATCTCCTGGCGACATTTTGATTTCTGGCTGCTCGGCGCAGTAGCAGTCCTGGTCATCTTTGGGATCACGATGATCCGCTCAGCGGTTGCCGGGAATATCGAGCTGCAGGAGCAGAACGTTGTGCTGCGTCAGATTATCTTCGCAGTGCTGGGATTCGTCGTCATCCTGGGCGTGGCAGCTATCGACTACCATTTGTGGTCGTCCGTCAGCCGGAGCATGTACCTGACGACGGCAATCCTGCTGGCCATCTTGTACGTTATCGGCTCGACATTGTTTGGCTCGGCGCGCTGGTTCACCGTTGGGTTGATCTTGATCCAGCCCTCCGAGATCGCCAAGATCGTGCTCATCCTGGTCCTGGCTGACTATTTCACACGCAACCAGGAAAAGCTCGGCGATATTCGATTTATACTGCGCAGCCTGGCCTTAACCCTGGGGATTGTAATATGGGTGCTCCTGCAGCCAAACCTGAGCACTTCCATTGTTATGATGGTTTTATGGTTTGCCTTGCTGTGGGCTGCCGGTTTGCCGGTGAAATATCTGGTGCTTTTCGCTGTCTTCGGGATTACTACGCTGGCGGTCGCATTCCCGGTATTGATCGAGGTAAAAGTCATCCAGCAGTACCAGCTCGACCGGATTTTTAACTTTTTATTCCCGAACACCAACGCCAGTTACGGCGACATCTACAACATCCAGCAAGCTCTGATCAGCATCGGCTCAGGCGGCTGGTTCGGCAAGGGCTACGGGCACGGCACCCAGATTCAGCTGCGCTTTCTCAAAGTGCGCTATTCGGACTACATCTTCGCCGCGATGGCGGAGGAGTTTGGTTTTATCGGGACGGTGCTGGTAATACTCGTGCTGGTATTTGTGATCTGGCGCTTCTGCGTGCAGCCCGCCTCTCCCGGGATACTTTCGGAGCGCTGATCTGCTACGGGGTCGCCACGTTGATCACTTTCCAGGCGATCGTCAACATCGGCGTCAACCTTAATCTGCTGCCGGCTACCGGGCTGACCCTGCCCTTGGTGAGTTACGGCGGAAGCTCGCTGCTCTCCGTTCTGCTGGGTATCGGCCTGGTGGAGAGCGTCATACTACGCCACAAGTCTCTCGAGTTCTAGTAGAAGTATAATAACCTCTACTCACGTCCAACGCCTGGGACGTCATCTTCTGGAGGAGAAGAATGGACGCATTCCAACCGGTGAGAACGCGGTTCGCCCCATCTCCAACCGGGCATATACATCTGGGTAGCGCCCGTACGGCGCTGTACGACTACCTGCTTGCCCGCCAGACCGAGGGTCAGTTCATCCTGCGCCTCGAAGACACCGACCGCAAACGCTATGTTCCCGGCGCCGAAGAGGAATTGATGGACGGCCTGCGTTGGCTCGGCATCGATTGGGATGAGGGCATCGGACGTCGGCGGGCCATACGGCCCCTACCGCCAATCGGAGCGTAAAGACATCTACCAGGAGTATGCCCACAAGCTGATCGAAAGTGGGCATGCCTACTACTGTTTCTGCACGCCAGAGCGCCTGGAGAAGATGCGCCAGGACCAGATAAAGGCGAAAGAATCCACGCGCTACGATGGCACCTGCCGCCGCCTGGATCCGGATGATGCTGCCCGGCGAGTTGCGGCGGGCGAGATGCACGTCATCCGCTTCAAGACGCCGCAGGAAGGCACCATCACTGGCCATGACCTGCTGCGCGGCAGACATCACCGTCGAGAACAGCAACCTGGATGACTACATCCTGGTCAAGTCCGATGGGCTGGCGCTCTACCACCTGGCGGCCATGGTGGATGACTCACCTGATGAAGATCACCCACGTGATCCGCGGCTCAGAATGGCTGCTCGACTTTCCCGCTGCACGTCCACATCTGCAGCGCCTTTGGCTGGGAGGAGCCGGACTGGGTGCATCTCTCGCTGTTCCTCAAGCCGAGCGGCAAGGGCAAGATGAGCAAGCGCGAGTCTGCCGAGCTCAAGCAAGGACGGCTATTCGATCTTTATCAAAGACCTGCGGGAGTTGGGCTATATCCCCGAAGGCGTGGTCAACTGGATCGCCCTGATGGGCTGGAGCTACGACGACCACACCGAGTTCTTCACCATGAGCGACCTGGTCGAGAAATTCAGCCTGGACCAGCTGAATCCGTCTCCGGCGGCGATCAACTTCACCAAGCTGGACCATTTCAACGGGCTGCACATCCGCAGCCTGCCTGTACAGGAACTGGCGCAGCGTGAAAAATCCGTTCTTCGAGCGTGCCGGTTACAATGTTGCCAATGCTGACCTTGTTAAAGTGGCCCGAAGCCACGCAGGTACGGATCGTCACCCTGGATGATGCTGTGCCGATGGCAGGGTTCTTCTTCGAGGACGAAGTCGCATCCGAAACCCGAGGAGCTGGTCGGCAAGAACCTGACCTCCAGCGGAATCTGCGGCAGCCGCGCAGGCGGCGCTCGGACCTGCTCAGCGGACTGGCTGAGATCAACCCGCAGACCGCCGAAGCCGCCGATGCGGGCTGGCAGAAGAGCTCGGCATGCCGGCGGGACAGTTCTTCGGCATCCTGCGCGTGGCGGTGACCGGACAAAACGGTCAGCCCGCCGCTGTTCGAGAGCATGGCGATCATCGGGAAGGAGAAAGTCCTGCAGAGGATCCGTGAGGCAATCCGGTTGCTCCAGGCAATGGAATAATAAACAAACCGGTGCGTGTCATAGCTGCACCGGTTTTTCTTTTAGAGATTATCTAAATTATCGCTTTAGGGACTGCTCGATCTTCGCCCAGGTATCTTTCAGCGTCACAGTCCGGTTGAAGACGGGGCTGGTCGGGGCGTGAGTCAGCGTCAACGCGTGAAATATCCCAGCCGCTCGAACTGGAACCTGTCGCCGGGCGAGGCCTCCGCCAGGCTCGGTTCTAAATATGCCGGGTACAGGACCTCCAGGGACGCCGGGTTAAGGTTAGACTTCCAATCCTGCCCCGGTGGGACGTCATCCGGGTCCGGATTGAGGAACAGGCGGTCGTACAGGCGCACTTCAGCGGACATTGCGTGCGCGGCAGAGACCCAGTGCAGGGTGGCTTTGACCTTGCGCCCATCGGGAGCGTCACCGCCGCGTGTGGCAGGGTCGTAGGTGCAATGCACCTCGACGATGTTTCCCTGCGCATCGGTGAGATAATCCACGGCGCGCACGAAGTAAGCCGTAGCGCAGGCGCACTTCACGACCGGGAGCCAGGCGGAAGTATTGCTTGGGCGGGTCGACTTCTGAAATCCTCCTGCTCGATGTAGAGAACTTTGGAGAACGGCACTTTGCGCGTGCCCTTGGACGGATCTTCAGGGTTATTGACCAGCTCCATCTCCTCAACCAGCTCATCGGGATAATTATCGATGACCAGCTTGAGAGGGCGCAGCACTGCCAGGCGGCGAGGTGCATGCATGTTCAGGTCCTGGCGGATGCAGTACTCGAGCAGGGCGATATCGACGACTGAATCGTTCTTGGCGACGCCCACACGCTCGGCAAAATCACGGATGGCAGCCGGCGTGTAGCCGCGGCGGCGCATGGCCGGATAGGGTGGGCATGCGCGGGTCGTCCCAGCCGTTTACGAAGCCCTCGCTGCACGAGCTGGAGCAGCTTGCGCTTGCTCATCACCGTATAGTTCAGGTTCAGGCGGGCAAACTCGATCTGCCGCGGGTGGTAGATCTCCAGCTGGTCGAGCAACCAGTCGTAGAGCGGGCGGTGGTCCTCGAACTCCAGGGTGCAGATCGAGTGGGTGACGCCCTCGATCGAATCGCACTGCCCGTGGGCGAAATCGTACATGGGATAAATGCACCACTTGTCGCCGGTGCGGTGGTGGAGACTCGTGCAGGATGCGGTACATGACCGGGTCGCGCAGGTTGAGGTTGCCGGAGGCCATATCGATCTTGGCCCGCAGGACGCGCGCGCCATCAGGGAACTCGCCCTGGCGCATGCGCTCGAACAGGTCCAGGTTCTCGGCTACCGTGCGGTTGCGATACGGGCTTTCGATCCCCGGCTCGGTGAGTGTGCCGCGGTACTGGCGGATCTCGTCGGCGCTGAGGTCATCGACGTACGCTTTGCCCTTCTCGATCAGGCGGACAGCCCAGGCATAGAGCTGGTCGAAGTAATCGGAAGCGAAGTACAGGCGGTCTTCCCAATCGAAGCCCAGCCAGCGGATGTCGTCGATGATCGAATCGACGTACTCGACCTCTTCCTTGGTGGGATTGGTGTCATCGAAGCGCAGGTTGTATTTGCCGCCGTACTCCTGCGCCACGCCAAAGTTCAGGCAGATGGATTTGGCGTGACCGATGTGCAGGTAAC
This sequence comes from uncultured Chloroflexia bacterium, assembly GCA_963706515.1. Taxonomy (GTDB): domain Bacteria; phylum Chloroflexota; class Anaerolineae; order Anaerolineales; family UBA4823; genus CAVPMW01. The sequence continues at coordinate 152,722 of CAVPMW010000018.1, forward strand.
CGTTCGGCTCGGGTGGGAAGCGGGTATGCACCCGCCCGCCGAACCTGCCGCTGCGGTTATCGGCTTCGATGATCTCGCGGACGAAATTGGTGGGAGCCGGGGCAGCCGGCTCGAGTGTTGGCTCGCTCATGCAGATCGATTGATACTCCTAATCTAAAGGAAACTCATTAGAGAGGTTTCCGGAAATTAGGGGATGGGGAGGCGTACGCCCGCCCATCACCCTAATTTCCGGAGTTAATCCTCATTAATCACAACGTCCCTATTATTATAACAAAGCCTCCCCGGGGACGGGAAAATTGACGCGGCAGGTCAGGCGTGATAAAATTAAACCCGCTCAGTGGGGGTTCGTCTAGTGGTAGGACAGCGGACTCTGGATCCGTATGCCGAGGTTCGAATTCCTCGACCCCCAGCCAGAATCGCCCCGGGAGGCAGCTCCCGGGGCTTTGTATTGGGGGATAGTGCGCCCTTTTCATAGTTGTATCCTTCCCTATTTTTCTCTATAATACTATCATCCGTGTATGCAGTCATCTAGACGGTGAGAGAAAGCGAGGGTTGCGCTATGGCCAAGAAGAAAAAAGAAGGAAAAGAGCACGAGCACGCCGAGAGCCTGCCCGAGGCGGGCAGCCCCGGTGGAAATGGGGCGACGATCGAGATCACCAACCCGGCGGCGCACACGATCATGCACGATGAAAGCCACCCGCCCAAGCCCAAGATGGACAACAAGACTTACGAAGCGGAGCTGGGCAAGCTGCACATCGAGCTGGTGAAGATGCATGAGTGGGTCAAGGCCAAGGGGCTGCGCGTGGTGGTAATCTTCGAGGGGCGGGATGCCGCCGGCAAGGGCGGGACGATCAAACGGATCACCGAGACGCTGAACCCGCGCATCTGCCGGGTGGTGGCGCTGGGCACGCCGACCGAGCGCGAGAAGACGCAGTGGTACTTCCAGCGCTACGTGGCGAACCTGCCCGCGGCTGGCGAGATGGTGCTCTTCGACCGGAGCTGGTACAACCGCGCCGGGGTGGAGCGAGTGATGGGCTTCTGCACCGACGAGGAGTACCGCGAGTTTCTGCGCTCTGCCCCGGAGTTCGAGCGAATGCTGGTGCGGTCAGGGATCATCCTGATCAAGTACTGGTTCTCGGTGAGCAATGAGGAGCAAGAGAAGCGCTTCCAGGCGCGCATCACCGACCCAACCCGGCGTTGGAAGCTCAGCCCGATGGACCTCGAATCGCGCAAGCGCTGGGTGGAGTATTCGATGGCGAAGGATGAGATGTTCCGCTACACGGATACCAAGCAGGCGCCGTGGTACGTGGTGCACGCGGACGATAAGAAGCGGGCACGCCTGAACTGCATCGCCCACCTGCTGACCATGATCCCCTACGAGGACCTGACCCCGCCGCCGCTGGAGCTGCCGCCGCGCGAGCTGGATAAAGGCTACGTGCGCCCGCCAATCACCGAACAGACCTTCGTGCCGGAGATTTATTGAGAGCTGGCTAATACCTGATCATTGAGATTCCTGCGGCCAAATGAGGCGCAGGAATTTTAATTTCTCCTGTGCATGGTGGCTTTCGCCGCCTTCGTGTTGATTGAATGGGTAAATGCGCAGATCCTTGGGACCGGCATAGTAGTTGTACGCAGCAAATACAGTAGAAGGCGGGCAAATGTCGTCCATCAAGCCCACTGAGAAGAGCGCCCGGGCGGAGGCGCGCGTGGCGAAATTGAGCCCATCGAAGTAAGAAAGGGTGTTGAACACAGTCTCGATCTCCGGGCGGTGGATGCGGCAGTAGTGGACGATCTCCTGGTAGGGGTTGGTGTCAGCCAGCTCGGTGGCGCGGCGGTAATGGCAGAGGAAAGGCACGTCTGGCATGGCTACGGCGACCTGTGAATCCAGCCCGGAAACAGCCAGAGTGAGGCCTCCGCCCTGGCTGATCCCGGTCACCGCCAGGCGCTGCGGGTCGACCGCCGGGTGGGAGCGCGCCGCGGACACGGCACGCACCGCGTCGGTAATCAGGCGGCGGTAGTAATAGGTCTGCGGCGAGAGGACGCCCTGGGTCATGAAACCGGGGTAGTGAGGGTTGGCGCCTCCCTGACCTGGGTCAGGAGTATCGCCGTGCAGCCAGGCAGAGCCCTGCCCGCGGGAGTCCATCACCAGATGAGCAAAGCCGGCGCTGGACCAGAACAGCCAGTCAGCTGGAAAGCCGCGCCCGCCGCCGTAGCCGATATACTCGACCACGCAGGGCAGGCCTGACTTGCCTCGCGGCATGAGCAGCCAGCCTTTTACCGGCTGACCGCCAAAGCCATTGAAAGTGACGTCGTAGGTCTCAACCGTGACCAGGCCGAAATCGACCGGCTCGAAGCGGGCGGAAAGGGGAAAAGCCTGAGCTTCTGCCAGAGTCTCGCTCCAGAAGGCGTCGAAATCGGGCGCTTCCTGGCGAGGTGGGCTGTAGGTACGCAGCTCTTCCAGGGGCAAATCATAAATGGGCATGCAAAACCTCCGTAAGCGGGAAAGGTGATGAGCTAAAGTTTAACATCGACGCTGAACATCAGGAAGGGAAGAATATGGCGAAAATTAAGCAATCTACCTGATATCGCCAATACGTTCGTTGCAATTGCTTCAAAGTAAACCCATTTTGAGCTACCAGTTATTCAGAATCTTAGTTGGGTTTACTGTAGTAAACCTGCGGCGAAGGGAACTATAATTAAGGCTACCTGGGGAATACTGAGACAGCTCGAGAGGGTGCCGCCAGGAACGAAAATCAAAGGAGAGAAGACATGACGGATATCCCAGCCAATTTCAGGCTGCCTGCCAACTTCCGGCTGCCAGCCTATTTCCAGCTCCCTGCCCGCCCGCAGGCTAACCCTAAGGCAATCGTCCGTGCGCCTCAGGCGCGCTTCACCCTGCTGACCGGGCGGATGATCCGCATGGAGTTCGATCCTCAGGAACATTTCGAGGAGCGACCCAGCCAGATTTTTTGGTTCCGTGAACAGCCTGAGCCCGCTTTCGAGACCCGGCAGGAGGGAGAATGGCTGGAGATTGAGACGGAATACCTGCGCCTGCGCTACCTTCCCCAGCAGCCGTTCAGCGCCGAGAGCCTGGCGGTCGTGCTCAAGGAGAGCGGCGCCACCTGGCATTACGGCGATGTGGAGCAAGGCAACCTGCGCGGTACGATGCGCACCCTGGATAACGCCGACGGACCTGTACCGCTCGAGCCGGGGCTCGTCTCTCGGGCGGGCTGGACCCTTGTGGACAACTCGCAGGGGCTGGTCTTCAACGAGGCCGGCTGGCTGGAGCCGCGCCAGGCGGAAGGCGAGCTGCGAGACCTGTATTTCTTCGGTTACGGAAAGGCTTACCAGGATTGCCTGAGCGATTTCTGCCGCGTGTCGGGTCCAGCGGGATTTGTGCCGCGCTGGGCGCTGGGCAACTGGTGGAGCCGGTATTGGGCATACTCAGCGCAGGAGCTGATCGACCTGATGGACGATTTTCGCCGCATTCAGGTGCCGCTGGCGGTCTGCATTACCGACATGGACTGGCACATCACCCAGACCGGCAACGAAAGCTCCGGCTGGACCGGGTTTACCTGGAACCCGGAGCTGTTCCCCGATCCGTCCGCCTACCTGGCAGAGCTTAAACGACGCGGCCTGAAAACTGCGCTCAACCTGCACCCGGCGGATGGCTTCTATCCTCATGAGGCCCTATATTCAGCCATGGCGCGGCGCATGGGCATCGACCCTGCCAGCGAGAAGCCAGTGCCGTTCGATCTGGAAAATCCGGAGTTCGTGCAGGCGTACCTTGACCTCTTTTTACATCCCGAGGAAGAGGCCGGGGTCGATTTTTGGTGGATGGATTGGCAGCAGGGCAACCCGGCGCGCATGCCGGGGCTGAACCTGCTGTGGTGGATCAACCACCTCCACTACATGGATTCGGGCAGGTATCCAGAGAAGCGCCCGTTTATCTTCTCTCGCTGGGGCGGGCTGGGCAATCACCGCTACCCGATTGGTTTCTCGGGGGATACGTACATTACCTGGGAATCGCTGCAGTTCCAGCCATATCTCACCGCCACCGCCGCCAATGTGGGCTACGGCTGGTGGAGCCATGACATCGGCGGGCACATGCGCGGCACTGAAGAGCCGGAGCTTTATACACGCTGGGTGCAGTTCGGCGTGTTCAGCCCGATTACGCGCCTGCACAGCACCAACAACCCGTTCCACGAACGCCGCCCGTGGGCGTACGATGCCGAGACTTTGCGCATTACCCGCGACGCTTTGCAGCTGCGCCAGCGACTGATCCCGTATATTTACAGCATGGCCTGGCGCGACCACACCGAGGGAATTTCACTGGTGCGCCCGATGTATTACCAGCACCCTGAAGCCGAAGCGGCATATGCCTGCCCGGACCAGTACAGCTTCGGCAGCGAACTGCTGGCGGCGCCTTTCACTTCACCTGGCGATAAGCATACCCGGTTGAGCCGGCAGGTATTCTGGCTGCCGCCGGGAGAATGGTTCGACTTTTTCGACGGAGAATATGTAAAAGGAGACGCCTGGTCGGCCGAATATGGCAGGCTGGAGGACATCCCGGTCTATGCCCGGGCGGGTGCCATCGTCCCACTCGGAGCACATGCCGCCTGGGATGGGATCGGGAACCCAGAAGAGCTGGAAGTGGTCATCTTTCCGGGAGCGGAAAACCGCTTCGAGCTTTACGAAGACGACGGGACCAGCCAGCTCTACCAGAAACACGCCTATGCGATTACACCGATGGAGCTGAAGCTGGACGGGGAATCCCTGACTTTCAGCATTGCCCCGGTGGAGGGCTTTCTCGGCGCGATCCCCGAGATCCGTACTTACCGTCTGGTATTTCGCGGGGTCCGTGCTCCAGAGCTGCTGACGGCAAACCTGAACGGCCAATCCCTGCCGCTGGAAAGCAGCTATGAGGATGAGCGCAGCGAGCTGGCCTTGCGCCCGGTAAGCCTGCGCCCTACTGACCGCCTGGAAGTGATGCTCGTGGGAGAGGCGGAAGGCCTGGTGCAGCGCGAAAGTCGAATGCAGGATAAGCTGATGGAAATGCTGCGTGCATTCCATTTGAACAGCCAGGCGAAAGAGAGCCTGGCAGCCCGCATGGACGAATGGAGCGCAGACCCGCTGAAGCTGGATGTTTTCCAGCTCGACCTGGCGCCAGCGCAGATGCGCGCCCTGCTAGAGACGCTCACTGGCAGCGGGGTCTCCAGCTCCCATTCGACCGGGTACGCGCAGTGGATCCTGTGGAACAACCGCGCAGCGCCGGATATCTCTTACCAGCTCTCGATCAGGCACATGCGAGGATTTATCCCCAGAGATCGCTATGCGCTGGAAAAGGGGACTGCGCCAAAGTTCCGTGCCTGGCGACCGGAAGAGGATTTTATGGGGAAACAGGCACAGCTGGCGCTGAGCTACGGGAGCTTGCTCCAGATCAGGCTGCCGTGGCCGGATTTACCTGCATGATATAATACCCCCCCGTGAGCAGCCTGTTTAATAAATGGAAAACCGGTCTGGCTAAGACGAGCAAAACCGCCTTTGGCCAGATCGCTACATTCTTTGGAGCCACCCAGATCTCGATCGATACCTGGGATGAGCTGGAAGCAATGCTGGTACAGGCAGATATCGGCGTGGATACGACCGCGGACATCGTTGCCGCATTGCAAGCGCGTGTCTATGCGCAAGGATTGACCCGTACCAGCGATCTGCAAGATGCGCTGCGCCAGGAGCTGCGCCAGCGCCTGGATGCTCCGCCCCTGATCGACTACTCCTGCCACCCCACCATCATTCTCGTTGTAGGAGTGAACGGCTCGGGGAAAACGACGACGATCGCCAAGCTCGGGCAGCGCTACACCCAGGAAGGCCGCAAAGTGATCCTGGGCGCAGCGGATACCTTCCGGGCGGCTGCGGTTGACCAGCTCCAGGTGTGGGCTGATCGGTTGGACCTGCCGGTTGTGTCTGGACAGGCCGGCGGCGATGCCGGGGCGGTCGCTTACGATACCGTCCAGGCAGCTGAGAACCGCGATATGGATATCGCATTGATCGACACGGCTGGCAGGCTGCACACTCGTTTCAACCTGATGGAGGAGCTGAAGAAAGTCTACCGGGTCGTCGGGAAGGCGATGCCGGGGGCGCCTCAGCACATCTGGCTGGTGATGGACGCCACCACCGGTCAGAATGCCCTGCAGCAGGCGCGCGCTTTCAAGGAGGCCGTCCGGGTAACCGGGATTATCCTGGCCAAACTGGATTCTTCAGCGCGAGGTGGGATGGCGTTTGCCATTCAAAAAGAGCTCGGCTTACCGATCCTGTTTGCCGGGCTGGGCGAAAAACCGGACGATTTACAACCCTTTGACCCAGATGCATTTGTCGAGGGCATCCTGGGATCCGGATAATCTAAATTTGAGCTGTAATCCTACCCAATAAATTAACCAAAACCCAAGGAAACATCTATGCGTGACTTGATCGAGCGGCTGACCGCCTGCCAGGAAAAAATCCAGCACTTACTGGTGCGCCTTTGACTTACCCGCCAAGCAAGCCAAGCTGGCTGAGCTGCAAAAGCAATCTGAAAATCCAGACCTGTGGGACGATCCCGATATTGCCCAGAAGATCATGAAAAAGCTCTCCACCCTGCGCGAAGAGGTGGACGACTGGCAGGGATTGGCGCAGCGCGTGGCGGATGCTCTCGAGCTCGCCGGGCTCGAAGATGAGAGCTTACGCGCTGAGCTGGAGCCAGAAGTAGAGGCGCTGGAAGCTGAAATCGGCAAGCGCGAGTTCAAAGCCATGCTCTCCGGCGAATACGATCGCGGCGACGCACTTCTGGCGATCCATGCCGGAGCAGGCGGGACTGATTCCCAGGATTGGGCGGAGATGCTGGAGCGCATGTACCTGCGTTGGGCAGAAAACCACGGCTACCGCACCGAGATACTGGATACGACCGAAGGCGAGGAAGCGGGCATTAAAAGCGTGACCATCGCTGTGGATGGTCCGTACGCGTTTGGCTACCTCCGCCCAGAGAAAGGCGTGCACCGGCTGGTTCGCCTTTCGCCGTTCGACGCAGCCCACAGGCGGCATACTTCCTTCGCATTGGTGGAAGTGCTCCCGCAGGTGGAAGATGATGTCGAGGTGGAGATCAACCCGAATGACTTGCGCATCGATACCTACCGTTCGGCTGGGGCAGGCGGACAGAACGTTCAGAAGAATGACACTGCCGTTCGCATCACCCATCTCCCTTCCGGGATCGTGGTAACCTGCCAGAACGAACGCTCACAGGTGCAGAACCGGGAGAATGCGATGCGCGTGCTGCGCGCCCGCTTGCTGGAAATGAAACAGCAAGAGCAAGAGGAGCAATTAGCCATCTTGCGCGGCGAATACACCAAAGCCGAGTGGGGCAGCCAGATCCGCTCGTACGTCCTCCATCCTTACCAAATGGTTAAAGACCACCGCACTGATTATGAAACCGGGAACACCCAGGCTGTGCTGAACGGCGACCTGGATGGCTTTATCGAAGCCTACTTGCGCTACCGGCTGGGGGAAAATACCCCGCGCGCGGCGCAAAACGATCCCTCTTAGTCACATTTCCTCCAATGAATAGATTGGGGAGATACCGGGTTTGCCTGCTGCTCGCTCTGGTATGCCTGACCGCGTCGCTCAGCGGCTGCGTCACCCTGAGCGACCCAGAAGTCTCCCAGGAATATCGCAGCCATACGCTGGGCAGCATCGTCCCGGGACAAAGCGCAGGTCAGACATTTATCTCCCGCCGTCCACACTTGAATACGGTTACGCTCTGGTTGAAGCCAGACAGCGACGACCCGCAGAAGAAACTATTGGCGGAATTATTCCATTCCCCGCAGGATCGTCAGCCAGTAGGGCAGGTAACTACCGATTTCCATACTCTGCAATCTCATTTTCCTATCTCGCTGCGTTTCCCGGCGCAAAATGACCCGGCTGGACAGGCTTATTACCTGCGCCTGAGCACGACCGACGGGCAGGTCCAGGTTTTTGGGCGCGACGAAGACGCCTACCCGGATGGTCAGTTTTACATCAGCGACCAGGCTCAAGATGCGGATGCTGCCTTCCGCAGTGGATACGATTATGATCTGGCTGCCATGCTGGGCGACCTGGATGGCTGGCTGCGCGGGATCTGGCTGCTCCTGCCGCTGGGGATCGTGCTGTTCCTCCCCGGGTGGCTGCTGCTCGATCTCTTCAAAGTGCGCAGGCGCTTCGACCCGGGTGAGCAGGCTGCCTTGTCCGCAGGAATCAGCCTGGCTGTTATTCCTATCATCCTTACCTGGACTTCGCTGCTCGGGCTGCATTGGACCCGCCCCTCGATCTGGATCCTGGCGGGAGCGCTCCTGCTGGCGGGGTTGTGGCGCGGCTGGTTATCCATCAAGGAGGGGCGGGTTGGAGAACGGCAAATTCCTCGCCGGATTGACTGGCCCAGCCTGGCGCTCCTGGGCATATTCCTGGTTTGTCTGGCAGTACGCCTGGCGATGGTGCGCGACCTGGCTGCGCCTCCCTGGGTGGACCCGGTACATCACGGTCTGGTTACCCGCTTGATACTGGAGCAAGGCCGCCTGCCTGCCAGTTATGCGCCGTATATCCAGTCCAACACAGCCAGCTACCACCCCGGATTCCACAGCGGTCTGGCGATGTTCGTCTGGCTCAGTGGCATGGAGCTCTCTCAGGCGATGCTGCTTTACGGTCAGGTGCTCAATGCCCTGGCAATCCTGGCAGCGTACCTGTTCACCACCACGCTGGTGAAAGAGCGCAGCGCCGGGGTCTTAGCGGCGCTCATCACTGGGCTGGTGACCCCCATGCCTGCCTACTATACCAGCTGGGGACGCTATACCCAGCTTGCCGGTCTGATCATCCTGCCGGTTGCACTGGCTTTAATCCTGGGAGCGCTTGAGGTAAAGGATGGCGGAAAGGCAGCCTACCGCCCCGGGCAAGCCGGATTCGGGCTGCTTGTCCTGGCGGCAGCTGCCAGCGGCGGGTTGTTCTTGAACCACTACCGGGTGTTTGCCTTTTTGATCCTGCTGCTGGCTGCGATCGTCCTGGTGCGCGGGGTGATCGCGCTCTTCGTGAAAACGGAGCGCAGGAATTGGGCGCTTGAGCTGGGCTTGCTGGCGGGTATGTTTGCTGCTGCGATCCTGCTCACTTTACCGTGGTGGCCTACAACGCTGAGCAGCTTGTTGGTCCCCAGCCTGGCCTGGGGTCAGGCTGTTACCCCGCTGTTTCGCGATTTTGCCTGGCCGTTCTTATTCACAGCATTCGGGATGTACGCCACTTACCTGGCAGCCGCCGGCCTGGTGTTGGGGATCGTAAACCGGCGGGCATTTCCGTTTATTCTCATCCTCTGGATCCTGCTGATGTTCGGGGTGGCTAACCTTGCCGCCCTGGGTCTCCCAGGCGGCAACCTGGTTAACAACCTTTCTGTCGAGATCAGCCTGTTCTTACCCATTTCTGCCTTGGGAGGCTACCTCATCGGCTGGCTGTACAACCTGCTGCAGAGACATACGCCGGACGCCTATCACTGGCTGCCGAGGGCAGGCATCGCCGTCCTCTCTTTGGGTGTATGCCTGCTCGGCGCCAGCCGGATCATCAGCATCTTGAATCCGGTAACCTTCCTGTTCCGGGAGGCGGACCGCCCAGCGTTGGCCTGGGTGCAAGCGAATGTTCCGGCAGGCGCTACCGTGCAGATAAACCCGTTCAATTGGGGATATGGCGTTTACGCAGGGCAGGATGGCGGCTACTGGATGACCCCCCTCGCCGGCAGGAAAAGCCAGCCGCCGCCAATATTATATGCATTGAATGAAGTGTCCGAAGCCGTACAGGGCACCTCCGCTCAAGCCCAAAAAGTAATCGAGCTGAGCAATAAACCGCAGGAGCTGTACAGCTGGCTGCGCGGGCAAGGCATCGAATATATCTTTATCGGCGCTCGGGGAGGCGTGCTTTCGCCGCGAGGTTTGCGAGAAAGCGGCCTTTTCCAACAGGTTTACGGGCAAGGCGGGGCGTACGTTTTTCGATTATTGCCCGAGAGTCCTTGACATTCTCTCCACATCTCCGTATAATCCTTTCGCCTGCCATACCGGGCAGGTATTGTTTTGTAATCAGAGTATTCATCCACCCAAAAAACAGGGTGAGCAGTTGAAAGTAGAACAGGAGATAGACCATGCCCCCTCAACCAAAGCGCAAGCATAGCTCAGGTCGCCGTGACCGGCGCCGGGCACACGACGCACTCACCGCGCGCAACCTGGTGCAATGCAGCAATTGTGGAGAGAAACGTCTGCCGCATACCGTTTGCCCCAACTGCGGTCATTACCAGGGACGTGAGATCATCGAGATCAAAGAAGAGAAAAAATAACAGGAGCAACGGGCCGTGAAATTCACGGCTCGTCGGTTTTTAATGAGGAGCAGCCCATGGCCTTAGCGGCGGTACACACTGCACTCCTGTTCCCAGGACAGGGCTCTCAGGCAGTCGGGATGGGTCGTGCTCTGGCGGAAACTTACCCTATTGCCCGGCAGATTTTCGCCGAAGGAGACCAGATCCTGGGTTTTTCCCTCTCACAGATCGCCTGGGAAGGACCGGCGGAGCAGCTGGACGATACGATCAATACCCAACCCGCTTTATTCGTCCACTCCATCGCCAGCTTGCGCGTATTCCAGGAGCAGATCCCCGGGTTCAAGCCGGCCTTCCTCGCCGGACATTCGATGGGGGAGCTGAGCGCCCTGGTTGCCGCCGGATCGCTAACCTTCGCAGACGGTTTGCGCCTGGTCAGGCAGCGCGGCGAGCTGATGAAGCAAGCCGGGCAGGTGTCGCCGGGCGGAATGGCGGCTATCCTGGGTTTGGATATTCCTACATTAGAATCGCTTTGCGAACAGGCCAGCCAGGCGGACGAGGTCGTACAGGTGGCGAATGACAACTGCCCGGGGCAGGTGGTCATTTCAGGCGCCAAACCTGCACTGGAGCGGGCAATTCAGCTTGCCCAGGCTGCCGGCGCACGGCGAACAATCCCTCTGGCAGTCAGCATCGCCGCTCACTCGCCATTGATGGCTTATGCCCAGGCAGACTTCAACCTGGCTGTCGATACCGCGCCGATCGAGGACCCAAGCATTCCCCCGATTGGTAACGTAAACGCAGAGCCGCTGCGCACTGCGGACGAGGTGCGGGCAGACCTGCAGGCTCAGCTCAATTCACGGGTGCGCTGGACTGAATCGATCCAAAGAATGCAGCGCGAAGGCATAAACGTATATATCGAGCTGGGCAGCGGGAACGTGCTTTCGGGGTTAGTGAAGCGCATCGACCGGGAAGCGCAAACCATCACTGCCGGCACGCCCGAGGATTTCATCCGGCTGACCGAAACTTAGCAAATCACCCCCCATCGTAATAATTTGGATTTGAATGGTTCGCGGAAGGTCTACCGGCATTTTCATCTCGGAACCATGCGGGAAGGGAGCAAGCGAGGGCTTTCAAATTCAAACGCGGTATAATCTTGAACGCCAGAAGGATCAAGAAGAATAAAACATTATCAGTAAGTGCAGGCACCGGCATTCGATGGGCGCCGGAGATCCGTATCGAAGCCAAGGAGGAATAGCAGATGACATTTGAAGGCAAAATCGCCATCGTTACCGGCGGCGCACGCGGGATTGGGCGAGCTATTGCCGAAACACTTGCCAAACGAGGCGCCGAGATTGCTATTGCCGACCGGATGTATGAACAGGCTGTACAGACCGCCAGCGAGCTTCAAGCTGCATACCAAAAACGCTCCAAAGCGTATGAGGTAGATGTAGTTAGTACGGAAAATGTCAAGAATGTAGTCGATAATATTCTGAGTGACTTCGGTAAAGTCGATATTCTGGTCAATAATGCCGGGATCACCCGCGATAATCTGATCATGCGCATCGACGAGGCGGATTGGGATGCGGTGATCGACGTCAATCTGAAAGGTGCGTTCAACTTTTGCCGGGCAGCCGTCAGGGCAATGATGAAGGCTCGCTACGGGCGGATTGTCAATATCTCGTCCGTCTCCGGATTGGCGGGGCAGGCCGGGCAGGCTAACTATTCCTCCTCCAAAGCCGGTCTCATCGGATTAACCAAAGCGCTTGCCCGCGAAGTTGCTTCACGAAATATCACCGTCAACGCCGTTGCCCCGGGTTTTATCCCAACCTCGCTGACCAACACCCTCTCGGATGACCTGAAAGAGCAAATCATTAAGGCTACACCTCTCGGTAGGATGGGCACGCCCGAGGAAATCGCCTATGCGGTTGCTTTCCTGGCATCCGATGAAGCTGCCTATATCACCGGACATGTCTTATCGGTGGATGGCGGCCTGGCAATGATGTGAACGAGGCGGGCATGATTGAAAAAATGGAGACAATTCCACAACCGCTCGTCCCGGGCATCTACCATAAACCGGGTATCGTGACCGTAGCGCCGGATGTGCTGCTCACCATCGTGCGTTTAACGACGTTGAGCGTGCCAGGAGTCAGCCGCATGGGAGCGGTGCGCGGCGGAGTGAATCGCTTGTTCAGGCGGGGAGAGGCGGATGGCGTCAGGTTGGTCATTGAGGATGACGACAGGGTAAGCGCGGATCTTTATGTGGTCATGTTTGGCGATGTGAATATCCGGGAAACCAGTCTTGCTATCCAATCGCACGTTGCCCGCGCTATCCATGAAATCGTTGGAATGCAAAGCGGCGAGGTTACTGTCCACGTCGAGGATATCGATTTTGCGGAGGAAATTGGGGCTTAACCATTTATGAAACCGCGCACCAGGGCACGCAGTGTCGCCCTGCAGGCACTTTACGAAATCGATATAGCAGGACATCCTGTCGGCCAGGTACTGGAAGAGCGGATAAGCGAGGCTGAATTGGATGAGAATCTGGCCGGGTTTACCCGGACGATCGTCTTGAGCATCGTCCCAATCATCGCCCGGTTGGATGAATTCATAGCCGAGCACGCTCCAGAATGGCCCCTCGAACAGGTAGCAGTCATCGATCGCAATATCATCCGCATCGCTTTGTGGGAATTTGCAATTTACGGGAAAACCCCGATCAAGGTAGCCATTAATGAAGCAGTCGAGCTGGCGAAAGCATTCGGCTCGGACAGCACACCTCGCTTTGTAAACGGTGTATTAGGCAGTCTCGCAGTCCGCCAAAATGATATAAAGCAGTCGTTAAGCAGGTATTCTGAAAGTTGATTCGTTTTACGGTGTAGGATTTATGGAATTTTTAGGTATCGGTCCTCTTGAAGTTATGTTGATCCTGCTGATCGCCTTGATCATCCTCGGACCCAAGGACATTGTAAAGACCGGCAAGACAGTGGGAAAGGTGCTCAAGAAAATCGTCACTTCGCCTACCTACCACATGGTGCAAAATACTTCCCGTGAGATACGCGATCTTCCAAACCGCCTCATGCGAGAATCTGGCCTGGACGAGCTGCAGAACCAGCTCCCTACCAATGCAGATCTCAACAAGCAGTTAGGACTGGACGAGTTAAACCAGAACATGATCAAACCGCCAGAGGTACAAAAAGACGATAGCTTTTTCCGCCTGGACGACCCCAGCCGGAGCCTCACCAGGTGTCGAGGCCGACCCGCCGGGTGATGGGACCTCCTCAGAAGTTAATTCGAGAGCTCAGGAGAACCAGGCCGCGGGGGATTCCGGAAATGCTTAATCAAGCGCGAGGCATTTGATATTTATGTTCGACACAATGCACAGGAGCGTAATCAATCCCTTGCTCCAATTTACAACTCGCCCACGCTGATATGCGCATCACTCGTTTCATTTCAAGCATCCCCAGACGTTTCAACGCTTTCTTCGAAGAAGAACCAGAAGACACTCCGTTAGCTGACGCTTTATCAAAAACGATCGAGAACCCCTCCGGGTTGCTGGAGCATCTAAACGCGCTCCGCAAGCACGCATTTCGTGCCCTGGGCGTCATGGCTGTAGCAACGATCCTTGCCTTCATTTTCATCCAACCCATCCTGGCATTTCTAACCCGTCCTTTATCCGGTGGGTTGGATGCATTGACGGCAATCGATGTAACCGAGCCGATCGGAACGGTGATGAGAGTGTCCCTGCTCACTGGATTCGCAATTTCTTTTCCGTATATTGCCTTTGAGATATGGCTGTTCATAGCACCCGGAGTATCGCGGCGGACGCGTATGATGGGTTTGCTGGCAATCCCAATAGCGCTCCTATTTTTCCTCGGTGGCATGGCATTTGCCTATTTTATTATGCTCCCGGTTGCCCTGCCGTTCTTGCTTAACTTCGCGGGAATCCATACCATCCCTCGCCCGACATCGTATATGAGCTTTGTAACCTCTATCATGTTCTGGATCGGTCTGGCATTCGAATTTCCACTGGTGATCTACATCCTGGCGGCACTACACTTCGTCAATGCCAGAGCCCTTGCCAAGCAGTGGAAGCTGGCTGTAGTGATTATTGCGGTGGCTGCCGCAGCGATCACACCCACTGTAGATCCGGTCAACATGAGCATTGTGATGGGTCCGATGATTCTTTTATACTTCCTCTCGATCGGTCTGGCATACCTGGCAAACCCAGGTCCGAAGGCGGAAGAACAGCTGGAAAAGTGAGGGCACGATCCTTGCATACCAGAACAATAACCAAACAGGCGATACGCAGTGATCCATTTTAACAACCGTTTATTTTCGGCAACGTATCCGCCCATGCAGGTCAGGAGATAAAAAGGAGGGCAGCAGACTTGAGAGAAGTATATGCTCTATCTGGAGGGGTCTCGCGCTTCACGAAAGCCCGCCCCGATAAAACTTTCCAGGCTGTCGTCAAAGAAGCATACGATTATGCAATCCAGGATATTGGCCTGGATTTTGCGACCTTCAACCGGGTCGTAGATGGCTCGGTAGCCTCGTACTTTTCGGACCATTTTTCCCGCCAGCTCATGGCAGGCATCATGGTGCAGGATTACCTGGGACTGGTTCCCAAGCCGGGACACCGGGTAGAAGGTGGAGGAGCCACCGGCGGCTTATGCTTCCAGGAAGCCTGGAAATCGGTGGCAAGCGGTCACATGGATGTATGCCTGGCGTATGGGTTTGAGACCATGAGCCACGTAGAAACCTGGAAGGGCAACGAGTTCATCGCCCTTGCGTCCGACGTCTCCTTTGATTATCCGGTCGGAGGTTTCTACTCGGGATACTACGCAATGATGGTAACCCGCCATATGAAAGAATTCGGCACAACTGTGGAGCAGATGGCAATGGTCAGCGTTAAAAACCATGCCAATGCTCTTCACAACCCCTACGCCCAAAAACGCAGCAATTATACGATCCAGGATGTGCGCAATTCACCGATGGTTGCCTGGCCGTTGACACGCCTCGACATCTGCGTGATGTCCGATGGGGCGGCAGTGGTGATCCTGGCTTCGGAAGAGGGCATTCGCAAGCTGGAAGCTGCCGGAGCCCAGGTCAGTCTCCCGCTCGTGCGGGTCACCGGGATCGGCAGGGGAACGGATGCAATGCGCATGGCAGACCGACCGCACGTCGATTACGATACGTTCATGCGCGATTATGCGACCGAGCAAGAGCGCAATACACA
Source organism: uncultured Chloroflexia bacterium (assembly GCA_963706515.1). GTDB lineage: Bacteria > Chloroflexota > Anaerolineae > Anaerolineales > UBA4823 > CAVPMW01. Next base: position 168,300 of record CAVPMW010000018.1, read on the forward strand.
AGACACAATGGTGTACTACCAGCGGCTGTGGGAACACGGTGTGCGCTATCCTGGCATACATTCATTCCGCGCCGGACGCTGCGCAGCAAACATGGCTTATAAAATGGCACACATCCATGACCCGCTGCAAGAATTAGACTTTATCGAATTGCACGATGCGTATACGTCCTCTGAGGTGCAGACTTACGAAGATTTAGGTTTATGCCGCTACGGAGAAGGAGGTCCTTTCGCCAGCACGGGCAAAACATTCATGCCGGACGTCGATTATGGATTAAGCCTCCCGGAACCATCTGAATGTCCGGTAAACCCATCCGGCGGTTTATTGGCCTGCGGGCACCCTGTTGGTGCGACTGGACTGATGCAAGGAGTTTTTGCAATCTGGCAGCTCCAGGGATCGATTAAAAAACATTTCCAGGATGCAACACTCCAAGTTGCGAATGCCCACCGGGGCGCAATCCACAGCCACGCAGGCACAGGCACCTATGTTACCGTTTCTATCCTGGAGCGCGCTTTTTAGCGCCAGCGGAGGCTCGCATGAATGAATTCCCCAAACAAAAACCGGAAACCCTGGGCGGCTATGTCGTCCATGGGATCCCCTTCCCGGTGGAGACCGATCCGGATGCACTGGCGTTTCTGAAAAGAATGGCTCCCATTCAAATCGAGCAGGAATACCGCATTACCTACCTGCATTCCTATGCCCAGGACAGCCCCTGGTTCGCCGGGCTGAGCAACCACCACCTGCTGGCAAACCGCACCGCGGAGTCCGGCTACACGTATGCAACACCTCGCGGTCATGACATGTATTCTGGAGCCGAGACAGAGTGGATCGATATCACCGAACGCAAAGCCCAGATCCATGCATTTACCGTATGTTATTTTGGCTCTGAAGAGTTCTTACCCGAGACGCCATTTGTACTGGCGTTGGTCGAATTCGAAGGAGTTGATACACTTCTGCTGACCCGCATATTGGGAGTTGACCCTGGCGAGGCTTCGCTGGATTGGATTGGCATGCCCATCCAACCCAGGTTTCTGCGCAACAGCAAACTTAAACCCACGGATGTGTATTTTGTCCCCGCCTGAGACCGTGCTATCGGATACGCGCCCAAATGTGATCAAGCCTGCCAAAGATGCGCCGGCTCCAGCGCAATCCACTCCTACAAAGGAGAATACCCTTCCCACTTTGGGGGCTTTGAAACAGACCTATCGCAGCCCGGCTGCCTCCATAACGATCTGGGTCGCCTTGATCCTGATCGGGGGCGCGGCCATGTTTGTGTCTCTAATTTACGGGTTCCTGCGAGCATACCAGGCGCTCAACCTGCACGGCCCTGCGGCTGTGCTGCCTTGGAGCCAAACCTGGTTCCTGTTGCCCTGGTCACTGCCGTGGTGTTTATCCTGCTGATCCTGGTGCGCATCCGGCTCAGCAGCCCGTTCGTCGCCGTGTACAAGGGAGGGTAATCATTCGCCGCGGCTTGTGGCGAACGCAGCGCCTGCTATGGATGCAGATCGCAGGGATCTCAACCGAAATCATCGAGGAAGTGTTCATGAAACGGGTGGTGCGCACCTACCAGCTGACCCGCATATTCCCGAACGTGGGAAAACCGATATCCTTGCCCAATTCGGTCGAAGGGCTGCCTGAGCTTACCTCCCAGCTCAAAGCCAGCTTGTATCCCCGCTTGCTGCCCAGTCTGAAAGATAATTTTCACTCCGGGCAGTGGTTGTATTTCGGTCCCATAGGCATCCAATCCCAGGCTTTGCGCTGTCAAGCCCAGACGATCCCCTGGGAGAAAATAAAACAGATCCGTGTCCACGGCGGCGATCTTTTGATCGAGCTCAGCCCGCAAGGGCTGCGGCACTACCCGCTGGGTAAGATTCCAAATGTGGAACTACTCTTGCAACTAATAGGCGAGAATGTCAGAATCTAATGCACTTCTGGACCTGGCGAATTCTATCTTGAAACTGGTGACCTAAATAACTATGGCTAAATCTCCGTTTTCCCGTCCTCATCTGTTCGTGATTTCAACCATCTTATTGATTGCCCTGGTCCTGGCAGCCTGCCAGAATCTAATCCCGCCTACCCAGGAACAAGTAGCACAGACCCCCGCGGTGGAGGAAGATTTACCGACCGCAGAGCCATTGGCGCCAGCCCAAAAAACCGAGGTAACCTTCCAGGTTCAAGTCCCAGAAAATACCCCTGAAGGTACAGGCGTATTTTTGGTCTTGTTAGACGAAGTAACCGGTCTCTCCTTGAACGCCGAGAGCTACCCAATGGAGTCCACGGATACCGCTGGAATTTATAGCTTGAGCCTGCCATTCCCCCTGGGAGCAGCGGTCACCTATCGCTATGAGCGCCAGGCAGACGGGGTCAACGTAGCCGAGCACAGCTCAGATGGGCGACCCGTACGCTACCGGATCTATCATGTGGAAGGTCCCGGAGAGGTAAAGGACGTCGTCAGCCGCTGGACGGATACTGAGTTCGTCGGACCTGCTGGCAGAATTATGGGTCAGATTAAAGATCAGGAAAGCGGAGAAGGGATTCCCCAGCTGCTGGTCACCGCCGGTGGGATGCAGACCCAGACCTCCTCCGATGGATCTTTCATCCTCGAAGGTCTACCGCCCGGCACACACAACCTGGTGGCTTATGCCCTGGATGGGACTTACCGTACTTTCCAGCAAGGGGCAACAGTGGCAGCAGACTCCACCACACCGGCGCAGATCACGATGCAGCAGGCTCCGCTGGTGAATGTGATCTTCAGCGTAAAGTTCCCTGAAGGCACTCCTCCTGCGGTGCCAGTCCGCCTGGCTGGCAACCTGATCCAGCTCGGAAACACTTTCGCCAGTCTCGACGGCGGTGTGAGCACCGAGGCAACCCGGATGCCGGTACTCGACCCTCTGCCGGATGGTACCTATAACCTTTCCCTGAATTTACCAGCTGGCGCATATTTGAGCTATAAATATACTCTTGGAGATGGCTTCTGGAATGCCGAACACAATGCGGATGGCGCATTCAACCTGCGCCAGGTAGTCGTGCCTGACCAGGATACGCTCATCGAGGACAAAAGTTGAGACCTGGCAGGTTGGCAAGAACGGGCCGCTGGTATTTTCGGTCAATGTTCCTGCCGACACTCCCCCCGGCGATGTTATCACTTTACAGCTAAACCCGGCTTTCGGTTGGATGCAGCCAATTCCGATGTGGCGCTTGAGTGATTCTCGCTGGGCGTATTTTCTTTACAGTCCCCTTAACCTGCCTGGCGACCTGGCTTACCGCTACTGCCGGAACAGCCAATGCGGCGTTGCAGATGACAGTGCAACAGCTGGCCCCGATAGCCCCGGCAGAAGCGTGACCCCCGCGGAAGGTCAGCAGATCATCGAAGATCAAATCGAGAGCTGGTCCCAATGGGGGAACTCTGCGGAGATCCTACCGATCGTGGAGAATATCCTGCCGTGTAAGTTCTTTGCCAATGGGATCGAATTCGAACCGGCATACCATCCATCCTGGCAAGCTAAAATTCCGGCTGCCCTGGATTCTCTCCGAGAGCTGGGCGCCAACTGGGTAGTACTCAGCCCTACATGGACCTATACCATCAATTCATTGCCTATCCTGCAGCAAGTAGCCGGGAGAGATGCATTGTGGCAAGATATCAGCGACCAAATCCAGCAGGGCAAGCTGCGCGGGTTCAATACCGCCATCTACCCACAACCCGGATTCTTGATGGATCCGACAGAATGGTGGCAAACCGCACCCCGCGATTTCGGTTGGTGGCTGGTGTGGTTTGAGCAATATCAAAATTTCATCCTGCATCACGCCGATCTGGCGCAGCGTAACCAGGCTGCAGCCTTGATCATCGGCGGTGGGGATTGGATACTGCCTGCCTTGCCCGGTGGGCGTTTGCCCGATGGATCTCCCTCCGGCGCGCCGGCAGATGCAGATGCGCGCTGGAAGAACCTGATTGGGGACATTCGCAGCCGCTACAACGGTCCCCTCATCTGGGCTCTACCGATCGAAAACATTACCGAAGCGCCAGACTTCGTATCCGACGTCGATATGATCTATGTGACAGTGGATACTGCCTTATCTCAAGAGCTCAATGCGCCTCCCGAGGATTTAGAGAAAGAGGCAGGCCGGCTGCTGGACATGAAAGTACTGCCGATCCACTACCTGTTCAATAAACCGGTATTGATCTCGCTGGAGTATCCTTCCGCAGATGGAGCGACCGCCGGCTGTGTGATCGATGGACAAGGCTGTGCAGGGCAAGGCGCCCTGACAGCCGGTCAGCCCGACCAGGCGGGTATCACTCTGGACCTGGAAGAACAAATGGCTGCCTACTCAGCCTGGCTAAACGCGGTCAACGTGCGGGATTGGATTAATGGGATCTACGCAGGCGGATATTATCCCCCGGCGGCTCTGCAAGATAAATCCTATTCTGTGCACGGAAAGCAAGTCGAAAGCCTGCTCGAGGGATATTTCCAGAAATGGTCTCCGCCGGCGGCGGACCAACAAAATTAATAAGAATTTCGGAATTAATTCCGAAAACGAGGGGCAGGTGGCGCCAAAGCGCCACCTGCCCCTCGTTTTCGGAGATTTTCCATTTCAAATCTAGGTTAACTCCCGCTGCCCTCTCTGGCCAAAACGGCGGAACCACTCTGAAAAAAACACGAGCAAGATGGAAAGGACCATGATGATGGCTGCCAGGGTAACCACCAGGGGCAGGCGGCTCGGAAAGCGGAGCTGAGAGTAGAGATACACCGGCAATGTGGTCTGGTTCCCGATTAAGAAGAACGCCAATGCAAACTCTTCAAACGATGTAGTAAACGAAAGCAAAAAAGCCGATACCAGCGCGGGCATAGCAATGGGGACCGTGACCCGTAAGATCGTCTCCCAATAAGTTGCTCCCAGGTCCATGGCAGCCTCTTCCAGGCTGGGGTCAAAGCCCGCCAAACGGGCTGCCACAATCAGCATGACGAACGGCAAGTTAATAATCACGTGTCCAAGCCCGACCGTCCACAGGGATAAAGGCATCCCCAAAACGTTAAATAAGATCAGCAAGCCGACTGCCAGAACGACATAGGGAATTACCAGGGGAAGAGAAGCCACACCCAGGAAAGCATTCTTCCCAGGAAAATTGAAACGAGTGATGGCAATCGCCGCCATCGTTCCCAGGATCGTAGCCACCAGCGATGAGCATAGACCTAGAACGATGCTGTTCCAGGTTGCACCGATCAGCTCGTTCGCTGAGAGCAAACTCTGGTACCAGTGCAGCGTGAATCCTTTCAAGGGAAATGCCAGGACTGGCGAGTTATTGAAAGAGAACAGGATAAGCAATCCTATCGGCAGGTAAAGAGCCACCACCAGCAGCCAATAATAGGATTGAAGCAGTCTGCGCATTACATCCCTGCCAGGTCAGACATGCGCCCAACACGGCTGAAGAGAGCCAGGAAGATGAGCACGAACACCAGCATCACCACGCTCATCAGGGCTCCCATTGGCCAGTTGAGCGCCCTCACGAATTGATCCTGAATGGCATTCCCATACATCGAGCCGGTCACTCCGCCGACCAGATCTGGGGTCACCCATTCACCCAGGGTTGGGATAAAGACGATAAAGAAAGCGGCGATGACCCCGGGCATGCTAAGCGGAAAAGTTACCCGTAAAAACGTTCTCCAGGGAGGGCTGCCTAAATCCGAGGCCGCTTCTAGCAGGCTGGGATCCATTCGTAGCAAGGCGGCATATATCGGCAGAATTACAAACGGAATCCATGTATACACCAGCGTAATAATGACGGCAGCCGGGGTATAAAGCAAGATCGGCTTTGTCTCATGGACAATGCCAAGCGCGCTCAATACCAGGTTCAGCAGTCCGCCAGAGCTGAGCATAATCTTCCAGGCGAGGATGCGCAGGAGGTAGCTGGTCCAGGCGGGGATGAGCAGGACGGTCAGCATGATCAGCCTGCGCGGCCCGGCACGGTATGCCAGGAAGTATGCCACAGGGTAAGAGAACAAGATGGCGAAGAAAGCGGTTTCAAGCGAGATCAGGAACGATCGCCAGAGCAAACCATGATAGGCAGTCGTGGCGAGATATTGTCGGTAATGGTCCAGGGTAAAAATCTCGCGCTGGGCGCCAAAAGTACCTGCGCGCAGGCTGAAGATAGACATATCTACCAGTGGGACGACGAAAAACACTGCCAGCACCAAGACAGGCAGTGAAATCAATATCGCCGGACGAAGATATTTTCTCACTGAGAGGCTTTTACCTCGCTCCAGACATCGCTCATCATCTGGCGTAGGTCATTCGAGATGGATTGGTAAAATTTGGTGTGATCCAATACTGCCGGGTCATCCGTGTGCATAGCTTCTATCACCGGAGGATCAATTAACGGGAGCGCTTGGCGATTGGATACCCCATAGTAGTATTCGTTGGCATAATTAGCCATAGATTGGGGGTCGAGCAGGGCATCGATATATTCGTACGCCAGGTCGACATTTTTGGCATTTTTTGGAATGACATACCCGCAGACGTATCCCAGACGGCCCTCCTTGGGCTCGATATACTCGACCGGCACTCCCTGATCCCTGAGAAGCACGTAGGCATCATTCCAGGCATTTCCAACCACGGAAACATCACCAGTTGCCACGAGCTGCACAGGCTCAGTATAGTCCGTCCAGTATTTAAGCAGGTTGGGCTTGAGGTCGATCAGCTTCTGCTTGATCTGATCCCGCTGTTCTGGGGTGACATTGTAGGGATCAATACCCAGAGCCGTAGCAGCAACCATCCAGGCTGTCTCGGCTGAATCAAAAATGGACACCTTTCCCTTATATTGGGGATCCCATAAATCAGCCCACGACTCGGGAACCTTTGACACCTTATCGGTGCGCACCAGGATCGACTCGTAGCCCCAATCCCAGGGAACGAAGTACTGCTTTCCATTAAACTCACCGTACTTAGCGAGGCGAGGATCCACACCAGGCCAGTTCTTCAAACGCGAGGTATCGATCGGTTGGAGCAGATCCCCATCGACGTACTGCTGCAGCCAGGAATTGCAAGGATGTAAAAGATCCACCTGGAATCCACTTTGGATCTTTGCCAGTGCTTCTGCGTCATCGGCGAAGAATGAAAAATCGACTTTGACATCCGGAAATTTGTCCGCAAACGGTTTCCAGAACTCTGGGGCTTCATCTCCGGACCAATCCAGCACAGTCAAAGGACCCTTATAAGCCTCGGCGGAAGTCGGCTGAGGGGCTGGGGTATTGCTCTCCGGCTGTAATGGGACAGCCGTGTTTGGCTGCGTAGCTGCCAGAGGCTGCGTAGCTGCCAAAGGCTGGGTAGGGGCTGCTGTAATCACGGGCGGGGGTTGGGTCGGTGCAGGAGAGCCTGCACAGGCAGAGAGCATCCCGACCAAAAACAAACTAAGGGTCACTACCGAAAATAGCTTGATTTTTAATGTCATGCTTACTCCTTTAACACGCGTGCATATCGGGTATCCCAGGAAACGATCACCTGGTCACCGAGCTGGAAGCGGGTTTCAGTGCCATCCAAATTCTGCAAGCGGGCTACGAGGTGCAGATCATCTTCGATCTGAACTTCGTAGCGGGTATCTGTCCCCAGGTACAAAACCTTTTCAATCTTCCCCGGCAGGTGGACCGCCGAATTGTTTTTCCGAGAACCATTCACCGTTATGTGGATTTTTTCAGGCCGGATCGAAAGGACTGCCTGCGCCCCGACGCCGAGCTCTGTTTGGATCTGGTCCACCGGTAGGAAAATCTCTCTCCCGATGCGCACCTCGGCTGGCTCCCCCACTTTTTCCACCCGGGCAGCTAACAAATTCGTCTCACCAATAAAATCAGCTACAAAACGATCGATGGGTTTCTCGTATATCTCGACAGGAGTGCCGATTTGCAGCACAACTCCGTGATCCATCACGGCGATGCGATCAGACATGGTTAATGCTTCTTCCTGGTCGTGGGTAACGTAAACAAACGAAATTCCGAGGCGATGCTGGAGGGCTTTCAGCTCAATTTGCATGGCTTTGCGCAGCTTAAGATCAAGCGCCCCGAGGGGTTCATCCAGGAGGAGCACCTTTGGTTGGCGCACCAGCGCCCTGGCGAGCGCCACTCGCTGCTGCTGCCCGCCGGAGAGCTGGTTGGGTCGGCGGTTCTCGAGCTTGGGCAGCTGCACCAGCTCTAATACTTCAATCACCCGCTTGTGCTTCTCGGCAGCCGGCAGGCGCAGCATATCCAGACCGAAGGCAACGTTCTGGTACACATTCATATGCGGGAAGAGGGCATATTGTTGAAACACCATATTCACCGGTCGCCTGTATGGCGGCGTCAGAGTCTGGTCTACTCCGTCGATGATGATTTGACCTGCATCGGGCATCTCAAAACCGGCCAGCATCCGTAACGTGGTCGTCTTTCCACAGCCGCTGGGTCCCAGCAGCGAGAAGAATTCACCGGTGAATACCTGGAGGGAGATGTGATCGACTGCGCTTACCGGACCGAACTTCTTAAGCACATCCCTCAGCTCGATGATCGGAGAGCCCGCGAGGCGTTTTCCCAGGGTTTCTAGTTCCAGCTTACAATCCTCCCCCCAGGGTGGGATGGACTTCGTAATCAGCTTTTATTGTTCGCAAGACCAGGAAGGTATGGATGCCTGACACGCCAGGCACCTTGCGCAGGCTTTGGTTCAAGAAAGTGGTGAGGTGCTGGCGATCCCGGCACATTACTTCAACGATCAGGTCATACCCTCCGGAAACCATCAACAAATAGCTGACCTCCGGAAAGGCAGCTATTTGCTCGGCAGCTTTCTCGATCTCAGCCGGCTGGACGGTTATGCCCATCATCGCTGGTGCATCGAATCCGAAATGTGCCGGGTCGACCTGCCCCACGATCTGGATGATTTGCTCGTCCAACAGGCGATAGACCCGGTTGCGTACAGTCCCTTCCGAGACTCCCAGCTCAGCAGCCATCTCAGTGTAAGGTCTGCGACCATCGCGCTGAAGCATGGCCAGGATTGCTAAATCCAGTTCATCCATCGCATAATACATATGTTTTTCGTAACCGAGGCTTGATTATATATTGTTTTTCGTAATTAATCAATTTTTAGCAGGTTATTCAAGATGAATCCAATATTCCAGGTAAATAACACAAAATTGGGGCAAACTGCGGTTCCAAGATCATATATAATTCAAATTAGCCTTGGTGAACTAAAAATTTAGCCAAAATTTACCCCAGGGAGCGCAATTCAGGCGAGCTTAACATGTTACAATACCGTTTATTCCACTGCAGGGTATAATATGAAATGATGGAGAAACAAGCCCCCCCGCCTCAAATCGAAGCAATTGAGCCATCCGATATACTCCCGGATGAATCCCTGGAAGAATTAAAGGAAGAAGCCAGGGAACTGACCCCCAGTCAGAAACGGCTGATCATCATTTTGATCGTCGTCGGGGTGATTTTCACCCTGTTGCTCCTTGGGGCGACCATATATCTATTAGGGCATCCTGCAAATGCAGCCGTTGTGCGGGATGTAATGATCATCTACATGGGCTTTTTCATGCTCCTCAATGGAATTGTATTGATCATACTGATGGTACAATTAGCGCGGCTGATTAATCTCTTGAACAACGAGGTAAGGCCGATCCTGGACTCGACCAACGAAGCTATCAGCAACCTGCGCGGCACTACGCAATTCTTATCGGATAATCTGACTGAGCCAGTGATCAAGCTCAACCAATATATGGCTGCGATGACCGAGCTTTTCAAGAGCTTCGGTTTAATCCGTCGAAAACCTCGACGGTAAACTCATAAAAACAATGAACGTGAAAAGGAGAGTACATCATGGACAATAATAATGCTGCGCTGGGATTTTTTGGCAGCTTCCTGTTAGGCTTCCTCATGGGGGGTCTCATTGGCGGCATCGTCGCGTCTGCTGTTCGCACCCCAATCCGGCGAAGAAACACGCGAGATGATCAAAGAGAAGAGCATCGAGATCCGCGATCAGGCGCAAGAACGCGTAGAAGCAACCGCCGAACAGCTGAGGGTTAAAGCCGATGAGCTCGGCAAGAATATCCGCGAGCGGACTGGCACAACGGTGGTTGTTGAAGAGGCACCTGGTTCTACCACAGTCGTCAAGTAATCCCGATCCTTGTCTATAACGAGAAGCAGGTATCAGCCTAGTTGGGGCTGATATCTGCTTCATTTACATTGGACTTACGCAGTTAACTGAGGAATTGCATTTTTCCTTCAACTGCGTAACTCCTATCACTGTAAAAAAATCAGGACTTACGCATCTCCGGAAGGTGTGACTTTCACCTTTCGGTTGCATTAGCCCTGATTATTTTAATTTCAGGAATCTACAGCAAATCGTTCAATACCGGAACAACTGCATCTAATATATCTCCAGCCAATACGGAAGCCGGGTTACCGACAGATAACACCGCTCGCAATCCAGCCCGCGTGTGAATCCATGCCGCAGCCACCGCAGCGGGATAGGGCGCCACCCCCTGGGCGAGCAGACCGACTACCAGCCCGGCTAAAACATCCCCGCTGCCGGCGCGGGCCAGTGCCGGAGTCGCAACCGGTATGACCATCGCTTCTCCCCCGGGTTCAGCGATCACTGTGAATGCGCCTTTAAGAATAACCACGTGACCCCATGCCTGGCTGTAGCGCCTGGCAATGCCCAGGCGATCCGCCTGGATCTCAGCTGTGGACAGCCCGGTCAAAACGCTCATTTCACCCGGGTGCGGGGTGAGCACTGCTGGGCTGGGGAGATCCGCCGGCCAGCCTGGCAGGCGGCTGAGCAGCTTGAGCCCGTCGGCGTCCACGACTGTCGGCGGAAGTGCTCTGGATTTATCCCCGAAGAAACCGGAAATAAAATCTGCGGTGGGCTGCGCCAGCCCCAACCCCGGACCTACCAGCAAGGCAGTTGCCCGGCTAAGTCCTTCATTAATTACATCTGCTCCGTGAGCAGTTATCACACCCTCCTGGTCAGGCAGCAGCAGCCAGGTCGCTTCTGGGAATTGTCCCGCCAGTGCAGGATGCAGCGCTGCAGGCAAAGCCAGCGTCACCAGGCCGGCGCCGATGCGGTACGCGCCTTTACCCGCCAATAACGCGGCTCCGGTGTAGCTTAATGAGCCGGCGACGATCAGTGCAGTGCCGAAGGTGCCTTTATGGGCATCCATGGGACGCTCAGGGAGCAAGGCACTGATTTCGTCCTCGTCCGGGACGAACGTTCGAATCTCCCGCCACGCCTGGAAAGACTCGCCATCATCCGGCAGCCCGATCCCTACCAGGCGCAAATCGCCGGTCAGCTCATAAGCCGGAAAGCGGAACAGACCCTGCTTGATGGCTGCCATTGTGACCGTCAGGTCGGCGGGGATGCACTTCCTCGGCAGCTTCACCACTGTCGCAGTCGACGCCAGAAGGACAATCGACTGCCACGACGTAAGGGGGATCCTCCAGGTCTGCCAGACCCTGCTGGACAGCCAGCAGCACCCCCGCCAGCTCACCTTTGAGCGGCAGGTGAAATCCAGTACCCAGGACGCCGTCCAGGACGACCCCGTATTCAGGCAGCTGTGCGATCAGGTTATAAATATCCGCGCCTTGCGCGAGATCGCTGACCTGACCGCCTGCAGCCAGATAACGCTTGAGCAACGGATCATTCTTCTCACGCGGGCGGACTAGGAATGCGCCGGTCTTCCAACCCCAACCAGCCAGGTAAATGAGAGCGACCAGGGTATCACCGCCGTTATTACCCGACCCGATCAAGCCGAGGGCTCCACTCTCTTTCTCGAAGACGTATAGCTCCTCAACCTGTTCAGCCAGGCCGCGACCGGCATTCTCCATCATCATTGCATAGGAGATTCCGTTGGCATTCGCCTCCTTTTCAACAGCTACCATCTCTGAGACGGATACAAGCTTGGTCTTCCCATTCATAGCTGCCTCGCCCATCCACATTCAGAATGTCTCGCCAATCTTTATAGCTCTCCCAGGGTAAAGTCCAGGCTCAGCTCTTTTAATTTATCCGTTGAAGGTTGTCCCGTCAGTGGATCCCAGCCTCGCGCAGCATAATAAGCAGCAAGCATCTTTTCCAGATCAGGCGCAGCGCTGGTCTCACCGGAGGCATCCTCATACGGCTGCAGCAACGTCTTTGGAAGAGTGTCGTCCGCGCGCTTCAGCCCCAGGCGTTTATTGATCACCCGCTTCAGGTTCCAGCCGCGCTCTCCGGAGCGGAGCAGCTCCGCAATCGTCCAGTCCAGACCGCAGGCGGCATTGACCAGGTCGACGACTGCCTGAGGCTCGACATTCGTAAACAGGCACATGACCAGTGAATTAAAGACGGTACGCCAATCCTGGTGGCGGGCTACGTTGGCTGCTTTTTCATCCCCACCCAGGCGGTCGTACAAATCCATCCCCAGGCTGGGCTCGACCTGACCGACATCTACCAGAAAATAATCGGACTGGTTGTGGCAGGCGCCGCGCGGCGAGGTGGCATAGACCAGCGCCATCCCGGACGCCCCGCGCGGGTCGTGGTAAGCTACTTCCAGACCGTTCACCTGCACCGCCTCATCGGGTGCGCCGGCGTGGCGGGCTAATGAGCGTGCACCTTCCGCCAGGTAAGCGCCAAACCCCTCCCTGCGCACCGTCTTGTGGATCAGGGTTTCGATCGGGGCAGGATCGCCCCAGGAGAGCTCCAGACCGTCGGTATCCTGGGTGGTCAGCAGTCCCAGCTCGAATAAACGGTAAGCCAGCCCGATGGTATTGCTCATACTGATCGTATCCATGCCGTAGCGGTCGCACAACTCGCCCATGCGCGTCGCAAAGCTGACGTCGTTCAACCACAGGTTCGGCCCAAACCCGACCAGGGTCTCGTATTCCGGACCTTTGCGCTTCTCGCCATCCTCCAGGCGCACCACCCGCCCGCAGGCAATCACGCAGGCATGGCAGGCGCTCACTCCTGCCAGGATCGATTCTTTTAAGCCGGCGCCTGAAGTTTTTATCTCCTCTTTGAACGTCCCGCGGCTGTAATAGCGTTTGGGCATCTCGCCGAGATAATCGAAGTATTCAGCACCCGCGCCGGTGCCCAGCTCGCGAAATACCGTGGTCAATGCATCTGCACGCAGCGTGCGGTTAGTCTCCGAGCGAAGCGGCAGGTATTTTTCCAGATCTACCAACGGAATTTGAGCGTGACCCTGGACTGCAACCGCCTTGAGCCGTTTCGATCCCATCAAGGCGCCCAGGCCTGTGCGCCCAGCCACGCGCCCGTGGTCGCACAAGATCAAGGCAAAGGGGAGGCAGGCTTCTCCTGCCGGACCGATCGAGGCGACGCGCACAGTTCCTGCAGAGAGCTCGTCTATGATAGCGGCTTGCGTCTGATAGGTATCCAAGCCCCAGTGGTGGGCTGCCGGTCGTATTTCTACTCGATTGGCGAGTGTGTCGTCATCGTGAATCCATAGATAGACCGGCTCCGCCGCACAGCCTTCCACCCACAGCCCATCAAAACCGGCCTTGCGCAGCTCCGGTCCCCAAAACCCGCCGCAGTTCAACTCGCCCCACAGCCCGGTCGCCGGCGAGCGTCCGCAGACCACGAAGCGCCCCACTGCCGGTCCAGCCGTGCCCGTTAGCGGGCCAGTTAGGAAAAGCAGCGGCGCTTGAGCGGATAAAGGCGCCAGGGAAGGCAGCAGGCTGTCATATAAAAGGCGGGCGGCTAGCGAGGCGCCCCCAAGGTACTGCCGCACCCACTCACTTGGTGGGTTAAATTGGTCCGTTTTCCCCGTACTTAAATTGACCTTCAGGATGGCTTGCATGGATATCTTCCGAAAGAGATTCGATCGCAGGCTCAGGTAGAGCTATTGATCGAAAGTTTACCTCATTTCCGCAGAATTGTTTACCAGGATAGCAATTCGCCTCTTTATCGTGGTGACCTCATATCCGATTCATCCCGTTTTGCTATAATATCTGGCATGTCAGATTTTTCCATTCGACCCATTCAGCCCGCCGACAGATCCTGGGTTGCCGAGCTTGCCCGCCAGCAGTGGGGTTCCAACCTGTCTGTTTCACGCGGCATGGTGTATGAGGTAGACCAGCTGCCCGGGTTTATCGCCTGGCAGAGCGCTCAGCCGGTTGGGCTGGCTACGTATCATATCCAGGGCGAGCATTGCGAGCTGGTGACCATCAACAGCTTGCAGGAGGGGGTTGGCATCGGCACCAGTCTGATTGCTGCGGTGCGCCAGGCAGCCCAGGGTGCCGGCTGCCGGCGCCTGTGGCTGATCACCACCAACGACAACCTGCACGCACTTCATTTTTACCAAAAACGCAGCTTCTATCTGGCAGCCCTCTACCCAAATGCAATTGCTCGATCACGCGCGATCAAGCCAGAAATCCCCCTCACTGGGCTGGATGGGATTCCCATCCGGGACGAGATCGAGCTGGAGCAGTGGCTTGATCCTGAAGAATTCCCGCGCGAGCAGCCATCGCGAGCCAATCCGGGAGCTGCTCGACCAGGCGGTGCATGATCTGGCGGGCTTCCTGGTCAAAAAATACTTTGTTCCCGTAGGCTTCGCCGCCTCCCGCACCTACCACGTCCGAGACGCCGCGCAAGATCAGCAGGGGGGTATGATTCCGGTTTGCCACCCAGGCGATTGCGCCCGATTCCCAATCGCCGGCAATCCCGCCAAAATGGGCAACCAGCCACGGCACTTCCTGGGCGAGCAAATCACGGTCGGCGGAAAGGAGCGCAGTCCGGCGGACAGGAAAGGGGAGAGGGTCCGGCAGCCAGGTCAGGTCAATTTGCGTGCTGTAATGCGCGATACCCTGCTCAGTATCACCCATTTGTTCGACGATATCATATACAATCGTCCGCTCAACGAGCAAAATATCACCGCGCCCGGCGCGGCCTTCGAGACCTCCACAGGTGCCCAGGTTGATCAGCAAAGCCGGCTGCCAGCGTTCGAGAGCGTATTGGGTAGAAGCAGCCGCAGAAATCTTGCCCCACCCTCCATGGAAGAAGATGACCTGGCACGGAAAGCGCCCGGCAGGCACGCTCTCCTCCGGGGCGCTGAACCACTCCCCGAATGGCGATGTGCCTCGCGGTCCTTCCGGGAAGAGCTCGCTTAGGGCAGCCCACTCTGCGTCCGCTGAGATCAGTACGACTGCCCTGGGATCGATCTCGTTTTCCATGCTTTTTCCTTCTATCCGGTAATTTAGCGAGGATTTTTTGCCGCCTCAAATTATAATTGTGATTGGGGGAAATAATTTTGACAATCTAAATTATTATATTCGGCGAGTAATATCGACCTGCTCGAGTAAAAGATCAATGAGGGGCAGTAGGAGGATCAATTTCCTCCCGGCGAAAAAATGCACTCAGCCTTCTCAGTGCATTTATTAATTGTTAGAAGGGTGTTAGAATTGTCTCTGAGAACCACCGCATGACTACCAGCCGGATTGATAGGTTGGTATAATTTTGTTTTTCGTACCGGTTGATTATATAATTTTGGAGGTAAAGTGAATCCTGCTCGTAATCGATCAACCATCATTTACTT
This sequence comes from uncultured Chloroflexia bacterium, assembly GCA_963706515.1. GTDB lineage: Bacteria > Chloroflexota > Anaerolineae > Anaerolineales > UBA4823 > CAVPMW01. Next base: position 183,833 of record CAVPMW010000018.1, read on the forward strand.
GCTGTTGTTTGTAGCGATCATAGCAATGGTCGTGTTCAACTTCAACCAGCAAGCATCTGCCCAGGAGGTGCTCACCATCAATGAGCTGTCCTCCCAGATCCAGGCTGGCAGGGTGGAGCGAGTGATCGAGGACGACAATCGGCTGCGTGTGATCTACAAGGACGGAAGCGAGAAAACCTCTCACAAAGAGACCACCGCTACACTAGTAGAGCAGTTGAAAGAGCTGGGCGTAACAACCGACCAGCTTGCTCCAGCAAATATCGTCATCGAGATCAAACCACCCAGCGCCTGGCTTGGAATTGCCACCGCTTTGGGCTATATCCTGCCCTTCATCCTCATCGCCGGTGTATTTTGGTTCGTATTTCGCCAGGCTCAGGGCAGCAATAATGCCGCGCTATCCTTCGGGAAATCACGAGCGCGCATGTTCACCGGCGACCAACCCACGGTTACCTTTCAGGACGTTGCCGGTGTAGAGGAGGCCAAGGAGGAACTCAAAGAAGTTGTAGAGTTCTTGCGCGAACCCGAGAAGTTCATCCAGCTCGGGGCGCGCATCCCTAAAGGCGTCCTGCTGGTTGGACCGCCCGGCACAGGCAAAACCTTGCTTGCCAAGGCTGTCTCAGGCGAAGCGGGTGTGCCGTTCTTCTCCATCTCCGGCTCGGAATTTGTCGAGATGTTCGTCGGTGTTGGCGCCAGCCGGGTGCGCGACCTGTTCGACCAGGCCAAACGCCACTCCCCCTGCATCGTCTTTGTCGACGAGATCGACGCTGTAGGCCGGCAACGTGGGGCTGGCTTGGGCGGCTCGCACGACGAGCGAGAACAAACCCTGAACCAGATGCTGGTGGAGATGGATGGCTTCGACACGGATACGAACGTGATTATCGTTGCCGCCACTAACCGCCCCGACATCCTGGACCCCGCCTTGCTGCGTCCAGGTCGTTTCGACCGCCGGGTTATCCTCGATCGCCCGGATATGCGCGGGCGTGAGGCAATCATTAAGGTGCACGTCAAGGGCAAACCGCTCGATACTGACGTTGACCTGAGCGTCCTGGCTCGTTCCACCCCGGGTTTTGTTGGAGCTGACCTCGAGAACCTGGTGAACGAAGCGGCGATCCTGGCTGCCAGGCGCAACCGGAAGACTATCGGTCAGTCCGAGCTGGAAGAAGCTATCGAGCGCGTCATCGCCGGACCGGAGCGGAAGAGCCGTTTGATCAGCGAAGAGGAAAAACGGATCATTGCCTATCACGAAGCGGGGCACGCGGTCGTAATGAACGTCATGCCGTCAGCCGACCCGGTGCATAAGGTCACAATCATCTCGCGCGGCATGGCTGGCGGTTACACGATGTCCCTGCCTGAAGAAGACCGGACGTTGATGCCGCGCAAGAAGCTGATCGCAGACATGGTCGGGTTGATGGGTGGGCGTGCAGCCGAGGAGCTGGTCTTCGATGATATTACGTCCGGCGCATCGAACGATCTGGAACGCGTCACGCGCATGGCTCGAGCTATGGTTACCCGCCTGGGGATGAGCGAAGAGCTCGGACCGATGGTTTATGGACAGAAAGAAGAGCTGATTTTCCTCGGGCGTGAAATTTCCGAGCAGCGCGATTACTCAGAAGCCGTCGCCGAAGAGATCGACCAGGAGGTGCGTAAGCTGGTCGGCGATGCGTATAATAAAGCACGCCAGATTTTGCTCGAGTACCGCGAGAAACTCGATGCAGTCGCCACCCGCCTGCTCGAGCTGGAAACGATCACGCGTGAGGAATTCGAGGAGATCTTTCCGCCGCCGTTCCCCAAAACCAGTGGAACCCCAACCTTGCTACCCGTAGCGGCTTAAAATTATTGTTCGGAGTCCGCAGTTGTAGAGGAAAAGTTTCGCTAATACCTTTGGGAGCTGCGTAAGTCATAAATATTGCTATTGCGATGTGAAACGTCACTGCCAGCATATCAATGCCAGGGGCGTTTCACTTTTTTATTAAAGAGTGGTTTATGAGTATTCAGATTGATCCTGCATACCAGGCGGCAATTGAGAACGTCGCCGGTTTCCCGGTTCCCCAATCAGGCTTTTTATTCATTGATGGCCGCGACCAGGCTGATTTCCTGCAGCGGCAGACAACGAACGATATTCAACTGCTCCAGCCCCACCGGGCGCTGCCAACCGTACTCACCAATCCATCTGCGCGCATCCTGGACGTGCTTTATCTGATACAGGAGACAGACGCCATCCGGGCGATCACTCTACCGGGGCGCGGCAGCAGCACGGGAGCCTATCTCAAGAGCCGCATCTTCTTCAAAGATCAGGTCCGGGTGGAGGATCACAGCCCGGACTTCCAGCAGATCGATTTGTGTGGGCCGCAGGCAGACCGCCTGGTCGAAAAGTTCGGTTTTGACCACCTGCCGGGCGGAGATGAAATAATAAGCGCTGAGCTGGACGGGGAGATGATTTTCCTGATGGGTTCGACCACCCTGCTCTGGCTCGGCGTTCGTCTGCTTGCTCCGCAGAGCACTTACCCTTCCATCCTCACCGTGTTTGACCGCGCCGGCGTTCCCCTGCTTACACCGGAGCTGTACCACGTACTGCGCGTTGAAGCCGGCTTGCCCTGGAGTGGTTTTGAGCTTAACGATAATTACACCCCATTGGAGACCGGTTTAGGCGGAGCAATCTCTCCTACAAAAGGATGTTACACCGGGCAGGAAGTTATCGCCAGGCAGATTACCTACGATAAAATCACCCAGCGCTTGTGCGGATTGCGGTTGGAAGGCTCCGCCATCCCCGGCACGCCTGTCTGGGGGGAAAACCGTCAAATCGGTACGGTCACCTCGGCCGTAGAATCTCCGCGCTTCGGCTGGCTTGCTTTAGCCATCCTGCGCCGACCCTATTTTGCGCCAGGTACGGAGCTCCAGGTTGGGATCGCGCACGATACTTCCACAGCCGCTCGAGTAAGTGAGCTGCCTTTCCAATAATTCGACCTATCTCGAAACGCTAAAACGACCTGCTTATTAGCTGTAACTATTTCCCGATCCGGGCAGCTGCGCGCTGGTGCTTACCGGGAATACAGGTATCCCAGGCGAATATACCTTCAATAAATTGTTTAACCGCGCCTTGAGAATATTTATATTTAACCCTTGACATTATTAATATATTTTATTATAATAGCAATAATAATTCGATCAGTAAATAAGAATTCTCAATGTTGACTTTAAGTTACTGGAGGATACAATGAGTACTTCATCTCAATCCTTGAATGAGCCATCCGCTCAGGCAGAGCGGCGCAAAGTTCTGGATATGCTGGCTAACAGCAAGATCGACTCAACCCAGGCAGCGGATTTGCTGGCTGCTCTCAATACTGGCTCCCGATCGACTTCCGGACCCCAGAGCGACGCTGCGCCCTCCGGCGCCAACCGCTGGCTGCGAGTGAAGATCACCGATACCTACTCCGGTCGCCCGAAGACAACTGTAAATGTCCCGGTTGGCATCGTCGATTGGGGATTGCGGATTGGCGCCTGCTTCACGCCAGAACTCGAAGGCGTTGATCTCAATGAGCTGCGGTCTATCTTCTCATCTGGAATAGAAGGCAAGATCATCGACGTTCTGGATGAGGTCGATGGCGACCACATTGAAGTTTTTATCGAATAAAACATGCCCTGAATCAGGTCGAGCGGCTGTACTTTCCGCTAGCGGCTGTACTTTCCGCTCAGCGGCTGTACTTTCCGCCTAGCGGCTGTACTTCCCGCCAAGCTGCCCCTGCCCAAGGATATGCCCTTGCATCGCTCGCTCAACTTCGGCTTTGCTGGCGCCTTCCTTGAGATCCAGTGCAGAATCCAGGGCATACAGCTTAAAAAAGTAGCGATGCGTCGATCCTTTCGGCGGGCAGGGACCCCCATAACCTAACTTGCGGAAGCCGTTGCTGCCTGCAACACCTGTGCCGCTCACGCCCTCCGGAAGGCTCGCCAGATCGCCGGGTATGTTGAACAGCACCCAGTGCACGAAGGTTCCTGCCGGGGCATCCGGGTCATCCATGATGAGCGCCAGATTGTGGACTGTGGCTGGCTGACCGCTCCAATCGAGCTGTGGCGAGAGATTCATCCCATCGCAGGTAAATTTTATGGGGATGCGCTCCCCTTCTTTGAAGGACGGGCTGGAAACTGTTATGCTCATCGGCGGCACTCCTGCCTCATTCCCCTGATTTAGCTCTGATTTACAACCGGCGCTCATCAAGACGAGCGCTAGCAGCGATATGCTGCGGATAAAGCCGCGGATCATCGAGTGCATCCTTTTGATTACGGACCAACGAGGATCGTCCTTGCCGGGGCTCCTTCGCTGCCTTGCAGCTTTAGCGGCAAGCAGTAGAGCGTATAGCGCCCCTGTGCCACACCGGATAAATCCAACCCTTCCACGATGATCATCCCGGCATTCAACAGCAGCCTGTGCGTCGTATGCGGATCGGAATAGGGAGCCACAGAAAGGTAATCGACTCCCACCAGCTTCACGCCGTGTTCAAGCAGAAATTCTGCCCCACTGCCATCGATAGCTACGAAATCGGTCTGAAATTCACTGATCCCCTGCTCCCAAAGGTGGGAGTTGCGCGTGCGGATCAAGAGCCGGCGGGTGCGCTTTGGTATGCTCGCTCCTTCGAGCAGTCTTCGATCGATAACGGCAGCCGTATCTGCCAGGTGCAGAACGTACGCACGCCCGGTTAATGTCTTCAAGTCCATCCACTCCACTGTGCGCGGATCATCGCCTAAAAAGTGGAGCGGTGCATCCACGTGGGTTCCGGTATGTGCGCCGAAACTCAAGCGAGTAATATTCACCTCGTCACCGGCAGCCATATCGGCAGTTTTCTCCAGGAGTATCGGCGAGTCGCCGGGCCAGACGGGAAGGTTTGGGGAAATCGTCAGGGAAATATCATAAATTTGCATTTATTCGCCTCGCTCGATCAGGAATCCGCCCCAGACTTAGGCCGGTTTAAGGCTCGCTTCCCCGGTGGGTAAACCCGACTGGGACCAGCAGCATCGGGATATTCAGCTTGCTGGATACTTTGGGGGTAAAGCTGCCAGACCAGAAGGCGTCCATCCCTGTCTTACCGTGGGTAGCCAGGACGATCAGGTCCGCATTTATCCTGCGGGCGGCGTTGACAATCACCTGCACCGGATCCCCCCGATCCACTTCAGCAGTGAGAGAGAACCCCCGTCCGCGCAGCTCGCCCAAACGCTCTGTAAGGTATTCTTTCCCGCCTTGTTCAGCCATATCCAGCACCGCGGCCATTGAGCCTGGCAGCATCCAGCCGGTTGCTGCAGCTTCCCAGTTAAGATTTTCGATTTTCGGGATCACCATGAGCAAATGGATAGCAGCCTGGCAGAGTGCAGCCAGGTCAGTGGCGTACTCCAGTCCGCCTTCGTGCTCGCGTTGCCCATCCAGCGGCACCATAAAGCTGCGCCATGCTCCAGCCCCAGGGCGCGCCGCGTGTCCCGCGGATAACGGAGGAACGAGCATCACTGGAGCGCTCCCCGCTGCGATCACTTGCTGAGGGATGTTGCCAAATAACCAACCGCGCACGCCGCTGCGACCGTGGGTGCACATGACGATCAGTGCTTCTTCCATCTCCTGGCTGTGCTCCACAATCGCTGCAGGGATGTCGCTGACCGCGTAGGTGTGTACGTGCGTGCTCACCGGCGTTCCAGGATCGAAATACTGGGCAGCTTCGTCTGACAGGTAGGATTCGGCTTCTCCAGGATCGGACAGATGGCGCTCGTGGTGGACTTCGTGCGGCGCATCGCGCTCGATAAGGTGAAGCAAAGTTACTTCTGCGCCAGTTATTTGTGCCAGGCTGGCGGCGGGAGGCAAGGCTGCCTCCGCTAATCTGGAGCCATCCAACGGAATAAGCAGACGCTTGAACATGGCATCAAATCCTAAAAACGACCTGGTAGATTAAGTAGAGGTTCAAGGCGATGATCAGGACAGCGATCACGCACATAACGGCTGTAGTCACCCGGTTATTGACCAACACGCCCATAATATCTCGGCGGCGGGTAAAAATAATCAGAGGGATAACGGCAAAGGGCAAGCCGAAGCTGAGCAGCACCTGGCTGATGACCAGGACCCGCGTCGGGTCCCAGCCCAGGAAAATAACGATGAGGGCGGGCGCCATAGTCACCAGACGGCGCACCCAGGGCGGGATATGCCGGTGTAAAAAGCCCTGCATGATCATTTGACCCGCCATCGTCCCCACCGTTGAAGAGGATAACCCGGAAGCCAGCAGGGAGATCGCGAATACCGTCCCCGCTGCACGTCCCAACAGCGGCTGCAGGGTCAGGTAGGCGTCTTCAATCGAGCCTACAGAGGTAAACCCCTGGCGATAAAATGTGGCAGCCGCCATGATCAACATGGCGGCGTTGACCAAACCAGCAACGCCCATCGCCGCTAAAACATCGATGATCTCGAAGCGGAATAAGCGCCGCATCTGCGCTGGCTCACGCACCACGATCCGGTTCTGGGTCAGCCCCGAATGCAAATAGATGGCGTGGGGCATGACCGTTGCTCCTAAGATGCCTGCCGCGAGCAGGACGCTTTCCGGACCGGCAAACTGCGGTACGACAGCGTGGTAGATCACCTGACTCCACTGCGGCTGGTCAAGGATCGTCTCGATAACATAGCAGACTGCGACCACTCCAACCAGGGCGGTAATCACTGCTTCCAACGGTCGAAAACCGCGCCGTTCGAGACCCAGGATCAGGAATGTGGTAATCCCGGTCAGGATTCCAGCCAGCCACAATGGGATGCCAAACAAGAGGTTGAATCCGACTGCCGCGCCCAGGAATTCAGCCAGGTCGGTAGCCATCGCCACCAGCTCCATAACGACCCACATGCCGATAGTCGTCCGGGGAGAGAAGTGTTCACGGCACTGCTCCGCCAGGTTCTTCCCTGAGGCAATCCCCAACTTTGCCGAAAGCCCCTGGATCAGCATCGCCATCAGGTTGCTGGCAACGATTACCCACAACAGCAGATAGCCGAACTGCGCCCCGGCTGCGATGTTGGTGGCAAAGTTGCCGGGATCAACATAAGCCACACTGGCGATAAACGCAGGGCCTAAGAATGGCAGCATGCGGGAGAACCTACCCCGTTTGCTTTGCCCGCTGAGCACCTCTACGGCTTGCTGGGTGGTAACGGCACTTGCATCTCGGGCTGGTGAGCCCTTATCAGCCATCCAGGTGATCGCCTTTCTTGCAGATATGGACGATCCGGTTGAGCGGTCTACGTACCTTCTTCCCAGGAGTTGAGATACTTTACCTGCTGGTCGCTGAGGATATCGATCGTAACGCCCATCGCCTGTAATTTCAAGTAGGCGATCTGTTGATCGATCTCGGTTGGAACGCTGTATACCTTGTTCTCCAGGCTTCCCGCATTACGCAGCATGAACTCTGCGCTCAAAGCCTGGTTGGCGAACGACATATCCATCACGCTGGCGGGATGACCCTCGGCTGCAGCCAGATTGACCAGGCGACCCTCGCCCAGCAGATTCAAGCGCCGCCCGCCGGGCAGGATGTATTGCTCCACGTAGGGTCGCGCCAGGTATTTCTCCTCCGCCATCGCCTCTAGCGCCGGGATATTGATCTCGACATTGAAGTGTCCGGAATTGGCAAGGATAGCTCCATCTTTCATCCGGTCGAAATGCTGCTGGTCGATGACGTTTATATCCCCGGTCATCGTGACAAATATATCCCCGAGGCTGCTTGCCTGGTCCATCGGCATCACCCGGTAGCCGTCCATTACGGCCTCCAGCGCGGGCAGCGGATCCACCTCGGTGACAATCACATTAGCGCCCATACCGCGCGCCCGCTGGGCAAAACCGCGGCCGCACCAGCCGTAGCCGGCGACCACTATTGTCTTACCGGCGAGCAGGATATTCGTGGCGCGCACAATCCCATCCAGGGTGGATTGACCGGTCCCGTAACGGTTATCGAAGAGATGCTTGGTCATGGCATCATTGACTGCGATTACCGGGAATTCCAGGGCGCCGTCAGCAGCCATTGCTCGCAAGCGGATCACGCCTGTGGTTGTCTCCTCCGTCCCGCCGATAACATCCGAGAGCAATTCCCGGCGGTCCTTGTGCAGCGTACCTACCAGGTCTGCCCCATCATCCATCGTCATCTGCGGGCGATGCTCCAATGCAGCATGGATGTGTTTGTAATAGGTTGCGTTGTCTTCACCTTTAATCGCATATACCGGGATCTCGAAATAGGTCACCAACGCGGCTGCCACATCGTCCTGCGTGGAGAGGGGGTTGGAAGCCGTAAGGACGAGGTCTGCGCCGCCAGCATGTAAGGTTTGTGCCAGGTTGGCAGTCTCCGTGGTCACGTGCAGGCAGGCAGAGAGACGCAGCCCTTCCAGGGGGCGCTCTTTTTGGAATCGCTCTCGGATCTGGCGCAGGACCGGCATCTCCCGCTCCGCCCATTCGATACGCCGCCGCCCACCTTCAGCTTGTTTAATATCTTTTATATCGTAATTCGCCATGCTTTACTCCATTCATTTTAGCTTATGGTAACACCGACTCAGGAAAAAGAGGACCCGGTAATCTGTCGTTCAGACGTGCAGCCCCGCAAGGGCAGACTGGTCGTGGTAGAGAAGCTGGTAGCGTTCGATAAATTCTTCCAGGGAATAACGCTGACCCTGTGGACCGTAGCACTCGAGGCAGTAGGTGGCTGCGAGTGCGCCCATCCGCCCGCAAGTCTCCAATCCCAACCCGGCTACGTAGCCGCGCAGAAAACCGCCCCTGAAGGCGTCGCCGACCCCGGTCGGGTCAGCCATACTTTCCGCGTGCACCGAGGCAACGCTATAGGTGCGCTGCGGCGTATAGATCAGTGCGCCGCGCTCACCGCAGGTGACCACGATGAACTTCGCTTCTTCCAGGATCACCTCGGGGGACAGCCCGGTAGTCTTCTGGATCAATGCAAATTCGTACTCATTCACAAACAATGCCAGGGCTGCGCCGATACCGCTGCGCAGCTGGTCAGCGTTCAAGCGCACGATTTGCTGGCTGGGGTCATAGATGTAAGGTATGCCCAGCTCCTGGCACTCCGCGACGTAAAGGATCATCGCCGTGGGATCATTAGGGGAGATCACAACCAGGTCAGGCAGATCGTCCTTGAGCAGCTTCAACGATAGCTGCGCGGCGTACGCCATCGCGCCGGGATAAAAACTGGCGATCTGCGAATTAGCCAGGTCGGTATTGGCGAAGAATGAGGCGGTGTAAACTCCCGGGATAACCCGCGCACCCGAGGTATCAACCCCAGCGCTCTCGAGGTACTGGCGGTAATCGTCAAAATCTTCCCCGACAGTAGCCCACAGCCGGGGTTTCTCACCGAGCAGCGCCAGGGTGTAGGCAATATTCGGTGCGACTCCGCCGCGCAGCCGCACCATCAATTCAACCAGGAAAGAGAGGCTGATTGTCTCCAAACGATCTGGCAGGATATGGTCTTTAAAATAACCGGGGAACTTCATCAGGTAATCATAAGCTACTGAGCCGGTTAGAAGGATATTCATTGGATGCCTGCCCCGATCTATGTTTCTGCGTGAAAAGCGCTCTCTGACGAGAGCGCATTGCCACAAGCGTGAAAAGTCTAACATGCATTGAATGGATTGTCAAACATTGACATCCCCCTGACCATCAGGTATAGTGACGCCGATGAAGTTCCGTAGCCTCTTGCTCAGCGCAATCGTGCTCTTCGTGGCGCTGGCATGCTTGCTGAATAACCAAATCGCTTCCCTGGGTGTGGGACCCACTCCCACACCGACTGTATATATACCTCCTGTCCCTACTTTCACACCCATTCCGCCGCCCACACCTACCCCGGTTCCGGCTGCGCGCATCGAGAGCGGCGAGCATGCCCTGACCAACGGCGATTGGGACGCGGCAGCTCAAGAATTTGAGATCGCTCGCCAGCAGAGCAGCAGTCCGGATATCCAGGGGGCTGCTTTGCTGGGTCTGGCACGCACGAAATTATGGTCCGGAAATACAGACGAGGCAGTAACCATGCTCGAGCAGCTCATCCAGAGCTATCCGGACTCGATCTACGCTGCTTACGCATATTTCTATCTGGGGCAAGCCTACAACACTCTGCAGCGCTTTCCTGATGCGTCTCAGGCATACCAAAACTATTTAGAGCACCGCCCTGGTCTGGTAGATGGCTACGTCCACGAGCTGCGCGGCGACACCCTGTTCGCCGGCGGGGATTTTTTAGCAGCCACCAACGAATACCTGGCGGCTTTACAATTTCCCACCCAGAATGACGCAGTATACACGCAGATGAAGATGGCGCGCGCATATGCGTTTGCTGGCGACCATACAACCGCGCTCGCATTGTACGATGACATCAGTCAAAAGACCGAAGACGCCGGGATGAAAGCTTTGATCACGCTGCGCAAAGCCCAGTCTTACCAGGCGTTGGGTCAGACCGACCAGGCTTACAGCCTTTACCTCCAGACGGTGAACAGCTATCCGCGCACCAACGAGGCCTACCAGGCTCTGCTCGAGCTGGTCAATGCGAACGTCCCGGTAGATGAGCTGCAGCGCGGCATCGTTGATTATTACGCCGACCAATACGGCGTGGCGATGGCAGCCTTTGACCGCTATCTGCAGAACAATCCTGCGGACCCAGCTACGGCCCATTATTATTACGGTCTGGCTGCAGAGGCGGCAGGCAATTACCCGGCTGCCATCTCGCATTGGGACACGGTCATCCAGAATTACAAGGATTCCCCAAATTGGGCGGATGCCTGGTCGCAGAAAGCGTATACCCAATGGTTCTATCTTGACCAGTACACGAACGCAGTACAAACCTTGCTGGACTTCATCCAGCTCATGCCTGCTGACGAGCATGCTCCCGATTTCTTAATGTCCGCCGCAAATATTGCCGACCGCGGGGGAGAGTCTGACCAGGCAATCGCTCTCTACCAGCGCCTGGCAAGCTCCTACCCGCAGGCTTCCCAGGCGCAGCGGGCAATGTTCCTCACGGGCATCCTTCAATATCGTATCGGACGGTTTGCAGATGCTTACCGGACCTTTTTGGGAATTTTGTCACTCCCTATTCAGCTGAGCGATAAGGCGCCCGCATTTTATTGGTCCGGTAAAGCTCTGGCTGCCCAAGGAGATCAGGCTGGCGCCAAGGCAGCCTGGGAGCAAGCCGCCAGCGCCGATCCGACCGGGTATTATAGTGAACGCGCCCTTGATCAGCTCATTGGTCGCCAACCATTTACACCGCCCCAGGTCTACGACCTGGCGTATGACCAGGCTGGCGAGCGCCAGCATGCCGAGGAATGGCTGCGCACAGACCTTTTCGATCCCTGCTGAGACAGATCTATCCAATTTGGGTGAGCTTACCGCTGAGCCAGGTATCATCCGCGGGAATGAGCTCTGGGCGCTTGGCCTTTACGATGATGCGCGAAATGAGTTCGAAACCGTGCGGCATGCATATGAAAATGATCCGGTAAAAACCTACAGGCTGATGAACTACCTGGACCAGCTTGGGCTCTATCGCTCTGCAATCTTTGCAGCCCGTCAGCTGCTGACCCTGGCAGGCATGGACGACGCCGCCACCCTGAATGCTCCGCCCTATTTTAACCACATCCGCTTCGGATCTTACCATTCTGACCTGATCGTCCCGGAAGCCCAAGAATATGGTTTCCATCCGCTGCTCATCTTCAGCCTGGTAAGGCAGGAGAGCCTGTTCGAGAGCTTTATCCGCAGCTCTGCCGCGGCCAGCGGATTGATGCAAATTATCCCTTCAACTGGGCAGGAGATCGCTGCCCGCCTGGGATGGCCGCCTGATTACACTAACGATGACCTTTACCGGCCGGTTGTTAACATTCGCTTCGGGGTGGACTATCTCGACAGGCAGCGCAAATATTTCAAGGATGACTTGTATACTGCGCTGGCTGCTTATAATGGCGGCCCGGGGAACGCAATTAAATGGAGCGAGCGCTCGCAGAACGACCCGGACTTATTCCTTGAGTCGATCGATTATGAGGAAACACGCACCTATATCCAACGCGTCTACGAAAACTTCAACATCTACCGCCGGCTGTACGACCGGACTCCATGAGAGGAGCGATCCAGATGGCAATTTACCTCCTGGATAACACCTTAAAAGTTGAGATTGTTTACGAGAAGAACGAATCGACCTACGATGACAATATCTGTGTGTGTATTATCGAAGAATGTCCGGAAGACGAGAAAATCTTTCGCTACGACGAGTCAAATCTCTACCTGACTGCAGATCAGGCCAGGCAGCTGGCCCGCATGCTCGAGGCAGCAGCAGACGCAGCAAGCACTTAAATTTACGGCAGAGTGAAATGCATTACCCGGGCGTTGCCCGCATCCGTTACCCAGACGCCGTTGCTTCCATCCCACGCAACTGAACCGACAATGTTAAATCCATCTGCGCCAGTGGAGTAATCGCCCCAGGCGCGTAGCGGCTTGTTATCCGGGCCAAATTCCAGGATGCGATTGGCCTCCGGGTCTGTAGCAAACAGGTTCCCACTCCCATCTGCAGCAAGGAACGGCTTGTTATCCGTGGACTGCCCGTACCAACCGACGATATCCCAGGCATTATCAGGGACAAAGTTATTGGGTCCATCTTCCTTGAACACCTGAATGCGCTGGTTCCAGGTATCTGCGACATAAACCCGCCCGCTGGCATCCATCGCCAGCCCGACCGGCTCATCGAACTCACCCGCATTCAAGCCTGCCTTACCGAACTCAGTCAGGAAATTGCCATCTTTATCGAAAACTACCACTCGCTTGTTGCCAGTATCGGTCACGAATACACGTCCCTGGCTGTCCACCAGGACATCGCGCGGCCCCCAGAATGCCTCCGGTTTCTCAGCCTGTCCGAAATAACCCCAGGCTTTTACAAAAACACCGTCTGCTGTAAACATCTGGATCCGGTGGTTCCAGGTATCCGCGACGTAAACTGAGCCATCCGGTCCAACCCCGATGCCCCACGGCTCGTTGAACGTGCCGCCCGGCGCGGGCACCACATTTTCGCCGGTGAAGCTTCCCCAAACCTTGATCACATTCCCATTCTTATCCAGGTGCTGGATGCGATGGTTCCCGGAATCGGCTACGTAGAGGCTGCCATCAGGAGCCACTGCCAGGTCGCGCGGGTTCTTGAACATTCCCGGCTGGTCCCCTGCTGAACCGACCAGAAGGTCGGCGGACAGGTTGATCTGCTTACCATCGAAGGGGTCAACCACAACTTGCTCGGGAACTGGCGAGGTGCCATAGTTCCACAGCTTGGCGACGATATCTTTGCGCACGTAGAGGCGCATCCACGCCGATGGCTCCCAATTCTCCAGGCTAAAATCCTTTTTCGTTAATTCACCGTATAACGTGTAGTCGCGGTTAAACCAGATATCGAACAGCGCCTGGCGCATCTGGGGGTCAGTGATTGCATCGATGATGCGCTGCGAGGTGAGGTCGAAATAATCCTGCATCGGCCACCACAGCCGGATGTAGTCGAAGCGGTCGTAACCCTGGGCAACCACCGGCTCGATCTTGCCGAAATTGGTGTCTCCAACCAGGATTACCGGCGCATCGCGCAGGGCGCGGGTCGGATTCGCACCATAAAACATCTGGTTGGGATAGTTGCGCAGGTACCACCAATACGGGTAGGTGGTTTGGTCATCATAAGCAACTTTGATCGAGTTACCACCGGTCGTCCGCTCAGATATCTCTTGAATTTGGGCCAGGGCTTGCTTTACGCCGCCCGCCGAGTGAGCATAGACCAGGAATTCTTTCGCGTTATCGTAATTGATATATGCTGCCCGAAATGCAGTGCGGGCAGTGAGGATCGAGAAAAATCCGGCGATAACCAGTATCACCAGGCGCAGGAATTGACCCGTATCCCAACCTTTCACCAGGAAGTAGAGCCCGATTCCGCTGGCAACTGCCAGGATGGCGGAAGTTATGAAAGTAGTGGTCACCTGGAGCTGATCCAGCGAGCTGCCCTGAAACGGTGGGTTAGCCCCCAACAGTGCAGCGGAAGCCGCCAGCAGGCTGGTAAGAAAAACCGGGAAGAGCAGCAGAGTCAGCCACCCGCGCTGGTGGCGGAATTCTTCCCAGCTGAAACCGTCGATAACGATACCGAACGCCCATCCAGAGAGCAAGATCATCGGCAGAGCAATGTGCACGGTAAGCCAGGGCATTTTTTCGCCTGCAGCCGAATAGGCTAACAGGCTGGTAACTGACCAGTAAAGCAGAAGGGCAAAGACCGGTGGTTTAACTTGCTCCTCAACCTCGGTTTCAAGAGGGGCAGCTGTGGCTTCGGGAAGTATCAACTCACTGGAATCGGGGGCATTCTCAGGCTCTAACGCAGGGTGAACCTCTGGCTCCAGCTCTAGTTCAGACTCAGAAGTCTTCCGCCCGGTAATCCAGCGATAAATGACGATTACCACCGCGAGCAGGCTGCCGTATGCTGCCAGGAATTCGTAAACCGGGATCTGCAAGAACATGTAGTAATACCACGGCTGGCTGCCTCGGTTGACACCTTGTTGGGCCAGCCAGTAACCCAGCGAACCGACCAGCCCGGTTACAAATCCAAAACCGTTCGTAAAAATGGAGGTGTAGAGGACGGTGAATATGCTGTAAAAAATAGCTGCATTGATCAGGAATAATTTCGGATTCCAGAGCAAACCGATGATAATTGCAAGAATCGCCAGAAGTCCCGATATCGCTCCGACCCAAAAAATCGATTGGGGATTGTTGTAATCGATTGGATTGAGGCCCATTGCTTTCACCGCGAACGGAGAAAGCATTGGCAGCACTATGATCAGCAAGACGATCAACATACTGAATGCGCGATTCGTACGCAAAGCCTGCCAGGTATAACCCCGGATCAGGATAAACAAGGCGAAGAGCAGCGCAACCAGGCCAATCCCGGCAGTCAGCAGTGGCACGACAGGCAGGCTGGTGGAGGCAGCCGGGTTTTCCAGCCCTTGCCCCGTGCCCGGTGTGGGAGCTACGGTGGGAGTTGCTGCAGGCGCGGTGCCTTGGGTCAAGATAAGAAGGCCCATGGCGAGGGCTAAAAAGATTATGCCGATCAGTAACGCAGTTAAGAACGTCCTTTGATCCTTGGGTTTCGGCCAGGCTTTACGGGTCAGGTCATAAACCATGTAGAAAGCCAGGAAGATCATTGCCTGCGCGGTATATATAAATGAAGTCTCTTTTGCCGTAAAGTGCAAGACCGTGGCAAGCGTCAGCAAGTACAAATAACGCGGGCGCCCGGTCTCCAGGTAACGTAGTATTGCCCACAGAGTGAGCACGCCGAACAAGGTAATAAAGGATTCGTTGCGCACGTAACGCGCGTAAAAAAGCATGTAAGGGGAGATGACAAATATGAAGGCGGCCACAAGCGTCCCGACGTTACCCAGGTAGCGGCGGAAGAGCCAGATGGCGAATACCGTCGCAATACTGAATAATGCAGCCGGGAGATGGGCAGAGAAGTCGCTATCCCCAAATAAGAAAAAGGAGAGCGCGACCAGGTGGAACTGCAAGGGACCGTGGGTTACAGGGTCGTGCCGGTAGCCTTCACCTTGATAGTACAGCCAGGAGTAGTAGACGTGCGAGTTCTCATCGTGGCTTATCACCCGCGCTCCAAGGATGTAGAAGCGGGTTGCTATAGCCAGGATTACGATCAGGCTAAAGATTACGATTTCCCAATTGAGTTTAAAGGATGAAAAAAGGGGGCGGTCTAACCAGGAAGATTGTTGTCCTTCATCAGCAGTCATAATGATTCTGGATTTCTCTCAAAGTAATTTCATTCGCGCAAAAAATCGCAATATCCAGGTGCAAATTTTATCACTATTCCTGGAGCTACACCGGGCGCACTCTCCAAACGCTATAACCAGCGCCGGGGTTCCCGACACCCTCTACGATGCAGGGATCGTACCCGTTTCAATTCGGGAGTTCATTTACCATTCGTCTCGGCATTATGCCACATGAATGCAGAACCCTTTTGCATATTTGCAGATAGCCGCTCACGTTCCCAACCGTGCTTTTTCGCTAACAATTCATAGGGTTCCTGCAATACGCGAGATCGCCTCCAGACTCCGTTCTACATCCTCTCCAGTAGTCGCCCAGGAAGAGACGCTGATCCGCATGGCTGTACGCCCCTGCCAGGTTGTACCGCCACACCAGCATGTGCCCTCCTTCTGGACGGCTTCGATCACTGCCCGAGTTCGATCAGGGTCGCCGAAGGATACCAGGACCTGATTAAGATCTACCTGGTTGAGAATCTCGTAACCGGCAGCTGCCAACCCTTCGGCAAAGCGCCTCGCGTGCCTGCAGCAACGCTCTACCATCTCGGCCAGGCCGGAGCGACCCAACACGCGCAGCGCCGCCCAAACCTCCACACCGCGCGCCCGGCGCGACATCTCCGGAGTGTACTCCATCGGCTCCCGCTGCCCACCTTCGACCAGGTAAGAAGCCGCGTTGTGGGTCAAGCCAGCCCGCAAGTCGCCCGCCTGCCGGCAGAAAACCAGTCCGCAATCGTAGGGCACGTTGAGCCACTTATGAGCATCGGTTGCCCATGAGTTAGCTTGATCCACCCCAGAGACCAAATATTTCCGTGCGGGAGCTGCCGCGGCCCACAGGCCGAAGGCGCCATCAACGTGCACCCAGGCGTTCGCCTCATGAGCGATGCCGCAGATCTCATCTGCCGGGTCGAACGCGCCGGTGTTTACATTGCCAGCCTGGATGCAGATGATCGCCGGACCGCTGATTCTGGGGAGCGCCTCCGGGCGCATCCGTCCTTGTCCGTCGACAGGCACGCGCAGCACTCGTTCGCGTCCTAACCCCAGCAGGCTCAAGGCTTTGAGCAGGCTGACGTGTACCTCCTCACCCACTATCACTGTAATTGGCGGCGCACCGAATAGTCCGTGCGCTTCCACATCCCAACCAGCCCTCCGCAAAATGGCATGCCTTGCAGCAGCCAACCCGCTAAAATTGGCCATCGTGGCTCCGCTGACAAAGCCTCCGCCAGCATCCGCTGGTAGGCCCAAGGCATCCAACAACCAGCGCAGCGCAACAGCTTCCAACCTTGCCGCCACAGGAGAGGCAGCCGCCAGGCCAGCATTTTGGTCCCAGGCACCCGCCAGCCAATTAGCAGCCAGCGTTGCCGGCAGCGAACCGCCAATGACAAAGCCGAAATAGCGCCCACCTGCCGTGGCTACCGTTGCAGGGGAGCCGGCTTCGTCCAGGAGAGCCAAAGTCTCGAGCGAGTCGCTCGACGTAGCTGGAAATGGCTCGTCAAAGGCCTCCAACCCAGCCACTGCAGCAGGCGCAGGAAAAACTGGACGGCTGTCAAGCCCATCCAGGTAGCGGCAGCCCAACCGGGCAGCTTCTTCCAATAATAAATTCTTCTGGTCGTTTTTCATCATAATTCTCACCTTGCTACAAACTAAGCCGGTATTTCCTGTGCTGGAAACGTGCAGTCCTCCGGCGGCAGAGAGTTAACTGTGTCTGCCTTTCTCGTATATTACCGGGGCTGGCTGGTAGGACCCTTCTTCCCCGGCTTCGTCTTGGCTTTATTTGGACTGGTTTTGCCTTTCGGCGTTTCGCCCTTCAACGAGGCGATTTCGGCAGAGCTAAGATAGCGCCACTCGCCTGGGCTCAGACCGCCCAGCTGCAGGCTGCCTATCCTTACCCGGATAATTTTCACCACCGGTAAGCCTAAAACCGAGGCAGTCTCACGAATCTGTCGTTTGTGACCTTCTCCCATGATCACTCGCAGCCAGGTCCCCTTGCCAGCCTGCGATTCAATCCTTACTTGAGCCGGAGAGGTGCGAAAGCCATCCTCTAACACCACGCCCCTCCGCCAGGCTGCCAGCTGCTGCGCGTCCGGTCGCCGGGCTATGAGCACCTTGTACTCTTTTTCATGACCGTAACGCGGGTGGGTAAGGCGGTTTGCCAGCTCGCCGTCGTTTGTGAGCAGGATCAAGCCTTCGCTATCGGCATCCAGGCGCCCGACCGGATACAGCGTTCCGCCAACAGGTACCAGATCGCGCACTTTAGGCCGCGGATCTGGGGAGGAAACCGCCGAGATAACTCCTTTGGGCTTATACAGGGAGATGTAGGTGAACTCTTCTTTCGCACGGAGAGCGACCCCGTCGACCAGAATCCGGTCTACTGCTGGGTCAGCCTGGCTGCCTAAGATTGCCCGCTCGCCGTTTACCGATACCCGGCCTTCCTGGATCAGCCCTTCACATGCCCGTCGAGAGCCATACCCGCTGCGCGCCAGGATCTTCTGAAGCCTTTCTTTCACCGGATTTATTCCTTCAAAACCGGGTATTCTTCGACCGGGGAGGGTCCTTCATCCAGGTTCAATGGCGGCAGCTCCTGGAGGGTATTCATGCCGAAGTATTGCAGGAATTCAGGAGTGGTGCTGTACAAGATCGGTCGTCCCGGCGCTTCAGCTCTACCGACTTCCTGGATCAAGCCTTTGCTGAGCAAGCTTTTCAATACACCATCGCTGTTCACGCCGCGGATGGCGTCGATCTGGGGCCGTGTAACCGGCTGCTGGTAAGAGATGATCGCCAGAGTCTCCAGGCCGGCGCGGCTGAGCCGGCTGGTCGCTTCAAGTCCAAGGAACTTCTCAATCAGCGGCGCGGTATCGGCAGCTGTCGTAAGCTGAACCCTGCCCAGGTGGCGCTGCAGGCGCAATCCGCGCACCTGGGAATCAGCCAGGTACAGCGCTTCTAGCTCCGCCAGTCCCTGCACAACCTCGCTGATACTCAAATCGAGTGCACCAGCCAGCTGGTCCGGGGAAATCGCACCGGGAGCAACAAATAAGAGCGCTTCCAATCGTGCAAGGAGGCCGGTCTCGGTCGAAAAGGTGCTCATCATGCTATGATAAAATTCTCCCGTCGTATTGATTGGCAAATGACTTGCATATCTTATGACTCAGCTAATATAATAGACCGCTCGTAAAGCATTTGGAGAAGATAATGAACTCGAAACACAGAAATTTGTGGCTGCTGACCCTCGTCAGTGTGCTCCTGGCAAGCAGTCTTGCTTGCAACTTATTTAGCCACCGTTTGAGTATTCCAAAACCTACCGAGACCGTCCCGGTAACGACGGAAGCTGCCCAAGATTTGGAAAATAATCTGCAATCGGGCCTCGACAATTTCCAATCGAACGGAGAGCTTACCTTTTCGATCACCGAAGCAGAATTGACCTCATTGATTGCACTAAAACTTAAAGAACAGCCGGATATCCCGATCAAGGACCCCCAGGTTTATTTGAGAGATGGCAAAATCCAGTTCGCTGCAACCGCAGACCAGGGCAATATCAGCATGCCATTGGAAGTTCTCATCGCTCTGGGTGTCGACGCTCAGGGGATGCCCACTTACCAGTTCCTGTCGGCTAAAGTTGGACCGTTTCCTTTACCCGATACGATGATTGCCCAACTTTCAGCGCAAATCGACCAAATTCTCTCCGCGCAGCTGCTTGCCGCAAATGCACCCGTTGTCTTGGAAAGCATCACGATAGCCGACGGAGTATTATCGATCAAAGGTCATCGACGGTAAGCCTCCGCTGCTTTCCAGGTCCGAGATGCGATTATACCACCCTCGCCATGGGTTATCCCTGCCCCCGCTTTTGTTAATATTGGCTGGCTGGCTGGTTAGCTGTACCGCACCTCAGGCGACCCAGCCACTGCTCACGGTGCGCGTGCAGGCCGACGGACAGACCCAGGAGGTACATTTACCCGCCGGGAGCACCGTCCAGCAGGCGCTGGATACCGCGGGTATAAACTTGGGCTCACTGGATCGCATCGATCCCGCAGCTTACACGATTCTGGGCAAAGATGGCAGAGTCAAGGTTACCCGGGTTACTGAAGAGTATGAAGCCATCCAGGTTGTTGTGCCGTTCGAGCGCCAGACTCTGCGCAATAAATCCCTGCCCCTGGGTAAAGAGAACGAGGTTTACCTGCAGAATGGCAAAAACGGCTTGCAAGAAATAACTTACCGCAAAGTCTACGAAGATGGCAAAGAAGTCTCCAACAATCCCATCAAGACCGTCATGCTCAATGAGCCAGTGCCGGAAATCGTCATGGTCGGGATCCAAACCCCATTTGTCCCGGCGGCAATTCCGGGACGGATGGTCTATATCAGGGACGGAAATGCCTGGATGATCGAGGAGAATACTGCCAACCGCCAGGCAATCATCACGACGGGCGACCTCGATGGGCGCATCCTGGCGCTTTCAGATGATAAAAACTGGCTGCTCTATACCCGCCGGGCAGAGGACCCGAGCCAGATCAATACTTTGTGGGCGAAGAATATCAGCGATAAAGAGAGCAAAGCCGTCGATCTGAAAGTAAGCAATGTCATCCAATTCGCAGACTGGGTCCCCGGGTCGGACTCCAAGGTTGTATTTTCAACCGTAGAGCCGCGCGAGACTGCCCCAGGCTGGCAGGCGAACAATGACCTCAATGTGCTCACTTTCAGTCAAAGCGGTTGGACGTCCAAATGGGACGTGATCCTCGAAGCCAATTCGGGCGGAGTTTACGGGTGGTGGGGGTCGACCTTTGCCTGGTCGCCGGATCAAAAGACCCTGGCTATGGCCCGTCCGGATGGCATCCAGATCGTTAACTTCCTGGACGGGGCGACAGCCCCTCTGGTTGACACGATCCCCTTGCAGACCCGGGGCGATTGGGCCTGGGTGCCAGGCATCTCCTGGGCTCCGGACGGTAAGATCATCTACACCGTCGACCACGTGCCTCCACCCGGCTCCCTCACCCCAGAAGAATCACCCTTGTTCGACCTGTCGGCCGTGCCCCTGGAAGGCAGCCCGCCGATCCACATCGTACCCCAGACTGGGATGTTCACTTACCCCCTGGTTTCACCGAACCAGGTGCAGCCGGATGGCAGCCTGGGTTACCAGGTAGCCTACCTTCAAGCCTCGTTTCCCACTCAGAGCGAAACCAGCCGCTACCGCCTGGGTGTGATGGATCAGGACGGCTCTAACCGCCAGCTGCTCTTTCCGCCGGTTGGCGAAAGCGGGATCACTCCCCAGGGGAACTGGGGCGCTTGGTCACCGGGACCGATGCCGGAAGGTGGTCAATACGCTCTGGCGGTGGTCTATGAAGGGAACTTATGGCTGGTAGACACCGTCACCGGCCAACGACAGCAGGTCACCGGCGATGGATTAACCAGCCGGATCATCTGGAAATAATCGAAACAGGAGGGAGTACAACTTGATGCGCGTACTAGTCACTGGAGCAGCTGGATTTCTTGGATCTCACCTTTGCGACCGCTTGCTGGCAGAAGGACATTCTGTGGTGGGGATGGATAATTTTATTACCGGCAGTCCTGAGAACCTGGCTCATCTCTCCGGGCATCCCGGGTTTGCATTTATTCGCCATGACGTCTCAAATTTCATCTTCGTCCCAGGGAGCGTGGATGCGGTCCTCCATTTTGCTTCCCCCGCCAGTCCAAACCCGGCTTCCCCATTTGGATATGTGAACTTACCGATCCAGACCATGAAAGCCGGCGCCCTGGGAACGCACAACACGCTTGGGGTGGCACACGCCCACCGGGCTTGCTTCTTACTCGCCTCAACCAGTGAGATTTACGGCGACCCGCTGGAGCACCCACAAAAAGAAACCTATTGGGGGCACGTCGATCCCATCGGGACACGCTCCGTATACGACGAAGCCAAACGATTTGCCGA
Source organism: uncultured Chloroflexia bacterium (assembly GCA_963706515.1). Taxonomy (GTDB): domain Bacteria; phylum Chloroflexota; class Anaerolineae; order Anaerolineales; family UBA4823; genus CAVPMW01. Next base: position 205,555 of record CAVPMW010000018.1, read on the forward strand.
AGCTCTGACCATGGCTTATCACCGCTTTCACGGTGTCGATACTCGGATTGTGCGCATTTTTAACACTTTCGGACCTCGCATGCACCTGGAAGATGGGCGAGCAGTGCCAAATTTCTTGCGCCAGGCGTTGGCTGGCGAGCCATTGACTATCTACGGCGACGGTTCGCAAACCCGCAGCTTTTGCTACGTGGAGGATCTCATTGATGGGATATACCGCCTGCTGATCTCGGATGAACACGAACCGGTGAACATCGGCAACCCCGTCGAAACTTCGATCCTCGAATTCGCCTGCACGATCAACGAGCTGACCGGCAACAAGGCTGGGATTATCTATCGCGAGGGGCTGCGCGGCGAAGGCGATCCCCAGCGCCGCCAGCCGGATATCACGCGTGCTCAGCAGATTTTGGATTGGCAGCCGAAGATAGGCTTGGAAGAGGGACTTCGCCGCACTATCCCGTACTTCAAGGAGAAGCTGGGATTAACGTAGCAACTTTTTTCACCAATCCGGTCGAACGGACCCGCTTCCTCCGTTTCATTGCTGTCGGCGCATTCGGCTTCGTGGTTGACATCGGTACGTTCACTGTGCTGCGCCGTGTCTTCGCGATTAATGAGAATATCGCGCAAACAATATCGTTCACAGCCGCGATCATCAGCAACTTTACCTGGAACCGGTATTGGACCTACCCGGATTCACGGACGAAGAAGATCGGCAAGCAGATTCTCCTGTTCGCATTGATCAGCATCATCGGTTGGCTGATCCGCACGCCAATCTTCAATATTATGGACCCCATCTATACCCATATATTGGCGTATTTTGGGTTTCCGCCGGGGAATATGGCTCTCCAGGCAACCCTGGCTGAATACCTGGCATTAATGACCGCCATCGGCGTGGTGCTGTTTTGGAATTTTTTCATTAACCGGTTTTGGACGTATAATGATGTCAAGTAATAGCGAATGATTCAAATCTGATTCGTGTAGATTGTTTAAAAAATGGGCCAAGCAGGACAAATATTGCCAATTTATACAACAAACGGAGAAGTGAGAGCTCTCTATTCCCCTCCTTTCCTCTACGATTGCCAGGGTGAGTGGATTGGTTGGGTCACATCCGAGCGGGACGTTTACTCCGTCCATGGCAATTACGTTGGGAAGCTGAATAATGATGCGCGGATCACCCGCCCGCGCACGTACGATTACAGCAACCCTCAGGTAGAACCGCCCACGGACGTGCCCCATATATCGCCTCCCGCTCACTTCCCCTTGCCTCCCATGCTGCCCGACCTGACCTATAACCTGGTGGATGTATTAGAAGAGGCTCCCGATCTCCTGCCGACCAGCGATTGCGACGACCTGCGGCAGGATATGGACTGATTAATGAGTGAGGTCCCATCGGCGAAGCCGGTCAGCGCCTCTCGCGTGACCCTGGCTCAGCTCATGCAGCCAGAACACGCTAACAACCAGGGAAACGTTCACGGCGGGGTAGTAATGAAGCTGGTCGATGAGGCCGGCGCGCTGGCTTGCATGCGCCACGCCCAACGGCGGGTGGTAACTGTGGCAGTCGACCAGATGACTTTCAGCCAGCCCATCCGGTTAGGTGATCTGGTAACGCTCACTGCTGAAGTCAGCTATGCAGGGCGCACCTCGATCGAAGCCGAGGTGCAGGTTACCGCAGAAAATCCAATCACGGGAGAATGCACCCACACGAATACGGCTTATGTCGTCTATGTCGCCCTGGATGAGGATGGGAATCCAACGCCTGTGCCAGCGATAATCCCAGAGAACGATCCGGAGCGACGAAGAATGGAGGCTGGCAAAGCTCGCCAGACCTATCGCCTGGCTCAGAACCGCCCCTGAGGCGAATCTGCCAGTATCGAACCCACAGATGACCATGGATAGCGAGATTTCTTCCACTCCCTCACAAACCCCAGACCCAGGCGAGTCCGGCAGTAGCGTCCGTTCACTGCGCGAGCTCATCGACCGGGTATCTGGGAAAGGGTACCGGGCTGAGCAAGGTCAAGAAGATGCCGGTCTGGCAGAATACCTGCCGTTTCCATTCCTGGCATTGGTCGGGCAGCGTGAGATGAAACTGGCACTGCTGATTTCGTTAATCAACCCTGCTGTAGGCGGGGTTTTGCTGGTAGGTCCACGCGGCACTGGTAAAACCACCGCAGTGCGCAGCCTGGTCGATTTATTACCCCTGGTGCCGCGCAGCCTGTGCTTTTATGGCTGCCTGCCGGAAGACGTCGAAACCGGGGGGATCGATGCAATCTGCCCGGACTGCGCTCGCAAATATGCTGAAGGAGAACCGCTGGCGCAGCCTGACCGGGCGCGCCTGGTCGAGCTGCCTTTGAATGCCCGCCTGGAAGACGTGGTCGGTGGGATCGACGAGCGGGCGGCGACCCACGAGCGCCTGCGTCTGCGCCGCGGAATCCTGGCTCAGTCCGACCGGAATCTGCTCTACGTCGATGAGGTGAATCTCCTGCCGGATGAAATCATCAACTCAATCCTGGATGCAGCCACCCAGGGCTTGTATACCGTCCGCCGCGGGCCGATCTCCGCTACGTACCGGGCGCGCTTTACTTTGATCGGGTCGATGAATCCCGAAGAAGGCAACCTGCGCCCCCAAATTATGGACCGTTTTAGCTTGAAGGTCATCTTACGCGGCCTGGCTGATCCAGACGAGCGCCTGGAAGCTTACCGCAGAGTGAGCTCATATTTACAGAAGCCGCGCCAGGTAATCTCCGCCTATGCAGATGAGACTGCTTTTATGCAAAATGAGATCCAAAACGCCAGGGATCTCCTTCCCCAGGTCGAGCTTCCTGAAGAAGTTGCGCGCTGCGGTCTGGAGTATGTTCAGCGTATGGGCATCGATTCGCTGCGCGCTCGAAATAACCCTGTTCGAGGCCGCCCGCGTGTATACTGCTGCAGATGGGCGTGCTGTGGTGTCCGCCGAAGACCTGCAGCAGGTCGCTCCCATGGCGCTGCGTTTGCGCCGGTCACCCTTTATAACCGATTATTTCAACCGCCAATACAACGAAGAGCAGGAGATCGCCAGCCTGCTCGGCAGCCCCTCCCAGCCGGAGTAAAACATTTTTCGGACTTTTCTCTTTCAACTGCATAACTCCTATGAGGTGATATTTATGAGTCCAATGAACCCGCTAACCCATCGCCAGCGCATCGAAGCCTGCCTGTCTGGCGCTAAACCCGACCGAGTACCGGTTGCTCTCTGGCGCCATTTTCCGGTCGATGACCAGAGCCCGGATGGCCTGGCAGCCGCAATTTTGGCTTTCCAGAATACCTTCGATTTTGACCTGGTAAAAGTGACTCCCTCCTCATCTTACTGCCTGCGCGATTGGGGAGTGCAGGATGAATGGCACGGTTCAAGTGAAGGCACGCGCGATTACACCGTGCATGTGATCGACCAGCCGGATGATTGGACTCGCCTGGCAGAGCTCGATCCTCACACAGGGTTTTTGGGCGAGTCGCTGACCTGCCTGCGCTTGCTGGTTGCCGAGCTCAATCCGCATACTCCGGTCATCCAAACAATTTTCTCACCGTTAGCGCAGGCAAAGAATCTCCTCGGAAAAGACGACCTGCTGGTGCATGTGCGCCGCTATCCGGATGCCCTGCACCGTGGATTAAAACCATCGCGGCCACGACCCGCGCATATATCGCCGCTGCACGCCAAACAGGCATCGACGGCGTTTTTTATGCTATCCAGCACGCCCAATATAACCTGTTGAGTGAAGAGGAATATCTAGAATTCGGTAAGCCCTATGATTTGCAGGTTTTAGAAGGGACCGCCGGTCTATGGCTGAATATGCTCCACCTGCACGGGGCAGACGTGATGTTCAACCTTGTCGCGGATTATCCGGTGCAAGTGCTGAACTGGCATGACCAGGAGACTCCGCCGTCGCTGGCAGACGGCTTGAGCTTATTCCCGAGCGTTGTATGCGGAGGTCTGAGCCGCGAAGAAGGGCTGGTGCTAAGCTCCCCGGTGCGCATATTGGGCGAGGCTAAGGACGCGATCCTGGAAACTGGTGGAAAACGGTTCATTTTAGGTACCGGCTGCGTGGTACCGATTACTGCGCCAGCAGGGAACCTGCACGCTGCGCGGCGCAGCGTCGATCTCAAGCCTTAAGCTGAACCGCGCGAGCTGCTGATGGGCGGGTTGAGAATAATAGCTGGGAAGGCGCGCGGCCGGCGGTTGCGAGGGGTCCCGGGTGATAAAACCCGGCCTATCACAGACCGGACCAAAGAGTCGTTGTTTAATATTATTGGAGCTGATATCAGCGGCGCCTCCTTCCTCGACCTGTTTGGGGGCACGGGAAGCGTCGGTATCGAAGCGCTCAGCCGCGGAGCAGAATTCGTGCGGTTCGTGGACGTTCAGCGGGAGGCTGTCGAGACGATCCGCTCCAATCTGGCCTTGACCGGATTGGGAGCCGGCTCACAGGTTTTCCGGAGCGATGCCTTCCAGTATTTACGGAAACCAGCCGACCGGGGTTTCGATTACATCTACATTGCCCCGCCTCAGTATAAAGAGTTCTGGCAGAAAATGCTCAAAACCGTGGATGCTCAACCGGGTTGGCTGGCTCCAGGAGGGTGGGTGATTGCCCAGATCCACCCGGTGGAGTACCAGTCCCTGGAATTAGAGCATCTGAAAGAGTTTGACCGCCGCAAATACGGGAGCACGGTGCTCGTGTTTTACGATATCCCAGATAACTCTTGATCTACGCGATCGCATCAATAAATTTTCCCGGATCCTGGATATTTCCATCTTTTTCGTCCAAAACCTGGTCGTAGACCGACACGATCCGCCCGGCAATTTTTTCCCAGCTGTACTGGCGCGCGAACTCCGCGGCCTGGACGCCCATCCGCTGGCGCAGCTCATGATCGTTTAACAGCTCCGCCAGGCGATCTGCCAGAGCCTGGGGGTCGTCGACCGGCACCGTGAACCCGGTCTGCCCATCCTGAACCAGGAAGGCCAAACCACCCACCTGCGAAGCGACCACCGGCGTGCCGCACGCCATGGCTTCCAGGGCAACCATGCCAAAAGATTCATAATGGGAAGGTACCACCACCGCCTCTGCCGCCGAGTAGTAATACGGCAGGGAATCCTGGCTGCGTTGACCGATGAATGCCACCAGATCGTTCATGCCGTATTGGGCGCGCAGTGCCTGCAGGTGCGCCATCTCGGAATATTGCGTCTCATCATTGACCGTTGGATCACCTCCGATCACGGTCAAACAGACGGTAATATTCTGACGGCGAAGTATGGACAGCGCCTCGAGCAAGATATCGATCCCCTTCAAGGGCTCAATTCTGCCCACAAACAGCAGCACGCGATCGCAGGGCTGAACTCCAATAAACTCCCTGGCTTCGTCTACCGGGATGGGGTAAAAGTGGCTCAGGTCTACCCCCGGGGGGATGATAACCACTTTATGGGTGTCTGCCTGGTAGAGCCACTGCAGCTGCGCCAGCTCTGCCTGGGTAGCCGCGATGATCCGGTCTGCGATGCGCAGTACCTCGTACTCCCCTTGCAGGCGATACTCCCCTTCCAGCTCATCATTCTCGCGCGCCACCCGCTGCTTCATCAATCCCAATGTATGGAACATGTGGACCAGCGGTAAATCCCACAGCTCTTTCAGCGATTTGGCAGCGATTCCCGACATCCAATAGTGGCTGTGGATCAGGTCATAGCGCAGGTTTTTTTGAACGGCGAATTGGACCACTCCATCGACAAATTCAGGCAGATAGCTGGCTAAATCCTCCTTTGGCAGAGGGGTTTGCGGTCCAGCCGGAACGTGCACAACCCGGTTGCCATAACCCAGATCATGCAGGATGTGGGGGACGTGCTCGTCCTGCGAGCGAGTAAATACATCGACGTGGACGCCCAGGCGACCCAGGAAGCGGGTCAGATCGCGCACGTAGACATTCATCCCCCCGGTGTCTTTCCCCCCCAGGGTTGCTAATGGGCAGGTGTGGTAAGAAAGCATGGCAACGCGCATGGTCTGCCTCGAGGCTTCCACAGGGTGAACGCAACGCTCATCCTGTTATTTTCGTCGGTTTACTGCTATAATCCCGCCCGTGATCTTGAAGGTCAGAACCGCGGGCGCCACCGTAGCTCAGCTGGCAGAGCAGCCGCTTCGTAAGCGGCGGGTCAAGGGTTCGATTCCCTTCGGTGGCTTTCGATCCGCAGTGTGATCCCCACACTGCGGTTTTTTTTATAAATTTTCCCGGAAAAACTGGCATCCAGTATAATTCTAACATGCTCAATCGTGCAACGCCTCTCGTCATTGGGATAGCTGGCGGATCGGGCTCGGGCAAGACGACGCTGGCGCGCTTTATTCTACAGCAGGTGGGCGAAGATAACATTGCTTATCTGCCGCACGATGCTTATTATAAAGACTTAAGCGCCTTACCCACGAATGAGCGGATGATCGTTAACTTTGACCATCCGAATTCCCTGGATAGCGATCTGCTCGTCGAGCACGTGAAAACGCTCAGGCTTTACCAGCCGGTTGACCTGCCAATATACGATTTTAAAACCCATAACCGCACTGGAAATACCCGGCGGATCGAACCCCGACCGGTGATTATGGTAGAGGGAATCTTAATCTTCGCCGATGCGAGCTTGCGTGATTTGTTCGATGTAAAAATATTCGTGGATACTGACCCAGATTTACGTTTCATCCGCCGCTTAGAGCGCGATATAAATGAGCGTGGGAGAAAAACTGAAGCAGTAATCCACCAATACCTGACGACCGTGAGACCAATGCATCTGGAATTTGTCGAGCCTTCCAAGCGCTATGCCGACGTGATCATCCCGGAAGGAGGGATGAACCCGGTGGCGCTTGAGATGGTTGTGGCACGCCTGGAAGCATTGCTCCACGAAACCTCTGCAGAGAAAGGGACAGAAAATGCCCGATAAACCCATGAGCTGGTCGAAGCCACCCGAAATGGCGATCGACCCGCAGAAAAAATATTCAGCCGTTCTGCACACTTCCAAGGGAGATATCTATTTGGACTTATTTGCCGACAAGGCGCCCAGGACAGTGAATAACTTCGTTTTTTTATCCCGCCAGGGATTTTACGATGGAACCATCTTTCACCGGGTCTTGGCGAATTTCATGGTCCAGGGCGGCGATCCCACGCGCACAGGAACCGGCGGACCCGGCTACCGTTTCGCGGACGAGTTCAATAGCAGCTTGCGCCACGATCGCGCAGGCGTCTTATCTATGGCGAATGCTGGTCCAAATACGAATGGATCGCAGTTCTTTATCACGCACGTTCCCACCCCTTGGCTGGATAACAAGCACTCTATTTTTGGGCAGGTCTCAGGCGGGATAGATGTATTATTTTCTATCCCCGAACGCGATCCGCGCAACCCCAATGCGCCTGGTGTGACGCTAAATTCCGTTACCATTAATGAAGCTGATGCCTGAGGGAAACCCGATTTCCCTCAGCAGTGCTCCCCGGAGGGGGGCCTTCAGCCAGCCGTATGAATAAGACCACCCGCACTACGCTGGCTCGCATCGCTGCCTTGCTGGCGGTTATTGGGATCAGCTTATATATTTTCAGCATCCGCGATCAGGCTGCGAAGCTGGCTTTATACGGCTATCCGGGTGTATTTATCCTGACTTTCCTGGCATATGGCACTGTCCTCTTCCCTGCGCCGGGAGTGGCGGTTGTTTTTGCGATGGGCGCGATCCTCAATCCACTTCTGGTTGGCATAATCTCCGGTTTCGCCGCGGCGTTAGGCGAGTCGATCGGCTACCTCGCCGGGTTCAGCGGGCAGGGCGTCGCAGAGCGCTCTAACAGGTACGATAAATTATATGGCTGGATGCAGCGCAATGGCTCGCTGACCATATTCGTATTGGCGGCTCTGCCCAACCCTCTCTTCGATATCGGAGGGATCATCGCCGGCGTCCTCAAGATGCCTTACAGCCGGTTTTTGTTATTCTGCTGGCTTGGGGAAACCATTAAGATGACTACCATCGCCTACATGGGTGGAACAGCGTCTAAATGGCTGAAACCGCGGTACCCAACAGATTCTGAAATAACGGCAGCCGAAATGGGACTTGGAGCAAACCGCATGAGCAACATTAATAATCAGCGGTTTGCTTGAGTACAGTCACAAGAATTAGATAGAAGACGCTTCGATAATCTGGCTTGGAAAATACCTGAACATCCAACAGAATTTATATGACTGTACTTAATGATTGGAGCAGCCCAATGACTGATGAAACCCTGATCGACCAGTACCTAGAAACCCACCTGGACGAATCGATCGCCGAGCTCGCCAGATTGACCGCGCAGCCCAGCGTGGCAGCCCAGAATTGGGGTTTGACAGAATGCGCCAATCTCGTGGGAGAGATGCTCGGCAGGCGAGGTTTTGCCGTCGAGATCCATAAGACCCAAGGCGCCCCGGTTGTTTATGCCGAACGTCGCTCCCCGCGGGCGAGCCGCGGTGGAAACAAGACCCTGCTCTTTTACAACCATTACGATGTACAACCAGCCGAACCTCTGGAGCTGTGGGAGAGCCCTCCTTTCGAGCCAGCTCTGCGTGAAGGCAAGCTGTTCGGGCGGGGCGTCAGCGACGATAAAGGTCATCTGGTCAACCGCCTGTTTGCTCTCGATGCATTGCTGGCTGTTTACGGCGACCTCCCCTGCCATGTAAAATTTATTATCGAGGGGGAGGAGGAGGTAAGCAGCCTCCATCTCAAAGATTATGTGGCTGCGCATCGCGAGCAGCTCGCCGCAGATGCGTGCATTTGGGAGTTTGGCGGCGTAGATCATCGTGACGTGCCGATCCAGTACCTGGGTTTCCGCGGTATATGCTACGTCGAGCTCTCGGTGCAGACTGCACAAACCGACGTACACTCCGGGTTGGGCGGCTCGATCTTCCCCAATGCAGCCTGGCGGCTGGTTTGGGCGCTTAATTCTCTCAAAGGACCTGACGAGCGCATCCGCTTGCCCGGTTTTTACGATTCGGTGGTCCCACCCAGCGAGAAAGATAAAGGGTTCATGGCGCGGCTCCCAGATGTGGGGGAAGAATACCACGAACGTTATGGCGTAAAGACTTTCCTTAAAGGCTTAGAGGATGGCGCCGAGTTAAAAATTGCTGAGATATTCGACCCGACCTGTACAATCTGCGGTCTCACATCGGGATACCAGGGACCCGGCGCGAAGACAGTTCTGCCCGCCAGGGCTTCGGCAAAAGTTGATTTCCGGCTGGTCCCCAATCAGAACCCGGAGCAGGTCTTCCAACAGTTGCGCGCCCACCTGGATGCAGAAGGTTTCGCTGATATCGATGTCGCTTACCTGGGCGGGGAATCACCGGGGAGGACCGATCCGGATGACCCATTTATCAAACTGGTGGTCGAATCTGCCAGGCCTGTCTATGGCGTACCGATGGACATCATGCCAATGGTCGGTGGCTCGGGTCCCAACCACCCTTTTCTGGAATATCTCCACCTGCCCATCGCTACCTGCGGCATTGCCTACCCTGGCACAGCCACCCATGCACCCAATGAGAACGTGCGGTTAGACCTGTACTTGAAAGGGGCGCGCCACATGACGCGCATCCTGCAAGAATTCGCTGAGCTGAGTTAATCAGCATTCGCTAACTATTTACCCGCATTTTGCTGACCGGAAGGCGTGGCGCCGAAATTCAGTCATTCGACGTATTGCGAGCACGCTGAATTAAGTATAAAATCCCCTTATCCAAGACACAGGTGCAGATTCTCCGCGCCGGTGGAATACATAACGAGGATTTACACACCACTAGAAGGAGTTAAGAAATGAATGTCCGAACCAATACCAAATCAGGTTCTGCTTGCTATACCGTGCAGTCAGGCAATTCCCTGAGCACGATCGCGTACCAGTTCTATGGTTCTGGATCCGCCGATAATGTCGCCAAGATTTATTACTCCAACCAAACTACGATCGGCCCTAATCCGAATGTGATCCAACCCGGCCAGGTGCTGTACATTCCCTAGCTGATTCTTTTCAGCGCTGAAGCTTCTCAGCAGAATTCACCGGTTACAAAGCGTCCGATTTAATCCAAAAGGATGCCCATTGATAAGAGCACTGTAACGAATGGAGTCAAGTATGAAAGTTAACAACCTGAACGAGCGTGAAGCGACACCTCAGCTAAGAGTCCGCTGCAACCTGCGCGCCGGGCAAACCACGACTGGCGGCACAGTGAGCGGCGTATATTATCCGGATATGAGCGGCACCTGCCCGGGGAGCACGCCTCCCTCCGGCGGAGGCACATCCGGGATCGTGCCATCCCCCAGCGGTGGCGCAACCATCAACGGTGTTTACTACCCGAATATGAGCGGTACCTGCTCGGCATAAAAGATGGGAGGTGGATCATTATGAAAGTCAGGTCCAATCTCAAAGCGGGAAATGTTTTGGACAGCTTGAGCAATACTGCGCAGACAATTACCCGCCCTGTCACAAATTTTCTCAGCCAGGCTGATCGTGAGGCGCGCAATCTCACCGGGAGTGTGACGGGTACTGTTTCTTCTGCCTGGAACTCGGTAACCAGCCTGGTGCGCTGAGCTGACCGCGATGCGGCTGCCTGCAAGGGCAGGCTGCACGCGCTAGATCGCTTGTTTATAAAACTATAACAGGCATCCATGACCTGGATGCCTGTTCGATTTAAATGGCATCCAGGTCACGGATGCCTGTTTAATTTAATTGGCACCCAAATAAACAGCATTCTATACCGGGCTTTGAAATGTTATACTATGTATGCCTTATTGCCGCTTAGACTTCAGCAGGAAATAAAAAATGAACAACGCCCCTCCTCCCAGTCAAGTCGATCCACCGGTAGTAAACCCTCCGGGACTCCGTCTCCAGGTAGCCAGGCGGAAGATCAGCGCTGCGCCGGGCAGCAGTATATTAATTCCAATTCAACTCTATTATCAGGGAACTGATGACGCCCTCGTAAAGCTCAGCATTGTGGGCATCCCCGCGACCTGGATCGTGAAAGACCTGCCAGCGATCCCTCTATCCGCGGGAACGGGTAAAGAAATCAATCTGAATGTTCAATTACCTCCCGGACCGCAAGCTGAGCCGGGTAGTTATCCCATCACCCTCCAGGCGGTTGACGAAAATAACCTTACCAACAATACCCAGACAGAGATGCTGTTGATCGTAGCGGAGCTGCATAGTGCGGGTCGGATCGGGGCGTTGACCGAATCTACCAACAGCTCGGTGTCGCCTGGAGGCAGCGTCACGAATTCCTTGACGGTTCAAAACCTGGGATCAGATGAAGATACGTTCAATATCTCTTTCGAAGGCGTTCCGGTAGAATGGATCGCACTTCCGGCTGCCAGTCTGACCCTTCCAGCAGGCGAGCAGATACCGGTCACCTATTCGATATCACCGCCGCGTTCACCGCAAACCAGGGCAGGCAGGGATGTATTCACTCTGCGGATTTCCAGCCAGGCTGCACCAGAGGAAGTCCTCGAGATTCCCATTACACTGACAGTGGCTGCTTATACCGAGTTCCGCGGCCGGCTGGAACCCTCGCTGGCAGATGAAGAAAAAACTGTACAGGTTATCCTTGACAACCTGGGTAACCACCCAGAAACGTTTACTATTTCCTGGGAGAGCCCGGAGGACCGCCTCCAGTTTTTCTCGTTAGAAGCGGACGCACCCCCTGCCGGACAAAGCACGACCAGCTCCCAGCAGCCGACCACCGGCACACAGCTCCACCTGGCTAACGGTCAGAGTGTGGCCTACGAATTTTTCACCAGGGCGCGCACCCACCCCTTGTTTGGAGGGGAATCCAGTGCTCCTTATACAGCTCGCATACTGACAGCTGCAAACCAAGCCCTCGCCTTGGATGGGGCCATTCGAACACCAGCCTTATTCCCGGTTTGGGTAATCCCGATACTGGTCGGGATCTGCCTGATCTTATTCTGCCTGACCTCCGCGGCAATTTACAATTATCGAGTGCGCGGCACTGCCGCCAACCAGACTGCAACGGCGCAAGCTGTAGTTGGAATTTGGCTTACCCAGACCGCTCTTGCCAGCTACCAATTACCTACCCCTACACTTCTGAACATCGCCGGCACACCAACCACGATCCCGGTTCAAACCCCAAGTCCGACCCCGGGTGCCCAGGATTCGGATGGGGATGGGTTGGCTGATAACCAGGAAATACAGATCGGTACGAATCCGAACGCAAAGGATACCGATGGGGATGGCTTGACGGATGGGCAGGAAGTGTTCCAATCCAAGACCAATCCACTCAACGCCGATACAGATACGGACGGGCTTTCGGATGGTGTTGAAGTCCTCCAATTTCACACCAACCCTCTGAGCGCAGATTCTGATGGGGATAGACTGGTCGATGGTCAAGAAGTGCAGATAGGCACGAACCCTCTGAACCCGGATACGGACGGCGACGGTTTGGTCGACGGCGCAGAAAATGCAAGCTGCCCCAATTATTTCAACCCCGATTCCGACGTTGATGGAATCCGTGACGGATCAGACCTGGACCCGTGTAATCCTACCAATCCCTCTATGACCGCAACCGCAGCAGCTGGACAACCAATCCCTCCGACCGCGTCCATCCCCACTCCGGTCCCGACTTCGGGAAACCCGCCTCCAATCATCCTCGGACTCGTCGCCATCCAATCCAACCGCGCCGGATATCCGCAGATCTTTTCGATCAATTCGATCGCCGGGACGACCACCCAGCTCACCAATACCAACGCCACCAATACTACCCCCGCCTGGTCGCCGAACATGAGTAAAATCGCCTTTACCAGCAACATCACCGGCAATAACGAGATTTACGTGATGAACGCTGATGGCTCCGGGTTGGTCAATGTCACCAACAACCCGGCGGACGATATTTACCCGGTCTGGTCTCCAGATAATTCATACATCGCCTTTACCTCAAACCGGACCGGCAACCAGGATATCTTCAAGATGCTGGCAAACGGAACCGAGGTGGTCGATTTGAGCAATAACCCAGCCCAGGACCTCCAACCCAGCTGGAATTACGTCGGAGGGATGCTATTTCCCTCTATGTTGATTGTTTTCACTTCCACCCGGGACGGCAATCAAGAGATATACGGGATGTCAACGAATGGGAGCGACCAGACCAACCTGACCCGCAATCCAGCGAACGATTTCGCCCCAAGCATCTCGCCCAACCGGAGCAATATCGCCTTCACCTCCGACCGGGATGGGAATCAGGAGATTTATGTCATGAGTACGAATGGCGGCAGCCAGACCAACATCACCCGATCTCCATACCAGGACCAGCTGCCTTCCTGCGGACCAAACGGAACCCAGCTCGCCTTCGTCTCTAACCGCACGGGGAACCAGGACATTTATATTGTCAACCTGGACGGGTCCGGACTGTTCAACTTCACCAACAACCCGGCTGAAGACACTTACCCCAGCTGGGAATAAGCAAATGGTAATCTCTCGAGATCAGGAACACTCTCTCTCGATTTTCCGGGTAACCTTTTACATCCTCTGGTGTTTTAATCAAGGTCGCTCGCATTTCACAGGAAAAACGTGAATTTTCCCGTTAATCAGGCGATCTGTTTGCGAACTGAATAAGAACCTGTCCGAAAATAAGAGGGGTTCCGATTTTGTGGTGTGTGCGGCTTAGCCGCACACACCACAAAATCGGTTCTCCCATTCATTTTCGGATAGATACTAAGCCCTGATTGTTCGCAGCAATTACTGACAGCCGCTCAGAGAGGAAGGTGATCATGCGCAGGAACACAATCTTCTGGGGAATCGTATTATTGTTGTTAGGCGGCACCTTGCTGCTCTACAATCTGGGGATCATCAGCGTCAATGTATGGGGGCTTTTCTTCTCTCTCTTCTTGATCATTTTGGGAATCTGGATATTGGTCAGCCGCTTCTGGAAGCCAGCCAAGCCAGTGCATTTCAGCCTCCCACTGGATGGGGCAACCCGGGCGATCGTCCGGATTAAACATGGCGCAGGGCGAGTTAGAGTCTCCTCCGGCGCGGGAGCCGGCTTGCTGATCGATGGTGATTTCGGGAACGGTGTGCACGCCAAGCCCCAAAGGAACGCGGATACTCTGGATGTGGAGCTCAGTCCTGACGACGTAGGGTTCCCCTGGTTCAGCGACCGCGGCCTGGACTGGACTTTCGCTTTGCCAGTCGAGCTCCCTCTCGAGCTCTACATGGACGGCGGCGCCAACGATGTCGTATTTGACCTCAGCAATCTGCGGGTAACCTTCCTGAAGATTAACTCCGGGGCAAGCTCAACCCAGGTCAACCTGCCCACATCAGCCGGACAGACCCGGGTGGAGATCGAAACCGGGGCAGCGTCTGTCGTCCTGCGCATCCCGCCCGAGGTAGCTGCACGAATTCGCGGGAAAGCAACCTTAGGAACATTGAAAATCAACAATGCCCGCTTTCCACAGTCCGGACCTGAATATCTTTCCTCTAACTACGATTCGGCGAGCAATAAAGTGGATATTTCCTTCCAGACCGGGGTCGGCTCGATTGAGATTATGTAAACCCCATAAGGTAGATTTGTAATGAAAAAAAACATGCGTGAGCTTGCGGAAGGTATCCTGTACACGGATATGTATCAGCTCACGATGGCGCAGCTCTATTTTCGCATGAACTTGCACGAAAAGCCGGTGCTGTTCGAGCATTATTTCCGCTCCTATCCGGATTATGGAACGCACAAAGCCGGATTCTGCATCAATGCCGGCCTGGAATGGCTTTTAGATTGGATGGCTGAGGCTCACTTCCGTGATGAAGAGATCGACTACCTGCGCAGCTTAAAATCACGCACCGGGATGCGTTTGTTCCAGGACGACTTCCTGACCTGGCTGCATAAAAACGGCGATTTTTCTTCGATCAGCCTGTCTGCAATCCCCGAAGGCAGGGTAGTCCACCCCAATACGCCGTTGACCGTAGTTCGCGGACCTCTGGCAATGGCGCAGATCCTCGAGACGCCTCTCCTGAATCAGCTGAACTATCAAACCCTGGTCGCAACGAAAGCCGCTCGCATCCACGAAATCGGCCGGGGACAGCTGCTGCTGGAATTTGGGATGCGCCGGGCTCACGACCGTGGGGCGAATGCCGGCACTCGCGCCGCGATCATCGGCGGCGCAAACTTTAGCTCGAATGTGGGTATCTCCGCTGTCCTGGGCTACCCGCCCAAAGGGACCCATGCCCACAGCATGGTCCAGTTATACATAGCCCTGGGAATGACCGAGCTCGACGCGTTCCGCGCCTACGCCGAAGTGTATCCGGATGAATGCACCCTTTTGGTTGACACGGTCAATACTCTCGAGAGCGGTGTGCCCAATGCCATCTGCGTGTTTGAAGAGCTGGTCAAGAAAGGTCACAAACCGGTCGGCATCCGCCTGGATTCTGGCGACCTGGCATACCTGAGCATCCAGGCAGCCTGCATGTTGGATCAGGCGGGTTTTCCGGATGTTTCCATCGTGCTCTCGAACAACCTGGATGAGCTGATCATCTGGCAAATCTTGACCCAGATCCAGGAAGAAGCGCCGCGCTATCAGGTAGATGCCGATAAGCTGAGCAAACGGCTGGTATTTGGCGTCGGAACGCGCTTGATCACTTCCTGGGGAGAGCCCGCCCTGGGCGGCGTGTACAAACTGGCAGCCGTCCAGCACCAGGACCGCTGGCTTCCGTCGATCAAGTTATCCGAATCGGAATTCGAAGACACCTAACCCCGGCGAAAAATTAGCCTGGCGGGTCTATGACCAGCGGGGTAAGGCAACCGCTGACCTGCTCAGCCTGGCGAATGAGAATCCTCGCCAAATGAATCCGCTGGTTTTACGTCACCCTGGCGACCAAACCAAGCTGCGCACGCTGGAGCAGCGCAGTATCTCTGAGATCGAGCCGCTGCTCGTTGATATCCTGGTCGAAGGTAAGCTGGTCTATGACTTGCCGGATATCGAATCCATGCGTTCCAGACGCACGGCAGATATCGAAAAGCTGGATTCGGGTGTGCGCCGGATCATGTTCCCGCATATCTATCACGTCTCGCTGACTCAAGGGTTATGGGATTTGAAACAGAACCTTATCGAGACCACGCTCAACCAGCATGACCTCGCTGGCGATCAACCAGCGCCAAATGGAAAGCAAACAATCTGAAGGAGAGTGCAAAAATGAAATGGCTGGCTTCTCCCCTGCTCTGGGGAATCCTGCTCATCCTGGCCGGTGTCCTGTTCCTGCTCGAAAACCTGGGCATCATTCAATTAGCAGGCTTGTTTTGGGCACTTCTGTTGACGCTGGCAGGTTTGTTTTTCCTGTTCGTTTACATTAACGATCGCACGAATTGGTGGGGGTTAATTCCAGGGTTTACTCTGCTCGGCGTCGCCTCCCTGCTTTATTTAGATTATTTCAGCCCGCAATTGGCTGACGCGCTGGGTGGCGCATTGGTGCTGGGTGGGGTCGGGATTGCTTTTCTGGCAGTCTACCTGGCCGATCGCAGGAATTGGTGGGCGATCATCCCGATGGGGGTGATGCTCACCCTGGCAGCCGTTACCGCATTAGACCAGCTGGGTGTGGTTGCCTCCGGTGGGATTTTCTTTTTGGGTCTGGGGCTTACTTTCATCCTGGTCGCATTGTTGCCCAGCCCTGCAGGGAGGATGACCTGGGCGTGGATTCCGGCGGTTGCCTTGCTGGTCATGGGATTCCTGTTAACTGCCTCAGCAAGTAATTTAATCGTATACATTTTCCCACTGGCGCTGATCGTTGGGGGCGGGTACCTGTTCTACCGTGCCTTACGCCCAGGGAATCACTGATCTAAGGAGCGGATAATTATGAGCAACGACGATTACGGTCGCGGTAGACACAGGCACAGCTATTTCTGGCCACTTTTATTGATCGCGCTGGGCGTGATCTTTCTGTTGAGCAATTTTCATTTGGTGCAGGGCAGCGCATGGTCGATCATCGCCAGGCTTTGGCCGCTGCTCCTGATCGTGGGCGGGCTCGACGGCTATCTGCATCGCAGAGATTGGGCGATCAACACCTTTTTCATTGCCTTGGGGATCTTGTTCCTGCTCAGCAACTTCGGGTATATCGCCGTAAGCATCTGGACCCTGCTGACGTATTTATGGCCAATATTCATCGTCGCCATCGGTCTGGATTTGATCTTCGGGCGCAGGTCCTGGTTGGGAGCGCTGGTTGGAGTGGTCGGCGTGCTGCTCATCTTAGGAGCCACTCTTGCGTACGTGGGGTTTGGGCTGACCAGCGGCGCAGCGACAGCCCAAACGAATGTCTCGCAGCAAGCCGGCGCAGCAACTTCGGCAACGATCAGCATCGAGCCGATTGCCGGTGACCTGGTAATCCAATCCCAATCCGACCCTGCAGTCTTGATTTCTGGCGCCGTACCCGAGGGCAGCCAGATCTACCAGGATTATAAATTGCAGGGCGAGACAGCCTCCTTCCGCATCTGGCAGACCGGTCCGGGAACCACGGCTTTTATTCCCTCTCCAGGGCGCGGGCGTTGGGACCTCAGCTTAAATCAGACGCTTCCCCTGATCCTGAAAACCGTCCTGGTTGCAGGAGATCATCAAGAACAGCTCCAGGATCTGACCCTGAGCAGGCTGGATATTTCTACGATACTGGGCAATACCCAGGTCACTCTGCCAAAAAAGGGCAGGTTCAGCGGTAAAATCGAAGGGGTAATCGGCAACATCACGATCACTGTCCCCGAAGGCATGGAGCTTCGAGTCACCAGCTCGAATGTCCTCGCGGCAACGTCGGTACCCGAAGGATATACCCATGAGGGTAACGTGTACACCTCGCCGGGTTACGGCAGCTCTGAAAACCAGATCGACCTCGAAGTGTCAGAGGTGATCGGTTTGGTGCAAATCGAGCAGTAAGGAATAATAAAAAACCGGATGACGGGTGGGAAGCTTGCCACCCGTCATCCGGTTTAAAGATTGTTATTGACTCATCCCGGGCAAGGTGAAATCGGGTTTGCCGCCCTGCTCAATAATTTCAAGCGGAATTAGATCCACCTGATCCCCATTAATCTGGCGGGTGAGGCTGGCAGAATCTAGGATCTGCCGGTTGTTGACGATCTGGACGCCCAGCTGGTACGGCGCCTGGACTGTGGAGCTGACTTCGATCCACAGCCTGCCAGAATAATGCTCCGGCAGGATCCAGCTGACGACCTGACCGACGCCGATGTCATAACCTGCGCTCGTCTCTGTGCCAGGTTGTACTTCACTCAGGAGTTGTACTTCGCTCAGGACCTGTCCGTTCGAATCCTTCAGGCGCAGGTCAGCGGCGGGTGCGTCCACTGCGATGATCAGCCACTTCCCGGCTGCCTGCGCGTCCGGTTTAGTTGCAGGCTTCCAGCCCAGCCAGCGAGTGTGCCCGGTCACATGCTCATCATGGAAAGCCCGCCATTCGAGCTCGGTAGCCATACCTTCCGGGTTATCCGCAATTTTTCCGGTCGCATCGATCATCTTTTTAGGATGGCCGCGCGTGTTGATCTCCGAGATGATCGATACGTGGTCGATGATCCCATCGCCTTCCCAATCGAAAAATACGATATCTCCGATCTGGTATGACTCGGCTATTGGGCAGAATCATCCCATTGTAGGCAAAAAAGCGCCACATATCCTGGGTGTTCCGGGAGTTGCGCCAGCGATAGTAATGGCTCGGCTCGTTCCAGAAATCTCTCTCCAGGGCAAGCTGGAGATTGTAATTAATTCCTTCGCGATAGGCATCTAAAACCAGGTCCGCGCAATCACCCCGGTAAAACCCATGGAAGGGACCGTCGCAGCCGCGGAAAGGCGAAGGGCAGCCCCGCTCCTGCCCATAAGGCATGCCGATCTCCTGTTGGGCTGCCGTGAGAACGTCCGCGGGTGATGCGCTGAATGCCATCTGGATCCCCGCCAAACTCCCTGGCGAGAGGGTCAGCTCGATCTTCGCCGGTGAAAACAGCACACCTTTCTGTTCGGGCTGCAGGCGGACTTTCAGCTTTTGCCCCTTCCCTGTTGGTAATTCGAGGCGGAAATCTCCGTTGGATGAGGTTTTCACTTTATGCCCGAAATTATCGGTGAGAGCGACACCCGGCAGAGGGTGTCCCGCGCCATCGCTTACCCAGCCTGCCACCAAAATGGACGCCTTCCCCAGCCCGCTGCGCTCCAAGGCAAATACCTGCTGCTGGTCAGGCTGTAATATTTCTCCGGCAATCGCAGCTGGCATCCCTGCAAAAACCAGCAAAGCACCATCGCTGGAAATTGCCGGTGGGGATTGTGTCCCTAAATCGATGTCTTCAGCCGGACCCAGTGCCAGCAGCTTATCCGTTTTATCCGTCAGGCGGTCATACAAACTCAGCTCAATAGCATGCCCCTCCCCCAGCTGGCTGATCTCCAGCCAGCGACCATCGGCGGAAAGCGCAAACCCAATCTCTCCCGGCTCAGAGAAACTGGTGCCGCCGATTGCTGCCACCTCCCCGGTCAGGCGATCGTAGTGAAATAAACCTATGGATTTCTCATTTTCACTCGCTGGTGAGGCGGCGAAAACCAAATAATTCCCGTCCGCAGAAATCGCGGGGGTTGCCAGAGCCAGCCTGAGCGCCTTACCATCCGGCGAGGCGGGAACCTCGGCTATACGCATGGTCAGGCGGTCATACACCACCAGGTGCAGCTCCCTGCCGGGAACGCTCTCCGGGAGCCTGCGGGGTATTCCCCGGTGAGATTGGTCGCATAAGACAGGAAAGCGACGTAGCGTCCGTTTGCCGAGATTGCCGGGCGCAGCGACCAGCCGTTCGCCGGCGAGCCATCCTGCGCAGCCGATATCCGCTGGATACTGCCAGTCTGCCGGTCGAAGACAAACACATCGGCGGCGCCGTTGTCATCCGCTCTCCCCGCTGCGCCGGGTTTCTCCAGGTTATCCGCCAGGGAGACAAAGGCGATGTAGCGCCCATCTGCCGATAGGCTGGGCCAATCGGACCAGCCATTCCCTGGCTGACCATCCCCTGCCCTGGATACCAGCTCCGTTTTCCGCGCTGTCCAGGTTGTGCAGGAAGACATTCGCCTGGCGGATCCCCGCCGGTTTAGCGCTCAGCCCAGCCTCACCCAGATTGCTCGACAGCGATGTGAACGCCACCAGGCGCCCATCGGCGGATATAGCCGGCTGGTAAGACCAGCCATTGCCTTGCTCGCCATCGCTGCGCAGCGATAACCGCTGGACTACCCCACTCTTGCGGTCGCTGACGAAGATATCCGCCACTCCATTATTGTCGCCTGGCACCAGGTTGCTTGCGAGAGAGACAAAAGCCACTCTGCTCCCTTCCGCCGAGACTGCGGGGCTGCCCGACCATGAGTCGGGGACCGCCCCGCCTGGAGCAATCGACAGGTACTGCGGGACTTCCCCCGGCGTCAACGCCCCCGGCGAGCTGGCCTCCGCCTTTAGAGGAGCCACCGTTATAACCAGCAACAGCAAACCCACCCAAAATCCTGATTTTGAGGACATGTTTACGGAATTGTAATACAGAATGAATCCGCCTTGACGATAGAACTAATGTTCGATAAAATATTAGACAGGAAGCATCTACCTGGCACCCGCCGGGTAGGCTTTCCTGGCGAGCAAATTGTTACGGTCCGGGTGATACCCATGTCCTCGCTCTTCCATTCCTTATGGCAGCGCCTCCTGCAAGATCTGGGCCTGAAGCCAACCGATACGCGCCTGTTTTCGTTGGATGAATCGCTCCTGCACTCCGTACAGGAGCTGGCTTCACAGGAGCAGCGCCCCGAGCAGGAAATTACTGCCGACCTGTTGGCTTACGCCCTGACCCAGCACCTCAGCACAGAGACAAACCTGGGGCGCTGGCAATCGCTTTCAGCGCGCGAGCAGCAAGTAGCCGCCCTGGCCTGCCTGAATTACACCAACCACCAAATCGCCGCCCGCCTGGTAATCGCCCCTTATACAGTCAAATCCCATATGCGCAACATCCTGCGCAAGTTCGACCTGCACAGTAAAACCGAGCTGCGCAATGCCCTGGCAGATTGGGATTTCAGCGCCTGGAGCGACCCATCCCCATAGCGCCAGATCTGGCCCATCCCAGGGTGAGCTGCCCATCCCTGGCTCGTCTCAGGGGTTAGCCCCTTTAATCCCCCTCTTTTAACCCCGGTAAGCGATTGTTTTTCCCCTGCGCTTAAGCTATGCTGGGGACGTGAATGCGCCCATTGAGCTCTCCACCGGTCGTTTTTCGCTCCTGATCGCTCCAGGTCGGGCGCTGGAGCGCTTGCTGGACCCACTCGCCCGCCTGGCAGTGCAAGGACCCCTGCCGCGTCCTGGACGGCGGCAACGGCTTCAACGTGTACAAAGTGGCCCAGCATTTGAGGCGGCACACCGCTGACCTGTCTGCCGCCCTGGAGAACATCCAGGTCAGCGCGCGCCTTCACCTGCTACCAGATGGTGGCGCTGCTAGACAGCACGCCTGGCAGCTACGTGCCCACCCTGGTGCTCGACCTGCTCTCCACCTTCACTGACGAGAATGTTCCATTTATCGAGCGGAGGCGGCTGCTCGCCGCCAGCCTGTTCGCACTGCGCCGCTTGAGTCTGCATGCCCCGCTGGGAGTCAGCGCCCGCCTGGCGGAACCCAGCCAGAGCGAATATAGGCTCCTGCTGGCAGCTCTGGAGGAAGCCGCTGACCAGGTCTGGCGCTTTGAAGCGCCTGCTCCCCCGCCGCCGATCCGCCTGTTTTGAGGAGATGCATCTGCATGGGCCGCACACTACCCTCTATCACCCAGGCTTTCCTGCAAGAGCAGGAATCCTTCCACCGCTTTCGGCGCGCTCTGCGGCGCAGCGACCAGCTTGCCCTGGACGATCTATTCGCCGCCGCTCACCAGCATCTTGCCGCCGCGGCCTACGCCTCGCATGCCCTGCCCTTCGAGGTCTTCTTGCTGGCTATGCTGCTGGAAGAGCATAAAGAGGTGATGCGCCTGCGCAGCCAGATGCAAGACCTGCTGAAGCCGGGCAATGATTGAACGGACCGGCTGGCTGCTCGACCTGTACGCCGACCCGGAAGCGGGCCTGGCGCTCTGGTTCCTGGATGAGGAGGGGCAGCGCTTGCGGCTGCGCCAGGCTTTCCCGGTGAGCTTCTATATCGCCGGGCCTGCGCCGCGGCTGCGCGCAGTATGGCGCTACCTGGAAAGCCGGCCTGGAGCGCTCCACCTGGAACGGCAGGAGCGTCGCGACTTGTTCCTGCCCGAGCTTGTGCCCGTGCTGGCGGTGCGGGTGGAGCGGCCCGCTGACCAGCCCCGCCTCTTCCAGGAGGTGGCCCAGGCTTTCCCGGAGCTGACTTACTATGACGCCGACCTGCCGCTCACCCTGCGCCATGCAGCCCAATACGGCACCTTTCCGCTGGCGCACTGCCGGGTTGAGACGGACGAGGCGGGTTGGATCCACGCGCTGGAAGCGCTGGACACACCCTGGGACCTGGACCCGGGTGCGCCTCCGCTGCGCGCCCTGTCGCTCGAGCCGGATGTCGACCCTTTCCACGCTGCCCCTACCCACCTGCTGGCGCGCAGCCAGCGGGCGAGCTACCGCCTGGCTTTAGAGCCCGTCCGTCCCCTGCTGGTCAACTTGCGCGCCATCCTGCAGCGCCACGACCCGGACCTGCTGCTCACCCCCTGGGGTGACACCTGGCTGCTGCCGCACCTGCTGGAGCGCGCCCGCAAGCTGCACCTGCCTCTCCCCTTCAACCGGGATGCCGGCCGCGGGGTGATCCGCAAACAGGAGCGCACCTATTTCTCTTACGGGCAGGTCATTTACCGCGGCCAGCAGGTGCATCTCTTCGGGCGCTGGCACATCGACAGCTGCAACGCCATCTTGTTTCACGATTACGGCCTGGACGGCGTATTCGAGCTGGCACGCGTCACCGCCCTGCCGGTGCAGACCGTGGCGCGGGTCTCGCCCGGCACGCGGCATCTCAGCCATGCAGATGGTCACCGCCTTGCGCCAGGGCGTGCTGGTCCCCTGGCACAAACAGCAGGCCGAATATCTGAAGACGCGCCCTGGACCTGCTCCACGCCGACCAGGGCGGGCTGGTTTACCAGCCCATCATCGGGCTGCACTAGCGATGTGGCCGAGATCGACTTCATCTCCATGTACCCCAGCATCATGGTGCGTTTCAACATTTCTCCCGAGACGGTGGGCACCGGACGACCCTCGGCCGAGCAGGTGCCCGAGCTGGGTCTGACGATCGACCGCCAGCAGACCGGTCTGATCCCGCAGACGCTCTGGCGCCGCTGCTGGAAAAGCGCCTGGCGCTCAAAGCTCGCCTGGCCGAGCTGCCTGCCTGGGATCCGCGCCGCAAGGCTTACAAAGCGCGCACCACTGCGCACAAATGGCTGCTGGTCACCTGCTTCGGCTACCTGGGGTATAAGAATGCCCGCTTCGGCAGGATCGAAGCGCACGAAGCAGTCACCGCCTACGGGCGCGAGGCGCTGCTGCGCGCCAAGGAAGCTGCCGAAGACATGGGATTCACTCAGTCCTGCACATGTACGTGGACGGGCTGTGGGTCAAGCGGGAAGGCGCTTCACAGCCGGTCGACTTTCAGGCGCTGCTGAACGAGATTACTCGAGCGCACCGGGCTGCCGATTGCTCTGGACGGGATTTACCGCTGGGTGGCGTTCCTGCCTTCGCGCCTGGACGAGCGCGTACCGGTGCCCAACCGTTATTTCGGGGTGTTCCAGGACGGCACCTTCAAGCTGCGCGGGATCGAGGCTCGCCGCGGCGACACACCGGCCTTCATTGTCGAAACCCAGCTGCAAATGCTGGAGCTCCTGGCCCGGGCAGAGCGCCTGCCGGAGTGCCTGCCGTCGGTGCTGGCCCTGCTGCGGCGGCGCGTGGGTGAGCTGCGCCGCAGGAAAATTCCGCTGGAGAAGCTGCTGGTCTCGCAAAAGCTGAGCCGCAACCTGGAGGAGTACCGCACTCCCTCGCCGGCAGCCCGGGCAGTAGCCCAGCTCCAGGCGACGGGGAAATCGGTTCGCCGCGGCCAGCACGTGCGCTTTTTGTATACCCGCGGGGAGCCGCACACCCACAGCGCAGCTCGCGCTGGAAACCGATGTGCGCGCCTGGGACTTGCCGGGAGCTGCCTTGCCGGGAGCTGCCGGTTCTGCCTGCGTCGATACGGAACGCTATATCACCCTGCTGTTAAGGGCTGCCAGCACGATCTTGCAGCCTATGGGAGTAGATGAGCGCACCCTTCAGGATTGGGTGCTGGGGAACGCCGGATATCTCACCCGGCCTGGTTACCTGCAGGATACGTTAAATTATGCTTTGCCTTTGTGGGCGCAAAGCTCGCTGGCCATTCCGGGTTGACTGGAAGCGAGTTTAGTCTGCATGCCGCAGGTCTGAAAACCCTCGAATTGTGGCGCCCATGAAGATGGTAAAAAACAGAATCGTCAGAAAGATTGCAAACAATTCGAAGAGGGTCAGTGGACCAAAAGGAGTTTGCACCGCTGGATTGCCGGCAAAGAAGATGAGTGTGTTGAACAGGATTACGATTGCGCACGCTTCCGTCGGGCCTAACTTGCCGTAAGAGATTTGGAACACGCCTTCCGTGCAGGTGCGGATGTAGACCTGGACTGAAATCAGCAGGTACCCGATCAATGCCAGCAGGGCGATGCTCATCTGAACATAAGGCGAAAGACCGATACCGATAAATATGATCGATTCGGTGATCGCATCGACCGTGTGATCCACATAAAAGCCGTACATTGGACGCTGTATATTCCGGTAGCGGGCAACGGTGCCATCCAAGCTGTCGCCGAACCAATTGACGATGAAACCCAAACTCGCCAGCCACAGGAAATACGGGCTGTAATTGGTCAGAGCGTAACTGCCGGCGATGATCAGCGCTCCAGCCACTCCAACCAGGGTAAGGATATCCGGTGTCACCCAGTCTGGCATGTGCGCTGCCAGCCAGTTTAATGCCGGGCGCTCGAGAGGACCGAGCAAAATATCGTTTACCCGCTGGTGATTTTTGATCTCTTTCATCCCCTGCTCCTCGGTGCAGTATTAAGCAAACCGCTGAGAATATTTTTTTTATTTCGCTGCGTGACGTCTCGCCTTCTAAGCTGGCATCTCTGCCAGTGCTTCGGGCCATACCGGGTAGAACATCGACCATTGCGCAGGCGCCCGCAGGATATATTCCTCTGCAACTTTAAGCAATCGCTCGTAATTTTGGGTTACCGCAGTATGGTGGTCTGCATGCTGTTCCATGTGGATCGGCTCGGAGACCTTGATGTGGTAGCGGTCGTCTTCTTCCAGCATGATCGCCCCAACACAAACGGGTACCTCCGCCTGCATGGCAAGCGTAACGGGTAAGACGGGCAGCCGCGCCGGTCTGCCAAAAAAACATGGCTGATACTTCGATTCTGGGTACGGACGGTCGAGACCCGTGATTACAGTACCGCACTCCGTTAACAGGTGAATCGCTTCCCGGACACCGCTCAGAGATGCGGTCTTGATCCGCATGCCGGATTCGGTACGCAGGCGGTTCTGCAGGTTATAGCCGCCTCCACCCATATCCTTGGTGACCAGCGCCAGGGTTGAAAGTCCGCTCATCGTGGCTGCCTCCCCCACGAAATCGAAATTACTCATATGGATTAATCCAATAACCAGGCCTTGTGTTGCCTGCTGGCGTTTTGCCAGGAACTCGAAATCGGCAGGTGTGGCGGCGATCATCTGGCGCAGTACAGGCAGGTCGTGAAGATTATGATAATAGTCGAAGATGCAGCGCCCGGTATGAGTGATGGCTTGCTCTACCCTAAGATCGAGCTCCGCTGCGGATAACGTATAACCGCTGGCGACCCATTGGTTTGCCCGTGCGGCACGCACCAGCCCCAGGCGCTTGCGTCTCGCCAGGTGTCGACCTGCCCACCGGGCTATTTGATAGCCTCGTTCGGTCGATATCCGCCGGCTGAGTCTGAGCGCAAGACCAACTCCATAGCGGCCGTTTATCCACTCCTGGACGCTCATTACAGATAACCGGACATTATTATTGGATGAAAATCAACCTTAGTCATGCTTGGCATTGCACTCTGAGCTTTTTATAAAAGATAAGGTTACAAATTCAGCCATTGGGCAGCAGCTTTCGGTAAATCCGCTTGCGGTCCTGTGCGAAAGGTGCAGGGCGGCAAAGAATCGATGAACAGGCGTCCATAACGCTTATTCAGGATGCGTGCATCCAAAACAGCAACGACTCCCCGGTCGAACTGGGTTCGGATCAGGCGTCCAAACCCCTGCCTGAAGCGAAGAATCGCTTCGGGTAGTGAATATTCCGAGAAAGGATCCTCAAAGGTCTCCGCCCGGGCGGCAATGATGGGATCGGATGGCACGTCGAAGGGAAGCTTGACGATAACCAGCACAGAGAGAGCTTCTCCTGGGACGTCCACCCCTTCCCAGAAAGCGCGCGTACCCAACAGGACAGCCCGCTCGGTTGAGCGAAAAGATTCGAGCAAGGCGTGCGGGGAAGCGCCTTCTCCCTGCTCGAAGACGATAATATCATCGCGCGCCAGCACCGGGCTGATCGCCTGGGAGGTACGGCGCAGCTGATCGTACGAGGTAAATAACACCAGAGCCCGGCCTCCCGTTGCGCGACACAGGCGAATAATTCCGCTCTCGACACCTTTTTGGTGCCCCTGCCTGTCATTTGGCTCGGGAATATCATTAACCAGGTACACCAGCGCAGCCGTCTCGTAATCAAACGGAGAGCCGAGCGCCAGCTCATCGGCGTCGATCGCGGACAGCCGCCCGCGCAGATATTCGAATTCGCCCGCCGCGGTTAAGGTTGCGGAAGTAAGTACTACCGAAGCTTTCTCATGCCACAGGTACTTTTCCATCAAAGAGCCAATGTGTAATGGGGCTACATTCAAGGATAAGCGGTTGCCATTCGGTAAGATTTCCGCCCAATAGATCTGGTCCGGGGCGGGGTTAAATACCAGGTTATCCACCTGGTCGTGCACCGTGCTCATCCTTCGATACAGGTTAACCAGGCTGCCGTAAAGCTCCTGGTTCTCATCCGCCAGGTCCTCGACCAGCTGCGCCAATCCTTGAGCCAGGAAAGCCAATCCTTCGAGCAGCGGCTTAAAAGCGTGTTCGGCTTCATCCCATGCCAGCTCGACCTCTTCCCAGCCCGGCTGGGTGCGAATGGCAGGGAGTATTCGTACTTGCTGCGAATATGAGCTGGCTTGATGCTCCCCACGCAGCTCTTCTAAAAAGCGGTTCAAGGTTATGAACAGCTCGCGGAGCAAGGCCTCCAGGCGGAATTCCTGGTCGGTTGCCTGCTGAACGAGCTGGTTCAGGGTGGCATACTCGGATGGAGGTAATACCCCCTCCGTGGCGGTCAGCAGCCAACCCAGCAATCCATTCTTCGGACCGCCGAGCTCGCGCATCAACCGCTCGATATCTGCCTGGGTTACCCGGAAGCTGAGCGCGTTGGTGGTGGCATCCTCCAGATGGTGAGCTTCGTCCACAATCAGGTAATCGTATTCCGGCAAGACACGGTTCCCGGTGGCGACATCGGCTAAGAGCAAGGAGTGGTTCACGATCAATAGATGAGAGCTTTGAGCTGCCTGTCGCGCCCGGTAAAATGGACAAATACCCCCGGTTTTCTTCACACATGTTTCGGTCGTACAATTTTCATCTTCGGCGGATATGCGCTGCCAGATCTCCCGCTCGACGGGACCGTTGAGATTAAGCTCGCTGCGATCGCCGGTATAGGTCCCTTGCAGCCAGACTAAGACCTTTCCCAGTACGCGAACTTCGTCGTCTCTCTCTGGACCGTGCCGGCGCAGGTTCTCCAACCGGCGAGGGCACAGATAATTGCCCCTCCCTTTAACACCGTTGCCTGCAGATCGATCCCCAGCGCATTGCGCAGGTCCGGGATATCTTTGTTGATCAGCTGGTCTTGCAAATTGATCGTGTTGGTTGAAATGACCACCCGGCGCTGGTTGTGCAGCGCCCACAGGGCGGCGGGGACCAGGTACGCCATTGATTTGCCGGTGCCCGTCCCGGCTTCAACCATCAGGTGCCGCCCGTAAGAGAGCGCCTGGGTCACCGCCTCTAACATTGCCACCTGTTGGGGGCGGTACTCGAAATTGGGAAAATAGTGCGAAAATAAGCCGCCGGGAGCCAAAATCGCGCCGACCTCCTCCGGGTCCAGCGGGGAAGGCTCGCCTTGCGGCTGCAGCGGAGGCGGGAGATGGTCGCCTCGGGCGTCGAATATCGGTCCTTCATAGGCGTGGCGTACCGCATTGGATGAGACGATCTCCTGCGAGCGCAGGCGCAAAGCCAGCCTGAGGGGTAGATATCCCCCCCATTCAACCCCTTCACCCAGGCGAATGATCTCCGCCAGGAGCGGGAGCGGCAGCTCCAGCGCCTGCTCGAACAAGCGCTGGTAAACCATGCGGGTTATGCGCGGCATCCTGCAATCCCCGGTGTGCTCCAGGCGCTGGGATCCCCAAGCCTTGGGCAAGCGCACCCAAATTATAGCGGCTGGCAGTCGGCAGCAGGACCGCCGCCATCTCGTAAGTATCCACGAGATCATTGTGGCGTAATATGCCAAAACGGCGCAAGAATCCCAGGTCAAAGCCGACATTATGACCCAAAATAGGGTCATCTCCCACAAAGGCTTGCAGGTCGGGCAGCACTTCGTGTATGTTGGGCGATTGGAGCACCATCTGGTCGGTTATCCCGGTCAGCTGGGTAATGAATGGGGGAATGCGCCGCCCAGGGTTGATCAGCGTCGTCCATTCAGCTTCGACGCGGTGGTCATTAAAGCGCACAGCCCCGATCTCGAGGATTGCATCTTGATCGGGGTCCAGGCCGGTTGTCTCGATATCCAGGGCAACCAAAGAATTCATCGCAGGGATTATACCATCCTGCCTTGGTTTGCCCTGCTTGGGGGAAGGCAGCGCTGACCCAGCGGAACTGGCGTAGTTGAACCGGCTCTTTCAACTGTCAGTAAACATAATGGTAAACTAAGTATCTATCCGAAAATGGAGTTGTAAAAATACTTTCGGCCAATCACATATTCTCAACTAAACTGATACCAGGTGAAGGTGCTCATGATCAAAGAAGCGGCTGACCGTTTGCGCGAAAACATCCAGAAAGTAATCGTCGGCAAAGATGAGGTCATCGACCTGGCGTTTGTCGCCGTCCTGTGTGAAGGGCACCTGTTGATCGAGGATGTCCCCGGCATCGGTAAAACCACCCTGGCGCGTGCCCTGGCAGCTTCATTGGGCTGTACTTTCCGCCGCATCCAGTTCACCCCTGACCTGCTGCCCTCCGATGTAACGGGCTTGAGCTGGTTCAACCAGAAAGAGCAGAGCTTCGAGTTCCGCCCCGGGCCGATCATGAGCCAGGTCGTGCTGGCTGACGAGATCAACCGCGCCACTCCGCGCACGCAATCTTCCCTGCTGGAGGCCATGCAGGAGCGGCAGGTTACTGTAGATGGGGTTACCCGTCCGCTGCCGCGTCCTTTTCTCGTCCTTGCCACGCAGAACCCTGTCGAGCTGGAGGGTACCTTTCCGCTGCCCGAGGCACAGATCGATCGCTTCTTGCTGCGCATCAGCATCGGTTACCCAACAGGTGATGAGGAGAACGCGATTCTGGATCGTTTCCGCCTGTCTGACCCGCTACCGGAGTTGACCGCGGTCACCAGCCCGCAGCAGGTCATTGCGCTGCAAGCCGAACGACGCCAGGTGCGGGTGGAAAACACCCTGAGAGATTATATTACGCTGGTCGCTCGCGCCACTCGCCAGCATCCGGAGATCGACCTGGGCGCCAGCCCGCGCGCCACGCTCTCCCTTTATCAGGCAGCTCAAGCCTGGGCTGCCATCCGTGGGCGCGACTACGTCCTCCCGGATGACGTTGAAAAGCTCGCTCCGTTTGTGCTGACACATCGCCTGATTATCTCCCCGCAAGCTCAATTGCGCGGCCGCAAGGCGCAGGAAGTCGTTGCCGGCGTGGTAGAGACGGTCCCGGTGCCTGTGGAGAATTGACGTGGCCTCCTCGATCTGGTGGCCTCTGCTCATCGTCCTGTTCATCCTCGGGATTTTCTTTAATATTCATCTGCTCTCTGCCTTCGCCTTGATGCTGGCAGTGTTAAGCGCGCTGGCGCGCTTCTGGCAGCGCCGCTCCCTATTAGATGTAACTTACCGGCGCTCACCATACTATCGCCGCGGGTTTCCCGGCGAGACGGTACAAATCAAGCTTGAGGCAGAAAACCGCAAGTTCTTACCCCTTTCCTGGCTGCTCATCCGCGACCCGTGGCCTCGCGCAATTGGACCCGAAGATGAAGGGATATTGCTTCCAACTCATATCCCGGATCAAGGGCTGCTGGTAAATATTTTCAGCCTGCGCTGGTTCGAACGCGCCAGGCGCATTTATTCGCTGCTGTTACGGAAGCGAGGCGTTTACGCCATCGGTCCAGCCGAGGTAGTGTCCGGTGATTTGTTCGGCATCTTCGAAAAAACCGAGGAACGGGGTCCAGTCGAGTATCTGACGGTTTTTCCGACTCCACTCGCAATGGAAAACCTGCCATTACCAGCCGAAGATCCTTTTGGTGAGAAACGCGCCCGGAGGCGCCTCTTCGAGGACCTCAATCTGCCGATGGGCGTGCGCGATTATGAGCCCCATGACGAATTTCGCCGGGTCCACTGGCCTGCAACTGCCCATACCGGTGAGCTGCAGGTCAAAATATACCAGCCCACCTCGGCTCAAATGATGATCATCTGCCTGAACGTCTCTACCTTCCAATTTTACTGGCAAGGTGTAGATCCGCCTCTCCTGGAGCACCTGGTCAGTGCTACCGCCAGCGTTGCCCAGCAAGCCCTCCAGGATGGTTACCGCGTGGGCTTACTTTCTAACGGCTGCCTGGCGCATTCAGACCAGCCCTTCCGGGTACCGCCGAACCGTTCACGCGAGCAGCTGGCTCACATCCTGGGAGTGCTGGCTGGAGTCACTCCGTTTGTTAGTGCGCCGTTCGAGCGGCTGCTCTTGCGCGATGTCCCGCAATTTTCGCTCGGTGCAATGCTGTTCGTGATTACCTGTGTGACGAACCCTGAGCTGAATGAAACCTTGCTGCGCCTGAAATCGCATGGGCGCAGGATCACCCTGCTCTCGTTTGCCCGCAATCCGCCCGATAAAATTCCGGGGATCAAGAGCTTCCATTCGCCATATCACGACCAATGATGGAAAACACCGGCGAAATGACCACGGTTAAGGAAGACAGCGATCGCAGCCAACGCATTTATTGGCCGGAGATTGCGGCTGCCTTCCTCATTATTATGGAAGTTAGCTGGATTACTCCCTGGTACCGCAGTGTGCTGGAGGTCAGCTT
This sequence comes from uncultured Chloroflexia bacterium, assembly GCA_963706515.1. Classification (GTDB taxonomy): domain Bacteria; phylum Chloroflexota; class Anaerolineae; order Anaerolineales; family UBA4823; genus CAVPMW01. The sequence goes on from CAVPMW010000018.1 coordinate 236,927, forward strand.
TGTAGCGCCTCCCCAGAAAGCGTTTATTGTTTTGGGTCTGATCATGGCCAGCGCCTATCTCCTCACCCGGACGATGGACGCTCTGCGCGTGCGCAGCACAATCCGCCAGGTCCTTCTGGCGTTGCTCTTCATTTTGAGCGTGGTTGGGGCTACTTCACTGCTTTTGGATCTCCAACGATCGTCTCTGCTCACCGGCTTGATCGCCCTCGATCCGGGTACCGTGCTCGTCACCCTGGCTGCTATGTGGTTATGGTGGCGAGGGATCAGCCTGGCACGCAGCTTGATCAGTCCTTCAACCGCCTGGGGACGCTTCTCTTTTGGCACCTTAATGCTGGCGATCTATCTGTTGTTAATCCTGCGGGTGACGGGTGTCCCGATCAGCTTAGCTTATTTCTTGCTTTTCCTCACCTCCGGCATGTTAGCCCTGGTGACCAGTCGCATTGCTTTTATAAATCTCTACCATGGCAATGTTAAAACGCCGTTTACCCGGGCCTGGCTGGCGACAATCAGCGTGACGGTAGCAGGCATCGTTATGATTTCCGGCCTGATCGCCAGTCTGCTCACGGGTCAATATTCGTATGTCATGGAGGAAATGACTATCTTGCTGCGCTGGGTTGTGGTGGTGGTGCTGTTTATCTTCTCCCTGCCCTGGCTGCTGCTCACCTACCTGCTTTTGCCGCTAATTGACATGCTCCGCCAGGCTTTACCCCCTCCCGCGCCGACTCCCACTCCGACCGCCATCGCTGAGCTGATCGTAACGCCCCAGGCACAAGCCCTTGCCAGCCGTCCTGCTGAAACATTCACCATCCCGCCGCAGGTCATCACGCTGATTTTTTGGGGGCTGGTACTTACGCTGGTGATCGCATTTTTCGTGCACGCCAGAAAACTCTCCCTGCGGACCAGACGCCCTGCGCTGGAGCAGCCTGAATCGCTGCTGGACCGTGAAGAGCTGCTGGATGAGCTGGGAAAGAACGCTCGCAAGCAGCTCGACCAGCTCGCCGGTTTTACCCGCCGCTTGCGACCCAAAGCCCGGCTGCGCGCAGCAGCCTTTGTCCGCCAGGTCTATGCGGAGCTGATGGAGCTGGTCGCAGAGCTGCAAAATCCACGCCCGGAGGGAATGACTCCCCTCGAATTCCTTCCGGCACTCAATGAAATCTTCACGGCTCGCAGTGATGACCTCGAGCTCATCACCCAGGCGTATATCAGAGTGCGCTATGGGGAGCTGCCCGAAACGCAAGGTGAAGTGGATGCCATCCAGGCTGCCTGGCAGCGCATTTCATCTGAAGGGGAAGTGAAGAAAAAAGAATTACGCCGTATGCCCGTACTGGAGATCGACGAGCGGGAAAAATTGACCCAATAAAAACCCTCAAGCGTCCTACCCGCCATAGAAGATCTTTTCTCCCAGCTCCTTCAACCACAGTGTGGATTCCTCCGGACGACCTTCGAGCTTGATCTTCAATCCGGCCTCGATCACCTCGCCCACGAAAATTGAATGGTCGCCCAGTGGAATGATTTTGAACAATTTACATTCCAAAAATGCCGGCGGATTTTGCAGGACCGGCGCACCAGTTATCCCAGCATAATAAGGCTCACCATTGATCGTCTGTCCTTTATGCTCGGCTGGCTTAAAAAGGTGAATGCCAGTGCCCTGCTGCCCCTTGCCCAAGATATTCAAAGCAAAATGATCTGCGTCCTGCAGCACCTGGTGGATAAACGAGTCGACTCTTACCCCCACAGCAACCAGGGGAGGCTCGAATGAGACTTGCGATACCCAGTTGACCGTTGCCGCGGCCAGCCGGCCATCGCCAGCGTTAGCGGTCAAAACGTACAGGCCATAGGGGATCATCCGCATTACTGATTTCTTGGTGATCGTATCCACTGTTAATTCTCCTCCCGAGGGTAAAAATCCTGCGGTAAATGCGAGGTCGGATCTACTGAAAATAATTATAGCTAAATCGAAAAGCCGGCTGAACCGAGGCCGGCTTTTTTCACCTTACCATCGAAAATGTCTTCTCCAGGCGATAACGCCGGATTACGGAGTGACCACCATTGCTTCCGGAGCAGACTTTCCGACTGCGCCGAATAGATACGCTACCACGATCGAAATCCACACCGTGGCGAACCCGCCGATCAACCAGGCAATGATCCAGCCGATGCACGGGATCCAACCGACCAACCCGCTGATGAACCCGAATACCAGTCCGACGACAAAACCGAACACCACTGCCACCAGCCAGGCGAGAAAATAATTGCCTAAGTTATGCGTGATCAGCTGGAAGATTTCCCGGATCTGGAAGCAAGCGCCAAATCTTTCCAAACGGGAATAATGGGCGTACATTGCCGGCAAGAAAAAGGTCAGCAGGAGCACGTAGAAGGTCACACAGCAGCCGCCTGCCAGGGTTGCGGCGGTTACCAGCCCTGCCATGGTTTGGGCTGTGCTCTGGTCTTGCGAGAGGGCAGGGATGATCCATAAAAGGCCCGCAGGGATCAGGACGATCCAGGCGGGTAAAGAGTAGATGAAACTGGCGATTGATGCCAATAAACCTTTTACGAACTTATCGCCAAAATCGCCCCAGTCTGGCAGCAACGTTTCGGCGCCGTCATAGACATTGCGCATGATGCGCAGCATATAGCCGATCCAGGCGAAATTAAGGATTGGTACGATTGAGATGATGACCCCCAGCAGTAGCTTCTTTGCCCATTCCTTATCCTCGAAAGGATAGGTAATCGATTTACCAATGTCCATTTAGTGCCTCCCTCGTTGTTTTATTTTGATTAAATATTATTCCCACACTATCCCTGCTGTGCAAGGTGCTGGGCTGGATTCAGGCAGCGGATATTTGCTGTCTACCGGTCGTCAGGATTAATATTGCATTAATTGTACCAGAAACGATGGATAAGGAAATGGATTAATTTAATCGACATCCCGGATGATAGTTATTAGCTGGCAGCCCCACGGTGGTAAATCGACCCAAATGCCCTCTCCATTCATGTCTATTCCGCTGCGCTGGAAGTCCCTCGTCGGATAAAAAATCGTGAATCTGCCAGGTGTGGTCCGCCAGGTCTATCCAGGGTGTCCGGATCTGACCCTGGTAAGCAGTACCGGCATAATTTATCGCCAGCAGATACCTGCGCTCAGACCGCTGCCAGCTCCACGCCAGCAAAGGATCCTCCTGGGTGCGGCTGTCATCATCTGCAGGCGGGCACAAGCGCCACTCACCTTCGAGCAGGCGCTCGTCTCGCAGGGCGTGGAGCAGCCGCGCATAGAACCGGTGCAGCTCCTCATCGTCTTCCTCGCCAGGCGCCCGCCGTAAGAACACCGAGGTTTTGAGCTTGCGCCCGGCTAGCTGCCCGTGATAGAGCAGCTTAGCGCCAGGTAAAGTCAAGATCACCGCCGCGGCTGCTTTTCCCCGCTCCCTGCCGAAGGCAAGAGCCGCCCGGCGCTCGTCGTGATTTTCGCTGAAACGCAGCATATGCGCCTGGTATTCATCCGCAGCCTGCTGTTCTGCAACAGCCCTCAGGTGCAGGTAGATCGACCGGCATGAACCGCTCACCAGCCGGTCGTACAGCTCTTTATCGTAGCA
>CAVPMW010000019.1:0-122723 GCA_963706515.1 uncultured Chloroflexia bacterium
TCACGTATCGCTGGGGTGTCTCTCTTGGGCTGGACCGAATCTGGGTGTGGAACTACGATGCCAGCGAGACTTCCAGTACGGATTGGATGGGGCTGACTTACACCCCAGGTGAATGGGTATACGTGACCCTGGTTCATGATAATGGCAGCTTGTGCGCATATAAAAACAGCGTGTTGGCAGGCTGTGTAGATAGCGACACAACCCAGCAATCCTTAACTGGCTCTGAAGGCCTGTACCTGGGCGGCATCATCAACGATGCTACCCGGAACACTACTTTTGAAGGAGAGATCGACGAGGTCAGCATCTGGAACCGGGCATTGTCCCCGGCGGAGATCGCCGCGAATATGTATGCTGCCCTGGCTGGAGATGAAAGCGGCTTGATGGCATATTACCGCATGTCGGATGGCGCCGGCGTCAACCTGACCGACGACAGCCAGTTTGATTGGAATGGAGTTTTATTGGATGGCGACGTCGACGTACCGCCGGACGGCGAGCCGGCACTTTGGGTGCCTTCGGGCGCGTTCGATGGCTCGACTGCAACCCCGACGGCATCGAACACCCCCCAGACTCCATCGCCTACCATCACGGACACTCCGCAAACACCAACGCCGACCGAGAGTCCTACCTCGACGGTTCCTGCCTCCACGCCAACCCGGACGGGGACCCCCACCCGGACGGCGACCCCCAGCCGTACTCCAAATCCTGCGATCCAGCCAAAGATCTGGCTCCCCTTATTAGAGCGCGGCTGAGCGGAGCGCCTCGGTTTTTCAGTCATCGAGAGGACTTACACAATTCTTGTGCACAAGAATTGTGAGAGCTGTGTAAGTCCGTTAGAGCAAGTAATAGTAAATGCTTGTTGCAAATTCAGATTATGTATGTATAATAGTTCATAACAATTTTGCGTTCGGTTACAGCTTACCTTAGCCTGGACTTCGCTGCTGATTATGGGGTAATCGTTGCAAAAGGGCTGTAACTCAACAATATTCCGTTTCCTTTAACAATTTTGCAGGAGTTTCATAGATACCTTTTCGGGGCTATCTTAAAGGGTAATTGTAGATAATGAACATCTTGTTTGGTATAATAAACCCGGCAGAAACCTTTTCTGCCAGGGAAGGCTACCTGAAGTCATCTCGGCGCAAATGAGATTGGCGCATACCCGCGGGGGGTTGGTTGACTGCTGCGTCTTCACGTACGCGCTAATATCGGTTGACTGCGGAAGCATGGAGGGGTAATGAGTAAGTTTGGAAAAGTCCTGCGCTGGCTCTTGCCAGTTTTTATCTTTACTATAATCGTGGCTCTGGTGGGACTTCCTGCGCTGCCAGCTCACGCTGAAAGCCCAGGCTTTGCCCTTGGGTTAGACGGGGTAGATGATTACATCAGTTTGGGGGGGACGAACTTGGTGATGGGTGGCAGCGACTGGGTGAACAACCTGACGGTGGAAGTATGGGTGAACCCGACGGGAGCGGCTTCGAGCGGCACGCCGGCCACCGGGGAGCTGATAGCCGGGGTGGACTATCCGCGGCTGTTTGGGATCACGCGGGCGATCTACAGTGGGCAAGACCGGATCTGGGTCTGGAACTCAGATGGGACGGTGGATGCGATCGGGGTGCCGTACACAGCCGGGGAGTGGATGCACCTTGCGCTGGTGCACAGTGGGGGCATGCTGAGCGCATACAAGAATGGGGTGCTGGTGGGGACGGTGGCGAGTGGGGCGACGTACATAGCGAATGGAGCGGACGGGAAGGTATATGTGGGTGGGACAGGGCGCAGTGGAGCGGGGTTTTACCTGGAGGGGCAGGTAGACGAGGTGCGCTTCTGGCGAGCGGGGGTCGATCCGGCGACGCTGCTGGGCTGGATGAACCAGGGTTTGAATGCGAGCCATCCGTACTGGAGCTTATTGGGGGCGTACTACAAGATGAGCGATGGGGGAGGGGTGAGTCTGAGCGATGACAGCGGGCACGGGCACACCGGCAGCCTGCTGGGAGGTATGGGCAATCCCAACTGGGTCCCCTCCGGGGCATTTGGTATCTCGCCTCCGCCGGCGACACCCACGTATACGCCACAGCAGCCTTCTCCAACGAATACGCCTGATCCATCGACCGCAACCTTCACACCGCTGCCGCCAACCCCTACGCAAACCAATGCCAGCTTAACGCCAACTGCATCGAATACGCCAGCTGGCCCCTCGCCGACATTGCCGCCTACGAACACGCCTCTCCCGACCGGTGGGGCGGGCTACGCCCTGAGCTTCGATGGTGTGAACGACTATGTCCAGCTGGCTTCCACCTTGCAGATGATGGGGGCAGGCTGGCAGGACACCAACACAGTTGCACTGTGGGTTAAGCCAACCGGTTCGGCTCCAGTCTGTGGCAACAACTCGGTTGCCTGGTGCGATAACATTTTAGGTGACCGCCCGCGCTGGTGGGGAATCTCGCGCGGCTCAGTCAATGGCTACGACCGTATCTGGGTCTGGAACATAGACGGTAGCCTCGACTCGGGCGTGGATGCGATCGGTCTTCCGTATGTTTCCGGCGAGTGGATCTTTATTAGCATGACCCACAGCGGCGGCAACCTGTGCGCTTATCTGAACGGTGCTCTGGCGGGCTGTATTCCCAGCGGCACGACCCAGCAGCCTAATACGGGCGCCCAGCCGGTGCTCCACCTGGGCGGTGTGATCAACAACACCTCCCGCAATTGGACATATGAGGGAGTAATCGATGAGGTGAGCATCTGGAACCGGGCGCTCTCAGCGCAAGAGATCGCCACATTGATGAACCAGATACTGATCGGATCAGAAAGCGGACTCAAAGCTTACTATCGCATGTCAGACGGCTCCGGAGCGACTCTGACCGACGACAGCCAGTTCAATTGGACAGGCACATTATTTGATGGGGGTCAAGGCGTGCCACCCAACGGTTCCTTGCCCGCCTGGGTGACCTCGGGAGCGTTCGGGGGAATCACGCCGTCGCCGACTCCTACCGCTTCCCCGGTACCCGCCTCGCCAACGCCAACCAATACCGTAGCGCCTCCAACACCAACATTCACCCCACTCCCGGCAACGGACACTACCCACTCCTGGTTTGCCTACCATGACGCCTACTCCAACGGATACAGCAATCCCTGCGACGGATACACCCACCCCTGAGCTGCCCACCTCGACGCCTGTTCCGACCGATACTCCTTTGCCACCTACAGCTACGCCAACAGCGACCAGCCAGGCGAACCTGGCCTTGCAGCTAGACGGGGTAGACGATTACATCAGTTTGGGGGGGACGAACTTGGTGATGGGTAGCAGCGACTGGGTGAACAACCTGACGGTGGAAGTATGGGTGAACCCGACGGGAGCGGCCTCGAGCGGCACGCCAGCCACCGGGGAGCTGATAGCGGGGGTGGACTATCCGCGGCTGTTTGGGATCACGCGGGCGATCTACAGCGGGCAAGACCGGATCTGGGTCTGGAACTCAGATGGGACGGTGGATGTGATCGGGGTGGCGTACACAGCCGGGGAGTGGATGCACCTTGCGCTGGTGCACAGTGGGGGAATGCTGAGCGCATACAAGAATGGGGTGCTGGTGGGGACGGTGGCGAGTGGGGCGACGTACATAGCGAATGGAGCGGACGGGAAGGTATATCTGGGTGGGACAGGGCGCAGCGGAGCGGGGTTTTACCTGGAGGGGCAGGTGGACGAGGTGCGCTTCTGGCGAGCGGGGGTCGATCCGGCGACGTTGCTGGGCTGGATGAACCAGGGGTTGAATGCGAGCCATCCGTACTGGAGCTTATTGGGGGCGTACTACAAGATGAGCGATGGGGGAGGGGTGAGTCTGAGCGATGACAGCGGGCACGGGCACACCGGCAGCCTGCTGGGAGGTATGGGCAATCCCAACTGGGTCCCCTCCGGGGCGCCGGTCACACCTTGACCGACAAAGGTCTGTCCCTGGGATAATTCAGAGGAATTTCCGGAAAATGGTGTGTGGGGCGGGCTTTGCCGCCCCACACACCATTTTCCGGACTTTTTTCCTTTAACTGCGAAACTCCTATGTATAATATCTACCTGCTGGAAATACTCCGCTTATGTCCGAACCCCTCAACATTGCCCTGATTGCCTCCGAATCTGTACCGTACGCTAAAAGCGGCGGGCTGGCAGATGTGGTCGGCGCACTGCCCAAGGAGCTGGCTCAGACCGGACAGCGGGTGATCGTCATCCTGCCTTTGTATTCTTCTATTGACCGGGAGAAATTTTCTCTGCGCCCATTCCTCAGTCCCCTCGGAGTTTGGATGGGTAACGCCGAAGAATGGTGTGCGGTTTATAGCGCCGAAAATAAAGGCATCCCATATTACTTCATCGAGTCAAACAAATACTTCGATCGCCACCCTATTTACCACGACGCTGAAATCCAGGATTACCTGGATAATGCCCGCCGCTTCGGCTTCTTCACCCGGGCTGCCCTGCAGCTCTGCCACGATATGGGTTTTACCGCCGATATCGTTCACCTGCACGACTGGCAGACAGCTCTTGGCGCGGCTTACCTGAAGCTCTGGCACTGGAACGACTCTGTATTGGGTCGCTCTGCCAGCCTGCTCACCATCCACAACATTGCTTACCAGGGCGTGTATCCCGCAGCAGAATACGATTACCTGGGCTTGCAGCCCGGGAACTTCACCGCAGATAAGTTCGAAGACCATGGGCAGGTCAACCTGCTCAAAGGCGGGATCATCTATGCGGATATGGTCAACACGGTCAGCCCCACGTACGCGAACGAGACCCGTACTCCCGTGGGAGGGGCTGGTCTGGCTCCTTTTTTGAATAATAAAGGGGGGAATTACATCGGCATATTGAACGGTGTCGACTACGAAGAGTGGGATCCCGCCAATGATGCGCTCATCCCTTCCCGATATTCCCCAGTCGATATGTCCGGCAAGGCGGTCTGCAAACGCGAGCTCCAGCGCCGGTTCTTATTAGAAGATAACCCGGCTATCCCGCTGGTAGGAGTAATCAGCCGGTTTGTGCCTCAAAAAGGGCTCGATTTACTGGCACAGGTAATTGAAACCATTGTCGCGGATATGCGAGTCCAGTTTGTTTTCCTGGGTGCGGGTGATAAAGCCCCCGAATGGTTCTTCGGCTCGCTGCCTGCCCGGTACCCTGGGCAGATCGGCGCGTGGATTGGCTACCATAACGAGATCGCCCATTGGATCGAAGCGGGAGCAGACTTCTTCCTGATGCCATCCATATATGAGCCATGCGGTCTCAACCAAATTTATTCGCTCAAATACGGCACCCTGCCGATCGTGCGCGCCACGGGGGGTCTGCAAGATACGGTGCAGCAATATGATGAAGCAACCGGGACAGGCACAGGGTTTAAGTTTGTGGATGCCAATCCCGCAGCTGTTTATTACACTACCGGCTGGGCAGTCAGCACATACTACGATCGCCCTGCGCACATCCAGCAAATGCGCCAGGCTGCCATGGCTCAACACTTTTCCTGGGCGGACAGCGCCGAAAAGTACCTGCAGGCTTACCAGCAAGCGATCGCTAATAAGCGAGCTTTATAGCTGTTCAGCAGGAATCGCTTCAGCAAGAATTGCTTCAGCAAGAATTGCTGGTGAAGAACACATCCCTTTTATTCCTCATTACCCCATTTCTTTTCCAATCCAATTTGTCTTAACATTAAGGTAAAATTAACCTATTCGCCGTAAGAAATTTTATAATCGTCCAGACAGCATGCGGAGAATTGCTATAGATCAGTTCCAGTTTAATTAAATTCGTAATGCTCAATTTACAAAGGAGAGTGAATGATGAGCGCAAAAACTGCAACCGTTCAACCCGAAATGCCCAGCATCCCCTGGTGGGCGCTCTTTATCGAAGGCATTGCCCTGATCCTGCTGGGCCTCCTGTTCCTTGCCAGACCGGTGATCACAGGCTTTGTGGTTGTTCAGATCCTGGGCATTTACTTTTTGATCAGCGGTATCGTCAGCATCGTCACCATATTTACTAACCGGGGCCATACCGGCTGGAAGCTGTTCAGCGGAATCGTGGGCATCATCGCTGGCCTGCTGGTCCTGGCTTACCCGGTGTGGAGCCTGTTCCTTATCCCGACCACTTTGGTGATCGTTATCGCCCTGTTCGGAATAGTCATGGGGGTGGTTGCCCTCCTGCAGGCATTCCAGGGTGGGGGTTGGGGAGTTGGCATCCTGGGAGTAGTAATGATCCTGTTCGGATTATTCCTGCTGTTTAACCCTTTCGCCGCGGCATTGGGCTTGCCTCTTGTGCTGGGGATCGTCGGGGTGGTTGGCGGTTTGCTGGTGGTGATCATGTCTTTCCGCTTGCGCAGCGCTGAGAAGAAGCTCGCGGAAGCCGCTGTGGCAGCCGCAGCCAGCCAGGCAATGCCATATGTCCAGCCTGCCTCTGCCGCGGGTTCACCTGCCGGCGTGGCTGCTGTTGCCGCCGGCGCTGCCGCCGCAGCGGTAAAGCCGGCTCAACAGGCGACCGGTCCGCAAGAGATAAAAATCTCGGGTGTATCGATGATGGACACTAAGAGCGGGGTTGTGGCTGCTGATGTGGTCACCCAGACGACGGATATGACGTCCGGCACAGTCACCACTGAAGAAACGCGTGGGGTCGCCGATACACAGACGGGCTCGATGGTCGGGGATGACACGACGGTTGTAGAAGATGCTTCCGGCGGGCTCATTGCGGCTGAGAAAACCTCGCTCGCGGTGGATGCGGTCGCTGGTCTTGCGGCTGTGGAAAAAATGACCGCAACTCCCGATGCGACTACCGACAAAGTCGCACTCGATGAAACCAGCGTGGTAATGGATACGGTGACCGGTGTAGCAGCTGTTGGAGAGGCGCACGCAGTAATGGATATGACCACGGGCGAAATCACCGCGGCTGTACCCGCTGTAACCGCCGGTGAGGAGATGGCGGAAGAGGCGGGGGCGACGTCAAGCTGCCTGCGGAGATGGATAAGTTCAACTACAAGCTCGATTATGTCGAAGGCATCGGCCCGGTCTATGCTCAGAAGCTGGCGGACGCCGGAATCAAAACTCCGTTAGAGCTGCTCCAGGCAGGCGCAACCCCGAAGGGTCGCCAGGAGATCGCCGATAAAACCGGCATCAGCTCTGCGTTGATCCTGACGTGGGTCAACCATACGGATTTGTATCGCATCAAGGGTGTAGGGTCGGAATTTGCTGACCTGCTGGAAGCAGCCGGAGTCGATACGGTGGTCGAGCTGGCTACTCGCAACCCACAGAACCTGTACGAGAAGATGGTAGTCCTCAACGATGAGAAAAAGTTAGTGCACCAGGCCCCTACCCTGCCCCAGGTGCTGGATTGGGTGGAGCAAGCCGGGACGCTGCCGCGGATCGTTACCTATTGATGTGTTCTGAAATTCGAGATAGCAGGGAAAATATCCGAAAACGAGGATCAGGTGGCGCTATAGCGCCACCTGATCCTCGTTTTCGGAATTCCTTTCAAGTTTTCATTTCGAAGATTGTCCCTATGCAATCGGAGGAAGTTTGCTTAGGCGAGCTGCTCGCGGCAGTCTCTTATCTCTGGGGCTGCCTGACAGGCTTCGAAGAGCTCCAATGCCTGCTTGAGCGAGACCTGCGCCGCTTCAACCTGACCACGCAGCTTCTGCATTTTCCCCTGGTGGAAGTACGCTTGCGCCAGCTCCAGCCGGCTGCCTAATCCTCTGTGCCGGTCAATGGCGGCGCGGAATGCCTCCTCCGCCTCTACCCAGTTACCCTGGGCAGCCTGGATCTGTCCCTGGATGCGTAAGGCGATGCCCTCGACCGATTCACTACCTACTTCGCGGCACAGCTCCAGGAGCCCGGTAATTACCTCTTCGGCTGCCTGGACATCTCCATTCGCCAGATAAGCCAGTGCCAGGGTATCTTCCAAATATAGTCGGGCATTGCGTAAATCGGTGTGCCGGTAGAGCTCGGCTCCTTCGAGACAGAGTGAAAGCGCCTGCTCCGCTTTGCCTTCGCGCAGCAGGATAGATCCGACGATGGAGCGGCATAAACTTTGCAGGGCAGCCTGGCCCAGCTCGTCAGCCCGTTTCAGCGCCAGCTCCGCGCTGGACCAGGCAGCCTCCCTTTCACCAAGATAATCCAGTATTTTTCCGAACCAGGCGCCCAGCCAGATTAAAAGGCGGTTTTCCCCGATCTGCTCTGCCAGCATGATGGCTGCCTGGCAAGAATCCCGCGCCTGTACCAGGTCGCCCAACCCGGTCAGTGACCAGGTCCGGGGGAACTGAGACCAGCAGACACGGTCTTGCGCTCCAATTTGCTCGCCAATCTGGCGGTCCAGCTCGGCGCAGTGCTGCGCCTCCGCCCAATGACCGATCAGGGTGTTATCCTCGGCTAAAAATTCGTATCCTTGTGCACAAGCTTGAGGGAAATTATGTCGTTCACCCAGGGCAATGCAGGTGCGCGCCCATTCCATACTCTCCGGGAAGCGCGCCAGGTGCTGGTAAGCACCCGCCAGGAAGGAGTAGATGTTGGTTAATGTCTCTGCTTGATCGGCGGGTTCGGCCAGCTCACGGGCATGGTTGTAATATTCGATCGCCTTGTATAGCTGCCCATCGTAATGGTAGAAGCGTCCGAGCATGCCCAGGGTGCTGGCCAGCTCTTCCTCCTGGCTATTTGGGTCAAGCTCCTGCAAGGCGGCCTCCAGGTACTCCCGGCCGCGATTATCGCCGACGTGCCCATAGGCTATCCCAATGTAGGCTTTCAGGCACGCCTGACGGGCGGGCTGGTCGGTCAGGTCGAGCGCTTGCTGGTAACTTTCGATCGCTCGATATTCGAACCCGCGCAGAGTGTGGACGTGGCCGATGGCTTCATGAGATATCAATGATTTGATCGTGCACGTTGAGACCTTCAGCGCAAGCCAGGGCGCTCTGATAATATCCCAGGGCGTCGTCCAGCGCATACAGGCTTTTTGCCCTGCGAGCAGCTCTGAGCGAATACTCCAGGCCGCGAGTCAGATCGCCGCTCTGCAGGAAGTGGTAAGCCAGGTCCTGGATGTGCTCTTCGATTTCGCTTCCCTGGTAATGCACCTCAAGCCCTTCCCCAATGCGCTGGTGCATCCGCCGCCTGCGGATTGGATTCTGCTCCTCGTAGAGAACTTCGCGAATTTTGTCATGAGTAAAGGTGAAAGAATCTCCGGGAGAAGTCTGGATGAGCTGCGCACCAAGAGCAGCATCTATGGCATCCAGCAGTGCCTCCTCGCTGGCAGGCGCAAGCGCTGCCGAAAGCTCGCTGAAACGGAAAGTTTTCCCCAAGCCGGCAGCATACTGCAGCACTTCGATATGCTCGGCGTCCAGCCGGTCGAGGCGGCGCCCAATGGCTTCTTTAATGCTTTGGGGTATGATCAGATCAGAGACCTCCTGGCGCTGCCAGTTGCCGTCCTCCCGGTAGATCTGGCCCGCTTCCACCAGCGCCTTGACTACTTCTTCGATAAAAAATGGGTTCCCTTCCGTTTCCCGGTAGATGGCCTCTGTAAATTCCTGCGAAACCTTATCCTGGGCAAACAGTAATGCCAGCAATGTACCGCATTCTTCCAGTGCCAGGCGATCGAGCTTGATCCGGGTGACCAGGTGTTCTCGCTGCCAGTCCACCAGGGAGGCAGACAATGGGTGGGCGCGGTCGAGCTCAACCTCGCGGTATGCTCCCAATACCAGGATGGGCTCGTTCCGTAAGCGGCGCAACAGGTAGTGCAGCAGCGCCAGCGTCCCCCGGTCAGCCCAGTGCAGGTCGTCGATGAATAGCAGGAGACCTTTTTGTTCAGCCAGATTCTCAATGAAACGGGCGAAGTGATCGAAGAAGCGCAAGCGCTCCTGGTCAGGCGGTAGTTCAGGATTGGGCGCCAGGGTAACCAGCCTGGCCTCAATTTCGGGCGCCAGTCGGGAGAGCTCCACCAAGGTAGCCGTAGGATGCTCGCGTAAGGTCTGATCGCTCTGAATATGGACCCACTCTCGCAATCCCTCCGCGAGGGGCAGGTAAGGAGTGGTGGCTTCATATTCGTAGCAGCCGCCTTGCAGCACGATAGCTCCCTGGAGCCTGGCATAAGCCACCAGCTCTTCGGAAAGGCGGGTTTTCCCCACCCCGGGCTCACCGGATAGAACTACCAGGTGACCGTGGTTCTGGCGGGCACGCTGCCAGTGAGCGCGCAGCTGCTCCACCTCATTGCCCCGCCCCACCAGCCTGCCGCGGGCGATCATTTCCAGCAAAGGAGACTCCTGGAACAGGACAGGCGCTTCCACCCCGGGCTGCACATCCAATACAATGCCGCTGCTCTCTTGGATGCGCGCCAGCTGCAGCGCAACTGCCTCTGCCGAGGTTGGGCGATCTTCGGGAAGCTTGCTCAGCAGCTGCATGATCAGCGCATCGAGCTCGGGGGAGATTTTCAGGTTGTAGGCACGCGGGGGGACGACAGGCGCATACAAATGTTGGGAGATGACCTTCAGGGGATCATCTGCGGAAAACGGGAGCCGCCCGGCTGCTTGCTCGTACAGGATGACTCCCAGGGAATACAGGTCGGAGCGCCCGTCGATGGCCTGACCCAGGGCCTGTTCTGGCGCCAGGTAAAATACTGTGCCAACCAGGGTGCCTTCGGCGGTGAGACGCGAGGTGACCGAGTGTGCGATCCCAAAGTCCACCAGCTTCACCCAGCCTCCCGGAAGATTCTCCTCCGCACCCTGAGAAGCAGCCTGTGCCATCCGGAATATATTCTCGGGCTTGAGGTCGCGGTGAATGATGCCATGCTGATGGGCGTGCTGCAAGGCCGCACAGACCTGGCTGGCGATGGCAATGATTTCTGTTTCGCCTTGCGCAGGCTGTTCCCGCAGCGTTTCCCCGTGTAACAGCTCCATAACGAAAAATGGCTCACCGTCTGTCTCACCCGCATCGTGTACCGTGACAATATTGGGGTGATTGAGCCGGGCAACAGCCTGTGCCTCATTGATCAGACGGGCATGACCGTCCGGGTTGAGCGCCGAGCCGTGCAGGATTTTGAGCGCTACCTCCCGGTGGAGCAGGGTGTCGTAGGCGCGATATACCGTCCCCATGCCACCCATGCCCAATTCGGCATCCAGCCGGTAGCGAGCATTAATCAGATCATCGAGCTTGGGCACCTGTATCTGCCTCTCCAAGCAGCTTCAATACCTGCGGGAGTAAAACCTGGCTGGTTGCCATGGCTTCCCCGGCGTAGATCGTCTCGCGGCCTTGCCAGTCCCCGAAGTAGCCGCCGGCCTCTCTAAAGATGGGCGGAAAGGGACCGCAGTCCCAGACGCTCATAATCGGGTCGAGCGCCACTTCCGCCCGTCCGGTAGCCACCAGGGCATATCCATAGGCGTCGCTCCAGCCCGCCCGGTAATATGCAGTCTGCACCAGCCGCTCCCAGACCTGCCGGCGGTTATTTTTCCAGAAGGACCCCAGGTCGGTGTGCGTCACCACCGCCTTGTGCAGCTCGCTCACCGGAGAGACCTGGGCGCGGCGGTTGTTCCACCAACAGCCCTCTCCGTCTGCTGCTGAGATCATCTCGTCCAACGCCGGGAAATATACCGCGCCAACCTGCACCTGTCCTGCGATCTCCAGCCCAAGCAAGACTGCATAAAGCGGCACGCCGTGGACGAACGATTTTGTCCCGTCAATTGGGTCGATCAGCCAGCGATGACTGGCGTTGGAGCTGCCCTGGCTGCCGTATTCCTCCCCGAGTATGGCGTGCTGGGGATAGCAGCGCCCAATCCGCTCCCGGATCAGCTCCTCTGATTTGCGATCGGCGATGGTCACCGGTGAGCCATCGCTTTTAATTTCAGGCTGTATCTCGCTCTGGAAGTACCCCAGGGTCAGCCTGCCGGCAAGGTAGGCGGTCTCGGTGGCAAAATCCAGGAATTCCCGCAATGCTGTGCTCATACATCCCCCCTACTGCGACCAGTACACTGGCGTGCGATCCCAGCGGTGCTTGCGCAGCTCGCTGTGCAGCTCCTCCGGGAGAGGGCCGGCATCGCTGCACGCCAGGTTGCTCTCGACATGCTTTACTTTACGCATGCCCGGGATGATTGTGCTCACCAGCGGATTGTTCAGAATAAAACGTAAGGCAAGCTCCGCCATGCTCGAGCCGGGCGGCAGCAGCGGCCTGAGCGCTTCGGCGTGATCGATGCTGGACTTTAAATTCTCGGGAACAAAATAAGAGCTGCGCCAATCGTCTGCGGGCCACTTGCTCTCCATGGTCAAGGTGCCCGTCAGGCTGCCTTCGTCAAATGGGACACGCGCGATCACGGCTACATCCATGTCGGCGCAGGCCGGGAAAAGCTCGTCCTCAGGGTTCTGGTCGAAGATATTGTAGATCACCTGTATTGCATCTACGAGACCGCTGCGCACGGTTTGCACGCCGTTCCACGGCTCCCAACGGTTCATGCTGATGCCGACGGCATGCAGCACGCCCTCGCTCTTTAGCTCATCCATGGCTTTTGCCCAGCGCTCGTCGGCTGCCCAGCTATCCTCCCAGGTGTGGAATTGGATCAGGTCGAAGGAATCCAGCTTTGAGCTCTCCAGGCTCTTATACACATATTTCTTGATATGCTCGGGTGGGAAGCAATCGTCGAGAGTAAACTCGCGCCGGCTGGGCCATTTGAGGTTTTTCGGTGGGATCTTGGTCGCAGTATACAGTCTGCGTCCAGGGTTGGCGCGCACCAGCTGACCGAGCACGGACTCGCTGTGACCCCCACCGTAAGCCCAGGCAGTGTCGTAGAAGTTGCATCCCAGGTCGACCGCGCGCTGCAGCGCCTGTAAAGCGCTGGCGTCATCCGGTCTGCCCCAACCACCGCCCACCTGCCACATGCCGTACCCAATCTCACTCACCATCCAATTGCTCCTGCCGAATCGACGATATTTCATGCACTAACCTCCTGCCGGGAAGATATCAGACGATATTGCCGCCATTTATAATCCGCATGGGTAACTTTGTATAGGGCAGAACGGCTCGACGGCGATGATGTTTTGCTCCCTTCTCTTTTGTAAGAACAGCTTCACAGTCATTGTGCTGTTGTAATCGGGATGTTATTATCCGGGCAATATCGAAACAGAATGGAGACAAATCAGAATGAAAGACGGAAAATGCCCGAAGTGCGGCTCCCATAGCGTGTTCACCAAACAGAACGGCCTGCAGCTCGGTGAAAATCAGAAGGGGGTAATGGTCTTCACTTCATTCATGACCTCGCCCACTGCAACCGTGGCTTATATCTGCACTGCCTGCGGCTATTTTGAAAACTATATCGCTGACCCGAAGAAACTATCCGAGGTTGCTGGGAAGTGGACAGCCGTTAGCGGTTAATAAATATAATATATCTGTACGCAGAAGCGGACAGGATGGATTTGTGGTACTCTTCTGCTATGGACAGCAGTCTGCACGTCCACACGCTCGCCCTGCGCATGGCAAACGCTTACCTGTTGGAGTTCCCCTCCGGGCTGCTCCTGGTCGATACCGGCGCACCCGGCTCTGCGAGGATTGTCTTGCGGAGCATGCAGGAAATCGAGCGGAATGACCTGCGCCTCATCTATATTACCCACGCTCATTATGACCACTACGGCAGCGCTGCCGAGCTCCGCCGGCTGACAGGCGCCTCCCTGGCAGTCCATCCCGGTGATGCGGCTGCAATGGCTGCGGGTCTCTCGCCTCTCGGCTCAGCCCGCGGCCGAGGGCGTCCGGTGCAGGCTTTCGCCCGCCTTTTTGCACCCTGGCTCCGCCTGACTCCAGCCCCTCCGGACCTAACCCTTGCTGGCGGGCAAGACCTCGCCTCGCTCGGCTTCCCAGCCACCATCATCCATACGCCGGGCCACACCCCCGGTTCTTCCTGTCTGCTGGTAATGGATCGCCTGGCATTTGCCGGCGACTTGCTTTCCACCAGCAGGCGCCCGCACCTGCAACGCTACTATGCCAGCGATTGGAACCAGCTCCCTGGCAGCCTGGCCCGCTTGCAGGCTTTGCACCCAGAGCTCGTTTACCCGGGGCACGGCAGCCATCCTTTGGATGACGCTTCCCTGCAGCGCCTGCAGGCTGATTAGGGTAGGATCTGCCTTTATTATTTTTTGCACTTTTCCCGGACCTCTTGCGCCGCCATCCATCCGGATGTAAGATAGGTTCAGGACGGTACCTGGTTTAACCTTCGTTTTCGAGGAGCAGTTTCCTCCATGTCTTCACCTGAATGGCTGGCTGACCTGTCCGAGATAATCCCTGGCGCTCGACTGCTGACCCAACCCGCTCAGCTGATACCCTACGAATCCGACGCGCTGACCGCCTACCGCAGCCGGCCCCTGGCAGTCGTGATCCCTGAGACCCAGGAAGAGGTAATCGAGATAGTTCGCTGCTGCAACCAGCACCGGCTGCCCTTCGTGCCCCGCGGCAGCGGCACCAGCCTGTCTGGCGGCTCGCTGCCCCTGGAAGACGGCATCGTCATTGCCCTTAACCGCCTGAACCGCATCCTGCGGCTTGACCCGGGGGAACGCCTGGCTGTGGTTGAGCCGGGTGTGATCAACCTGGATGTGAGCAAAGCCGCCGCGCCTTACGGCCTGTATTACGCTCCCGATCCTTCCAGCCAGCCCATATGCACCATTGGAGGGAACATCGCCTACAACTCCGGCGGGGCGCATTGCTTGAAATACGGGATGACCAGCAACCACGTCCTGGCGATCAAAGCTGTGCTACCCGATGGAGAGGTAGTGCAGCTCGGTGGTGAAAGCCTGGAAGGGGTCGGTCCCGACCTCGCCGGTTTGTACGTCGGCTCAGAAGGATTGTTCGGGATCGCTCTGGAGATCACCCTGCGCCTGGTGCCCCGCCCTGAGCTTTACCGTACGCTGATGGCTGCTTACTCCAGCCTGGAAGCAGCCGGTAAAGCCGTGGCCCGGGTGGTCGCGTCGGGGCTGCTGCCTGGAGCGGTCGAGATGATGGACAGCCTGGCTATTCAGGCCGCCGAAGCCGCCGTCCATCCGGAATACCCAGCCGGAGCCAGCGCGATCCTGATCGTTGAGCTGGAAGGCGATCGCCTGGAAGTCGAAGAGCAGTTCGCCGCGCTCATGGAAGTCATCCACGATTCGGGGGCGACTGAAGTGCGCATCGCCAGGGATGAGAACGACCGCCTGCGCATATGGAAAGGACGCAAGAGCGCCTTTTCAGCCGTCGGGCGGCTCAGCCCCGATTACGTCGTCCAGGACGGCGTCGTGCCTCGCACCCGTTTAGGAGAGGCGCTGGCCGAGATCGAGAGGAAGAGCGCCGCTTACAACCTGCGGGTGGCCAATGTTTTCCACGCTGGCGACGGCAACCTGCACCCGCTGATCCTCTACAACGGGCAGGAGGAAGGCGCCTTGCAGCGCGCCGAGAGTCTGGCTGGCGAGATCCTGCAGATGTGCATTGCCTTCGGGGGGTCGATCACCGGTGAGCACGGGGTCGGCGTGGAAAAGAAGGCTTACCTGCCGCAGATGTTTACGCCAGCCGATATGGCTGCCATGCGTGATTTATGGAAGCAGGTCGATCCGCAGCAGATTTCCAACCGGGGCAAGGTGTTCCAATGATCGCTGCACCCGATACGATCGACGCCATATGCGAGCAAGTCCGCGCTCTGCCCTGCCTGGTGCCCAGGGGCGGGGGCAGCAAACCGGCGCTCTCGACCGCCTTTGGGGGAGCTGGGATTCTGGATGTCTCCAACCTGCGCGGTATGGTCGAATACCAGCCACAGGAGTTCACATTTACTGCCCTGGCGGGCACCCCCCTGGCAGAGGTAAACCGGCTGCTCGCAGAGCACGGACAGTACCTGCCATGCGATCCACCCCTGGCAGGGCGCGGAGCAACCCTGGGAGGCACCGTCGCGGCAGGCTTGAGCGGACCCGGGCGCTATCACTACGGCGGGTTGCGCGATTTTATCCTGGGTGTGCGCTTCATCAGCGGCAAAGGTGAGCTGCTGCGCGGCGGCGGAAAGGTGGTCAAGAATGCCGCCGGATTCGACTTTCCCAAGCTGCTGGTCGGCAGCCTGGGCAGGCTGGGGGTGATCGTCGAGCTCTCTTTCAAAGTATTTCCTCGCCCTGAAGCTTACGCTACTCTCCGTATAGACCTGCCTACCTTACCGGTGGCCCTCGGAATCCCTCGACCGCCTGCTGCGCCTTCCCCTGGAGATTGACGCGATCGACCTGACCATAGCCGAGGCAGCTGCTTCGCTGTGGGTGCGCCTGGGCGGATTGGAGCGCACCCTGGGTGCGCGCACCGAGCGCTTGCGTGGGTTATTTGCCGCGGGCGAGATCCTCTCTGGCGCTGCTGAAGGAGCTGTCTGGGAGGCCGCGCGCGAATTCACCTGGGTGCCTCCGGAGTGGTCGCTGGTGAAGGTTCCGCTCACCCCGCGGCGCATCTCTGCCCTCGAGCAATCCCTTGCCGGGATGGATTGCCAACGTTGCTATTCAGCCGGCGGGCAGGTGGCCTGGCTGGCTGTTCCCGAATCCTCCCCAGTCGCTCGAGCCGCTGCTCAGCTCCATGGACCTCTCCGGTCTGGCTCTCTTTGGGGGACCTGGACCTGCGCGGATAGGCGTGCGCACCGGGGATGCCTTCTTGAACCGGGTAAAGGCGGCCCTCGACCCGGAGGACCGCTTCCCGGAGGTTTAACACCATGCAGCACTCCATCGCTTCCGCTGAGCTGCTCGACCAGGTCGGCCCCCAGATTGAGGGGATGGTGCATGCGATCGAATCCTGCGTGCACTGCGGGTTTTGCCTGGCGGTTTGTCCCACCTACCTGGTGCTCGGTGAGGAGATGGATTCACCGCGCGGCCGGATCACGCTGATGAAATCTGCCCTGGAAGCCGAGCTGAGCGTAGCTGAGGCCATGCCGTATATCGACCGCTGTTTGGGCTGCCTGGCATGCGTTACTGCGTGCCCTTCCGGCGTTGAGTATGAAGAGCTGGTGGTACCCTTCCGCGCCTATGCCCAGGGCTTCTTGCAGCGCTCAGGCATGGAGCGCCTGCAGCGCAGCCTGCTCCAGGAGACCCTGCCCCATGCCGGGCGCTTCCGCCTGGCCGCGGAATTGGGACGCCTGGGCCGTCCTTTGGGAAATATTTTGCCCCAGGAAATCCGTTCCATGCTGTCTGTGTTACCCGGCAGACTGCCCTCCTCACGCCCCTTGCCTGGTTTTTATCCTGCCGAGGGGGAGCTGCGCGCCCGCGTGGCTCTGCTGACCGGATGCGTGCAATCGGTGCTCGACCCGGAGCTGAACTGGGCGACCTTGCGCGTCCTCGCTCGCAATGGGGTTGAAGTTTACGTGCCGCAGGGACAGAGCTGCTGCGGAGCGATCCTCATGCACATGGGCGACCAGGATGGCGCGCGCCGTTTGGCGCTGGAAAACCTGCGGCTGTTCCCGCGCAACATAGATGCTGTGCTCACCAACGCGGCGGGATGCGGCTCTGGGATGAAGGCATACGGCATGCTGTTCTACGGCCTTCCCGAGCAGGCAGACGCCGAGCAGTTCGCCGGGTTGGTGCAGGACGTCAACGAGTTCCTGGCTGAGCTGGGGGTCTTAGCGCCTCCGCCGCTGCCCGAGCCGCTGAGCGTTGCCTTTCATGACGCATGCCACCTGGCCCACGCCCAGGGTGTGCGCTCCGCCCCGCGCGAGCTGCTGCGCAGCATCCCCAACCTGACCGTACTGGAGATAAACGAAGGGGATACCTGCTGCGGCTCTGCCGGCACCTATAACGTCGCCCAGCCGGAGATCGCGAATATGCTTGGCGAACGGAAGGTTGCCAATATCATCCAATCTGGCGCGCAGGCTGTGGCCACTGGAAATATTGGCTGCATGGTACAAATCCACAACCACCTGAAGACTGCCGGTCAATCCCTGCCGGTTTACCACCCCTTCGAGCTGCTCGACCTGGCCTACACCCAGGTCCATTGAGACCAGTCGTGGTAGAAGCCAGCGCCCGCCTCCCGCTCTTTCCGGATTCAACCCACCTCGAACGCTCGCCCAACGGCGAACGCCTGACGCTCGCTGGCTGCGATCTGGCGGCGCTGGCAGAGCAGTATGGGACACCGCTTTATCTCTACGATCAGCTCACCCTGGCTAATAACCTGGCTGATTACCGAAAAGCACTTGAGGCTTACCCTGCCCCCTCCGGTCTTACCTACGCCGGCAAGGCTTTCCTGTGCCTGGCTTTAGCCCAATGGGTGCATCGTTCCGGTCTGTGGCTGGATTGTACCGGGCACGGCGAGCTGGCTGTGGCTGCAGCCGCCGGATTACCTCCTTCCGCCGTTATCGTTCACGGAGTGAATAAAAGCCAGGCAGATTTGCAGGCAGCCTTCTCCCAGGCGTCGGTTATCGTCGTGGATCACCTGGCTGAGGTTGAGAGACTTATTGCAGCCGGGAACGGCTCGCCTGCCCCGCTAATTTGGCTGCGCCTGCGCCCTGGTCTGGCTGTGGATACCCACCGCCATATCCAGACCGGTCAGCCGGAGGCGAAATTCGGCATGGCAGGCGACGAGCTGAGCGCTGCCTCCCGTCTATGCCGCGACAAGGGTCTGACCTGCGCCGGCCTGCATTTCCACCTGGGATCGCAGCTCCGCGACCCCGCTCCGCTGGCTACAGCCATCGCCCAGGCGCTTGACCTGGCTGCGGAGCTGCTGTCTGCCGGTCTGCTCGCTCCCAACTGGACTCTCTCAACCGGCGGTGGCTGGGGCGTGGCTTACCACGAGGCTGACCTGCCCCATCCCTCAATCGAGGCATACGTCGCATTTATCTGCAAGCAGGTGGAATCGGGCTGCCGCCAGCGCCTCCTGGCTTTACCGCGCCTGCAGCTCGAACCCGGTCGCAGCCTGGTAGCCCGGGCGGGTGTCGCTCTCTACCGGATCGGAGCTGTCAAGCACAGCGAGACGCGAACCTGGCTGCTTCTGGATGGCGGGCTGGCCGATAATCCCCGCCCGGCGCTTTACGGAGCTCGTTATTCAGCCCTGCCTGTCTCAGAGCCATCCCGGCCGTTCACGATCCGATCCTGGTTCGGCGGTCCATACTGCGAGAGCGGCGACGTACTGATCGAAGACCTACCTTTCCCGGAGGTGGAAACCGGGGAGCTGGTCGCTGTCCCGATGAGCGGCGCTTACCAGCTCAGCATGTCCAGCAACTACAACGGCGCCCTGCGCCCAGCCGTGCTCTGGCTGGCAGAGGGCAAGGCCAGGCAGGTGCAGCGGCGGCAGACTGAGGCGGAGCTGCTGGAACGCGATTCGCTCCTGGAGTAGAGTAAAATTTTCAGGCAGACGCAAAACAAGCAAACCGCCACAAGTATTTTGAATAAACAGGACCATGAAATGGCGGTTTGCCCCAGTGATTGGCCGTCAGGGAATAAATTTTTGTAAAATTACTTTCGGCCAATCACGCAGTTCACAGGAGAAATATTGATGCCAAAAGACCAGATGCTCTATCTTTCCCGCGCAGATGTCGAGCAGGTTTCCCTGGATATGCCGTCCATCATCCAGCTCTTGGAGGGTGCATTCAAAGAGAAAGGCGAGGGACGAGTAGAGATGCCGCCCAAACCGGGCATCCACACCCAGCCGGATTCCTTCATCCATGCCATGCCTGCTTATATCCCCGCCTTCCGCTCCGCCGGCATAAAGTGGGTGAGCGGCTACCCTGCCAACCAGGAGCGCAACTTGCCCTATATCAGCGGACTGCTCGTGCTCAATGATGTGGAGACGGGTATTCCCTATGCGGTTATGGACTGCACCTGGATCACCGCTTATCGCACCGGAGCCGCTACCGGTCTGTCTGCTAAATACCTGGCTCGCCCGGAAAGCTCTGTAGCCGGGATCCTGGCCTGCGGCGTGCAAGGTCGCACCAACCTGGAAGCGCTGGCGGCGCTCTTCCCCCTGCGCCGGGTATATGCCTATGATATTGTGCCGGACGTGCAGCGACGATTCGCAGCCGAAATGTCCCAGATGCTGGGCATAGAAGTGGTCGGAGTTGCCAGCCCGCAGGATGCCGTACAACCCAGTGACCTGGTAGTCACTTCAGGACCGATCCTCAAGCATCCTTCCCCGGCTATTGCTAAGGATTGGCTGCAACCGGGGGCGTTTGCCAGCGCCGTCGATTTCGACAGCTATTGGACCCCAGCCGCCATGGCGCAAATGGACCGGGTCACCACCGACGACCATTCCCAGTTTCAGTATTACCGCGCAGCCGGATATTTCCAGGGAACCCCCGACCCGGATGCCGACCTGGGCGAGATCGTCGCCGGGATAAAGCCTGGGCGCAGGTCCCCGGCGGAGCGCACCATGGCTATCAACCTGGGCCTGGCGCTGGACGACATGGCTGTAGCACCGCAGATCTACCAGCGGGCAATCGAGCGAGGCATAGGCGCCTGGCTGGCGCTTTGATTGCCAGGCTGTCAGGATTTTTTTGCTTTACCAGCCTGTGCTAAAGGAGTCGCGGTCAGTGTCCAACGGTATGGCGGCAGCAGCATGCCATTCGTCTCGCTATCTGAGCGTACGGTGATTGAATACGCGTGCCAATGGTAATCGTAAGCGTACGACCAATCCTGTTTATAGGCGCCAATATCGATGAAGTAGAGCCCGGCTGCCAGGTCTAACCGGTCGAACTCAAGAACGACTTCTCCGCGACCCTGCATGACCTGCGGATAAAGACCGAACGTGTTCGCCTCAAAAAGGTTCAGGTTATCTTCGCGAGAAATTACCAGACCGAAGACCGGCTCGGTAATTGGCTGGGGACTATCGAAGCCGATCTCGATGCGCAGCGGGTCGCCGCTGTTCACTTCGGTCAGTAAATTCCGATCCCGGTCTGCCAGGCGCAGGTAAGCGATTTCCATTTCCATGGAGCCAATCCGGTTCTCGTTGATGCGCAGCTCTGTGCCTTGCAGCGTCTTCATTACGGGCCATTCGCGCGGGGTGCGGCGTTCAGTCTCGTTCTTGCGCTCACCCAGATATTGATCAGCAACGATACCAGCCGGACCCTGCGAGACCAGCTTGCCGCCGCGCAGCCATAACGCTTCATCGCATTCGCGCCCGATCAAATCTACATCGTGGGAGACCAGCAAGATTGTGCAGCCGTTCGCTTTGAATTCGGCGATGCGCTCGATACACTTTTCCTGGAAGGCGAGATCGCCGACAGACAGGGCTTCATCGATTAGCAAAACTTCTGGCTCGACGTTTACAGCGATGGAAAATGCCAGGCGCATTTGCATGCCGGTGCTGTAAGTGCGCAATGGGCTATCGATGAACTGCTCCAGTTCGGCAAAATCGACGATTGCATCGAAGCGCTGCGCTACTTCCTGGCGGGTTAACCCGGAGATTACTCCGTTGATCGCCACATTTTCGCGCCCTGTCAGGTCCGGATGAAAACCGGCGCCCAGATCCAGCAAGGCTCCGATCTTCCCGCTGACCTCCAGGATGCCTTCATCCGGTCTTCCGACGCCCCCGATCAGGCGCAGCAAGGTCGATTTCCCGGCGCCGTTCGGCCCGATCAGTCCGACCATTTTCCCCGGGGCGACTTCGAAGCTGATCTCACGCAGAGCCCAAAAGCGTTCGACCGGCTTCAAGCCGCGCAGTCCCCGCACCACCGCTTCCTGCAGCGTAAAAGGGCGGTTAGCCTGGTAGCGGCGGTACTGCTTTCCTAACTTCGAAACCCGGACAGTCCCGCCCACCTAGAGCTCCTCGACAAACCGGTCACTCGCCCCGCTAAAATAGCGGTAGCCAAAGAATAACAGGACGAAAGAGACCAGTGTAGGCCATAACAAGGAAGCAGCCGGGGGAACCTGACCTGCCAGCAGGATGATCCGGTAGGCTTCGATTAAATCGACCATCGGGTTAAGCTGATATATCGCCTGATATTTGACTGGGATTGCGGCTGCAGAGTAAAAGACTGGCGTTAAATAGAAGCCAAGCGTAAGAAAAATCCCCAACAGATACTGCGTATCTCGAAAAGTCACATTGAAGGTAGCTATCAGGTACGCCAGGCTTAAGGTGAAGATAAATTGTACGGCGATGACCAGCGGCAGCACCAGCACGGCTGGCGTCAGGTGAATATCATTGAGGAAAAGGAATAACGCCAGCATTGGCAAAGCCAGAAGAAAATGCAGCAGGTTGCTCGTCACAGTTACTACCGGCAATACAATCGGAGGGAACCCGGGGCGGCGGATCAGGTCACGGTTGCCAACAATCGCCTCCGCAGACTGGTACAGTGAAGTACTGAACCAGTTCCACGCCAGCAAGCCACAAATTAAAAAGGATGGATAGTTCGGGATATTTAACGGCAGCACAGTGCCGAAGATGAAGCCGAGCACAAGCATTTGGGCTAATGGATAAAGCAGCGACCAGGCAAAGCCGAGCACGGATCGCTTGTAGCGCAGCTTCATATCTCGGGCGACCAATACCGATATTAAGTCGCGCAGATAATAAAAGCGGTTTTCAAAACGGGCTTGTAAGCGAGACATCCCTGTTATACGTCCTCGAAACTGCAAAGGCGAAGCCGCATGGCTACCTGCACACCTACTCCGGCATGGTCAGATTGAGGATGAAATCCTCCAGGTCGAATGCACCGCTGACCTCGACGCGCGGCAGCGCCAGCAGCGGATCCCACATCCCGACCCTTCCCGGTGCGGTAGTGAACCCATAGCGATAGCCGCAGCCTCCGATGAGATGCCGGACGACCTGATCCTCGCCTCCATGGGGGTAGGCAATCGAATGAACAGGCCTTCCCAGCTCGCGCTCGAGGATCATCCGCGCCCGGATGGCTTCGCGCACCACCTCAGTGGGTGAGATCTTTGCCAGATTTGGATGGCTGACCGTGTGCGAGCCAAATTTAATCCCCTGGGCTGCTAAATCCCGTATTTCGTCCCAACCCATGAGAGGGACCTCCTCGCCGAAGCTCAGGTCCCAACGGTTGATCCCTCCCACCTCGCCGGCAACCAGGAAAACTGTTGCCGAGTAGGCAAACTTTTTCAAGAAGGGCCAGGCATATGTCTTAAAATCCAGGTAGCCATCGTCGAATGTGAGCATGACAGCCCGCCCAGGCAGTGGTTGGTGCTCTCTCATCGCCGCATGCCATTCCTCGATGGTTATACTGTAATAACCTGCATCGCGCAAATAGGCAAGCTGTTCGGCGAATTGGTCGGGTGTAACCCTATATTGAGCCAGCGCGTCTGCGCCAGTGGGCGCTACCCGGTGATACATCAAGACCGGCAGTCGGTCAGTCACCACAGCGGATTCTGACAGGTCTTTTATGGGTTGGCCTCCACCCCAGAGAATATCGGCATTAGCGGGGGGCGGCGGCAAGGCAGGCTGCTCGGCTATCTCGATAATCTCAGGCTGCTGGCGACCGATTGCGAGTGAATACCTTGGCTTGCGCTGAAAGAGATGGATGCGATAGAGCGGGGTACGTAATTCCTTGACCAGTCTCAGCTCACTGCTCTGCATGAATGTTTCGCCAATCGTCTTGGCGCCAAAGGCGTGGTCCCAATTGTAACCGGGCCGGTCAGGCTCATCGACGACCAGGTTCGCATGCGCCATCAGCAGGTAGCCGCCCGGCTCAAGGGCATCGCGCAGTTTTTGCGCCACTGACTTCAACGCATCCCGGTCTCCGATAAAATAAAGTATCTCGCTGCACACAATCAGGTTGAATCGCGTAATTAGCGGATCCTTGACGATATCCAGGGGTAAATATTGAATGTGGGTATAGTGTCCGCAGCGCTGCGCAGTCCGCTCTAACGCCACACGCGAAATATCCGCAGCGACCAGGTGTTCTACACGGGGTGCAAGCTGGACTGTAAAGTGACCCTCGGCGCAGCCTATCTCCAGGGCGTGGCGGAAGTGGGTGTGGGGAAGGAGGTCCAGGGATTGTTGGTATTTGATCTGCTCGTAAGGAGTGGTGAATTGCCACGGGTCGACTCGCGCCGCATAGAGATCTTCGAACATCTGCCGGTCAAATTGTCCGGACTCGTGCTCGCCCTCCTGTCCTGGCAGCTCCATTTCTTGGTCATAGGGCAGGGCAATCTCTTCCCCTCGCCGGAGCATGTCCGGAGCATAGAGGACGTGCGCAGGCTGGTCGTCGACCGAGCCTACCTGAAGCACAGCTTCACCCATAGCCTGAGCAGCCTCTGCCAGGTCAGAGAAAGCTGCAGAAGGGAAAGCTACCCGTCTGGAGGCGCTGGTATCGATCTCGCTGCCTTTCCAGCGCGGGATGATCATCCCCCGACGATTTGCCAGGGGCGTCCGGGCAATGACAGCCTGCCAGCCTTCGACAAAATCTATTCCAGGTGGCAGGCTTACGGCTTGCGCAGCGACTATCGAGCGAGAAGCCTGCCGGCGAGCCGCCAGGCGGGCATGCAGATCACCTGGGGCATCGAATGGGCGCCCTAAAATTCCTTCGCGAACGGCAGCCCGGCAAAGCTCAAAGCCGCTCTGTTGGATGAGGGCAGAGCGCAATGAGTGGGCGCTCACTATCCCTGCATCGGCTGGTAGTGCAATGGCTCCAATAAGGGCGCCGCCCACCGAAAATGCCACCTGCAGAATCTCCGTGGGAGATTCGACGTCCGCCTGCTCATCGCTTACATCCACCGCCAGATAGCCCTGCTCAGCCACGACACGGGCCGTTGTTTCTTCTACAATATCCGGATCGTAAAACCAGCTTTCCGGCTGGTTGGGACACCCCCAGACTTCTTGTAAGAATATATGCCAGCCTATATGCTCGTGAAGATACTGAATAGGTCGCCCACCATTTACGGGCAACCCATCGGTGATAAGGGTCTCCTCTCGCCACACAGATAGCTTCCCTGCTTTTTTCTTGACCTTCAAACGGGGGTATAACGTTTTTTGAAAAAATTGATCCAGGATCATCCAGCCAAATTCCGCCGAGATTGCGTCTGCCAGGACATACTGGGGCAGCAGACCATCAAAGACGGGCATTACCAGCTCACCCAGCTGGAGATTGCCTGCCACAACATTGCAGCTGATGCGCTCGACCGGTGACGACGGAAGCAGGTCAGGGATTGGCTTCAGGATATCCACCCGGATAGTCTGGATTGCGCCAGCGTAGCGTTTTACAGGGCGCGTGACTTCAGTCGGTTTAAACGGAGATATTCGCTTGATCATGTTGGGGCTGTTATTTCAAGAACCACTGTTTAATTTTATCCCGGATGGGGGAGAACCAGTCCAGACCGCGACGGGTATACCAGTGGTAGATTGGTTCGTGCCAGCGGTAGAGTTTAGCGTAGGTCCGACCACGCCAGCCTACCGGAGTACGCTCATGCAACAATTGAGGAGGATTCATCCGTTCTTCCCAAAGCGCGTCCGCCACCTGGGACAGGCGGATGTATTCCACCGCTTGTGAGGCGATGGTGTGACCCAGGCTCTGGCTGGGCACAGGGCGCGGGTTGGCTGCATGGCAATCACTTGCTTCGGTCAACAATCTGACCATCCGCTCACCCATCTGGTCCAACGGAAATAGAGAACTCACCCTCTCGCGACCTGCCTGACCAAAAGCCTGCCGCGTTTCAGGCTTTGCCATCAGATCAGCTAACACGTCGCTATAGCGCTGCACTTGAATGTCTTCGTCTGCCAGCTCAATCAAAAATCCACATTCTGGGGTTACCAGCTCGCGTTGTCCGCCGACATCCGCACCGACGACGGGCAACCCGCTTGCCATGGCTTCGTAGAGGACCAGTGCAATCCCCTCCCAGCGTGAAGGTAAGAAAAATATATCGGCTGCGGTCATCAGCTCTCTGACACGCTGGTTGGGGACTTCGCCCAGCAAGTGGACGTTAGCGCCCAGCTGATGCTTCTGTACATACGAATTGAGCCATTCGAATTGGGGTCCGTTTCCTGCTACAAGGGCGACAAATTTCAACCCCCTTTGCTGGAGATTTAACAGGGTCTTAGCCAGAACTGGGGGTTGTTTCTGAGCCAAGATCCGTCCGGCAAAGAGAATCACCGGAGTATCCTCGCTTATCCCCAGCTCGCCGCGCACGCTTGCCCGGGTCGAGCTATCCGGGTGCCATATATCTGGATCAACGTTAATATAACAAACTTCGATCTGGCGAGGGTCCGCTTGATGGGTCTGCATCCAATCTTTAATATGCTGAGAAGCAACTATGTTCATATCGAGCTGTTCTTGAAAATCCAGCGCCATGCGTGGATATCCACCGTTCTTCCAGTATTCCTCCACGATGTGGGTGTAATCGACGAACGACACCGAGGGGAAATGAGAGCGCAGGTACGGCAAGAGCAGGTATCCCAGCTCGCTGTGGGTAACGATTACGGTGTCTATCTGCCTGGAACCAATCAGGTAACGTAAGAACCGGGGATAGTCGGGCAGGCGCAAGAAGTGGTTCAGAATAAAGATGTCCGGAGTATATACCCCGAAATTCGGCTGCCAGGAGTTATCTCCGCCCACCGTGGCGGCAATGGTTATTTCCCAGCCTCTGCGGGTGAGCTGCTCTGTCAGGTCGAGATTGAATTTGTCTGCCCCGCCGGTCGTCAGCCAGGGTACGATCAGCAGCACACGCGGTTTTGTTTTACTCAGCACATTTTCGCACGGTAAAGTATCCGCTACCCACTCATTGGGAAGTGGGCTGCGCCAGGCAATGCTGGGAAAATCACCCTCAAATAAGGACGGGTAGCGCGAGTGGAGCAAAGTGCTATATCTTCCCTGTTTAACACTCTCATCCCAATTCGGCCAGCGATCCGTGTGGTCCTTTCTGCGCCTGTACCAGTTAAGATGTTCCGGAATGGTGCTGCCCCAATAACCGGCATTCGCGCAGCGCAGCCAGAAATCCCAATCCTCAAGTCCATCGCGTTCGACAGCATCGTATCCGCCCACCTGGGTGTGGACGTCCTTGCGGATTAAGCTGGCAATATCCACCTGGTTATCGTGCAAGAATTCCTTTCCGCTGTGAAATCCTTCGTTCCACAGGTAGTTATAGGCTCCGAATCCGATCGAATAGCCTTTTACGAACGAGCACTCGGGATACGCCTCCAGGAACCACAACCATTTTTCAATGGCGGTAGGCTCGAGTAAATCATCGCAATCGAGCATGGAGACGTAGCGCGACGCCGCAGCTTGATATCCTGCATTGCGAGCAGCCCCGGGACCTCTATTCTCGGGAAGATCGATTACACGCACCCGCGGATCGATCCCGCGGTAATGGTTCAGGATTTCCAAAGCTTCGTTATCCGTAGAACCGTCGTTAACGATCAGCCATTCCCATTGCTGCAGCGACTGATTAAATACAGTTTGCGCCGTTTCGTGGAAGATTTGGCTGCCGTTGTAATACGGAGTCACAATGGTTACGCATGGCTCTGCGGTGAGATCTGCACTCGCATACCCAAAGTGCGGTCGCCGGTCTGAGACCGGTGTATTTGTAAAATCTGGATACTGAGGATCGATCATCGCCTTTTTTTATCCCCTCACATAGCGCGGCTTTATCAGCCAGCTCCCCGGTCATAAACCTTGCGAGCTACTTGAAAAAAGACTGAAAGGATAACCCTGAAAGTGAATATTGGATGTCTCAACATTAATCCCATTTCCCCGCGATCATACCATGTAAGCTTCCTGGAGCGGTGCCCAGGCTGGATGTGCCGGGACTTATTTCCTGCCTGTCCCAGGACCAATACTTGGGGGATGGTAACTGCCAGCCACCCATTGGAGGCAAGGTCACGCGTGGTATCCTGGTCTGGGTTAGCTTGCCGCGAATCTATATCTCCGGCAAGGAAATCTTCCAATGCCTCCGTCCGGTAAGCGCCAGGATAATAGATTGCACTGTCATTATCCTGGGGCGGGAAAGTGAGAGCCTGGGTGAGCTGGATATCATCTTTCCGGGCAGATGCCTGCACCCAGAATGCGGCCATACCAACCTGGGAGGCATGGCGAAACACAGCTCCGCAGGCTGCCACTGCCCCCTCTGCCAGCTGCTGACCGCCTTCGATAAAGATTAAACCGAGCAGGTCGGGGAGCTGTGCGCGGCAGGTTTTGAGCGCCGCCTCGGGCAGATCAGCTATGCGGATATCCTCAAGGGTAACAATAGGTAAGTCCTCTGGATAATCTTCAACCAACGCCTGGATGTCCTCCCGCTGGCGCATTCCATGTACATATTCTACCGCTATCAGGGCGGGTTTTTCAGCCTGGGCTGCGATAGACTGGAGCGATGCCCGCATGTGCTGCGCATTCTCTACCGCATTCAACACGATGGCAAGGCTGCTCTTTCCATCGTGTTGGATCCTCCGCTCAGGAAGTGCGGGGGAAGGAGGTAAATGGGTTGAACGCTGTGCTGCACCCCCTGCAACTTCCCGCCGGAACTCAAGGTGGCGTGCCAGAACTGTCTGATTATCGCATAACAGCTGTATGTCTGCAGACGCTCGCCGGCCCATTTCGCTGAGCACGTCGGCCTTAGCCTCCAGGGAGGCGCGCAATGCATCCGCCAGTCCTTGCTCTCCGGGGGTGGGCGCTAACCAGCCGCTGCACCCGTCTTTTATCATCTCTACCAGCCCGCCCTGGCGGGTTGCAATGACCGGCAATCCGGAGCACATGGCCTCGATACAGGTATACGGGAAATTCTCCCAGCGTGAGGGAACGGCAGCCACCTGCGACCGGCTGAGGAGCTTGTGCAGGAACGGGCGATCCTGTGCGCCCCAAAAGACAAAACGATCTTTTAAGTCGACCGGTACCAGCTCGTGCAAGACCAGCGCGCTGCTCACCCGGTTCTTGCCGAGAATATTTGCGCCGACAAATTCGAACCTGACTCGCGGGTACTCACGGGCAACTGCACAGGCCGCGCGCAGCCACTCTACAACCCCCTTGCGCAGCTCGAGGCGTCCCACGTAACTGATAACTCCGCTCCCCCAAACCTCAGGTGCCCGCTGTATATATACAGAATCGCCTAATGGCAAGGGGATCACCTGAACCGACCCATCCGGCAGTCCAAATTGAGTCTCCGCATGCCTGGCTAAAGCATGGCTCGGGCAGAGCAGAGCATCGGCTGCAGTGATGCAGAAATCTTCCAGCTCTTTAGCGGTCTGCACCCAGACAGAATCAGCAGGCCACTCGTTATAGCGGGCAATAAGCTCGGTAGGCGAGTGGAGGTGGACCACACACGGCGGTTGGCGCCGCGGACCCAGGCCTAATGCACGGCGGAGCAGCAGGTAGTAAAGCGGCGCTTCGTACTCCTGAGCTTCGACCAGGTCGATGCCTTCCTGCTCGATCAACCTCTCTGCCAGATCGGATGCCAGCCAGGCGAAAGCCTGCGGGTAAAAGCCCGTCTTGAATAGGGCAGCACCTGCAGTGCCGCGCAAGGAAGGATGCAGCTTCGGACGGAAGATGGCCTTCCAATCTTCAAGCGCCAGCCGGTGGATGACCAGCCTGCCCGCTAAATGCTCTTCGAGCGGACCCTGGGCTCCCTCCCAGGCCTGGGCAATGACGTGCACGCTCTCACCACTCTCAGCCAGCAAGCGGGAGATATGCCAGACATATGCCCCAATACCTCCTCCGGGAGCCGGCGGATATTCCCTGCACAGGATCAGGTGTTTCATAATGGGTGGCTGGTTTCGCCTTGGGGCGGATAGGCTGGCACCTTTTTACGGATCTTGATCTCAAGCTGCAGCCACTTTGCCAATAAGAATAACTGTAGGAACCCCTGGACCAGGGCGAGCAGCAGCAAAATCGATACGGGATGCCCGATGTAAAGCACCGTATAAGCAATACCCGCAGCGAGCAATCCGATCGCCAGTATTTGGGGGACCAGCCAGAGCGGGTTCAGGTTTCCGGATACGCTCTTGGGCGTTGACCTGAAGCCCAACGGCAGGCGCAAGACTGCCATAATCCATGCGACGAGATAAATCGGCCAGGTAGCATACACCAGGGTAACCGCCCGGATCAATGAATTCTTCGGCATTTCTTCGTGGCTGTACAAGCGCAGGGCAAGGTGGCGGATGATGACGTCGAAAACGACCAGGGGCATGAGATGGTACAGGTATGCGTGGAACCTGGCCCGCGTTTCGAAATCTGCGAAGATGAGGATTGCAATCGTGGCAAACAGGTGGAAGGCAACTGCCGGGCCGATCCAGTATTTTGTCATCCGGACGGCATAAGATAACCGCTGTCCCCAGGTCAGGCGGGAAAACACTCGCGGATAGACAGTGAGTAAAAGCTCGAACACCCCTCTGGACCATTTCAGCTGCTGGGTGAACCAGGCTGCCAGGTCTGGCGGAGCAAGGCCCGGCGCTAGCGGCTCGGCGACGTATTCTGACTGCCAGCCGTCAGCGTGGAGCGCCAGTGAAGTCGCCAGGTCTTCAGCCAGTCCGGGTTTGTAGCCGCCGATCGACTCGAGCGCTTTCCGGCGGATGAGGGCGTTGCTTCCCATAAGAGTGGTCCCGCCAACCTCGCTGGCGCCCAGGGAAGTCGGGTTGTAATAGTCCAGGCTGGTATCTGCAGCCGCGCGCGCCACCCAGGTGTCGCCGATGTTGGAGAAAGTCAGCATGACCTGGACGAACCCCACCTGCGGATCGCTGAAATAACCGATCGTCTGCTCCAAAAATTCCGTGCAGGGAACGTGATCCACATCGAAAATGGCGATGATGTCCCCGCTCGTCCGGCTTAAGGCTGTATTGAGGTTGCCGGCTTTGGCATCGGTACTGTCGGAACGAGTTAAGTAGCCTGCTCCGCAGCTTTCGGCGATTGCAATCAGCGCCGGGTCTGCGCCGTCGTCAAGGAGCCAGGTGCGGTGTTCCATGCGCAGCGCACAAGCTGCCTGAAGAGTCCTCTGTACCATCTCGACGGGTTCATGATAGGTGCTGATGAACACGTCGATGCTGAGCAGGTCATCCGCGGGTGGCGGGGAGGTTGGCTGGCGCGCAACCCAATAGAGGATCCAGGATGAGACCAGCTGCACTGCCGAGTACAAGGCAGCCGCCAGGAGCAGGAGCACATACCAGATTGAATGGAGACCACCGAAGGCATACCACCAATAGAAATAATAACCCAGGGCAATGAACCCGCCCAGGATCGACAACTTTAATGAGATGCGCCAGAACCGGTCAGCCATTACCTGCAAGTGGATTATAAAAATAGACGCGCATCGTGAACAAGCGCGCCGCCGCACTCTCGTCGAAGTTTTCAACCATTCCGGCGTGGTGTTTCATCCATTGCATCTGTTCGGGATACAACGTGCTCGCGTCCAGGTCTTCCACAAACCAGACCCGTTGATGAGGATCTATCCGGTTTGGATCGAATGAACTCATAGGGATGGTTTGCTGTCCCAGGTAATAATCGCCGACATCGCTATCAGAAGCCACTACCAGGTCGCCCGGTTTTATATGGGCGCGGATGAAACTATAAGCTGCTTTCCCATTCTCGCGATTGCCGTTTTGATAATAGTAATATAGATAATCTTCGCTCAGTGGGGCTGCCAACAGCAGCACGATCACGCCGAGGGCGAGCAAGCGGGCAGTATTTTTTACCGCAGTCTGCAGCTCGATTGCTGCCAGACTGGCCAATATTAACCAGGCGGGTAAGCTGATGAAAATGTACCGAGAAGCGGTGTACTGGAAAGTGGCAAATATCATGATCGCAACCAGCGGCAGCCAGGCCCAGGGGGCCAAAAGGTAGGAGAGGCTTACTCGCTTATTGAACAGGTTTAGTGCAGAAAATAATCCGATAATTACTGCCGGTACACCAATGTAGTAGACTGTGACAGCCAATATCCAAATAGGCGTGTTATTCACCCTTCCAAAACCCTGCATCCATGCGGGCAGGTTTTTCCAATAAGGGAGTGAGATATATAATGCCATCACCCCGCCCACGATGAGCAGAGTCAACAGGATCCATAGCTTTGGACGCTGGCGGTTGGGGGAAGTAAACCAGAGCAGCGCCAGGTAGATCAGGGTGATAGGGACCAGGAACAAGCCTACCAGGCTTTCTCGCACTGCCAGGAAAAAAAATACCAGTGCGGCAAACGCCGCCCATGGACGTCCTTTCACCACGCTGATCGCCAGTAATAACAAAGCCAGACTGGCAAACAGCAGGAGCAGGATATAGAACCGGGTAGTTTGCGACCAGTAAATATGCCACGGGGAGACAGCCAGCATCGCCAGGCTTAATAAAGCGGGGTTGTCTCCAAATAAGGTTCGCAGAGGGAAGAACAGGATCGGGATCGTAATCACGCCGATTATGGCGGGGACCAGGCGTGCGCTCCATTCAGTAACCCCAATTATCGAGACGACCCACTTGACCAGGGAACGAACGAGGGATTCTCCCAAAAAACTCAGGTGTAAACCATCCGCTTTCGGACCGAGTGTAAAAATTTCGTCTTTCCAGAAACTCCATTCACCCAGTTTATAGAAGCGGAGGACCGCGGCTAATATGGTGATCAGGAGCAATAGAAAATAGGGGTTGCGCACCCCTTTTCGTATCCCCTCTATGATCTTAGAGTCGGTCATATAATCGACGCAGGTTTACTCACATCTTATAATTTTTTCCCCGATAGCGTCTGATGCTTACAACCAGTAATGAAGCGATGAATCCGGGTAGATTAACTACTTATTTTACTGCAATTGCTGTTTAAGGTACCTTGCGATTATGCAGGTTTGCAGCTATCCGGAGGAAGCGAATAACCGGCAGCAATCCACCTCCTTGCCCCTCTCCGTTTCCTATTTTATAATCGCGCTCAGGCAAATCGCTGCTGGTATTTTGAATAAACCTGAACTTCAAATGGCGGTTTGCCAGGTGACCCAACGTATACCTGTTCCGGAGGTGCAATATACCCATTCCAAAGATTGTTGATCTCTGCCTGGCTTCTTATCCGACCGACCGACGCCAGGCGCTCGAGAGCCTGAGCCAGCCCATTACCCATACCCTCGCCGGGGTCGAGGAATCCCTGCAGCACCGCTCTGAGCTGCGTGGTTTTGATAAGGGCATGTTCTACATGCGGTATAAGCCGCTCCACCGGCTTCCTCCGGATACGGTAAGGACAATCTTGCCGGAAGCCGTCCATAAAAGCGGCGGGCACTAACGCGCATGTCTTTTCGCTCCCATCTGGCTGCACTTGCTGCACGGGGTCAGCTCACCAGCGTGACTGCCCCCATCTCTCGCGATTACGAGATCGCCGGTCTGCTGGCTGAGCTCGAGCCGGCGCCGGTCCTTTGCGAGCACCTCATTGGCTCTCCCTTTCGGGTCGCAGGCAACGTGTTCTGCACGAAGGCTGATTTCGCTGCCTATTTTGGAATCCCCGTCGCGCAGATCATCCCACTCCTGGCTGGAGCCATTGAAAAGCGCTCCCCTGGGCGGATCGTCGCCTCTGCTCCCTGCCAGGAGGTGATAATTACCCACCCCAGCCTGGACGACCTGCCCCTTCTGCTGCATTGCCCAGGAGACGGCGGACGCTATATCTCCTCCGGCGTGTTCATCGCCCGCCATCCAAAATACGGTCAGAACGCCGACTTCCACCGTGCGATGCAATTTTCCCCGACCGAGCTGGCTGTGCGGGTTGTACGTGGTCGCCACTTTGACCGCTTCCTGCAGGAGTTGGGCGCGGTGGACGTCGCCGTGTGCATCGGGCTGCCCCCATCGGTCCTGGCAGCCGCCGCAACGTCCGTTGAGCTGGGCGTAGACGAGCTGGAGATCGCCAACGCTCTCGAGCCGCTTGACCTTGTCCAGGCTAAGACGGTGGACCTGCTGGTCCCAGCCGAAGCCGAGTTTGTCCTGGAGGGTACCGTCTACGCTGAGCGCCGCCATGCCGAAGGTCCCTTCGTCGATCTGACCGGCACCCAGGATGTAGTGCGCATGGAGCCTGTGCTGGAAGTCAAGGCGATCACCCATCGCTGGGACCCCATCTGGCAGGCTCTCCTGCCGGGTCGCCTGGAGCATAAGCTGCTCATGGGCATGCCGCGCGAGCCGACGATCTTCCGCAAAGTAAACGAAGTGGTGCGCTGCCTGGATGTCAACGTCAATCCGGGCGGCTGTTCCTGGCTGCACGCTATCGTCCAGATCGACAAACAGGAAGAAGGCGACGGGGGTAAAGCGATCCTGGCTGCTTTCGAGGGTCACCGCTCCTGCAAGCACGTCTTCGTCGTAGACCAGGACGTCGATATTTATGACCCTCTCGCGGTGGAGTGGGCAATGGCCACGCGCTTCCAGGCTGACCGCGACCTGGTCGTTTTGTCCCGCCAACCCGGCTCCAGCCTGGACCCCTCTGCCGAACCCGATAGCTACCTGACGACACGGGTCGGCTTTGACCTGACCCATCCCCTGGAAACCCGCGGCAAAGACTTTCAGAAAGCCGCCTTCCCCCCGGTTGACCTAGAGCGTTTCTTAGCCAAGTAACCGGAGCGAGATGATCAGAATGCCCCTCAAATTGACCTCTCCCCAACAGGCTTTCTTGGACGGCGAACACGGGCCAGCCGCGCGTAAGGCGATGCAGATCCTGGTTGCCCTGGGGACGATCTACGGAGCTGAGCGTCTCATCCCGGTGACTTCTGTCCAGGTTTCGGGAGTCAGTTACGATAATTTGGGCGAAGCTGGACTGCAGTTCTTACACGGGATGGCTGAGGGGGGAGGGCAGGCGCGTGTTCTGACTACGCTCAACCCGGCTGGCATGGATATTGAGAACTGGCCAGTTTTAGGGATTGATCCTGAGTTTGCTGTCCAGCAGCAGCAGGTCATCGCTGCCTTCGCGCGCATGGGCATCCAGACCACCTGCACCTGCACGCCCTACCTCGCCGGAAATCTGCCCCTGTTCGGCGAGCATATTGCCTGGGCAGAATCGTCGGCGGTCTGCTTCGCCAATTCTGCCTTAGGCGCCCGCACCAATCGTGAGGGTGGTCCCAGCGCCCTGGCGGCTGCCCTGACTGGCGTCACGCCCGAATATGGCCTGCACCTCGATTCCGCCCGCCTGCCTACCGTCACAGTCGAGCTGCACGCCGTCCTGCACCGCGAGGCCACTCACGAGTTCGGCGCGCTGGGTAAGGCACTCGGTGAGCGCTTGCAGCTGTTGGAAGGTGGTTCGGTCCCCTGCATCCTGGGCTTCGAGGCTGCCCCGGTTGAGAGCTTGAAATCCTTTTGCGCCAGCCTGGCTACTTACGGGGGGACTGCCTTGTTCCATGCGCTGGGTATTACACCCGAAGCAGACGGGCTCCGCCTGCCTAAAAAGGTCGTGCGCATCAGCCAGGCTGACCTGGACGCAGCCATTGATTCGCTCAGCGACGCGTCTCCCGGTCAGGTGGATTTCGTCAGCCTGGGCTGCCCGCACCTCTCCCTGCGTGAGATCGCCCATCTGGCGGACCTACTGCAGGGGAAGCGTGTCACTCACGAGTTCTGGATCACTACGGCGCGCCCGCTCAAACAGATGGCCGACCAGTTGGGTTACTCTGCGATAATTGAAGCCAGCGGCGC
The DNA here is from genome assembly GCA_963706515.1 of uncultured Chloroflexia bacterium. Lineage (GTDB taxonomy): Bacteria > Chloroflexota > Anaerolineae > Anaerolineales > UBA4823 > CAVPMW01. The sequence goes on from CAVPMW010000019.1 coordinate 35,409, forward strand.
AAAATTCGCCGTTGATACCTGCTGTGTGGTAGCACCGATCAAGGGCCGCTTCCAGACCATGGCAACCGACAGCGCCAAAGCTTGCTATTATGCTTATGCAAAAAATCGGTTTAAGACGGTCTTCTTACCGTTTGACGAAGTAGTTCAGGAGGCGCTGCGGTGATCCTGCACGGGCGCACGATCTATGCGGGTCAGGCTGAGGGTGAAGCACTGGTAACTTCTATGGGAATTTCCTTCTTCGGCGGAGTCGACCCCGAGACCGGTGTGGTGGTGGAGAAAGGGCACGAGCTGGAGGGAAGGTCTATTCAGGGCAAGGTGTTAGTTTTCCCGAGTGGGAAAGGATCGACAGTCGGCTCCTATACCCTCTATCGACTCCAGCTGGCTGGCCTGGCTCCGGTGGCTATATTGAATGCTGCCTGCGAGACGATCACTGCCGTGGGTTGTATTATTGCGGAGATCCCTTGCCTGGATCAGCTGCCTGTGACTCAAATCACAACCGGCGCCTGGGTGCGGGTGGACGCTGCCCAGGGACTCGTTGAAGTGTGCATATGAATGCCTTCACTCATGGCATAGATCTTCCATCAAATTGTGCCCATTGCCTCCTAATGTAGTGATCTGACCCGTGTTGCACAGATATTGGAGCAGCGCCTTCAGGGAAGGGAAGTGATGCATCTCACAGCTGGGAATATCCTGGAGAGAAGCACGCCATTCCCCCTCGGCGCTTTCGCGCCACATTCTTAAGATATACGACTGGTACAATCCTTCGTCCGCAGACATACCGCTTACCCCTTCTCAATTGAGTCAGGCAGCCTTTCGGTATCAATAAATGTTATTTACAATTCACAATGATGAAGGTATGATAATGCCCATTCTCGAAAGCCAGCGCCCTTTCGAGCAACTGGTGAAGCCGCCCTGTCCTCCCATTATGCTTGACAGGCGTGATACAGGCGTGAAAGGAAAGTGCTGTAAGCGTGGAATTATGTTAAGATCTGCTTAAGACTGAGAGCATCTGGGTATGACACGGCTATCAATCGAGCTCCTGGGACCTTTTCAGGTTCGGCTGGACGAGCAAAACCTGATGTCCGCTTTCAGGACCGACAAAGAGCGAGCGCTGCTGGCTTACCTGTCGTATGAATCGCATCGCGCTCATCGCCGCGAGGTCCTGGCAGAGCTGTTTTGGCCCGAACGCCCGGAAGGCAACGCCCGCACCAATTTGCGCCAGGCGCTCTATGGGCTGCGCCTGACCCTGGGAGATCGCGGCAACGAGATTCCCTTCCTGCTCGTCTCAGAGGAAACCGTCCAGCTCAATCCGGCATCCGACTTCTGGCTGGATGCGCGCGAATTTGATCTACTGCTCCGCCGGACCCAGAATCACCAGCACCAGAGCCTGGACACCTGCCTGATCTGTACTCAGCATCTGAAGGCTGCCGCGGAGCTGTATCGCGGTGAGTTTCTGAGCGATCTGGTCTCGTCGGATAGCCAGGGATTTATGGAGTGGACTCTTTTCCAGCGTGAGCAGTACTTCCGCAGGCTGCTGGTAGCGATCCAAAACCTGACGGATTATTTCCGGCGGGTGGGCGACAGTGAGCAGGTATTCTCCTATGCCTGGCGCCAGGTTGAGCTGGCTCCACTGGAGGAACAGGCGCATCGCCAGCTTATGGTGTATTTGGCCACCAGTGGGCGGCGCAATGCTGCCCTTGAGCAGTACCTCACCTTGCGCCGGCTGCTCGCCGATGAGCTGGGGGTTGAGCCGGCCGCCGAGACTACAGCCTTGTATGAAAAGATCCGGGCCGGGCTTAAGTTGGAAGGCGACCAACCCGGCAGCGAGAAACCAGCCTCGAACCTGCCGGCCCCAGCCACGCAATTCGTTGGCCGGGAGAAGGAGCTTAAGTGGTTCGGCCAGTGCCTGAACAGCCGTGTAGATCGCCTGGTGAGCATCATTGGAATGGCTGGGGCTGGTAAGACTCGCCTGGCGGTGCAGATGGCAGGACGCCACCTCCGCCAGTTCCCCGACGGTGTCTGGTTTATCCCTGTCGATGAGTTGAGCTCGGCTGATCAGCTGATTCCCAGTATTATCCAGGCTATGGGCGTCCCTGTGCTTGCGAGCGGAGACATCCGTCTGCAGCTGTTCCAATTTTTACGACCCCTGCACGCCCTGCTGATATTCGATGGATTTGAGCGCATGGCGGCTCATACCGACTTGCTGCTGGCAATATTGCAAAATGCGCCAGGAATCCGCCTGCTGGTCACCAGCAGGGTCAGGCTTGGCTTTCAAACTTCCTGCGTCCTGGAGGTGAATGGCCTGCCTTATCCCTCGGGCTCACGCTACGGCGATCCCATTTCTTATCCGGCGGTACAGCTTTTCCTGGCTGGGATGAAGCGGAACCTCGGCAGCACGGTTGCCTCCAGCCAGAATTTACAGGATATTATCCAGATTTGCCAGCAGGTAGATGGTCTACCACTGGCTCTCGAGCTGGCTGCGGCCAACTTAAAAAAATATCCCCTCGCCAAACTGGCTGAAGAGCTGAGCACCAACTCAGAAATGTTGAAAGCGCCCCTGGTGGATTTACCCGAGCGGCAGCGCAGCCTGTTTGCTGCATTTGATGACACCTGGAATGCCCTGGCTGACCGGGAGAAGCGTGCCTTCCTTAAAGTGGCTGCTCTCCCAGACGGCTTTTCCGCAGAGGATGAGCTTACCGAAGCTGGGATCTCGCCGCAATTGTTGACCGGGCTGGTGAACCACTCGCTGGTAATTGCCGAAGACTCTGAGCGGTACGCAATCCACCCTCTCCTGCGCCACTATGCTGCTCTCAAGCTGCAAGAAGATCCTTCCCGCATCGAAGAAGTACCCGAGGAACAAATTACCACGACTGCTCTGCTCGATCCGATCACCCGCTTGCCTAACCGGCTGCTCTTCCGGGACCGGCTGAAACATATTCTGGCCCGCTCACGGCGCAATACCCAGCTTATTTCGGTGATGATGCTCCAGATGGATTGCCTGATCTCGGGAGAGTCGGTTCCGAAGAAGTCGACCCAGGATTTGATCTCCCAGATCATGGCGCGCCGCCTCATCAGCTGCCTGCGGCAGAGCGATACAGTCTCGCGCTTTGTGGGAGGAGAGTATGGTATCATCCTTGAAGATATCGCCTCCCAACAGGATTGTCTTAAAGTCGCCCGAAAAATTCTGGATGCCATCGGTGACGATATTCTGGTAGACAACCAGACGATCTGCATCCGTTCTACGTTGGGAGTAACCTTATTCCCCGGCGGCAGCGAAGACGTCGAGACTGTAATAGCCATGGCCAGAGCGGCACTCGAGCGCGCAAAACGGGAGGGGATGGAACTGTCCTGCTACGGCATGGAGACGCCACCTGCAGGTTGAACACCAGATAGTCGGAGAAAATCGAGCAATTGAACAGAACCGGTGACTGGATTGTCCGGCGTATTTGCCGCACCACTGTCTGGACGATTATGCGCCTGAAAGTGGAGGGGCTGGAGAAGCTGCCCAAGAGTGGGGCGTGCATCATCGCCGCGAACCATTTGGGCCGCCTGGATGTTTTCCTGGCTTACGATTTGCTCTGGCGGAAGGATATTATTATCATCATCGCCGAGAAATACCACAAATATGCTGTCTTCCGTTGGGCGGCCCGCCAGGTGGATGGTATCTGGCTCGATTCCCAGGATGCCAGCCTTCAGGCATTGCGCACAGTGCTAACCCGCTTGAAGGCTGGGGGTTTGCTGGCGGTATCACCGGAGGGCACGCGCAGCACAACCCAGGCATTGATTAAAGCGCAGCATGGCGCGGCTTTCATTGCCGCGAGATCCGGGGTGCCTGTATATCCGGCAGGGGTCACTGGCACCGAGGACGAGCGCGTCAAAGATCGCTTAAAGCGTTTGAAGCGGCTTAACGTCCATCTGGTGATTGGCGACCCATTCAGGATTCCGCCGCTGGAACCGGGCGATCGTGACGCCCAATTGGAGCAGGATAGCGACGAAATCATGTGCCGAATCGCGGCGCTGCTGCCGCCTGCCTACCGTGGAGTGTATCAAGACCATCCGCGGCTCAGAGAGTTATTGATCGAGCAGGGACAGCCAGCGCTTTAGACAGAGACGCTCGGCAGTGTCTCGCCCCCCAGGTGCTCGCGTTCAGCTTTTGCCCGCGCTTCCAACTGCCGGTGCAAGAAGCGGATGTCGCCCGGCACCAGGTAAGCAGTAAATCCCAAGAACAGCGAACCCAGAATCCACGCCGAGACGCAGATGAGGAAGATGGCGTTTCCCAGGGAGGATTCCCTGGCAATAAGGCCTGCGAGCAACGGCGCGCAGGCTGCGCCGATGCTTTCGACGAAATATTGGATAGAAAGCGCTGTCGAGCGCACCTCCGGCAGAGTGATGTCGTATACCGTCGCGACGACATTCGGGGATGAGAACGGGAGGAATAATGCCGTGAGCAGCATCATCACTAAAAATAATCCCCTGTTTTCAACAGGAACGTTAATGGTGATGGTGAGCATGATCGCTCCGATCAAAACGGCAGCCATTGCAACCAGCATCCGCCCGCGCAGCGTCCGGCGGAACAGGAAATCTCCCAGCGCCCCACCGATAAAATAGCCGGATGCCAGCACCAGGATAGCCGGTCCCATGGTAAACAGGATCGCTTCCTGGCTATAAAAACGCTCTTTTTCCAGGTAGCGGAAAAACCAATACGTAATCACTTCCCAGGGAAATATCCCTACAAACCCCTGCATGAAGAGCAGGATCAGGCTGGGTTTGCGGAAAAGCTCCAAGGCTTTGCTCATTTCGAAGTGGTAGACTCCGATTTCCTCCAGGTTGGCGAGCTCGGGCTCGCTGCGACCGCGCGGCGCCTCTTTCACCCCGAAGAAGATCACCACACCCAGCACCAGACCCAGCGACCCCGTGATGTAAAAGATGCCTCGCCAGCCTATGATGCCGCTCAGTAAGGTAGCCGCTATCAGCCCGATAAGATAACCGAGCGGCTGAGATATCTGCAATAAGCCATAGACTTTACCGCGCATACCCGGTCCAAAATAGTCTGCGACCAGGCTGTACAAGCCAGGGTAGCTCGAGTCATCGATACCCGTTGTCGCCCGGGTAATCAAGAAAAGTGGATAGGTCGGGGCGATCGCACTCAGCCACGTCGTCGATCCCCAGATGAAGGCTGCCAGACCCAGGAGCTTGGCCCGTGCGTAGCGGTCGTATAGATACCCCCAGATCGGGTAAAGAATCGCTCCGACGATCAACGCACCCGTAAAAATTGCCCCCATTTGCAGCTCATCGATCCCGAAAGTCTCCATGATCGGGGTCGTGAGCGGACCGATCAACAGCTTATCGGATTGGTGCAGCAGCATGAAGATAAAAAATACAGCTACGACAAACCAGCGATAGCGAGGGTTTTCCTGCATGGCTTATCTTCTTCTTCGATTTGACGGTTATGTACGCCGGGTCGCAGGCAGATTCTTAAAGAGACTACCCCAGCGCGCGTTTATAATTGGTCCATTATTTTATATGGCTGATGCAGATTTATCGGTAGAATAGGAGTTATGGATGAGCCCGGCCTCTGAACACATTCATTCTGATACAAAACCTGGATATATCTCGCTTACCGTGCCTGACCTAGACCGCTCGATCCAATTTTACCAGGGTGTTTTCGGTTTAATGGCGAAATCCAGGCAGGGTGGTACTTACCAGCTGGGGAGCGATGGCGGCAAGACCGTCCTGGAGCTGGTCGGCGATCCGAGCGCGCGCCCGGCGCTCGGTACTACCGGTTTATATCATTTCGCCATCCTGCTCCCTTCTCGCCAGGACCTGGCGCTGGCGCTGCGGCACCTGCTCGAGGCGGGTTGGCCCCTCCAGGGCGCTGCTGACCACCTGGTGAGCGAAGCGCTTTACCTGGAAGACCCGGATGGGAATGGAATCGAAATTTACCGCGATCGCCCAAGGGATTCCTGGAAATTTCAGAACGGGCATATACAAATGGCGACTCTGCCCCTGGACGTGGATAGTTTGCTCGCTGAGCCGGCTGCCGGCGGCATTGCCGGCGGAAGAGCCTGGGCAGGCATGCCGGCAGGTACTACCCTGGGGCATGTCCACCTGAAAGTGGCGGATATCTCCCAGGCAGAAGCCTTCTACTGCGATTTGCTCGGCTTCGACCGGGTGATGCGGCTTGGGACTTCTGCAGGATTCGTTTCAGCGGGTGGCTACCACCACCATATCGGCTTCAACACCTGGGAATCGGCGGGCGCTCCCCCGCCACCACCTGGCGCAGCCGGCTTGCGCTATTTCACCATCGTTTTGCCCGAGGCGGAAGATCTCACCGCCATCGAGGGGCGGCTGGAAGAGGCCGCTTACCCGTATCTGGCGAGCGACGGCGGAATTATGGTGAGGGACCCTGCGCAAAATTCATTGCTGCTGGGTGTGGGCAATAACCTCTCATGATATAATCTTTGCGAAAGTTGTCCGCTAGCGGGAAATTCCTAAGGAGGTCAGCCAGATGGAAGTCAGTACCAAACGGTTCAAGAACAGCGACCTGGTCACAGTAACCGGACGCATCGACAGCTCAACCTCTCCCAAATTAGCCGAAACCCTGGACGAAATTACCAATGCCGGGCGATATAAAATCGTGTTGGAGATGACCGGGGTCGAGTTCATGTCAAGCGCCGGGCTGCGGGTGTTGATCAGCACCCAAAAGACGTGTAAGCGCTACAACCGCGGCGAAATCGTCCTGGCTAACGTGCCGCAGCGGATCTACGAGGCGATGGACCTGGCGGGGTTTATTCCCCTGTTCAGAATTTTTAATGATATCACCAGTGCAGTTGGAAGCTTCTGAGGCCGCCAGATTGTAATTGCAACTTACCGGATTCGTTATAAGTCGGGATGAGGGCTCAAGGATATCCACCTTGACCTTCGTCCTTTTTTATTGCGCGAGGAACGCTTTCCCTTGATCTCAGATAGACTACCAACTAGCCCAACTCGCTCGGCAATATTCCTGGCTCGATTCGAAAACTTGAGTAAGCTGCGCGAATTCGTTGCAGAGGCAGCCCAAGACTGCGGCATGGCGCCCAAGGGCGTGTACGCTGTCGAGCTCGCAGTGGACGAGGCGTGTGCCAATATCATCGAATATGGCTATGGAGGCGAGTGCCAGGAGCAGATCGAGTGTACCTGCCAGATCGCTCCGGACCGGCTGACGATTACCCTCAAGGATTGCGGGATCTACTTTAACCCGAACAGTGTTTCCCCACCGAACCTAGATGCACCCATCGAAGAGCGTGAAGTCGGCGGATTGGGGTTGTATTTCATCCACCAGCTGATGGACGAAGTTCATTATCATACCCTGCCAGATGAGACTGGCAAGGGAGATTGTAATATCCTGACCCTGGTCAAGTACAAGGAGGAGCAAGCTTGACCGGCGCGGCGACCCGCTACAGCCCTGACCTGTGGCAGGAGATTATCCGCCTGGGAGAGCGCCTGATGTCTCTCGCAACAGGCGCGAGCCGGTCCATGGGGCCTCTCAACCCGCCAGGCATTCTGGAGGCCCAGCGCAGCCTTATCCTGGGGACGACCGTTGATCTGCTCGAAGGCGAGGCAGAGCTTTGGCTTTCGCCTGCATGCTTTGACGGTCCAGCCTGGAAAATGAGCGCTGCAGGCGTGGATGATCTGGGAGCGCGTTTAAACCCCAAGCCGGGAACCCTGTTGATGCAGCGGGTTATGGAGACAGGTGAAATATGCAGCCAGCCAACCGGCGGCCCTCCCGCCACCCTGGTCGGCAGCGCCTGCTACGATCCGGATAAAAGGTTCCTGGCAGTGGCAGTCCCGCTGACAGTGGTAGTTCCACTGGCAGATACAGTTTCACTGGCAGACCACGAGTTTATCGGCGTGCTGCAGGTCACCCGGCCGGCTGACCATCCCTTGCGGCTGCACCAGATTGAAATCCTGGAAGGGTTGGCTTCCACAGCATCCACCGCGCTCCAGACGACCCGCCGTATCGTCCAGGAGCACTGGCGAGCCGAGCAGATAACGATCATTGCCGAAGTCAGCAACGCGATCAGCTCGATCCTCGATGAAGATGAGCTGCTGAGCCGGGTTGTAGAACTGGTCCTGCAGCGCTTCGGCTATCCCTATATCCACCTGTTCACCGTTCTGCCCGGACAGCATAAAATCGTTTACCAGGCCGGCAATGATCCGCGGCGCAAAGAATTGGAGGAAAGCGGTTTTGCTTACGATCTGGACGATCCGCAGGGGATCATCCCCTGGGTAGCCCGCCACGGGCAAACCGTAACGGCTAACGACGTCAGCCAGGAAGCGCGCTACCGCCCGTCGCCTCTGCCTCCGGATAATACTGCGGCGGAGATGGCTGTGCCGCTCATCTTCGGCGGAGAGGTGCTCGGCGTCCTGGATATCCAGAGCGACCGGATCAATGCCTTTACGGGCGATGACAGCCTGCTGTTTGAAACCCTGGCTGACCACATCGCCACGGCGCTGCGCAATGCCAATCTTTACCGCTCGGAGAAGTGGCGGCGGCAAGTCGCCGACAGCCTGCACCAGGTTGCCGGGCTTCTCTCAGCGGACGTGGACCTTGACCAGGTATTAACTGCAGTGCTGGCAGAGCTCAGGCGCAACCTGCCCTGCGACCTGGCTGCCATCTGGCTCCAGGACACAGAGACCGGGGCAGAGACAAACAAGGATTCTGCACCCGACCTGATCCTGGCTGCCGTCTTGGGCGATGAGTTTCCGGAAGAGGTCCTGTGCAGCGGCACTACGCCGGAGGATGTCTGCCAGTTTTACCTGGATTCCGGTGGGAGCCTGTCGCCCGAGAGCTGCTCTGCCTGGCTGGATGCGGCTCTTGCCTCCCCTGAACCACTGGTGCGCTCGCCCCAGGTGGATTACGAGCCTCTGGGGCTGGCCTGTCACTTCCCGGCAGATTATTCTGCCCTTGCGGTAGGCCTGCGGATCGGCAGCCAGCTGCTGGGTGTGCTCACACTGGCGCACCATACCTCCGGGCGATATGGACGTGAAGCCAGTGCGATGGCGGCGACCTTCGCTTCTTACGCCTCGGTAGCGATAGAAAATGCCCGCCTGTACGAGGCTGCCCACGACCAGGCCTGGGTTTCGACGGTGCTGCTGCAAGTCGCAGAGGCAACCCAGGACCTGACTACGCTCAATGAGCTGCTTTCCACCGTCGTGCACATTACGCCAATGCTGGCAGGCGTGACTGCCTGTGCGGTCTATATGCTGGATGAGCTGGAAGATGCGTTCATCCCGGCTGCATCGGAAGGTCTTTCAACCGGGCAGCGCATCGAATTTGAACGCTGGCGTTTCGCCGCCGGCGATTCACCCGCTTTAGACCTCCTGCGCCAGGAAAAGCAGCCGGTTGTCTTCCACGGGCTTGCCCGAAGCCCGCAGGTGGAGGGCGTTTCCTTCACCAACCAGCCGGCTGACTTACTCCCGGGGAGCGAGCTCATGGTGCTCATTCCCCTCCTGGCTCGCGGCGAATTATTGGGGGCGCTGTTGGTCGATTACAGCCACGACCTGGCAGCCCGGAGCAGCCCGGCTGCCCTCGAGCGGATGGTCGATGAACGCCTGGCGATCGTGCAGGGGATTGCCCATCAGACCGCGGTCGCTGTGGAGAACATCCGCTTGCTGAAAGCCCAGAAGGAGGAAGCGTATATTTCGGTTGCACTCCTGCAGGTCGCCCAGACCGTAGCCAGCTCCGGCGACCTGGAAGACACTTTAGGCGCCATCGTTCGTCTCACACCGATCCTGGCGGGGGTCCGCCGCAGCGCCCTCTTCTTGTGGGAGCGCGAGCGGCTGGTTTTCCGCCTGAGCCAGGTATATGGTTTGCCGCGCGCTGCGCTGGGACGGGAGTTCGCCCTGGGTGAGTTTGATCTGCTCGACTCGGTTGTGCAGCTCGAAACGCTGGTCGCCTATCCGGTCGATCAATCCGCCGCCCCTCCAGCTCAACCAGCCGAGGCTGACCAGCTTGCCCAGTGGGAGCAGGTTGTCCTGGAAGAGGTGGAGGCAATCGATGCTTATTTGGAGCAGAACCAGCCATTGCTGCTCGCTTTTCCGCTCGCTGTGAGAGGAGAGGTGCTGGGCGTGCTGCTGGTCGAAGAGCCGGGCGGCAGCGGCGGTCTGGGCGCTGTCCATAACCAGCGCCAGAAACGCATCGAAATCCTGACCGGGATCACCCAACAGGCCGCGCTGGCGGTGCAGAATGACCGGCTGCAGCGGGAGATGGTGGAGCGCGAGCGGCTGGAGCGTGAATTCCAGCTGGCGCGCGAGATCCAGGAAGCCCTCTTACCCGAAGAATTCCCGCCTTTCAGCGGATGCGACCTGGCGGGGCGCTGGCACACCGCGCGTGAGGTGGGCGGCGACTTCTACGATGCTTTCTTGCTCCCCGGAGACCGCCTGGGGCTGGTGATTGGCGACGTTGCCGACAAAGGCATGCCCGCAGCCCTGTTCATGGCCCTGGTGCGCACCCTGGTCAGGGCGACCGCCCAGGAAATCCTCTCACCGGGGGAAGTCCTGCGCCGGGTCAATGACGCCCTGATCCCAAATGCACGCCAGGGGATGTTCGTGACGATCGTCTACGCTGTGCTGGAACTGGATACCGGGCGGCTCGTCTATGCCAACGCCGGGCACAACCCTCCCCTGGTCGTCCGGCGGAAGACCCTGGAGCTGGAGCAGCTGGTCAGGTGCGGGATGGCGCTGGGGATCGAGGAGAGTGACCCGATTGAAGAGCGGATGGTCCACCTCGATCCTGGCGATACGCTCATTTTCTATACGGATGGGGTTACTGAAGCGCGCTCTCCGCAGGGGGAGTTCTTCGGAGAAAGCCGCCTGATAGCCACTCTCCTGGCGGAGCTGCAATGGGAGGCTGACCTGGAGGGCGAAGCTGCCAGTATTTCGGCTCAGGAGCTGGTCGATGCACTTGACGACGCCGCGGGGGCTTTCATCGGAGATCAGCCGCTGGAAGATGACCTCACCTGGCTGGTCCTGCGCCGCCTTGCGGCTGAAACTCCCAGTTAAATGAGACGCCGGACGTGGGGGGGGCACGCCCGGCAATCTAAGGAGGGCCACCGGAAGGTCTCAACACGGGGGGGACGTGCTGCAGCCCTGCTCCGGTGACACGACACCTGTATTACCAGTAAGAGGGAGGGCAGGTGTCGGCTTGCAAATAATATACCCCATTAAAGGTCGATATTGCATTAAAAAAGAATTAATATAGGAGAATTGTTGTCCGAATTCCCCACTCAACTCCTCACCGAACAGCTTCAGCCACGCTTCCAGCTCCTCCGCGGAGAGACCCGTACCCTGGGCGGTCTCCGGCGCATCCTGACTGCTGGCGAACGCCTGGCGCAGCAAGCTGGCAAACTGCTCCGAGGAAAGCACGGTCGCCCGCGCCTGCCGTGCGGACGCCTGGATTTCCCGGTCGGAGCTGACTACGATCCAGTCAGCCGCCTGTTTTCCGCTGCGTTTCAGCCGCAGGCGGATGGCAGCATCGGCGCTGCTGCCCTGGCGGACGAAATGAGCCAGCACCTGCCCATAGCGCTGCGAGCGGCTCTCGCCAGCCGGCGCATTATCGAAGTACACTTCTACCCCTTTGCGCGCCCAGCGGCAGAAATCTTGCAACAGCTCAATCAGCTTGCGCTCATCATCCACATCTTCCAGTGATAGCCCAGGAATCTTGGGGATCAAGTTGTGTCCGTCAATCAGATAGGGCATACGAGCATTGTAGCGCCTGCGGCTGGATACGTCAATTTGGTCTGGCAAGCTGTCCGATTTATGCTATGATTTTAGCGGGAGAACAAGAGTTATGAAGTCATCCAAAGGCCTGATCTATTTCATTCTGCTGAACCTGCTGATCTCGGTGTGCGCCACACTGTCCGTCCTGGTGGTTTGGGACCGGATCAATGGACCCGTTTCGGGGGGAGTACTGCCGGTTGTGCTGGCATTGCTCAGGCCGCAAGCCTCTACGCCCACCCCAGAAGCCCGCTCCGGGACTCCGACCCCGGAGCCGACCCCGACGCGCATCGTCGTGGTTTATCAGGTAAAAGAAGGGGATACCTTCGGCTCGATTGGCGAGCGCTACGGGGTTAAACCGGAAGAGCTGATGGCGTTCAACGGGTTCACCTCGCCGACCGTATTGGGCGTGGGGGAAGTCCTGCAGATCCCGGTTGCCACGAGCACGCCAGCCCCAATCCCGGTGGTGATCGACAGCGTGATCGGAGTGGGCGACCTGGCTTCGGAGCAGGTGACGATCAAACACCCGGGCGAAGGAGAAGTTTCCCTGGCAGGCTGGACGCTCGAAAATGAAAATGGCAATAAATTCACCTTCCCTGCCCTGACCCTGTATAAGGACGGCGCGGTCAACCTGCTCACCCGGGAAGGCAACAATACGGTCGTCGAACTATACTGGGGAATTGGCCAACCGGTCTACCAGCCCGGTGAGACGCTGACCCTCAAGGACGGTCAGGGGAATACGGTCAACCAGTACGTCATCCCCTGAGACCTGACGCACGTAAAGCTGCGCATGAACAGTATCGAGGAGCAAATCCGCGAGGCAATCGCTGCCGGTAAGTTCTCCAACTTACGGGGGAAGGGCAAGCCGCTGCCGCTGGAGGAGGACCCCTACGAGGATCCCGATTGGCGGCTGGCGTACCACCTGCTGCACGAAAATGGCTACAGCCTGCCCTGGATCGAAACGCGCCGCGAGATCGAGGCCGAGCTGGATGCCTGCCGCCAGGCGCTGCGCAAAGCCTGGCAGCGGCGGGTGAGCGCGCCGCCGAGACGACGAGTGGAACGCAGCCCGGAGCGCCTTCGTCGAGCAGGTGGAAACCCTCAACCAGCGCATCCTGACGTTAAACTTGCAGGTCCCGAACCCCAGACTCCAGCTCCCCAGGATCAACCTCGCCCAAGAGCTCGAACAGCTCGAGAAGTCGGGCAGCCCGAGTAATTATCGGGCAGTTGACCGCTCCGCCGCCAATCTGATACACTCTAACCATGTCACAGGCTCTATACCGCAAATGGCGCCCGCTCGCCTGGGACCAGGTGGTCGGGCAGGAACACGTGATCCAGACCCTGCGCAATGCCGTCGCTGCCGACCGGGTGGCGCATGCCTACCTGTTCGCCGGGCCGCGCGGCACGGGCAAGACCACCACCGCCCGCCTGCTGGCCAAAGCGGTCAACTGCCTGGACGAAGACCTGGCCAAGCGCCCGTGCGACGAATGCGAGCACTGCCAGGCGGTCAACGCAGGGGCGCTTCCTCGACCTGATCGAGATCGACGCCGCCTCCAATACCAGCGTGGACGACGTGCGCGACCTGCGCGATAAGATCAACTTCTCCCCCAACCAGGGGCGCTACAAGGTCTACATCATCGACGAAGTGCACATGCTCTCCACGGCGGCCTTCAACGCCCTGCTGAAGACGCTGGAAGAGCCGCCCGCCGCATGCCATCTTCATCCTGGCGACCACCGAAGTCGCACAAAATCCCGGCGACGGTGCTCTCGCGCTGCCAGCGGCACGAGTTCCGGCGCATCCCGGTCGACGGATATCGTCGCCTACCTGAAAGACGATGGCTGACCGCCGAAGGCATCCAGGTCGAGCCAGACGCGCTGACCCTGATCGCCCGCCAGGCCACCGGCGCGCTGCGCGATGCCATCTCCCTGCTCGACCAGCTGGCCTCGACCGGGCGAGCCGATCACCCTGGAGATGGCCCAGGAGGTGCTGGGCACGGCCACCAGCCAGGCGGTGCTGGACCTGGTGGAGGCGCTGCTGAGCCGCAAGCGCAGGCCGGGCTGGATCTGCATCCACGCCGCCCTGGATGCGGGCAGCGACCCGCGCCAGTTCGCCCGCCAGGTGGTGGATTACCTGCGCGACCTGCTGCTGGTCCGCATGGGCAACGCCGGACCAGGTGGACGCCACCGCGGAGATGCGCGCTGCAGATGGCGCGCCACGCGCCAGCCTTTCAGCCGCCGCGAGCTGCTGCGCCTGATCCGCGCTGTTCAACCAGGCGGCGAACGAAGCGCGCAGCGCCTGGCAGCCGGCGCTGCCGCTGGAGCTGGCCTTTGTCGAAGCGCTGCGAGCCAGCGCAAGCGGCGAAGCGCCGCTCGAGCCAGCCAGCCAGGCAGCCGCCAGCCCGCAGGCGGCGACCAAACCGCCGGCGAGCCCGCCATCGCAGCTGCGAGCCCGGTCGAGCAAGACCGCCGCAGCTGGCGTCGACGCACGGCAGGCGAGAAGACGCCGGCCTCTGCCAGAGGCGAGCGCTGGACCCTGCGGCTGTCAAACAGCTGGACGACAGCTGGCGCAAGATCGTCGACCTGGTCGGGCAGCGCAGCAAGCCAGACCCAGGCGCTGCTCAACTCGTGCCAGCCCGTTCGGTATGAAGGACGGCGTGCTGTATCCTGGGCTTCACCAGCGAGTGTCGCAAGCTCGAAGATGGAGAACCGGCGAGAACCTGGAGGCTGACCCAGCGCGGCGCTCACCGAGGTGGTGGGCTTTGATGCTCCATGTGCAGCTGCTTCGTGATGCGGCGAAGCCGCGGCCACCTGCCGCCCGGAGTGGAGAGCGATGGCATGGTGGCCGCAGCGCTGCGCGACCTGGGCGGCGAGCTGGTGGATATGCAGTAATAGACCCTTCTTAGAGGAGAGCGAAGATGGCAAAAGGATTTCAAAGCCCCAAGATGCCAGGGCACGATGGGTATGATGGGGCAGCTCCAGAAGCTGCAGGAGCAGATCCAGGCAGACGCAGGCGCAGCTGGCCGAGGAAACCGTCACCGCCACGCGCGGGCGGCGGGGCGGTCAAGGTGACCATGACCGGCGACCAGCACTGCCACGCGGTGGAGATCGACCCGGAGATCCTGCAAGGATGCCGACGTGGAGATGCTGCAGGACCTGCTCCTGACCGCGTTCAACAACGCCCTGGATAAGCTCGCGCGAGCTGGCGGCCGAGCGCCTGGGCCCGCTGGCCGGCGGCCTGCCGTTCTAACTCCTGCCGGAACCCGACGGTTCCCGAATTAGCGACGATGCTGCTGCCTGAACCGATCCAGAACCTGATCACTGCCTTCTCGCGCCTGCCGGGGATCGGTCCCAAGACGGCCTCGCGGCTGACCTTTTACCTGCTGCGCGCCCCGGATGAGATCAGCGCGCGACCTGGCCGAGGCGCTGCTGGAGCTGAAATCCGGCACCAGCTTACTGCCCGATCTGCTTCAACATCACCGCCGCCGGGACGGAGCGAGTGCGAGATGTGCGGCAGCACGCGAGCGCGACCGCGGCCATGATCTGCGTGGTGGAGGAGCCGCTGGACGTGCTGGCGCTGGAGCGCACCGCCGGCTTACCGGGCGCTACCACGTGCTGCACGGGGCGCTCTCGCCGATCGAGGGCATTGGCCCGGAGGACCTGCAAGATCCGCGAGCTGGTGGAGCGGGTGCGGCTCGGCGGGGTGCGCGAGGTGATCCTGGCGACCAACCCCAGCATGGAGGGCGACTACACCGCGCTGTACCTGCGCCAGCAGCTGCTGCCGCTGGGCGTGCGGGTGACGCGCCTGGCGCGCGGCCTGCCGGTCGGCGGCGACCTGGAATACGCCGACCAGAACACGCTGCTGCGCGCTCTCGCCGGGCGCAACGATATGTAAGGGAGAGCCGGGACCGGCCGAAGTTTAATAGCAATTTTGATTTCCCCAGATTTATCTTTCTAGAAAAATCCCCCATTTATTTTCGAAAAAAGGAGCATGGCAGGCGTCCGCCTGCCATGCTGTAACGGTTGAAGCTCTACCCACCCCGCAGGATTGAGTGCGATACTACTTGAAGTTCGGCAACGAAGAATTTCATTTGCTTGCAGTGACACTAATTCTGCGTAGAATGAGAGGAAATGAGTCTCAGTGACACGCGGCCTACGCTCATCCGCAGATACAGGAGAGTAAACCAATGACCCTACAAAATTCCCCAACCACGAACGGGCAGAAAGCCATCCCAGGCAGCGCCGCCTGGCTGTGGCTCTCGATTGCCGCCGCGCTGCTAGCCATCGCCGGCAGCCTGATCGGGCTTAGCGTCCCCAGCATCTACGCCCGCCTCACTCCGGTCTTCCTGCCGCAGGCGATCGCCCAGGACATCTCCAACCTGGCGCTGGCTTCGCCGGCGATTCTAATACTGGCGGTATTGGGGCTGCGCGGCTCGCTGCGCGCTTACCTGCTCTGGCTGGGCGTGCTGATTTTCACCGTTTATAACTACGTGATTTATTCGTTCTCGGTTCCGTTCGGGCCGCTGTTCCCGCTGTGGGTAGCGGTGCTCGGGATGTGCATCTACGCGCTGATCGGCGGAGTTGCTTCGGCTGACCATCAGGCGATTCAGGCGAGCTACACGAGCCGGCGGGCGGTCGTAGTGATCGCCTGGGTCCTGATCGTCGTGGCGATCCTCTTCGGCCTGCTGTGGCTCTCCGAGGATGTGCCCGCCTTACTGAAAGGCGCTTCACCGCAGAGCGTGATCGACATGGCTTTGCCGACCAACCCCGTCCACATCCTCGACCTGGCGTTCTTCCTGCCGGCAGTGATCGCCACCAGCGTGCTGCTGCTCCAGCGGAAGCCGCTCGGATACACCCTGGCGCCGGCATTCATCGTCTTCCTGGTGCTGACCGGGATCCCGATCCTGATCACGCCCGCCGTCCAGACGCTGCGCGGCGAGACGGCGGCGTGGGGCGTAGTCGTCCCGATCGGCGCGCTCACCCTGGTACTGCTCGGCTTGCTGGTTTGGCTGATGTCGACGATTAGGAGACGTGAATAACCGGGTAGATATCGTCTTGAGCTTCTTGTTCCAAAGCCCAACACCATCCTAGACGTTGGGTTTCGCTATGTAGGATAAAGGATCGCGATGTTGATAAATCGCTCAACCCAACCTACTAGAATTGCAAAACCCTGACGCGGTATAATCAACTCACTAAATGATACCCTTTTAGTCTGAGCGAGGAATGGGATGTTTGTAGCCAAGATATTAGAGGCGCAACCTTTGGATGATTACATCATCCAGCTTAAGTTTGCAGATGGCGTTAGCGGTAAGGTCGACCTTTCCCCTCTTGCCGGGAAAGGCGTTTTTTCATTCTGGGATCACTACGAGAATTTTAAGAAGATGTCGCGGTGATAAACGGCAGGTGGCTTGCATGGTCAGATGAAATCGACCTGGATGCTGATTCGCTGTATCTTAGGCTAACTGGGAAAATGCCGGAGGATCTTTTCCCTGTCCTTGGTTCGTAGAATTGTTCGTATGGTGCGGTCTTCGACCACACCCTACCGTTTCCCCCTGATCTGAGCTGAACTCATCCCCCGATCTCGCTCATCACCCGGTTGAGCGGAATGATCCCTTCCGCCAGGCCGTGACCCCACGGCTTGTACCAGATGCCGTCCAGGATGATCTGGCGCAGCTCTTCCAGGCTGGCGCCCTGGCGCAGCGGGGTGAGCAGGTCCACCTCGCCCTCGCGCAGCAGGCACAGGCGCAGGCGCCCATCGGCGGTCAGGCGGGCGCGGGTGCAGGAGGCGCAGAACGGTATCGTGACGGAGGAGATGAAGCCCAGCTCGCCGGTTGCACCCGGCAGGCGGAAGACGTGGGCTTCGCCGTCGAGCTTCGCCGTCGTTGGCGATTCCAGCGGACCCAGGGCAGCGACGATGCGCTCCTGGATCTCTTCGGCCTTGACCACCTGCTTGAGCTGCAGCTCGGTCGCCCCGGCGAAGGGCATCATCTCGATGAAGCGCACCTGCCAGGGTCGCTCCAGGGTCAGGCGGGCCAGGTCGACCACGTCAGGCTCATTGTAGCCGCGCACCACCACCGCGTTCAGCTTGAGCGGCATCAGCCCGGCCTGCTCGGCGGCGTAGATGCCGTGCCACACCTGGTCGAGCTTGCCCCAGCGGGTGAGGCGGTGGAACTTCTGCGGGTCGAGCGTGTCCACGCTGACGTTGACCCGCTGCAAGCCGGCTTCCGCCAGCGGGCGGCAGCCAGGTTCTCCAGCAGCACGCCGTTGGTGGTCATCGACAGCGAGCGCACCCCGGGGGTGTGGGCGATCTCCCGCACCAGCTCGACGATGTGGTTGCGCACGGTCGGCTCGCCGCCGGTCAGGCGGAACTTATCGAAGCCCAGTCCGGCGAACAGGCGCACCAGCAGTTATCACCTCGTCGTCCTGCATCAGCTCGGGGTTCGGCCGGAAGGTCATGTCCTCCGGCATGCAGTACACGCAGCGCAGGTTGCAGTGGTCGGTCAGGCTGATTCGCAGATAGTGGATGTCACGTCCAAAGCGGTCAATTGCCACAAAACACTTCCTGAGAATACCGGTAAAATCTGGCTCAACTTCGTTTATAGTGAGGAATTTCCGCATTTTGGGGTGTGAGCGTGCGTACGCACGCTCACACCCCAAAATGCGGATTTCCTCCACGGATTATTTTATATTCCCATTATATCTTAAGTAAAGCGATTTTCAATGAAAAGACGATCAGAATGGTCTTATTTCAGGGCTTCCACAGTTGAACGGGGAAAATGGTAATTTCTTTGTGAACTGCGTAAGTCTTAAATTTAGATGTTTACTCCTTGAGGGCTGCCACCTGCCCGCCGGTCAATGCCAGCAGGGCCTCCGGGGTCAGGCGGAACACGGCGTGGGGGGTGCCCGCCGCCGCCCAGATCTCGCTGTACTGCAGCAGGTCTTCATCGATGTAGGTGGGCAGCTCCTCGGCGTGGGCGACCGGCGGCACCCCGCCGATGACGAAGCCGGTGCGCTCGCGCACGAAGTCAGCGTCGGCCTTGCCCAGCGGCTCGCCGATGAGCGCCTCCAGCGCCCGCTCGTCCACCCGGTTGCTCCCGCTGGCTTCCACCAGGATGGCCCTGCCAGAGCGCTTGCCCTTGAACACCAGCGACTTGACGATCTGCCCGACCTGGCAGCCGATCGCCTGGGCAGCCTCGGCGGCGGTGCGGGTGGAATCGGGCAGCTCCACTACCTGCAGGTCGTAGCCGTGCGCCTGCAGGGCAGCCTGTACTTTTTGTGCACTAGAACTGAGCATTTGCAAAGCCTCTTTCCAGTTTTTGGATTTTTTTACAGACGCATCCAACCCCGCCGGCGCATCCACCAGAACATGACCAGCGGCGTGGCGATGATGATCGCCAGGGTGATCCAGAAGGGGATATCGCTCACCCACACCGAAGAGGTCTCCGGGGCGAAGAAGTTCATCCCGAAGAAGCCGGTGATAAAAGTGAGCGGCATGAACAGCACCGTCACGCCGGTCAGGATCTTCATAATGTCGTTGGTGCGGTTGTTGATCACCGAGAGGTACGTATCCAGCGTGCCGCTCGCCAGATCGCGCAGGCTCTCGGAGATGTCCTGCAGGCGCACCAGGTGGTCGTAGATGTCGCGGAAGTCGACGCGGGTGCGTGTATCGATCATGGCATAATCGTCGCGCGCCAGCTTATTGAGCACCTCGCGCTGCGGGCCGATGATCCGGCGGAAGTGCAGCACGGCGCGCTTGATGTCGAACAGCTTCATCAGCGTATCGGGATCGGGATTGGCAAAGATGGCAGCTTCGAGCTGGTCTACCGCCTCGTCGAGCGCCTCGATCACCGGCATGTGGCTCATCACGACCTCGTCCACGATCCGGTACAGGAGGTAATCCGAGCCCTGCGCCACGTAGCGCTCGTCACGCTGGATGGCGCTCCAGGCTTTGTCCACTGCAGGGAGCGGATGATCGTGGTGGGTGACGAGGTAATTCTTGCCCAGGAAGACGTCCAGCTCTTCGCTGTGCAGCTGCCCGTTATCTTCGGGGAGGTAGTCCACGTACTGGAGCACGATGTATAAATATTTACCCCAGTCATCGATCTTGGGCACGTGCGCCTCCTGCAGGGCATCCTCCACCGCCAGGGGATGGAAGCCATAGGTCTGGGTCAGGATGGGCTCGTCTTGCTCGGGCGGATTGCCCTCGAAGTCCACCCAGAGCAGCCCCGCACCGGATTGCAGGATCTCCGGCAAGGCGGTCAGGGGCACGTCGAGCTGCAAGGGTTGGTCGGGAGCGTAATAAACGGAGTGGATCATGTTCCCTCCTGGGTGAGGTATGACATTACTGGTTGAAGATTTCCCCCATTTTATCTTAAGGATAGTGACATTGAGCGAAAACGTGGAACACCACAATTTTTTTAGGCTGTTTCGCAATTTCTACCCTTACCCGGAAGTTACCGAAGGTAACTTCTTGCCTGCGGCAACTTCATTTTTCCGAACCCATCACGTCTGGGAAGTTGAGAGGAACGCTATTTCATAATTCTCTAAATTGAGATAAACGTTGTACAATTGCCTGGATGTACACCGTTGGAGTTAGCGGCGAGCTGATCGCCCAGCATTACCTGGTCGGGGGAGATTGGGCGCGGAGAACGTCCGCCACTCGCACCCCTACCGCGTGGAGGTGCAGCTGACCGGCGAATCCCTCGACCAGCACAACTTCCTGACCGATATTGCCCTCGTCCAGCATCACCTGGACGAGCTGCTGGCTTATTATCGCGACCGCACGCTGAACGACCTGCCGGGCTTCGAAGGGGCGAACCCCAGCCTGGAGCTGTTTGCCCGCCTCCTGTGCCTGCAGATGGCAGAGCGGCTGGATGCGGCGAACATCAGCAGCGTCACTCTCAAGCTGTGGGAGAACGAGCAAGCCTGGGCGTCTTTCGAGGTCGCCCGCTGAGCGGGCGCTCCCATGCACGTTGGACTGGTCATCTATGGCAGCCTGGACACCCTCTCGGGGGGCTACCTGTACGACCGCGAGCTGGTGGGACGCCTGCAGGCCTGCGGCGACCAGGTGACCCTCGTCTCCCTGCCGGGGCAAGGCTACGCCCGGCGCTGGCTCGATAACTGGACTGCCGGTCTGGCAGGGCGGCTGGCGCAGCTCCCGCTGGACGTGCTGCTGCAGGACGAGCTGTGCCACCCATCGCTCTTCGCCATGAACAGGCAATTGCGCCGCCGCGCCCGCTTTCCCCTGGTCTCTATCGTCCACCACCTGCGCAGCAGCGAGGCTCACCCCGGCTGGAAGCGGTCGATCTACCGGCAGGTCGAGCGCAGCTACCTGAACAGCCTGGACGGGTTCATCTTCAACAGCCAGACCACTTCCCAGACGGTCCACCACCTGCTTTCGACGAGCTGCCGCCGGCGAATGCGCTGCGCAGTCGTCTACCCCGCCGGCGACCGGCTCGCACCCCAGATCAGCGACGAGCAGATCGCCCAGCGCAGCCTGGCTCCGGGCCCGCTGCGCATCTTCTTCCTGGGCAACGTGATCCCGCGCAAAGGGCTGCACACGCTGCTCTCCGCCCTGCACGGCATTCCCTGGAACCAGTGGGAGCTGCGGGTGGCGGGTCGCCTGGATGCGGATATCTTCTACGCTCGGCACATCCGCCGACTGGTGGCCCTGGACGGGATGGTGGGCAGCGTCCACTTCCTGGGACCGCTGAGCGAAGCTCAGCTGGTGGAGCAGATGACGGCGAACCACGTGCTGGTGATCCCCTCCAGCTACGAGGGGTACGGGATTGCCTACCTGGAAGGCATGGGCTTCGGCCTGCCGGCGATCGCCACGACCGCCGGGGCGGCTGGCGAGATTATCACCGACGGCGTGGATGGCTACCTGGTGCCCCCGGCGGATAAGAATGCCCTGAGGGAACGCCTCGCTGAGCTGGCAGGAGACCGGCCGCGCCTGCTGGAGCTCAGCCTGGCTGCGCGCCGGCGCTACCTGAGCCAGCCCACCTGGGAGGCAGCGATGACCCAGGCAGTCGACTTCCTGCACACCTTCAATAGCAGCTGAGCGGCGATGACCGGATTCAGCTACCCCCGCTACCTGGCAGCCAAGAAAAGCGTTGACGACCGCGCCTTGAACCGCCAGGTATGGGCAGCACTGCAGCGCGAGCTCACCCGCCTGGAGACCGGCGGAGCTGAAGGCTGCGAGGGAGGCTGCCTAAAGGTCCTGGAGGTGGGCGCGGGGATCGGCACAATGATAGAGCGCCTGTTCGAATGGGGATCGCTCAAGGAGGCCGAGTACACAGCGCTCGACGCCTCTGCGGAGAACATCGCCGAAGCCTGCCAACGCCTGCCGGCTTGGGGGGATAGGAACGGCTACCGGGTCACCCACCCCGAGCCGCAGGCATACCGCCTGGAAAAGCCCGGACTGCAGTCTGACCGTTCACCTGGAGACCAGCGACCTGTTCGACTTTATCGAGCGGCACTCAACCCAGCCCAGCTGGGACCTGCTGATCGCAAATGCTTTCCTGGACCTGGTGGACTTAGGCACAGCTCTCACGCCGTTGCTGGGCATGCTGCGACCGGGCGGCTTGTTCTATTTCACGATTAATTTCGACGGGCTGACCGCCTTCCAACCGTTGGTCGATGCCGAGCTCGACGAGCAGATCGTCGAGCTGTACCAGCGGACGATGGACGCACGGGTGAGCGGCAAGCCTCACGGCAGCCACAGCCGGACGGGGAGGCTGCTGTTCGGCGAGCTGGAGCGCGCCGGGGCGCAGACCCTGGCTGCGGGCGCTTCAGACTGGGTGGTCTTTCCGGTAAATGGGGGCTACCCGCAGGACGAGGCGTACTTCCTGCACTGCATCATCGATACGATTGCGGATGCGCTAACCGGGAACCCTGCTCTGGAGGCGATGCGCTTCCAGGATTGGGTAGCCCGGCGGCACGCCCAGGTCGAGCGGGCTGAGCTGGTCTATATCGCGCACCAGCTAGATTATACCGGTCGTGTTCAAAGGTGAATAGACGGGCAATTCGCCGATATTCATTTTCCAGCCATCAGACATCATACGGCGAATTGCATAAGCGATTGGCCGATTTTCGTCGTTTTTGTTCCTAAAAATACCTAAGGCCAATCGCTTAGGGCTGGCTGAACCCGAGGCTCATTTCCCCATCCCAAACTTCACTGGCATTCGCTGGTTGGCTGACCACTTTAAAGGACCAGGTATAGTACTGCCCGCTGACGGTCAGCGAGACCCGATAAGTTGCCCCGGGTGTGAGCGGGCTGCGCGGGATCAGGACGACCGCATCGCGGGCGTTCAGCACTGCGCGGCCCAGTCCCTGCAGGCTGCTGTCCGGATTGGCGTAGCTGGTCTCATCATAGACGCAGTGCGCCAGGGGATTGCCATTCATACTGAAGGAATGGGAGCTGACGTGGGGGACCAGGTCCCCCGCTCCCATTTGCAGGATGACCGGTGCGCCGCTGGGCTGGCTGTAGCCCGGGCAGCCTTGTAAAGGATCGGGGATCTCTCCGCCGTAATACGCCGCCGCACTGACGAGCATGCCATCCCCGGGGTACTTCACCGGGAAGGTCACCGCGGCGGGGACTGATCCCAGCCCGCGCAGCACATCCAGACCGGCGCCCAGCTGCAAGCCGCCATCAGCCTCACGGTAAGAGCCATAACCGACCTGGTGCAGCCTGGAATTGATGATCCCTACGGCATGGAACGGGCCCTGCATCCACGCATCGATGGCATATTCGTCCGTGAAGCCCATGCCGCTGCTCGCCAACAGGTTGCTGTTGGCAGCGGCGGTGCTCCCTGCTGGTGTATACCAGCGATTGTTGGCATCTTCGGTGAACCCCAGCACATTGTTTTTGACGATGTAGCGGGAGTGGTACCAGTCGCCGCTGCTCCAGGCTGTATTTTCCGTGGCTGCAGGCAGATGAGCCAGAGCCCGGTAGTAATTTACTACTGCCAGCCAGCCCGCGCCAGCCGGAGGGTGCAGGGGGGCGGCAGGTAGGGTCACGATGGCAGGCAGGTAAATCCGCAGGGTCAGCGCGGGTGAGCTTCGCAGCGTGGGCGGTCTGCGGTTGAAACGCCGTTCCACCAAGCCCGGCGATGAGAGCCAGGAGCGAGGCTGGCAGTGAGGGCGATCTGCAGGGGCGGTCGCAGCCGTGGGAGGCGGGATTCAGACATTGTGAACCTTCATACAAGCGGGACATTATACTCGGAGGGTTGGCAGGCGCGGTTAAAGGGGCTTGTACTTTCTTATAAGCTTGGATTAACAAAATTAATTGACATGCGGGCTTGGAATGAGTGCAAGTTCGTGGGATGATTTTCAACCGTTGTGTAGGTTGGGTTGAGGGGCGGGATGCTAGCCTATTTATGACATGACTACCTGCCCCGAAACCCAACTACACCATTCAAAGTCCAGTTTCACTTTGTAGAATCTCGATGTTGGGTTTCGCTTCACATGATTAAGGTTTATCAGGGGGATAAATCGCTCAACCCAACCTACCAATACCACTGTTTCGCTTAGTTCAGGATGGGATAATGAGGTCGATAAATCGCTCACTCCCGACCTTCCGCTTATCGCTCTCACCGGACCTCGGTCGCCCCAGTCTCAACTGAGGTAAAATGGAGAGCGTTTGATTCTTAGCTGGAGATCGTTCTTGAAAAAATATTTTCCGGATTTTGCCCTTTCTTTTTTTGATCGCACTCAGCGTGGTCGTCCTCGACCAGCTATCCAAGTCCTACGTCCGCAACAGCGTGCCTTTAGGTGAGATGTGGGCGCCCTGGCCCTGGCTGCTGCCTTACGCCCGCATCGTCCACTGGACCAATACCGGGGCGGCTTTCGGCATGTTCCAACGCTTTGGCGGTATCTTCACCATCCTGGCGATCGTCGTTTCCGGGGTGATCCTGTACTATTTCCCGCAAATCCCGCGCGAAGACTGGCCCTTGCGCCTGGCGTTGGGCTTGCAGCTGGGCGGGGCAATCGGCAACCTGGTCGACCGGCTCCGGTTTGGGACGGTTACGGACTTTATCTCGGTCGGCTCGTTCGCCGTGTTCAACGTCGCGGATGCGGCTATCTCGCTGGGGGTGGCGATCCTGGTGCTCGACCTGCTTTACAAGGATTGGCAAAAACGTAAATTAGAGAAGCTGGCGAAGGATAGCACAATCCCGCAGGGGGAAGATCCGGCTGGAGGGCAGGGAATATCTCCTCCACGCCTCCCGGCAAAGAGTGAGCGGTGACTAACGAATTACTGTCATTCTCTTTCGAGGGCGAGCAGCCGCAGCGGCTGGACAAGTTCCTGGTGAGCTGCCTGCCGGAGCTCTCGCGCACGCGCCTGCAAAGCCTGGTCAGGCAAGGGTTAGTGTGGGTGGACGGGCAAGCGGCGCATAAAGCCGGGCAGATGTTAGAAAGACCCTCCCAGGTGGAGGTGGAAATCCCGCCGCCAGAGCCGAGCAGCCTGATCCCCGAAGCGATCCCGCTGGAGATCCTTTTCGAGAACGACGACCTGCTTGGTGATCGACAAGCCGGCAGGGATGGTCGTCCACCCGGCAGCCGGTCACAGTACCGGCACGCTGGTGCACGCCCTGCTGGCGCACACCCCCGGGCTGGAAGGCGTCGGCGAGCAGCGTAATGCAACAGAGCAGGAGGCTGCAGCGCAATCTCCTGCTGGAATTCGTCCGGGTATAGTCCACCGGCTGGATAAAGATACCTCCGGAGTGCTGCTGGTAGCCAAGAACGACCGGGCGCACCAATACCTGCAGGACCAGTTCCGCTTGCAGAAGGTGACGAAGATCTACCTGGCGCTGGTGGATGGGCGTCCGCCCACCCCCAGCGGGCGCATCGAGGCGGCTATCGGGCGCGATCCCGGGGAGCGCAAGCGCCTGGCGATCGTCAGCCCGCAAAAAGGTCGCCAGGCGATCAGCGAGTATAAGACCCTTGAGACGTTTCCGGAGCACACCCTACTTGGAGGTCCACCCGCTTACCGGACGCACCCACCAGATCCGCCTGCACCTGGCATTTATCGGCTGCCCGGTGGCCGGCGACACGCATCTACGGGCGCCACAACCCGAGCCTGCCGCTCGAACGGCATTTCCTGCACGCCTGGCGCCTGACGATCACGCCTGCCGGGGGAAAAATCCCCGCGCACCTTCGAGGCTCCCCTGCCCCCTGAGCTGCAGGAGGTCCTGGCGAGCCTGAGAAATCTCACCTGATTCCAGTAATTATCCGCCGGAAAGTACCCTCGGCAAGAACCCTCGGAAAATACCTTTAGGAGAGTGACCATGGATAGCATCGACCTGCGCTCGGACACCGTCACGCAGCCCACGCCCGCCATGCGCGAAGCGATGGCAACTGCCCAGGTTGGCGATGACGTTTCGGCGAAGACCCCACCGTCAACCGGCTGCAGGAGCTGGCAGCCGGCCGGATGGGCAAAGAGGCCGGGATTGTTCGTCCCCTCCGGGACGATGGGCAACCTGGCCGCGATCCTGGCGCACTGCACCCGCGGGGACGAGGCGATCCTCGGGGATAAGGCGCACACGTTCCTGTACGAAGCAGGCGGGATCTCCGCCCTGGGCGGGGTGCATTCGCGCCAGGTGGCGAACCAGCCGGATGGCACATTGCGCCTGGAAGACATCGAGGCCGCTATCCGCTCGGACGACGCCCATCACCCGATTACCCGCCTGGTCGCCCTGGAAAACACCCATAACCGCTGCGGTGGGGTTGCCCTGACGCCTGCGTACACTCAAGCCGTGGGTGAGCTGGCGCACCAGCACGGGCTGCTGCTGCACCTGGATGGAGCGCGCATCTTCAACGCCGCGGTGGTCCAGGGAGTGACTGCCAGGGAGCTGGCAGAGCCGGCGAATTCGGTCACGTTCTGCCTGAGCAAAGGGTTGTCCGCCCCGGTCGGGTCGGTGATCTGTGGGAGCCGCGAGTTTATCTACCGGGCGCACCGCATGCGCAAAATGCTCGGCGGGGGAATGCGCCAGGCAGGCATCCTGGCCGCGGCGGGCATCGTGGCGCTGGAGACGATGGTCGAGCGGCTGGCTGACGACCACCGGCGGGCGCGGATGCTGGCGGAAGGCCTGAAGGAAATCCCTGGCATTGTGCTTGACCCGGGGACGCCGTACACCAACATGGTCTTTTTAAACCTGAGCGATGAAGTTGCCCCCGCAGCAGAGCTCGCCGGGATCACCCCGGCAAAATGGATTGCCGAGCAGCTGGACGCGCAGGGAGTGAAGACCAGCACAGTTGGACCGCGGCGCTTCCGTCTGGTGACGCACTACTGGATCGAAGACGAGGATGTCGGGCAGGCAGTGGAGGCTTTCCGTAGCGCCGTGCTTAAATCCTGAGCGCCAGTTTTTGCCGGTTTGCCCCCCAATTTCCGGGATTGGCCGCATGTTATAATCAATTCAGGAGTTATGCAGTTAAAGGGAAAAAGACTGTTCCTTTGCGAGCTGTGTAAGCTCTCAAATTTCAGTCTCTGGATTGGGGCGGAGCAAACCCTTTATTATTTCTAATGGATCGGATTCCCTGCCACGCGGGAGCAGCAGCATGTTGGCTGAGGTGAGAGCATTCCTGGACCTATCAAGGGAGCGACATTCCTATTCTGCCAATACGCTCCGCGCAATTCAAGAAGATCTCCTACGTTTCAGCAGCTATCTTGTAACAAATTTAGGGCGACCGGCCGAGCTGTGCGATTTTAACCGCGAGCGGATCGCTGACTTCTTGTGCAGCGAGAGGGCTGCGCCCTGTAGGGGTCAGGACTTTGCTGCGCCGGCAGACCAGCCTGCGGGTTTTTGCCCGCTACCTGCGCCAGTATCATCCGGACGGAGACTTCGCCCCGCCCAAGGCGATCACTATCCCGGGGAATGCAGCCGGAAGGCAAGCCTTTGGGAGCGGCTCACTTACCGCGGAACAGATCGAGGCTGTCCAGGCGAAGCTGGCACGGTCCGCGAGCGTCCACGCTCGCCGGGATGCAGCGATTATTTCTCTATGCCTCGATACCGGTATCTCGGTGGAGGAGCTTCTCACCCTCAACCTTGCGGATATCCGCCTGAGCGAAGGGATGCTGCTGCTGCGCGGCAAGAACAATTTGCTCCGCCGCGTCCCGCTGGGCAACGCCGTGGGCCCAATGCAGACCTACCTTGCTCAGGGGCGGCTGGAAATTGGCCCGCTGCCCGGTGAAAGCGCATTATTCATTAGCCGGATCGGCGCACGGCTGACCCGCCAGGGAGTCTCGGCAGGCGCTGCGGTATTGGGGGAAGGCAGCCCGCCTCGCGAGCCGCTGACGACCAGGAGCCTGCGGACCACCGCGGTGCGCAGGATGGTCGCAGACGGTCGCACCTTGAAGCAAATCCAGACCAGTCTGGGACATACCAGCAGCCTCTCCACCCTGGCTATGCTCAAGCGCCTTGCGGCACCCACGTACTGAAAGGATTAATTCTTTCAGCGAACGAGAGCGGTGCACAGATTAGGACGATTACCAGTACAATTAACGGGCATGAGAAGCATTCCGCACGACTTTGAGGAGAAATCTATGGAAATGACCGCAGATGCATTGCTCGAACAAATCGACCACCTGGCGGATCTCGTTCACAGCCGGACACAGAGCTCAGCTCGCCTCGGGATGATCCTCGGCTCGGGCCTGGGCTCGCTGGCGAACGCAGTTGAACTCGCCGGTCACCATCCCTTTCAGCGAGCTGCCGGGTTGGCCGGTTTCAACCGTAATGGGCCACCAGGGCAGGCTGGTATCGGGAACGCTGGAGGCTCACGAGGTGCTGGTCATGCAGGGCCGGGTTCATTATTATGAAGGGTACAGCCTGGCGCAGGTTACCCTCCCGGTCAGGGTGATGCAGCGCCTGGGGATCGAGACCCTGATCGTCACGAACGCTGCCGGGGCAATTAACCCAGGCTACACCCCGGGTGAGCTCATGCTGATTACCGACCATATCAACCTGATGGGGATGGCGGGTCAAACCCCATTGCGCGGACCGAACCTGGATGCGCTGGGACCGCGCTTTCCCGACATGAGCCGCGCCTACGACCTTCCCCTGCGCCAGCTTGCCCTGCAGGCTGCCGCCGAGCAGGGTATTACCTTGCACCAGGGCGTTTACGTCTGCCTGGCTGGTCCTTCCTTCGAGACTCCGGCCGACCTGCGCTTCCTGAGCATAATCGGCGCGGATGCGGTTGGAATGTCAACCGTCCCGGAGGTCACCGTAGCCCGTCACGGCGGGATGCGCGTGCTGGGAATCTCAGGGATCAGCAACAAAGCTAGTCTGGATGGAAGCTCCACTACCACGCACCAGGAGGTGTTCGAGGCAGGAGAGGTACTTGTGCCCAGATTGACCGCGGTGCTCCGCGGCGTATTGCGCCGGATTGGATAGCATAATGGAGGGCAGCAGGTCTGGATAGATCCCATCTCGGCTGAAGCCCCCGTCTGGACTGCGCATGGAAGAAGCTCTGAGCTTTTTTCGCGCCTTCGAAGCGTGGATATACGTGCTTCTGGGGATTGCGGGGCTGATCTACATCCGCAAGTTTATCCTGTCCTGGCAGGAGCTGCGGGTAGCGGGTTTTGGGTTGGAACGTGACAATGCCCAGTCAAAAGTAAACCAGGCAGCAGTGATATTAGTGTTGATTATAGGATTGACGGTGACGGAATTTGTGTTGGTGTCCTACGTCGCTCCCGCTGTCCCGGGGGCGAATCCGGTGCTTACCCCGACGTTAAACCTGCTGGCGACCTCGACGGTTACTCTGGCGCCAACGGCGCCGGTCGCGGCCGGCGAAAGCCCGACCGCTTCGACTGCCACGCCTACCGAACCTGCCTCGCAAGCCTGTGTCGCCAACAGCATCGCGATCAGGCAGCCTCAGAATGGCGAAACAGTAAGCGGCGTGGTGGAAGTCTCTGGGACGGCAGATACTACCAATTTCGGCTTTTATAAAATCGAGATGAAACACCCTGACGATGCGAACTGGCAGACGATCCAGGCAGGTAATACGATCGTCATTAATGGAAAGCTGGGTGATTGGGATACCCGCAGACTTTCGCCGGGGGAATACCAGCTGAGTCTGGTCATCGTGGATAATGAAGCCAAAGCCAGCCAGCCTTGCTTTGTTAAAGTCCAGGTGATCCCTGCCGTGGAAACTTCAAGCCCTTAATTGTAAAAATATATTACTCGGGAAAGAAGGATTATGCCTGAAATCGAAATCCGGCCTGCTACTGCAGATGATGTCCCCAACCTGGTGGCGCTCGACCATAACTATTCCAGCGAATACGTCTGGCAGATGGAAATAAGCGCAGAGGAAAAGCATACAGACATCAGTTTTCGGCAAGTTCGCTTGCCTCGTTCGGTGCGCGTAGAATATCCCCGGCATGCCTCCGGGCTGGCTGACGATTGGAACAGCCGTTCCGGCCTCCTGGTCGCCGTCCTGGAAGGGGAGCTCGCGGGGTACTGCAGCTTAATGCTGAATATGGTTCCCCTGACAACCTGGATGACCGACCTGGCGGTGAAACGACGGCTGCGCCGTCAGGGCATCGGCAGCGGTCTGGTGCTGGCGGCCCAGGAGTGGGGAATGAATCACGCTTCCCGCTACCTGGTGCTGGAGATGCAGCCGAAGAATTATCCGGCAATCCAGATGGCGCAAAAACTCGGATTCGATCTTTGCGGATATAATGACCGCTATTATGCCAATCACGATATCGCCTTGTTCTTTGCCAAATCGCTGCGCTGATCCGGAGATAAACCGCGCCTGGCTCAGCCAGGACCTGCCGCGGTTGCTGCGGTAAACCGAGGCGAAACCAG
The DNA here is from genome assembly GCA_963706515.1 of uncultured Chloroflexia bacterium. Classification (GTDB taxonomy): domain Bacteria; phylum Chloroflexota; class Anaerolineae; order Anaerolineales; family UBA4823; genus CAVPMW01. Next base: position 65,963 of record CAVPMW010000019.1, read on the forward strand.
TTCGGTAATAGTTGGTAGTATGATTTAGCTGTATGTATAACCTGCTTCTTTCCAGCTTTGAGACCCTCAATGACCTGTTGACGGCGGGAATCGCCATCACGGCGTTTTCCCTGCTGATCTACGCGCTCAGCTTCAACCTGCGCGACCGGGTCGCCCGTTCCTTCGCTTTAATCATGGTTTGCGTGGTGGTCGTCTTTGTAGCCGAGTCGTTTGCCAACGTTGCCAGCACACCACTCCAGCACGAGCTGGCGCTGCGGCTGCAGTGGGTGGGGATTATCTTCCTGCCAGCCGCCTACCTGCAGCTTTCGGATGCTCTCCTGGCGACCACCGGGCGACCGTCGCGCGGCAGGCGCCGCTGGGCAGTCCGCCTGGCTTACGTCGCCTCGTTTATCTTCCTCCTGATGCTGCCTTCCTTCCTGCTGGTAGGTCACCTGGTGCCGGATGCTAATCCGGCGCCTCACCTGCAGCGGACGAGCTTCACGCTGGTATTTACAATCTACTACATCCTGCTGATGACCTGGTCGTGGGTCAATTTCTGGCGCGCATACCGGCGCACGGTCACCAGTGCAGGACGGCGTCGAATGAGCTACCTGCTGCTTGGTGCGCTTGCACCGGCGCTTGGCTCCTACCCGTATTTGCTGTTCGGCTCAAATTTTGCTGCTCAGAATCAGCTTCTCTTCTGGACGGTGTTGACGATCAGCGATATCCTGGTCTCGGTTTTGCTGGTCCTGATGGCATACGCCGTGGCATTCTTCGGCGTAGCCTGGCCAGATCGCGTGGTAAAGAGGCGCCTGTTTAAATGGCTGATGCGCGGCCCGGTCACCGCCTCGCTCGTCCTTGCCGTAACCACCATCATCCGGCGCGCAGAGGTCACTTTGGGGCTGCCTTATTCAGGTTTAATCCCAATTGCGATGGTGTCTACGATCCTGCTCATGGAGCACTTGATTACACTGGTGTCGCCGCTGTGGGAGCGCTGGTTGTTCTACGGTAAGGATCGGCAGGATATGGTCTTCCTGGAAACCCTGGAAGAGCGCCTGCTGACCCTGGGTGATCTGCGCCAGTTCCTCGAAGCCATCCTGGCTGCATTAACCGACCGCCTGCAGCTGAACAGAGCTTTTGTGGCTGCTCTTGGAGGGCAAGGGTTAGATTTCCTGGTTAGCATAGGAGGTGATACATTCATTAGTGAAGAAAATCTCAACGACAATTTGCTGCAGGTAATATCTAAAAACGGTCATTCTAAAGGCGTCTTCACCTGGGGGCAATACTGGCTGGTGCCGATCCACGACCGTGAAGAGAATAACGAGAGTTTGCTGGGATTGATTGGTATGCAGCGCAAGCCAGACCAGCTCCTGGAGGGGGAACAGCTCGAAGCTGTGGAGCTACTGACGGATCGAGCGGCTATGGCGCTGGCGGACCGCCGCCGCCAACAGCAGGCATTAAGCTCGCTGGAAAAAATCACGCCGCAGATGGACATGGTTCAAAAGCTGCGGGCTGCCTCCCGTTACGATGGCACCGGAATATTTACTACGCCGACGATTGATCTGGAGGAAGATAATTTCCCCAAATGGGTAAAAGATGCTCTGACCCACTACTGGGGTGGACCGAAGCTGACCGAGAATCCTCTGATCAATTTGAACGTGGTCCAGCAGACTGCCCAGGAAAAACAGGAGACGACAACGAACGCGCTCCGTTATATTCTACGAAAAGGCATTGAAAATACCCGTCCCGATGGAGATAGACGTTTCACTGGAGAATGGATCCTATATAATATACTTGAGATGAAGTTCCTGGAGGGCAAAAGAGTGCGCGAGATCGCTGCACGCCTGGCTATGTCAGAAGCAGACCTGTATCGCAAACAACGTGTGGCAATAGAAGCCGTAGCAGATGCAGTGATCGAAATGGAACAGGAAGCGCGTAAGCAAGCCTTGCCGCTGGGGGAGGCGTCGAATTAATCACTTATATTTGCCAGGAGGGGTTTGGCTTAATGGTGAAAAAAGAATATCATCAAAATTATGACGGGGGGCTTCCACCGATGGACAAGTCCTGGTGGGAGGCAGTTTTAGCAGAGGATGGAGTGGAGGAGGTCTTCCAATCCAGGAAAACTGCTAACCAGAACGGGCATTATGGTGAAAGCGGAGCGGCGCACTCAGTTGGCAACAACAGTGCGATGGACTGGGAGAAAGCCCAGGAGCTTTTCGGGCTGGACCAGACCGTTCAAATGCAGGTCACCGGCTTCAACCGTGGGGGGCTGCTCGTAGAAAATGAGCTGCTGCAGGGTTTCGTTCCGGTCTCGCACCTGGTGGATTTGCCGGAAGAGCAGATCGAGCTGGAGCAGGATGACTGGCTGGGCCGTTATTTGGGCAGGCAGCTGACCCTGAAGGTGATCGAATGCGACCAGGGACGCGGGCGAGTAGTACTCTCCGAGCGGGCTGCACTGGCAGCCCCGGGACGCAGGCACCAGCTGCTCAATATGCTCTTGCCGGGGGAGTGCGTTTCAGGCACCGTCACCAACATCACCGATTTTGGCGTGTTCGTCGACCTGGGCGGCGTTGAAGGCCTGGTACACGTCTCCGAGATCTCCTGGGGCAGAGTGCGCCATCCACGGGATGTAGTGGAGCTGGGCGAGACCGTCCAGGTTTACGTGATCCACGTAGACCGGGACAAGGCTCGCGTGGCGCTCAGCCTTAAACGGCTGTGCGCCAACCCGTGGGAGACCGCCGAGCAGCGTTACCAGCCGGGTCAGATGATGGAAGCAGTAGTCACCAGCATCGTCCCATTTGGAGCGTTTGCACGCCTGGAAGAAGGGCTGGATGGGCTGATCCACATCTCCGAGATTTGTCCGGAAGAGAACCTGCCTAACCCAACGGATGTCCTGCACGAGGGTCAGCTGGTGCATGTGCGCGTTTTACATGTTGATGGACCCAAACAGCGCCTCGGATTGAGTTTTCGCCGGGAAGACAATCTGGACAGTATCCAGATCTAAATTTTGGGAATAATATCGAAGTACGGTCACATTAATTCTGGTGAATGTTCGTGTATGATGCATGCCGGTTTTTCGAAGCACCGCACGTCAATATCTTTGTGACCGTACTTAGCTGATTCAAGCTGCAGGCATGAAAACCTGGCAGGCGATTCTATTCGGGCTTCTTTGCGGCCTGTTAGGCGGCGGGGTCATTTGGCTGGTCAGTCGACCGGTGCGCGGAGAACACATCCAGCTGCTGCCTCCTGCAACCGCACCTCCGCTCCAGGTCTACGTCAGCGGAGCGGTCGCCTATCCGGGTGTGTACCAGCTCACCAGCGCCAGCCGCCTGCAAGATGCTATCCAGGCTGCCGGCGGGATGTCCGCAGACGCCGATGCGTCGGTGCTGAACCTGGCAGCCCCGCTGCAGGACGGGCAAAAAGTTTTCGTACCAACTTTGCCTGCTCCAGGGCAGCCATCCGTCAAAACACCTCCGCAGCACTCAGCGGAGCCTCCTTTGGGGAAGATGGATATCAACCAGGCCGGTTTGGATGAGCTCGAAAAACTGCCCGGCATTGGTCCTGAGCTGGCTGGGGCGATCCTCACCTACCGCAGCGAACACGGCATGTTTGCCGCCATCGAAAATGTCATGGATGTCCCCGGAATCGGGCCGGGAAAATTCGAGAAAATCAAGGAACTGATTGAGGTGGGTCTCCTCCAAAATTAACTCCTGGTTGCCGCCGGAGGTAACTGCTGGTTCTAATTATGGATAATGTCTGGTGATGGCATCCCCTGGAATCCTAGGAAAATACGGTCATTTGCTCGACCTGCCGGATCATACTCAACCGGTTACTTTGCTGGAAGGGGATACCCCCCTGATCCCCTGCCCGCGCCTGGCTGAGCGGCTGGGAGGCGGTTTCGAGCTGTGGGTAAAGTATGAAGGACTGAACCCAAGCGGCTCGTTCAAGGACCGGGGGATGACCGCGGCAGTAAGCGAGGCGCTGGGGCGCGGCGCGCGAGCTGTGATCTGCGCCTCCACGGGGAATACCGCTGCATCGGCTGCTGCCTACGCAGCGCGAGCCGGGATGCGCGCGGTTGTTCTTATACCGGAAGGGAAGGTTGCCTCCGGTAAATTGGCTGGAGCAGCAGCTTACGGTGCACAGGTCATCCAGATCCAGGGCTCATTTGACGACGCGCTGACCCTGGTGGTAGCCATCAGCGAAAAACAACCCATTGCCCTGGTCAACTCGCTCAACCCGTACCGTCTGGAAGGCCAAAAGACGGCAGCCTTCGAGATCTGCGACCGGCTGGGAAGCGCCCCGGACCTGCTCTGCCTGCCGGTAGGCAATGCGGGAAATATCAGCGCTTATTGGATGGGCTTCAAGCAGTATCACAATCTGCACAAGAGCGGCTTACCGCGCCTGCTGGGCGTGCAGGCAGCCGGAGCGGCGCCCCTGGTGCTGGGGCATCCGGTCGATCATCCCGAGACGGTGGCTACCGCAATCCGCATCGGGCGACCGGCGCGCGGGGAGCAAGCCTTACAGGCAGCCAGCGAATCGGGAGGCGACATCATTGCCGTCAGCGATGATGAGATCCTGGATATGCAGCGCCTGCTGGCGGGGGAAGGCATCTGGGTGGAGCCGGCCTCCGCAGCTGGGCTGGCGGGGCTGGCAAGCCAGATACGCGCCCGCCGATTGGACCCGCACGGCATGCGTGCCGTTGCCGTGTGCACGGGTCACGGCCTGAAAGATCCGGATGCGATAACCCGCAGGATGCCCGCCCCAACTGTTCTCCCGGTTGATTTGACCCTATTGGAGCAGATCCTCGCCCGTTGAGCGATCCGGTAAAACGTGCAACCTTGAGCACTGTTCTGCGTAAACAGATGCAGAACATTGAGCGAAAGGAGTATATAAAATGACGTCCGATTTTAAACGCCTGTATCGATCTCGCCAGGAGCGCGTGCTTGGCGGTGTCTGCGGCGGGTTAGCGAAATACTTTGATATCGATCCGACCCTGGTACGTCTGCTGTTCGTGATTGCGACCTTATTTGGCGGACCGGTGGGGTTGATAGCTTACCTGCTCTTCCTGATATTCGTCCCGAACGAGCCTGAGGAACAAGCAGGGTGAGGATTTATCATCTAATAATGGGTGATTGCAGGCATTCGCCCGCAATCACCCATTATTAGAATTTTTCCCCGGTGTGATTTCTAAGCCTTGATCCCCAGACCACTCGCTGGCGGCACCTCGCCAACGATGTGAGTTACAGCCCGGTGGATGGGCAGAAATCCTTGCGCAGCCTGTTCCTGGGTCGGTATTGAGGCTTCATCCGGCTTATCCGAGAGGCCAATTACCATCGCGCCCAGCGCGAGGCATTCCTGGGTGAAGCGATAGACTTCAGAGGTAATCAGGATCTCTTGGTCCAGCATCGATTCTATGCTCGCCTGGTCGGGCAAGCAGCCGATGCGCTGGATCGTCTGCAGGTATTCATTCCGTCGGAAGGCTTTGAACGGTGTCGGATCTCCTGCTTCCACCCGCAGGCGGATATCCCGGTGAAGATCGGCTAAAGCGGGCGGCAGCCGCTCGACCTGCGCCTCGACCTGGTATAGAAATGTTGAAAAATCCCGCAGCCGGCCTTCATCTATGCTTTCCACGACTTCCTGCAGCGTGAACAGCCCGCTTTCCAGGATGAGGCAAATATAGGCAAGGTAGTCCTGGTTGTCGGCGGTGAAGGGATGGTACCTGGGCTGGTCCAGGGCGTAATATGCCGCCTGGAAAGATTCCAGGTTGAAAGCAGCTCCCAACAGCTCAGCGACGGTCAGCTGGACTGCCTGGATGCGAGCCTGGTCAATCACTTTAGCATTCCGGCCGCGCGCCGCCAGGGTCGTCTTATCCAGGTCCAACACCAGGGCTGTGCCGGGGGTAATCTGCAAGCTGCTGTGCGCGCAGAAGCTGCGGAAGCCGCTCTCGCCGGGATCAGCCAGTAATGCCCAGCGGTTCGCCTGGAAGATCGGCTGAGCGGAGGATTCAAATGAAATGCTGGTCTCGGCAGGAGCGCTCGTTTCATCACCGATGAAAGCTGCACCGTGGAGGCCGCTTACCTGGCAAAGCTGGTCAAAAGTCTGCCCGTCGCCTCGGCGTGTATCGCCGATAAAAATTAGATTTTGCACCGCCGTTCCGGGTAGCAGCAGGCTGCAGGCTGCCTTCAATATGTGCAAGACCACCTGTGCATACTCCGAGGCGCCTTTCCTGGGGATGACCCCAGGCAGAGCTAAACCGGCAGATTGCAGCTGGGTCAGGGAAGGCAGGCGCGGGTCCATTGGGACCAGGTTGCGGTACACGATCCGATCCCCGATCAGGTCACTTACCCGCCCGCGGCCAAATATTTCCATTATCGCTCGACACATGCTGCTATTTGAGAGTCGGGAGGGCGATAGAGCGTAGCTCTCAACGTCAATTTTTTTATCTAGATCAGCCCCTGGCTTCAGACCTGCGCAGCTTGAGCTTCTTTCTCTCGCTTCCGATAGGCCTTGATCCAGCTCATTGAATACTCGTCGCGCCCCATCAACAGATCGCAAGCCAGCAGAGTGGTGCGGATTTCCATAACCGTGGGATCTGTAATTGCCGCGGTCAGGCCTCTGGCGACAGCCAGGGCGAGGTAAGCGATGTTGATCCATTTGCGGTCCGGCAGCCCAAACGAAACATTGCTGGCGCCCAGGCTCAGATTGACCCCCAGTTCGTTCTGTACCAACTGCATGGCGTCCAGCGTGATGCGACCTGCCTTCGAAGTCGGCGCCGACTGTCAGGGCCAGGCAGTCGATGAGAATATCTTCAGGAGGGATTCCAAAATCTCCAGCGCGTTTGACCAGCTTTTCGGCGACGCGCAGGCGGTCGGCTGGGGTTGCGGGCACTCCCTCTTCGTCCGTGATTACCCCGATCACCGCTGCGCCGAACTGCCGCGCTAAAGGGAAAACGCGTTCCATCATCTCCGCCTCGGCGGTCGTGGAGTTGATCAGGGCTTTGCCGGGGTAGATGCTCAGAGCAGCCGACAGAGCGTCTGGGTTGGGCGAGTCGAAGCACAGCGGCAGATCAGTAACCTGCATGACCGCCTGCGTGACGCCGCGCAGCAACGCCGGCTCGTCGCTTCCGGGGATGCCAGAGTTAATATCCAGCACCTGAGCGCCGGCTGCCGCCTGCCGCCTGGCATCTTCCTGGGCTACTGAAAAATCGCCTTGGGACATGCTTTCAGCCAATTTCTTCCGCCGCGTCGGGTTGATCCGCTCGCCGATGATTACGAACGGCGCATCAGGGCCGATGGTGATCGTCTTATTTTTATTGGAAAGGATGGTATTCATGAGTTGAGCGACCTATCCAATTACAGCTCAGTCGCCAACCAGCGAGCGCACGACACGGGTAGCGCTCGAAGCGTCTGGGGCGTAGCCGTCCGCGCCTATCCGCTTGGCGTAGTCTTCCGTCACCGGTGCCCCACCTATTACCACCTTTACCTGGTCGCGCACACCTGCGGCGGTCAGGGCGTCGATTGTCCGCTGCATATTGCCCATCGTGGTGGTGAGCAAAGCGGACATACCGATCACCTGTGCGCCTCCCTTGACTGCCTCGATGAAGGCTTCCGGGGTCACATCGACGCCCAGGTCCTGCACTTCAAACCCGGCGCCTTCTAACATCATGGCTACCAGGTTCTTGCCGATGTCGTGCAGGTCGCCTTTGACCGTGCCGATTGCCACCTTGCCCGCGGATTTGATATCGGAATCCAGCAGGTAGGGCTTTAAGACTGCCAAACCAGCCTGCATGGCGCGGGCGGCGATCAGCATCTCGGGTACGAAGAAATCGCCGTCCTCGAAGCGACGCCCGACTTCCTCCATCGCGGAAATCAGACCTTCATTCAGGATATTGCTGGGAGGAACGCCTTCCTCGAGCGCGGTCTTGACCCCTGCTTGCACCGCTGGCGCCTGTCCATCGACAACGTTCTGGTAGATGTCGTTGAGAATCATGTTTTTTGCCTCTTTTATGCAGATTCGGATTTAGATTGGTTGTCGCTTGAATATTATACCTGTTGATTTTTGTCTGATAAAAGACAGGAGGATTCCGCGTCAATCCATTGTTAATATCATACATCACACCACCTGCCCTTTTAATCTTATCATTTGCGAAATAAATTATCAAGTTCCTTTTATTGGGATAATACTGTAAAACGGGAAAAGTTGGTCATTCGAGCTGTTCCTATCGGCGGGATTAAGCATATAATGGACAGGTTATCACCTCAGACCTATACCGAGGAGCTCAAATGGCATTTGCGGAACGTGTGCGTAACCTATCTCCTGAAGGCGCTTATCACATGCTGGCGCACGCTCAGGCGCTGGAAGCCTCCGGGCGGCGCATCATCCACCTGGAAATTGGACAGCCGGACGCGCCGACATTCGAAAACATCCGCCTGGCTGGGATCCAGGCTATCCAGGAAGGATTCACGCGCTATACCCCGTCAGCCGGCATCCGTGCCTTGCGTGAAGCGGTAGCGAATCATGCCAGCCTGCAGAAAGGGCTGCAGCTCGCGGCGGAGCAGGTGGTCATCTGCCCGGGCGCCAAGCCAGCCCTCTTCTTCCCAACCCTGGCGCTGGTGCGCCCGGGCGATGAGGTCATATATCCCGATCCGGGGTTTCCTACCTATCCGGCGATGATCGAAGTGGCAGGCGGCGTCCCTGTGGCAGTGCCGCTGCGGGAAGAAACCTCCTTCTCATTCGACCTGGAAGCTTTCGACAGGGCAATCAGCCCTCGCACGCGCATGGTCATCCTTAACTCGCCGAGCAATCCCACCGGCGGGATCCTGCCGCCCGCCACCCTGGAGCACGTCGCCAGCGCTGCCCAGGATTACGATTTCTGGGTTCTTTCCGATGAAATCTACGACCGGTTGGTGTATGAAAGTCCCGTCGCCGAGCATCGCCACGCTGCCCGGCATGGCAGAGCGGACGATTATCTGTGACGGTTTCTCCAAAACCTATGCCATGACCGGCTGGCGGTTGGGCTTCGGCATTATGCCCGCCGAGCTGGCAGAGAGGGTCGAGCTGCTGCTGACCCATTCGGTTGGCTGCACTGCCAGCTTCACCCAGATTGCGGGGCTGGAGGCGCTCAACGGACCGCAGGAGCAGGTAGCCCGGGAGGTGGAGGCATACCGCCAGCGCCGGGACGTCCTTGTGCGAGGATTGAACGCCATTCCAGGGGTAAGCTGCCGCGCCCCACAGGGTGCTTTTTACGTTTTTCCCAATGTCACCCGCCTGGGCAGGACTTCTGCCTGGCTGGCAGACTATCTGCTGGACGAAGCAGGCGTCGCCGTACTGCCAGGGACAGACTTCGGTCGCTACGGGGAAGGATACCTGCGCCTGTGTTTTGCCAACTCATTGGACAATATCTACCTGGCACTCGAGGGAATAACCCAGGCGCTTGCCAGATTGAGCTAGCCCTAAGTACAGTCACAAAATTTTTGAACGATGGCGCTTCGCTATTAAAATCCAACAGTTAGCCTGGAAAAAGCCCCATCTACAGCTTGGGTAAAACGATGGTCTCTTGCTTCTGATATTTCCCCTTCTTGTCCGCGTAGGAAGTCAGGCACTCTTCATCCGCTTCGAAGAACAGCACCTGGGCAATGCCCTCATTGGCGTAAATCCGCGCGGGCAGAGGGGTCGTGTTAGAGATTTCCAGACGTGACGAAACCCTCCCATTCCGGCTCGAAGGGAGTCACGTTGACGATAATGCCACAGCGCGCGTAGGTGCTTTTACCCACGCACACCGTGAGTACTTTGCGCGGTATGCGGAAATATTCGATCGTGCGCGCCAGGGCGAATGAGTTAGGCGGGATGACACAGATCTCGCCTCTGAAATCGACCATGGACTGCGTGTTGAAATGCTTGGGATCGACGACCGCCGAAAATAGATTGGTAAAGATTTTGAACTCGTCCGCAACGCGGATGTCGTACCCATAAGAAGAAACGCCATAAGAAATCACGCCATCCCGCACCTGGCTGTCAGCGAACGGCTCGATCATCCGGTGCTCATGCACCATCTTGCGAATCCAGTGGTCGGGTTTCAGCCCCATGAATACCTCCCTTAATTTTTATAGGACTTACGCAGCTCGCTGAGGAATTGCCGGAAATAGGGGTGAAGGACGGGCGGACGCCCGCCCTTCACCCCTATTTCCGGACTTTTTTCCTTCAACTGCGTAACTCCTATTTTATTAGAACATGCGCCGCTCGCAGAGAATTTGCCCTATTTTTCCTGCAAAGGCGGAGCTCCTGAATATGGCCATAAAACCAGGACGAAGCTGTACGAGCGTCGATTATATGCGAAAACTGCGGATAAAGAAACCCAATCCGCGGATAAAGAAACCCAATCCTCAGATTGCGAAACCAAATACGGACGAAAGACTACCACCCGCTCGCCTTGAAAACTTTGGCTAGCAGGCTTTCTCTCTCGCTGGAGGTCATGAAGCGCGGCCGGGCGTAATCGACGAAGAGGATGGGGATCAGCTCGCTGCCGATATAGCGTCCATCATAGAAGACGTGCCGGTCGAGGAATCCCTGGCGGGTTGCCTGGCTGACGTCGTATTGGTCGAAGAACAGGTTGCCCAATCCGTAGTGGATAAATGCCCCATTCTCGAACTCCATCGCCTGCGGCTGGTGCGCCTGGCTCCCACTGACGACCACTGCCCCAGCCTGGGCAAGCGCGCGGAAATCTCGTTTTTGGTCGGGCTGAGCCTGGTAGGTATAGTACTCAAAGTGCTGGAAAGTAGCTATTGGCAGGTAGCCCTGGCTGCGCAAGCTGGCGATCTCCTTCTGCGTCCAGGCAATATCACACGGGACGGCCCCGGGGTGATTGGGACCCGCCTGAGCGTATCCGCCGCGCTTGCCGTTGCAGCCAATGAAAGCCAGCTTGTTGCCGTTATGTTCTATCAGCAACGCTTTCCGCCCGTCTTGCAGGTTTTCCCCGCCGCCGTAATAACCCCAGCCGCGCTGGCGGTATAAATCCAGGGTCAAACGCATGGCTGCCTCGCCCCAATCCTGGAAATGGTCCCCGGTCAGCTCGACAACGTCCGTGCCCACGTTTTCCATAAGCTGGATATAGCGTACGTCGCTGCAAAAACGCATCCCCTGCTGGACTGGATCAGGCGGCGGGCAGTTTTTGGCGAAAGGGACCTCATTGCTGATGTGAGTGATATCCGCATTACGCAAGAGGTCGCCGATATCTTTGGCGGGATAGGTGATCCCGCGCTGCTCCATGGTGAACGCCGTCGCGCGCACTAAAGCGGTCACGCCGGTCATCACGACAGTGGTCAGCTTGCCCGGGTCACGGTTGGAGGTTGGCGCCAGGGGAGCCGACGACTGCGGCCCATGGAGGGAATAGATGGCTGAGGCCAGGGTTGGGTCTCCATTGAGCGAGATTGGAACTGCTAACGGGTATTTTGCCGGGTCAAATTCCTTGCGCAGCGGGGATTGCCCATCCACTTCGAGAACCTTCCAGCGCGGCTCCAACCGCTCGAAGGGTACGATAGCCCAGGCAGGCCGGTCCTTCCAGGCTTCGTCCAGGACCCCATCCGCCGGCAGCACCTGTGTCGATCCGCTGCCAGGAGGTCCCCAAAGGGCGCTGAGCGCTGCCAATGTGGTCTCATCCAGGAGGAGTGGTCGCTTTCCCCAGGGACTGGGGGCTTCGCCCTTCCAGGCGTGCAGCAGCGTATCCATGGAGACCCCTTGCAGCTGGGTTGGGAAAGGGACCACGAGCGCATAGACCCAGCGGCTCAACGGGCGATCGCCGCCTGCTTCCAGACGTAAAGCCCCTGGAGGCAAAGCTGCCGGGTCCTGGCTAGCCAGCTGGGTAAGCTCGGCGGGCAGGTTCAGTGACTGCTGCCAGAGCACAGGCAGGCGCGGGTCAACCCACACCCCGATGCCCTCCTGCGAAGCAGCCGGGGCAGTCGCCGGGACTGGCTCAGGCGTCGCGGTAGGTGGTAGGGTAGGAGTGGGCAGCGCTAATGTTGGCAGCGCCAACGTTGCCAACGCTGGCGTGCTGGCTGCAGATACGGTTTGCGGTTGGAATGGAGTCCGCGTGGCAGGGAAGGCGCCCGGATTGGCGGAGAGCGCCTTCGGCGAGACAGGCAGGCTGCCGGAACAACTTGCGCTCTGCAATACAAGCAGCAAGCCCAGCAGGATTAGAAAGATCGACCTTTTACCCCAATTTGCCATAGTTTCCCCACCCGTTGCAGAATTGTGCTGGCGGCTCCCCTTCTTCTGGTTGCCTTAGGATTTTCCGGAGAGATATCCGCAAATTCCCAATGCTCCGCTATTGCCACGTGCTGGCAGAGAAAACGGATTTTAGCAGGGTTTCTTTCTCCTCGGGGGTCATCAACCGCGGGCTGGCATAGTCGATGAAATATATCCCGATGAGCTCGGTGCTGATGTATTTATTATCGTAGAAGACATGCCTGTCCAGAAAGCCCTGCGAGGTGGGCAGTCCCATGAAAAACTGATCGAAGAATAGGTTGCCCAATCCATAGTGGATGAACGCATCTTTGTAGAACTCCAGGCCCTGCGGCTGGTGCGCCTGGCTGCCGCTGACAATCGCCGCGCCGGCTTCGGCCATGCCGCGAAAATCGGTGACCTGCTTCGGCTGGGGTTGGTAAGAATAGTATTCAAAGTGCTGGAAAGTGGTAATCACATTGTAGCCCTGCTGGTGCAAGCGGGCGATCTCCGAGTGCATCCATTCCGGGTCGCATTCCACTGCGCCGGGGTTATCTCCCCGGGCAGTCGCATAGCCTCCGCCTTTCGCATTGCAGCCGATGAAGGCGATCTTGTTCCCATTGTGCTCGATAAGGCGCGCCTGGCGGGCATCCTCCTGATTATAGCCGCCGCCGTAATAAGGCCAGCCGCGCTGTTTATATAAGTCCAGGGTATAGCGCATGGCATCCGGTCCCCAATCGCCGAAATGGTCGCCGGTCAGCTCGACGATGTCGGTGCCAATCTCATCCAGCAAGCCGATATACTCCGGTCGGGAGCAAAAGACCAGCTCTGTCTGGTGCGTGTCCGGCTGCGGGCAGTCCTTGACAAAGGGAATCTCATTGCTGACGTGCAGGATATCTGCGGACTGCAGCAGCGGGGCTATGAAACGCGCCGGATAGGTAATGCCGAAGCGGCGCATCGTCTCAGCGGTGGCGCGTACCAGCGCAGTTACCCCGGTCAGCATGACCGTGGTCAGCTTGGCGGGGTCGCGGTTCAGCAGCGGCAAAGTAAGGCTGGCTTGCTGGCTTGCCTTCAAATATGCATCGACCAGGGCGGGATCGCCGGTCAGGGAGAAATCAACCGTAAGCGGGTATTTCTGCGGGTCGAAATCTTTCCACAATGGAGAAAGACCATCCACCTGGAGCACCTTCCACTTGGGTTCGAGCGCTTCGAAAGGCAGGATCGCCCAAGCCGGGCGGTTGTCCCAGGCATAAGGGAGCAGCTGGTCAGCCGGCAGCACTTTGACCGCCCCCTCGGCAGGCGGACCCCACAGCTCGCTGAACACCTGCAAGGTGCTCGCCTCCATTAGCAAGGGGAGGTCTCCAAATGGTCCTGCGGGAGTCCCGCTCCAGGAGGATTTTAGCTCTTGCAGCGAGACGCCGTCCGGAATGGTCGGGAAGGGGGCTACCAGGGCATAGGTCCAGCGGGCTACAGGCTGTCCGTCGCCTGCACCCACCTTGATTTGCGCTTCTTCTTCCGCATTCGCCAGGCTGAACTCCTCGGGCAGGGTCAGCTCTTGCTGGAGCTGGGCAGGGAGATAGGGCGCCAGCCATACCCGTTTAGGTTGGGGGGTCGGGGTTACACTCGGGCTGGGCGTGGCGGTTGGTGAAGGCGGGAGAGCCGTTGCTGAAATCAGTAAGGTCGCCTGGGTTGGGCTCCCAGACCCTTCGTTCGCTTTGCGCGTGCAGCCGGCGAGGAGGGTTAACCCCACCAGCAAAACAGCAAAGGGCAGGAGCAGCAGCCAGCGACCGGATCGCTTCACAGGGCGAGCCCCCCGCGGGTGACGAGGGTTTTTTGCACCTGGATCTCCAATTCCCTGGAGGTCGCATCTAATTCCTGCAGCCTGGCTAACATGCCCGGCACAGATGGGTCTTGCAGCCCTAGTACATTAATGCGCACATTGTACCCTGCACTGGCTAAAGCCGCGCGGGCCAGCGCGGCTGCTGTTGCCCCATCGCTGATTGCACGTATATTTCCTGCGGCGACCACCTGAGCAGCCAGATCCATTACCTCAACGGCTTTCTCCGCGATCGCCAGCGGCTCGCAAGCAGCGCCGAGCGAGGCTGCGGCGAGCGCCTGTTCGCGGATGGCTGCCTGTTCTGCAGTTTCTTTGGGCAGCTTGAGCGCAGCCATCACCTGCTCGAATGCCGCCGCGTCCTTCTGCACGCCCGAGGTCAGCTCTGCGCGCAGCGCTTCAGCCCGAGCCAGGATTGCCTGCATCTGCCCTTCAACCTCGGCAAACCTCTTCTTCCCACTGGTCACACGCGCCACCATTGCCACCAGGGCAGCCGCCTCTGCGCCGGTGTAGGCGGCTGCTGAGCCGCCTCCCGGCGTGGCGCTCCCGGAGGCTAACGCAGTCAAAAAGTCCTGCGCCTCCATTACACCCGCCTGTCTTTCTCCTTCCTGGGAAACGGTTGCCAGGCGCTGCTCGAGTACTTGTTCTGCCTCGAATCCATCGAGCTGGAGGTACCATTGCGCTGCATCCAGCAGGGCTTCTTGCGGGATCAAGCCGACCAGCTCGCTGTGGTGGATAGCCGTACCGTAACGGGCTGCCTCGCGGCGGATCAGCTCAACCACACGGGCGACCGGCGTGCGCCGGAAATCGGTCAGGTTCATGGAGACCTGCGCCCGCCCTTCCACTAACATACCCAGGGCTTTGACAAAACGTAAGCCCCCGGAGGATTGGCGGATTGCCCGGGCGATCCGCTCGGCGATGGTCACATCTTCAGTTGCAAGGTATACATTGAAGGCAATCAGCGGCTGGCGGGCGCCAATCACTGTTGCACCTGCCGGACCAAGGCGGGCTGGACCATAGTCGGGAGATCGCTCCGGCAGGGAGGCGATCTCCTCTTTAAGAGTTTCATATTCTCCCCGGCGGATATTTTCCAGGTTAACGCGCTCTGGTCGGGCAGCTGCTGCCTCATAAAGGTAAACCGGGATGCCCAATTCGCTGCCCACCCGCTCCCCCAGGCGGCGGGCAATTTCCACGCACTCCTGCATCGTCACCCCGCTGATCGGAACGAATGGGACCACGTCGGTCGCGCCGATGCGCGGGTGCTCGCCCTGGTGCTTATCCAGATCGATCAGCTCCGCCGCTTTGGCGATGGCGCGGAATGCGGCTTCACCCACCTCGCCCGGTGGACCCACGAAAGTCAGGACGGTGCGATTATGGTCCATATCCGAATGCTGATCCAGCAGGTGGATCGACGGCACGGATTGGATCGCCTGGCGGATCGCAGTGATCACCTCAGGACGACGGGCTTCGGAAAAATTTGGGATGCATTCCACCAGGGGCAGAGGCATGCAGGTTAGCGCTCCTTTCGCTGAAATCCTGGCTATTATACTCGCACCCGCTTTGCCGGAGGTATCCTTAGCGCCCTTCTCGATTTCTGGTAGAATTCTTGCAACTGCGATAGTCACAGCTCTATGAATATGCTCACTCGCAATCGGTCTCACAGAGTCCGGCTGATCTGCATCCTGAGCCGTCTGTTTTCTGACCTCTCTGGCCTGTTCACGCTCAGGACAATCTGCAGCGAGCATTTGGAGCATCTCCGAGTACAATCCCTCGCCTACACCGGATAGCAGCAACCCCAGTTCTAACCCCCTCCCGCAAATTGTGCTGCCCGCGGGTGCGTTCGTCCCTACCCGGGCGCCGGGCGCGCCGATCCAGACTCCCACGCCCGATGCCGCTCACCCGCTGCCCGCCATGCGCACTGAAGCCCGACAGCATACCGTCAAAGCCGGCGAAACGCTGGGGACAATCTCCAAACAGTATGGCGTAGGGGTACAGCAGCTGGTAGAGGTTAATAAATTAGCCAACCCGGACTTCCTGCAAGCAGGTTGGACGCTGCAGATCCCCGCACCGACCCCGGCGGTCCACGGGCTGGCATTTAAAATTATCCCGGACTCTGAGCTGGTTTACAGCCCCGGAACCGCCAATTTCAATACCACCGGATTTATCCAGAGCAAGGCAGGCTATCTGGCAGGCTACAGCGGAGAGGCCGAGGGGAAGACGCAGAGCGGCGCGCAGATCGTAGAGCTGGTCGCGCGCGAATACTCGGTGAACCCGCGCCTGCTGCTCGCTGTGCTCGAATACCAGAGCGGCTGGGTGACCAGGCCCAACCCGGCCTCCAATACTATAGATTATCCCATCGGCGTAATCGATCCGCGGCGGAAGGGGTTATACAACCAGCTATCGTATGCGGCGAACAATCTGAACCGGGGTTACTACACGTATCGGGTTAACGGCGCGCCGACCTGGGTGCTGGCGGATGGCAACGTAATCCCCATCGATCCGACGATTAACCCCGGCACAGCCGGCGTGCAGAATTTCTTCTCTACCCTGGAAGGTCTGCCTGATTTCCAGCGAGCTGTATCCCCGGATGGACTGTACGCTACATATAATGCACTGTTTGGATATCCGTTCGATTACGCCTTCGAGCCGCTCGTCCCAGATGACCTGGCGCAGCCCGAGCTGCAGCTGCCGATTGAGCCTGGCAGGGAGTGGGCCTTCACCGGCGGACCTCACGGGGGGTGGGGAGACGGCTCTGCCTGGGCGGCCCTGGATTTTGCCCCTCCGGGCGATGCGCTGGGCTGCGTCCCAAGCAATGACTGGGTGGCAGCGGCTGCCCCGGGTTTGATCTTGCGCGCCAGCAATGGGGCAGTCGTACAAGACCTGGACCTGCCCGGCTTTCCGGCTGACGGCCTGGAAGGGACTGGCTGGACGCTGCTTTATATGCACGTCGAATCGCGCGATCGGGTCCAAGCCGGGACTTATCTGCATCCCGGTGATCGGATCGGTCATCCCTCCTGCGAAGGAGGTGTTTCAAATGGCACACACGTACACCTTGCGCGGCGCTATAATGGAGAGTGGATTCCGGCTGACCAGAAGCTGCCCTTCAATCTGGATGGCTGGATTTCCAGCGGGACCGGCAACGAATATGATGGCTACCTCGAAAAGGCTGGTAAAAAACTCGAGGCTTACGCAGGTCGCACCGACAATAATATTATCTCGCGCTGATGAATAAGAGTTTATCTCGCCTCCTGATCGTTCTGTTCCTGACAGCCTACCTGAGCAGTGCCTGCGCGGTTAACGGCGGGTATTGGGTTCCTCCGCATGCAACCGTTACGCGCCCGGCTATAAAATTGGCTGCACTCGAGACGTCCATCCCGGTCATCGACTTGCCAGTTACGGTTCAGGAGACCGTTGCGCCAACCCTCCAGCCACCCGAGCCGCTTGCCACAGAGTCCTGCCGGCGACCCACCACCGGTATCCACAGTGCCTTCGAGCGAGGTAAACGATACGCCGATCCTGTATTACGCCCAGGCGGCGGATACCCTGCCGGTGGTTGCCGTCCGCTTCGGGGTGGAACCCTCCGAAATTTCTTCACCGGAGCCCATCCCCGAACGAGACTTTATCAACCCGGGCCAGCTGCTGATTATCCCGCGCAGGCTCGCCAATACAACCGCCTCAACCCACCTGATCCCGGACAGCGATGTGGTTTACTCGCCCTCAGCGATTAACTTCGACATTGCCGCATTTGCAAACGAAGGCGGCGGCAAACTGAGCAGCTACAATGAATGGCTGAAAAGCACCAGCACGCTCACTGGAGCGGAGGTGCTCAAGAGGGTAGCGTTAGAAAACTCGATCAACCCGCGCCTGCTGCTGGCGCTCCTGGAGTACGAAAGCCATTGGGTGTACGGACAGCCGGAGAACCAAAATCAGATCGATTACCCGATGGGACTGGTCGACCTGAGCGAGAAAGGTCTCTATCATCAGCTCGTTTGGGCGGTCAACCAGCTCTCGATCGGTTATTACGCTTACCGGGAAGGGCGCCTGACAGAGATCCACTTCAAAGACGGCAGCTCGGCGCGGCTGGCACCTGACCTGAATGCCGGTACAGCCGCCCTGCAATATTATTTTGCCCAGCTCTACTCCGGGCAAGCCTGGGTGGATGCTCTCGACCCACAGGGAGGCTTCCCGGCTTTGTACGAGCGAATGTTCCCCAACCCCTGGGAGCGCGCAAAAACCGTTGAGCCGCTGTACCCCTCCGGTACCAGGCAGCCTACTCTCACCCTGCCCTTTGCGCGGAATTGGGTCTGGAGTTTCACCGGCGGACCACACGGCGCCTGGGAGCATGACGGCGCGTACGCGGCGCTCGATTTTGCTCCCGGCAGCGTGGAAAGCGGCTGCGTCAAGTCTCTCGCCTGGGTCACTGCTGCAGCATCAGGGCTAGTCGTGCGCTCAGGCAATGGCGCCGTAGTGATCGATCTAGACGGGGATGGGTACGAGCAGACCGGATGGGTCTTGCTCTATATGCATGTTTCCAACACCGACCGCGTGGTTGCAGGGGCTTTCGTCGACGAGGGCACACCCTTGGGACACCCGTCCTGCGAGGGCGGCATATCGACCGGCACACACCTGCATATTGCGCGCAAGTTCAATGGGGAATGGGTGCCCGCCGATGGGCCTCTGCCTTTCGACCTGGGCGGCTGGGTCGCGCATGCTGGCGATGCAGCTTACAAGGGATATCTCAGCAAGGGGGATGTGAAAGTCCCGGCTTGCACCTGCTCCTCGTACGAAACCCGCGTCCTGCGCACAGACGACGACCCCTGACGGTCTTCCTTTACGAGCGGTTTCCTGAGATTGCTGTGCAGGAAAAGCATCTCCTTTCCAGCCTGACACAAACGATGTGGGCAATTCTCCTGCTGGTTTCCAGCCGGCAGCTTCCACCTGCCTACTTTCTTAGCCCAAATTCACCGCCGGTGAGACCAGCTGTCATTACCGTTGCCTCTAAACTGCGAGTCGCCCCCGGCAGAGCTGCTCCTGCCCGATCGCGAGGTCATCGACAGCCCGGCCTCAGCTCAATTCGACTCTGCGGCATACCTGGAGCAAACCGGAGGGTACCTGGGCAAGCAGCATGAATTCCTGGCGGATACAGGGGAGACCAGCGCCGCCGGGATCGTCCAAAGAGTTGCCAGGGAATTCTCGATTAATCCGCGCCTGCTGCTGGCCTTGCTCGAACACGAATGCCAGTGCGTGCGCGGCCAGCCAGCAAATCTGCCGGACAGCCGCAACTTGCTCAATCTGCAGGATTATCCCAATCAAGGATTATTCACTGCGCTCGAATGGGCGAGCACCCAGCTCAATTCTGGTTATTACGGGTGGCGCAGGGGAGCCCTGGCAGGCGTTCAAGCAGGCGATGGCATTATCTCGCCCCTGGCTCCGGGCTTAAACGCCGGCAGCGCAGCCTTGCTTTTTTACGCCAGCCGGCTGGCAGTCAGGCAGAGCTCGCCTGTCAGGCAAAGTTCGCCTGTCAGGCAAAACTCCTCAAAAAAGAAGCATTCAGATTGAGGCTGAAGAGATCGCCATGCTCTACAGCCAGATGTTCGGCGACCCGTGGCAGCGGGCGCGTTCTGCCCCCCCGCTCTTGCCAGCCGATTTGGCCCAACCCAGCCTAATTCTGCCGTTCCTCCCCGGAGATGCCTGGAGCTTCACTGCCGGGCCTCATCCAGCCTGGGGGTTGGATGGCGCCCTGGCCGCGCTGGATTTTGCTCCCGCGGCTAACAGCGCAGGATGCAGCCCATCCGCGGCCTGGATCGTCGCCGCAGCAGATGGGCGAGTTGTCCGCTCGGGTTCCGGGGCAGTCGTTCTGGACCTGGGCGATCCGGCGCATGGCGAGCCAGTGCCAGATGGGTTGGAAGATACCGGATGGGACTTGCTCTACCTGCACGTTGCCAGCCAGGAGCGCGCCCCGCTGGGCGCTTACCTGCGCAGCGGTGACCGGCTGGGACATCCTTCCTGCGAAGGCGGTCGAGCAACCGGGACACACCTGCACTTTGCCAGGAAGTATAATGGGGAATGGATGGCTGCCGATGGTCCCGTTCCCCTGGTCATGGATGGTTGGAGAGCCCTGGCAGGACCGGCGCCCTACCAGGGGTGGCTCGCCCGCGCTGGGATAAAGATCCAGGCGAGCCTGTATGCAGCCAGATCCAGCCAGATATTCCGTGAACCGTAAGGTGAGCCCAGAGAAGTGAAACCATTCCTGCAATCTAAACTGCGCTTCCGCGCTCATCCAACCCGAGTCCGGCAGCTCAGCCTGGCGATCGTCCTGACCGGCGCCTGGCTGCTTGGCGCTTGCCAGCCGGAGGTGAGCTCCATCTCTGCCAGCCTGGGTGGGATCACGCCCGCCGCGCCGGAAAATGCAGCGCCTCCCGTGCAAAATGAGGTTCTGCCAGCCCCGGAACCCGCCCGCCCGCACTACGCCCCCGGCGAGCTCGTGGATTACACTGCCCAATCAGGCGATACCCTGCCAGCCCTGGCAGCGCGTTTTAATACCTCCGTCCGGGAAATCCGCGAGGCCAACCCGATCATCCCCGAGTCCGCGACCACCATGCCGCCGGGGATGCCGATGAAGATCCCAATCTATTACGCTCCCCTGTGGGGGTCGCCCTATAAGATCATACCCGACAGCCAGCTGGTTTATGGGCCGCTGTCCATCGGTTTCGATACCGCCAAATTCGTCGCCGACCACCCTGGCTGGCTGAAGAATTACGTCGGTTTTGTGAGCGGCGTAACCCGAAACGGCGCGGAGACAGTGGATTACGTCGCCCAGAGTTTCAGCGTCAGCCCGCGCCTGCTCCTGGCTCTGCTGGAGTACCAGTCAGGCGCGCTCACCAACCCGGCGCCGGTAAGTGGGCTGCCGGACTTTGCCTTGGGCAATCCCTCCTGGACCCACAAAGGCCTGTACCTCCAGCTTACCTGGGCGGCAAACTTGCTCAACGATGGCTACAGCGGCTGGCGAACGGCTCGGCGCATCTCCATGAATTACCCTGACGAGAGGGAAGTGCGTTTCGACCCCTGGCTCAATGCGGCGACAGTCAGCCTGGAATACTACTTCAACCAGATCTATCAGGGCGAGGCTTACCAACGGGCAGTATCTTCCGCAGGGCTGGCGCAAACTTTTCAGACCTTATTCGGCGACCCATGGCAGAACGACCAGCCGCCCATCCCCGCCAGCCTGACCCAGCCGGAGATGAGCCTGCCTTTCGAGCCCGGTTACATCTGGGCATTTAGCGGCGGACCTCACACGGGTTGGGGCACGCTGGAGCCTTATTCCGCGCTGGACTTTGCGCCTCCCTCGACTGCCGGCGGCTGCCTTCCCAGCAGCGAATGGGCGACGGCGGTCGCCGATGGAGTAGTCGTGCGCACTGATGTTGGCGTGATCATTTTGGACTTAGATGGAGATGGCGACGAGCGAACCGGCTGGGATGTCCTTTACCTGCACCTGGCAACTGCAGACAAAGTCCCGCTCGGCGCCCGGCTGAAGCGCGGCGACCCTGTTGGTCATCCCTCCTGCGAGGGGGGCACGGCGACCGGCACCCATGTCCACGTTGCTCGAAAATATAATGGCGAATGGATTCCCGCTGACGGAGTAGTGCCATTCAACCTGGATGGTTGGGTTGCACACAATGGAGGCAGCCCTTACATAGGCACGCTGACCCGCCAATCCCAGACGGTCTACGCCAGCCAGGTAGCTGACCATACCAGTTTTATCGAAACGGGAATTCGGTGAGTCTCGCATGGGCAACCGGAACAGGCTGACAGGGTTCGACGGGGGAGAAGCTCCATTGAATATATTAATTCATTGTTTTATTTTTCAAAGTATAACTTGACAATAATTGAATAACGGAATATAATATTATTAAGTTCATTAATTACGATATTTTATTTTACGGAGCAGGACACGATGAATAAATTACCTACAAAATGCCCATTATGCGGGGGTGAGATCGCGGTCACCCGCATTTATTGTCGAGAATGCGATACTACCATCGAAGGACGCTTCAGCGGGGGACCATTCAGCCAGTTAACCCAGGAGCAGCTTCAGTTCGTCGAAACTTTTGTCCGCCTGGAAGGCAAAATCACCCGCATGGAGGACGAGCTGGGCCTTTCCTATCCAACGATCCGCAACCGCCTGCACGAGGTGATCCGGGCGTTAGGGTACGAGCCGGGAATCGGTGAAGAATTCCCAAGGATGACCGATGAAGAGCGCCAGCGCATCCTGGAAGACCTGGATAAAGGCTTGATCAGTGCGGATAAGGCGATGCTCTTGCTCCAGGAAAAAGGAGGCTGAAATGGACCAGCGTAATTTTGCAACCAGCCTGGCGCCCGAGGTGTTCATAGCCAAGGTAGGTGGCAACCTGCAGGTTCAAGGTTGGGACCGGTCTGAGGTAGTCGTGCAATCCGAGGCGGGCGCGCTGCAGGCAGAGGGGCAGGAAGATCGGATTACGATCCAAACCAGCGGCAACTGTGCAGTACGCATCCCGCAAGGAGCCACCCTGCACGTAGACAACGTCGCCGGGAATGCCCGCTTGAAGCTGCTGGAAGACCAGGTGGCAATTGGGAGCATCCACGGTTCGCTCGTCTTACGCGATCTGAGTGATACCCGAGTAGAAAGCGTACACGGCGACTTGAATGCAAAAATGATCTCCGGCAACCTTGAAGTGGGCCAGGTGCACGGGAATGGATACATCCGCCAGGTGCAGGGGCGCTGTTCAATGCAAGATGCCTCCGGCAATCTGAGCCTGAGAGAGATCGATGGGAACGTCCAGGCTTCCTGCAACGGGAACGTCGGTCTAAATTTGAGCAGCCTGACTGGCGATTCCTACCAGGTCGAATGCGATGGCAACCTATCCTGCCAGATCCCCAGGGAAGCCCAGGTCCATCTCGTTCTGATGAGCGACAGTGAGAACATTACGCTTAACGTGCCGGGTTTTCCACGGAACGTGCAAGCCGAAAAATACGAGCTGAGCCTCGGCGAAGGCCGCACAGAAATGAAGCTCTCCAGCCGGGGAAACCTCGCCTTATATGTTCAATCTGAAGGTTTTGGCAGCGTGGGCAATGAAGGTCAATTCGATGCAGAAGTCGCCGGGATGAGCGCCGAGTTCGGCCAACAAATTTCTCGCCAGATCGAGAGCCAGATCGAAGCGCAGATGGAATCGATCACCCGCCAGCTGAACGAGCAAATGAGCTATCTCTCCAGCACGATCAACAAGACCGGACTGACTCCTGAAGAGACGGAGAAGATCATGGAGCGCGCCAGGGAGGAAAGTGAGCGTGCGACTGAGCGCGCCCAGGAAAGGATGCGCCAGGCTCAGGAAAAAATGGAGCGAAAGCTGGAGGCTGCCCGCCGGCGGGCAGAGATGAAAGCTGAAGCAGCCCAGCGTAAAACCCAGACTTATGGCAGGTCGAGCTGGAATGTGCAGTGGTCAGCACCGCAGGCCGCTCCGGTGGAGCCGGTGTCCGACGAAGAACGGCTGCTGATTTTGAAAATGCTCGAACAGAAGAAAATAACTCCAGAAGAAGCTGAGCAGCTCCTCGCTTCCCTGGAAGGAAAAGCATAGGCAGGCTCATTATGGACGCAGAGAACGAACGACTGCATATCCTGGATATGATCGACCGCGGTGAAATATCAGCCAGCGAGGGCTTGCAACGGCTCCAGTCTCTTTCCGCCGGGGTAGTCCCGGCGATGGAGACAGCCGGAACCGAGGCACCTGCTGTAACCACCTCGCCGGCCGCGGAGCAGTCTGCTCCGCAGGTTGTCGATCAGGCGCAAAACAGCTCGCCTGGTCAGCCGCCTGCACCTGACGAGCAGGGCGCTGAGCAAGTGCTGGTTGGCGAGACGCTGAAGTCAACGACCCCGCTGCCTCCATCCGCCGAAAAATGGCGCCAGTGGTGGACCGTCCCGCTCTGGATCGGGGTGGGGATCACGCTGATCGGCAGCCTGTTCATGTATGCGGTCTTTCTGTCCAATGGGTTCGGCTTCTGGTTCCTGTGCGCCGGGGTACCGTTTGCATTCGGTCTGCTCCTGGTCATCCTGGCGGTGGAAAGCCGCCGCGCCAAATGGCTGCACCTGCGTGTGCAGCAAGAACCTGGCAGTAAACCGCAGCATATTGCCTTCAGCTTTCCGCTGCCGCTCGGGTTCTCTGCCTGGTTCTTCCGTACTTTCGGGCGCTACATCCCCAGCCTGCAAGATACCGCAATCGACGAGATTATTACCGCGCTGGGAAAATCGGCGACACCCGAAAACCCGGTGTATATCTCTGTAAATGAAGGCGAGCACGGAGAAAAAGTGGAGATTTATATCGGTTAGGGGAGCGAGCAGAGCGGATATTATGAATTTGTGCAGTTGGCAAGGACTAAGAACCTGCCCGAAAATACGAGGGGTTCCGATTTTGAGGTGTGTGCGGCGAAGCCGCACACACCTCAAAATCGGTTCTCCTATCCATTTTCGGATAGATACTAGTTATCTAAAGAGGGCTGAGTAATGGCTACTACAGAAGAGCGGATGAAGATCCTGAAAATGATCGATGAGGGCAAGATCAACGCCGAAGAAGGGGCAAAGCTGTTGAGCGCGCTGGATGAAGGGCGAAAAACTATTCGCAAGCCAGCCTCTCCCGCGCGCCCGCCAGGCAGCGGGCGTTGGCTGAGGATCCGGGTCACCGATATGGCAAGCGGCAAGGCTAAAGCGACGGTAAATTTACCTTTAGGGTTGGTGGATGCCGGGCTGAATATTGCTTCCCAGTATGCTCCAGATATTGCTTTCGATCAATTGCTTGCCGCGATTCAGGAGGGAGCGGAAGGCAAAATTATTGACGTCCTCGACGAAGAAGACGGCGAGCACGTGGAAATCTTCATCGAGTAGACCGCGCCGGATGTTTTTACGGCGAGGTGAGAGTTTCAGGTCCGGTGCTCTCCAGCGAAGGGATGAACTCGCCGGATTTCACCAGGACGCGTTCTCCCTGCGAGCTTTCCTCGAAGATCGAATAGATCAGCTGCATGGGCATCACCTGGCTCAGCATCGCCTGTGCCGGGCAATAACGCATCGCAGAGAGCTCGATTGAGCGCAAAACTGCGGCTTCCTCCACCGCCTTGCCGCTAACCAGGTATTCGATCACTGCCCCCGTGAACACCTTGGGGTGCTCGTGTGCACGGCTGGCGTGCACCTGAACTTCAAAGGCGGTCAATTCCTGCCTTTTCTTCACCAGGATTGAAAGGACATCCATAGCGGTGCAGCTTGCCAGGGCGAGCGCCAGCAGCTCCATGGGGCGGGGAGCATCGTTATCCCCACCCACGCTCGGATCGGACCCAATCGGCACCTCAAAACCACTGTCAGATTTGCCGGTGAAGGACATCCTGTCTTTCCAGGTTACGGTAGCTTCCACAGTCATTCCTCCACGAGAGGTGTAACGTACGATTCGAGCATCTCGCGGCTGATCGCGCCGTTCCATGCCAGGCGCACCTGCCCGCCTCGGTCAACCAGATATGAGTTGGGCAGCCCTAAGTTGTGAAATGCGTCGATGGCCCGCTCACCCTCATCGACCCACACCGGGAAGGTTAACCCGTAATCCTGGACGAATCCGGCCACTTCTGCCGCTGGCTCTCCGGATTCGATGGCAATTACACTAAAGCCTTGCTTCTGGTGGTCCAGATAATAAGCTTGCAGGTCCGGCATTTCCTTCTGGCAGGGCGGACACCAGGTGGCCCAATTATTGATCAGCACGACCTGACCGGCGAAATCCGCCAGGGCGACCGGCTCACCCTGCAGCCCAACCAGCTTGAGGTCCGGCGCAGGGAAATCCACCTGCAGCGGGACAGCTGATTCTGTGCGGGTGGTAATCGTTTGCTCGGGCGCACGGGTCAGGTAGACTATCCCTATCGCACCGAGCAGCATCAGACCGCCCCCGATTAAGGTCAGAGCAAAGAGCCTGGTTCGATCCAGCGAGTGCGACTCCTCTTGAGACTGGCGAGTCATGGTCTCATCTAAGCAAACCGCCAAATGTATTTTGAATATAGTGGTCCTAAACTATGCGGTTTGCTTCGTCCCGGTCTTACCTTAACTTAGGGCATGACAGGATCGGGGCGCGCGATCCGGGAGATGCTGAGCCTGTTGCCCGACGACCCGCATGATTTCGGCTAAGAGCTGCTCTTCGGGCACTGCGCCGACCACGATGCCGGCGCCATGGTTGATCGTGGTTTGGGGGACTCCGCTGACGTTGAAACGCTCAGCCAGCTCGGGAAATTCAGTCGCTTCCACCATTTCTGCTTCTACGAGCGGGCTTTCCATGGCCATTTGATGAGCAAGCAGCACCGCGCGCGGACACCACGGGCAAGAAGGCGTGACAAATACCTGCAGATGGACCGCCTCTTTTAAGCCCTTGAGATAGAGGCGCGTCTGGTCGCCCAGCCCAGAATCACCCCCAGAGACGGCTAACAAATCGTGGATCAAGGTGCTGAACTCATGCCCGGCGGGGATGCCGAAGTAGCGGATGCCATAATCAATGATGGCGTCGCCGTCTTTCCCGGCGAGCACGAACCCCGGGGTTTTATCCACTTTATACCGGGCAGCGAGGTCGCTGTGCTCAGCGATATCGTACACGGTCAGGTTAAGCTTATCCGATAGCCCGGTCACTTCCTGCAGAAGCTGGCGGGTATCCGCGCAATAATCACAATTTGCCTGGTCGGTGAACAGCAGCACCTCGACCGGTTCTTTTAAATCTGCAAAAATCTCCTCCACCTGGTCAGAGATTTGGTCGTCGAGCAATTTTTCCGTCATGAATTGCGTATCTCCAGTCGGTCCCACCGGGACCCGATTATGATTTATCAGGTGAAACATCCGCCCAGGGAATACCCGCAGGACGGGCAAGTCAGGTAAAGCATTCCGTCGTAGTCCAGCTGCCCTTTTCCGCAGCTCGGGCAGACGTCTCCGGCGACCAGCTCGCCAAGGCCTGATTTGGGTGGGTCAGTTAGCGGGCTGCCTGCATCCCCCTTTAATCCACCAGGCAGATCATCTGACTTGATCTGATTCAAATCCATACCAATCTTCATTTAGATGCCCTGCGGCTCAAAAGGTTACAGATTTAGGAGTTACGCAGTTGAAAGAGAAAAGTCCGAAAAATGGGGTGATAGGTGGGCGCTAGCGCCCACCTATCACCCCATTTTTCGGTAATTCCTTTATGAACTGCGTAAGTCCTAAGATTAACAACCGGATGAGCGCGGATGGAGAGCCCTATCTAGCCCGAGCGCTGTTTACGCTAATTCGTTGATCAAGCCGAGATCAGGACGATGCCCCGCGACCCATCAGGTAATCGTCCAGGTCCAGGGAATGGAATAAACGCTGGCGGACGTCATCGGGCAGCGCTTCCTGGTCGGAGGTGACCCGGTAAAGATAAACTGTCTTGCGTAAGGAATCCACGACGATGCGACAGTTCTCACAGCCCACCATGTGCCGTTCAATCTCTGCGCAAATCTCTTCACTGAGATCGCCGTCAATGTAGTCGGAGAGAGACCCGAGCAAGTATTTACATTCCGCATGTGCCATCATCAATCATCTCCAGCCCTGGCTGAGCGATACAGGCTGCGTTCACGGTAATATTGAGATAGGTCTTCCCGAAGGCGCAGCCGGGCGCGCGATAATCGGGTCTTGACAGCTGTCTCGCTGATATCGAGCACCTCACCGGTTTCCTGAGTTGAGAACCCTTCGATATCCCTTAGGACGAAGACGACGCGCAGCGAATAGGGCAGGTAGGCTATGGCCTGGTTCAAATGGCGGCGCGCTTCACTGGTCAACAGCTCATCTTCAGGCAGACAGCACCAATCAACAATCTCGAGCGGCACTTGCTCTCCGCTCTCCACTTCAACGGGCACTTCGAGCGAAACCTCAGCAGGCTTGCGCCGGCGCAAGAGCATTAAAGCTTCGTTCGTCGCGATGCGGTAAAGCCAGGTGGAAACCTTCGAGCGCCCATCGAACTCGGGCAGGTGGCGATATGCTTTAAGGAAGGTTTCCTGCAGGACATCTTCGGCATCCTGTGGATTGCTCATCATGCGCAATGCCAGCCGGTAAATTCCTGGGTAGTTCATATCCACCAGCCGGGCGAACTCGTCGCGGTCCTGAGCCCGCAGTCGCTCGATGGAGAGCTCTTCCGCCGCTTTTTCCGCTTCATTCATTAGATGCATTCCGCTGCCAAACGTTGCGCTTTGCCTCAATCCGGACATTGTATCATAGCCAGCCATGTGTCCCATGCAGCCCGGGGGTAGGAGCATTTCACTCAAGATGGGCTGGTTCGTGAGTAAACCAACTAAGATTCTGAAATTAACCGGCAACTGAGATGGGTGTACTTAATGGAAAAACGCCAGTTCGAGCACCGATTGATTCATATCTTTAAGCGGGCTGCTTCTGCAGCATTGCCTTAGAGAATTTAACCACCACGCCCCTGGGCAGGAAGCGGGTAGCGAATACCTGCAAGCTGTTAGCAGGACCGGGCACAATTACCCTGCGCCCTGCCATCATCGCCCGGTAGCCGCTTTCGGCAACTGTGCGCGCATCCATGACCCCCCGGCTTAGCAGGCGAACGTCCTCCATTTGAGCTCTCTTCTGCAGCTCTGTTTTCACGGCTCCCGGGCACAATGCTGTCACGGTTACGCCGGTACCTGCCAGCTCTTCAGCGATGGCCTCCGAGAAGCTCAATACATAAGCCTTCGTTGCGCTGTACACCGCGTTGAGCGGGCTGGGCACGAACGAGCCCGTGGAGCCGAGATTGAGGATCCTCCCGCTGCCGCGTTTCAGCATATCCCTCAAATACAGCTTCGTCAGCAGGGTTAAACTGACCAGGTTGACCTGGATCATCTGCAGCTCACGGTTGAGCTCGGTTTCGGAGAACTCACCATATACAATCATTCCCGCATTGTTGATGAGCATATCGATGGGGATCGAATTGCCTGGCAACTTCGTCATAGACCTCTGCGGGAGAGGCAGGGAGCGCCAGGTCCTTCACAATCACCTTGACCCGGATGCCGTGCTGCCCCTGCAGCTCTCCGGCCAGGGCGGTAAGCCGCTCGCCGTCGCGAGCCACCAGCACCAGATTGTGATTGTGCCCGGCGCACACCCGCGCCAGCTCTGCGCCGATACCGCTCGACGCTCCCGTAATCAAGGCAGTTGTATGGGGAGTTAGACTCGCCTGTTTTTGCCATATATATGCTCCTTAAGATAACCTGCAATTGTTGCTAGCAAATGCCGGGGAAAGTGTATAGAGCATAGTATAAATTATTCTGTACCTTGCAAGAGCCAGGAAATGCCACCTCCATTCGGTTCTTTCAAGCGGCTCGAGCACCTGTTTCTTGACGGCGGTTATCTGCCATGCTATAGTCGGTTGATCTGACCCAGAGGAGCCAGGCATGGTTGACCTGAATGACTTTTTTCATGCAATTACCGCGGGAGAAATTGGGCGCGTGCAGGAGTACCTGGAGGAGGACCCCGAGCTTGTGAATGCGCACAACCAGGCTGGGCTCTCGGCGGTCCTCGTCGCAGCTTACTACCAGAAACCGGAGATTGCCCGCCTGCTGGTCCAGAACGGCGCCGATCTTAACGTTTTCGAGGCCAGCGCTGCTGGGCAGTCTGGAGCAGGTTCAGGCGTGGTGCAGCCGCCAGCCCGAGCTGGTTGACGCCGTGGCTCCGGATGGCTTTCAACCGCTTGGACTGGCGTCTTTCTTTGGGCACCACGCGGTCGCGCTTTATTTGCTGGACCAGGGCGCACAGGTCAATTCGCCTTCACACAACCCTCAAAAGGTCATGCCGCTGCATTCCGCGGTGGCAGGCGGGCACCTGGAGATCGCCCGGGCGCTGCTGGAACATGAGGCGCAGGTAAATGCCGCTCAGGCAGGCGGCTTTACCCCGCTGCATGGCGCCGCGCAGAATGGACAGGTAGAGATGGTTCGCCTGCTGCTCGATTACGGCGCCGAGGTGAATGCCCGCAATAAGGACGGCAAGACACCTCTCGACCTGGCCCGCCTCCAGGATCACGCACAGCTGTATCCACTGCTTGCCATGCAATAATTCTCGTCCGGCTGGTTTTCACCGGCCGGTTTTTGTGCTGCGTCCTGGCTCATTTCGCGGGGGGTGAACCCCGTTCCCTTTGGAGGAAGCTGCGATGATGCATCCCAGTATTGAACTCAAGCCTGTCAACCCCCAAATCGGCTATGGCGTTTTTGCTACCGCTTTCATCCCTGCTGGAACGATCGTCTATGTTAAAGTGCTCCCTGGACATTGAGATCGCCCCAGACAGCCCGCTCCTGCACGACCCGGCGTATCAAGATATCCTGGAAAAGTATTCCTACACCGACTCCACCGGCTATCTTGTGCTGTGCTGGGACCTGGGTAAGTACGTCAACCACTGCTGCCACTTTAACACGATCAGCACCGCCTACGGCTGCGATCTTGCCTTCCGGGACATCCAGCCGGGCGAGGAGCTGACCAGCGAATACGCTTTATTCACCTTCGACCGTGAAATGGAGCTGATCTGTCATTACCCGGATTGCCGCAAGCGCCTGACGCCGCAGGATTTCGATCATTATTGGCCCCTTTGGGACGCGAGCGCTCGGGAGGCGATCGACAGGCTGCCTGAAGTCGAGCAGCCCCTGCTGAAATACCTTGACCCGCAAGCCAGGGCCGACCTGCAAGCTTTCCTGGACACCCGCAAGGGCTACCGCTCGCTCGAGCATTTGCGTCCCGACCGCGGCCTGCCTTAACCCTCCGGTTGCCAATTCCTTCAATTTCGAGTAAAGTATGATCAGATGAGCCGTTTGGAAAAATATCTCGTTATTCTTCAGCCCGCCTGGAGGGCAATAATTGGCCAGGAATTGTGCTCGTGGGACGAGGATGACCTGCAGGGCTGTCCCGAGCCGCTCATCGGCTGGTCTTCCACCAGCGGAGAGGTAATCTCTCGGGTCCGCACACACGAAGGCGAATGGCTCGTCGCGCGCTCCCAGCAGGCTGTGCCTTCCTTCTACCTGGCCAGCCGGGCTCTCCAGGAACCTGCTCCACGATTGCTGGCGACCCTGGTCTCATTGCTCGATCAGCTAAGCCAGGAACAAAGCTGCGCCGATGACCAGGCTGAAGAGCTCGTCGCTGCCTGGCACAGGTTGAATTTCCTGTATGAGATCTCATTGGTAGCGGTCACCTACACCGATTTGGGGCAAATATTGCCGCGCCTGGCGCATGCCGTGCTGCAGGGGATACCGGCTGAGGATGTAATTCTGTCTTACGATAATGGGCTTTATACCGCAACAGGCAGGTCATATCCTTCTCTGGAGCAGCTCACTCCCAGCTCGACGGAATCGATCTCCATCCTGAGGGACGGCGATCAGCCTACCGCCGGATCAACGCACCTGCCGCCCTACGTGCATATGCTGACAGTCGCCAGCCTGCCGCTGGACGGCAGCCGGTTGGGCTGGATCGCTTTGGTGAACTACCCGGCCCCCGACTTGCGTCCGGCTGACAGGCAGCTCTTGACCAGTGCAGTCGAGCTGATTGGAATGTTAATCCAGACCAACCGGGCGCGCATCCAGCAGGTCGAAGATGCCCGTTTGGACCTCGAGCTGAATTTCGCCAGCCAGTTCCAGGCAAACTTTCTGCCTGCCAGTCTACCAGAGGTCCCCGGCGTGGAATTTGCTGCCTGCCTCATTCCGGCGTACCATATCAGCGGCGATTTCTACGATATCCAGCCGGTAGAGGGCGGGCTGGCGGTCATGGTAGGCGATGTCGCCGGTAAAGGTATCCCGGCAGCCATGCTGGCTGCCATGCTGCATGCCACCTTGAAAAGCGAAGCTCAGCGGATCAACCAGCCGGCACAGCTGCTGCATTCAATCAACAACCTGGTTTATGAAGAGCTCGACCGCTCGGCGACCTTTATCACTGCTTTCCTGGCGATCCTCAAGCCCGAGCCGCTCGAATTGAGCTATGCCAGCGCCGGACATACCACGACCTTGCTCTGGCGCACCGCCCTACAGGAGGTCTTGCAGCTCCCCAGCACAGGATTGCCGCTGGGTATCTACCCGGTCCTCGATTTAGAGGAGCGCCAGCTGCCTATCGAGCGAGGCGATGTGCTGCTCCTGTACAGTGACGGCGTCACCGAGGCAGAGAACCCACAGGGCAGGGTATTTGGCACCCAGGCGCTGATCGACCTGCTGGTGGCAGGCTACCCGGCATCCGTTGGGCAGCAGCTCCATATGATCTTTACAGCATTAGACCTGCATCGCGGGCAGATTCCACTCAAAGATGATATCGTCCTGTTCCTTGCCCGAGCCAGGGACGCCCTAACCGAAGAGGGGCAGATTACCCCATTTGTGTTCACGGCAGAAAAGAAAAATGTCCGGGCACTGGCAACCCATGTCCGCCAGATCGCCGACAGCTTGCAGTTCTCAAACCAATCCGAACGGAACAACTATCTGAGCGACCTGGAGCTGGCTGTATCGGAGATCGCCTCGAATATCGTCCTGCACGCTTACCGGGGCTCCCTTTACATGGGGCGCATCCAGGGGCGAGTGACTTTACTGGCGGACAGGGTCCGGGTGGACCTGGTGGACAGCGGTCAGCCGTTTGCCTCTCGCCGCAGCAGCGTACCCGCCCGCGCTAATTCCAGCTCCGATCCACCGACCGGCGGATACGGGCTTGCCCTGGCGCGCCGCTTGCTGGATGTGTGCCAGTACGAGCGAATCCCTGGCGAGCGCAACCATTGGGTTCTCGAAAAGAGGCTGCCAGTTGCCATCCTGCACGGGTAGCATATTCTCAGCCATCATTCAAAAAGAGAGAGGGGTATCATATGCAGATAAAAACTGAAAGGCTCTCGCCCACTCAGGCCATCCTGCATCCTGACGGCCGGATGGATGTGGTCTCGTCTGCCGCTGCCCGCCAGATCATCCTGGATACGATCGAGGGCGGGGCTAAGTTCCTGGTTGTGGACCTGCAGGAGGTCGAATTCATGGATTCCTCCGGCTTAAGTGCCCTGGTCTCGGGGATGAAAGCCCTGCGCAAACAGGAGGGGATGCTGACGGTCTGCCATGCCAACCCCCAGATCCGTACAGCCCTGCGCCTTACGATGCTCGATAAAGTATTTCCAATCTATGACAGCGTCGAGGCTGCCATGCAAGCCGCCCAGCAAGGGGAAGATGTTGGCTGAGCACATACCGGCTGCTCCGCCACATCTGCGCGGCTGCTGAGGACCGCAATCCACAGCCAGGCTGCCCAGCTGAACCCCCCAGGGAATCCAGGTGAACCCCAGGCGTACCTCCAGGTGAACCTATAGAAGCTTCAGATCCCACCCTGGCTCCATTTTTTGCGCCGCAAGGCGTCGTTATTGTCGGCGCTTCGCACGACCCCACCAAATTGGGTTATGGGCTGACACGCAACCTTATCCAGAGCGGTTATCGCGGCGCCATCCATCTGGTAAATATCAAAGGCGGGAGCCTGCACGGTCGCCCGGTCTACCCCAGCCTGGCAGACGTCCCTGAGCCAGCCGACCTGGCGGTGCTGCTGATCCCGGCGGCGTTCATTCCTCAGGCGCTGCTGGACTGCGCCGGCCGCGGTTTGCATGCCGCGGTCATCGCCTCGGGCGGTTTCCGCGAGACCGGTGAGCAAGGGGCCGCTCTGGAAGCCCAATGCCTGCTGATCGCCCGCCAGTATGCAATTCGCCTGTTAGGTCCCAACTCCATCGGTATCATCGATACCCACCTGCCCATCGACACCTCATTCCTTTCCCCACCTGGGCCAACTCCTGGGGATGTTGCCTTCATCTCTCACTCTGGGGCGATCTGCGCGGCAGTGATCGATTGGGCGCGCGGCCAGGGCTTCGGCATTTCATTGCTGGTCAGCCTGGGCAACCAGGCTGATGTGAATGAGACGGATGTTTTGCTCCCGGTAGCCGCCGACGAGCATACCCACGTGCTGACCCTCTACCTGGAAGGGGTCAGCGACGGGCGGCGCTTCGTCGAGCAGGCCAGCAAAGTCGCCCGTTTGAAACCGATCCTGGCCCTGAAAGTTGGACGGTATGCCGGAGGCCAGCGGGCGGTCGCCTCGCACACCGGGGCGTTGGCCGGGCAGGAGAGCGCCTTCAATGCCGCATTCCGCCGGGCCGGTGTGATCCGCGCCGGTACCAGCGAGGAGCTGTTCGATTGGGCGCGAGCGCTGGCCTGGTGCCCACTCCCGCAGGGGAGAAACGTTGCCATCCTGACGAACGCCGGCGGTCCCGGGGTCACTGCGGCGGATGCGGTGGAAGGGGAAGGTCTCTCGCTTGCCCGCCTCAGCCAGGAAACCCAGGCGGCATTGCGCGCGGTGCTCGAGCCAGCTGCCAGCGTCCAGAATCCGGTAGATATGCTGGCAGCTGCTTCACCCCCTGAATATGCTAACTGCCTGCGCATCCTGCTCAACGACCCGGAAGTACACAGCGTGATGGTTGTCCTGCCGCCGCCGCCCATGCACACCGCTGGCGGGATTGCCAAGGCGATCATTCCGGTGATCTATACGGCTGAGAAACCGGTGGTTATTTCGTTAATGGGCGAGCGCCTGATCCAGGAGGCTGTGGAGTACTTCCGCGCAGCACGCATCCCGGAGTATCGCTTCCCGGAGCGGGCTGCTGCAGCTCTGGCGGTGCTGGCTCAACGGGCTGAAGCCCTGGCACGGTCGGTGACGCAGGAACCCAGGGCTCCCAGCTTTAGAAGGACTTCACCCTGATCGCGTAAATGCGATCCTGGCTGCTTTGCCTGAGAAATCTTTGCCGCCCTCCGGGTTTTTACCCGCGGAAACGGCTGCGCAAATATTGGCAGCTTACGGCATTGCAGTCCCTCCAGCACATCAGGTCCATTCGCCCGATGAAGCCGGCGAACGCGCTGCGGAAGTTGGCTTCCCGGTGGTGCTCAAGATCATCTCCCCCGATCTCGTGCATAAATCGGATGCAGGCGGCGTGCTGCTCGACCTGCCCGACAGGGAAGCAGTCCGGGAAGGGTACCAGGAGCTGGTTGCTGCTGTCCGGCGCAGGCGTCCTGAGGCGCAGATTGCCGGGGTTGAGGTGCAGCGCATGGTCCCGGAGGGGCAGGAGGTGATTGTCGGCGCGCTCCAGGATGCCCAGTTCGGGGCTTTGGTGATGTTTGGCTCAGGTGGGACCGAAGTGGAAGGATTGAAAGACGTGGAATTTTCGCTGGCGCCTCTCTACCCAGAAGAGGCTGAGCGCCTGCTGACCGCAACCTGGGCGGGGAGAAAGCTGCAGGGCTTTCGCAATCTGCCGCCCGCTGACCGGCAGGCTGCCTTAGAGGTGCTGTACCGCCTGGGTCAGCTGGCGTTTGATTTTCCCCAATTGGCCGAGATTGAAATCAACCCGCTGCGCGTGCTGCCCGCAGGGCAGGGAGCGCTGGCTCTGGATGCGCGCCTCCGCCTGGCAGGTTAGCCTGCTGCGATTAAATACCCGTTCGACTAAATGGGCGATGGCTGGCAGGCCGCGCTGCAGCGGTTCAGTCAGGATGTACTCCTCGCGGGTGTGCGCACCGCCGCCCTGGGTAAGACCGACGCAGATTGCAGGGATGCCCTTGGATAAGGGGATATTGGTATCCGTCGAGCCGATCCCGAGATGCACCTGGACGCCTTGCTCTGCCAGGCAGCGCTGGGCGAGGCGCACTAACGGGTGGCGGATCGAGATTTCGCCAACCGGGCGGTTTCCGATCGATACCATCTCCACGCGTACTCCAGGGCGTTTCGCAGCCTGGACGAGCCTTTCTACCTGGTCGACCAGGTTCTGCAGGGTGGCTGGGTCCTCGGAGCGCAGGTCGAGCTCGACCTCGGCTCGGGCAGCGATGGTATTGACGCTCGTGCCGCCGGAAATGGTGCCCGCATTAAGGGTGGTGCGCGGCTTGCGCGGGACTCTCAAAGAAGTGAGCCGGGTAACCAGGGCAGCGATCTCATTGATTGCCGATGGCTGCCCGAAGTCCACCCAGGAGTGACCGCCCGCGGTCTCCACCCGGATGCGGTAGCGCTGCACCCCCAGGGCGCGGAAGTAAATCTGACCGAGCGACATGCCCTCCAGACCAATATAAGCGGAAACATCAGCGCCGAACCGCTCCACAACAGCCCGCATGCCGCGCAGGTTGCCCAGGCCTTCTTCGCCTACAGTAGCCACCACCCAAAGGTCCCCGGCGAGCCTCCCATGATCGGCGGCTGCCTCCAGCTGTTTTTCCTGCAGGTACCAAACGATACCGAGTAAGCCGGCAACGCCCAGCGCGTTATCCCCAATCCCTGGACCGCACAGCCGGTCTGGCAGACGGATTAAGCTGAGGTCTGTGCCGGATGGGAATACCGTATCCAAATGCGCGCTCAAAATAACCGCTGGTGATTTGCCCTCCCCCGCAAGGCACCCGTAGACATTACCGAGGTCATCGATGGATACCTGCTCGAGTCCGGCTGCCTGGAATTGGCTCAGCACGAATCCGGCTCGCTTGCTCTCCTCAAAGGTCGGTGAGGGGATCTGCTGGATGGCGGCAGCCAGGTCGAGCAGGCGCGCGCTGAGCTCGCTATCCATGCTTATATTTTCCGGACATTTTGCTGCAGCGCCTCCAGGCGCGCTTGCGCCAGACCAGGCATCGCTTCCAGGGCATATCTAGGCCCGCTGCCCTCCAGCACAATCGAGGCGGAGATGCTCCCGTGCAGCACCGCCTGTAAGGGATCATACGTGCGGCGATAACCAGCCAGAAAGCCGCCGCAAAAGGCATCCCCGGCGCCGGTCGGGTCTACCACCCGCACCGGATAAGACGGGATTTCCCATCGCGTATGCGTGGCAGCATCGTATAAATACTGACCGTTCTCGCCGCGTTTAATAATGATCAGCTCGCATCCGTAGACGCCTAACGCTTCCGCCATTTCCCATAGATCGGTGCTGCGCCCTTCAAACAGGGTGCACACTTCCTCTTCCGCAGGCAGGAAGGCAGTCAGTCCGGTGAGCAGCGCTGGGATGTCGTTCCAAAAGATCGGATTCATGTAACCGGCGGATGGATCAAGGGTGATGGTGGTGAACTCTGCCTGGCGCAGGACGGCTGGTAGAACGGTATGGGTGAGATAGTCCAGTGGGCAGAGGTGAGCCGCGCTTGCATCCAGGAAATCAGCTGGGATATCCCCCTGGCGCAGGGAAAATGGCAGCAGGCGTGTGCGGCTATCCAGCTCTGGGAAGGGATTATGGTAACCCAGCAGCTCCTTGGGAAATGCAATCTCCAGCCGGGCGAAGTGGCTGACAGGATCATTGTAAGAGCGGGTTGCCTGGTCGCTGTAAGCGCACAGCAGGCGTAAATCCAGTATTTCCGGCAATACCCGCAGGCCGCGCGTATCGATTCCCCAGCGTTCGAACTCAGCTTGCCATTCCATGGGGAAATCCTCGCCCACGCGGGCAATTATGCCTGGGGGAGGGTCAGTCTCCCACACTGCCAGACCGACCGCCGCATACAAGACATTCCCACCGGGGACGTCCAGGAGGGCTGCTCCGGAAGGCAGCAGAAGGTATTCCCGGTTCAGGCGACCGGCAAAGATAAACCGAGGCGAAAGGCGATCCATCTTTGCTTATTATATGCGCGCTAAGTGAATTTAGGAATTTTCTACCGGCTGGTTGCCAGCGCCAGGAAAACGTCCTCCAGGGTCGGCTCGACTTGCTCCAGGCGGCTCGGTTGGATGCCGCTCTCGACCAATTGCGTTTCGAGGGTTTCTAGGCTCACTTCTGGCGAGGTGATGGCGCGCAAATGATCGCCCGACAGGCCGGCGCGGAGCACGCAGGGAGATGCCTGCAAAGCCTGGAGGGCGTTCAGGACAGGCAGGGCGACGACATCCCAGCAAACCCCACCTATGGCGGTCTCTTTTAGAGCGGTGGGAGTATCCATTGCCAGCAGGCGACCATTGCTCATGATCCCTATCCTGCCGCAGTACTCTGCCTCGTCCATGTAATGGGTGGTTACAAATGCAGTCACTCCACCGGCGACCAGCTCGTAGATCAGGTCCCAGAAGGCGCGGCGGGCAGCGGGATCGACGCCGCTGGTCGGCTCATCCAGGAAAAGCAGCTTCGGGCGGTGGACGATCGCCGTGCCCAGCGCCAGCCGCTGCCGCCAGCCCGTCGAGAGCTGTGAAACGCGCTGCTTCTCGACGCTGCGCAGGCCGACCATTTCCAGCACTTCGGCTAAGCGCAGCTTGTTCCGGACCCCGTACACGCCTGCGTAGAACACCAGGTTTTCCCAGGTGGTCAGGTCGTGGTAGAGGGCGAATTTCTGCGACATATAACCCACCTGGGAACGGATCAGCTCGGTTTGCTCGACAATATCCAGTCCCAGCACCTGGGCCTGCCCTGCGCTGGGCTGGAGCAGTCCGAGCAGCATGCGGATCGTGGTGGTCTTGCCGGAACCGTTTGGACCCAGGTAGCCGACCACCTCGCCCGGCGAGACGCTGAAGGAGACACGATCCACGGCGACGAACTCGCCGAAGCGGCGGCTGAGATCCTGCGCCCATATCACGCTGGAACCGTTCGCCTGACTGCTCACGAATTCTCCGCCACCAGATGCATGAATACATCCTCTAACTGCGCCTGGACAGGTCGGATGCGGGTCACCTGACCGCCCAGGGTGACGATCTTCAGGCTCAGGCGGGGGATCACTGCTTCGGCTTCTCCGGGTTGGACGCGCAGGTGCAGGCGATCGCCGAACATCTGCACGTTTTCAACGCAGCTATCTTCCTGGGCAGCCTGCCGCAGCAGCGCCAGTGGATTTCCAGCGAGCTCCAGGATGCGTCCAGCCAGCTGCTGCCTCAGCTCTTCTGGTGTGCCTTCGATGAGCAGCTGACCGGTGCGCATGAACCCCACCCGGCTGCAGCGCGCGGCTTCATCCATGTAGGGAGTGCTCACCAATACGGCGTTGCCGGCGGCATTGCCGGCGCCTGCCTCACCGGTTTCAGCGACCAGGCGGATGATGAGCTGCCAGAAATCCTGGCGGGTTACCGGGTCTACACCGGTGGTCGGCTCGTCAAGGAGCAGCACGCTGGGTCGATGGACCAGGGCAGCTGCCAGCCCCAGCTTCTGCTTCATCCCTCCGGAGAGCTGACCTGCCCGGCGGCTGCTGAATTGATCCAACCCGACAAATTTCAGGATAGCCTCGCAGCGCGGCCGCCATTCACGGGCGGGGATGCCGCGCACTTCGGCAAAAAACCGGATGTTTTCCATCACAGTCAGCTCTTCATACAGGGAGAAACGCTGGGGCAGGTACCCGATCTGAGCGCGCGCCTGCTCGGTTTGCCTCAAGACATCGTAGCCTGCGACGCGGACCTGCTCGGGTTCCTGTCTGTCTGCGGGATCCGGATGGTATGCCCCGCACAGCAAGCGGATGAAAGTAGTCTTTCCGGCGCCATCCGGTCCAACCAGACCATAGATCTGGCCAGCCTGCACCTGCAAAGAAATATCCGCCACGGCCCGGTTGCTGCCGAAGGATTTATTCAAGTGGCTGGCAAAAATCAGGATATTCTCCATCGATCAGGCAGACCTATTCTTCGCTATAAGAGCTGGCGGTTCGCTCACTCCTCGAAGCTTACATCGGCTGGCATGCCTGGCTTCAGCAGACCTTGCATTTCTTGCACAGCCAGCTCTACGGCGAACACCATGGTGCGGCGACCTTCTTCCGTCTGCACGTTGCGCGGGGTGAACTCCGCCTGGTCGGCAATTCGCACGACTACGGCGTTAAAGGCACGCCCGGGGAATGAATCTACCTGAACCGCGGCAGTTTGCCCCAGGGAAAGCGTGCCATAGCGGTCCTCGGGTACGTATACGGTGATTTTCAGGCTGTCCAGGTCACCCAGCGTCAGGAGGGGCGACCCTGGCAGGACCACTTCACCGCGTTCGACGGAGCGGGTGAGCACCAGGCCATCTGCCGGGGCAAGCAGTACCAGTTTCTGCATCTGCGCCTGGATAACGCCGATGGCGGCTTTGGCGGCCGCTACCTGGGCGCGAGCCACCTCAAGCTGCTCGGGGCTCGGCCCAGCTTTGGCCAGGGCAAGCTGCGCCTCAGCCGCTTTGATCCTGGCGTTTGCCAGCACCAGCTCGTCAGGGTCGGGTCCGGCCTTTACTTCCTGCTCATGGCGCTTTGCGTCCTCCAGGTTGGACCTGGCTAATGCCAAATCGGCCTGCGCTCGCTCAATATCCAGGTCGGTGGGAGTACCTTCCAGGAAGTTCAGCCTTTTTACGTATTGGTCGTGCTGCTGTTCCAGCAAGGCGACAGCCAGCTCAGCAGCCGCCCGCCGGGGGTTGCTCTTTGGCATTCGCAGGTACTGCTTTAACGCTCTTTGAGCCCGCTCGATGGCGGTATCGCTCAAGGTGACAGCCGAGCTGGCAATATCGATATCCGTCTGGCTGGCGGGCTTTTTCAGGCTGTCCACCCGGCTTTCGGCGCGGTCCACCTGATATTTCCCATCCGCGACCGCCTTCGCTGCCTGGGAAGTCGCCAGATCGGCTTTCTCGTTGAGAGTTTTTAATGCCTGTTGGGCGGTGGTCAGATCCAGCTCGGCTTTGGCAATAGCTGCCCCTTGCTGTTCTTCATTCGGTCCGGCAGCTACCAGGTCGTAATTTGCTTGAGCGGTTTGCAGAGCAGCTTCAGCCTGGGCGAGCTGCGCTTTCAGGACGGCGTCATCAAAATAGACCAGCGGCTGGCCTGCTTTAACGCTGTCACCTTCGCCAACCGCAACCTCCGTGACGTGACCACCGACCTCTGGGGCGAGGATGACCTGGGTGGTTTCAATCGTCCCCGAAGCATTCAGACGCCCCATTTTCGGCAGCCGCACGCCCGTTATTGAAATACCACCATGCGGCTCCGGCAATGACCAGAACCAGGATAAATACCGGTGCAACTTTACGTGGATTGGGATGCATGCTCCACCTCCCTACGAATTAATCAGACGGTTATTATCTTCGATCACATAGACGGCTGGCAAAGCGAACCTCTTTCGCAACAATTCAATCTAATCGTTTGCGGAAGCGGATCGCCGCCAGGCTCATAATTGCAATACCGAAAACTGCCAGTGCCATAATTTCTGTGCGTAAAAATTGAAGCCCTACCCCTTTCAACAGTAAAGAACGGATGATGACCAGGTAGTAGCGCAGAGGCATTAAGTACGAGATCCAGCGCAAAACCAGCGGCATGGTCTCCAGCGGATATAAGAAGCCGGAAAGAAATATGGAAGGCAACAAGGTAAACCAGACGATGAGCATGGCTTCCTGCTGGGTATTAGCAATTGTTGAGGCCAGCAAGCCGATGCCCAGACCGGTAAAGATAAATAGCGCCGAGACCAGCATGATGAGCCCCAACCCAGAACGGACGGGAACTTTAAACCACAGCGAGCCAATTGCCAGGACTTCCAGCGTATTCAGTAAAGCCAGGATGACGTAAGGTAAAACCTTGCCCACCACCAGCTCCCAGGAGCGAATTGGGGTGACGATTAATTGCTCGATGGTACCCCGCTCCCGTTCGCGTACCACCGCGGTTGCGGTCAGGATCGAGGTGAGTGCATACAGGATTAATCCGATCACCCCGGGCACCATGAAATAGGCGCTGATCAGGTCGGGGTTGTACCAGACCTGCGTGCGCACATCCACCGGCTGTTTGACTGCTCGCAGCTGCCCGTGGGCGGAAAGGCGCTCGATCATTAGCTTTGTCGACTGGGATTGCCCGATCAGCTGAGCTGCAGACATGGCGGTGGATGCCACGCTGGGGTCAGAACCATCCAGGATGAAGGCCACCTCCGCCGATCCATTTCCGCTGATCTGGCTGCCGTAACCGGGTGGGATGATGATCCCTACTCGCGCTTTACCGGCATCGATCAGGTCGCGTAACTCGCCTTCAGAGTCGACCTCGTAAGTCAGTTTGAAGTAATCTGCTGAGCGATAAGCATCCAACAAGCTGCGCGCCTGGGGGCTGCGGTCCTGGTCGACGACTGCCAGGGGGACGTTGCGCACATCGTTCGTAGCCGCATATCCCAGCAAGAACAACTGCATCACCGGGATGACCAGGATCAGCGCCAGCGTGCGCGGATCACGGAAAATCTGGATGAATTCTTTGCGGATGATCGAAATCAGGCGAGTAAGCATGGCTGACCTGGCTCAGGGCGTTTCTGCAGTCAGTGGGTCCAGCAGAATGCCATACAGGAATATTTCGTTCATATACTTCATCGCTCCCCGTTGGAACTCGACCGGAGCAACGCCGCTGAAAATGGCTTCGGTCAAGTAATACGCAAAGAACATTCCGATGAAAGAACGCGCCAGGATGGGAAAGGGGATCGCTTTTAGACGACCCTGGTTGGCGTGTGTGATGTGCTGACCCAGCTCTATGATTTGGGGAAGGAGCTGGGTGAACAGCTCGCGGGCGTGGGCAGACTTGAATTCAACGATCTCGATGAACATCAGGTGCAGGAAATCAGGCCGGTTGTGAACGGCCTCCTCAACCTGGAGGGAGGCATTGGCAACTAATTCCTCGATGCTCTCACCCTGCGCCTCCAGCAGGGCTGGCAAGACTTGATGGTAGGGGTGGTTTTCCAGAAAAACAGCCTTGAACACATCCTCTTTGCTGGAAAAGTGGTTATAGACGCCCCCCAGGGCGATGCCTGCCTGGCGGGCGATCTGGCGCATCGAAGTTCCGTGATAACCCTGCTGCACGAAAAGCTGGCGCGCCACCTGAATGATCTGGTCGCGCGTGCGTTCACCCCGCGCTGGCTGCAGTCTCTACTCCCATGACAGCCTCCTCTTATGAACGAACGTTCGTTCATATTGTATATGAAATTAAGAGGCTCTGTCAAGCGAATCCATCCTGAATTGCAGAAATGAAAAGCGGGGAGTTGAAAATCGGGAGGTTTAATAGCGGAAAAAAATGAATGGCGGATGCTCCGCCATTCATTTTTTTCCGCTTTATTTAGCTGATAACTCAGATTTTCTCTTGGAATTGCTTAAATATTTCGTCTGACTTGGCTGCCATGATGAAATCGTTGCGGTGCAAGCCTTTGATCTTGTGCGTCCACCAGGTAACGGTTACCCGCCCCCACTCGGTCTGCAAAACCGGGTGGTGATCTTCTTGTTCAGCCAGGGCGCCCACCTGGTCGGTAAATTCCAGCGCCTGCTTGAAGTTTTTAAAACGAAACACGCGTTCCAGGTGGGGCACCTCATCCACCGTCAGGATCTGCCACTCAGGTACCTGGGGCAGATAAAGATCCATCTCTTCCAGAGTTACTTTTGGAGAATCTCCCCGGCAAGGGACGCATTTTAGTTCCTGCAGCTCGTCCATTTGGCTTTCCTGCTCAGTTTACGATATCTAGCTACGGATAATTACGCTTATTCGTCCCCCAGGGCAGCCATACTCCGTATCAGACTCAGCGCCAGGATTCCGATTCGTAACCCCTTGCCACAGGGTGATCTCGGCCTGCTCGCCCCTGCGCTCGTAGTTTTGGGTGAACAGGTACGCCGCCCCCAGACCGACGAGTGCCCCTGCCACCGCACCGCCCACCAGGTATTTAATTTTCCAATTTGCTACGTTTGCTAATTCATTTTCAGGTGCTTCTTGTAATTCCTGGGTCATATGCTGCCTTACCAGCCTTTCTCGATATTAATAGATTTTACCTAATTGGCAGAAACGAGCGGGCAAAGACCTCTGCCCCTTATTGCTTCCAGGTATTGCGGTTGCGTACTGCTTTCCAGCGCGCATTGAGCGCAGAGACCCGCAGGACGGGTTCTACAGCAATATTGCTGGCTTGCCGGATGCGCATATTGGCCTTTATGAAGAAGTCCTGGACCATCTTGGTATAGGGAGGTAATACTTGGATGAGCTTGATCACCAGGAATGCCGATCCT
Source organism: uncultured Chloroflexia bacterium (assembly GCA_963706515.1). GTDB lineage: Bacteria > Chloroflexota > Anaerolineae > Anaerolineales > UBA4823 > CAVPMW01. Next base: position 109,922 of record CAVPMW010000019.1, read on the forward strand.
CCGGTAATCGCCAGGGCAATCAAGGTGAAGAAAAGCACTGGAATGGACATCCAAATGATTGAAATATCCGCCCAGGTTCTCACGTTGCTTCCCCCCAGCGTAATAAACAAAGCTGGAACCAGCGTTACGATGAGGCCAATGATCAGCGGGATGGTGATCTGCCGGAGCACCTCGTGCCTGTGGCGCTGGTAGGTTTGCATGTTGCGCACGCGTGGGGTGGGAAGCTGAGTTTCGCTCATTGCCAATATATTTTAGCATGGATTGGTAAAAAATTCTCACCTGGAATGGGATCACTTGACCTTCGATAATTATAGGACTTACGCAGTTCATAAAGGAATTACCGAAAAATGGGGTGCACCCCATTTTTCGGACTTTTCTCATTCAACTGCGTAACTCCTAAATTGTTCATAAGTTGAAAATAGCTTATGTAGGGCTGGATTCCTTGGGGAAATGCATGAATCCTGCGCAAATAGAGTTGCCAATCCCGTGAAAATGATGTAAATTAAGGCTAACGATGAAAGCCCTGCTCCTCGAACGGTATTGTAATCTGGACTACATCTCCAATCCCCTGGAAGAACGCGAAATCCCCATACCCGTCCCGCAGAAAGGCGAGCTCCTGGTCAAGATATCTGCTTGCGGGATCTGCCACACCGAGATCGACGAGATAGAAGGCAGGATGGCTCCCCCATCCCTGCCGGTAATTCTGGGGCATCAGGTGGTGGGCGTTGTGGAGCAAGTAGGCGAGCAAGTTAGCTTGCATCAGCCTGGCGACCGGGTTGGGATAGCCTGGATTTACTCTGCATGTGGAACCTGTAAGTACTGTCTCTCAGGTCGAGAAAACCTGTGCAGCCAGTTTCGGGCGACCGGTCGAGATGCCAATGGGGGTTATGCTGAATACATGGCGATACCCGAGCAGTACGCCTACCGCATCCCAGCCTGCTTCACTTCTGCCGAAGCCGCGCCGCTCCTGTGCGCCGGGGCGATCGGTTACCGCTCGGTCCGCCTGAGCAACCTGGTGGATGGGCAAAACCTGGGTCTGGTAGGGTTTGGCGCCTCGGGGCACATCGTGTTAAAGCTGGTCAGGCATCTATTCCCTGGAACGCGCATTTTCGTCTATTCGATCAGTCCCGGCGAGCGGGACTTCGCCCTTGAGCTGGGAGCCTCCTGGACTGGCAGTCCCAAACGAGCAGGCTCCGGTCGATATGGACTGCATTATCGATACCACGCCTGCCTGGACGCCGGTTATAGATGCCCTGGCTCATCTTGCTCCCGGGGGCAGGCTGGTGATCAACGCCATTCGCAAAGAAGATGGTGACAAAGGTAATTTGCTCCAGCTCGATTATCCCCAGCATTTATGGCTCGAAAAGGAGATAACCAGCGTTGCCAACGTCACGCGTGACGACGTTGATTCTTTCCTGAAGCTGGCAGCCGAGATCCCAATCGTCGCGGACCTCCAGGAATATGCACTTAAAGATGCGAACAGGGCGTTAGTCGATTTAAAGAAGCGCAGGATCAGGGGCGCCAAGGTTTTGCTGGTCGGTTAGTAGTCGCACTCTTACTTTTCCTCGATGCGTACAGTCTGGACAGCTTTGACCGGGACGCGGGAGCGTGGCGCTTCAGCGCGGGTTGCATTGCCGGCTTTCGAGGCAAGGATGCGGTAGAAGAGAAAGAACAAAAATACCAGGCCGGTGAACCAATACATCCCAGCCACCCACGGGTTGCCGTTGTCGCTCCCCGCCAGGAGTCCGTGCACCAGCGCCATCAGGAAGGTTAAGAACGAAGCAAAGTGGATTAACCGCCATGCCCGGTTCCCGATGTTCTTACGCACATAGAAGCTGAATAAAACCACTGCCCAGATGATCAAAGCCAGCTGCCCGATGCCCACCCAAAGCGGTTTGTAGGAGGTCACTGCAAAAGGCACCAGCAGCTGGGTCAGACTGACGTTGATAAAGCGGTCGCCCATCAAGATCAAGGCGTGGAACCCGGCCATTCCCAACCCCAGCAGGCTGAAAAACTCGTGCACCGTGAAAGCAGTCGGTCCACCCGGCCAGATCTTTGCCATGCGGTTAGTGATCACCAATCCAAAAATCATCGAGAGCCACAGCAAGAAATAGGCAATCAGCGCGCTGGCGCGCGAAAGGTACCAAAATCCTTTGGGCTGCGTGCCCACCAGGGTGTTGGTCAGACCAGGCACCCAGGAAGACAGGATTATATAAGCCACTAATACCCCGGTGAGCGTCCCTGCCAGGACCAGGGCAATGACCGGCCAGGTGATCGTGGTTTGTTCATCATCGAACGAGTTCGAAGGCTGCATAATCCAGGCTCTCCTCTTCATACGCCGAAAAGTTCGTTGTGCGGTAGTGTTGGCCATTTTCCAGGACGAGCAATCCGGCCATTGCTGGATGCGCCTCCAGCTGCTCCAATCCTGCCTGGCTGCCGGAGATCAGCGCGGTCTTGGCAGCAGCTTCCGCCTCCATCACCGTGGGAGCGATAACCGTGGCGCTGAGCACATCCGTTACGGCAGGCAGCCCGCTGCGCGGGTCGATGAGGTGGTGCTGCCATTTGCCGTTCTGCAGCCAGCGCCGCCGATCTCTGCCCGAAGTAGCCACACCGCAGCGTCCGAGCAGTAGCACTCCCAATTGCTGCTCCGGATGGAGTGGATCGGCTATCCCGACCGGCCAGGGCTGCCCATCTTGCTGCAAGCCGCTGATCGCAATATCCCCACCCCCGTCAACGAGGGTTGGGCCATAGCATTTTAGCTTCAACATTGCCTGGTGAACGGCCCAGCCTTTGGCGACGCCGCCGAAATCCAGGCCTGACCCTTCAGGCAGGCTAAGCGTATGCGTTCTCGCATCCCAGGCGACCGTATCTAAGGGGGGTATAGGCTGTGCCGCTCCTGCGGATACATGATCTGCCGGTTTCCCTGCGAGCTCGTCGAAACTGCGGTCATAACCCGCATGGAGCATGGCTGTCAAGACCAGGGGTGTAACGACTCCGCCTGTCGCAGCGTTCCGCAGCCACTGATGCCTGGAACACTTCCCACAGCGTCTCTCCAACCCGGACAGGCTGCCCGGCTTGCCGGTTTAGGCGGTTGAGCTCGCTTTCAGGACGGAAACGGCTCAGGCTCTCTTCCCAGGCTTCGAACCAGAGCGGCACGGTTTCCAACCGGCGCCGCGTCTGCGCAGATTTCAGAGTTCAGAGCGGCAAGGATTTGTGAGCCCATGGCTCGAAAAGTATGCTTGTGAAGCATTATGACGACCGGGTGCTGGTAACGGTTGTGCGCTTTGCGTGCCCGGAGGATGGCTTGGACCCACCCAATAAGATCTTTACCGGGGCCTGAACCGCAGGCGCCTGAACTACAGGCGTCTGAACTACAGGCGCCTGCACCGCAGGAGCTGCTTGTCCCTGCTGGCTGACCATAGCAGCTGCTGGAGCTTGCCCTGACATACTGAAGCTCGCCGTATCAGGAGCCGGCGGTACTAAGGTTGGCAGCGGCGGCAGGTCGAGAACCAGAGTATTGGATGACTGATCTGGAGTAGGAGGAAGAGTTCCTGTGGGGTCCGGGTTCGCATTGGCGGTCGCAGCCGCCTGGTCGGCCTGGCGAGCGAGCAGGGACCAAATCCCCAATGTGCCGGTTACTGCCAGGCTCAGGAATAATACTTTGACTTCGGTCAGGCTCAACGAACGGCCTTTAGGGTGAGTAGATGGTTTTGGCATGAGTGTCTCCTTGAAAATAGCTGCAAGATCCTTTTCGATGTTCAGGCAGATGGTGCGGTTTAGTCGTCACCGCCACCCTCATGCTCACCGTCATCATCGTGGTCGTTGGCCCTGGCTACTACCTTCCCCGGCTGGGCGTTCTTCGCCCGTTGGACGGTCAGCAGCTGTCCATCCATGGAGACGAAAGCCACATCACCGGACGAGAAGGTCACTTTATAGGCGGGGATGCCATTGAAGCTGGCTGATTCAACACTATAAATTTTGCTTTGGCCTAATGCAACGGCTGCAATTTGAGCAGCCTGCTCCGGCGAGACAAGTGAAGGCACCACCGCGGCGGGCGCCTGTGCAGCACTCGCCGAAGCGTCTGCTGAAGCGCCAGCTGTAGCTGCCTGCATTGCCGCTATCTGCGCTTCCAGCTCCTGCTGCTTTTGCTGCGCCTGCTCCAGGCGGGTATTCGCTTCGTTAATTAGCGCCTGGTATGCTGCATCTCGCTGCTCGATCGTCTGCTGGATTTGCTCCTGGGTCTGAGCGTCTAACCCGGATGAGCTATTCACCTGTTGGATATCTTGGGGCACATCTTGCTGGACAATCGTTTTCGCTTTGGCCAGCTCGGTGGCGCGCGCAGAATATACGACGCCTCCTAAAACAGCTACTACCATTGCTGTCAATACTGCTGAGATAAGTAATGCCATGCGGTTCATTTTAGACCTCCTGAAGAGCTGCTTCGCTGAACTCGGAATTCGACCTTGTCGTTTCCAGGTTTAGCATCTGCAGAGTTGATCAACCTGCATAGAATAGCTGAGTTAGATTGAGATTTCCTTGAAAACGCCCCCAATTTTTCCAATCAATTTCCAATCTTTTTGGATTAAACTCCTTCTTAGATGGCGCACTGAATTGTAGACTTCGTTGGTTTCTTTAGATGGCTTGACGAACCGGGTTTGCCCAGGCCCATCGGTGTGGTCAACCACAAGACAATGAATTGGAGTATAAGGATTCCGAATGCGTATCCTGGTAATTGAAGATGACCGGCGGCTGGCAACCTTAATGCGCAAGGTCCTGGAGGAAGAGCAGTTTGTTGTCGACCTGGCGCATGATGGCGATCTCGGGCTGGAGATCGCCCTGCGCGGCGCGCACGACGTCGCAGTTATCGACTGGATGCTGCCCTCCCGGGATGGCCCATCTATTGTACGGGCGGTCCGGTCAGCCCGGATTCCATTAGCCATCCTGATGCTGACAGCCCGCACCCAGGTTGAAGACCGGGTCGCCGGGCTGTACAGCGGCGCAGATGATTACCTCGGAAAGCCGTTCTCGTTCGACGAGCTGATCGCTCGCTTGCGCGCTCTCGGGCGGAGAGTTAGCCCGGGTGCGCCGGATGCCTTTGAGCTGCGCGCTGGCAGCCTGGTGCTGGACTTGCGCGCCCATTCTGCCCGGCGTGGTGATTTTCCCCTGGAGCTAACCAAGACCGAGTGGTCTTTGCTGGAATGTATGCTGCGCCATCCCGGACAGACGCTCACTCGCCAGTTCATCCTGGATTACGTCTGGTCTTATGAGAGCGATGTGCAGCCGACGATGGTCGATGTGTATGTCTCTTATTTGCGCACCAAGCTGCACCGCCCCGGTCTGATAGATCCTATTCAGACCGTGCGCGGCATCGGCTACCGTTTGGAGCTAGGGGATGCTTAGACGCCTGCGCCTGCAGCTTTCAGGTCTTTACCTGCTGGCAGCGCTCAGCCTGGTGACCCTGGTGGGCGTTGGCGCTTACTCGCTGCTGCGCTCTTACCTGGAAACCACCACGGACCTGGCCTTGCAGTACAAGATGGCCAGCTACTTCCGCAGCTATGGCTTGCAGCTGCCCCCTGAGCTGGCCTCGGCTGAACGGACCTGGCTGGAGAGTTATGGACGCACCGTCCCTACTCCTACCGCTGTCAGCAACAAAAACACCTGTTCCCACAGCCGTGCAGCGCGTTCAGAGCAGTGGAGAAGAAAATGAAGGAGAAAGTGAAGACGCTCCCAACCCGCCGGCTAGTTCTGTGCCCCAACCTGACTCCCAGGCTGAGCATCAATCCGGTGGCGAGGTAGAAGCCAATGAGGATCAGTATAATGGCGAGCTGGCCTCGGTATTCGTTATCCCGCTCGACGCGGCGAATGAGCGGGTCTCGGCGCCTAACGTTCAGCCTGCCCCAATCCTGCAAGATCGAGCAGCCGGCGCGGCAGCGCTGCAGAGTGGGGAGGACCTGCGCACCAGCCTGCTGCCGGATGGCAACCGGGTGCGCCTGCTGACCTACCGCACGAACATTCCTAACGGACCGGTATTACTGCAGGCGGGGCGTTTGCTGCGCGACCAGGAGCGCATATTGCGTTCTTTCTTAACCGGGCTGCTGGCGTTGGCTGGGATCAGTATCGTATTGTTGGGAGTCGGCAGCTGGTGGCTCTCGGGGCGCTCGCTCGGACCCGCTCAGCGAGCATGGGACCAGCAGCAGGCATTTATCTCCAATGCCAGCCACGAGCTGCGCACCCCATTGACGTTGATTAAGGCATCTGCCGATTACGGCTTGCGCACTCAATCCGGCGCAGACCAGGAACAGCTTTTTGACGACATCTTGCAAGAGAGCGATTACATGAATCGCCTGGTAGATGACCTGCTGACCCTCTCGCGGCTGGATACTCGCCGCTTGAAATTGAGCCGCCAACCTGTCGACCTCTCGATCTTGCTGGAGGATGTCCGCCGCCAGGCAGAGAAGCTGGCAGCCGAGAAAAATGTCGCCATCCGGCTGGTCGCGGCGGAGGGGACCGTGCTGGCAGACCCAACTCACCTGCGCCAGGTGCTGTTAATCCTGCTGGACAATGCCGTTCGTTATACCCCGCCAGGTGGGCTGGTACAGCTGGAAACCAGCCTCTATGGCAGGCGCAGGCAGATTATCGTGAGCGATAATGGCTACGGGATCCCGGCACAAAACTTGCCGCACGTCTTCGAACGCTTCTACCAGGTCGACCAGCCAGGGGTGGAGAGCAGCCGCAGCAATGGTCTGGGCTTGTCGATAGCCAAAGGCTTGATGGAAGCGCAGGAGGGGACGATCGCCATCGAAAGCCGGGTCGGCGAGGGGACGCGGGTGACACTCACTCTCCCGTCAGCAGAACGCACCCGATAATACGGCTGATAGTCTGAAGTCTGCCCAGGGCAGCTTATGGGGCGGAGCCGGCTGCCTGGCGGATGGCTTGCAGGTCATAGACGCGCACGTATTCGATCCCGTTGTGGCTGAAGGTATAGATGGGGGGATATTTCGCCAGGTAATCCAGCACCCGCGCCGAAGAACGCCGCTGCCATTGGTGCACGTAGATGACGGCGTAATCCCCGTCGATAATATTTGAATACCAGGCGTCGCTGATGGCAGAGCTGATCGGTATGGAGCCCGCCCATTTATCGAAGTGATAGTTGAAGGCGGCTGCGTACCAGGCATGCACTACCTTGTTTTCAATCCCCGGCTGCTGGTTCAAGAAGCGCGCCGCCTGGTCCAGGCCTTCCCCCCAACCGATTACGAGCGCCTGCGGAGCCCGGCTCGGACCGCCCATCAGCGGGTTGTAATACGATAACGGATAGGGGTAGGCCTGCCACAGCAAGGCGCCCTGCCAGACCAGGGCGAGGGCAATGATCAGGTAAGCCGCGGCTTTCGCCAGGCGGCTTTCGGCGCGGGCCTGGATCCATCGCACCAGCTGGACGAGCCCCACCCCAGCCAGCAGATCCAGGGGAGGATAGATGGGAGTAAGGTAGCGGTCCGTTTTTTTGGTGCTGAGGGTCATGATGCCGGTGAACAGGACGCAAAAAACGAGCAGCCAGGCGATATTCCAGCGGGTGGCTGAGTGCCGGTAGGTCTTCCACAGCGCGAGGGCTGCGATGACCCCCAGGATCACCACCGGGGTTGTCCGCCACAGGAAAGTGAGCGGGTAAAAATAGAAGTAGCGCAACCCGATCTGACCGCCGGGGATGAGCTGACCGTTGAAGAAAGAGTTCGTGCTGTGCTCGCCCGCCGCCGATTGGAGCGAAAAGCTGAAGAGCTGAGTCAGGATTCTCAGCGGAGCTGTCCATAATGCCGGGAAGAGCAGGACATAGGCAGCGATGCCAGCCGCCAGCCATATCCCAAGGGTGATCGCCGCCTGTTTGATCCTGAGGCGGGAAGCTCCCGGCCCTCGCCAGGCGCACCAGGCTGCCAGAATGCCTGCCATCGGGATGAGAATAATACCGGTGGTCTTGGTCAGGCAGGCCAGGCCGGCTGCCAGCCCGGAGATTACCAGGTCGGCTTTGCGCCTGCGCTGGCTGAAATCCAGCAGAGCCAGCAGGGAAAGGAAAACGAAAACAGCCAGCAGCCCATCGGTAGCCAGCAAGCGCCCGTGGGCGAACATGAACGGATCGAACGCCAGGATCAGGAATCCGACCAGGGCGGGCAGGGTCCCAAAGCAGCGGCGCGCATAGTAAAAGCAGGCCAGCATCAGGCCGGCGGTAAGCAGGACGGTCAGCATCCGGCTGAATGCCAGGAGCTCCAGGGGGCTGTGCCCGTAATCCTGCAGCAGCTCCTTCAGGTGCAGGTCGGCGATGTCCAGGCTGCCCAGGGAGCGGTAAGCCGGGAAGCGCAGCAGGAAGCCGGCTGCGCCGGTCCACAGGGTGGGGACCCCCGGCTGGATCACCCGGAAGGTGGAGGCGAGCCTGCCGTGGGCGAGAGCGTAATAGAAGTTGCCCGACTCGCGCACGTACATCGGCTCGTCGGCGATGACGAACTGGCCCAGGTTCCCCAGGCGCGGCAGGCTGAAGGCGCAGAACACCAGGAAGTACGGGATCGCCCGCAGGAGCAGCTTCTTCATATCCGCCTGATTTTACTTCTGATTGAGGTATATCCTAATATTGCATTAATTCTAAATATCGATATACTTTAATCGACAGATGCTAATGGATCATCGGTATTAGCGAACTAATAGCACTTCGTCGGGGGAGAAGATCTGGTTATGCATCCGGTCGTGACCGAGGTGCATCTCCAGCTTACTTTTCCTTATAATTTTAGCAAGCCATAAATCGAATATCTCTGAGAGACGTATTTTGATCGTCAAAGAAGGAGATATGAAATGATTCCCCATTCCCGCTCATGGTTAGCCATAATGGTTCTGATGTTAGTGGCAGTGCTGCTTATCAGCCTGATTTCCGTACCTGCCCAGGTTCGGGCCATGGTACGTGGCTCCAGGCGGCAGCACAGCCCTAATTCAAGCTTCAAATGTTGCCCTTCAGAGAGCGGATTCTGCAGCGATGCTTAAGGCGATGGCTCAGTCCAGTCATTGGCTGCGAATTGTTATATAACCCCTGGCAATTCACCTCTTCACTCAATCAAGACAGAGTTTACCATGCTGTCGTTACGGTCGGAAATTATATTTATGCTATAGGTGGAGTGATTTCACCACTTTCTCAGCTAGTGACAGTGTGGAATATGCAGCTATCCATTCAGATGGTACCTTAGGGCCATGGCAAATAATCAGCCACATGACTTGGACACACTGGGAGTTCGCTGCGGCTGCAGCAAATGGCCATATTTATGTAATTGGTGGTTTAGGTCCGACTGGCGATTTCGCTGCAGCGACAACAGGTTAATTCGCTTCTCGCATCAGAAGTCGTATCTTACGAAAATGTGGACAGATTGTCAGACGGTACGCAAATGGAGATCACGGTGATAGAGAACTGTAATGTCTCGGGCCAGTTCTGGTAGCATCAAAACACAGATCACTGCACGGTCTTTGGGATCGCGTCTATGAAGCTATATACCTAACTTTGACTTACGGATGATGTCAGCACAGATTGGCGGGTGGACGAGTGCGAATATATTCAATAACAATCAGTAAGAGCACGAGATAGCGGTATCGAACCTCGTTCAGACCAAATATGTACCAATACGACTACATAGCAATTATTGTCAACCGGTACATATACTCAACTGGATGTACGGAACTAATGTGACTCTCATGCTTGGGAATTAGCAAGTATTATATGATATCTCCACCGAATATGTAGGACGCATCAATACGGAATCGTTTAGATCCTCTGAAATGCGGTCTTCGGAAGAAGCTCCAGTGTTTTGATAACGCATGATATGAGAATTATCTCCAGCATGCGTAAGCCGCTTAAAGCAATTATGTACGGGACCACAGCATTTATTCGGACATTGCCCAATCTAATCACATTTCTCGCGCCTGTCTATGCCGGATACGGATTATCTGAGACGTATCGGAGACTTCCTATATACCTTGAAATCCAATATCGCCTGTACCTGCCCGGCGCCTATTTGCCTCGTTAGCATACCCTATATTTAAGACACGGTGGCGATGTGGATGGCGGCTCCCTTTGAGCTCGCAATCTTGTGGGCTGAAATATATTTTGGAGTAAATCAAAAGCAGAGTCAGAGGTTTTCTACACGATGTCTAACTCTCCAGCGCGTAAGCGACTGCCCGCTCCAGCGCCATTGCGCCTCCTTCATCCCATACTGACCTTAAATCGCTCCTTGCCCAATTCTCTTCGCAATGACGAAATCTTGCTATCATAGGCAGGCTGGTCGGCGGGATCAATGACGGACCTGATGGATGCGCGCAGCGCTGCCCCGGCGCCGAACAAACGCGCTGCTTTCTCAGTCTGTCCCTGCGCCATAGCGACGGCTGCCAATCGCTCCAGACACCAGGCGCTGCCGCTCTGGTCGCCAATCTCCCGGCGGACTTCCAGACTCTCGCCCAACCGTGCAATGGCGCGATCCCATTTTTCCTCACGCATTGCGACCCAGCCCAAGATACCGAGTGAAACGCCAATTCCCCATTTATTGCCAAGCTGCCTTCTCAGCTCCAGGCTTTCCTCCACGAGCTGTGTCGCTCGCACGTAATCCTGTTGGCGGAGAGCCACTTCGCCCAGGCCAGAAAGCTCAAAAGCGATATTCCTTGTATCTCCTAAATCACGGGATAAAGCCAAAGCTTCCATCAACCGCGTCTTTGCCAGACCATATTTTCCAGACCGCAGGGCAACCCACCCTGAACTGATGAGCGCACGCGCGGTACCGTGTTTGTCCTCTAGCTCGCGCCAGGTCTTCAATGCTTCTTCTAAAAATCCTGACGCAGCTGCATAATCACCCATCTCTGTCGCTGCATTACCAAGCTTGATGAGCGCTGAGGCAATCCCTTGCCTGTCCCCAACCTCACGGTAAATTGCCAGACTCTCTCCCGCGAATGCCATGGTCGCAGAAAAATCACTTTGCCGGTAGGCAAGCTCTGACGCCCTGGCCAGTATCCTGGCGCGTGCAGCCGTTCGTCCCTGGGCGGGCTCCGTTAAAAGTATGGCAGCCAGCCGCTCACGCCCCTCGGTATAATAACCTCGTGCTTCCCAAAATAACCCGAGCGCGCCGGCCAATCGCAAACAAGTTTCGGCGGTGCCATCTGCTGTCTTGCTCCACTCCAGCGCTGCACGCAGGTTGTCGTGCTCTTGCTCCATCCGGTTGATCCACTCTACCTGCCCTTCACTCTCTAATCTTGCTTCGGTTTGCTCGGCGATCGAAAGGAAAAAGTCAGCATGACGGTGCCGAATCGTGGCTTGCTCACCACTCGCTTCCAGTTGCTCCGAAGCCAAACTCGCGCAGCGTCTCCAACATCATAAAACGCAGCTCGCTGTTCGTGCCTTCAACCTCTTGCAGTAAACTCTTGTCCAAAAGCGATCCAATCAGATCCAAAACAGAGACGTCGAGCTGGATTCTCTCCAGCCACCGCTTCGACTGCATCTACCGTACAACCGCCGACAAAGATGGACAATCGCCGGAACAATTTTTGTTCGTTTTCATCCAGCAGATCATAACTCCAGGCAATAGCATTGCGCAGCGTCTGCTGGCGCGCCGGCAAATCGCGCCCTCCACCGGTCAAAAATTCCAGACGGTGCTCCAGGCGGGCGAGCATGGCGTCGCGGCGGCAATAGCTTGATGCGCGCCGCCGCCAACTCGATTGCCAGCGGCAACCCGTCCAACCGGTAACAAATTTCGGCAACTGCCGGAGCCGTATCGTTCGTGATCCTAAAGTCCGGCTTAACCACCTTAGCTCGCTGGATAAACAATTCAACCGCAGCATATTGCGAGAGCGATTCCAGTGATGGTAGCTGCGTGAGATTCGGCAGCGCCAGCGGGGGAACCGGATACTCACGCTCGCCGCTAATGCGCAGTCCTTCGCGGCTGGTAATCAAAACCTTTAATTCACTGCAGGCCACTAATAATTCGGCGACGAGCGGTGCTGCAGAGATCACCTGCTCAAAGTTGTCAAGCAACAGCAGCAAAGATTTATTTTGCAGATGATTCCTTTAGACTATCCACGATGGACCGCCCTGAGGATCTCAGTGGATGCCTAACGATTGCGCGATGGTCGAAGCGACGAGACCTGGATCGGTAATTGGCGCCAAAGCGACGAAAAACACGCCATCCTGAAAATGCTCGATCATCTCAGCGGCAACTTGCAACGCCAGGCGAGTCTTGCCGCTGCCACCCGGACCTGTCAGAGTCAAGAGGCGCTCCTTGGAAAGCATTTGCTTAACCTCGTCCTATCTCTTTTGAGCGCCCGATGAAACTGGTCAGTTGAACCGGCAGATTATTTGGGGATATATTCCAGCGACTTGAGCGGTGGAAATTCAACCGGCAAATCCTGTGCAACCACCTGAAAGATATGCTCGCCACGCTCAAAGTCCTTCAGGCGATGCTCACCCAGATCTCGCAAAGTGATATCCTGTGGCAACGAATCGCGCAGCAGGGCTTCGGTCGCTTCTGAGAGCAGAATCTGACCTCCATAAGCAGTGGACATCAAGCGTTTCGTATGACTGAGCGTCAGGTAACCCTCGTATTCGTCGGCGCGTGGCGTGGCTGGCCCTGTATGCAGACCCATGCGCACCTGGATCGATCCAATCTCGCCCCAATCTTCTGAATGCAAGGCATACTGTGCAGCGACGGCAGCTGCCAAAGCATCAAGAGCCGTCTCGAAAGCTGCATCAAACTCATCGCCAATCGTGCGGAAGATATACCCTTTATGAGTGGTAATCGCA
>CAVPMW010000020.1:0-155629 GCA_963706515.1 uncultured Chloroflexia bacterium
GAGCACCCTGCTCTACGGTCTGATCTTCAGCCTGACGCTGGGAGCGATTATCCTGGGCTCGCTGAGATACAACGCCCGCCTGTGGCTGCAAGACTACCCAAAGCCAATCCGCGATAAAGTGCCGCCGCTCTCGACCAGCGAGAAGCGCGATCGCACGGTCCTTGTCGTGCTGGTTTTCGGTGTTTTGATCGGCGGGCTGGTCCTGGAAACCCTGCTACTAAGGAGTTTTCCAGCGGGGTTCTCTTACGGCGCTGCCTATCTGAATATATTTTTCTTCCTGGCGATATTCAACCTGTTCGATGCCCTGGTGCTCGACCTGCTCATCCTCACCTGGCTGACCCCGCGCTTCGTGATCCTTCCCGGCACGGAAGGCATGGAGTACCTGTTCCGGGATTACCGCAAGCAGTTCGCCGATTTCCTGAAAGGCATGGTCTTCTGCGCTGTCGCCAGCCTGCCCTTTGCCCTGCTCGTGGTGCTCTAGGGCGGCGCGGCTGTTAAAAAGGGTCATTGCGAGACCCGTCTTATGGGCGACGGTGTAATTCACCATCAAGCAATCCCATTTCTATAATTAAGTGCAAGTGATGAGATTGCTTCGAGGCATACGCCAAAGAACAGCGTATGCCTCGACGCAATGACATTTTGGTGCCAATAATACCCTGAGAATATCAGGCGAGGCGGTTGTAGCGCAGGAAGAGCTGGTAGCGGCTGTCCTCGTCGTCGCTGTTGTAAGTACGCCTCTCTTTGTACTGCTGCGGAATCTTCTCGAGTGGAGTAATCTCGACGGTGATATCGTCTGTGGCTGCATACTGATCCGCTGAGGGCAGCGGTAAATTGGCGCTGGTCAGCTCGGCGAGCTCGGAGGTCGAGAACCCGAGGACGTCATGCATGATCGGGTCAGCTGGCGCCCAGAGCGCAATGATGATGTCGATGGTCAGGGTAATCAAAGCCGCGATGCCCAGGGCAATGTACCCGTAAAGGCCGAGCCCTGCAAGCTTCTCGTATCCACCAGCTGCGGTGATTGCCGCCTTGATGAAATCCCACTCTTTCTTCACGATATCGATGAAGACATCCATCGAGCTCTTGACTTGCTTCTCGAACGCGTCGTCGCTGTCAATCTCATACCCATTGAGGCTCATTGCCAGGGCAATGATGTTCTGCTGCTGAGAGAACAGCACGCGATTGATCGTAAATGACTCATCGGAATCGACGTCATCGAAACGGATAAACTCCTTGCCGTCGTTGCCTTTGAGCACCTGCAAAGAACCCGTCGTCCCGTCGGGCAGCAGTGGAGCGGCAACAACGCTGATGCCAACCTCATCGGAGCCTAAGAAGGCGGGCGAGGTCTCGTCGTCACAATGCATGCTGTCCAGCGCGATCTGGAAGCGAGCCGTGGCAGGTGGGACGGCTCGCAAGTATTGGGGATTCGACAGGATCGGATCGCCCAGTTCAGGGATGCCGCTGACGTTAGGCATCACGATCTGGAAAGAATATACCCCGGGCGTCAGGTCAGCCGGCACGAGGAAAGTGAGGCGGTCATGCACCCGGCAATCACGGATCAATAACGTGGTGCCGTTGACGACTTCGTTCAAGGGCGTATCGACATCGCCCACCACATGTGCATCCACGTCCACCGATATGCCAGTCGCCGCCGACGTGAGACGGACCTTGGCGTCGACGCTGATGTAATTGACCCCCTCCAGCACGACCGCTGTCCCGGCCTCGACATCGGGCACGCGCAGGCAGATGTCGCCGGTAAGGAAATTCCCAGGGCAGCTGCCAACCTGGGTCTCGCAATTGAGCTGGACCTGATTGTTGACCAGGACCGGCTCGCAGTAAATCTCGAGCTCCTCCGGCGTGTAATCGCCCGGTTGCAGAGCCGGCGAAAATTCGTTGGTGCGCAGGTCATTTATCCGGCAGACGCGCAGCTGCACGTCGAAGAACTCACCTTCGGGCTTGAAAAAGCGGTTTTTGCCGGGTCTCTCCTGCTCCACGGCCTGCGGGTCGCCAAAGACCAGCTGGCTGGCGCGCTGCGTGATTTCCTCGCCAACTGCGGTACCTAATCCACCCGGATCGATGGGGGTATTAATGTCTGCCGTCAGGGTTGAGAGGAACAGCCCATCCCGCTCGCCTGAGGAAAGCGAGTCGAAGGAGTCAACCATGCACGACAAGACACCTCTCAGGTCCGGTGAGAGCGTGCTCAGAGCGGCAAAGACTTGCTGTTCCAGGGCGTTCGCGGGCTGTTTTCCAGCCAGGAAGCGGCGGGATAGCTGGATGTAGGAAGCCGCCAGCGCGCTGGGGATCGAGTTGGCGGAAAAAAGAATCTGACCTGTGGCTTGCTGGCGGTTGGATAATGAATTTCGCGGGACGTTGGAGAGCAGGTGCTGCAGCTTGCTCTCCAGGCTTTGCTTGGGCTTGGCGCCTAACGCCAACGGCACACAGGCTCCGGCTGCAGTCGGGCATGGTGGACATTCCTCACCCGGGGGTGGGTAGGTTTGCTTACCGGGCAGCTCCGGTGGGCAGTTGTAAATATTTACATCCCCGTGGCTTTCGATATTGATAATCATGCTGCAGCCGTCTGAGCCGTAGCCGGATTTATTCTTACCTTTATCAGGAGGCGTGCCCTGCCCACCTGTGCCTCCAGAGAGTCCTGTCGAATCCTGCTGATCTGTCCCTTGCGAGGGTTCCGTCGAATCTTGTGGTTCGGTTGATTGAGAATACCTAGACATCACCTGCTCCTTTCGTTTACGGATAATACGGATAAAGAGGAAGATGAACAAAGATCAGGGGCAGCTGTAAGTGACACCTCCCTTCGAATATTAGCGATCAATTGAAACGGATTTGGGGTCGTTCAGAGGACTTATGGTTGGTCGCATATTAATTGATAAATGCGGTCTTAATTACCCTATTTTACGCGGGGGTATTCTACCATAAAATCAAAGGTGCACATTTAAAATAAGTTAAGGTGAATGCGGGGTGGGAGATTGGTCTTGATAACATTATCATGTCGGAGAGCGACTTACGTCGCCACGACAATTGATTCTACGAGATTTAATGTGACACCGGCAGCCGTCAGAGCGACTTACTTCGCCGCTAAGATTGTTTCTTGGAGATTTGTAGGACGGTGGCAGCCGTCGGAGCGACTTACGTCGCCACCATGAAGCAGGCTGGTTAGTTAAATTTCGGAGGGTTCCGTTCAACCTGTCGGAGCGACTTACGTCGCCACTACGATTTCTGACCAGGGGTCTTTATCCAGCGGATGGAATGTATTTCTCGGTAATCTGTCTAACCGTTTTCACTCCGCGCAATGTGGACCGGATGCCCAGCGACTTTTCCAGGACGGCATTCGAAAACGTGGAATCGCTTTGGCGTGTCCGGCACAGCCAGTAGACTTCTCGGTCATGCGCGTGAAAATCATCGATCTCGGTGCGCAGCGCCATTAATTTCTGCCGGCGAGCGTCGTCCAGCTCATTTTTCAAGAAGGCGATATTAAAAGAAGCGGCTGCCTCAATGGCGGCAGGCTCGAATGGGCTGTAAGCCGCGATCGCAGCCAGCTCGGCCTCCGAGCGGATAAAAGTGGCGACATCGTAGCCGAGAGCCAGGCGCAGCCCGGATTCGATTGCCCGCTCAAGATTCGCAGGGTTATCCGCCGCCTGCGAGGTGAAGATCACGTTTCCGCTGGCGATGAACGTTTCGATGCCGGTAAATCCCATCGATTCAAACAGCTGGCGCAGGTAATCCATCTTGACGGTATGCCCGCCAACATTGATCGCACGCAGGAAGGCAATTAAGCGCGGCATAATAATATTCCATCACTATAATGGCGCCAGGCGGAACAGCATACCTGAGCTAGAGCTAGCAAGATTTAAGCCTTATAAAGATCCCGCAAACAGCTCCTTCAGCTTCTGGTAGGCGTGCTCGGCTTGCCCTGGGTTGTAGACCGGGCTGTCCGGCACGGTCCAACCGTGATACGCCCCGGGGTAGACTTCGCTTTCGTAAGAGCCGCCCCAGGCAGCGAGCGCCTGACCTAATCCATCGATCGCCTCCTGCGACATGCCGCGGTCTTCGACTGCGTGCCCAAAATAAAGGTGAGCGTGGATGCGCGGCAGCAGAAGGTGCGGGCTGGTAGGAGCGTCTGTGAACAGCCTGGCGCCGTGGAAAGAGGCTGCCGCACCAATCCTGTCGGGACGCCTAGCCGCGGTGCGCAGCGCCAGGGCGCCGGTGAAGCAATAACCAACCACACCCATCGCCGTTGCACTGACGGAATCCTGGTCGGCGAGGAAATCGACGTACGCCGAGACGTCTCGCTCGATCGCTTCCGGGGTCAGCGGAGCTGTTATCTCAGCATAGCGCTGCCTACCCAGTTCGTTGCTCATGTTCGCACCGTCCGGGAATACTAGGTGGTCGCCCCGTCCGGTAGAAGACGTTTGGCATCAGCACACAGTAGCCCTCCCCTGCCAGCCGCTGCGCCATGTCGTGCTGCACGGGGCGAATGCCGCCGATGTCGGTCAGGTGAATGACGCCGGGGAAACTGCCCTCGCCATCCGGCAGGTAGAGATAACCTTCGGAAATTCCATCCGCCGTACGGATCTCGATCTCTAGTGGGTTCATGCGCTGCTCCTACGGTTTCACCGGAAATTGGGGACCACCCTAATATTCGAGCTCATCCCCGGCTAATGCGTAAATATTGTTAAATTACAAATTGGGTGTGAACAACCAGCGAGCCGACCGCCAGCAGAGCCACCGCGGCCGCCGTAGCAGGACCCGCCGGTATGGCAGGCTTTTTAGGAGTTTCGCCCCGCGCTTCCGCTGCCTGTTTTTGCTGCTTCTGCTTCGTATGGACCGAGGCGCCTAGCGCGGCGACCGCCGGTATGGAAGCACAAAACATACACATCCTACACCTCCACGTTTTAAGGGATCCAATCCACGGTCCCAATCATAACATCGTTTGAGAGCTGCACCAGGTTGCTGCCATCGATGTTCATGACGTACACGCCACCGGCGCAGATAAATGCCATCTGGCTGCCATCCGGAGACAGGTCTCCGTTGAGGTTCACCTCCTCCAGGTTCGTCAGGCGCTGCGGAGTCCCACCGCTGACCGGGGCGCGGTACCAATCGGACGGCACGTTATGCGCCGAAACGACCTGCACTCCAAAGAGCTTTTCCAGCCAGTTCCGGGTTGGCTGAGGCTGAGGGTTCACCATGCTGAAAATCATCCCGCTGCCATCCTGGGTAAATAAATGCGCATCGATCGGCGGGTTTGAGCCCGGCGGAAATACCGGCACCTGCTGCGAGCCATCCGGGTCAGCCAGATACAAGTCGACGCTAAAATTAACCTGGTCCGTCACCAGGTAAGAGATTTTAGAGCCATCGTTGTTGGCAGCAGGCCAGACGGCGTGCGGGGCGATCGTTTTGCTCGCTCCCTGTAAGGAGGCGACTTCAACATCATTCTGGTAAGCGCGTATATTGTTGCCGGTCTGGATGCGGAAAAGATGGGTGTAATAAACTTCCTTGCCGTCCGGGCTCCAGGCCGGGAAGAAAAAGGATTCCTCCGGATCGCTGCGGGTGAGAAACGGTTGCGGCTGAGTGCCGCCCTCGATTGGCAGCAGGTCCAGGTCGGTATAGCCGTATTGGGGCTCTCCTGTGGTGGCGGGCGGTGTGTAGGCAAGCAGAATTTGCTTGCCGTCCGGCGAAGCGAGCGCAGCCGAGAGCCAGCTGTTCTCAGGGGTCTGGAAGAGCGACCTGGCTTTACCTGTTTGCAAGTCAAGCTCGATCAGGTTGTTGCCGGTCTGCTGGTACAAGATCAGTAGAAGCTTGCCTGAGAGTTTCAGTGACGGGAAAATTGGGTTCAGATTGAGCTGAACGGGGCTCACTTCCGGTGTGATGGTCGGCAGGGGAATGGTGGTGATCTGCGGTAATGCCAGGTTTGGGGGCGTCGTGGGGGTCTCCGCTGCCGGTTGCGAGCCGCAGGCGGTTATAGAAACGAGCAATATAAACATAAAAATTGAGCGGACTATTTTCATAAAGGATTTACTGCTTTCTGCCAAATGTACGGATGTAATTGACCAGGTTCCAGCGCGGCTCATCTGCGAGCAGCTTGCTGAAGGCGGGCATGGCTGAGCCCGGGAAGCCATTGGTGATCCAATCATAGAGCTGACCGTCGCTGTGCACCCCCGGCACGGTATGGGCGGTCAGGTCGGCAGGCTGCGGGCGCAGAGCCAGCCCGGCAGGGCCGTCCCCTTTACCCTGCGGACCGTGGCAGGGCAGGCAGTTTTGCTCGTAGAGCGCCTTACCGGCAGCGATCGAGGCATCGGTCGCCGGGAAGGGGTTTTGCAGCGTAGCCAGGAATGGGTTTTGCTGTACCTGCACGGTGAAGGCGTGGCGGAAATCATTCACGCCGGGCTGGCGCACGATCACTTCCACCTGCCAGCTCCCGGCGAGTGACAAAAAGCCGCCGCGCACCGTATACCGAGTTTCATTTACGGGCGTCGTCTGGACCTGGGTCGTCCCCAGCTTACCATCCAGCGGCTGCAGGCGGATCAATACAGCCGGTTGAGCGCCGCTCGGATTGGACGGCAGGCCGTGCACGTCTACCCCAATCTCATTAACACCGACGCGCGCTGGAGCCACCCACAGGTCCATGCTGGATCCATTCTCATGATAGCTATCGATGTACCCCATGCGCTGGCGCGCTTCAACCGCTGAGAGGGCAGGTGTGACTCCAGCCATGATCCCAACCGCCGCCAGGAGCAGCAGCCCCAACGCCAGCTCGAAGCGGACGGTGTATCTCATCCAGCCCACCGCCTTTCCTGTGGATGCTTTCAGGCGCGGGGAAAGCAGGAGCAGATTTATTGCGCCAAACCCGATCAGCGCAAGGAACAGCAAGGATTTAAACGCCAAGGCCTGCCCATATAACGTGGAAATCAATGCCTGGACTGTATGCACTTCCAAATACGCGCTGTACAAACCGCTGAGGGCGAGGATAGCTACACAAACCAGCGCCAGGCGGGAAAAACGCGGCACCAGCACGCTGGCAGGCATCTCGGTTGAGCGAAGCAATAGGAACAGGGGAAGCAATCCGCCCAGCCAGGCTGTCATCGCGCTAATGTGCAGCCAATCGATGAGGATGGGCAGCGGCTGGTTCAAAGCAGCCGCATGGCTCTCCAGGCTGAAGGAAAGCAGCATGTACAAGGCGAGCATCAGCGCCAGGAACCAGGGTGTAGTCGAGCCCTGCCCAGGCGGCGTCAATTTAACCGCCAGATACAGCAAGAACCCGAGCAAGAGGATGCGCAGCCAGGTAACCCATGCCTGGGACGGCTGGATGAGGTTGAGCAGCGCCTGGGTGAAGGGTATTTTGAAAGTACCCTGCCCTGTCTGCCAGGCCTGGAAAAGGATGAATGCCACGGTCAAACCGATGAGGCTGACCAGACCGGTAATGACCAGGCGCTTCAATATGTGTAGAGCGCGCAGGTCACTGGCAGCCTGGGGCGCCTCCCAGCGCCGGTAAGCCGGGCGCCAGACAAGCAACCCGAAGAACAGGCTGCCAGCAGCCAGGGCGGCTGCCAGGTAGCTCGTCCAGCGCAGCAAGGTATCCAATGGGTATGGTCCCCTGGAGGTGGGGTCAGGCGTGCCAGGCGGCGGCAGCAGGGCAGCCGGCGAAACCCCGGTGCCTACCGAAAAGCTGACGATGCCGTTGGTGAGGTGCCCATCTGCGGCAGACCTGGCTTGCCAGACGATGCTGTAAGCCCCTGGAGAAATGGAGGGCAGGCTGAGGTGCAGCACGTGATTATCGCCGGGATCGATGGCTCCTGGTCCCGGGGCTACCACCTGCAAGTTGGAATCCACCAGCTCCGCTTTGGAAAAAGTCGGGTCCAACGGCTCGGTGAATTTAAGGGTTGCCGATTTCGGCGCCTGCTCCAGGACTGCCCCGTTAGGAGGGTCCGAGCTGAGCAGGTTGGCATGCGCCTGGGCTATTGCCGGGAAAAGCAATAATGCCAGGCAGACTGCGGCTGCGGCGAGGCGGAGGATCAGGAGGGAGATAAACTTTTTTCTGTGCATAGGATCATGGGGGAAACCTCGAGGTCGAGCTTCAAGGTTTCCCCCTGCAAATCCGTAATCTAGAAGATTGTCGAAAGGGTTACCTGCACTCTTCAACAGCTCTCCTAAGCTGAGCCTTTGCGAGCTGCGCTGTAGGCTAAAATTCCCAGGATCAAAGCTACCAGACCCAGGATTGCCGCGACTACAGACACCACCAGAGCGGTTTGGGCGCTGCTGGCAGCGGAAGCGGAGGCTGCCACAGCAGCGCTGGAAGCTTCTGAGCCAGGAAATGAGTAGTTCGAGGCAGGCTCAACCGAACCAAAGGTATCCGGACTGCTGGTCATGGAAATATCCACCGGCGTATCTTCGATCGTTCCGAAAATGTGCCAGGTATAGTCGCCCAGCTCGGTGGGGATAACAAAGGCGGTGTAGGCGCCGTCGATTTCCTCTTGCGGCTCGATTTCCAGCTCCTTCTTCGAGCTGCCGAAGATGAGCTCGGCTTTAAGGGTTGCCTCCAGACCATTGACCTTGTCCCCGGTCTTCGAGTTGGTGACGAACAGGTCCAGTCCGTTTGGCATTCCCTGCAAGGCTGGCTCGTTGTGGAAGCCAATCTCGATCTCGTAATCGCCGACCTGGGTCATACCATGCGCAAAAGCGGTCTGGCTGAAAACCAGCAGGATTGCAATTAAGGTTAATATTGTAACGATCAACTTGCTTTTCACGATAAACCTCCCATGAGAATACAAATAAAACCCGCAGAGGCGGTTGTCAAAAACATCCTTAGGCGGACAACCCTATACTGATCCATTGATGCAGGAGGAGAAATCCTGCTCTGGACTGCCGGTCAGTCAGGTATTATCAGGAAAAAATTCCGAGGGGTTTAGTGCTGCGGGGAGGGGGAGGTTCGATTGCGGCAAGCCACTGGCGTTCGTTGACGATGGCGTGGATCGCTCCGCAGAGAAGAAGGGTGAGACCCAACAGCTCGATCAGCAGGCTGATGGGCGTCAATAGAACCGGCAGGAAACCAGCCGTGGATGAGCGCGCCAGGTCGAGCAGATAGTCGTGAGAGTGGGGGGCTTCAGCCTGTTCCTGGCTGAAATGGGGATGGACGGCGCAGGCATGCGCTTCCAGCCAGCACGGAGGGACGCCTGGCTGAGCCAGGCACATGTACCCGGCAAGGAGCAGGATCGCTATGCGGCATAAGAGACCCCTGGTAAGCCGACATAATGGGTATAGATTACCATAATTATGCGTATTTTACAACTGGTTGAGGCGGGAAGGGAAGCTTTCTCCCTAAATCATTCAGCTGTGGAGCTCCGGAAGGGTGAAGTAAAAGACCGCCCCCTCCCCATCCTCACTCTCCACGCCAATCTCGCCGCCATGCGCTTCGACGATGCCGCGGGCAATCGCCAGCCCCAGACCTGAGCCGCCGGTGAGGCGGCTGCGCGATTTTTCGCCGCGGTAGAAGCGCTCGAAGAGGTGCGGTAAGTCCTCGTTGGTGATTCCTTCACCGCTGTCCTCCACCTCGACCCGCACCCCCTGGGAGACAGGAAACGCGCGCAAAGACACCGATCCGCCGGGAGGCGTGTGGCGCAGCGCATTGTCGATCAGGTTGTTGAGCACGCGGCCGATGCGCGGCACGTCCATGTAGACGGCAGGCACCCCGGGCGCCACCTCGCCGTGCAGATCCACCTGCCTCTGGAGCGCCAGCTCCGAGAAGCTCTCCAGGGTATCCGAGATCAGGTCGGAAAGCGAAGCCTGTTCGCGGTTCAAGATCAGCCCACCCGCATCCAGCTGCGCCACCTGGAAGAGGTCGTCGATCAGCAGCGACAGGGTCTGCACATCGCGCAGCGCGGTGCGCAGGTAGCGCTGGACGGTTTCCGGATCGTCCACCACGCCGTCGGCCAGGGCTTCCAGGACGGCGCGCACCGAGGCCAGCGGGGTCTGCAGGTCGTGCCCCGCCCAGGCGACCAGGTCGCGGCGCATGGTGTCGAGCTCGCGCTGCTTTTCGGCAGTCTCCTCCAGCCGCGCCGCCATCTGGTTGAAGGTCTTCGCCAGGGCAGCCAGCTCATCCTGGCCGTTTTCTGGCACGCGCACCTGCAGATCGCCGTTTTGAATGGCCTCGGCGGCAGAATTCAGCGCCTGCAGCCGGTGGGTGATGGCGCTGGAGAGGAAATAACCCAAGAACATGGCGATGCCGCCGGCGAAGAAGAGCAGGACGAATGCCAGCTCCAGATCGTGCGGGCTGATAAACATCAGCCGGGCGGTCACCCAAACGTTGAAAAAAGCCAGCAAGCTCGCCAGGGCATAGCCGCCCATGATCGACCAGAGCAGGCTGGGCGAGCGCTCGATCCAACCCAGGCGGTAAGCCGCATAACCGGCTCCCACCGAAATGAGCGCCGTGATGGTAAGGTATTCTGCCATCAAGCGCAGATCGCCCATCGGCGGGTGCATCAGGAAGTAAAACAGCCCAAGCGAGATGACCAGGATCAGGAAGATACCCAGGGCATAACGCAAAGGCATGAGCGTGCTCGTTTTCATTGGATGCTGCTGGTGAGTAAAATCTCAAATCTCAGATATGACTTAAAGGCTCGAACTTATAACCCACGCCCCACACGGTAAGCAGGCGCTGCGGCGCGGCGGGCTCCAGCTCGATTTTCTCCCGCAGGCGGCGGATGTGGACGGTGACCGTGCTGGGATCGATGTACTCGGCGAATCCCCAAACCGCCTCGAGCAGCTGGTCGCGGGTGAAAACCTGCCGGGGATGGCGCGCCAGGTGGTAGAGCAGGTCGAACTCCTGGGCGGTCAGCTCGATCGCCTCGCCGCGCACGATGACCGAGCGGGTCTGCGGCTCGATCCGCAGGTCGGGGAAGTCCAATGCCGGCTCGCTGCCCTGCTCCGGGGCGGACTTCGTGCGGCGCAGCACTGCCCGCACCCGGCTGACCACCTCTTGCGGGCTGAACGGCTTGACCACGTAGTCGTCGGCGCCCATCTCCAGACCGGCGATGCGGTCCATCTCCTCGCGGCGCGAGGTGAGCATGATGATCGGCACGTCGCTGCGCTCGCGCAGCCAGCGGGTGAGCGTGTACCCGTCCACTTTGGGCAGCATCAAATCCAGGATGACCAGGTCGGGGAGCTGGCGCTCGAGGGCATCCTGCGCCGCCTTGCCGTCGCCGATGATCTGCACCTGGTAGCCGGCACGCTGCAGATAGATGCTGACCACTTCAGCAATGCTGGGCTCATCCTCGATGACCATGATCGACGCGGCTGCCATACTTTCTCCCGGATAACATGAGGATACCAGAAAGAGAGACCAAGCGGTAGAGAAATAATTACAGGAATATTACAAGATAACGAAAATATGGGTTCTGAGACCAGACACCATCCATCCCTGGGCTGAGTCAATCAGCAATAGTATGAATCAAATCACCATATTGCGAATCCACTAATCTAAATGTATACTGGAATTAATCCGCAGGCGCGTGGGGCACGATCATCGCCGCCGCATTTACTGACACAATACCCTTCGCCCGACCAGATCATTAAACTTTGGTGAACATCTGTCAGGCAGGCTGAATTTATGGCGCCTGGCGATTAGAATACGCATCCTGCTATTGGAGCGATGCTTGCAGAAGCTGCATGATGCATAAAGCCGCATGATGCATAAGCCGCATGATGCACAGAGCCGCATGTTGCACGAAATCGACCGTGAAGGGTTATCGGTTGAAAGGTGCGAAACAAGGTCTCCTGGTTGCGACTAACCATGGAAGAGGGAGGTGCCTATAAGTCACAATACCGAACTTGGCCTCAATGGTTCCCCAATCATATTTGCCAAAGGAGAGAACAAAAATGTCCGAGCAAGAGAATATCAAGGTTTCGCAAGCCTTCTTCGAGGCCTGGAATGCCGGCGATCTGAGCAAGTCAGAAAAATTCGAGGCTGCTGACTTCATGTCAGAAGGACCCGGTGCGGCAGGTCCAATGAACCACGAACAAAACCGGATGTACCTGCAGAACTTCTTGACTGCTTTCCCAGGCTCAAAGTTTGAAGTGCTGCTCACGATCGCCACGGGCGATTACGTTGTCAACCACTGGAAGGTCAGTGGCGGCGCACACAATGGCCCTTTGCATACCCCATCGGGCGGAGTCATTCCACCCACCGGTAAGACAGCCGTGGTCTTTGGCAGTACGACATCGCTGGTTAAAAACGGCAAGCTCAGTCACTCCTGGACTTTTTGGGATATGGCATCGCTGCTCGCGCAGCTGGGGCTGCTGCCACCGATGTAAACGGGATCCAAGGCTGGCAAGCTCTATCTTGTACTTAGTAAAGAAATGAGATTGCTTCGCGAAGAACGCTCGCAAAGACATCCTCAGCGTGTCTTTGCG
Organism: uncultured Chloroflexia bacterium; assembly: GCA_963706515.1. GTDB lineage: Bacteria > Chloroflexota > Anaerolineae > Anaerolineales > UBA4823 > CAVPMW01. Next base: position 12,418 of record CAVPMW010000020.1, read on the forward strand.
AGGAGGGCGCCGTTCTGTGGCGTCCGGCGGTGTACTTCACCGCCAAGCAATCTCATCTTTTCGGTCATAGATGAAAAATGAGATTGCTTCGCGAAGAACGCTCGCAAAGACAACCGCTGGGTGTCTTTGCGAGGAGGGCGCCGTTCTGTGGCGACCGACGAAGCAATCTCATCTTTTAGTCTATGGCGAGGGATGAGATTGCTTCGCGAAGAACGCTCGCAAAGACACTTAGCCAGGTTAATGGCGGGCGACTTGCACCTTTTCAATACCGGCTCATATTTTTGTCCAACCCTTGCCTTAATTTAAACATATTATATTGACATCTTCAAAACGGCGCGATAAAATAGTTTCAATAATTAACCATTAACAAACCTAATAGATAATTAATTATTCCGAGGTGTTCCATGAGCGAAGTGCTCTCACCTACCACTGAGCTGCTCTCAAAGGCGGTGGATGGTTTCTGGGAGACCGTCCCCTCCTTCTGGCACAACGTGCGCGCCTATATCCGGGCGCTCGCCGAGGAACAGCACGACATCACCGTCGAGCAGTTCCACATCCTGCGCCACATCCGCAAGGGAATCTGCCTGGCGAGCGAGATTGCCAGAGGCGAAGCACATCAGCCGCCCGGCGATCAGCCAGGCGGTGGAAATTTTGGTCCAGAAAGGGCTGGTGGTGCGCCAGCAGAACCCGGACGACCGCCGCGAGGTCCGGCTTTCGCTCACCCCCGCCGGCGACGCACTGCTGGATGCGCTTTTCGACCGCACCCGCCAGTGGATGGCGGGACTGTTCGCTCCACTGAGCGACGCCGAGCTGCAAACCATCATTGTTTCGATGGATGTTCTCAAAAGAATTACCCCTGCATGAGCTACATTTACAAGCTGCTGCGCTTCGTCAAGCCCTACTGGGCGAAGAGCCTGGTCGCATTGATCCTGCTGACGGCAGTGGTCTTGATGGACCTGGCTATCCCGCGCCTGGTGGAGATACTCATCGATCAGGGCATCAGCGGGCAGAACGCCCGGATCGTCATCCAGACCTCGATCCTGATGCTGTTGATCTCCGTCGTCCAGACAGTATTTGCGATTCTGAACAATAACTTCTCGGTCCAGGTCGGCGAAAGCGTGGCGCGCGACCTGCGCGAAGCCCTGTTCCTGAAGATCCAATCCTTCTCGTACGGCAACCTCGACCGCTTGAAGACCGGGCAGTTGATGGTGCGGCTGACCAGCGATACCACCGTCTACCAGCGGCTGGTGCAGATCACCCTGCGCATCGGCACGCGCGCCCCGCTGCTGATGATCGGCAGCCTGATCCTGATGTTCAACACCGACCAGCGCCTGGCGCTGACCATGCTGCCGCTGCTGCTGGTTACCTCGGTGATCATCGTATTCTTCATCATCCGGATGGAACCGCTGTTCATGATCGATGCAGCAGAAACTGGACCGGCTCAACACCGTTCTGCAGGAGAACATCGCCGGGGTGCGGGTGGTCAAAGCCTTCGTGCGCGCCGAGTCATGAAGACGAGCGCTTTCGAAGGCCAACGAGGACTATCACCGGCGCAACAGCTCGGGTGATGCAGTTTATGTCCACCATGTCGCCGGTGCTGAGCGTTCTTCGTCAATATCGGCATCGTGGTCGTGATCTGGGCCGGCGGCTTGCAGGCCATCCAGCGGAAATGTGACCACCGGGCAGATCGTGGCCTTCATCAATTACCTGCAGACCACCATGGGTCCGCTGATCATCATGACCATGCTGGCCAACGTCTGGGCGGCAGGCATCGCTTCCGCGGAGCGCATCAACGAGGTGCTGGATACCGTCCCGGAGGTGCAGGATGCTCAGGATGCGCAGCACTGCCGCCAATGACAGAGCCCGAAGTGGTATTCGAGAACGTCGCTTTCCACTACAACGGCGGCAACACCGGGACGGTTCTGGACGGCGTCAGCCTGACCGCCGAGCCGGGCGAGACCGTGGCGATCCTGGGCGCCACCGGGGCGGGTAAATCCACGCTGATCAACCTGATCCCGCGCTTTTACGAGCCTCCGCAGGCGAGGTGCTCATCGATGGGCATGACGTCCGCCAGCTCAAGCAGGACTCGCTGCTGGCGCAGATCGGGATCGTGCCGCAGGACACGGTGCTCTTCTCCGGCACGGTGCGCGATAACATCCGCTACGGCCGCCGGAGGCCAGCGACGACGAGGTGATCGCCGCGGCGCAAGCCGCCCAGGCGCACGAGTTCATCCTGCGCCTGCCGGAGGGCTACGATACCCACGTGGAGCAGCGCGGCGTCAACCTCTCCGGCGGGCAGAAACAGCGCATCGCCATCGCCCGGGCCTTGCTGATCACAGCCCGCCATCCTGATCCTGGACGACAGCACCAGCTCGGTGGACGTGGAGACCGAGACCAAGATCCAGGATGCCCTGGAGGAATGGATGGCAGGCCGCACCAGCTTCGTGGTCGCCCAGCGCATCAGCACGGTGCTTGAAAGCCGACAAGATCGTGGTGCTGGAAGACGGGCAGATCGCAGCCGAAGGGAACCACCGCGAGCTGATGCAGAGCAGCCCGATCTACCAGGAAATTTACGCTTCCCAGCTCGGGGATGGGGTGAACCTGGAACTGGACTGTGCCAGAAGAGGCAGCGGACCGGCAGAGGCGCATGAATATGCCACCGCATGCGTCCAGGCGGCGGGCCAGCGGCAGACCTGGCAACGATCGAAAAGCCCGCAAACCCGCGCCAGGCGCTGCTGCGCCTGTCTGCCATACCTGCGACGCCTATCGCCTCCGGTTGATCCTGGTCGGGTTCCTGGTGGTCGTCATCTACCCTGCTGGGGCTGCTCGGCCCCTACCTGATGGGCGTGGCCATCGACCGGTTCATCGCCACCAAAGATCCGCTGGGGCTGGCGGATTGCCGCTGCTGATGCTGGTCGTCTACATCCTCGGCAGCGCCTTCGAGGCCGTCGCCAACTGGATGATGGCGCGCATCTCGCAGGGAGCACTTGAAAGGTCTGCGCCGCGACCTGTTCGGGCACCTGCAGACGCTGCCGCTGCGTCTATCTTCGATACTCACCCTGCCGGCGAGCTGATGAGCCGCCTGACCAACGACATCGAAGCGATCAACCAGGCCATCTCGCAGAACGTGATCGCCACTGATCGCCAGCATGCTTCTCGCTGGTCGGGATCATCGTCGCCATGTTCCTGCTCAACGCCTGGCTGGCGCTGGTCAGCGCTGATGGTGGTGCCGATGATGTTCTGGTTCACCGAGTTCGTCGCCCGCTACACCCGCAAAGGCTTCCGCGAACTGCAGAGAGCAGCTGGGTGGGCTGAACGGCAGTCATGGAAGAATCGATCAGCGGCCAGCGGGTGGTCAAAGCCTTCCGGCGCAACGATGCGGCCATCGCAGGCTTTCCGCGAGCACAACGATGAAGTCTACCGGGTGCGGCGGTCTATGCCGAATTCTTATGCCCTGCTGCTGATGCCGCTGACCAACGTCCTGGGCAACTTCTTCGTGATCGTCCTGGCCGGCGTGGGCGGCTGGCTGGCGCTCGCAGGGCTGGTCACGGTGGGGGTGATCGCCACCTTCATCAGCTACGCGCGCAACTTCATCCAGCCGCTGCACCAGCTCGCGAATATGTACAACTCGATCCAGGCAGCGCTGGCCGGAGCGGAGCGGGTCTTCGAGATCATCGACACGCCGAGCCGAACTCCTGGATGACGCCGCAGGCGCTGCCTCTGGAGCACGTCCGCGGGGAGGTCGCCTTCGACAGCGTGTACTTCGGCTACCAGGCAGGCACGCCGGTCATCAAGAACATGACGCCTGGAAGCCAAGGCCGGGCAGACGATCGCCCTGGTCGGGCCGACCGGGGCGGGCAAGACCACCATCGTCAACCTGCTGACCCGCTTCTACGAGATCGACAGCGGCAAGATCACGATCGATGGGCATCGATATCCGCGATATCCGCAAGGCGGATCTGCGCCGGCAGCTGGGGCTGGTGCTGCAGGACACCTTCCTGTTCGCCGACACGGTGATGGAGAACATCCGCTACGGGCGGCTGGAGGCCACCGACGAGGAATGCATCGAGGCCGCGCAAGATGGCCGATGCCGATCACTTCATCCAGCCGCCTGCCGCAGGGTTACCAGACGATGCTCACCGAGCGGGGCAGCAACCTGAGCCAGGGACAGCGCCAGCTGCTGGCGATTGCCCGCGCGATCCTGGCCGACCCGCGCATCCTGATCCTGGACGAGGCGACCAGCAGCGTCGACACCCGCACCGAGGCGCGCATCCAGAAGGCGCTTGCTGCGCCTGATGAAAGGGCGCACCAGCTTCGTGATCGCCCACCGCCTGAGCACGATCCGCGACGCCGACCAGGTGCTGGTCATCAACGATGGGGAGATCATCGAAAGAGGCACGGCACACCGAGCTGCTGGAGCAGGGCGGGTTCTACCACCATCTGTACCTGAGCCAGTTCAAAGGGGAGACGATCTAGTAGGGCAGGATTCCATAACTGCTCTGCCCGAAGGCGGCTATTCAAGCGCTCGTTCTCGAGAGAAACCGTAGTAGCGACGTCAGTCGCTTAACATAGAACACGGCTTACGCCGTTACTACCCATTCATTCTCTTCACTCGCGGTAAGGCGGGTTTCCATACCTGCCACAGACGGCGGCTACGGAAAGCCGCCCTACAGTCACTCCGTAGCATATATCACCATTTTCTAAGAATATTTTCATCTGTTATTGACGAATAATGTGAAAAGATTACTCCATAATTGCACCTTTTTGGTCGATGTCATAGACCAGATAATCCAATAATATTGATAAAAATGGACTATACTGGCAGACGTGATCGCTGTAATTGCACATTTCTGAGAAAAGATAGTTTCTTGAAGAAAGGATGCAAAGAACAGATTCAGATCGACAAGGAGATATAACATGAATAAATCAACCAGCAAGAAATTGTATGCAATAGCCACCCTGGGGATGCTGCTGGCTATGGTGCTCGGCGCCTGCTCGGCACCTCCCCAAGCCACCCAGGACGTGGCTTCAATCCAGACCCAAGCTGCGAAAGACACCCTGGCTCAGATCACTGCCAATGCGCCGGCGCCGGTGGAGGTGCCTCCGACCCAGGCGCCAGCCCCCGTGCCCACGGTGAACCCCAACCTCCCGGTGGCAGTGATCCCAACTGCCGTCCCAGGTCAGCCAGGCGTGGTCGCCAAGGTGAATACCACTATCAACAGCGGTCCCGGAGATAACTACATTCTATATTCATCCTTCCTCGGCGGTGCATCTGCCATCGTCGTTGGGAAGAGTGAAGATGGGCTGTGGTGGGCAATTGCTGTTCCAGTTGCTCCAAATCAGACCGGCTGGGTCAACGGCGAATTTGTCACTGCGAGTAATGCGGATAGTGTCCCAGTTCTACCCACTCCACCGGTGCCGCCAACCGTCGAGCTGGTTCCTCCCGGACCGGACGACCCGCAAGCTACCGCGCTGGCCAATGTTTACGTGCGCAGCGGACCGTCCACAGCTTACCCGGCATATGGCGTGGCTCCCACCGGCGCTCTCGCCAGAGTCCTGGGCAAGAGTGTGGACAGCCAATGGTGGGTGGTGCGCCTCAATCCTGCTAATGTAGGAACCGGATACGGCTGGGTGCTGGCGCAATATACCTCTGCTAAAAACGTGCAGGATGTCCCGACCATTCAAACCCCCCAGCCGGCCGCGCAATACGTGCCGCCCCCGCCTCCCTCGGGTGCGCCGTCAGCCACCGCCGTTGAACCAGTCAACGTACGCAGCGGACCGGGCACCAACTACCCGGTGCTGGTGGTGGCGCCTGCCGGAGCTACCGGTGAAGTAACGGGTAAAAACTCCGACGGCACGTGGTGGCAGGTGAAGCTCCCCACCCAGTACTCTGCATCCGGTGTGGGTTGGGTTTCCGCCGATTACGTCACCACTCAAAATACGGATAGCGTAGCAGTCGTCGAAGCTCCACCGCCGCCTCCAACGGTCGCCCCGACCCCGGCGCCTCCCAGCGGCGGCGCATCCAGCGGGTGCCAGCTCGTCTCCCAGACGCCGACCGACGGCACGACCTTCACCATCGGTGCGCCGTTCAATACGACCTGGGTGATCAAGAACACAGGCACCCAAAAATGGTCTTCCGGTGAATATGATTTCATGTTCGTGGGCGCAGCGAACAATGTCTATCTGCACACGGGACCAGACGTCTACGACCTGGCGACGAATGTTGATCCAGGCGCAACCTACAACTTCACCGTGCCGATGCTGGCGCCTTTCGGTCCAGGGCAATTTGGCGAGGTGTGGCAGCTGGTGCTCGGGAGCAAACCAGTCTGCGAGTTCTACGTGTACATTACTGTGCCTTAGCACGCAGGACAGAGATGGAGTAGCAAAGGCCGGATTTCGATACCCGACCAAGACGGGGGAAATCGCCAACAAGCGTACAGAAGAACAGAATTGACCCTCGGGATATCTACCCGAGGGTCGATTTGTTGGCGGCTATGGAAAGCCGCCCTACACCTTCTTCGTAGGGCAGGTTTCCGATACCTGCCCGTGAACTGCGGCAATGGAATGCCGCCTGAAAACAAAATAACTCCGGATAAACCGGAGCTATTTTAGATATCGCGAGTGGGTTGTTTAGTTCTTGCTGGCAGCGCTCTTAATTTTACCCTCGAGGATAGGGGTCTTTGCCTGGATCGTGATGCGCTTCGGCTTGACTTCCTCGGCCTTGGGCAGGCGCAGGGTCAGCACACCGGCATCGAAGCTGGCCTGGATCAGGTTGGCATCGACCTCAACAGGCAGGCGCACCTGGCGGTACAGCTTCCCGTGGAAACGCTCGTGCAGATGGTAATTGGTGTCTTCTCTGACTTCGTCCTGTTTCACTTCACCCTGAATAGTCAGGGTGTCGTTGGTGAAGGTGATATCCAGGTCATCCGGCTGCACCCCGGGAAGCGAAGCCTTGACCACAAACTCATTTACGTCCTCGATGACGTCCAGCGCCATCGGGTAAGTGCTCTGCTCGGCGTCGGTATAGCGACGCTCGACGGCCTCGTCCCACATGCGGTCCATCACACGACGCAGAGTATTCATTTCTCGAACTGGTTCCCAACGTGTAAGCATTTTTAACCTCCGATACATAGGTAGATATTTGGATTTGATATTTATTCGATACTTTATTTATACCGTACCAGTGTAAGATCTATGTAAGCGGAGTATCATAGTTTTATATGAGTTTTATAGAAATTAATATAACAAAATTATGGAACAGTCCAGGCTCGCCCACTAAAATTATCCTGAGGCGCTGAGCAAATCTTCCACCAGCTCCTGGGTCTTCAAGGCTTCCCAGGCTGTGGTTTCCGGCTGCGCGCGGGTGCGCACGCAATCCAGGAAATGGGCTACCTGGTCGTGGAAACCGCGCCCATGCAAGGTGCTTCTCCAGGATGAAGCGTAGGCTTCTTCCCATACTCGCTGCTCCTCGCCCTGGACGAAGACCAGCCGCGATGAAGGCATCGACGTACAGCGAGGCACCATCGCCGTGCAGGGCGTACTGCTCCTGCCAGCTGCCCGGCGCGCATACTGGAAAGGATAGCCGCTTGCCCGCCCCGCTCCAGGGCGACCAGGCTCGCCGCCCCACTGAACTTCCCGTCCTCCACCCGCTGCTCGGTGCGGATCGCTTTGCCTTCCCCGCAAAAGAAACGCAGGATATCCACCAGGTGGACCAGCTCTTCGGTGTAGTGCTGGCGCAGATCGGAGTGATAGCCTCTGGAGCGGTGCTTCTGCAGGACAGCAATCCCCACCGTGCGCCCCGCCCAGAGCTCGCGTGCCTGCCGGTGGAGGGGTGCAAACCGGCGGTTGAAGCCAACCATCAGGATGCGCCCTGCTAAATCCGCCTGTTCCGCCAGCGAACGCGCCTCCTGGCTGGTGCCAGCCGCAGGCTTTTCCAGGTACACGTCGCAGCCCGCCTCCAGCAGCGTGCGAGCCAGGCTGGCGTGAGTAGGAGTGGGGGTCAGTACGAAAGCCGCCTGGGGCTGCCAGTCGAGCAGCGCCTGCAGGTCGGTGGTGCCGCGAGCGACGCGGTATTGGGATTGCAGGCTGGCGAGGACCTCCTGCCGGCGAGTGCAGAAGAGCGGCTCGACACCCTCCCAGGCTGCCAGCAGGGGCAGGTATGCTTTGCGGGCGATCTCGCCCAATCCGATGACGGCTACGCGGATAGTCATGGCTGGTTTCCATAAATTGAATATGTGGTTAGATGAAACGCAAGGCGCGTCTTTCTGCTCGCAAGATAAGCCTGGGGGCGGTTTTGTACGTGCCCGGGTAGACGCATCAGGCTGAACCCCTTTTATACCGTTTCGTGGATGCAAACGTAGACCCGTGCTCGCATCCGACCCGCTTCAATTACTCCTTCTAAGACGCACAAAGCCGTGTTTAACCATTCATACCGCTGAGCTTCAGTCTCAAATAACATGCGCAACAATTGCTGCCCTTGCTCACCCTTGAATGTTGTGCGGCCTTGTAGGCTGAAGAGCAGGATGGCTCCGTCGTCGCTTAGAATCACGCCATGTGCATCGGGCAGCATGGCGCCATCACCGCGCCGGTGAGGGTGATTTACCCAGCGTACAGTGCCATTTAATCCTTGACTATAGATTTTTCCATCGCCTTCACCATAACCACTGCCATCCTCCGCCGCGTATGGCCGGACGAGCACGAACTCGGTACCGAAGGCTGGCAATTCTCGGTAAGTGAGTTCCATATCACAAAGATATTCAAGGCGCATGTACTTCTCTCCGGTAGTCTCGAATACGATTTCGGGTGGGTAACGTTATTGCTCTGAATTTGATCGGTCATCAACAGATTTCTATTATAGCCTCCCTGATAGATATGTTTTACGCCCATTTACGCAAATTTAATATTATTGACTTTTTATAAAATTCAGGTAAGATGGAATTATCAATTGTCGAATCCGGCAAAAAATAAGCTAAATTATGTATATTATTGACGCAATTGACATAAAAATTGTCAATTTACTCGTCGATGACGGACGGAAGACCTGCGCCGAAATAGCCCGCCTGATCGGGGATGTCTCGGAGCGCTCCGTCCGTTATCGTTTAGAGCGCATGCTTTCCGAGGGCTTGATCCAGATCAACGCGATCGTAAAGCCAAGAGCGCTGGGCTATACGATTGTCGCCGATGTATGGATGGAGGTGGAAGCCAATTTTATACTGGAGGTCGCGCAAAAAATGGCTGAATTTGAGCATGTCACGTACGTCGCGTGCGCTATCGGCGAGACAGACATCAGCGTGCAGCTCGTCGGTCACGATGCGAATGAAATTTACCACTTCGTCACAGAAGTGATCGGAAAGACGCCTGGCGTCCGTAAAACGACCACTGCCATCGTTCCTTTGGTACTTAAAGATGTGTACCAGTGGAAAATCCCGAGCGAGCATAATTAGGAGCCAGCCTTATGCAAAACCTTAACCAGGCATTGGATTACTCGGCAAAATGGATCGATTTAATTAAAAGTGCAGAAATTCCAGAGGACACCGGAAAGTGGATCATAGAGGAAAGCAAATGTAATTTTGCAGAATATTTTAACCGGGGCTGGCTTGACTACCGCAAGTCCATCACCGAGGCCGGCGATTGGGCAGCGACTGAATGGAGCGGCTCTGGGGCCGTTTTCAGGGACGTCCTGGGGCGCGAATATATCGATTGCCTGGGCGGGTTTGGCATGATGGATTTGGGTTGGAGCCACCCCGAGGTGGTCGCCTCGGTTAGAGCCCAGCTCGGCCGCACGCCGATGCCCAGCCAGGAGCTGATCGACCCGCTGCGCGGCGTCCTGGCCCACCTGCTGGCGGATATCACCCCGGGTGATATCCGTTACAGCTTCTTTGCTGCGAGTGGGACCGAAGCCATCGAAGGAGCGATCAAGCTGGCGAAGATGTACACGCATAAAACCGGGTTCATCGTTGCGGTAAAAGCCTTCCATGGCAAAACGATGGGCTCGCTGAGCATGATGGGGAAAAGCGATTACCGCCAACCCCCGGGGATCCTCTATGGAGGACCGGTCTACCACGTCCCATTTGGAGATGCGGATGCCGTCGAGCAGCAGCTGGATATCTGCCAGAAGGTCGGCGTAGAGCTGGCAGGTGTGCTCTTCGAGCCGATCCAGGGGGAGGCCGGGGCCATCGTCCCACCGGATGACTTCTGGCCGCGGGTGCGCGAGCTCACCCAGGCATACGGAGTACTCCTGATTGCTGACGAAGTGCAAACCGGATTGGGTCGCACCGGCAAGCTGTGGGGGCTGGATCACTGGGGAGTGGTGCCAGATATCCTGGCAATAGCTAAGTCGCTGGGAGGCGGAGTGATGCCGGTAAGCGCCTTCTGCTCTACCGAAGAGATCTGGCAGCCGATGATGTTCCCCAACCCGTTCATCCACACGACTACAACAGGCGGAGGCGCACTGGCGTGCAGCGCAGCAATCACTGCGATCAATGTGACCCTGCGTGACCGCCTGTGGGAGCAAGCTGCTGCTAAAGGGGATTATCTGATCCCAAAGCTGGAAAGCCTGGCGAAGCGCTTCCCGCAGATCTTTGACCGGATCACTGGCAAAGGCTTGTTGATAGGCATGCATTTCAAGGACGCGGAGGTCGGCTACAAGGTGGCTGCCGGATTATTCAAGCGCGGCGTATTGGTCTCAGGGACGCTGACCAGCGCGCACACCATTCGCATCGAACCGCCATTGGTGATCTCGTACGAACAGATCGATGCGGTTTTAAACAGATTGGAAGATACTCTGAAGGAAATTGCAGCGGAGATCTAAGACTAGTAATCCAAACAAAGTAAGGAATATCAATAAAAAAAACATAAGGAGGCAAAATGAAGGTATTACTGGTCGGCGTGGGGGGTGTTGGCGAGGCAATTGCGGTGATGGCTGGACGCAGGCCTTGGGCTGAAAAAATCGTCCTGGCAGACTATAACCTGGAACGGGCAAAGGAGGTACAGGCAAAGCTAAAGGATACCGCCCGCTTCCCGGTAGAGTTTGTCGACGCCGGACGCCAGACTCTGATCGAGGACCTGGCGCGCAAGTACAAAGTCGACCTGGTCATGAATGCCTGTGACCCATCCTTCAACGTGCCCATCTTCGAGGCAGCATTTGCATACGGCTGCACCTATATGGACATGGCGATGTCGCTTTCAGAACCTCACCCAGTGGATCCCTATCATAAAACCGGCATCAAGCTGGGTGATTACCAGTTCGAGCGAGCTGAGCAGTGGGAAAAGAAAGGGCTGCTCGCACTGCTTGGGTTGGGGGTTGAGCCGGGGATGGCGGATGTTTTCGCCCGTTATGCCCAGGACCACCTTTTTGATGAGATCGAGGAGATTGGCGTGCGGGATGGCGCCAACCTGGAGGTGCGCGGCTACGAGTTCGCACCCAACTTCTCCATTTGGACGACGATCGAGGAATGCCTCAATCCACCGATCATTTGGGAGAAGGGTCGAGGCTGGTATACCACTGAACCATTCTCCGAGCCGGAGGCATTTACCTTCCCGGAAGGCATCGGAACAGTAGAGTGTGTCAACGTCGAGCACGAGGAAGTGCTGCTGGTGCCACGCTGGGTGAAGTGCAAGCGGGTCACCTTTAAATACGGCCTAGGTGACCAGTTCATCGGTGTATTGAAGACGATCAAGATGCTCGGCCTGGATAATAAAGAGCCGATCACGGTGAAAGGGGTTGAGGTGGCACCCCGGGATGTGGTGGCAGCCTGCCTGCCCGACCCGGCTCACCTGGGCGACCGCATGTTTGGGAAAACATGTGCAGGGACCTGGGTGAAAGGAACCCGGGCTGGTAAACCGCGCCAGGTTTACCTGTACCAGGTGGCAGATAACGAGGAGTGCATGCGCGAATGGGGGGTACAGTCAGTGGTCGCCCAGACCGGCTTCAATGCAGTCGTCGGCTGGGACCTGCTGCAGAGCGGCGCCTGGCAGGGAGTGGGTGTTCTGGGACCGGAGGCATTCGATCCGGCTCCCTTTGTAGAGAAGATGGCGGATTACGGGTTCCCTTACGGGATGGTGGAAATGCAAGCCATTTAAAGGAAAATAATTGGGATTAAACAAATTAAGCCAATAATTTCAGTAAGGAGGAGCATTATGGCAGAAGCAGACGTGATCCATCCGGAAGCAGCACCTGAGATCAAGCTCGAAGTCAAGAAGCTAAAACGCGAGATTACCTTATTGCCCCTATTCGGCTTAATGTATTTCACAGTGTGCGGCGGCTCGTTTGGCATCGAGCCGCTGGTTGGCAATTCCGGACCAATGTTGGCTATCATATTGGTCGTGCTGACGCCGCTCATATTCAGTCTCCCAAACGTCTTGATGGTTCGCGAGCTGAGCACAATGATGCCCTCTGAAGGCGGATATTACCATTGGGTAAAGAAAGCCTTCGGTCCGTTCGCGGGCTTTATGGCAGGCTGGAACAACTGGGTGGTCTCCTGGCTGGATGTAACCATCTACCCGGTTTTGGCTGCCTACTACCTGAGCTTCTTCATCCCGCCGCTGGCAAATGGGACCACGATATTCGGCCGCGAAGTGTCGGCAAATTTCCTGTCCTGGATTGTAGCGATCATAGTAATCTGGGCAATCAGCCTGCTGCAGATGCGCGGAGCGCGCCTCTCGGGCTTGTTTACCAACTGGCTTGGCTTATTCATGATCATGCCCCTGGTAGTGCTGGCAGTGATGGGCATCTTCAACTGGATCCGTGGAGGGACAACCATTTCGCTACCCCTGCTGCCCAGCGGAGAATCGCTCACAGGCGCGTTCAGCGTTGGCTTATTCATCGTCATGTGGAACTATATGGGTTGGGAGCTGCCCAGTGTAGCTGGCGATGAGATCGTTAACCCGCGCAAGACCTACCCCAGAGCGATGACCCTGGTATTGATCGCCGCGATCCTGACCTACATGCTGCCGATGCTCGGCGGCTTGTACGGCGGCGGCGGAGCGGATGGTCGCTACCAGTTATGGGGCATCGAAGGCGGCGATGAGGGCATCGGACCCGTGCTGGAAGAGTACGGAGTGACTCCGGAACAAATAGAGTCCTGGGGAGTCGATCCCAGCAGCTCGGTTGGCTGGGAGTTTCCGCAGATCGGGCAGGCAGTGGCGGAAGTTACGGGAGGCCCTACCGTAGGCCTGATCATGGGCGCCTGGCTCACGATTGCAGCGGTTTTGAGCATGTTGGGGCTGTTCACCGGTAACAGCCTGGGCGGCAGCCGGGTTCCATTCGCCCTGGCGGAGGATGGCATGTTCCCCCGCTGGCTGGTGCGGGTCCATGACAAATGGGGCACTCCATGGATCGCCATTATTCTGGTGGGGATTATCTACTCGATCTTTTCCCTTTCCGCATTCGCCTTCCTGGTGGTAGCGGACGTTTTCATGCAGAGCCTGGTAATCCTGGCAGAATTCGCTGCCTTGTGGAAGTTTCGCATCACTGAGCCGGACCGGCCGCGCTGGCGCATGCCGTGGGGTTGGTTTGGTCTGATCTTGATCACGATCGGACCGGTCGCCATCATCTTGCTGGCAATCGGCAGCCAGTACGTGGACGCGGGTTTCAGCTCGATCGGCTGGGCATTAGCCTTCATGCTCCTCGGTGCGATACTGTACTTCCCCATCCGCATGATCTACAAGAAAGGCGTTCCAGACGTCGATCCATACGAGGCGGCAATCGCAGATTGATATAATTAGAACCTATCTGGTTGAAAAACTCGTTACCACGGACTTCCTTTTACGGAGGTAGTTATGCCATACGGATATACCGGAAAAATCCTGCACCTGGATTTGAATAACCAGACGCTGGAGATCGAGCAGCCGCCGGAAGCTTTTTACCGCAAGTACCTGGGCGGCAGCGCCATGGGTCTGTATTACATCTTGAAGGGAACCCCCAAAGGGGTGGACCCGCTCGCCCCGGAGAATGTGCTGACCCTGTTCACCTCGATCACCACCGGCACTCCGATCTCCGGGCAGAGCCGGCTGAATGCCAACGCAAAATCGCCGCTCACCGGAGCGATCGGCGACTCGCAGTCCGGCGGATTCTTCCCCGCCATGCTGAAGTTTGCCGGCTTTGACGGTATCGTGATCAAAGGGCGCTCCAAAAATCCACTCTACCTGACCATTCTCCATGGAGAGACGGCACTCCACGACGCCTCCGACCTGATGGGCAAACCGACCGGCGAAGTGGACGCCCTGCTGCGCCAGGCGGTTGGAGAGGATAAAGCAGAAGTCCTGCAGATTGGACCGGCGGCTGAGAACGGAGTCCGCTTCTCGGGATTGGTGAGCATGGCAAACCGGCTCAATGGACGCACCGGCATGGGGTTGGTGATGGCCAGCAAGAATTTAAAGGCTATCGTGGTGTACGGGCGGCAGGTCCCTGAAGTTGCCGACCCCCAGGCGCTGGCTGCGCTCAATAAATCCGGCCCAAAAATGATGCCGGATAACCCGGATGTGGACGGGCTGGGCAAATACGGCACGGCAAGCGTGGTCCTGCCGCAGAATATGATGGGAACACTGCCCGCCTATAACTACAATGCGGGCCAGTACGCCGACGCCGAAGCGATCAGCGGCGAGCGGATGTCTGAGACGGTGCTCAAAAAGAGGGATACGTGCTACGCCTGTGTGGTCCGCTGCAAACGCGTCGTTGAGATCACCGAAGGACCGTACCGGGTAGACCCATTGTACGGCGGACCCGAGTACGAGACGCTGGCGACGTTTGGCTCGTACTGTGGGATCAATGACCTGGAGGCGATCTCTTACGCCAACCAGATCTGCAATATGTACGGCGTGGATACGATCTCTGCCGGGGCGACGATCGCTTTTGCCATGGAGTGCTTCGAAAAGGGCCTCATCGGCTTGAAAGAGACCGGCGGGATCGAATTGCATTACGGTAATGCCAAAGCCATGCTCGCAGCCCTGCGAGCAGATCGTCAGCAACAGCGGCGTCCTGGGAAAGGTGCTTGCACAGGGCTCTGAGCGAGCGGCAGAGGTCTGGGGACCCGCTTCTAAGGAGCTGCTGATCACGGTCAAGGGTCAGGAAGCGCCGGCGCACATGCCCCAGGCGAAGAAATCTCTGGCAGTGATCTATGCAGTCAACCCCTTCGGCGCCGACCACCAGTCCAGCGAGCACGACCCGATGTACGAGGAAGGCACCGCCCCGCTCTACCTGGAGCGGCTGGCGCAGCTCGACCTGAAAGACCCCCCGCCCTACAGCTCGCTGGGGACCGAGAAGGTGCGTTTTGCCGCCTACTCGCAGGTGTTCTACAGCCTGCTGGATACCCTGGAGCTGTGCCAGTTTGTGTGGGGTCCGGCCTGGACGCTCTATGGTCCGCGGGAAACCGTCGCCCTGGTAAATGCCGTAACCGGCTGGGATGTTAGCCTATACGAATTAATGAAGGGCGGACAGCGCCGCTTGAACCTGCTGCGCGCCTTCAACGCCCGCGAAGGCTTCGACCGCAAGCAGGATAAACTGCCCAAAAAATTCTTCAAACCGCTCGGCGGTGAAGGCCCCACCGGCGGAGTGGCGCTCGACCCGGCTGAAGTTGAAACCGCCCTCGACACGTACTATCAGCTCATGGGCTGGACACCGGACGGCTTGCCCACCCGCACCTCCCTGGCAGACGTGGGCGTCGAGTGGGTAGCAGAAGTTATCTAGCGGATGTAATAACAAAATATGCGGGCGCATATGCGCCCGCATATTTTGTAATATCGATCAGGCTGGCTGCGCTTGAGGCTTTGGCAGCAGAGCCGAGCTGGCTGAGTTGTGCAAACCGGTCGGGTGAGCCCCAGTGCTCAACAATTTTTCCATCCTTGTAGCGGACCTCGTCGAACACCGCCACCTCGATCGAACGCCCGGTCGGAGGACCCATGAAGCTGCCCAGGTTAGTGCCACGCGCAGTCATGCGCACCCACTCTTTCTCGCCGTCGGAGATTGTGTCCTCGATGGTCAGGTGGAAATCCGGGAAGGCTTTGCGCAAATATTCGATATCCCCAATCAGCCCTTGGATCGTCGTGTGCAGTCCGAACTGGTGCTCAACATAATTGGGATCGAACGCTTCTTCCAGCACCTGGTATTTCCCCTGGTTGAAGGCTTCTTCGATCACACGGCGCAACATGGTTTGGTTCAGTTTGTCCAGACATGAGAATCTCCTTCCTAACAATAATCCGATATATTAGATACAGTATAACTGTATTGAATAATGATATAATACAGCGAATGATAGGATCTGTCAAGAGGTGAAATCCACATCTCCCCCAGCCAAGCGCCGTTACGACTCCACTCACCGTCAGGTGCAAGCCCGCCAGACGCGTTTGGAGGTCATCCAGGCTGCCCGTAAGCTCTTCTTCGAGCACGGCTACAGCGGGACGTCCATTGAAGCCATCGCCCAGGAAGCCGGGGTAGCGGTCGAGACGGTGTATGCAATCTTCGGCAGCAAACGCCAGATCCTATTCAGCCTGGTGGACTATTCGCTCACCGGAGATGATTTGCCTGTTCCCCTTCTCAAGCGAGGGGAAATTCAGGAGACGTTGGCGGAATCCGAACCACACCGGTTGCTCGAGCGCTTTGCCCAGGGTATCTCCATCATAATGGGGCGCATGGCTCCAATTTTCACCCTTCTGAATGAGACCGCCCGCACCGACCTTGAGATCGCTGCCCGGCTCGACAACATGCTGGAAGAACGCGTGGGTGGGATGGCGCTGGTAGTCGATGCGTTAGTGCGCCTGCATGCCCTGCGCCAGGACCTAAGCCCAGACCAGGCTGCCGAGACGGTATGGGCGCTCTCCAGCGCAGAAGTCTTCCACCTGCTCACCGTGGAGCGTGGCTGGGAACGCCAAAAATATGTAGAATGGCTCGCCGACGCATTACAGCGAGTGCTGCTGCGCCAAGATTAGTCTCAGCCTGCCATCCTATCGAGACGTTAATCAATTTTTGATCAATTCTATCGCACCATCTTTACACCATTCTGGTACTGGCGTTCAGATTTGAACGGATGTAAACTGAAAACATATGCCCTCACTCACACCCCGATTCACATCGCTTAATTCTGCTTCCTTTTGGTCACGCCCGACCAACCATTGAGCAAGCAATAGGAGCTAACCCTTATGAAAACGACGAAAAAAGTATTTTCCATTGGAGCGGGAGTTGTACTGCTCGCGTTCGTGTTGATCCTGGCGTTCGCTGCGGCCGCGCCGGCCCTCTCCAAATCCACACTCCTGGCACTTTTAGCACCGACGAGCACACCCACACCGCCGCCCGGAGACCCTATCCCGCTCAAATCCATCGCAGGGCTTACTTCGCTCAACGCGACGGTCAAGCTAAACGTCAACGGGCTGATCAACGGCAAGCGCGCCCAGGGCGACCTGACCATCGATCTGACGACGAACGACCAGGGTAAAAGCAAGGCTACCGTGACGGGCGGGCTGCTCGGGCAGATTGCAGCCCAGGTCGGCGGCTCGATCGTAGGACTCTTCACGCCGTCCAGCGTGGACATCTATAAGACGCCACAGGGTGCATACATCGTCGTCAACAGCCTGATCCCCGTCTGCGTCAAGCCGGAAGTCAAAGCCACTGCATCCCTGGATGATATGAGCCCGCAGGGGCTGTTGGGCATGCTGACCAGCAGCGAAGCCGCCCGCGGCAAGCTGGTCGGCGATGAGACGCTGAATGGTACGCCGGTCAAGCATTACGTAATCAACGGCGCTGCTTTTCTCGCCGCGGCAAAAAAGAGCAGCGATCCGAAGCTGAAAGCTTTTGGCGATGCGCTGTGGTCGGCAGGCGACGCTGACCTGTACGTCGACGCCAAGGGCGGCTACCCGGTTGCCTTCAGCGGCAGCTACAGCGGCGCTTACGAGCCGCTAAAGTTCGAAGGTGATTTCAGTGTGCAGATCGAGCTGACCGGGATCAACACCAACACCCCGGTAAATTTGCCGGCATCGTGCAACAGGCCGATCACGCCGTAAAATTTGCGGTTGGTACACGTAGGGGCAGGTCTCAGTAGGGGCAGGTCTCAGACCTGCCCCTACCTGCCCAAAATGGCGGTTATGGAAAGCCGCCCTACACCTACCCCACACAACAACGCCGGATGGCGGGAACATCCCGCCATCCGGGTTTTTGTTCGTGGTTCATCCTTTATCTCAGGAAATGACCTCGCCGAGCGCCTTTGAGAATATCCCCAGCGACTGGCTGGATCGCAACGAAAATCATTCACCCCCTCTTATAGTAAAACCTTGCAGACCCCTGGTGAGTAATATAGTTGGAGAAGGTCATTAAAAGTAGATTATTGATATGAAGCGCTGGTCTGGCTGCCTGTCTTATGCAATTCTGGCTGCGGCTGTGCCTGTCCTGGCAGCCTGCTCGCCTTCCGGCTCCACGCTTGCTACGATAACACCTACAGCTCAAGAGATTATCGTAAGCCCACCTCCAGCAACTGCCACACTGGGGCTGCCTGAGACCAAGACACCTGCCAGAGCTGTCGCCAGCCCAGTTCCACCATCTGTCACACTGGGGCCGCCTGGGACCGAGACACCTGCCAAAGCTATCTCCAGTCCGCCCCCGTCTTGCGCCGAAGCCGACCTGGTCTACAGCCCCTCGATGCAACGCATGCTGTTAGTCAACTGTTTTTCCCAGCCCGGCCTCTGAAAGTAAGCCCAACACGATCTGGAGCTGGGATGGGGTTGCCTGGACCAGGGAAGATGACCATGGACCCGAAGGTCAGGTCGTAACCAGCGCCGCCTACGATGCTCAACGCGATTCCTTGGTGCAGTATGGCGGCCAGCCGCTCACCTCGTTGAACTGTACACGGGAGACATGGGAATGGGATCGCCGGACGTGGACGAAAGTGGATACGAGCAGCCCAACCGCCTGCGATCATTTCAAGATGCTCTACGACTCTGACCGGCAGCTCGTCCTCCTGTTTGGGGGTCAGGACGAGGTAATGCGCCCGGTCGCCGAGACCTGGTCCTTCAACGGAGATGCCTGGCAGGAGGACGAGGTTTCAGGACCCGAAAGCCGGGCTCATTTTGGGTTTGTCTATGACCCACTGCACAAGCAGGCTTTGCTCTACGGCGGGTTGGGCTATGCCGGCAGCTTGCTGGGCGATTTCTGGCTCCTCCGAGACGGTAAATGGCAGCAGGTGAACCTCACTGACCCAGGGATGCGTTCTCACTTTGGCATGGCGTTCGATGAAGACCCCGGTGTGCTGGTTATCTTTGGGGGAGCGACAAACAGCTCGACATACTCTTCCCTGAATTCAGACACCTGGGCATTGGATAATGGCGCCTGGTCGCTGGTCTCCCAAACTGGTCCTTCGCCTCGCGGCTCTCCCGCCATGGGTTACGACCCCGAGCGCGATCGAATTGTCCTGTACGGCGGTTTTGCCCCGGATCAGCAAGAATTGTCCGACACCTGGGAATGGGACGGAAAAGCCTGGACCTGCCTGGCAAACTGCAACTGAACTAATGCCCCACTTGTATTCGAACCATGCATAGAACTTTACGAGGCCAGCGTTGACTTTTGCTCGCTCAAGTTGTTCAGCCTGATAGGCTTCTGTTTTTGCAGCTTGCTTATTCTATATATTATTTATCTGTCCTGCCAACCCCATATTATCAGGATATGACCTCTCCCAGCGCCTTAGAGAATATCCCCAGCGCCTGACTGATCTGCGCTTCGCTGACCACGAGCGGCGGGATCCAGCGGACGGTGTTGTCCCAGGGTCCGCAGCTCAGCAGCATCAGCCCATCCTCCAGGCAGGCATGGATCACTGCCTTGGCGGTGGTTTTATCCGGCTTGCCCTCCGCGGTGCGGAACTCACTCCCGATCATCAAGCCCAACCCGCGCACGTCGCCGATATTGGGATATTCCTCCTGCAGGTGGCGCAAGCCGGTCATGAGCTGCACCCCGCGGAGCGCGCGCATTGCCCAGCAGATCTTCGTCACGGATCGCCTGGACGGTTGCTACCCCGGCCGCACAGGCAATGGCGTTGCCTCCGTATGTGCCGCCGTGCGAGCCAGGAGTCCATTTCTGCATCAGCTTGAGCGGCGCAACGACCCCGGAGAGGGGCATCCCGGAAGCCAGCCCTTTCGCCACGGTGACGATATCCGGGCGTAACGCCAAAATGCTCGAAGCCGAACCAGCGCCCGGTGCGGCCAAAACCCGCCTGGATCTCGTCCACGATCAGCAGGATGCCGTGCTCGTCGCAGCGCTGGCGCAGTCCCTGCATGAAGCTGGCAGGCGGAACGACGTACCCCCCTCACCCAGTACCAATTCGACCAGTAGGGCAGCCGTTTCGAACGGTGCGGTTTGAGTGGCAAACAGGTAATCCAGCTCTTCCAGGCACCAGCGGCTGGCTTCTTCCGCATCCCAGCCGTAGCGATAGGCGTAAGGGAACGGCGCCACAAAGACGCCCGCCATCAGCGGCTGGAAGCCGGCGCGGTAGATCGTTTTCGAGGTGGTCAGGGACATGGTGCCGACGGTGCGCCCGTGGAAGCTGCCCTGGAAAACGACGATATTCGGCCTCCCGGTCGCGGCGCGCGCCAGCTTCAGGGCGCCTTCAATGGCTTCCGCGCCTGAGTTGCTGAAGAAATAGCCATCCAGCTCGGGCGGAAAGATGGTTATCAGCTCGCTGATCAGCTCGAGCATGGGCTCGTGCAGGACGATGTTGACCTGCCCGTGGATGAGCTTGCCCGCCTGCTCGCGGATCGCGGCGACCACCCGCGGGTGGCAGTGACCGGTATTGGTCACCCCAATGCCGCAGGTGAAATCCAGATAGCTGCGACCGCTGCTGTCGTAGATCAAAGCGCCTTCCCCGCGCGCTGCCACGATCGGGGTGTAATGCGTCCACACTGGGGAGAGGTGGGCAATCACAGAATCAAGGGTATTATCCATAGAGTCCTCTTTTTCCATTCTATTTCGAGAATTTAAAATTTACGTTGGTGAAATCCTGCTGGTAGTATACAGGAGGAGATTTTATTGTCAATAGCGAGGCCGCGAAGTCGCTTGCTCTATTAATGCGCTGTATAATATTCTTAAAGTAAAGGAAACCGCATGTCTAAGATGATCCCGTCCGCCGAACGCATCCAACGCGCCCACGCCTTGATCCAGAAGGCGTATGACTTTCCCATCCCCATCCAGGGCGGCAAATACGACCTGTCTTATATCGCCCAGGTCAAGGATATCCTGCGCCAGGCGATCGACCTGGTCAAGTTTATTCCCGATACACCCACCGCCACCCCCGAAATGAAAGCTGAAGTCCAGAATATCTACGAAGAGGCCAGGCAAGCGAACCAGAAGCTGCTGCACTGAACGACATGTGGCTGCGCTTCGCAGGCGGGACTGAAACCGATCTGGGGAATTTCCTGGCGCAAGCTCCTGCTCAGCAACCTAGTGAGATTTGCCATCCCGTCCTAATCCTGTAGGGCAGGTTTCCATACCTGCCTGTAACGGCGGCTATGGAAAGCCGCCCTACATTTCGAATACAGCCATTTGTTGGCACGACTGACGTCGTTACTACGGACAAGCTCCCCTTATACCAGGCGCAGGCGGGCTGCCAGCACGGGGGGAATCTCGCTGAAGTTGTCCCAGGACACGGGGCGCTTTGCCGGCGTGCCTGGCGGGAAGGCTGGCTCTTCGAGCCGGTCGAGCACGAAGCCAGCCGAGAAGCAGGTATTGAGCAGGAGGCTCAGCGGGCGGTCGAAATAATAATGGGGGCGCGGCTGGCCGATGATCCCCACACCTTTGCCTGCGCTGGCAGTCAGATAGCGGAAGACTTTCACCGCGTAGACCGTCTCCAGCGTGCCCTCGCGGTCGATCTCTTCGGCGATGCGCGACATCCCGGCGGAATTAAAGCAGGGGTGCGTGATGGTGAATACGAAACGACCGCCGGGTTTGAGGAGAATTGGCAGCGTTTCCAGCAAGGGGGCGATATCCGCCATGTCCATCAGGGCCATATTGCACACCGCCGAGTCGAAGCGCTTTTCGCCCAAAGAGAGCAGCGCCTGGCGGTCGGTGGCGTCCAGCTCCTGGTATTCTATCCATTCTGCCCAATCGACTGAGCGCTGGCGGGCGCGCTCGAGGAATGGCCGGCTGAAATCGGTCGCCAGGACGTGGACCCCCTGGGCTGCCAGGCGGCGGGTAAAGTTGCCGTTCCCGCAGGCGATCTCCAATACCAGCTGGCCCGGCTCCGCCTGGAGCAGGCGCTCCGCCGCAGGATAGACGAGCTGCAAGGCAAAGGCATTGCCTTCGCCCATATATTCGTCCCAGTAGGGAGCGTTCTCCTGCCAGATCTCACGGGCTTCGTCGTTCAGGTTCAGCCAATCGTTCTCGTCCACAAACCACCTCTTTTTTTGGGGTTAATCCTGCCCTGCCGGGCTTTCGCTGTTCCAACTGCGGGAAAGCCCTTAGAACCCGTCCGAAAATACGAGGGGTTCCGATTTGGGGTGTGTGCGGCTTCGCCGCACACACCCCAAATCGGTTCTCCTATCCATTTTCGGATAGATATTTATATTATACGGGAATTAGCGAGGCCAAAGAAATAAGGGTTACCGAAAATTCGGCGAGGGGGTCGCTAAACTGAATTATTATTATAATTTTTATCTATATATTGCCGATTCGCGCTATAATATTTCGGTTGGACGGACCAGATGATCTATTAAGGACTCAGGGATGGAGAAAAAACCGACCCAATTCACTCGACGAGATTTCATAAAATTAGCGGGCGCGGCTGCCGCGGGTACTGCGCTGGCAGCCTGCGGGATCAAATCGCCGGCTCGCTCGTACAGCAAGAGCAACCCGGCGCAGCTCGTCTACCAGGACTGGCGGACGGACTGGTTCCCGGGGTTAGCGCAGGATATGCTCGCCAAGTTCAACGAGCAGCATCCGAATATCCACGTCTATTACACACCCGACCCGGAGAACCTCGCCGACCAGATGGTAACCGATATGAAAGCCGGCACAGCAGCCGACGTCTTCTCGGGATGCTGCGATTTCTTCCCCGCCTGGGCGGACGCCGGCTACCTGCTCGACCTGCGCCCATACGTCAAGGCGGATATCGATAAAGCGACCATCGCAGACTGGTCGCAAGCGCAGTACAACTCCATGTTCACCAAGTCGGGCGAGCAGTTCGGCCTGCCCAAATATCACGGCGCGCTGGCACTATTCTACAACAAGGACCTGTTCGACGCCGCAGGCGTGGAGTATCCCACCTACGACTGGACGCACGACGATTACCTGGACGCGATGAAGAAGCTGACCGTGCGCAGCAGCAAGGAAACGATCCAATGGGGATCATGTTCGATATTGCCTGGGAGCGCATCCAGATGCACGTCAACGGCTGGGGCGGGCATTTCGTCAACCCCGACGATCCAACCAAGTGTGAGATGGCTGCGCAGCCCGCGCAAGAGGCGATGGAGTGGCTGCGCGCCCGCATCTGGGATGACGGGGTCATGCCTAACTTCCTGGACGTGAATAACAAAGATACGCGCACCGTCTTCATCGAGCAGCGCATCGCCATGGTGGAAGACGGCTCCTGGGCGCTCAAAGATATCCTGGACAAAGCCGCGTTCCGGGTGGGAGTAGCGCCTTTCCCGGCAGGACCTCAGCGTAAGGTCACCCTGGCAACCACCGACGGCTTTTGCATATTTGCGGGGACGAAATACCCTGACGCGGCCTGGGAGCTGCTGAAATTCCTGATCAGCACCGATTACGGCAAAGCGATGGCGAGAGTGCATTTCCTCCAACCGGCGCGCGCCTCTCTCGTCAACGAATGGGCAAGCTATATCAAACTGCTATACCCCTACCAGGCGAGTGAGATCGATCTGGCTGCATTCGCCGATGGGCAGGTAAAGGGCTATTCGGTCGTCGCGGAATCCTTTCCCAAGATGGCAGGCGTCAGCGATATCGCCAAAGCCGCCTGGGATAAAATATATACTCTGGGAAAGGCGCCAGTATCCATAATGAGCGATGTCTGCCAGCAGATCGAGACTATCCAAGGATCGCGCGGGATGTTGCCGGTCGACTGCGGATGTAAAACCGAAGCCTGATGGAGCACGGCCCGATGGGCAAAAGCCCGCAAAAGACCAGCCTGGGGTTTAAAATCACTCGCCTGGTCGTTCGTCCCCACTGCCATCATCCTCCTGCTGGTGGCGCTGACGGCTTACTACGCCTACCAGCGCCAGACAGAACAGATCGCGATCAACCAGGGCGGCGAGGTAAACCGGTTGTCTGCCAGCGAGGTTTCATCCGGATTTGAAGATTTTATCGACCGGCTGACTATCCTGGCACGCGACCCGAGCGTTTATTACGGGCTCATCGCCCAGCAGCAAATGGCTTTGAACAGCAGCTCAAACCGGCTGATATTATTCGATGGGGGGGTATTTATCCTGGATAACCTGGGAAAAGTCATTGCCGCCTCAATCGACCGTAAGGATATCATCGGGCAAGACTGGTCGAACCGCACGTTTTTCCTGAGCATGGTTCGCTCTCCAGGGATCTTTTTCACGAACATCGAGCCTTACGGCGTGGATGGGAGTGACGTGATCGCAATCGCCGTACCCATCCTTGGCTCACAGAACGATTTCCGGGGCATTGTCGTAGGCATGTTCCGCCTGGATGCCAGCACGGTAAATCCATTCTACGGCACTATCCTCAAAATGCGCATCGGTGAAGTGGGCAACGCTTATCTGGTAGATGGGAACCAGCGCATCATCTTCTCCTCGGACTTCAAACAAAATGGCTCTCAGCTCACTGACCCCAAGATGACCTCCCTGCTGAGGGGAGGCGTTGGAAGCATCGAGAGGATAACTACCGCGGACGGTAAGGAGGTGCTCCTGGGATACGACCCCGTGCCGCGCACGAGCTGGAGCCTGATCACTGCAGAAGATTGGAGCGTAATGGTGCGCCCGAGTGAGCGCTACCGCACGCTCTTGATCGCCCTGCTGATACTAGGGGTCATCGTCCCAACAGGTTTCGTAATGGTCGGTGTGCGGCGCATCACCCGCCCGGTGGACGATTTTATTGCCGCTGCCCAGCGCATCGCCAGCGGGGACTTCAGCCAGCCGATCCAGCTGAATACCAACGATGAGATGGAGGAGCTGGCGGAGCAGTTCAACCGGATGGCAGAGAAGCTGCAGGAATCCTACGATACACTGGAACAGCGGGTGGAGCAGCGCACTCACGAGCTGACTGCGGTGAACACCGTCTCTGCGGTGGTTAGCCGTTCGTTAGACCTTGACCGGATATTAGCGGATGCCCTGGATAAAACGCTGGAGGTAATGGGAATGGAAGCCGGGGTAGTCTACCGCCTGGATGTGGAAATGAAGACATTGCAGCTGGTAGCGCAACGCGGGGTGGATGAGCTCAGTATTAAGATTTTCCAGTACGTCCCGGTAACGATCAGTGTCGTCCAGGAAGTGCTGGAAACTCAGCTGCCGATGGCTTTCACCATTGAAGATTATCCGCCTGGTCCGCTGCGTGAGTCCCTGGCAGCCGCCGGCATCAAGACGGTGGTCAGCATTCCTCTGGTAGCCCAGGACCAGATGTTAGGGGCGATGAATGTAGCCACGCGCGAAGATTTCCACCTGTCCTTCGAGGCATTATCGGTAGCCGCTGCGATCGGGCAGCAGATTGGGGTTGCCATCGACAACGCGCGCCTGTACGAGCAAAGCGTGGCTTATGCCCAGGAAGCTGAGAAAGCGCGCCAGGAAGCCGAGAGAGCACGGCTGGCTGCCGAAGCTGCGAACGCAGCGAAAAGTGACTTCCTGGCAAACGTCAGCCACGAGCTGCGCACGCCGCTGGCTTCCATCCTGGGGTTCGCCCGGTTGGTGCAAAAACGGCTGGAGGAGAGGATCCAACCTGTGCTGCCAACTAAGGATCCACGCATCCAACATGCAGCCGAGCAAATGACCGAAAACCTGGATATCATCCTGGCAGAAGGACAGCGCCTGACCAGCCTGATCAATGACCTGCTCGACCTGGAAAAGATCGAAGCCGGGCAAATGGTCTGGCACATGGCGCCAGTCGCCATCCCGGCGATCCTGCAGCAGGCATACGAAACGACCCAATCCCTGTTCGAAGGGAGAGAGGTCAGGCTGGTTGTCCTGCCCTTTCCTGAGCTGCCCATGGTCACCGGCGACAGCAACCGGCTGCTGCAGGTCGTGATCAATTTGATCTCGAACGCCAGCAAGTTCACCAAGCGCGGCGAGGTTTCCCTGAGCGCCCAGCAAACGGAGGACGAAGTTTGGGTCAGTGTCCGCGATCAAGGGATCGGGATCGATCCCGCCGACCAGGAGATGATATTCGAGAAATTCCGCCAGGTCGGGGATACGCTCACTGAGAAGCCAAGCGGAACCGGGCTGGGGTTGGCGATCTGCAAGCAGATCGTCGAGCATCACGGGGGGTGCATCTGGGTAGTGAGCGAGCTGGGCAGCGGCAGTACTTTCACGTTTTCCCTGCCAATCCCTAAAGATGCGCTGGTTGAGGATGTTGAACTGGAGAAAGAGCTGCCAACCGAACACGGATAATGTTAAACATAGGAGTTACGCAGTTGAAGGAAAAATATTCCGGAAATAGGGGTGTAAGGCGGGCGTCCGCCCGCCTTACACCCCTATTTCCGGCAATTCCTCAGCGAACTG
Organism: uncultured Chloroflexia bacterium; assembly: GCA_963706515.1. Lineage (GTDB taxonomy): Bacteria > Chloroflexota > Anaerolineae > Anaerolineales > UBA4823 > CAVPMW01. The sequence goes on from CAVPMW010000020.1 coordinate 39,072, forward strand.
CGTAAGTCCTAAAACAGATATTGTGGAGAATGCACAAAGATGAGCAAAGGGAAGATGATCCTGATTGTGGACGATGAAGCCTATATGCGCCGGCTGATCGAGCAGACCCTGGAAGATTTGGAAGACCTCGGCGTCGAGCTGATCACCGCTGATAACGGTGAGCGAGCAATCGAGCTGGCGCAGGAGGAATCGCCGCAGCTGATCTTCCTGGACGTTATGATCCCCAAGCTGAATGGGTTCGAAGTGTGCCGGAAGATCAAGCAGGAATTGAAGATGGGAGAGACGACGATTGCGATGCTCACCGCGAAAGGTCAGGAATACGACCTCATGGAGGCCCAGGCGGCTGGGGCGGACCTTTACATCACCAAACCGTTCGATCCTGACGAGCTGTATTCCCTGGCGAAGCGCGTCTTGAAGGTCGATTGAGATGGCATCCGTCAAGCTGAGCAAGCTTTTGAAAAAAGCCGAGAGCTCGGGAATCGGTTTGGGGGTATTGGTCAATTCGCTGCGCCAGCCGGTAGGCATCCTGGACAAGGATGGCAGCCTGCTGATCGGCAAGGATGGCAATCCTGAGGACGAGCGCCGCCCGATACTGCTCGAAGACCAGGTAGCTGGCTGGGTAGTGGGCTCGCCGGGCTCTCCCTGGGTGAAGAACCTGGCAACCTGGCTGGAATTCCTGCTGGCCCAGGAAGCGGAGAATAAAGCTCTGGCGGAAGAAGTATTAGATAAATACCGCGAGCTGAACCTGCTCTACCGGCTGTCTGAAAAGCTGGTCAGCTCGCCACAAGCGGAGGCGATCGCCCAGGTGGCGCTCCAGGAAGCCTGCCCGCTAATCCGCGCCGAGGCTGGGCTATTCGTCCTGCAAACTGCCGGGCAGGCTGAGCTGCGCACCATTGCCCGCTGCGGAGGGGTACTGGCAGATGACATTACACTCGCACCGGACAGCATCGTTACCAGGGTCCTAGCCAGTGGGAACGGTGAGATCGCAAACGAACAGCCTGCGGGGATGCTATTCCAGGATGGCGGTGAAGGAAACCTGCCTGTACTCTGCGCGCCGCTAAAAACCGAGCGGGGCATCCTGGGCGCGTTCCTGGTGATCGGCGCACCAGACCGGCAGTTCACCGCCGGCGATCTCAAATTGGTCAGCGTCATCGCCATGCAGGCAGCGCCGGCAATCGAAATCGTCAACCTGCACCAGCTCGAGCTGGAGAAAGAGCGCCTGGATCGTGACCTCGAGACTGCCCAGCAGGTGCAGACGGGTCTGCTCCCGCAGTCAATGCCTGACATTCCAGGCAGCCAGGTAGCAGCTTATTGGAAGCCGGCGCGGCAGGTCGGCGGCGACTTTTACGATTTTTTCCAGCTCCCCGACGGGCGCTGGGGTCTGGTTGTAGGAGACGTTTCAGATAAAGGGATGTCCGCAGCCCTGGTGATGGCGGCAACCCGCACCACACTGCGCGCGGTGCTCACCCGGCTGGATAATCCCGCGCAGGTGACCCCGGGAGAGCTGCTCGGCCGGGTAAACGACGTGCTCTCACCGGATATGCCCATGAATATGTTCGTCACCTGCCTGCTGGTGCTGCTGGACCCGGTCAGCGGGAGATTGCAGCTGGCGAACGCCGGGCATAACCCTCCCTTCCTGCGCACCCGCCAGGGCGTCGAGGAGCTGCGCGCCGGAGGGCTGCCTCTCGGGCTGCCCGCCTTCCTGGTGCCGGGTGCTGCATACGAAGAAAAAGATTGGCAGGTCGAGCCGGGGGATACGCTGCTGATGTACAGCGACGGGCTGGTGGAAGCGCATGACCCAGGTGGAGATATGTACGGCTACCCGCGCTTGCGACAGTATATGCACGAGGCAGCCGGACCGCAGGCAGTCCATGGGGAAAAGTTCATCGATACCCTGGTGTGCAGCCTGCACGAGTTCACCGGTCCAGATTGGGAGCAGGAAGACGACGTCACTCTCGTCGTTTTGGAGTACGGGCAAGAGTGAAGACGCGGGGGAATACAGAGCGACTGACGTCGCCACTACGGTTGAGAAGCATACATTTGTAGTGACGGCGTAAGCCGTCCTATTTTGAGCGACTGACGTCGCCACTACAGTCGATGAGGATGGGCATATGGCGACGGCGGAAGCCGGCTGGACGGCGAAACCCAGCCTGCATGTTCCACCTGATAACTTCGTGCTAAAATGACCTTCCCGAACAGGGTCGGGGTGGAGATAAGTCAACTTTGTGTTTTTGGATGTTGGCATATTTCTGGCAATAATAAAGTTCTATAATCATTGATCACGGACGAAGGAACGATTTGTGGTAGAGATCGCAGCAACCGTCGCGGGCATACATAACAGCTGGAACCTGCTGCAAAAACTGGGGGAAGGGGATGCGGGTGAGATTTTCCTGGTCAGGTCACTGGTGGGTGGAGAAATCGCCATCCTCAAGCGCCCCCATATCGGTCCATTTTACAGCGACGTTTTGCGCCAGGCATCCCAGATCAGGACGGAAGCGGAAATTCTAAATGCGCTGAAAGGAATCCAATTTCCAAACTTAGGGACGGTTTTATCTACACCGGCGGTCCTTGACCAGAGCCCGCCGGAAGAAGGGATCGGCGAGCGCTTTTTTATGATTATCGAGCGAGCTGCCGGCATCGATCTGAAATCGCTGGCAAATTTAACCCATTTTGGCTTGATCGATGAAACCAGGGTCTCCGCAGCGGAAGAAAACGAGTTTTTTATTCAAATGTTTTCCGGCTTCAATGAGATCCCGGAGCCTATCCTGATCCGTTCCCTGTCTACGGTGCTCAACCTGATTGAAACGATCCATTCCGCTGAAGTATGGAATGGAGAGGTGAAGCATTCCGGCATCGTCTGGAACGATATTAAACCGGAGCATCTGTACTGGGACCCAAAAAGAGCCTGTCTGACCGTTATCGATTGGGGAAACAGCAATTATTTGGAAGAGGACGGCGCCACCCAAGACCGGCAGCACTCGACGAACGATGATTTTTACCAGTTCGTCCAGGCGATCGGCGAATTTCTGGCAGATGCGAATCCGGACCTGCACGCCCGTCTGGAGTGGCCGAGGGATATTGCTCGCAGCAATGCGTATTCGGAAGGCGTAAGACCCTTGAAGGAAAGGCTCCTCTCCTGCAATGACGAGGCCTTAAGTCAGGTGCAGGACCTGCGTAAGGCTATCGCCGAGCTGTATGCTGTTTCGCGGCCCGAGCTGACCCATCTAAACCAGAGCGACGATCTCCAGCGCCAGATGGTGGCTTACGGAGAGCTGCCGGATTTTGCCAGCGCGTTGAATTTTCATGCAAGGGTCGCGCTCAAGCTGGCGGGTGAGGCCAACCTGCAAGCGTTCCGGCAGGTAGCAGGGCGAACGGCCAAGCTGCCCGGCGCATCAGCCGAAAAATGGGAGCTGCTCAGCACTATCGCGGAGATTGCCCTCGAGCAAAGTCCGGCCCAGGAGAAGCACCCAACGAGCTCCTTCGGCGAGATCCTTTCAGCCGGCATCGCCGACGATTGGCCGGTGCTGCTTTGGGGACTGCTGCTGATGGTTGGCGAAAACCCTCTCCCGAGCTGGTGGGAAAGCGTCACCCAGGGGATTCGCAGGGTTTATCTCAAGCTGGATGATGACTCCCTGCCTCCCTATACAGTCATCAGCCGGCTGTATCATACTTTCCGGGCAGCCGTGATGCAGCTGGAGGACGACCAGCTGAGGGCCAATCTCCGCGGGGAGCAGCCGGTAGAAAAAGTCAGTGAGCTCGCGAATCTCGTGAAGCTGTTCAACGATGAAATATTAAAAAAATGGGACGAGATCGATCCAGCTCCCCCTAATTCCGGGGTTGGCTACGATGATGTCGACGGATTTATCGCGGACATCGAGCCGGTGCTGCCGGGGACACAGGAAAAAATTGAGAAAGCTCTCGCTCAACCCAAAGCCCAGGCTGCCATATTCCAAAACGCCTGGGAGCGCAAGGATTTTGAGACCGCGCGCAAGGTTTTGCGGCTCATGCTGGTGTGGGACCCCGACCGGCGGCGGTTGCTGCGCGCGGAGCGGGCAATCGGGACTGCACCCCGCTGGCTGGCGAAGATCATTCACGGCGCAGCCCCCGACGAGCCGTTTTACGATTACCTGACATCCGTGGAGCTGGCTGGGCGGAATTTGCGCAGCCGCGTCGGGCCGGCGCAATGGCTGGATCTGCTGCTGGATACATTAAAAAAGCTGCGCAAAGGTTCCCGGCCAGCCGATCTCTTTATGGAACATCCCGAGCTCATGAATGAAATCCCCTGGTTAAACGAGCACCGCTCGCGGGAGGTCCTTTCCCTGGCTCGCAGCCGGCCTCTGGCGCTGGAAAGGGATATTCACGCAGCGGACCAGGTCAGGACGGTGGTGGGCATGCAAGAAGGCAGGTTGGGCGAAGGCCAGGATTTGTTCCTGACCGATCCCCTGGATAGCTGGATCCCCGAAGCGCGCGGCTCCATCGGCACGCGTATTCACCGGCAATTTGCACGATGCGGCGGGAAAACCTTTACAGTGTGCAGTCAAGGTGATGCGCCCCGACCAGGTCGAATATGCTCTGCCGCTTTTCATCGAGGAAGCGCAAATTCTATCCATGCTGCGGGATGTCCCGGGCATCACCCCACTGATCGAATGCGGCTACCTGAAGCTCGAAGAGGGATTGGATTTTCCCAGCGAGAAGAGGCGCAATTCCGCCAGCCATTTGAATGGCGGGCTGATCCGCTACGGGGTAGAGGAGGTGCAAAATTTCCTGTTACACATGGATCGACAGCTGTCGCTGGGATGGCTGCCCTACCTGGCGCTGGTCAAACGCGACCAGGAACACAACCTGATGAAATATTGCGACGCCGGGCATAACCATGGCTGGTTTTTGCCGGTAAGGGAGAGCCTGCTCCTGGCAATTCAAATCTGCTCAATCCTGCAGCTCGCCCACGACCGGAATATTGTTTACCGGGACCACAAGCTGCTCCATTATTATTGGGAGCCAGAATCCGGCGGGGTCGTCATGATCGATTGGAATATCGCCAAGCGGCTATCCCAGGGGTTATCGGATGCGGAGAGGCAGTCCGACCTGGTGCAGTTCGGGGCGAGGGCGCTGCATCACATCCTGACCGGTCGACCGGCGCCCGGCGCGCTCCCATTAGGTCCCAACCGCCCGGAAGAGATCGAGCACGCCTCATCGAGCTATTCGGTAAACTGGACTTACGACGACGAGCGTTTGCCCAACCAGGTAAAAGAGATATTGGAGAAAATCCTTACTCAGGGATATGCCCAGGCAAAAGACCTGTACACCGACCTGCTGCAGGTCTACCAGCAGCTCCCTGATGGAGAACAAATTACTAAAAATGAATCCATTTGACGAACTTGAAGCACAAATCGAGCGGTTGAGCAGCCAAGATTCGGCCAGCCTGGCTGAGCGGCGAAATTTGTTATTGGAAATCGAGGATTTCATCCATTCGGAGGATTACCAGTCGCTCTCCGCCGATGACCGGAACCGGCTGCAGACCGCGCGCAAGGATTTAATCGCCCAAATCCAGCAGCAAGAGCAGGAATTCAGACGGATCCACCGCCGGTACTGGGGAGGCGTCAGCCGCGCAAAAGGCAAATTCTCCTGCGGACGGCTCAGGGAGCGCGCCGCCGGGCAGCGGGGAAGCAGTTGTACAGGGAGCACAACCCGGACGCGGAGCGCCAGATGGATTTAGCCGAGAGGCTGTTCTACAGCGGGAGGTACGCCGAGGCGATCCAGCTGTTCGACCGGGTTTTACAGCTCGAGCCGAATTGGGAGCGGGTGAAGCAGCACCGTTCGGAGGCAGAGAGCTACCTGCGCACGGGGTATATCCCTGCGGTTGCGCTGCCGGCAGAAGCTGCCTCGTCGTACGGCAAAGCCCAGTCGGCTGCCAGGGTCGGGCGGTATGCAGATGCCCTGGCGCTGCTGGAAAAAGCACAAAGCATCATGCGCGATTCCGGCATCCAGCGCTGGCAAGAAGGGCAGGAGTTTTCGCAAAAACTGCAAGAGAGCATCGACGCCGAGAACATGTACGAAGAAGGGATAGCCACTTTCCAGCAGGGGCAGATCGAGGCTGCCATTGAAAAGGTTGAATTGGCCTCGCGGGCAACAGGATTGCCCAAGTACGCGGATAAAGCCCGGGATTTCAGGCAAGTGAAGGATACCTTGCGCTCGATCAATGAAGCCCTGAACCAGGCTGCGATCGATCCCGAAGCTGTCACTCAAGCCAAAGCCAGCCTGGACCGGCTCATCATCGAGTATGGAGCTAATCCTGCTTTCGACAAGCTGATCGAGCGCTTTAAATCGGTCGTACCACGGGTGGTAGAGCCCTTGAAAGAACAAACCCGTTCCCTCTATAACCAGGCTAACCGGGCGCCAACTCTCGAAGAAGCGATGTATTTCTCGAAACAGGCGAAACAGAGCCTGGACCAGATCCGGAATTTAGAGGGGGTGGACGAAGACCTGAACCGCCTGCAGAATGAGATCGAAAAACTGCAGAGGGAAATAACCAAATTCGACAATGACCTGCAATCCGCCATGCGGTCGTACGAGAATCGCCCTGGCTGGCCGTCAGAGGCCGCCCGGCTCAGCGCCGGGGTATCCGCGCGCTATCCCAACGATCCTGGGGTAAGCCAGCTCAACCGCAATTTGCGCAGCTACCGCTGGAAGCTGACCGGCATCCGCCTCGGCATCGTATTAGGAGTGATTCTCCTGATTCTGCTGATCGCCAATTGGGGTGTCGGCAGATTCAATGCGTTTATGCTCTCCCTGACTCCGACTGCCACCCCGACGGCGACGGCTACCACGACCCCCACCCCTACAACTACCTTAACTCCGACGCTCGTCCCGACCGCAACCCAAACCGGGACACCGACCGAGACGCCCAGGCCGTTCTCCAGCCTGACACAGCGCGATATCTGGGCGCGCAGCGGCTGCTACACGGGATTTTCTGCCGTGGGGAGCATCCCTGCCGGCGGAACGGTACGCTTCCTGCCTTCAGAGCGGCGCTTCGATGACTTCAACCGGGAATGCGCCCTGGTGGATTACCAGAGGGGCGGCAGCGACGTGATCGGGTGGGTGCTGCTGCAGGACCTGGGAGCGCTGCCCCCGCCTACGGAAACACCAGAACCGTAATAATATTCCGAGAAAAAGAATGATGCAGGCGCAAGCGCCTGCATCATTCTTTTTCTCGGATGTACGTTTGATCAATCGGCTTACCGGGCTGAAATGTATGCGATCTCGCGGCGCTCCACCATCTCCAACGGAAGCACGTCCACCAGCTCATACTCACGGCTGCCCAGGCCCAGGGCTTCGCCATACTCGGTGACTTTATACGGGTCCTTGAGCGGCCCGTGCAGCCAGCGGAAGGGATGCCCTTCGCGGGTGTGCACTTCCATCGCTAGCGGAAGGTTCTCCTCGATCAGCCGGGAGGATGCAATTACGTCCAGGGTCGCCTGGTCGATGGCGACGATATCGTCCGAGGCGAAGATACCGGCATCCGGCAGGATGGGCATGCTGGTAAAGCCGAAGCAATCGCAGAGCGGGGTCATGTGCGTTGCCAGGTTGATGTGCACCGCTTTCCCGGGAGCGAAGGTGGACAGGGTCAGGCTGACACTGATGGCGCAGGCTTCCATGAAGGAATGAAAGTTCCTGGCGTCGATCTTCAAGCTGCCGGGAGGCGCCACCTGCAGGCAGCGTCCGCAGGCGTTGCACTCTTCCGGGTGCAGGTGGAGCAGCTCGGGGTTCTCCTTGTCCTCAACCAGGGCGGCGTGCGGGCAGGCGGCGATGATCCGCTGGCGCGTCTCCGCATCCGGGCACAGCTCGGGGAACCAGTAGGGATCGTACTGCATGGTGTCGTGCATGGCGCCGCGGCGTCCTGCCAGCCATGCAGCCGAGCGCCAGGTTCTTGAAAGCCGCCCCAAAGCCGCAGCTCGGGTGACCCTTGACGTGCGCCAGGTTGACCAGGAAAGAAGCATCCTGGATCAGTCCGGCGACCTCCCAGTCCTGGATATTCTTATACGGGCGGTGGTGACGGTAGGTATATTTATCCTCCGGTCCGGCGGCAGGGTACACCGGGCAGCCCGACGAAATACAGGTTGGGGACGCCTCGCCGGCGCTCGGCACGACCGTGAAGAGAATTTTAATACGCAGGAACCCATTCGTTCCAGGCAGGTCGGCGGCATTTTCTTCATCGATCAGTTAAAATATAGAGCAAGTGGGAAAAAAATGAAATCAATATTAGTCCGGTATCCCCTGGAAAGCTTTTTTGCCGTGACGTTTGGGCTGAGCTGGCTGGTCTGGATCCCGGCGGTATGGCGCGTGGGGGAGACGCTGCGCTTCTATTATATGCTGGGATTGTCGGCGCCTGCCGCTGCGGCAATCCTCGTGCGCTGGGCAGGGCGCGGTTGGCCCGGGGTTAAGAGTCTGCTCAGCGGGCTCTGGCTGTGGCGCGTGCGCAGACGGTGGTACGTGCTGGCATTTTTCGGACCCACCGCGGCTGCAGCGCTTGCCCTGGGTATCGACTACCTCCTGGGGGGTCCAGCGGCGAACCTGGCAGGATTGGCAGCCCGCTTCGAAGTTCCGCCGGAGCAGGCGCCTGCGATCTTGCTGCTGCTGCCCATCCTGTATCTGGTCAGCGTCTTGAGCAGCGGGGCGATCCCGGTCGAATTCGGCTGGCGCGGTTACGCCCAACCCCGCTGGCAGGCGCGCCTCGGCTGGGTGCCAGCCAGCCTGCTGGTCGGCGCTCTGTGGCTGGTCTGGCTGGCGCCATTAGCGGGGCAGCTCTCACAGATAGGATGGCTGGTTCCCCTATGGGCGTACCTGCCCTTGGGGCTTGCCTTCTCCGTGCTGGAGGCGTGGATATTCAACCGCACTTCCGGCAGCATCCTGCTGTGTGTGCTCTTCTCGGGAGGGGTAAGCTTCGCCTTGACCTCGCTCGGGCTGCTGCAGCTGAGCGGAACGCTGCGGGTTTTTGTGATATTCTGCGGGCTGGCAGCGCTCAGCGCGCAGCTGACTGCCTTATACGGGGGAAAAACCGAGGATATCGATCTGCCTATGCATTACTACCTGGATAAGTGAACGGGAGCGATGAGCTGAAACCAGCCTTACAGGCTGTGCCATGCTTGACATTTATAGATTTAGTGGTAAATTAGAGTCAATAAAAGTTGAAAAACGGGCCGGACAATAAATATTTAGAGTCCCCCAACCCACTGTATGGACACCCATTCACCTAACCAGGTCTACCGGCGGAAGTTCCACTGAGGAACCACACTGTCCAGATCGGATAGCTTGGATCTGAATTTAAGTGTCCATTCTGCTTTAAACCACTGGTCTTTACTGCTTTTTGAACCATAAGAAGGAGGTGGTCCAAACAAGATATCCCCCCGCTAAATTTTTTACATTGTGCCTGAGACCCTGATCGAATATAAATTCAGGGCTCCCCGAAAACCGGTCCAAAACGGTTTTTCCCAGAGACTGTGAGGTTCGAACGCCCGGTCTCCAAACAATATTCACTTTCGATCGGAGGAAGAAGATGTCTAAATTCCTTAAGATAGTAATACCAGCAGTGGTTGCATTGAGCATGCTACTAGGTGCCTGCGCCCAGCCTACCCCTCAGGTGCAAGAAGTCATCAAGACCGTCGAAGTGGTCAAGACCCAGATCGTCGAAGTGGCTGGCACCCCGGTAGTGAAGACCGAAATCCAGGTGGTTACCGCCACACCCGAGCCAAAACCAGAGAAGTTAGAGATCTTCCACTGGTGGACGGCTCCTGGGGAGCGCGAAGCTGCGGACGAGATGTTCAAAGCACTCGCGGCTAAATTCCCGAATATCGAGCTGGTTGAGAATCCTGTACCCGGTGGTGGTGGCACAGAACACCGCATTGTTCTGAAAGCCCGGATTACAGCCGGCATCCCGCCTGATACCTTCCAGACCCTAGGTGGCGCCGAGCTAAAGGATTATGTCGACAGCGGGGTGCTAGTCCCCCTGGACGATTTCTATGCACAAACAGGGTATGGTGACAAAATTCCGAAACCGCTGTTGAATGCCGTTACCATTGATGGGCATCCGTATTCGGTACCGTTGAATATGCACCTGGAGAATATCCTTTACTTCAACAAGAAGTTATTCGACGAACTGAAGATTACCGCGCCAACCACCTATGATGAGTTAGTTGCAGCCTGCGATACTATCAAGAAAGCCAAACCAGATATGTCTTGTCTGGCTGTAGGTTCAAAGGACAACTGGTCCGATGTCTTCGTCCTGGATTCCATCATGATGGAGTTAGGTGGTCCGGAGTATTATGTAAATTTCATGAAGGGCTTGATTGACCCCGCCACAGATCCCATTTTCAAGGAATTTTTGGAGAAATTTGCTAAACTACAACCTTATATCAACAAAGATCACTCGAGCCTGCTCTGGAACGAGGCGGTCGGCGCGGTCGGCGCTGGACAGGCTGCAATGACCCTAATGGGGACCTGGGCTATAGGGGCTTTCATCAAGGGCTCCAATTGGCAGCCTAACGTAGATTTCGGTGCGGTGACATTCCCACAGAAACCTGAACGCATCCTGCTATTCCATCCCGACACCTACGGCTGCACCGTAGGGGCTCCCGATTTAAAGGAATGCCAGGACTGGCTGAGTGTGGTAGCCTCACCTGAGCTGCAGATCCCGACCGATGTTACCCAGGGCGGTCTGTTTGCTCGCAAGGACATCGATCCCACGGAATTCCCCGATCCGATCCGCCAGGAGCTGCAGAAGTTTGTGGCTGATCACCCGGATAAGCTGATCCTTGACCAGCACGGCACGATTTTGCCAAATGCTGCTCAAACGGCGTATCGGGTCATCATCTCGTCTATGTTCGCTGACCAGACGCCGGATATTGCGGGGACTATCAAGGAGGTTGCTGATATGATGACAACCTACAACGTCAAGGACGGGGCCGCCTGGTACCAGTGGCCTTAGACGCTCAGCGGCCAACGGTTGCCTTGTGTGTGAAAGATTTATTCGTAAGATTGATGCATTAGATTAGATAAACAGGTAAGGATGCATGATCCACATGTATCCTTACCTGATTTATCTTAAAGAAGAGATTAAGTTCTCTTTCAGTGAATTTAATCCGTTATGTAAGGGGTGGATCACGTGATAGCGGCGAAAACGCAAAAAACGCAAAAACGTCGAAGGCAAGTGGCAAGCGTAACAGAATTCCTGGTATTTACATTGCCTTTGTTGTTATTCCTGATTATCCTTTATGGGACGCTGATCTGGAACTTTTATGTTTCCACGGCGAATTGGGTCAGTACAGCAGCCAACTACACCTTTACTGGATTGAAATGGTATAAGTTCCTGTTTGGCCAGGGTCGTTTTTGGGTAGATGTCCAGAATAATTTAAAATGGCTGATACTGGGAGTGGTCCCCACAGTTGTCTTAGCGATATTCCTTGCTTACCTATTAGAGCTGGCGCCTATCAGGGGGGTTGAAGCATACGTCAGGACGTTGATTCTGTATCCGGTTGCGATGTCCTTCGTAGTGACCGGGACGATTTGGTCGTGGATGTATCAACCTGAAAGAGGTGTGATAAATACCGCACTGGGCAACATTGGTATTCACTCCCCGTTTACTTTTACCAATGACCCCTCTACGGCTACATACTGGCTGATCTTAATTTTTGTTTGGCAGTACCTGGGCTTTTCTGTCATTATTATCCAATCCTCCTTCCGTACTTCGGAACTGATAGAGATGGTTGAGGCTGCCACCGTGGATGGAGCCTCCAGAGTAAGGACACTTTTCTCGGTGATTATCCCCAATATTCGCTCGGGCATCCTGGTGTTGGTATCGCTTTTGTTGATCTCCACGCTGAAGGTGTTTGACATCGTGTGGATCGTAACCAGGGGTGGGCCCGGTATCTCGACCGACGTCCTGGCGACAAATATGATAGTCACCGCCTATGACCAGCGTCTGGCATCAGCTGGGGCGGCGATTGGGGTAATCATCTTCCTTATGGCATTCATCATTGTCATCCCCTACACCATCTACGCTTTAAGGAAGTGGTTTGAATGAAAAGCAATAGCAAATCCCTAAAAATCATTGTATATGTGGTATTGGTTCTGCTGAGCTGTGTATATATTCTGCCAATCTATATAATGATTAACAACTCCCTGAAAACGTTGCCAGAGATCCAACAGAGAACTTACATGGCATTCCCTCGGGTGCCGCAAATTCAGAATTATACGGCAGCATTAATTGGAAGCCGGGATTTCTTGATCCCGATGCAGCACCCAATCATAAACTCGACGATCATAACAGTTTTAGTTACTGCGCTGGCTGCGTTTTTTGGTGGTCTTGGTGGATATTATCTTAGTCGTTCCAAGACAACCTTCAGCAGGATAATCTTCGTACTGGTGGGAATTGCACTGTACATGCCGTATCAAGCTGTGATCATTCCCTTGACGACAATAACAGCTAAAAGTGGGTTGGCTAATTCATATTTAGGCTTAATTCTGACTTACTTGATCATAAACATCCCCCTGGCATCTGTATTAATGGGGACATTCTTCCTATCGGTTCCCCGGGAGCTGGAAGAGGCCGGTCAGATGGATGGAGCCTCCAAAGTACAGATTTTCTTCAGGATCGTTTCCCCCATTTCATTGCCGGCCTACGCCTCCGTGTCAATTATCATATTTACCCAGGTTTGGAATGAATTCTTCATTGCCCTGATATTGACTACCCCAAAAACCCAGACGGTGCAAGTGGCAATGGCTATGACTCAGGGAAGTACGATCTCTCCTTATAACCTACAAATGGCGGCATCTATGTTAACGGTTATCGTGCCACTGCTGTTTTTTCTATTGTTAGGCAGGTACTTCGTGCGCGGCATCCTGGCTGGGGCATTGAAAGGGTGAGCGGGTATACCCAGGCGCACATCCGGGATTTCCTCACGACAGTAAGCGAATGGGCGGGTCAAAATAGCGATGTACAAGCCGTTGCCCTAGTCGGCTCATACGCCCGCGGGGCAGGCGACAGCAAGCTCCGACATCGACCTGATCTTACTGACTTAATCGCCGAAGCGCTACCTGGAAGATACTGACTGGGCAGGTCAGTTCGGCGAGGTGGAGCACCTCCAGCTAGAAGATTATGGACCGGTTATTTCGGTCCGCGCCTGGTACCGCGGTGGACCGGAAGTGGAGTATGGGATCGCCGGGCTTGCATGGCTCAGCCTACCGCTGGACGAGGGGACCCGCCAGGTTCTCGCCGGGGGGACTGTCATCCTGTATGAGCGGGAAGCGCTGCTCACACCCATATTGAGAATGATCAACCGATCGGATTCAGCCTGAGTACAGACACAATAATTCTGTAGGGTGTTCAGGTATTTTCCAATCCTGATTAGCGAAGCACTATCATTTAAAAATTTTGTGGCTGAATTTAGTGGCCCATCAAACCTGATTATTAAGATCAAACAGGCGGAAACGAACATATAAAGCGCTGCGAGCATGATCGATCACTATTCACCCCGTTTTTCAATAACCCCTTTGGGATTTGCGTAAATCCAAATTAATCGGAAAATCGATTGCAGTTGGATTAAAATTGAATATCGTGCACAGATTTTCACACAAGGTCATAATTGCTGGCTTAGTCCTCACCCTTTATCTCATCCTCGCCATTTCCTACAGCATACTCGTACCTTCATTTGAAGCACCCGATGAAACCGGACATTTTGGGTACGTGTATACCCTGGCAAATGGAAGGCGTATGCCCATCCAAGGAAAGCCCGGAGGGGCCGAAGCCCATCAACCGCCTCTCTATTACCTGATTGCTGCAATCCCGGCTTCACTATCCAACCTTAAGGATATTCGCGGATCATTCACAGCCAACCCAAATTATTTGTATCCTAGCCAAAATCGCGGGCTGCATGGGACGGCTGATACATTTCCATATCTAGGACAAGTTAAAACTTTACACTTTGCCAGGTTCGGATCGATTGTTTTGGGAGCAGGATCTGTCCTATTGATCCTGGTGTTGGGATGGGAATTGTTTCCAGAGACTTTAGGAATCGGCCTATTGGCAGCACTGCTGATGCTGTTAACCCCCCAGTTCCTGTTTATCAGCGCGGTCTTAAATAACGACAACTTACTTATCTTAGCTGCATCAGCTGCATGGCTGCAATCTTATCGAACTCTGAAGGAGCCAGACAAATGGAAAAACTGGTGGCTGCTGGGATTTACTGCAGCCCTGGCTTTTATGGCAAAGCTTACCGGCATTTCAGTTTTAATCACTGTAATTTTATTACTCATCTATATTTCCCTAACCAGACGATCATGGGCGTTTCTCGGCAAAGGATTGCTGGCTCTCATAGTTCCGGTCTTCGTGTTTGCAAGCCCATGGTTTCTATACAACCAGATTAACTATAAAGATCCGTTAGGTTGGAATGTTTTCACTCAAATATACAGCCATACTCAGCGGGATTTGCCTTTGACCTTTGGGCAAATTGGTGACTTCTGGCGGATCCAGTTCGAATCCTTTTGGGCGACATTCGGGTGGATGGTAGTTCGCGCACCCGATTGGTTTTATATAGCTGCTCGCGTTTTGCTACTGCTCAGCCTGGCAGGCATTGCGCTGGCCTGGATAAAAGGCAGGCTGCGGGAGCTTAATACTCTGCAACGTCATTTTATGGTTTTTTTAGGGTTTTCTATTCTGGTTCTGGAAGGAATCCTCATCGTAAATTTGACCCAATGCATGGAATCTTGCTACCAAGGTCGATATTTATTACCAGTAATAGGTCCAATTATGTTGTTAACTGGATTTGGATTATCGAACCTCATTCCCAGATGGAGTGTTGCAATAAGTGTAACAGTTGTATCCGGAATGCTCATCGCAAATATTTTTTTACTCAATCAAGTCATCCTTCCAACCTATAAAATAAAAGCGCTGCCGCTTTCAACGGTGAATTCTATTCCAAACTTAGTTCATGTAGGTTTTAGTGATAAAGTAGATTTGATTGGATATGGATATAATGCTGACAAGCCAAATAACCTTTTACGTTTGAATTTATTTTGGCAGGCAAAACAGCTTGAGCATAATATCATTACGCGGGTAAACTTCATTGATTCTAAGTGGAAGCTTGCTTACCAGCAGTGAAGCGATCCCTGGAAAAGAGATCGGCTACCCACCTCACCGCTGGTTATCAGGAGATCTGATTGCACAGCACTTACGGATTGACTTACCGGACTCCCCTCCAGAGAAACCCTTCCATCTGCAGATTCAGGTTGTGGATGAAGTGACAGGAGACCCAGTACCAGTGCTCGCTGACAATGGGAATACCTCAGAGTGGTTCGACTTTATCGATTAATCCATAACATCCACCTTACCCACTTTTAACCGGTCGCATGTCGCCCTTCGCCTACCTCTCCGTCCTGACCTCCATCGTGCTCGCCCTGGGAATTACGCGTATCCTGGCGGGGTACGGGCAGCTCGTCCAGGTGCGCCACGAAGTGCGCATCTATTGGGTGCACGCATTCTGGGGGATCAACGTGCTGCTCTACCTGCTTATGAACTGGTGGATCCTGTATCGCTGGCAGGTCGAAACAAAATGGACTTTTTTTCTGTTTGTATTCGTCCTGCTCAGCCCGGTAATCAGCTACCTGCTCGCAGCGCTGCTCTTCCCAGAGCACATCGATAGCGGCGCAGATCTCAAGGAGCAGTATTACTCTAATTCCCGTCTGTTCTTCTTTCTGGCTGCGCTGCTCTCGCCGATCGACCTGATCGACACCAGTCTGAAAGGGGTAAGCCACCTGCTGGCTCAGGGTCCGATCTATTTTGTAACGATCTTCCTGCTTTTCACGCTCAACCTGGTTGCTGCGAGCACGAAGCGCGAGGGTTATCACAAATTTTTTGTGGTATTTTTCTTTGTATACATACTTTTATTCATCGGGATCAATCTGCGCGTCCTGGCGTAAGAGCGCCTCCAGGTCAAGCGCAGATCGATTGTGACGGAAATGGAGACCAACCCAATGGAAACATTCAAGAAAATAATGGCAATCCTGGTGATGGTGATCTGTGTCCTGGGCATCGCTATTGCGCTCTCGGGGATCGTGGGCAGCTGGGTGGCAAACCAGCTCGCAATCCACCAGGGGAGCGTTTTCCTGGAGCACACCGGTCAGGTGCTGGCAGGGGTGGACACTGGATTGAAATCGGTCGAAGGAGGGCTGGGTGCTGTCGACCAGCTCATCGACCAGGTAAAGCAAATCCCGCTGATCGGAGACCTGATAACCGGCTTCAGCCAAAACGTCGGCGGGCTGAGCGGTCAGATAACCGATGTGCACGGTCAGGTTACGGAGCTCCAGGGCATCGTGGCTACTCTGCAGGCGAACTTGAGAAGCTGGGTGAACCTGGCGACACTGGCAGTGGATCTCTTCCTGGTCTGGTTCGGTTTGGCGCAAGTCAGCGTCTTCTTCCACGGGTTGGATTGGTACCGCAAAGCCGGGGAATCTCCACGGAGGCAATCCTTCAGCTGAGCCGCCTTCGAATAACCCGGCCTGATACTGGTTCTGCAGGCAGTATCGCATAAGTCATCCCCTGTGATTTTTGGTCTTACGCAGCTTGCGGAGGAGGAGGTTTAAAATAGATGAATTGAGGGCATTTACCCTCAATTCATCTATTTTTTCGGATTTCCCCTCACCCGCTGCGGAAAAAACCCCTGGCAGGCAGGGTTGCCTGCATGCGACCGATCTGCTCGGCGGTCACACGCTCGCCGAACGGATCGAAAGCGAAGAGCAGAGCGCCCAATACCGGTTCGTGCCGTGCAAGGACGAGGCGCGCCTGCGGCGCACGAGCATGCAGGTTCAGGCTGACCGCTTCCGGCAGCAGAGTGCCTTCCCCCTTGAACAACCCACCTGCCAGTATTACCGGGAACGGGTCGTGCAGCAAGCTGTGACGCTCCAGTAAGCTCAGCGCCACACGGCTGAGGCTCTGACCGATAGCGAGCAGAATGTCCGCTGCGACCGGGTCAGCATAGCGCTGCTGCGCCTGGAAGAGCAGCGGCGCAAGGGAAGCTTTGAATTCATCGCCGGCAATCGCCGCCGGCTGCCAGGCGGGCAAGCTCAGCGGGGCTGGATAAGCCCTTGAGGCGGAGGACCAGCTCGGTGAGCATCGTCGGACGGCCGCGCCCATCGGCAGCCTGAAGGACAGCCTGGAGCGCCTGCTCACCGGCTGCAATCTCGCCTACGGCAAACTCGCCGGCGCCTTCCTGGCTGTACCAGGGGGAGTGCCATTCCGCCCCCTGCGGAGTGCGGATCGCAGCCGCCATGCGCCGCTCAGCCGAGATCACCAGCCCCACTGCATCGGGGGTATCGGCGCGCAAGGCAAGCAGGGGGTAAGCTTTGAAGGTAACTTGTTGAGCAAGGCCGAGGCTTTCCAGGACAAGCGGCGCCAGCGCCGAAACCTTCCACGGCCGCCCGACCGGCCAGCCCGAAACAACCCGCAGCGACCTGACCGGGCTGCAAGCCGGCCTGCGCTCAGAGCCTGGCGCACGCTTGCCGCTGGCTGCCTCCAGCGCCTCTGCGGAGGTGGAGGCAGCTGGGTGATCCGCGCCAGACCGCCCCCAACCGACGATTCTCCCGGTGGGCTCCGCCACCAGGCACAGCGCCCTGGAATTCACCCCCAGCCACCCCCAGCAGGTAAGACGGTCTCATTCCAACCCGGAACTGCGCGCAAGGCACAGCAAGCTGGCGAGCATTGAATTACTTTGCCCTCCAGAAAAGAAATGAGCTTACATCCGCTTCCACTAAAAGTGGAAACGCAAGAAAATCAGACCTGCGGGGTCTTTAAATGCAGTATTCATTGCAGGGATAACCATACTATAACCCAAGCCACCCTTGAAGTCAACCGGGGTATCTGACTTTCTGGCAATAGTCGGACAGGAACGATAAGCTCACCGTCAATGTCATTGCGAGAGGCAGACGCTGTTCTTTAGCGTCTTGCCTCGAAGCAATCTCATCTCTTGTTCTCAGTATAGAAATGAGATTGCTTTACGGTGAACTCGACCGTCGGGCAAAGTACGCCTCGCAAAGACAACCCGCAGTGTCTTTGCGAGGAGGGCGCCGTTCTGTGGAGACCGGCGGTGTATTCACCGCCAAGCAATCTCATCTCTTGGTCTCGGTTAGAAATGAGATTGCTTCGAGAAGAACGCTCGCAATGACCGGTCGCCAGGGAGTGGATGAGCAGCCAGAGGAATCGTACTTCCGAAGAACTATTTCGAAGATTACGGATGGGTCGTCTCGCCTAAGCCAATCTCCTGCGGGTTTACTGGCGCAGACAGGCGCGTAATACACGTGGAAATCCCCGATTTGAGCTTCCTGCCAGGTGATGCCCAGTGGCTAAACTTTGCTCTCAGGATTTCATCCAGGGCAGGCGTATTCGTGGTGATGTACGCCACCCGGTCTGCCGCCGCGACCTGCTCGTCGTAAGGTGGATAGCGGTCGCGTCGTCGCGTCCGTATAGCGCAGGTCGGTGTGGTAAGGCAGGCGAGGCACAAAGAGCAGCTCTTCGGAGGAGAGGAACGCCAGGGGATAAGCTACCCAGTAGTTGCTGTAGCCGCGGGTCTCGCCCTGCTGGCGCAAAAAGTCGATCAACGCCGCATCGTAGCTGTGGTCGATTTGGCTCGGGCTGTAGAACTGGGTGGTCAGCCCGGGAGGGGTGCGCTGGGCGACCTGCCAGGTCGCGAGCAGGTTGTAAGCCAGCACCAGCGCGACCAGACCGTAGGCAATGCGCCCGTAACGACCCCGCAGGTGCAGCACCAGGTCCGCGGCGAACAGCGCCAATGGCGCGGCCAGTGCCACGAAGTAGCGTCCGGACGGGTCGGCTCCGAAGGGGGTGAAGATGAACGCCAGGAAGAGTGAGCCCATCACCCCGAGCAGCAGGAGCCGCGCCGGGCGTGTGGGAGAAGGCCGGTTCACCGACCAGACAGGCATAGACGCTGACCGCCAGCCAGAGTACGAGCAAGAAGGGGACGAGCGGTAAAACCAGCCAGCCGGCTGACCACGGCGGGCGGACGCCGAAAGCGACGGTCGTCCCCAGCAGGAGCAGGTTCAGCGTGTGCTGGTAAACCTGCAGGAATCCAGGGCAGCCCTTCCACCCCGGCAATGGCTCCGCCGGAAAGCTCGCTGATCAATTTTCCCAGGCCGTTCTGTGCGGCGTAGCCCAGCCATGGAGAAGCGCCGAGCAGGAAGCCGAGCGCAGCCAGCAGGATGCCGGTTACAGCTATACGCAATTTCTTGCCGCGTTCGACGGGCATTTTCGCCAATCCCCAGAGCAGGTAGACCCCCGCCGGCAGGCTGAACACTGCGGTCAGGCCGAATGCCCACAGCCCCAGCCCGCTCAAAAAGCCAAATACCAGCCACAACCCAAGCGAGCGGCGCCCCTCTGCCAGGCGCGAGACCAGCAGCAGGCTGACCGCCAGCAGCAGGCTGCCGATCAGCAGCGCCTCGCCGTAGCCTCCCAGGCTGGCGGTGGTATACAGGGTGATATTGACGGTTGGAATGGCCAGCAGCAGGGCAGCGAGAGCGCCGCTCCACCAGGACCCGAATGCCAACCTGCCAACCCAGGCGGTAGCGAGCAGGAAGCCCAGGTAAAGCAGGGTCTGCACCAGGCGGATCGCAGCTACTTGCTCGCCAACCAGATGGAAGAACCCGGCGACCAGCCAGGCGTCCAGGCTGCCCATGTAAGCCTGCCCGTAGAAAAATACCGGCCGCGCCCCCTGAAGGATGTGCCGCGCCATCAGGGCGACGATGGCCTCATCGCCGTTGAACGGCACCCGCCCGGCGAGAAGCAGGGCAGTTTTGAGGGCGGCTGCCAGGAGCAGCGCGAGCAGCAATAGCCAGAATGCGGGAGAGAGCGGCCAGGTTTTTGGCGAGGATAGATGATTTTTCAAATTTGTACCCATCATACGACAAACATGGAATATTTTACGCCCTGATCTCTCGTCGCTCCCAGCGCATGGCCAGGATGAGGGCGAGCAGAAACCCCGCAAATGGTCCGAGAAGGATTGGCCAGCGTAAAAAGCTGAAGAGCTCTACCCCGCTGCGCCAAGCCCACAGGCTGCCATCCTTCAAAATGGCATACTCAGCCTGCCCGATCTGGAACTGATCACATTCGCGCGAGCGCACCCGGTCAGCGGCTGCTCCGGGAGGCGGCAGCACGACCAGCCATAGACCGCATCCAGCGTCGTAGCCGCGTGTCTGGTCGAGGGGCGGCTTTACTACCGGCGGACCATTTTCGACCTGCCAGATAACACTCCCAGTTTCTTGTGGCTGGGGAATATTGTAAAAACGGGCGTACAGGACGCGCCCTTGATCGCTGCCGAGCGTAACGTCGCTGAAGGTACCAAAATAGAGCTGGCGAGCTTTTTCGACTGCTCCAGGCGGCAGGTAGGCACGCTCCGGCAGGATGCCGGGCGGGACTGGCACTTCGCTGGGAATGTCCAGGCGCTGCCAGGGGACGAACAAGCCCGAGTGGAGGATGGTTGTCACGAGCATAAAAACCAGCAGCCCAGCCAGCGCGGTCCCAGGCAATGCCAGCGCCCAAATCCAGATTTTTCCACCCGTCGCGGGCGAAGCCCCCTTCCAGATAAAATGCCGGTAAGCAAAGCGCATGAAAAAAGCCAGGACCAAGTAAACGATCCCTACAATGAAGACGGCAGCCATGTCAATGAGAAAGGCCAACCCTTCCCACTCGCAGGACTGAGGCGGGTTGCAGTTCATGGTTTGGTAGCCTGAATAAATCGCCCAGCCGCTAACAACAAAAACCAGGCATCCAACGAGGATCGCAAAGAACGACCTCCAGCAATGGATGGTGATCCAATTGATCGTCAGCGCCAGGATGGGTATGCCGACGAGCAGGAGCAGGTTATTGTACTGAGACCAAAAGAAGGAGAGTGTCATAGGTAGATCCCTTGTTTGATGTTTACCTGTGAATATACTCATAAATTCACCGAGATGGTTTACAAAACCGTAATGCCCCCAAACCTAGCGCCAGGGGGAGGGGATCGTATAATGGCGCTATGGGACGCACGACGATCGCTTTCCTGAACGTCCTGATCTTCCTGCTGGCGCTGACTGCCCGGATCCTTCCCGGTCCGCGCACGATCGACGACTCCTACATCACTTTCCGCTACGCGCGCAACCTGCTCGCCGGCGAAGGCTTTGTCTACAACCCCGGCGAGCGAGTGATGGGCACTACCACCCCGCTTTATACCATCGTGATGGCGGGCCTGGGCGCTGCCAGCGGCAGGAGCCAGGCGCCTTTCCCGCTGCTCGCCCTGGGAGTCAACGCCCTGGCGGATGCCATCACCTGCCTGCTGCTGTTCTGGTTGGGCAGGCGGCTGGGAATCCCCTTCGCCGGGCTGGGCGCTGCCCTGGTCTGGTCGGTAGCGCCGTACAGCGTCACGTTTGCCGTCGGCGGTCTGGAGACCAGCGTTTACGTGCTGCTGCTCACCGGGATGTTCTGCGCCCACCTGGCACGCCGCCACCGCCTGGCAGCGCTGCTGGCGGCGCTGGCGCTGCTCACCCGCCCGGACGCCTTGATCCTGATCGGGCTGGTCGCATTGGACCGGGCCTGGCAGCTCTTGAGGGAGGCGCGCGAGGCGCGCTCCTGGCAAGACCGGGCCGGAATCCAGGATAGACAAAGCTATGCGAATTTAATCGGCGATGTCCTGCGCCAGGCTGCTCCTGAGCTGGCAATTTTCCTGATCCCCACCTTGCTCTGGCTCGGCTTTGCGACGGTCTACTTTGGCACGCCCATCCCGCAATCCGTCGCCGCCAAGAGCCTCGCTTACCGCCTGACGCGCGAAGCCGGCCTGGTGCGCCTGCTGCAGCATTACGGCACACCTTTCATGGAGAACCTGACCCTCGGCAGCCGCTTCCCTCTGTACGGATTCTTCCTGTACCTGTTCCTGTTCCTGCTCGGAGCGCGGCGCATCGTCAAGACCGATGCGCACGCCTGGCCCTGGCTGGCTTACCCCTGGGCGTATTTCGTCCTGTTCGCCTTCATCAACCCGCTGATCTTCCGCTGGTACCTCACCCCACCGCTCCCGGCGCTGATGCTCACCGTCCTGGGCGGAGTCGAAGGGATCGTGCGCGACGTTTTCCGACTGGACGGGCGGGTCCTCTCTCCGGGCGCGGGGCGCGCTGCCCTGGCGGGCTTTTGCGCCCTGGTGCTGGTCGTAATCTCGCCGGCGTGGCTCATCCTTCACGGCTGGACCCTGCACCCGGACCACGGCATTGCGACGCCCGCCCCGCAGATGGCCTGGTACCAGCTCGAGCTGCTCTACAGCCAGGCCGCCCGCCAGGTGCTGCAGGACGCAGTCCTGGAGGACGCAGGTGAAGGCAGACAGAAAGTCAGCCTGGCCGCAGGCGATGTGGGCGTGCTCGGCTATACTACCGGGATGCACATCCTGGACACCGTGGGGCTCAACTCGCCTGAATCGACCCGCTACTATCCGCTCGACCCCAAGTACTATACGATCAGCTACGCCGTCCCGCCGGAGCTGGTGCTGGATGAGCAGCCGGATTACCTGGTGGTGCTGGAAGTTTACGTCCGCAACGGGCTGCTGAAGGAGCCGCGCTTCAACCAGGAATATGCCCTGCTGGAGAAGATCCCCACGGATATCTACGGCAGCGATGGGATGCTGATTTACAAATGGAACGGGAAAATCACCCGAGAACAGTGATCCGCCTGGAGCTGCAGCGGATTGCTCCTCTCTGGCAGACGAAGGCGCCCGGCTTGCTGCTGTTCGCCGCCGCGTTCTTAGTCGCCTTGTGGGGGCTCAGGGATATCCCTTTCCACCCGGATGAAGCCAGCTACCTGTATATGTCTTCTGACCTGGGGCTGCTGTTAAAGCAGCCGCTCAGCCTGGCGTATGACCCGGCAAATTCTGCGGATTCCCGCCAGGAGATGCGGGCGCGCGATGCGCCGCTCACCCGCTACCTGCTTGGCCTGGGGCGGGTTGCCCTACGCCAGCCGGCGCTCACCGCTGACTGGGACTGGTCGCAGACCTGGGAGGCCAACCGCCTCGCGGGCGCCCTGCCGGATAGCCGGCTGCTCTTCGCCGGCAGGCTGGCCGCGGCGCTGCTGCTCCCCTTCAGTGTGCTGTTCCTTTATCTAACCGGAAACAAGATCGGTGGAACCCTGTGCGGTTTGATGGCAGGCGTGCTGCTGCTGACGAATGCCCTGGTGCTGCTGCACGCCCGCCGCGCGATGGGCGAAGCGGGGCTGCTGTTCACAGTTTGTATGGCAGCGTACTGCTTCCTGCTCGCGGATCGTCACGCCTGGCTGGCGGGGCTGGCGGCTGCACTTGCCTTCTCCACCAAGCAGTCCGGGCTGGCGCTCTTCCCTGCAGGCCTGCTGGCGGCGGGCTGGATCCCTGCACCGGCTGGCTCGCGCCTGCGTGCAGCTGCGCTCCACCTGGGGCAGTATCTGGGAGTCTTCCTTTTAGCTGCTTACCTGCTCAATCCCTTCTGGTGGCGCCTCCCGCTGGCGGCGCTGCAAGTTTCCTGGCGCGCCCGCCAGGAGCTGCTGCAGCGGCAGGTTGCGGAGATCGGGGTGCAAGCCCCGGAGCAGGTGCTGAGCAGCCCGGCGCAGCGCGGCTTTGTCTTGCTGGCGAACCTGTTCCTGACCCCTCCCGCCTTCGAGGAAGCCGCCAACTACCAGGTTGAGACGGCAGCCAGCGAGGCGGCATACCTGGAAACTTTTGGTCACAACCTGCTGCGCAGCCTGCCAGGTGCGGGATTGCTGCTGTTCTTCAGCCTGGTGGGTTTCGGCCTTGCTCTGGCGGGTTTACGCCACAACGACGCAATTCGCCGGCGGGGGCTTGCGGTTTTGATCTTTGCGACGGTTTTAATGGCTGCCGGGCTGTTCCTGGCGGTACCGCTCCCCTGGCAGCGCTACGTCCTCCCGCTGGTGCCGTTCACCTGCCTGTGGGCGGGTTACGCGGTGAGCATGATCTTAGAGCTCGTGAAAAATCACATATCTTATACCGCTGAAGAGAATAAGCACGAGTATATTCCCGAGTAAACTCGCGGGAAGAGGTGAAGCATGAACCCCGAAACCATTACCAAATACTTCCGCAGCAAAGGCTTTTACGAGCACTCGGGGAGCCTTCGCTTCCCATACACGATCGCCTCTACCGACGAGGTTAGCCTGGACCTGACCGAGTGGCTGCAAAAGGAGCTGCTCGCCGATGAGACCGTGCAGCAGCGGCTGGTGATTCCCCGCCAAAAATATTTCAATGAGAACCCCAGCTCGGTACGCCGGTTGCTCGCCTGGCTGGATTGGAAGATCAGCCCGGACTGCGTCCTCGTGCTGACAGACCAGCGCATCCTGCTGTTTAGCGTGCCCACGAACAATAACCCTCCCAGCCTGAGCGCGGCCTCTCTCGATGCAATCCTGAGCGTCGAGCTTGCCAGGATCCTGCTGTTCGCCTGGTTCGAATGGTGCTGGACTACCCAGGATGGATTACAGCGCAGCCGGGTATATTTCAGCACGGTTAAGGACCCGTTCTTCATCCAGCTCTTCAACCGCATTTCCGCCTACCTGGCGGGGAGCGATCTGGACCCGAGACGTCCGCCTTATGGGATGATGGACGAGCTGGCGGACTTGCCGCTCAAATTCCAGAACCACGTCGAGCGTGTGCTGCTTCCCGGCGAAGGATTAGAGGGCGTATACTTCCGCCCGGCGCTGGGCAGGGAAAACCGCTGGAACATCCTGGGGAAAACCGCCCCGGCAGCTTTGCTGCTGCTCAGCAACGCGTATCTCATTTGGATCGAGGAAGGTCAGCAGCCCACCTCGACGTATGGAACGATCACCCGCCGCTACCTGCGCAGCAATATTCGCGGCATCACCTTTCAAAATGAAGGTCGCCGTCCCTATCTCGTCGTTTCCTACGGGCGCAGCGGGGCGAGCAATTCCTTCCGCCTGGCGGTCGAGCCCGGAGAAGAAGCGGATTTGCGCGAGGTTTTGAACGACTGGCTCACCGGGGGCTAAAGACCAATCCATATACGGTAAAATTCCCCAGGCATGCCACCTTCCAGACTGACCAAAACACCGCGGATACTGCAGCGGTTCCTGCGGATTCCTGGCAAAGAAATTTTCCACGCAATTTGAATTTTCCCTCAAAATATGTGTTACTTTTTACCCCTCCGAGGCAACATATTAACAGATACCAGAACGTACTCGGAGGGAGACCCTCGTGCAGGCTATTCAAACTCTGTCTATGACCCAACCTGAAGATGACCGCCTGGCGCGCCAGGCGGTCCACAACCCGGACGCTTTTGCCGAGCTTTACGAGCGCCACTTCGTAAAAGTTTATCGCTACCACCTGGCGCACAGCGGCGATGCGAGCGAAGCGCAAGACCTGACCTCGCAGACCTGGATGGCAGCCCTGGAAGGCATTCCCGGCTACCGCGGGACGGGCAGCTTCTCAGCCTGGCTGTTAGGCATCGCCCGGCGCAAGCAGGCGCTGCATTTCCGCCAGCGCCGCCCGCAGGCAGGCCTGGACACGGCTCAGGAGCTGGCCGACCCCAGCCCATCCCCGGAGAGCCAGGCTGCCAGGCGACTGGAAGTCTCCAGGATCAGCCGGGCGCTGGGCGGGTTGGCGGGCGAGCGGGCAGATGCTGTGGTGCTCTGCCTGTTTGCCGGGCTGAGCGCGGCGGAGGCAAGCTCGGTCATGGGCAAGAGTGAGGCAGCCGTGAAGATGCTGCTGTTGCGCGGCCTGCGCGACCTGCGCCAGAGGCTGGCGCCCTCCGCAGAGGAGGAACAATGAACGATCCGATGGATGAACGTGAAGCTGAAGCCTTATACGCTGCGTTGAAAGGCGAAAAATCCTCCAGCGACCCGGCAGTTGCCGGCGCAAGAGGCTGAGCTTGGGCGCTACTTTGCAGGAATTTGCGCAGAGCCTGGACCCCGACCCTAAGTTCACTGACGGACTGCAGGCGAGCCTGCACAAAGCGCGGGCAAGCCAGCATGGCGGCATGCGCAGGGGAGTGCGCCGAGCGCTCCCCTCCATTGCCTGGACGGGGCTGGTCATCGCCGGAGTCCTGGGCATGGTCTGGGCAATCCGCACGGTGCTCCCCGCCCAACCCGGCCAGGCTCCGCTAGGTGTATCCCGGGCTACCTCCACACCTGCCGAGCTGCCGGCGCTGCCGATATTGACAGGAACGCTAATGCCGTTTCCCTCATATACCCCGACCCCACCCGCAGAACCCTCACCGACCCCAATACCAACCGCTTCCGGGGAGACGTACCGCAGCCCATCCTTCCCCGGTGTGGAGCTCGTCCTGAACGCCGTATTCCCCACCGCCCCGGCGGATGGCATGGTGTACGAGCAGCTGCTCGACGAGCCGCTCACTCCAGAATTGGCGCTGCAGGCCGCGGCTAAGCTTGGTGTAAATGGCGTTGCCTACCACATGCCCAGCGAAGCCGAGCCGATGACGAACATCCTGGTCAGCGATGGCCAGAGAAGGGTGAATTTTCTCGGCTCGCCGAACCGTTTCTATTACGATGCATCCATGCTGGTTTCCGGGATAACCGAGAGCCGAGCTTCCACCGCCGGACGAGCAAATTCGCCGGGCAGAGACCTGGCTGCTGGAGCATGGGGTTCTCTCGGGCGACTATACCAGCGAGCTGGTTCCGACCCGGCCCGGAGCGATCCGCTTCTGGCCTATCCTGGATGGACGCAAGGCGAGCTACAGCCTGATGGACGGTCCCTGGATCGAAGTTACCCTGGGTGCGGGCGGGATCATCAACCACGTCGAGGCAGCCACAGCCGCCTTCCACGAGCTCGGACGGTTCCCGCTGCGCAGCGCCGAGGATGCCTGGCAAAAGCTGGTGCGCGAAGGCACTAACCAAGGCGTCGCCGAGTATGAAATGAGCGCACTGCCCGGCGCAGTGCAGGGCTGGCAGCGCATCTACCCCCTGGACCAGCCCCAGGAAATGTACGGGTATCTCACCTCTTATCCTGCCGTTGCGACGGGTGAGACAACCCCTGCTCGATTTCAATAACTACATCGTCGAAGCGTATCCCTCCGGCATGCAGCCAACCAGCCTGCTGGGAAAACACCTGCACATCCAGGGGACGCTACACGCCGACGCGCGCGGAGTGCCCTTGCTGACGATCAACAGCTGGGAAGCCACCGCTGAGGAGCAAACCCCGCATTCCGGCACGATCCTGCGCCAGGATGAGCAGGCTTACCTGCAAGAAGGAGAGCAGAAACTGCTCTTGCCGGACTTGCCTGCCAATATCTCGTCAGGCGAGCCAGCGGAGACATTTGGGGTGATTGTCGCAGGGGACCAGCCCACGCTGGACTGGTACTGGATCAACGTGGGCTCTTCGACCAACGGAGGCGGGGGAGGCGGTGGCTCGGGCATGTTCGTCGACCTGAACCTGGCGGGGGATTCACCGAGCGGGCCGCATCCTACTGCGACGCCTCTGCCGGGGACCGAGCCAGGGAGCAAAGCTGAAGGAATCCAGGGAAGACTATCTATCGTGAACATCCAGCGCCCGGATGGCACTACCTACCCGGTATATGGGTTCATCCTGGACCCCTCGCCTGATTTTCCGAACGGGTCGTACGTGAAACTAAGCGGGGAAGCAACCGCCGGGCTGCTTGAATTAGACCAGATGCCACTGCGCATCTGGGGAACATTCACCGAAACCCAGGATAGCAGCCCGCTGATCGCTCTCGATCACTACGAAGAGGTCTACCCGGGTGTGCGCCTGCAGGCATGGCTGGGCACCGAGGCAAAGGTCACCCTGGACGGGAAGCAGGTAATCCTGTTCACCACAACCCAAGGCGAAAAATTCGTCCTGGCGAACTCGATCGAGACCGATCCGGATGAGATCGTGGGCAGCGAAAGCGATGTGGTGATCTTGTACGGAGCCAGGTTCAATCCCGAGGAAAGCTTTGGCGGCTACCCGGTGGTCCATGAGACCGGGATCAGAGTGCCTGAGCCTGGGATCGATCCGCAGACCTACCAGCCGACGATTGCTCCGCCGGTGATGCCCGAGCCGCCCAGCAGCAGCTCCACCATCCACCGGGTGACGATCGACCGGATCGACTTGATCGAGAGCATGGTGGACCTGCGCTTCGGGCCTCCCGGAGATAAATCCACCCAGCTCTACGCCCAGCCCGCATGGCGCTTCAGTGGGAGCTATGAGGATGGCACCCTTGTCGAAGTGCTGGTGCAGGCGCTGCCCGACCAGTATTTGCGCTAGAGGATATATATCGGAAAAATGAATGAAATGCGGGCGAATGCCCGCATTTCATTCATTTTTCCGATTTTCTCCTTGCGCCGCCACAGGCGTTAGTGAGGAGAAGGTGAAATATATTGCGTTCAATAGGCTGAGCAATAAATTCGGGAAAGTCGTACATTTATTCGGAAATTAACTCTTAAATGCTGAGAACTTATTACCAGGCTTCGGCGGAATAAAACTCCTTGAGGAAGCTGCTGGGGCGGGTTGCCAGCAGCTGGACGTGCTCGAAGCCGCAGCGCCGGGCAAGGGTATCCCACTCAGGATAAGTCAGGGGGTGAGGCACGGCAAAATTACCCCGGTTGACGTTGTATTCCACCAGGAGCAGCTTCCCACCGGGGCGCAAATAGGCTTTGATCGTGCGGACAACTGGTTCTTTATCTCGAATGAAATGCAAGGAATTCGCCATCAGCGCCCCATCCAGCTCCGGCAGGTCGAGGGTCTGGGTGAAATCGGCTGCCAGGTAATGCACCCTCACGGCGGGGAAGGTGGAGCGCATGGCTGCAGCCTGCCTGTCCAATGAGCCGCGCTGGCGGTCGATGGAGTAGATCTCACCGCCCGGTCCGAGCAGCTCAGCCAGCGCCAGGGTAAATGCGCCGCTCCCCGAGCCGAAATCAGCCCAGACGCCCCCCGGATGAGCCACTCCCGGAGTTTCCACTCCTCTGCGGATCAGGTTGACGTGGTCAGCATGCTGCATAAGGGCGAACCATGGAAATTTGTCAGGCAGTTAGCGGTAGACCAACAGCCCCAGGATCGCTGCAGCGATGATGACAACGACCGGATTGACGCTGGTCAGGGTGAGGACGAAGAAGGTTGCCGCAGTGATGAGCAGCTTGTCCCAATTCTGCAGCAATGCCGCACCCCAGCCAAGGGTGCGCACGTTGAACACGCTGAGCGACAGGTCGTACGCCGTCCAGAGCAGCAGTCCGACCACTACCGGGCGCACCGCTTTGAGTATGGACTGGACGCGCGGGCTGTCCTTCACGTTAAAGAAATAAATTACCAGCAGCAGCATGAGCAGCGTGGTCGGCAGCACCGTACCCGCCACTGCTGCTACCGCCCCAGTCCAGCCCGCCAGCTTATAGCCGATAAAGGCTGAGACCTGCGGGGCGATCGGTCCGGGCAGGGCGTTGCCGAACGCCACTGCGTCGGCGAATTCCGGCGGAGTCACCCACGGGGACTCTGCCGTCTGCCCTGGGGGAAGCCACATCGCGGTCGTCGTTTCGCGCTGCATGAGCGCCAGGGAAGCTGGACCCCCACCCCAAGAGAAGAGCGCTACCCGGGTGAACAGCAAGAAAATACGCCACAGGAGCATGGCTCACTCAAAAATCCAGGTATCGGCGGCGCGATCCCAGGCGACGATTTCTTCCGGCTTGAACCACAGGGCTATCTCGAATTCCGCCGTCTCGGGTGCATCGGAGCGGTGGGTGAGGTTCCGCCCTACCGAAACCCCGAAATCTGAGCGGATGCTGCCAGCCTCAGCCTCCCAGGGGCGGGTGATGCCCATGGTCTGTCCCACCAGCTCGATCGCCCGCGGACCTTCCCAGACCATCGCCACCACCGGCGATGAAGTAATAAACGCAATCAGACCGGGGTAGAATGGCTTGCCAGCGTGGATTTTATAATGCTCGGCTGCCAGCTCCTGGCTGACCAGCATGAATTTGGCGGCGACCATCTTCAAGCCGCGCCGCTCCAGGCGGGTGATAATTTCCCCGATTAAGCCGCGTTGGACTGCATCCGGCTTGATTAATACCAGCGTTCTTTCCACGTTTGTCCTCCACTTTTGGTTTTTATGGGATTTGCAGGAGTCGCCAGCAGGCATTCGCTCCTGGTGAAAGCCTGTAAATCCGGATATTTAATTCTGGAAGTAATTATAACGGCGGAAAAGGTGTTGATAAACGGCAAAAAAGGATGCGCTTCGGCGGAACCGCCGAAGCGCATCCTTTTTTGCCGATTTTTTCTCTATTGTTCCCCTTTGAGATACTTGTTGAAAAACTGGATCGTGTGGTTCATCGCCAGGGTGAAGTTCTCAGAAATATTGTGGTTGTCCCCGGGGTAGGTGAATAATTCGACCGTCTTGCCCGCCTGCTTCACTTGCTGATCGAGGTTTACTGAAAATTCCAGGGGGACTTCATGATCTCCCTCGGCATGATGCAGCTGCAGCGGTCCGGAAAGGTCCGCCAGGTAAGAGTTGGCGGATAAAGAGTCCCAAAATGCGGGATTCTGCTGCAGATCACCGAAGCGGGTGACCCAGTCGCTGCGCCAGCGGCGAGACGACGGCGGCGGAGTGGGCTCATTGGAGGCCACCCCCGGGCGGTGCCAGCGGGTGAGCAGGTCGGGATAGGAGCCGACCACGCCCGACCAGATCACCCCGGCGCGGATATCGGGAGAGATCACCATCGCCCGCAGAGTCAGGAATCCGCCCATCGAGTGCCCCCACATGCCCAGGCGCTGCGGATCAGCCTGCGGCAGGCGCTTGAGCGAGGCCAGGGCGTTGAGCACGTCGATGGTATAGCCAGGATCGCCGTAAGCGCCGCGCGCTTCGCCTTCTGAAAACGCGTTGCCGCGGTAATCGGGGCGGAACACGATGTAGCCGTTGCGCGCCAGGTTATCCACGTAGGCGATGTAGCGCTCGGTTGTGCGGTATATCTCAGGCGGGATGTAGCCGTGGTTGAACACGATCCCCGGCCAACCGGTTGGGGGAGCCTCGCCTTTGGGGATGGTCAACAGCGCGTAAATCTTCAACCCTTCGGACCGGTAGGAGGCCAGGTAGCGCGAATAATTCGCGCCAGGCTCGAGGGTTTCCTCGATCACGATATCGCTTCCCGGATAGGACCCCTGGCGTAAAGCCGGGATGCTCATCGGGAAGAGGGTGGGCGTGCTCGTTGGCGGCGGAGTCGGGGTGAGGCTGGGGGCAGGGGTAGCCGTCGGAGTCACCGGAGTCGGGGAGTGGATGACGGGCTGCGGCAGGCTGGTCTGCGAGGGCTGCGGAGCGAGAGGCGCTACAACTGCCGGTGCGGGCAGACCGCCCGAACACGCCGCCAGCAAGAAGGCGAGCGCCAGACCGGTCAGGAGCAGGAGGACCAGGCGAGGCAATACAGGCTTAATTTGCAGCATAACACTCCGCATTGTACTGAAATTTGGGAGTGGTGAGGGGTGATCAGGAGCAAATCCTAATTATTTCTTAAGCAGGTTAAAAAAAGCGAGCGGGAAATACCCGCTCGCTAGTCTCTATTTCGGCTTTTAGTAGGCTAACAATTGTTCTGCCTTGGTGTAGGCTTCTAAAGCCGCCTGGACCTGGTCCTCACGCATGTAAGCGTCGCCCAGGACCTGCCACAGGTCTAAATCCCGCGGGTTAACCGCGACAGCGTCTTGCAGATCGCGGACGATATCGATCAGGTAACGTTTCTGCTGGATCAACCCGGTGTACTGCTCCAGAGCGCCGGACAAGTCGCCGGTCAGGATCGCTTCACGGGCGGTTACCAGCTCCTGGGGACCTTCGACCGCCAGGTGAGGCAGGACAATGCTCGGCGGGGCCGGGGCAACCGTCACCCATGGCTCCAGCTCCTGCAGCGTATCGGGGTTGAGGCCCGGGATGCGCTCCAGGTCAAAGAGACTGGTGAATGGTCCGTATTCGTCGCGATAGGCGAGGATCTTCTGCGCCAGGATAAACCCGACTCCGGGCAGGCGCTCGAGCTCGACCAGCGAGGCCTGGTTCAGGTCGACCTTTTCGGCTGGCGGCAGAGGCGCCTGCTCGACCTGCGCGGCGCTCGCCAGCAGCGCGGCATCCAGCAATTCCGGGGCAGCTTCGACAGGGACGAAGTCTGCCGGAGCTTCAACCTCGAACGGTTCTGCTTCCAGCGGCAGCTCCGCAGGCAGGAGCGCGGCTTCAGGTTCTATCGCTTCAGGCGTTGGCAGAGGAGTCTCAGCCAGCTCAGAGGCCAGCAGCGCCGCTTCCAATAATTCGGGGGCAGCTTCACTGGGGATTTCAGGCTGTAAAGTTTCTACGCCCTCGACCGGCTGCTCCGCAGCCGGCTCTTCTTGGATTTCGGTTACCCATTGCGGCGGCGCATCCAGCCGTTCTTCGGGGGTAAGCAGCAACGCCTCGTCGGCGCCCTGCTTGACCGCCAGGCTTTCCAGCCAGGCGAAAGCGGCGTCGGCATCCATCTCAGACGGCATGCTTGGCTCTGCTGCAGGGGGGATCTCTACAACAGGCGCAACCGGTTCAAGGGCCTCTGGCGGAGCTTCGGCTTTTTCGCCTTCCGGCTGCGCCAGGACTGCCGCGGCTGCCGCCGCGAGCGCAGCGCCTTCCAGCCAGGGAGCGCGTTCTTCAGGCTTTTCTTCGGCGATCTCCGCCGCTTCCGCTGGAGGCGCGACCCGGCGTGGCTTGGTATCGCCTTCGATCGGCGGGGTCTCCATCGCCTGCAGCCAATCTTGCGCTGGCTCAGCCTGGACAACCGGTGCCGCGAGCCCGACAACTGGGAATCTCTTCGCCCAATAATTCAGGGGGTTCCGCCTGTACTTCAGCCTCTGGCTGGAGCTCAGGCTCAGCCGTGAGTTCAGCCTCAGCCTGTTCCATTTCTACCGGCTGAACCTCTGCCTCAGGCTGTTCTATAGCCTCAGGCTCGCCCGCCGCGGCGAGGGCTGCCTCTGCCGTGAGCGCCTCCCCTTCTCCTGCCGTCTCCGTTTCTGCAGCGACAGGCAGTGCTTCGGCTTCGCCTTCTCCGTGGAGCAGCGCAGCCGCTGCAAGCCCGGCAGCCATCCCGGCAGTAACCATCCCGGGGTGTCCAGCTTCCTCAGGCGCTTCCAATTCCTCTGATAGAGCCTCTTCTTCGCCCATGACAGGCATACCGGATGGAGCTTCTTCTGCCGCTAAGGTGACCCATTCAGGAGGTGTTTCCTGGCGCTCCTCCGGGGTTAATAATAAAGCTTCGTCAGCCCCCTGTTTGACCGCCAGGCTCTCCAGCCAGGCGAAGGCGGCGTCCATGTCCATTTCGGAGATTTCCTCGGAGGTGAGTGCGCCAACCTCCGGCGCTTCCATAGCAGGCTCGCCACCAGGGACCGGAGCCGTGGAGATTGCCTCCTCGCCTGCCGGGAGCTCTTCCACAGGCGCAGGGATTTCCTCAGCATTTTCTTCTTGTCCGGCTATCCAGGCAGCCGCCGCGGCTGCAGCTGCAACCGGCAGGAAGCCGCCTTCAGGAGTTTCTTCCTCTGTAAGCTCTGGTTGTGCAGCTTCTAATGGCAGAGCTGCCTCAATCTCCGGCGTCTCGGCTTCCATGGATTCCGGAGCCAATTCTTTCATCCAGGAGGGAATTTCGGCGGCTTCGGCAGCCTCCGCTTCGGCTGGAACAGCTTCCGGTGGGAGTGCCTCTATAGAGGGCTCCTCGCCCCCGAATTCCTTCAACCAGTCCGGCGTCTCGTCAGCTGGTGGAATAGCAGCGGGTTCTTCGAGCCAGGAGGGGGCTTTCTCCACTGCGTAAGCTGCAGCGGCTACATCGACGATGGGCAGGATGGGGAATTCTTCATTGCCAGCCTCGCTCACCGCACCATCTGGGACCATCTCCTTCAGCCAATCTGGGACCTGACCCTGCTCTAGATCGGTGGTACCGCCCTGAGAGGCCATCTCCTCCAACCAGGCTGGCACTTCGCCTTCCAGCATGTCACCAGGCTGGGTAGGCTGGGCTTCCAGCGGTCCGACGACGACCATCTCATCCCCGCCGACTTCAGATAGCCATTCGGACAGGGCATCTTCGGGTTTTTCAGGCTTAACGGCAGCCTTATCGGCCGCGAATGTCGCCGCGGCAAAAGCCAGCGGGGCGTCTGGGGCTGCTTCCACTGGGAATTCGGCAACGCTGGATACTTCCTCTCCAGGCCCTGCTGGCGGGACAGCTTCCATCTCGCGCATCCAATCGGGAAGGGTCTCCTCGACCGGGATAGCCGTGATGGCAACCGGCTCCATGCTGGGCGCTCATGCCGGGCGGCTCCATGCCGGTCAGCTCAGGTTCCTCTTCGGGTCTTGCGGCGGCAGCCAGCCCGGCAGCCAGAGCGACCCCCAGCACACCCAGCCCACCTTCGTCTTCAGGTTCTTCAAAGCCTGCAGGCGCGGCTGGAATTACTTCAACTGGCGCAAACGGCTCTTGAGCCGGCTGCTCTACAGCCGAGGTTTCCGGCGCCATGGCCTTCACCCAATCGGGGAGCTCCTCGGTTGTCTCGAGCTTGATTGCCTCATCAACCGGCAGAGCCTCGCCCGGCGCTTCGGCTGCTCCAAAGTCCTGCAGCCAATCCGGCACCGGCTCGAGGGTCTGATCTTCAGCCATGGCCGGAGTCAGGCGGCTTCTGGCTCGACGATTACACCTGCCTCGGCTGGCTCAAAAGCGCTCTCTGCTGGCGCGAGCTCACTCTCTGCTGCCAATACGCCTGCCGCGGCAACCGCGGAAGACCGCGTGAACGGAATTTCCTGCGGCGTCTCTTCCGCTTCTTTTTCAGGGAGCTGGCTGGCGACCACTGCCGCTCCGGCAACTACAGCCGGAGTGCTCACATCATGCAACCAGCCGGTCACGCCGGTGTGCTCCTCAACCGGCGGGGTGAGCTCGCCCTCTGGCTCACCCGCCTCTGCGGGTGGCGCCAGGTCTTTCAGCCAGGAGGGAACCCCCTCGCCTTCGGGTTCGGCGGTGCTTTCCCCGAAAGTCATTTCTTCTGCCGGAAGAGCGGGAGGGATGGTTATCTCTGCCTCACGCTCTGCCGTAACCGATTCCTCTTGGACTTCGCTTTCCAGATCTTTCATCCAATCCGGGTATTCATCGCTGGACGCAGCGCCGGGCGCTGCGGGCATCTCTGCAGCTATTGCAGCTTCACCCGGTGGAGGCGCCATATCCTGGAGCCAATCCGGCATTTCCTGGGAAGCCGCGGTGGAAACTACGCCGGCTTCTGCCGCAGCCTCAAACGGCGCTGCATCCGGCTGGATAGTCTCCTGGTCCCTATCGCTAACAAACGCTGCTGCGCCAGCCGCGACGGCAGCTACGCCGGCAGCTTTCAAGAACCCTGGACCGCCTTCTTCGCCCATATCTGATTCATCTGTGGCAGCTGTCTCGGGGAACTCCGGCACCCACTCGTCCTTGGGAGAGAGCGCCGCGGCAGCCTCGGCGCCCGCCATGGTTTTTACCCACTCAGGCTGTTCGCCAGACTGGTCCATCTCTGGCGCCATCTCTTTCAACCAATCCGGGACAGCGGCAACATCCAGGTCATCGAAGGTGCCTGCAGGCAGCTCTTCCTCTTCTTCTTCGAGCTGCATCGGACCTTCCACAGCAGCCCCGGTGGCGGGCATCCAACCAGCTGCCTTCATCCAATCGGGGATTTCATCCTCCGAGGCAGGCGCCGGCTGGATAGACGGCTCGATTGCACTGCTGCCCACGAAGGGGGCTGTCTCTGACGGCTGATTTTCTAATTTATCAACCGCCTCAGCTACCACTGCCCCTGCTGCGCCGACCTCAGCCAGCCAGATCGGCAAAGATTCGTCCGGCTCGCCTTCGTCGGAAACCTTGACCCCCAAAGAGGCTGCCCAATCCGGCTGGAACGACTGCCCGGGCTTCTGTCCAGGCTGCCAGGTGAGGCGCTCCAGGGTCACGGTTGCCTCGGGGACTTTCTCCGCGGTCGGGGTAGTCGGGGAAATATAGGCTTCATAAGGGTTCAGGGAGATGACCCGCCGCCGGTACGGGATGGCGTCGGAGGCGCGCTCGCTGTTCTCTAAAATAACCGCCATAATGCGGTTGGCTTCCAGGCAATACGGCAGCTTGCGCAGCATAATGTTGCAGGCATCTGCCGCGTCCACACGCTGACCGGTGCGGAAATAGTTCTGCGCCAGCAAGAGCTGCATGTCCATGCGTGAAGGATCTTCGTTCAAGGCGGCGCGGGTCTCGGCGATTGCCTGGGGAAATAGCTCACCCTTGGTGTACATGCGTGCCAGCGCGCCGCGCGTCAGGCGGATTTTGGGCGGCTCCAGGCCGTCGCGCTTGCCATACAACCGGCGCAGCTCTTCCTGGATGGCCTTGTTAGACGGCTGCACCTCAAAGGCGCGCTCCATGTGCCAGATCGCCTCATCCAGGTTGCCTTCATCCTCGCGGATGATCGACATACCCACATGTGAGACGAACTCATCTGGCAGGGAAGAAAGCACGCGCTGCAGGATGTCAGCCGCATCGCTGTAGCGCTGGCATTCAAGGTAAGTTTTTCCCAGCAAACGATAAGTGGCGATGTCCTTGGGGAAGTAGCGCAGGATCTGTTTGCAATGTGCGCTGGCTTCATCGAACTGGCGGCCTTCTAGCAAGCCTTCGATATCACGAATATATGCGCGTAAAGCAATTTTCGCCATAACCTCATCTCCAGCCCTTAGTATGCCTCATATTAAGGAAAGATGCAAGTCTCTGACCAGTTACAAGAACTTATCATATTTTTTAGGTTCGGATGGGATTCCGGTAGAGTTTTTCATCTAGCGCCGGCATGTATCCGCGAAAAATCCCACAGTCCTTTAAGGGGGCATTATTAACTTGCTGCAAGATTTCGAGCCAGAATCTGTGAGATCGCCTGAAGGTGAACTACTCCGTCGCTCACACGGCGAGCCCGCAAAGACAACCTCTGCGTATCTGAGCGAGGAGGGCGCTGGTCTCTGGAGCCCGACGATGCATCTCATCCCCTGATCCCTATTTAGATATGAGATTGGGCGGGTTGACACCCGCCCAATCTTTGTCCTCTTATATTATGTCCCACGAAGTGAGGGGAACTGTGCCTCAATCTCCTGCTGTGGCTTCAGGTTCGAGCTTTGGAGACGGCTTTTTACTGGTGCGGATCGCCCAGATGACACCAGCCAGCAAGATTGCAGCGACAATAAAGACTCGCAGGGAAGCTCCGTTGAACGTAGCCGCGACGATGATCGGTGCAGCCAGCAAGCTGACCAAGTTAACCACCTTGATCATCGGGTTCAAAGCCGGACCAGCGGTATCCTTGAGCGGGTCGCCGACCGTATCGCCCACCACGCTAGCCTTGTGTCTCTCGGAGCCTTTGCCGGTGTTGGCTTCCAGGTTGCGCGGCTCGTCCTCGATCGATTTTTTAGCGTTATCCCAGGCGCCGCCGGTATTTGCCATGAACACTGCCAGAAGCTGACCGGAGAGGATGATGCCCGCCAGGAAGCCGCCCAGGGCTTCCACCTGCAGCAGCAAGCCAATCGCCAGCGGGGTGAGCACAGCGATGGCAGCCAGGGGAATAAGCTCTTTCTGCGCCGAGCGGGTGGAAATCCCAACCACCTGGGCGTAGTCCGGTTTGACGGTGCCTTCCATGATCCCGGGGATGCGGAACTGGCGGCGCACCTCTTCCACCACCTGGCTGGCCGCGCGCGAGACCGCGCGGATGGAAAGCGAGCTGAACAACCAGGGCAGCGCCCCGCCGAGCAATAAGCCCACGAACACCATCGTTCCCGCTACGTTGATCCCGGTCAGTGCCGAAGCGCCGTACTGCGCCTGCACCTTGCCTACATCCGTGATGAACGAGGCAAATAAGCTGACCGCGGCAATTACTGCAGAGGCGATCGCAATTCCCTTGGTGATTGCCTTGGTGGTGTTGCCCACTGAATCCAGGTCGGCAAGGATCTGCCGTGCGTGTAGGGTTTCTTCATCTTTAGCATCGTGCCAGGCCATCTCGGCGATGCCGTTCGCATTATCAGAGATCGGCCCGTAGGAGTCCATGGCAACGTTGTTGCCGGTGTGGCTGAGCATGCCAATGCCGATCATGGCGACCGCGTACAAGACGTACAGCTGCCCTGAACTGCTGTAGATGAGTACCGCCGCTATCAGGCTGATCACGATGGCCATCAAAGCCCACACGCTGGATTCCATTCCTACGGATAGGCCGGAGAGGATGGTTGTCGCCGGACCGGTGCGCGTGGCATCGACAATCTCACGGACCGGCGGACGCTTGGTCGAGGTAAAGTACGAGGTCAGCGGGTTGAAAGCTACCGCCAGACCAACCCCGATGCTGGTCAGCAGCGCCAGGCGCCAATCGTGTGCGTAGAACCAGGCGACCACGAACGACCAGAAAACCGTGTTGATCGAGGAAACCTCGTAGGAGCGGAACATTGATTCTTCTGCATCGTGCGCTCGCAGGAACTTGAGCGGGAATTTCTCCCAGATCGGCACGGTGAAGGTGCCCAGGATTGACGAGAGCACCCCGATCGCGCGCACGATCAGTGGGTAGACGATCCACTTGAGGTTGTGCGTGGGGTCGATGGCAACCAGCGCCAGGCCGAGGATCAGTGCGGCGACGATGGTGACTTCATATGATTCGAAGATGTCTGCCGCCATTCCGGCGCAGTCGCCGACGTTATCCCCCACCAGGTCGGCGATCACTGCGGCATTGCGCGGGTCGTCCTCGGGAATGTCCTTTTCAACTTTGCCCACCAGGTCAGCGCCGACATCTGCTGCCTTGGTATAGATGCCGCCGCCGACCCGCATGAACAGCGCCAGCAGTGTGCCGCCAAAACCAAAGCCGAGCAGCACGTCCGGCGAGGCGATTCCAAAAATAATGAAGATCACCGTACCGCCGAGCAGCCCCAGGCCATCGGTGAGCATGCCGGTAACAGTGCCGGCATAGTAAGAAATAGATAGGGCTTCATTAAAACCACGCCTGGCTGCCGAAGCCGCCCGAACGCTGGCCTGGACAGCCATACGCATGCCTAGCTGTCCAACCAGGAGCGAGAAGGTCGCTCCCAGGATGAAGGCGCCCGTGCGTCCTAAGGCGATCGTCAGGGACGGATTGTTAGGAAATTCTTTCATCGCTTCCGCGCTGGGAGGGACGATGTATACACTCAGGAAGAGCGCTACTGTAAGGAGAGCGATGATCGGCAAGATGGTGCGCAGCTGCCGGTTCAAGTAGCTGTCAGCTCCGATGTGGACAGCGCTCCAGACATCCTGCATTTCCTTGCTGCCTTTGTCTTTCTTAAGCACCTTACCGCGCAGCAGCCAGGCGTAGATCAAGCTGATGATTGCCACGACAAGCACCCCCACAATGGCAAGCTGCTCGAAGGTGTTCAATCCATGGTGTGCCATTCCGAATATATTCATGTATTAACCCTCCACGTAGGTGAAATCAGAGATCAAAAAAAACCCATCCGCAAGACGGGTGGGTAGTTGCGACCGAGGCGATAACATAGTGATATTGCAGAGCATGACGGCACTTATTTTATCTTAACCTGGCGCGATGTGTCAACGAAGGCAGCCAGCTGCGATGATGCTGCAACCCATTAATTACAAATATGAAGGGCGTGAGCAGCCAATCCGACCTGACCTCAGATCTAAATCATTGACATCCTGTTAAGCACAAGTTATAATTGGATTAAGTGTGTCTTCTTTATCAATTTTTCTATTTGCTCTTTAACAAGCAGGAGGGATTCAGAATGAACCGTAAAACTCGTATTGCAATTCTTTCCATCGTTATGATCTTAATTTTCGCCCTGCCAGCCGTTGCTCTAGCCAGCAAGCAAATCTATAAAGCTTCCTTGCGAGGGAACGGCTCAGGCGGCGGCTCAGCCCTCATCGGGACCACCTCAACCGGCTCCTGGGGGTGCCTGGTCCAGGTCCATGGTTTGACCGGCGATGCAACCGCCATCCGTGTCCTGTCTACAGTAGATGGGTCGACTTTGATTAACATCTGTACAGGCAGCGGCTGCCCCGGTCAGAGCATCTCCTGGACTTGCAATATCACCCCGCCGATGATCCCACCTGGCGTCACCAACGCACAAATCTTACACGCGCTGGAAGCTGGACAGGCGTCGGTTAATGTCGAGACGGCTGCTAATCCCGGTGGCGAGATCTGGGGGGTACTTCAGTAATTGATGCCGAACGCGCCTGAGTCAGGCTGAACTAAAATTATTTCACTAGACACACCCCAATGCGGCACGTAATGATTACGTGCCGCATTATGTTTCAGGTATGAGCGAAATTTGACAGCGCGATGTTTCCGTGATAAATTATTTATCAGTCATCGTTTGACCGATCGCATGATTCACCATAGGCTGAGCAGCGGATACGGCGCCGAAATTGCGATGAAGGCGATGATGCAAGCGCAGCTCAAGCCTGGATGGATTAATCTGGAAGTGTGCAGTTATGGGGAAAATGGTCCAAATACCGGGCCGAATTTTTTTCACGATAGAGGGAAAAATGAGCGGAAGATTGCGCCTTGATCGATCGAATGGGCTGCTCTGGTTGGCAAAACTTGTGCCCGGGATGTTTTTCATGCTGTTCGCGCTTGCTCTGCTACGAACGCCGGTCAGAGCTGCCGGACCGTGGTATGTTGCGCCCAATGGAAATGATGGCAACAGCTGTCTCTCTCCGGCTTCGCCGTGCGCGAATATCCAGGCAGCTATCGGTAAAGCCTCCCCCGGCGACACCATTTACCTGGCGGAAGGGACTTATCTCGGGACGGGTGGGATCCTGGCTGCTTTCGGCCAAAATATGACCCTCTCCGGTGGTTGGAATGTTTCATTCACAGCACAATCCGGGTTATCCACACTCGATGGTCGCAATACCTACGAAATTATCTTCATTGCAGATAATATTCAGGTGACCCTCGTCCGCCTGCAAGTCCAGAACGGCAACGGCTATGGCATACAGGTGGGCAAATCTACCCTAAATTTGAACGACTTGATCGTCCAGAATAACGCCGGGGGCGGGATCATCGCCCATCAGAGCACGCTGCTCCTCGAACGGAGCGTCGTTGCCGGCAATTTCCCGGTCGATGACGGCACTGGAACTTTTACGGGGGGCAGCGGGATCGACCTCACTTCCGGCACACTTTCCTTGAATAACAGCACCATCAGTGGGAATATCTCGAACGATAACGGCGGCGGTCTACGCATCGATCAATCCACAGCGCACATTAACAACAGCACACTCAGCGGGAACCGCACCGCCGACGGCATGGGTGGAGGCGGCTTTGGCGGAGGCATATCAAACGAAGGGGCGAGCACGATCACCATGCAAAACAGCCTCCTGGCTGGCAACAGCGCCATGCAAGGTGGACCGGACTGCAACGGAACGATCACCAGCAATGGGTATAACCTGGTGGGGAGCACGGCTGGCTGTTCATTTCATATCTTTAGCGGAGATTTCCTGAATACTGCACCGAAAATACAAAAATTGGGAAATTATTATGCACTTCTGCCGGGCAGCTTTGCCATAGACGCAGGCAA
Source organism: uncultured Chloroflexia bacterium (assembly GCA_963706515.1). Classification (GTDB taxonomy): domain Bacteria; phylum Chloroflexota; class Anaerolineae; order Anaerolineales; family UBA4823; genus CAVPMW01. Next base: position 80,619 of record CAVPMW010000020.1, read on the forward strand.
TCCAGCCGGCTGCAGCGACAACCTGGGCAACCCATTTACGACCGACCAGCGTGGTGCACCCCGCCCGGTCAACGGGAGCGGGCTCCCCAGCGCAGTGTGCGACATCGGTGCGTATGAATATGATCCGGCAACCCCCATCCATACTGTATAATTTGCCATTGATCGAGCACAGCTGCAGCAGCGGAGTCTGCGGACGAGTGCTGCTCAACGGAAGACCTGCCAGCGGGATTACGCTTCAGCTTCAATTTAATAGCGGCTCTGCCTGGTCGACATTGACGTCCCAAGCGACCGGAACGGACGGCAGCTATGCCTTCAGTGGATTAGCGAACCTGGGATCGAACCAGAAGTACCGGGTGGTCTATAGAAATGACAGCAGTACAGCCGGGCAGCTTTGGGCATGGGTAGGACCCGACCTGGTATCTTATCTTGCTGGCAGTGTCGTCCCCCAGCAGGACTTTGACATAGCCAACGTCGCATTGAACGTTCCTGTGAATGGGACGACGCTCGGACTACCGAACACATTCTCCTGGCAGCCGCGCTGGAGCACACCGTCGGATTCCTATGAGCTGGATATCTACGACCCCGCCGACCAGGATCCCTATTTCTTTTCGGACCCACTCCTGGGCTATGTGAGCAGCTATAACCTGGCAGCCCTGCCGCCAGGATTCAGCAATAACATCGCCTACGGGTGGGAAGTCTGGGCATACAGCCCGGATGGCGGATATGGGATCTCACTCGATCTGAATGCGGTGACATTCTCGCCGGTGAAGCTGACTGCAGGAGGGGTGAACACTCCCGCACTGGCAATTCCGGGACGTCACCTGGAAAAGATAAAATAGTCCAATTTTTCACATTAGCATTCAGTTAAAGTCTCTGTTAACTACTTGACTTTGCTCCGTTTTTTTTATATAAACATACCTAGGTTCGCCGCACTACCGGCCGGGCTGGGCCCCTGCCAGCCAACCTGGATAAACGATAATAACCAGAAATCAGGTGGTTAGCGGCGCTGAGCGCCGCTAACCACCTGATTTCTGGGATTTTCTCCGAGTGGGGAGTTATCGGAACGGTTCAGCGGCAGACCCAAAATATTACAGGTTGAATTCAGGAGTACCCAATGATCCGAGTTCGAGGCTCTGACCAAAGACTATGGGCCGCGTCGCGCCATCGAAAACCTGACTTTCTCCGCTAACAAGGGCGAAGTCATCGGCTTTCTGGGTCCCAACGGCGCAGGCAAAACCACCACGATGCGCATCCTGGTCGGCTATATGCCGCCCACCTCCGGCAAGGCAGAGATCGCCGGCTTCGACATCATCGACCAATCGATCGAAGTGCGCAAACGCGTGGGCTACCTGCCTGAGACGGTCCCCCTCTATCCGGATATGACCGTGTACGAGTATTTGAAGTACATGGCAGACTTGCGCCGCTTGAAGAAAGCGGACGAGCGCATCGATGAGGTGCTCGAGCTGGTGCACATGGAGGAACGCGCGGATGGGTATATTGGCAACCTGTCCAAAGGCATGCGCCAGCGAGTTGGCCTGGCACAGGCTTTGCTCCACAAACCGGAAGTGTTGATCCTGGACGAGCCGACTATCGGGCTTGACCCGGCGCAGATCATCGAAGTGCGCAACCTGATCCGCGAGCTGGGCGACGAGCACACCGTGCTGCTCTCTACCCACATCCTTTCGGAAGCACAGCAGATCTGCAACCACATCCTGATCATTAATAAAGGGCACATTGTCGCCGAAGACAGCCCCGAACGCTTGCAGGCGCGCCTGATGGGCGCTCAACGGGTTGCGCTCAGGGTTGGCGGTGACCAGGATGGGGTTGAAGAGATCGTCAAAAAAATTCCGGGAGTCAGCCGGCTGCAAGCCAGCCCGGACGGGAGCCTGGAGTACGAATCTTCGCCGGGCGTAGAGACTCGCCCCCAGGTCAGCCGGGCCCTGGTGGAGGCAGGCTACGACCTGCTGGAGCTGCGCGCTATCAGCCTGAGCCTGGAGGATATTTTCTTACAGCTTACCCGTGAAGAGCCACCAGTCCCGCAGCTGGGTGAAAGCTCAGAGGACTGAGGTAATATATCTATGCGCAACATTTGGACGATTGCAAGCAAAGAATACGACCAGTATTTCGCCAGCCCGATCGCTTACCTGGTGATGTTCGTCATCCTGTTCGTGGTGGGCATCTTCTTCTACCTGCAGCTGCAAGCTGCCTACATTCAACAGTTCGCTCCCGGGGTCGACATCACCGCCGGCCCGCTGGCTGCCTTAATGATGCTGTCTATCCCGGCGCTCACCACCCGCACGCTGGCTGAGGAGCGCCGCACGGGCACCATCGAGCTGCTCCTGACCGCCCCCATACGGGATTGGGAGCTCGTGGTCGGTAAGTGGCTCGGCGTTTTCTTGCTTTTGCTCACAATCATTGCGATCACCCTGGTCTTTCCCCTGGTGCTCAACCAGCTGGTCAGCCCTGGCATCGACCAGGGACAGCTCATCGCCGCCTACCTGGGCTTGATCCTGGTTGCCGCTGCTCTAAGCGCAGTCGGCGTGTTTATCTCTTCATTATTCAGCAACCAGATCGCAGCTTTTGCGACTACCCTGGGCATTCTGATCCTGCTCTGGTGGGTGATCGGACCGATCGCCCAAACCGTTGGACCCGTGGGGCGGTTCGGCGACCTGATTACCTACCTGAACTTCAATGACCATTTTTACAGCAATATGCTGCGTGGGATATTGGACTTGAAGGACGTCATTTTCTACTTAAGCGTGACCGCTTTGTGCCTGTTCCTGGGGACCATGACGGTGGAAACCCGGAGGTGGCGATGAGCACCAAGCTCAGGCGTTTCGCTCCTCTTGGACTGGTCCTGGCGGGGGCCGCGGCACTCTTTGCCATCGGCTATTACCTGGTCGAGCGCAAAGTCGACTTGATCCTGGAGGTCAGCCTCGCGCTGATCGTCGTGGGCCTGGCTCTCTTCGTGATCCTCGACCCCGGGCGAGTGCGCCGGGCGCTAACCGGGCGGCAGGCGCGCTATGGCAGCAACGCCCTGGTGCTCACCATTGGTTTCCTGGGGATCCTGGTAGTCGTCAACGTCCTGGTCTTCCAAAACACCAAGACCTGGGACCTGACTGAAGATAAGAGCTACACCCTCGCCAAGGAAACCCTGCAGACCCTGCAATCTTTACCGGGGAAGGTTACCGCCACCGCTTTCTTTACTTCCGGGATCAGCCCCGAAAGCGCAAAATCGCTGCTGCAAGAGTATCACACGCAGGGCAAAGGCAAGTTCGATTTCAGCTTCGTCGACCCCGACCAGAACCCGGTCGCGGCTCGCCAGGCTGCCATCGCTCACGATGGAACCATCGTACTGGCGATGGGCGACCAGAAAGTGCTGGTCGAATCGCCTGCCGAGCAGGACCTGACTGCCGGGCTGGTGCGCCTGATGAACCCGCAATCCCAGGTTATCTACTTTCTGACCGGGCACGGCGAGCACAACCCGGATGACACCGGCGATATGAGCTACAGCCAGGTAAAACGGCTGCTGACGAGCAAGAACTACGGTGTCAAGAACCTGAACCTGCTGACGGAGAATACCATCCCCAGCGATGCACAGGTGATCGTAATTGCCGGTCCGCAAAAGCCGATTTCCGCAGATGAAGTCAGCAAGCTGAAAGATTTTCAAAGCAAAGGAGGCGGGCTGGTTGTGCTTTCCGAGCCGTCCGTGATCTATGACCTGGGTCCAGACGACTCACTGGCAAGCTATATGCAGCAGAGCTGGGGAATAACCCTGGATAAGGACATGGTGATCGATACGACATCTCAGTCGCCTTTTGCACCGTTTGCCAACCAATATACGCAATCTGCCATTACCAACCCATTGCAGAACACGACCGCGCAATTCCCTACCGCGCACAGCGTGGAAGCAGGTCAGGCTGCCCAGGGCGTCACAGTCCAACCCCTGGTGCTCACGGCAGCCGAGAGCTGGGGCGAGACCGACCTGGCAGGGCTGAAGAGCCAGCCCCCCAATATCTCCTTCGACAAGAATACCGACCTGCCGGGACCGGTCGCGCTGGCTGCCTCGGGAGAGGATATCAACCAGAAATCACGGGTGGTAGTCTTCGGAGACGCGGATTTCCCTGCTGACGTCAACTTCTCGGCTTACGCTAACGGCGACCTGTTTGCGAACGCGGTCGATTGGGCTGCCAACCGCGAAGACCTGATCAGCTTGAACCCCAAGGCGAACACCCAACGCTTGCTTGCCCCGCCCAAAGCGGTGACAATGAACCTGATCCTGTTGGGGATGGTAATACTTATCCCAGGGATAGCGCTGGTCTCAGGTGGATGGGTATGGTGGCAGCACCGGAGGAGAGGTTAGCCTGCAATGATCCGCCGCTCGACCTGGGTCATCCTCATCATTTTCCTCTTGCTGCTGGGCGGATTTTTCATATTCAACCGGCGCAAGGAACAGACCGCGGCGCAGCAGCCGACTCCCACTGCCGCCGGCCAGACAGTGTTCGGCACGTTGGTCGATCAGATCCAGGGGATGTCGCTGCAGGACAACCAGGGCAGGCGGATGGAGATTAGCCGGAAAAACGAAATCTGGTCACTGGTCGAGCCGGCAGCAGTCGATGCCACCGACGTGGAGCGCGCTGCGGCGCTGGCAACCCGCCTGGCTGAGCTGCGCACGACGTCCCAGCTGGAGCAGCAGCCCGATGCCCAGGCGATGGGGCTGGACATACCTGTCCTTATCGCACGTGTGACCCTGAAGGACGGCAGCCAGCGCGTGCTATACCTGGGTGATACCACCCCTACCGGGAACGGCGTGTATGCCTTACTGCCTTCCGGTCAGGCAGCCGTCCTGGACCAGCAAACCCTGGATGGCTTGAAGTCTTACCTGGATAACCCGCCGGTGCTCGTCCCCCCCACCGTTGGGTTGACCCCTCTTGCTCCGGATCTACTCGTGACCCCAACGCCTTAGCAGCGGGATGGATTAATAAACGAGGAACATATTGCTTTTTAGAAAAAAACCATGTATTCTCATTCTAGTGCAATTCGCCGATTGCTGATAAGCCTATAATATTATTTCATGCGACGAATTGCTAAAGCAACAGAAGTGGACGCGTATACGTATAAATAATTAAGGATACTGCCGACGAACAGTGAGTGATAAGGATTATTGGTTTCTGGTACGAGCGATACTGCCCACCGGGTTAACCAGAGCACTAGAGCTGAGGTTCCGGTGGATTCTATGGAGAAAAAATGATTGATGATGAACTGCTAACAACTTACGAGGGACGCGAAGAAGAAGAAGGACATTCTGCGATTGCCCGCTTGATCGAGCTGGGCAGGCAGAAATCCTACGTAACGATCGATGATATCCTGAACTTCTTCCCCGAAGCTGAACAGGATGTGGACCAGCTCGAAGAAGCCTTTGCCGCGCTGCTCAGTGCAGGCATCCCTTACGTGGATGAGCCAGCTGCAGTTGGCCCCACCGAAGATGAGCTGATGGAGGAAGAGACTGAGGAAGATGCACCGGCTGGGCTGCCGGTGGACGATAACTACCTGGCAAATATCGATACTGACGATACGATCGGCCTGTACTTGAAAGAAGTAGGTCGTGTGCCGCTGCTGACCGCCATAGAGGAAGTGGAGCTGGCTCAGCGCATCGAACGCGGCCGGCTGGCACGTGAAGAGCTGGCGAGGGGCAATGTTACCCTGCGGCGGCGCACGGAGCTGCAGGAGCTGATCGAGGATGGCTGGGCTGCCCGCGAGCATCTGATTACTGCGAACTCACGCCTGGTGATCTGCGTCGCCAAGAAATACATGGGCCGCGGGGTACCTTTCCTGGATCTGATCCAGGAAGGCAACATCGGCCTGATCCGCGCCGCCAAGAAGTTCGATTACCGCCGCGGGCACAAGTTTCAGCACCTATGCCACCTGGTGGATCCGCCAGGCAGTCACCCGGGCGATCGCCGACCAGGGCCGCACGATCCGCGTGCCGGTGCACATGGGCGACCAGATCAATAAGCTGCTGCGCGTACAGCACCAGCTCACCCAGCGCCTGGGCCGCGATCCATCCGTGGATGAGCTGGCTCAGGCGCTGGACGTGACTCCACAGAAAGTGGAGAACATGATCCAGGTTGCCCGCCGGCCGCTCTCGCTGGAGACCCCTACCGATGACGAAGAGGATTCGGTGCTGGGTGATTTCATCCAGGACGAAGAAGTGGCTGCACCGGACGAGACTGCCACCTATAACCTGCTGCGCGAGCATCTGGACGCGGTGCTGAACGGGCTGCCGCCGCGCGAGGTGCGCATCTTGCAGTTGCGCTACGGGCTGCTGGATGGTCAGGCATACACATTGGAAGAAGTGGGTCGCAAGATGGGCGTCACCCGCGAGCGTGTGCGCCAGATCGAAGCCCAGGCGCTCAGCCGCCTGCGCCACCCCGCCATCCGGCGCAAGCTGCGCGAGTATTTGGGGTAAGTACCCAAAAAAGGCATGCGCGGGAAGATACCCGCTCATGCCTTTTTTGGGTCTACTAAATTATTAATAAAATCCTTCCCTAAGGAATTGCCGGAAAAAGGAGAATTGCATATGGATCTATTCAGTATAGGTCTGCTCGTCGCGGGAATACTCTTATTGGTAACTGGCAGGCGTCTGTTTTGGTTGTGCGCTGCCTTAGTCGGCTTCGCCATTGGGATCAATTTCGGAATAGGTCTATTCAACTCGCCCCTCCTGGCCTGGGGCATGGCTATTCTATTCGCCCTTATCGGAGCCTGGTTGGCAATAAGAATTCGTGAAGATCGCAGTTTGGATCGTCGGCTTTTTCCTGGGAGTGGCTATTACCGGGGGCTTGTTCAATATGTTCGGCTGGGCACATTCGCTGTGGTACTGGCTGGCATTAATCGTGGTGGGCTTGATCTGCGCTGTGGTATTGGGACTCTTCTTCAACTGGGGTTTGATCGTCTTATCTTCTTTCGTGGGTGCAATCTTCGTCTCTGACGCCATCGATGGCTGGCTGGGGATCGCCGCCACCTGGTCCACCCTGATCCTGCTCGGGCTGCTGGTAGTAGGCATCGTCGTCCAGGGAGTCCAGCTGCGCACTGCTAAAGGAAAAACCACATAATGTGATTGAGCAGATCGAATTATGGGTGCTAAGTTAAAAAAGGGCCGCGCCTGCAGAAAAACCAGGCTGTAGTCCTTTTTTGATTGATACAAGCAATCGGTACGTTTGTCATCCGCAAATCGTGAAATTTCCAACTACAGAATCGCTGGTAAATTTGGTTTAATCAGATAAACCCTGCGAGATTGGCCGAAAACCCCGATAATGTAAAAGGAGAAGAATATGTCCAAAACACTCGAAGACCTGCAGGAAGCATTTGCAGGCGAATCGCAAGCGAACCGCAAATACACCTTATTCGCCCAGAAGGCAGATGATGAGGGATACCCACAGGCGGCACACCTGTTCCGGGCAGCCGCGCGCTCAGAGGCTGTGCATGCCTCCAACCACCTGCGCGCCATGGGCGGGGTCCGTCCGACCAGCGAGAACCTGCAGGAAGCCTTCGACGGTGAGACCTACGAGGTTACCACTATGTACCCGCCGTTCATCCAGGACGCACAGGACGAGGGCAACCGCCGGGCTGCCTCATCCTTCGAATGGGCGTGGAAAGTTGAGCAAGAACACGCCGAGCTCTATGCGCAAATGCTGAAATCGCTCGACCAACCGCCGGTTGAAGTGGAATATTACGTGTGTCCGGTTTGCGGGCACACCCATATCGGTCCTCCACCTGAAAAATGCCCGGTTTGCGGTACTCCGGGAAAAAGGTTCGAGCAGGTTCTATAATTTTTTTCAAATTCCAATGTAATTACCGAAAAAAGGATAATGGGTGGGCGAACGCCTACCCATTATCCTTTTTTTCGTATTTTCACCCTAAACTGGAAGCAGATCAGATTACATAGATCAGGAACGCGATGCTAAAAGAGACCAGGTAAGCCAGGGGGTAGATCCAGTTCATCGGTTTGTCCAGGCGCTCCGCTCGATCCTTCTTATCTTGATTCTCCAGCCACTTCAAGTAGACGCTATACACCACAACCAATGTATTGATCACGAATGTGATCGCCATGATGACATCCAGGAAGGTCAGGTAGCCCATGCGCGGGTAGTTATCTGCCAGGCTGAAGCTGAAGGCGATAAATAGCAGAATGTTACCGGTAGCTATCTCGATGCGCCGGGTGTAATCTTTGAGGAAAAAGGTAGCGTATGAGATGGTGATGATCAGTAGGATAGGGACAAAAATGCGGAAGATATAGTAGCTCAGGTGGCGCGGCGCAGAAAAATGGAAGGTAAAACGCGAGGTAGGTTGCAGGCGGCTGGACAGCTCGCTGCTGATCTGCGTATCAAACTCGGTCAGGATGAACTCATCCTCACCGTGACCGGGATCGATCTCGCTGAAGTTCTGCATGGGAACGAAGACATAGTTCTCTTCCGGGTAGAGCATATCCACTTTTATGTAAAAATCCTGGCGGTCGAAGGGATATCCGCTCCAGTCAAAATCGAGCTGGAAATCGGTAGAAAAGCGCTCCAGATAAGTGACGTGCCCGTTTGATTCGATCTCGATCAGGCGGTTCTGCGTCCAGCGGTTGCCCTGCTGGTTGAAAAAGGTAAAATCGGGCCATTTGCCATTGACATCTTCGAGAAACTTTGCAAAACTGTTCTCGGTATATTTCTTTGAATAACAATCGCATTCATCCGGGTTGAACGCCAGCGCCGGATCGGTCCATTCCAGCTTTAGGGTGCCGACATCGTTCATGATTTCATCCTGCTGGTTGATTGCTACGACTTCCTGCAGCTTCAGACCAACCTGAACCGGAATGGGCAGCTGCAAGACGCCCTCGCTGTTGGACTGCGCCTTGCCGGTAAGCACTTCGGGAGCATTCACCCCGACCTGCAGACGGAAATCTCCGCTGGTTTGCTGCCCGCCGGGGGGAGTGCTGTTGATCTCCAGGAAGTAATTCTCACCTCCCTCAGGGAAGGCTTGCTGGAAGGAAGCATTGCTAGACCCGCCGTTCAGGTTTGCCACGCGCACAGGTTTACGACCGTAATCACGCAAGACCAGCACCGGTTTCAGATCGCCGCTGGTGGCTTGCAAGTCCACGTACAATGTATCACCGGGTTTAAGAGGCGCGAGGTTGATTGTTGTGGAAGGTTTATTCTGGTTCAGGCTGCCGGTCAGCTCCTGGACCAGCGGGCTGGCAAGGGCTGCCTGGTCGCGTACAAGCAACGAAGCCCCGTTGGGTGCTGCTGTCCCATCAAGTACCCCCGCTGCATTTTCACCGGCGAGCAAGCGGTAGCCGCCCCCCGTCTGCCTGCCAGCTGACGAAAGGGAAGGGGCGCTGAGCAGGTAATAATCGCCATCTGCTGGAACATTGAATTCCAGCGCGGCAGAATACCCAGGACCGCTGTCGTCATCCCAGGCAAGAAAGGTTTTATCGCGCAAGGCTGGCAAATCCAGCAAGGGTTGGGGCGAGGTCGCGATCAAACTCTGCACGGCAGCAGAATAACTGCTGAACAGGCTTTTTAGATCCGTATATACCGGCACTACAACCAGCAGGGGATCCAGGTTTCCACTGGTCGTTTGCATCAATAAATCGATCTTTTCGCCCTGTTTCAGGTCTTTCAGCCTGTACACATTCACCTGACCCGGGGAGAGGTTGCCCTGCAGCTCCTGGACGGCAGGCTCTGCCTGAGCCTGGATATCGACCAGGGGGATCAGCAATGCAGCTACCAGGATAAAGAAGCATATAGCAGCGACGCGCTTTGGAAGAATAGGTAAACGGCGGTAGGTCATTATTTAGGAACTCGAGGTAGGGTTTGGATTATCAGGTGATGGTTTGCTGCATCCCCCAGAAAGTAAATCGAGCAAGGCGGATCCGACAAAAATGAAATTCACACGATGATAATTGTAAAGTTTATCACCAACCGGCGGGAGGTGTGTGCTGCAATTTACATTACGCCCAAAATTACCCGTGCATTGCTTGTCGAGGAGAGGCTGACAGGAACGATCCGAGATATATTTAGCCGGCAGCAACACGCCGCCAATACGAACCCATACTCGCACGAGATGACTACTCGGGATATGTTAAAATTAGACGATTTTACTCCTTTTCGAATCCCGGAGAAAGCATGAAAGCGCTTAGTGAAACCATCCGATTCCTCGTCCGACTTGCTGGTAGTATGGATCGTAGATACGCTCTCAATTTTTATAACCGCTTTGATCATCCCCGGGATCACTCTCGGTGGCGCAAATACTGGCGAGAATTTGGTCATCAGCGCGGCAGCCGCCCTGGTCCTGGGGCTGGTCAACTTGCTGCTGCGCCCGATCATCCTGCTGCTCTCCCTTCCTTTGGGATTCTTCGTGGTCTTTGGCATCGGATTTCTCGTGAATGCAATTACACTGCTGCTTACCGCATATATACTTCCGGAGTTTCAGGTGAGCGGCTTCCTGCCTGCATTTATCGGCGGGGTGATCCTCGCCGCGATCAACACGATTATCACCGGTGTAATCACCATCGACGACGATGATTCCTTCTACCAGGGGCTGGTCGAGCGGCTCGCCACCCGGCAGAAATTCAGCACCTCAGACTCGCCCGGACAGGGCCTGGTTATGCTGGAGATCGATGGGCTGAGCTTCCACCACATCACGAAAGCCTTACAGGATGGCTACATGCCCACGCTCAAAGAGATGATGGATGAGGAAGGCTACCAGCTCTCCCGGGTGGATTGCGGATTGCCTTCACAGACCTCCGCCTGCCAGAGCGGGATCATGTTCGGCGATAATTACGACATACCTTCGTTCCGCTGGTTCGATAAGGAACAGAATAAGCTGTATGTTTCGTCTAAAGATGCCGCAGAGATCAACAACCGCTACGCGAACGGCACTGGGCTGATGCGCGGCGGCTCATCGATCAATAATATGATGGACGGCGACGCAGAGAAATCTCTGCTCACTCTGGCTAACATACGCACCGGCACTGATGATGAGAAGAAGCGCCGGGCGAGGGATATTTCACTGTTAATGCTCAATCCCTATTTCTTCACGCGCACCCTGGCGCTGCTCTTCGGAGATGCGATCCGAGAAGTATTCGAATACTGGCGGGATGTGCGCCGGGACGTACAGCCCCGCTTGAACCGCTTGCATAAGGGTTACCCATTCATGCGGGCGGCGACTACGGTCTTCATGCGCGATATCTCCGCTTACCTGGCAACCCTGGACATCATCCGCGGCAGCCCATCGATCTACCTGACCTGGCCTGGCTACGACGAGGTCGCCCATCACTCAGGACCCTGGTCGGAGCATGCCTTCAAGACCCTGCGCAACTTCGACCGGGTGGTATATCACCTCCGCGATATCATCCAGCGCAAGGCAGGCCGCCCGTACGAGCTGGTGATCTTATCGGACCACGGGCAATCCTTTGGTGCCACTTTCTTACAGCGCTACGGTCGCGACTTGAAGACGTTCATCGTCGAGCACATGCCCGAAGGCACCCAGGCGATGCACAGCACCGGCGGGGATGACGGCTCGATTGCCATGCTGGCAATGAGCGGCGAGCTGGATAACATGCAGCAGCAAGGCGTGACCGGGCGCATCGGGGCCCCCGTGGTCAAGCAGACCTCTAAAATGATCAACCGCGGGGTCGAGATCCGCCAGGAAGAGACCACTGGTTCCACGGCAGCAGTAAGCACGCCTGCTGCAGCAGTAAGCACGACTGATGCAGCCACAACCGCTGCAGCCGAGGAAGCAGCCAAGGCGGCCTCGGTGACTGTTGCCGGCAGCGGGAACATCGCCCAGGTGTACTTCGACCTGTACCCGCGCAAAATTCGACGCAGCGAGATGGACGCAGCTTACCCCGGACTGGTGGAAACCATCGTCCAGCAGGAGGGCGTCGGCTTCGTGGTCAGCTACGACGATGACCTGGTGCCCATCGTCCTGGGAAAGGGCGGTATGCGCAACCTGCACACCGGCGCCGTAACCGGCAAAGACCCGCTGCTCGCCTACGGCGACCCGGAATTCCGTGCTCAGCAGGTGCGCCGGATCGCGGACTTCCCCCATGCCGGGGACCTGATCGTCAACAGCACGGTCTTTCCGGACGGGACAGTCGCCGCCATGGAAGAATTGATCGGCAACCACGGCGGCATGGGCGGGGAGCAGACGGACGCCTTCCTGTTCCACCCGGATTATTATGAGGTCCCGGAGACGAAAAACTCGGCGGACGTATTCACCATCCTGAATGCCCGCCGGGGATTGCTCACCCGCCGCCGGTGAAACCTCGCCCGGTCAAGGAGGTAGTTGAACCCTGGAGGCTTTCCACATTGTGGGGGGGCTTGAAGCGGGTGAGGATCTGGCTGGGGTTGGCAATCCGGGTGCTGTTTTTCAACAGAGACGCTTTTCGTGAGATCGCCCGAGACGCATACATGACGGGTCCGGCGATCTTGATCGCCATCGTGGGCGCGCTCGTCACGAGCTATTTCGCAGTCCAACCCTTTCGCTGGCAGGCTCCAACAGTGAACTTGCTGGCATTGTTCGTCACGATCCTGGGCGTCCAGATTGCGGGACGAGCCCTGGGCGGTAAAGGCACCTACACCAGCACGCTGCGTGTGATTGGTTTTGCAGGGATGCTCGACCTGGTGGGGCTATTGGCCTTCATTCCTCCCCTGGCGACGGTCGCGCGCAGCCTGGCGTTCATCCTACACCTGTTGGCTGTGTGGATCGGTGCATCCGTAGCGCATGAGCTGCACGGCTGGCGCTCTCTCATCCTGCCGGTCATGCTGATCATTGTCTATGTCCTCAGCTTTATCGCACTGGGAATATTGCTCGCCGGTGGGGTCTACGGGATATCACAAATCCTGGCTTTATTCGGCATATCGCCTCATTAGAGAAACAGATCCTGCGCATTGATGGGAGATGGCTTCAGTATGACCCGAAATATCTCTATTGATAAGACCAGTTACCTGGCAGCTTGCCGGTATCGAAATACATGCCTCGGAGACCCGCCCCGCGGGAAGCGGTCCCTTCCCAGCAGTCATCATGGTTGCCGGAAGCGGTCCCACCGACCGCAATTGGACCACGCCCCTGCTGCCTGGGACCAATGGCAGCGCAGCGCTGCTTGCCCGAGCCTTGACCGACCTGGGTTACATAACCCTGCGCTACGATAAGGCAGCTTCTGGCGCCCAGGGTCCGGAAAATGCACAGCGGATGGCAGGCAAGTTCAGCATGCAGAGCCACCTGGAAGAGCTGGCAGGCGGGGTGAGGCTGCTGGCTGACAACCCCGACGTGGATTCTGAGCGCATCTTCGTCCTTACGAACAGCGAAGGCGCCATCCACGCCTTGAACTACCAGACCCAGGCGCCTGACCCCGCATTTGCGGGACTCGTCCTGACCGCGCCTCCAGCCCGCCCGGTGGGGGTAGTGGCTCGCTGGCAGATCGAAGGACAGCTGAAAGCCATGCCGGATGGCGAAAAATGGCTGGCAGCTTATGACGCAGTTATGCTTGATTTTACGGCTGGTCGAGAGGTAAAAGTAGATGAAAACTTACCCGAATGGCTGCGTCTGACACTACTGGGCATTACGAATCCAATGAACCAGCCTTTTGCGCGCGAGTTATGGCTGGCTGATCCGGCGGCACTGTTCGCCACGGTCGTCCGCGCCCACTTTGATCGTCATCGGTAAGAAGGATCTCCAGGTCGATTGGCAGGCTGATGGTGTAATTTTCGAGTTATTAAAGCAGACGCATGCCAATCTGACCACCGCCTACCCGGAGAACGCCAACCACGTGCTCAAATTCGAGCCTCTCGACCGCTCTCAGCTGACGGCTGCGCAGGCAATCACTACCTATAATGCCGAGGATAGCGTGCTGGATCCGGAAAGCCTGGATATCATCACGGGCTGGATCGCAGCACAGCTCTAAATCGTTTCGGGACATACATAATCAATAAACAAGGCAACTAAAATATTCGGAGGGTAAGACAAATTCGTGTTGATCGGCATTCGCATCGACAGCCAGACTTCGATTTCTGGAGGGGATTACTCCGCCGGCAACTTTCAACTCAGCACCAATGATTGGGTGATTGATCAGCAGGTGAGCACCAAAATCAACGATCCACTATCTTAGCCGCTCCTCAAGGGAACGGCATGTTATAATACTAATAAGATCATATTGGTTTATAAACATACTCTATATTTCGGATTCTGTTAGCATGTCTCAAAGACGAAGAGGGTGGATATGCCTGAATTAGCTCGCCTTCAAAGTATGTTATTGAATTCCGGTTCAGGTTATCTTAAAGCGCAACGCAGCCTCTCGCTGATCGGTGCAAGCGGGCTGGGCTTGCTGCTGGCAATGGCTTTGCTGTGGCTACTTGCAGCCTGCTCGGTCGGTGGTTGCTGCCGCTTCAGCAACAGCCCGCACATTTCCCGGGGCAGCGCCGTGCAATACCACGCTGCAAAACTGTATCAATGGCTCGGCTGACGGTGATACGATCAATATTCAGTCTGGGTTATATATTGAAAGCATCACCTTGAACAAAGCAGTCAGTTTGATTGGCGCCGGGGTGGGCAGCACGATTCTACAGGCTTCACCCGCCCAGCGCGTGCTCATTGTGACTGCGGTCGATGAATTCATCCACCCAGATTTCGAACCTGTCTATCCAGGGCGGAAATGCGGGCGCCTGCCACTGGTGGGGGTATTTTCCTGGCGGCGGGCGCGCAGCCTTTGATCCAAAATGTAAATGTCATTGCCAATTTCGCAGCTTCTGGCGGGGGCATCTACGCCAGCTCACCCATTACATTATCCAATGTGACTCTGAACAACAATGCCGCCACCAATGGCAGCGGCGGCGGGATGTATGCCGCCGGCAATGTCTATGCCTCCAACTGTACCATCCAATCCAATACGGTGATTACCAACGGATATGGCGGCGGGATGCTGGTTAGTGCGGGCTTAGTCGGGACTAATCTGGACTTCAATGGTAACGCTGTCCATAACGGTTATGACGGCGGCGGCCTGTACGTGTCAGGCGCGCTGACCCTGACCGGCGGGCAGTTCACCAATAACCAGACCACCAGATCCAAAGGTTACGGCGGCGGCGGCGGGTTGATGTCCTTCGGCTTGACTAACATTACCGGCACCCAGTTTACCGACAACAGCAGCTCAGACTGGGGCGGCGGGGCATACATCGCCTATTTTGCCAATTCCAGCCCCAGCGCCCTGACCAACGTACAGTTCACGAACAACGCGGCGAATGACGGCGGAGGCGGTGGTCTGTTCATGTGGTTTGATGCAAACCTGAACTCAGTTAATTTTAGCAACAACCACTCCAGCTACCGCGGCGGCGGAGCTTATGCAGGCTATGCCGGCTCTTACAAGATCGTGGTTAACGGTGGGACTTACCAGAATAACAGCGCAGCAGGCGGTGGGGGATTATATAGCGACGGCAACTTCAGCCTCACCGGCACCCAGGTAATCAGCAACACATCCACGTCGGGAAACGGCGGGGGCGCCTGGACGCCGGCCAGCGCCAGCGTCTCGGACGCCTACATTGCATATAACACGGTCATCGCCGCAGGCAACAGCGGCGGGATCGATACCGGAAATGCCATCACCCTCACGAACACAACCTTCTTCAAGAACCAGACCCTGACCGGCAGCGGCGGCGGATCGGGCGCAGGTGGGAATGTCACGCTCACCAACGTACAATACATCAGCAATACCGCCAAGAACCTGGGCGGAGGTTTTCTCTCCTATAACAGCGCCTGGGTCACCGGCAGTAAGTTTATCGGGCAACCACAGCCAGAATAACTGGGGGGGAGGACTGTACGCCAGCCAGAACACCGTCCTCACCGATACCGATTTCATTGAAAATAGCTCCGCGTATGCCGGTGGGGGAGCAGCGGTGCAATTCGGGACTCTGAAGGTTGTTGGCGGACGCTTCGAGCGAAACAATGCTGCGACCACCGGATGGGGCGGCGCGATATACAATGGCGGACCCTCGCTGACCATCACCGGCACTCAGTTTATCAGCAACACGGCTCAAGCGAACGGTGGAGCCACTGTATCCAACGCGACCACGATCAACAATGCGGTGTATCGCGGCAATACAGCCGGAGCCTACGGCGGCGGGATGCAGACCGGCGACACTCATATTACCAACAGCCTGGTCCAAAACAACCAATCGCAGCTCAACGGCGGCGGGATCTCTTCCGGCGCCACAGTGAATATCAGCAGCACCCAATTCCTGAGCAACACCGCGAACGGCGACGGCACATCAGGCTATGGCGGGGGTGCGATTGCCGCGAGCGGAACTATCAGGGCCGACAACAGCCAGTTCACTGGCAACACGGCCAATACCTCGACAGGCGGTGCTTTGAGCGCAGGTCAGAGCCTGTATCTGTATCGTTCAGATTTCAACGACAACACTGCGGTGAGCGGCGACGGCGGTGCAGCATATGCGAAAAATGGCGCCACATTGGATCAGGTATCCTTTTCGGGCAACCAGAGCAGTGCGAATGGCGGCGCGCTGACTGTAATCACCGGCACGCTGGGGATAAGCCGGACGCTCTTTATCAGCAACTTCGCCACTAGCGGCGGAGGCATTTACCAGTACGGCGGCGGTGGGCGCATCGTCAATTCGTTGTTCACCCGCAATCTGGCTTCCAATACAACCGGCATGGATCTCTACCTGGCTCCCAGCAAGGCGGACCAGGTCCTGTTCTGCACCATCGCCGAGCCAACCCTCGGGACGGGGGATGCGGTTCGCATCACCGGAGGCAGTGTAACCGTACAGGACACCATCATCACCAACCATGCCATCGGCCTGTACCGCCAGGGCGGCAGCGTGGTGGAGGATTACAACCTGTTCTACGGCAATACCAGCCCAACTTTCGGTGCGATCACCAGCGGCACACATCATGTGAATGGCGACCCACTATTCGAGGATCCGTCCGCCGACAACTACCATCTCAGGTTGGGCAGCCCCGCCATCGATGCCGGGTTGGATGCCGGTGTAGCGATTGATATTGACGGGCAGGCTCCGGCCGCAGAACGATGGCTTCGATATCGGCTATGACGAGTTGGTTGAAGTGCGCGTCTTCCTGCCAATTATCAAGAGGTAGGTGTTCCCTTCCGGTCTTTCTGAAAATCAGGGATGTCCCAATTTTGGGCGTGAGAAGCTCCGCTTTTTTCGCCCAAAATTGTGAACCACCTTGAATAGCCGGCTGGGATAGGAAAGCCACGATAGGATCACAGGATGGATCGCCGAACATCTTTGAAGCACCTGGGGGAATACCAATATCAGGTAGCGCAATCTATCCAACTGTTATTGGCTGAATAAGCGAGAGGAGCATCCTCATGACTCGCAATCTTATGATCGTTTTCGTTTCGATTCTGATTTTGAGCTCGTACACAGTTATCTCTGTTTCTTCAGCGCCCACGGCGACGATTACGGTTACCAGCAAGCTTGATACGGCGGATCCGGGTAAATGCCGGTTGCGGGATGCCATCACGGCGGCGAACATCAACACGGCGATAGGCGACTGCCCGGCTGGAACTGCCGGCCTGGACACCATTGGCATTCAGTTTAGGTCTCCAGTGCAACCTGGTCCCTTGCACGATTACGCTGACCAGCGCTTTGCCGACCGTGACTGAAAACCTGACCATCAATGGCGAGTGGGACGACCATCAGCGGGGCGAATGCATTTCGGGTGTTCAATCTTGACGCCGTAACCGTGAATATGTCAAACTTGAAGATCGCTAACGGAAATGTGTCAGGTAGTTCATTTGGAGGAGCGATCTCCATGTCAGATGGGAACCTGACCCTGACCAACGTCTTTTTTTCTAACAATCGTGCGATTTCTGGAGGCGCTATATACGAAGCGAAAGGGACGCTCAGCGTGGTCAATTCCAACTTCAGCGGCAACATCGCCGGGATTGGCGGTGATGGCGGCGCAATTTTTAACGGGAGTGGCTCCTTATCCGTGATCCGATTCCGTGTTCAACAACAATTCGGCGGTAAATGGAGGCGGTGCGATAGCAACCACCAGTGGGACGAGTATTATAAACAGCACCTTCTCGGGCAATTCTGCCCCGTTAGGCGGAGCCATAGAAAATTCTTTAGCCAATCTGACTGTTGGCAATTGCGTTTTCGATAACAATTCTTCAAGCTTTGGGGGCGGCGCGATCGCTGCTTTCGGTTCGACGAATATATTCAATTCGACATTCTCGAACAACAAAGCGCCTGGCGCATCGTCTCTCGGCGGCGCGGTTTACTTCCAAAGTACTGGCGGAGCCTTTAATCATCACCGAAAGCACCCTCTTCAACAACAGCTCAGCCTTCGATGGCGGCGCGGTCTATATTTTAGATGGACCGGTTACATTAAGGAATGTGACCATAAGCGGCAACAGCGCCAAGAATAACGGCGGGGGTATCGTTATTACCGATACCGTCCAAACCCCCACCACGGCGAATCTGAACAATGTGACGATCACCAACAACCTGGCGGATAGTGACAATGATGGCAATGGAGATGGCGGAGGGATATTCAGAGCCGCTGGCACCGCCCAGGTGCAGAATTCGATCATCGCCGGAAACCTGGATACGCCTGGCAACGCGGGCGGAGGGATCAATAAACCCTGACTGCTCGGGAGCGTTTTCGTCACAAGGCTTCAACCTGATTGGAAAAAACGATGGTTGCAGCGGTTTCGCCAATGGCGTCAACGGTGATAAAGTCGGCAGCGGAGCCAGCCCCATCAATCCACTACTCGGCGCGCTGGCGAATAATGGCGGTCCAACCCAAACTCATGCGCTTTTACCTCGGCAGTCCTGCGATCGACGCGGGCAATCCGTGACGCCTGGCGGGGGCGGCTTCACCTGCGCCGCGAGCTGATCAGCGCGGCGTCACTCGACCGCAAGGCGGCAGGTGTGATATCGGGGCGTTCGAATCTCAATTTCGGAGTATATTCCTGCCGCTGATTAACCGCTGAGGCGCGCTGAATAGCTGGGGGTGCTAACCGTACAATATATTCGTTTTATGTACAGATGGACTGGAAATAAATACCTGGCAAGTAAATTTCTGCCAGGCAGAATCGTTTCCTATATGATTGGCCGAAAGATATTTTATTATCGCTTTGTCAGCATACTGCGTTCGATTAATACTACCCGAATTACAACTTACAAATCAGGTTGGACTGATTTTATCCTAAAAGCGTTATAATAATTCTATCCAGCCATCCCACACACGCCGGTGGGGCACTGCTATCCAGCACTTCACCCTTTTTTACTGTTAATTTAACTATATCATCTTGTTGTAAGCAATTTTGACGCTTGCGTTTACAAGGAAAAATGATATGAAAACATTTAAATTTAAATTTGTGAAATTCTTCATAATCGGGATGGTTTTCCTCATGCCTCTGGCGCCTGTGCAAGCGACGATTGCTCCCCCGGTTTCACAGTCCCCAGGTGCAGTGGTCGCTCCCGATACAACCCTATCCGCGCTTTTCAACACCAACCTGGTGCCAGATGGTGATGCGGAGGTTGCCTATTCTAGCTACTGGCATGATAACGAGGGTTTCACGCAGATCCTTCCCTATGGGTCCAGCTGTGGAGGGATGTGTAATTTTCCGAGCCCCTACGATGTTGGGCCAGTGCAGCGCGGCAACTCTTTCTTCTATATGGGTACCACCACTAACCACGTGAATGGGACCAACCTCTGGCTGAACAATCGCATTTCCCTGGCTCCTATCCAGGCGGCAGTCAACAGCGGTAAAGTGCGCTATATCCTTTCAGGGTATTTCGGCGGTGACACGTTTATGGCGGACACTGCCCAACTGCATATGTTCTTTGAAAGGGACAATGGTTCTTTTGTAGGGGATGACATCGTCGGCGATGTTGGCCGGCAGACAGGCAGAATAAAACCGGGCTTATTTACCGGGAAAAAACCGGGTTCATCCCCGCCGGGACCCAAGATATCAATCTCGCCTTGCAAGCCGGGCACATGAGCGGCTCAGTCTGGCGCACCGGTTTTGCGGATAACCTTTCCCTGATCCTGATCCCGATACATGTGTTCCTACCCATCACGCTCAAAGGGACCGTCCGCCCCCAGCCCAATCGGGTTACCCGGCACCCAGTGGGGTGTACTGTCACGCCGAATGGCTTAACTCGGATGGATATTTACTGGACGGACAACTCCAGCGACGAGTTAGGTTTCGAGGTCCAGCGGATCAATCCAGATAGCACGGTAGATACGATATGCAATACCAAGCCGAATTTCACTTACTGCTTCGACCCTGGCATAAGCCAGAGTGCGCCATACGGCTATATTTACCTGGGGAACCAGACGACCTATACCTATCAGGTCCGTGCGAATGGAGCCGGCATTAATTCAGCCTGGACCAGCGGCGCAGGAACTACGGCGCAAGAACCAACCATCTCGCCTTCTCCTACCCATGGCGCTTTTACCTGCCAGGCTCTGGAGGTCACCTCCAGCTCGGCAACCTTCGTTTGGAATAACCCATTCAATTACCATGCCGGGTTTAATCTATATGTGGGGAGCAATACCTGCTCCAAGCTATATCAATGATTGAGAATGGGACCAAAATCACATTTATCAATCAAAGCCCGGGCAGCATAACCCTAAAAATTAAACCCTACGTTTTCGACCGAAAACCCAACCATGGATCGTTTATGAAAGCAGCACTTTCTGCACTGCCACTGCGAACCTGCCTGCGCCCCCAGCCAGCGGTATTACCTATTTCTATAACGAGAGTTCGTACCCGGTCATCTCTCTGCTAGTGGATGGCTGGGAACAATTCCCGGTTCGGCCGCTGGCAATCCTGCCTGGAGCTTACTATGAGCTGGATGGGGTACCCACCGGTCAGCATAGCTGGACGGCGATCACCGGCTTCTGGGACGATTGGGGGCAGCGCTTCTCGATGTACACCTTTACGGGAAGTTTTACCCAACCCGGCAGCGGATCCTATGCTGTCCACATTCCCGATCGGACTATTCAGGACCTGTTGAGCGTTCCTCCGGCTAACCTGGGCTATTGGGAAGGTTATTATTATGACGCCGGCCTCAATTGTCACACCGCAGCTTTTGTATTCAGGCAGAATGGAACTTACACTTTTTATAACGCAAATTCTGCGCTTGCCAGCGGGACGTACTCACTCGTCCAACGCGAGCCAGCGATCTTCAGCACCAGGTTCCACGTTTCCAGCAGCGGCAGTTATCCCATGAATGTAGATGGTCTGCTGGTTGAGACTCAAGGTCAGTTCTTTATGAATAATGGTCCCTCCTCCTGGCAACAGATCACCTATGTGTACAAACCGCAGGGTTACGTAAGAAATCCATTCTGTCCATGACTCTGTTCTGGTATTAATGGTGAATGAGGGGCAATGCGCCGCAGGTTTGCGCCGGTTGACAAGAATTCCAATAGAATCTAGAAGACATTCCTACGACGCAGGCGGGCAGGTCTGCGTATGCAGGTATTTCTGGCATTCATCAGGGGTCCACCCGCGGAGCAGGCGCTGCTGGGCCAGGGCGATCAGGTCGCTGCTATCCAGGTAGAATCCGTGGGTTATCCCATCCGTACTATCAGTAATCAGATACTTGCCGTCCGGGCTGAAATCAGCATAAAAGCCAGGCAGGACGAACATTTCCTGCCCGGTAGAGACATCCATAACATGCGCCGTCGAATCTTCACAGCCAGCCGCGATCCGGGTGCCATCCAGGTTAAATTTTACATCGACCACAACACACGGCAGCTTCATCTGGGGTCCAACCGTGAGGCCAGTGGCAGGATCCCAGACCATCACTTTCCCATCCACACTTCCCGTGACCAGGCGCGTCCCATCCTGGTTGAAGTCAACCGACCTGATACTCAATCCCCGGTCGCTGGCAATTAAAGTAAACAGCAACTTTCGCTGAGTGCCTGTCACATCGTAGATGCTCGCCTTGCCATCACCCAGGCCTGTGGCCAGGCGCGTCCCATCCGGGCTGAAATCATCAGACCAGATATCCCACCATTCTGAATACTCATCCAGAACTTGTAAGAGGTGGCCTGTGGCCAGATCCCATATTGCCGATTTTGGTTTGTAGGAGCTTGAAGATATGGCCAACTTTGTTCCATCTGGGCTGATAGCGATATCGTCGAGCTGCCCGCCTGCAGCAACCGGAAAAATTTGGGACAGAGAAAAATGAAAGATTTCCTGGCCCGAAGCGGTATCCCACACCCGCGCCATGTTATCCTCACCAGGCCTGGCCCCCACTGTGACCAGCCGTTTAAGGTCAGGATCTGGTGCAGCTCGATCGGGTGAATTTGGGCCGCCTGGATCGAACGTAAAACTGCTCTTCGCCACGGGGCCGGAGGAGAAGATTCCCAAAATTGGGCAAACCCTCGCTCATTGTCTACACTCAGCCAGCGCTTCCCATCCGGACTGAAATAAAACATATTAAAGCCGGGCAGGTTAAACAGCTCCTGGTTGCCGCTGGGAGAGACATCCCAGATCTGAACACCACCTGAAGAAGTTAACAGGCGGTTCCCATCCGGGCTGAAAGCCGCGTAGTTCGTTTCGCCAGCCAGGGTGTACTGTTCCAGGCCGGTGTCTGCATCCCAGATTTTGGCCCGATTATTGCCGGGCGTATTATTGCCGGCTGCGGTGACCAGCCTTTTCCCATCCGGGCTAAAAACAATCGAGTTAATATTCCCTTGATGGCCGATCAGATTATACAGAAACCTGGCCGGAACCGCCTGGGAAAAATCGATCTCATAAACCCAGCCGGTGTTATCGACTCCGATCGCCAGGCGCTTTCCATCCGGGCTGAAGGAGATGGCGCCTGGCGTTCCTTTTCCAACAAAGGGAAGCGTGAAAAACGCCCGGGGCTGGCTGCCTGCCGCCAGCCCGCGCACATCCCAGAAGATAACGGATTGGTCACCACTGCCCGTCACCAGGGTATTCCCATCCGGGCTGAATGTAGCGGCATAGGTTAAATCGGTAAAATCTGTTAGCGTAGCCTGCGGCTGGCCGGTTTTCGTATCCCAAATCTTGACGGTGTGATCATAGCTGGTCGTCGCCAGCCACTGGCCATCCGGGCTGAAAAAGACGCCATTTACGAGGTCGGTATGTCCTGCCAGGGTATGCAGCAGATTGCCCGTGCGAGCATCCCATATTTTGGCAATATTGTTGATCCCGACCGCCGCCAGCAGGCTGCCATCCGGGCTGAAGGCGATGACATCCCCATAAGTGAAATCTGGAAAAGGGGCGATGGGGTTGGTTATGGTGATCAGCGGCGACGGGCCAATTTCAGCCCAACTATCCCCCATCTTCCAGATATTGACCAACGCCCTACGACCGTAAAAAACAGCGAAACGGTCGCCAAGCGGGCTGACCGCTGCCACTCCATCATAGCCGGGATTGGAGGCGTCGTTGGGCTGCCAGTTCCCAGGCACCACGGCGCGCAGGCGAGAGGCCTGGAAAACCTGGTGCAGAGCATTTTGCGCCTCGCGGGTGTTGCTGGTTTTGACGGCCTGCAAGGCCAGCAACAGGCTGAGCTGCATGTCCACCGGCATTTTGTTAATCGCTTCCGCAGACAGGGCGCGCAATTCAGCGATGGCGGCCTCTTGCGCGCTTACGGCTTCCGAGGTGGCGCGCAGGTTTGTCTCGCCGACGGCCTGGGCTCTGGCAGCCTCAGCCGTGGCTTTTTGCGCCTGAGACAGGAGGTTGGCAGACTCTGCCGTGGATCGCTGGGCGACAGCCTGCGTGCCGGCGGATTGGGCTGCGCTCAAGTTCTGACCAGCCAGGCTGGCATTTCGGCTGGCCTGCCGGCCAAAGGCGACGGCTGCCAGGGCCATGCCAAGCGCAACCACCACCGCCAGGCTCAAATAAAGCGCACGCCGGCGCAGCCGCTGCGCGGCGCGGCCCTGCTCTATGGCCCGAAGTCGCTCCGCCTCAGCCAGCTTCTGAGCCGCCTCGAGCTCGCGCTGGCGCTGCGCCTCGCGCTCCAATGCGTCGTGCTGTTCCTGCTCGATGGAGGCGGCGAGAAAGCCGCGTTCCAGCGCGTTCAGTCGTGCTTCATTGGCCGCAGCCCACTCGCTCGTTTGCGCCAGGCGCGCCCCGCGATACAGCTCGGCAGGATCCGCCCGCGCCTTTCCCATTCGAGCGCCGCATCGGTCAGGTGGCGGTGCAGCAGCAAGCCCTCGCGGTCCTGCGACAGCCATTCGTGGAGCCGCTGCCATTCGCGGATCAACGCCTCGTGCGCGACCTCGGCGGTGTCCTCGTTCAATGTGATCAATCTTGCTTCAGCCAGCGTGTCCAGCACCGTACGCAACTGGAGGGCTTCTTCGGATTGATGCGCCAGCTCATTCAAGGTCGCCCGCCGGCGGGTATCTTCGGTGCCTTCGCCCAGCTCTGTCAGGCGCAAAAAGATGTCATGCGCAAGCTCTTGCTGGGCTTGATTGAGCTGGTCGGTGAAGACGCTCTCTGCCGTCTCGGCAATGGCGCCGCGCACCCCGCCCGAAGCGTGATAGCCATAGACCGTAAAAGTCCGCCCGCGGCGGCGCTCCCAGGTGGCCAGCAGGGCGTGGGAAAGCAAGGGCAGCGCGCCGGGCTCCGGCTGTCCCATCCCATCCGCGCCGATATCGTTTAATAAAATGTCCACCAGACCGGGCTCAAATTCCCAGCCGCCGCGTCTGGCAGGCTCTTCGATGGCGCGGCGCAGCTCGGCTTGCGTCATCTGGCCGATATATTCCTGCTCGGCGGCGACGGCCGCGCGCAAAAGCGGGTACTGGGCGCAGTGCGAATAAAAATCTGCCCGCAGGGCGATCACTACGGTTGTATTCGCCGGTTTATCGCGAGAGATGGAAATCAATCTTTCAATAAATTCTAAGCGCTCATTTTCGTCCCGGCACAGGGTGAAGGTTTCTTCGAATTGATCCACCAAAACCAGGTGGTTCTGGCCGTTTTTTGCGCCAGACGAGCTGTAACTCGCCGCCAGGATTTTCAGCGGGTCCGCAGTCGGCGTGAAGATGTGGGTTTCCCAGCCGAGGCGCTGCAGGGCGACCGCCAACCCGGCGCGCACCAGCGAGGATTTGCCGCTGCCGGATGCGCCGACCACCGCCAGGAAGCGGGAGGAGGCATCCACGGAGAGATCCGTAACTCGCTCCACGAGATGCGCGGTGAGGGCTTCGCGGCCGAAGAAAAGTTCTGCATCTGCCACGTCAAAAAACAACAGTCCTTTATAGGGCGGAAAGCCTGGCGCAGGCGCATCCTCCTGCCGCGCGGAACGAGCTAATTCCAAGAGACGGAGGCTGAGATCGGGCTCATCTTCAAGGTGTAAAGCAGGAATGAATAATGCCTTGACCGCGGTGAGATCGGGCTTGCGCTGGTTTTGTTCGAGCCGGCCGATCTGCGCTTCGCTGTAGCCAACGCTGATGGAGAGCTCGAGCTGGGTCAGGCGTTCCCGCCGGCGCAGAAATTTAAGCAGGTCGCCAAAGGTTTGGAACGATTCGGGAGATAAAGATTGAACGGACATTTTCCTCTAAAGTGACCCCGCTGAACCAAGCTGTAATTCTTATTTAATATAACACACAACCCGTAATTATAGGAGAGAGTTTACCGGAATTATCTATTTGGCGGGAAATGTCAGATATTTTTCTGGGCGAGGTGCTACGATGTCTTAGCTGATGGAAATAAAAAGGAGGTGGACCGTAAACAACTCATCCAGGTGCTTTAGATTGGTTACTTATAATTGGGTTTTTTTAGGATAGGAGGAATAAGGTATGTCTGTGAAAAGAGTGTTGCTCACCGCCGTTCTCTGCCTGGGCCTGGTCTTTGGGTTTTTCCAGAGAGGGTCTGCACAAACGGGAAATGTTTGTCTCATCTTAGCCTATGAGGATGTTCAAACATTTTCTAATTCCGATTGTGACTCGTATACCGTGGGGTATGGTTGGCTGGCGGTCTCACCAGGCCTGATTAAAGAATTTGTCAAGGCCACTTCGATCGATGCTGCTTTCTGTGGAGACAATGTCAAATTTAGTGTAAACCCGAAAGATGCAGCCAAGCTCTGGTCGCCAATAGATACCCGTTCAAGCGAAGAATTAGGTTACTATTGTCCAACCGGGCCGTTTTATAGAGCGTTCTTTGACATAAATGTTGGGAAGTTAGCTCCAGGAACCTACAATATGTGGTTTTTTGACACGTTAAGACATCCGGTCACCGACGGGACGCAAATCTGTACGGATGATCAGGGTCAGCATTTCCCGAAAATCATGTACTCAGGAACCTTCATCGATAATGTAACAGATAGCTATTACCATCACACCATGATGGGCTGACGATAACTTGTCCTGACAATTGACTCAGGAAGGACTGGACCAGATCCTAAGGGTCTCAAGCCCAGGGTAAGACCCTTAGGATCTAAGGTCAAGAAAAGAAGGAGAAACCATGTCTAACCAATTGTTCCGTATCCCAGTGCTCTTGACTGCAGCAGCCATGATTCTGACCGCATGCGCTGCACCAACTCCGGCAGCGACCCAGGTCTCGCCAGCAACCCAAGTCCCTGAGCCAACCCAGGTCTCTTCGGCAACTCCAATCCCAACGCTCACCCCCACGACGGTCATGCCAACTGCCGCACCGTCACCCCAGGCAACTGCCGTGCCGGCGACCTCGACCAGCGTCCCAACGATGGCAATCGACCCGAACAGACCCAATGACCTGACAGAAGCCCGGCTGCGGGTGAGCCAGTGCGTTTGGGGAAGTAAAGAAAAAAAGGGGACCGATGGTTTGGCAACCGATGTCTATATAAACGGCAAAGTGCCCGTGACCGTGGGTGTGCCTCTGACCATTTTGCCACCCGGGGCTGTGAGCCGCTACGAATATCTCGCACCGGGGGCCGTTAGCATGGCAATTGTACCGTCCGGTATGGGCATCGACAATCCGTTCCCCGCCCCGCTAGA
This sequence comes from uncultured Chloroflexia bacterium, assembly GCA_963706515.1. Taxonomy (GTDB): domain Bacteria; phylum Chloroflexota; class Anaerolineae; order Anaerolineales; family UBA4823; genus CAVPMW01. Next base: position 107,604 of record CAVPMW010000020.1, read on the forward strand.
CGTGACACTTGAAGCAGGTCATCGCTACACAGTGGTGGTATTGGGGGACATGAATGATCCAAGCCACAAGGCACTGGTGATCGATGAGACAGAGGCGTACCAGAAAGCCGGCGCATCGCCGAACAGCAGCGGCCATATCACGATCAACAATGTCAAAGGCGCCAGTACCATAAGCTTTTTGTTTGATGGTGTGGGAGAAAAGGATGTTCAATATGGCGAGTTTGGCGCTTCTGCCCAACCTGCAGGGAAATTCACGTCATTTAATGTCAACGTGGGTGAACATGTTGATAGAAATGGCGCCGGGTTCACCTGGCCGGGGTTAGATCTGCTCGACTGTTTTTACGGTTGGTATAAAGGTCCTACCAGTACTTATACCGATGGTTGGTCCAGCGAGAGTACGAGCAGTTTGAATGCGATCGACTTCTTGCAGGGTGTTAGCGACCAGCACGTCAAGAACGGCGGCGGAGTATTTGGCAACCTACCGTCATTTGACACCTTCCTGACCTCAGTCAAGAACGCCGGCCTCACCGATCTGCTTACCAACGGTGGGCCACATCTAGTGTTCGCGCCAACGGATAAAGCATTCGCGAGCCTGCCAAAAGACCAGCTTGAAGCACTGATGGCCGATCCTAAAGCCCTGGGTGATTTCCTGCGCGCCTATATTGTCGAGGGCTATTATCCCAGGGGTACCCTGGGGCAAGATCTAGACGATGTTTTCGGCCCGCACCGTCACAAATCTGCTGGGCAATAGAGCTTGTGCTCACCGGCGAAGAAGGAAACCTCAAGATCAACGGCGGTTCCATGGGGTATGTTGACAGCGCCATGGTAGCCAACGGCACCCGCGTGTTATGGGTTGAGAAGCTGATGAAGCCGGAGTCAAAGTAGGCGCACATTACGCGGGGCCAAACAGGTTGTATTCCATTAGGTAAAGAAGGAGAAACCATGTCTAACCAATTGTTCCGTATCGCATTGCTCTTGACCGCAGCAGCCATGATTCTGAGCGCATGCGCGGCACCAACTCCGGCAGCGACCCAGGTCTCACCGGCAACCCAAGTCGCTGTGCCAACCCAGGCTCCTGTCGCTACGAAAGCGCCTGTTTCCACGGCCACGGCTATTGCAACAGCCACTGAAGCTCCGACCGCTATTACAGTGCAAACAGCTGCACCCACAGCCGTGCCTGTAAGCAATACCCCAACGGTCGATGTTAATTCGCTCGCAACCAATGACGCGACACAAGCTCGCCTGCGGGTGAGCCAATGCGTCCCCAACGAGCCGGACATGGATGTCTATATAAACGGCAAGGTGCCCGTGACTGCAGATGTACCCATGTCTGTGGGGGCGGGTGATGCAAGCCGATATGAATATCTCCCGCCGGGGACCGTTAGTGTGGCCGTTGTGCCCAGCGGGTTAGGCATCAACCAGGCCTTGCTCGCTCCGCAAGACTTATCGCTCGAAGCGGGCCATCGCTACACATTGGTTGTATTGGGGCAGCCCGAAGAGCCAACCCACAAATCGCTCTTGATCGATGAAACCGATGCATACGAGAAAGCTGGGGCGAATTCGAACACTTCGAGCCATATCACAATCAACAATGTCAAAGGCGCCACTACGCTCAGCTTCTTGCACGATGGTAAGGGAGAAAAGGATATTCCCTATGGCGAGTTCACGGCTTCGGTCCAGCATGAGAGATTCAAAGATTTCACCATTGAAATCAACGGTAAGACTGTTGAGAATAATGGCTCGGGTACCAATTTGGGGTGAGGGCGATTCATTCGACTGCTTTTTCGGCACCACGACCAACTACGATACGCACTCAGGCGCAGCTACGAGCGATTTGAATACGATCGACTTCTTGCAGGGAATAACCACCGAAGCTGCCACGATTGGTGGTGTCCCGTCATATGCCACCTTCCTGGCAGCAGTCAAGACTGCCGGCCTCACGGATCTGCTCACCACTGGCGGGCCACATCTGGTATTCGCGCCAACCGATAAGGCGTTCGCGATGTTGCCGAAAGATCAACGTGACGCACTCCTGGCCGACCCCAATGCCCTGCGGGCCTATATTGTCGAGGGGTATTATCCAACGGGTACTCTGGGGCATGGAACCTTTGACCGCACTCGTAACAAATCTGCTGGGTGAGCCGCTTATGCTCAGCGGCGACGGCGATGATTTCGGCATCAACGGAGCCAAAGTGGGGTTGATGGATTTCTACATGGCAGCTAATGGCACCCGCGTGCTCCTGATCAAGGGCCTGATGAAGCCGGCTGTTCCTAGCGCCAACGGGGTTGGGTTGGGCAAAGTCTCAGGTCGCATTGCCTTACAAACCAACCGGGATGGCAACGTGGAAATCTACGTCATGAACGGTGACGGCAGCGGATTGACGGACCTGACGGTCAACCCAGCAGGTGACTGGCAGCCTGTGTGGTCGCCGGATGGGAGCAAGATCCTTTTTATGAGCGACCAGGACGGCAACGATGAAATCTACGTGATGAACGCGGACGGCAGCCACCCCACCAATCTGACGGACAACCCGGCACAGGATGATACCGCGGACTGGTCACCGGATGGGAAAAAGATCGTCTTCATGTCTGACCGCGACGGTAATCACGAAATCTATGTAATGAACGCTGACGGCAGCGGCCAGACCAACCTGACGGACAACCCGGCAGCGGATGATTATTTCCCGGTTTGGTCGCGGGACGGGAAGCAGATTGGCTTCACCTCCGATCGCGACAATGGAAACCCTGAAATCTATGTGATGAACGCCGATGGCAGCCACCCGACCCGCCTGACCGATGGTTCCGGGGAGGAAACTTTCCCGCACTGGTCGCCGGACGGCAAGAAGATCGTTTACACGTCTGGCCGGAGTACCTTCATGTGGAACGCATTATTGGGCGAAGGCAGCTATGAAATCTACGTGATGAACGCCGATGGCAGCAATGCAGACCCAGCTGACCGACAGTCCAGGGCTGATGGACGATAATATGGATCCTCGCTGGTCACCGGATGGGACGCAGATCATCTTCTGGTCCAGCCGGGACGGCAACAAGGAACTCTACGTGATGAACGCGGATGGCAGCAACCAGACGCGCCTGACGAATACCACCCCCTCAAATTCATCCTGGTCTTCCTGGCATTAGCGCCGAAAACGCCGGGTCGCGATGACAGTTCACTCAGATTAGAAGGAGAAACCATGTCTAACCAATTGTTCCGTATCCCATTGCTCGTTGACTGCAGCAGCCATGATCCTGACCGCCTGCGCGGCACCAACTCAGCTCCGGCACGGCGACGGCAGCTCTCGACTTCAGGCGCCAACCCAGGCTCGAGCCCGCTACGAAGCAACGCCGACACCGACGGCCACGCCAACCGCAACAGCCCACGGCTACTCAGACCGCCACGCTGTACAGACCGCGACTACCGCCCCAACCGCCACCCTTGAATCTCGCGGTGAGTATCACTATTATGGGCCGAGGGTGGTTAGTTGACGCAGGTTTACTCGATGACTTCAAGAATAAATATCCAGGTATCCAACTTAATGAATTGGGAGAGGTAGGAGATGTTTATCACCTCACCCCCTCCGAGCTAACACGGGCGTGTGTCGTCGAGGTTCAGACACAGCAAATGCCTGAGCTCATCGAGTCGGGCATGCTGGCAGATATCACCGGCAAGGTAGCGCCTTACACGGACCAGCTCTACCCGAGTATGCTGAAGGTCAATCAGAAGGACGGCAAGATTTACGCGATGCCCGGGTTTTTTGGACCGCTGGTGTTCTTTTACCGGCGCGATGTCCTGAAGGAAGCCGGGCTTTCGGATCGGCCTGAAGACGTAGAAGCTGCCGCGGCGACATGGGACAGCTTTTTCGAGATGTGTAAGACGATAAAAGACAAGACCGGGCGCAGCTGCCTTGGTAACGACGCATATTCCTTGTATCAGATGGTCCTCTGGCAGCAGGGCCTGGGGTATACCGATCAGGATGGCAAGCTCACAGTGGACAGCCCGCAGAACATCGCCACACTGGAGGAGTTAGGCAAATTCTGGAAGTCCGCCTATATTGTTCAAGGCCCGGATGAGAAGGTGTTTGACAAAAACCCGCCCATCAGCGGTTTCCTTGGGGGCTCGGGAGTTAGCGGGTGGATGAAACGCTCCAATACCAGTGGGTTGTGGGGCGTGGCGCGCATTCCAGCGATGGCGGCAGGGCAGGCACGTGCCTCGATCGAGCCGTGGGGTATTTCTCTGGCTATACCTGAGGCATGTGACCAAAAGGAAGCCGCCTGGACATTCATCCAGTTCATGTATGGGCGGCAGGATTCCGCATTACGTTTGATGGATGTTTTGATGGATAATTCGTTATGGACTCCAGGGTTAAAGATCGACGAGAACAACCCTCAGGTCACCGCGGCGGATCCGTTCTTCGGCGGACAGGCAGTAAACTCGGTCTACTTGGACGTCGCCAAGGACGTTCCCGCAGCCAACATCTATGGGCCGGACTATGCCTTGATGGTGGATATTTTGTACCCCGCCGTCAGTAAATATGCCAGGGGTACTATCTCGGCTGCGGACGCTTTGAAAGAGGCCGCCGACCAGATCCGTAAGAAGATCGGAAATTGATGGGTTCGGACCGAAATTCGGATTGGGAGAGCGAGGCGACGATCTCGGATCAGTTTCACCGGCAGGTGCTTTGAGGCGAAAATGATCCCCCTATATCTCTCGCACTGGGGGTTGAATCAAGAGTGGACGGCGCAGAGCGCCGTCCACTCTCATTTTATTGAGGATGTTCCCAAAGTCCTTGATTAATCTTAGGCGCCGTTACTCGCTGCTGCGCACTCGACCCAAGCCAAGCTGCGGCTGGGTGACGATGAACAGCCCATCCACCACGTCTGATTCGTTAAGGGAGAAGCGACTGGCGTTGGAGCGACCGACGTTGCCACTACGGGTGATCGATTTGTAGGGATGGCGAAAGCCACCCGAGCGACTGACGTCGCTACTACGCAAATCCGACGCAGCAGCTTGAACCCGGAGAGATATGGTCATAATTCTGTTATAATCGCCGGAAAGCTCGCCGGACAAACCCAAACGGCTGAGCTGAATAAGGATATTTAATAGTGCTGCACTCCCTCTGAAATCGATTCTCGCCTGGAACGCATCCTCCCCACCGTGCAAAAACCCGGTCGCTATACCGGCGGCGAGATCAACCAGGTGGTCAAAGATTGGACGCAGGTTCCAACCCACGTCGCCCTGGTCTTCCCCGACCTGTACGACCTGGGCATGTCCAACCTGGGGCTGGCGATCCTGTACGAGCTGCTCAACCAGCGCCCAGACGTGCTGGCCGAACGCGCCTTCTCCCCCTGGACGGATATGGAAGCGCGCTGCGCGCAGCCGGCATCCCGCTGTACTTCGCTGGAGACCAAACACCCGCTGGCCGATTTCGATATCATCGGTTTTTCCCTGCCTTACGAGACGCTGTACACCAACACCCTGAATGTCCTCGACCTGGCAGGCATCCCGCTATCTCCGCCGAGCGCACGCGCAGCACCCGCTGGTGATCGCCGGCGGGCATGCCACCTATCAATCCGGAGCCGATGCACGCCTTTATCGATGCCTTCGTGATCGGCGAAGGCGAAGAGGTGATCCACGAGATCGTCGAGACGTACCAGGCCTGGAAAGAGAGCGGCGCATCGCGCCAGGAGCTGCTGCGTCGCCTGGCTCGCAGATCTGGGGCGTCTACGTCCCGGCTCTGTACGAAGCCCATTACCACCCGGATGGGACCTTCGCAGACATCGAGAAGCGCTGGACGACGAAGCGCCGCTGCCGGTGGTCAAGCGCATCGTCGCCAAGCTGCCCCCGCCCCCCACCCATTCATCGTCCCTTATATCGACACCGTCCACAACCGGGTGCCGGTCGAGATCATGCGCGGCTGCACGCGCGGCTGCCGCTTCTGCCATGCCGGGATGATCACCCGCCCGGTGCGCGAGCGCCCGGTGGAGGAAATCGTCGAGCCATCGAGGAAGCTCTGGCGAACACCGGCTACGAGGAGGTCGGGCTGCTCTCGCTCTCCTCCTCCGACTATACGCATATCCTCGAGCTGGTCGAAGGCGGTCAGCCGAGCGCTTCGCCGGACGCCACCTGTCCATTTCCCTGCCATCCTTGCGCATCGAGATCCTTCTCGGTCGAGCTGATGGACGCCTCGAAAGACTCGCGCCGCAGCGGCTTCACCCTGGCGCCCGAAGCCGCCACCGAGCGCATGCGCGAGATCATCAACAAGCCGGTCAGCACCGACCAGCTGCTGGAGACCGCCCGGGCGATCTACTCCCGCGGCTGGCACAACATCAAGCTGTATTTCATGATCGGTCACCCTTCCGAGACCATCGAGGACGTCCAGGCGATCGCCGACCTGTGCAAAGCGGTGCTGGCCGAAGGGCGAAGCTGATCGGCAAGCCGGGCGCAGGTCACCGCCGGGGTGAGCACCTTCGTCCCCAAGCCGCATACCCCCTTCCAATGGGTGCCGTGCGATACCGGTCGAGCAGATCACCGCCAAGCAGGACCTGCTCAAGCGCAGCCTGCGCGGCCCGGGTTGAAACTGAACTGGAACTCACCAGAAGATACCATGCTGGAAGCCTGGCTGTCGCGCGGCGACCGGCGCATGGCGGAGGTGATCTACCAGGCCTGGCAAAGGCGGGGCCAAGTTCGACGCCTGGAAGGAGCACTTCCGCTTCGACCTGTGGCAGGAAGCTTTCGCCGAGTGCGGGTCTGGACCCGGACTTCTACACCCACCGCGAGCGCCCCATCGACGAGATCTTTCCCTGGGAGCATATCAGCACCTCCGTGCGCAAGAAATTCCTGACCGAAGATTACCTGTGGAGCCTGCAGGGCAAGACCCGCGTCGATTGCCGCGAGCGCTGCTTTGCCTGCGGTATCCTGCCCACCTTTGCCGATCTGCGCCGCATGAACCCGGGCGAGGTATGGCAGTGCCCGGAGGTCAAGAGCAAGCGCATCCCGGTCGAGCAGTTCATTCCGCTCCAGGTAGCTAACTGAGCGTTTTATTATCGCTTTCGCCAGATCACGCTCCAGTATAATGGAGGGTGATTATGACCTCTATCCATCAGGCGGCTAGCCAGGCGCTCACCCAGTTCGACCTGGACGTTGCTGCAATCGAACTCCTCGGGAATTACACCAATACCCTGTTCAAAGTGCGCAGCCAAAGCGGCGAGCGGTACGTCCTGCGCCTCTGCCGGCCTGGCTGGCGCAGCGATGGCGACCTGCTCTCCGAGGCGCTCTGGCTGCAGGCGCTGCATGAGGATACGGATATCGGCGCACCGCAGCCCTTCACAACTCGTAACGGTGAGTTCATTGCCCGTGTGCCTTCCCCAGACAGCACTGAGCCACAGCGCTGCATGCTTTTCAGCTGGGTAGCCGGCTCATCCTTGGAAGACAAGCTCAACACAGAAAATTTCATCAAATTTGGCAGGCTTTTTGCCCAGCTTCACCTGCAGGCTGCAAATTTCTCACCTCCGATGGTTTCACCTGCAGGAAAATGGAAACGCTTTACGCGCGCGGCGAGGAAGATGTACTCTTCTCCCCCGCCAACGAAGGTGCATTCAGCCCGCGCACCCGAGCGCGTCTTCGAGCGGAGTGCTGTCACAGGTAGACGAAGAATTCGCCCGATTGTATGCAGACCGGGCTGGACTGCGCGTGATCCACAACGACCTGGGACCTGGGAATATCAAGGTCTACCACGGACGCCTGCACCCGCTCGATTTTGAAGATACCATCTGGGGTTACCCGGTGCAGGACCTGGCGATGAGCCTGCAAGACCTGATGCGCGAAGTCAATCCGGATCGCTATGATCCACTGCTGGATGCTTGCGAGCAGGATACGAGGAGGTCTCTAATTGGCCTGAGGACGAGGCTGGGCAGATCGATACATTCAGGGCTGGGCGGCTGCTGTGGGTCTCCAATTACGTGGCGCAGTTCGAGCGGCAGTACCTGCAAGAGCACCTGGAATTCTGGGCTGGTCCGCTGGAGCGCTTTCTGGACACCGGCAAATTGAGGCCGTGGGTTGAGATGGGAACAGAAAAAATATTAAAGCCTGGCGAGGCAGGAGACCAAAACCAGCCGCAGCGGGTGCGCGTCCACTTTGCAAAGACGGACGCCATGCGCTTCATCGGCAACCTGGACCTGCACAAGGCCTGGGAGCGGGCCTGCCGGCGCGCCGGGCTGCCCCTGGCGTACAGCCAGGGCTACAACCCCCAGCCGAAGCTCAACCTCGCCTCCGCGCTGCCCTGGGATTTACCAGCCAGGCTGAGCTCATCGACATCTGGCTGGAACAGGCGCTCCCGCTTGAAGCCATCGAGTTCTGGGCTGCGAGCGGCCGCGCCGCCGGGGATCGAAATCCGTACAATCGAGGAAGTTGGCTTGCAGGAACCCACCTTGCAGAGCCAGCTGGTCAGCGCCCGCTACCGGGTGACCCTGCTGGAGCCGTTTCCGGAACTGGAGGAGCGCCTGGCAGAGCTGCTGGCGGCGTCCAGCTTGCCGCGGCAGCGGCGCGAAAAAACTATGACCTGCGCCCGCTGCTGTTGGAGGCGCGCGCCCTACCTGCGAACGGGGACGGGAACGCCCGGCTGGAGCTGCTCCTGCAGATGGGCGAAGGCACCACCGGTCGCCCGGACGAAGTGCTGGCAGCATTGGGTTACGATCCGAACGCTGCTCGCGTGGAGCGCACCGAGCTGGTGTTCCTCACGAGTACTCGCTAAATTGGTATTGGACCCGGCAATCATGGTAGAATTGGCGGCGCACGGATCGCCCCCATAGCTCAGAGGATAGAGCGTTGGCCTCCGGAGCCAAAGACGGCAGTTCGAGTTTGCCTGGGGGTATATTCATTAAATTACCGAAAACGAGGGTCAGGCGGCGCCATGCGTCACCTGGCCCTCGTTTTCGGAATTGATTTACAAATGTGATCCGAGGAGCAGATTATAAAGAGCGCCCACCTTGCATTTTTGTCAGGCGCATTCCGCTTGAAAAAAGGGGCAATAGTACTCAGGTGTGATTGACCCCCGTTACCAAACTGATATAGTAGAGCCAGTAATACCGAGCCAGCTATTGCAGAGAGCTGGAAAGGTATCCGGAAGGAAATTCGGTAGACATCGGCGAGACCGGCCACGGGGAGGCCGGTTTCTTTTTATTATTAGAGTTTTCGCCAGTCGCAGGTTCTCTCTCGAGTATAATGGTCGCCGGAACGTAGTTCAGCCAGGTCGTAGAATGCGCCTGGTTTCCAATAATTCAGGAAAGGATCCCAAAAAATGAGCCCAAAGGAAGACTATACGCAAGAAGAATGGGAAAGTCTGCGCGACCTGCCCGCCCTGGTCGGGTTCGCGTTGATTGCCACCTCACCCTCCGGGTTCTTCGATATGGCCCATGAGACTACTGCCCTGGCAAAGGGCATGTCTGCTATGGAGGGAGGGCTTTCTCCAAATCCACTGGTGAGCGCACTCGAGATCGACGTCCATAACATGGAGAAAGAGGACCGAAAGAATTTCGAGAGCAACCTGAAAGCCGCGATGCGCAATAAAACACCGATACAGATCATGGACGATACCCTGGCGGCAGCCGTACAGACGGCGGGAATCGTCGATGCGAAAGCGACCCCTGAGGACGCCGCGGCTTACAAGCAGTGGGTGATGGCGATCGGGCAAAGTGTGGCGGAAGCTGGCAAGGAAGGCTTCATGGGTACCGGGCCGAAAGTGCAGGTCAGTATTGCGGAGAAAAGCCTGCTGGCAAAGGTGAGCACCGCCTTAGGGATTACGCCCAGCGGAGGCGCCTCCAGCTGCAGCACAAGTAAGAGTAACAATAAGGAGCTTCGTGTGGAATGTGAAGCTCCTTATTGATCTTGACCATGCGGGAGAAGAATTTCAGCCGCAGCCCCCACCGCTCGGGCTGCGTTTGCGCTCTAATATTATTTTAGGTGTGTACTCGATTTGTGTTTCGTGCGCATCCGGGTGGGAGGCAGGGTAGCGCCCGCCAAGGGCGGAAGAGAAAGTGTATGCCAGACGATCGCTGCCAGGAGCCTCTGGGGTGGGAGTGATCTTTGGGTCCCCCCCAGCAAATTCTTTCAGCCAGTTATTGATGCCTCCTTCGAGGATGTAAACATTTGAAACGCTCTCGCTTACCAGGATCTTCCAGGCATCGGTCGCAGCTGCTTCGTCATTGCTCATGACGACGTAGATCGTTTTTTGTGGAGGCTCAAGGAGCAGCTCAGGAATGGCAGCTTTCACTTTGGCAGGAGAGACATTGCGCGCTCCCGCAATGTGGAAAAGGTTGAAATCGCTTTCGGAGCGCACATCCAGCATGACCATATTCAGGCTGTCATCGGCCAGGCTGGCGAGCAGCTCGCCCGGCTGGATCTGAACTTCCCGGCCTGCCAGGGCAGCTTCCTTGCCAGGAGCAATCTGCGACCATTTTTCGGCGGTGCCTGGCTGACCAATATACAGCACAGCCAGGGCGACCAGCACCAGGACACCTGCAGCAGCGTAGCGCAAGCGCGGCTCAATTTTCAAGTCCCGTTTGCCAAAAATCCGTTCCAGCTGCTCTGCACCCCAAAACATGAACAGCGCCATGAAGACCACCAGCAGCACAACGACCCCGGTGGGCAGATGAAAGACGTCCATCAATGTCAGGCGACCAAAATAACTGCTGTGCCAAAAGCGATCGAAATATTGCTCGGTTTCGCCGAAGGAAAACACTCCGAACAGTACACCGAGCAGGAAGAAGAGCCCATCGATCTTGAATGTGGCTGCTGATACAAGGGAAGTTCCCGGGCAAAATCCACCCACAATAAAGCCAATTCCCATGATAAAGCCACCTACGATGCCCGGCCAAAGATAGGTTTCGGGAACATATACCAGGTTAAAGTCAAGGATTCCCAGCGCGGATGATAGGAAGAGCAAAGACATGGCGACCACGATCGCAGTGAACATCACCTTGAGCACGGTCAAATCCTTGAAATAAAACTGAGCAGCCAGCTTTTTAGAGTTGCCAAAGCCGGATAACTCCAGCACGAATCCGAAGGCAAAACCGATCAGCCCAAAAACCAAATAGGTCCAGGGAGCATCTGCCAGGGGTTTTAAGAAGGCTTGCAGTGGAAAAATCGGCATCTCAAACCTCCATTAATTCCATTCTTTGCGTAAGAAATAGGCGAAGGCATATGCGCCGCCAAATATGAACATCATCAATATCCAGGAGCCAGCCGATAGAGTCGCACCCCCGGATAGAGCCTGCCCCGAAGTGCAGCCGCGCGCCATGCGCGCTCCGAAGGCCATGATTGCCCCGCCGATAAATGCCAGGATCAGGCGGTTGCGGTTGGAAATGTGCGGTCCTTTGTTGATCTGCACCTTCAGGCGACCGTTCAAAAAGCCAGAGCTGAAGCCGCCTATCAGCGCACCGATAACGATCGGGACGCTCCAATCGTCGAGAGGATTTTTCTGCCCACCAGCGAGCTTGAGCAGGTATGGCGTCCGGTCGATGTGACCCGGGACCAGGGTATCTTCAACCAGGGCTATGATCCGGTTCAAGCCCCCAGAAGCCCCCAGCCCGTTTCGAGTGACCAGGAAAGCCACGAATAATACGATCCCCAGGAGCACCCCACCGAGGTAAGGATGAATATAGGGCTTTTCGGGACGTGAAAATATCGAGCGCAGGGTAAAAGTTTGTTTTTGATTTGGGGACGCGGTTGTCATGGATTGAGCTCCTGTTTTAGTTCCAATTCGTGTTCTTCGACTTCATCCCAGCCGTTCAACATGGCGTTGAGCGAGGTGAGCGGGCGAGAACCGGTGGTGGTGAGATATACATGCCCAACAACGAAGGCAGCCAGCAGCCAGGCTCCCAGGGTATGCAGGGGAGCGAGGACAGGCAGACCGCCAAACAAGCCAGCTACCAGCGGAAATTGCTGTACCCCCCACATTAACATGCCGGTCAGCATCATCAGGGGCAAGGCAAAAGTTAAAATACCAAAGTAAGTTACCTGCTGGAGCGGATTTAGCTTCTTTTCCGGAACTTTTTCGAACGGATGCTCCGCATGGCGGAAGATTCCACTCAAATAAAACTTTGCCTGCACGATCGCCTGGTCGAAAAAGCCATACGGGTGAGGGATATACTGGCGGATCTCTCCACTCACCAGGTGATAAAAGAGTGAGAGCAGAGCGTTGATCACCAGCAGCAAGGCGAGGATGTTGTGAACTGCGACAACGTAGCGCAGGTTGAAGAACCAAAATATATCCGGCCGGTGAATGATCATCCCGCTGAAAAGGAGCAGCAAGATGGCGAAAGTCTGCAGCCAGTGCCAGAAGCGCTCATAAACACTGTACATGTACACCTTTTTCGACCCGTTCGTCTGTTCCGGTAAGCGCCTTGAAGCGTAGAAGCGTATTCCACCATGAACTGTCACGGCTCCCAGAACGCCTAAGAACATCAGAACCCCCAGCCTATCCACCCAAGGAACACGGTCCAAGCCAAAAATATACAGTTTTTGCGAGCGAGTAGCCGGCTGGTAGTACAGTGCACCGTTCGGAGCTGTATAGATTAGCCCGTTGTTGGCAGTATTGGCATCCTTCACAAATTCAGGTAATACGCCGCCAGGGACATAGGTCGATAACTGCATCGGTAGGGAGATGCGCGAGCCGGCTGAGTGGCAGGATTTACACTCGCGCACAGCCCAATCACCATGGGATACATCGTGGTTGATGCTGTACGGCTGGACTTCGCCTTCGATGCGCGGGTTTTGAAGACCCAGATCCAACAGGCGCCTGGCGATGGTCGTTTGCTTCTCGGGGGTATCGACGGTGAGCTCGGTCTCTGCTAGCGACCCATCATTATTCGCATCGAATGCGGCAACCACCTCGGGAGCGTAACGGCTGCCAGCGAAATAGGCGCTGTGTAAGATCCTCCTGGCGCACCGGGCGCGGACCCTGGGGCAAATCGTATACCCAATACCAGCTTGTAATCAGATTGTAGGGCGCCAGTGACGTTTTTCCATCTATACCGACCCGTGGAAGGAGAACCGGCTGAAAACCGGTCACCACGCCGGAGAGGGCTGATGAATTACCCTCCACCCCGCGGCATGCAACCAGCGGAGCGCCGTCAGCTTTAAGAGTAGTCCAATCGTACGCCTGGATGGCTGGGGCGTGTAAATCGGGGATGTGGCAGGATTCGCAGGCCAACTCAGCCATGTGCCGTTCCTGGTAAGGCAGCCATTGATGAGAATCGGCGGCAGAATGGCAGCTCTCACAACGACGCATCGTCCCTTTCAGCTCCGGGGCGACCGTGTTCTGGGCGCTTTGACCACGGGCGAAATTGTGGTTCGGCATTTGTAGATACTGGCCAATATCCAGGCGACGCGGGTCGAACTGGAGATGTGCAGGACTGCTCTCTGCTTGATAGTAAGCCGGGTTGTTCAGAGCATAGTGGCAATCCGTACACTTCAAGCCGCGCTCGGCGTGCACGTCCCAGGAGCGTGTCAGGGCATCCTTGTTTGCCAGGTTCATCCCTGAATCGGAAATCTTATCCGCGGAGATCACCTGACCGGTGGTGGCTGTTTGCCAGCTGGTGAGATCACAGCCAGTTAGCGTTAACGGCTCTGGGCTGGTGCTCCCCGTTCCGGTGTGCACCATTCCGTGGCATTGGGCGCAGTTCTCATTGGTTGGGTCCTGAATGGTAACCTGCTTGAGCTTGCCGTCCGCATCGAACGCCTGGCGGTTCCAGATATATTGGTCCCCAGTTAAATCCACAAGTCCACTGCCAACCAGCGTGGCAGTGTTCGCCCAGCCAAACTGCCCACTTTGGAGAGCGGCAATCCGGGCGCTGTTGTTCGGGGCGGGAGAATGACATAAGAAGCAGTCCATCTCGTAGACCCCTGACTGTATGCCAATCCCAGCCTGGCGCAGCTGGATCACCTTGGAGCAACGCCTCACCGTCGCGTCCGGTAACGGCTGGACCGCCGCCGATCAGCCGGGCAGCGTTAGTTTTAATCCAGCTTGCGGTATCCTGGTCAACTCGCTCGTCACCGAGCGGTGAGAGCAAGCGGTTGATCAATGGGTTCCACTTTCCGAAGGGACCGTTGCTTTGATCCCAGGGAAGACCCCCAGCCACATTTCCCGGCGCGGTGAAATCGCTCAACCCCAGGTCCGCATGGAAGCTGTGGCTGCTGATGAACTGTGTGTCGTGACATTGCCCGCAGGTCCGGATCGTCGAGACCGGCTGGTTCGAATCAAGCACATTATTCCCACCCGCATCGAGCAGGGCGAATGTCGGGTGTAAGGTCGATGGCGGAGTCGGCTGAGGTAAGCTGCGCTCAGCACGCACCTGCCGAGCGGCAAAACCCAGGCCAAAAAGCACGCTTAGCGAAACAAACAAGAGAACTACTCGAATAGGACGCATAGATTATCTACCTGGTCTTGTCAAATCTTCCACCCCATTCCATAGGATCGCCGGGGTAACCAAGGGCTTTCCAATCCAGGCGTCCATTGGGAGAGTGGCAATCGTCGCATTGCAGCGCGTTGGCAGCAGGCTGAACCATGTGGGTGGTGGGCCAATACATCCAGGTCTCGGCGAAACCATACTCGCCGCTGTATTTCAATCCAGTAACCTGCTCAGCCAGCTTGAAAGCATTGTCCCAGTTGAAGTTTGTCCAGAACCCGTTATCGCCGGCAGTGATCGGTTGTAACAGATAGTTGAATATCTTGTCGATAGGGCTGGTTGGATATGTGCAGTTTGAAGGGGAAGATGCGCGCATTTGGATCGCGGATATCTCCAGCCGGTTTATCGATATAGGTGGGCTGAGTGGGATCGATCTTGTCGCCGAGGATATAGCGGTAAGCCAAATTGCCATTCGACCACATGTAATCAGGGGTTACGTTCTCCTCATATACAAACGATCCTTTGATCTTCAGATATTTATAGTGGTCTTCGGGTAAATCCTGCCCGGCGGTAGACCAATCCCACTCGGTTTTGGTGGGGTCCTTTACCGCCATCGCCGGTATATGGCAGGTCTGGCAGGCGACCGTCTTCACATGGGCATTTATCCGCTCATCGTCGTGCAGGTCCGTCGCATGGCAATCTGTACAGGCGACCTGCTCGTTGGGATCAATCGTGTAGTTATCCGCCAGCAAGCGCCCCTTGATCGCATGGTTTTCGGTCGTGTGGCAGGCGGTACATTGGAAATCCATGCCGCCCATATGCACATCCAGCGCAGGCGAGGGCAGGATGAGACTTTCATCCAAATCGCCGTGCTTGACGCCGTTTCCACCACCGCCCTCGAAGTGACATTTCCCGCAATTCTCACGGGTGGGCATGCGTACGCTCTTCGCTGCGGCAGTCAGGTCCGTTCCGTCTACAGGATTACCGTAATCGCCTTTTGCATACAGGCTCGTATCGGCATGACAGACCAGGCAATCGACGTTGTCAGGATTGCTGAAATCATAGGAAGCTCCCTCCACCCAGCCGGTTCCGGCATGGCATGAGGTGCATTTCTTTTGATTTCCCTGCGCTCCGATGCAGAAATTATTAATCTGGTTAGCTTTTCCGATGGTTACAGGCTGATCACGCCCGGGAACGCTAAACGGCTTCGATTCCCACGTCCAATGGGTGGTCGCCATGATCTCTTTGGCGGCATCCGGATGGCAGGTAAGGCAGCCACGGGTGACCTCCTGCGGAGTATTGTAAGTTGCGGTAATAATATCCGCATGTGAGGCATGGATTGCCGTCGGCTGTAAATGGACCTGGGGGGTATCACGTTGCGCCTGACCCCTGGGGATAAAGACGAAGATCGGGATGAGGATCACTGCCAGGGTGAGAGTAAGGCCGACCAACCAGATAGGGATGTGTTTTTTCATATAGTAGCCTGCAGATTGGAATCGTCAGACAAAGATAAGGTTCGCACGCTGGACGAGCGCATCGCGCAAAACCAGGCGCAGTGTATCCAGCGCCTGGATGATGCGTGGATCTTTGAGAGAATACTCAACGCTTTGCCCCATGACGTGAAGTGCTCACCAATCCGTGCTCACGTAATATTTTCAGGTGGCGAGAGGCAGCCGGCTGGCTGATACCCAGCGCATTCGCCAGCTCGTTGACCGTGGTCGGCTTCTCAAGCAAAGCGTAAAGAAGTAAAATTCGATTGGAATCCGCCAGGGCAGAGCACATCTCAGCGTGCAACTGGGTAACTTCCTGGGAGAGCTGGCTGAGATTCATCTTATGCTTCATTCCTTATATGCACTTATGCGAATACATCGAATTGATAATATTAAACACCGATTAATGTCCCACAAACAGTGACAAATGTCATATTTGATTGTGATTATTGCCACATATACTGTTACACCCAACCAGTTTTTAGGACAGCCTGGAGGTTCTTATTGATGCCACCCGATAATCAGGTCAGGCAGAGCGATGGTTCCTATGTGGACGTCGGTCAACGGCTGCGGGAGCTGCGCGAAGAGCGGAGAATGTCGCTGCGTGAGACGGCGCGGCGTAAGCGGTGTATCCGTAAATGCTTTGAGCTCGATCGAACGCGGCATGAGCTCGCCTTCCGTGAGCACGCTCTACCGCCTGGTGGATGCGCTGGGTGTGCCCATCACCGCTATTTTTCGCAGCGAGACCGACCGGGAGGAAATTGTTTTTCGCTCTTCCAACCAGCGAACAAAGATCCCGTTTCCATTGGGAGTTTGGGAAGGGCTGGGGGGAGAAGCATTCATCGGCAGAGTACAACCGTTTATGCTGATCGCTTGAAATGGGGGCAGATAGCGGCAGCCGGTCGATCATCCATACCGGGCACGAGTTTGTACTCTGCTTACAGGGAGAGCTTGAATACCAGGTCGAAGGGAATGTTTACAATTTACAGGCTGGTGACAGCTTGCTTTTTGCCGCCAGGCTGCATCACCGCTGGCGAAACTCTGGCTCCAAAATCGCTCAAGCGATCATCGTGCTATCCGGTTTCGAGGAATACGAAAGCCCGATGGGATACCATATTTCAACCGAATAGACGGATCTTTATTTATTCGGGAAGGTTATAGCCGCCGGTAGTACCGAGGGAAAAATGGGCGAGGAATCTTATGGAAAGCTTTGGCTGCGCTGGGTGGGAGCCAATACCCTGGCTGAAATGGTCGGGCTTGGAGCCAGCTTCCTGGTTTTCTACCTGATTTTCAGCCTGGGAGAGCCGCGCGGCCTGCTGCAGGCGGCGGCGCTGGCTCTGCCGTCCATCCTGGTTGGCGGCGTTGAAGGCTTTCTGGTGGGATGGGGACAGTGGTGGGCGATGCATCCCTACCTGCCGTCCGTCCCGCGCACCCGCTGGGTGCTGGCAACCGTGGTCGGTGCATTGCTGGCCTGGACGCTGGGTATGCTGCCCAGCACCTTGATGAGCGTCTCCGCCCATGCTGAGGGTGCGGCACAGGCGGCCAATTTCGAGCCACCCACCTGGCTGGTAATCCTGCTGGCGATGGGCCTTGGATTGGTGGCAGGGATCATCCTGGCTACTCCGCAGTGGCTGGTGCTGCGGCACAGCCTGGCGCACGCTGGCTGGTGGATCCCGGCGAACTGTCTCGCCTGGATGCTCGCCATGCCTCTCACCTTCATCCTGCCTGATCTGCTGCCGGCAGGCGCTGGATTTATAACCATTGCCCTCTTCCTGCTGGCTGCCCTGGCATTGGTGGGAGCGATCGTGGGCGCAGTGCATGGGGCGGCGCTGGTCTGGCTTATCCGCCGGGATACGAGTCTCCAGCCAGCTCCAGCCTGAAGTAAGCCAGCGCTACTTCTTATCGAGCAGGGACACTACGTACTCCATCGCGTCCAGCGCCAGCTGCTCCCAGGCAGCCTCGTGGGCGAACGGCACCTGCACCCACTCTTTCATCGGTCGCCCCATACCCGGGTCGAATAACTTTGCACCGGGTAGGCCAAGCGCCAAGCGGTGAGACTCCCCGGTCAGCTTGAAGGTCATGCTCTCTTCGAAATAACCGGCAAACATTTTACCCGAGACCTTCAGGCAGGGCATCCCGAAAGCCTTGCCGCGGCTGACCCCGGGACGCACGACCATCTGGTCGCAGATTTCCTCGTAGCGCTGCATGGCATCATCCATAACGTTTATCCACCTTCAGCATAATACCATTTTTCGGACGGAGCACGAGAGTAGCCCAAGGCTCCACCTGCGTCCCTGGCTCGATGGAGAGCCGGAAGCGCTGGACGATGGCTGCGAGCACCAGCGCCGCCTCCAGCATAGCGAAGGAAGAGCCGATGCAGACCCGCGGCCCCCCGCCGAAAGGAAAATAGGCGAAGCGGGGCAGCTCAGCCTCGAACCGCTCCGTCCAGCGCTCCGGGAGAAATTCATCCGAGCAGGGAAAGAAGCGCGGGTCGCGCTGCACCACCCACTGGCTTACGACGACCGAAGCGCCTGCCGGAACGGTATAACTCCCAATTTGGCAATCTGCCAGCGCCTGGCGGGTAAGCCCCCAGGCGGGCGGGTAGAGGCGCAAAGCTTCTTTTAGGACCTTTTCCGCATAAATTAATTTTGGCAGATCTTCAGCCGCAGGGGAGCGCCCAGCCAGGACCTGCTCCAGCTCCGCTGCCAGGCACTCCTGCATCTGAGGATGCAGCGCCAACAGGTAAAAGGTCCAGGCCAATGCCGTGGCGGTGGTTTCATGTCCACCGATGAACAAGGTCAGCACCTCGTCGCGCAGCTGCTCGTCGGTCATGGGATTGCCGTCCTCGTCGCGTGCGTTCAATAGGATCGCCAGCAGGTCTTCCCGCTCGCCTGGGTCGAGGCGGCGCTGCTGGATGATCCGGTAGATGATCTCGTCGAGGACACCGATCGCCCGGCGCAGGCGCAGGTTGGCGGGAGTCGGCAGGCGCTCGGGTAGAGCCAGGCCGCGGTCCACCTGCGCCCGGAAGCACTGCATGAAGACCTTCAAAGCCGATCCAGCCTGGCTGACTTCCTTTTCCAGACGGGTACCGAAGAGCGCCTGAGCAATGATCTGCATGGTGAGTGCCACCATCTCAGAGTGAATTTCCAGAACCTGACCGGGCTTCCAGCCAGCGAGCATATTCTGGGTCTGCGCTGCCACCAGGGGAGCGAAGGTCGAGACCCGCCGGCTGGTCAAAGCTGGCTGCATCGTGCGGCGCTGCCTGCGCCAGTATGCGCCTTCACTGAGCAGCAACCCGTTGCCGAACAGGCTGCGGCTGGCCTGGGCGATGCGACCCTTGCGGAAATTTTGGGGCTGGGTCACCAGAATATTTTCAATGTCATCCGGATTGCTGAACAAGTAGACCGGGACGTGAAGCACCCGGTAGCGGGACACATCCCCATAGGTTCTGGCGCAGTAAGTGAGAAAGCTCAGCGGGTCGCGCCTGACGCCCAAGAGGTTACCCAGCAAAGGGTAAGCAAACGGGCCTGGAGGGATCCGGGCAGGAGCCATTTGGAATAATAATTATTACTGATGCGAGCCCAGTCAGCGCTCGGAGCCGCCGGGCATCCAGAGGTCGACCAGCGCTTCGGCCGAGTCGGCGACGTCGAACAGCAATGGAAAGCGCTCGCAGCCCCAGTAAAAGCGTGGCGGAGCAAGCTCCTGGTAGCGGAATCCCATCCGGGAAAAAACGCGCAGCATACCGCGTGAGGCGAACGCCGCGCAGCAGCGCGAGAAACCCAGCGCGCGCACTTCGAGCCAGGTCCGCGCCAGCAGGCAGGCGAGCAGGAGGTGCTCCTGGCTGCTGTAAGCCCGGGCTACGACGAAACGCCCCGCGTCGATCACTTCGCCGGCCGGCATTACCTGAAGATCAAAGGCGGCTTCGGTGGGCAGGGGTCTCTCGGGCGACGGCAGGATCAAGCGGCAGGCAGCCGCGGGTACCTCCCCATCCCAGGCGATGAGATGGAGTGCGTCGTCATCGTATTCATCGTGCTCGATCCCTCCCGGCAGGTCTTCCGGCTGGAGCCAGCCGCGTTCGATGATTGCCTGGTAGCGCAGGCGGTACGCAGCCTGGCGCTCCGCTTCGATCTGAGCCACGCGAAAGTGGATCGGAGCCACCCAGGACACTGCCGAACTTGCCAGGGCATCCACCCTGGCGAGCGGCGAGTCTCCATCCGGCATCTCGGACTGGGGAATAACCGGTTTAAGACCCGGCAGTAGTTCCAGGTCCATCAAGCCGCCTCCGTGCGTGGGTGCCACAAGGCATAACCGATCCAGATGTACCAGATCGGAGCCATCAATGCACCCAGACCGGCGATTCCCACCTGCAATGTTGCGCTCTTTTGCACCACCGAGAGTGGGACGAGGATGTAGAGCAGCGCCAGCAGGATGCCAATAATGTTCAGGATTGAAGGAAAATCTTTACCGCGTAATGCCAGGAGGCTGACTACCAGCACCCAGATGCCGATCGCGCCGTACCCCCAGAATCCAAGTAAGTCGATGCTGCTGCGCCAGGAGACAGCCAACGCTGCCTTGGTGGATGCGTCCCCTGCCACGAACGCATGGGCAATGCCAGGTACGCGCGCGTAAGATTGCATATAGCCGACGGACGTGATCACGAAGCCGGCAAGCGCCAGGGTTGACGCCCAGCGCGTCCAGCCTTCACTCCTCTCGTGCACCACAGCAGCCAGAGCCGGCACCACTGCCAGACCGAAGATACCGACCAGCGCCTCGCTCCAAAAAATAGAATTGAGCAGCCCGGGGTTGGCTGCGTAAGCCGGCAGGAAAACCGGCCCAGTTGCCGTCTGGCGCAGCTCGGGGGGAAGGAATAAATAACCCACGCTGGCAAAGAGCTTGGCTAATCCGATCAGGATCGCCATGGCGCCGCCTAACCTCAAAACACTGTTGTCTTTCATACTGACCTCCCTGATATAAATTGTTTATAGTGAAACGAAACCGTCGAATGAATATCCCCACAAACACACCAGCCTCCCTGGAATTTGGGAGGCAGGTCATTCAAATTATGCTGAAAAATTACCCATAGCAGGGTTCCAGCAGAGACATAATGAGGACAAATCCGACAAAAATTATTGAGTTAGATATTACCTTATTTTCAAGCAAAAATCAATAGGCAAAATCGAATTTAGCAATTCACCTGTAAGCAAAAATCATTGGAAATGATTATAATTATTATGCATTTTGTCAATTTCATATTTGTTTTTCAAGTCGAATATCATTTACGGATCACAGGCGCATCGACCTGCCATTGCTTTCCCCTAACGCTAGATAGACCAACACGCTCAGCCTGCACCGGTCAGAAAGGAGAGTCTTTATTGCTTTGATATATATTTCTATCAAGGTTATCTCGTTTGCAGATAATTGCAGAATTCGAAAAAAATATAATATTTTGGAGGAGGTCCAACATGGCTCAGACAATTTATAAACTTTGGACGGCTAAGCCCACCGAAGCCTGGTATCAGCTCTCGCAAGATGAACAGAACACACTCGCTGCTAAAAATGATGAAGTATTTAATCAGGTTGGCGGTAAGAGGCTTATTTTCTGCAGCTCGGTATGGGCTTCGGAAGAATGGCCTGCCTGGGGGGTTGAACAATTCGCCGATATTGAGGCCGAACAAAAGCATGCAGATCTCTTAGCGGCACTTAATTGGCATCGATATTTCGAGTCAATGACGATATTAGGAACTGAATTTCCGATGCCGTAAGGCAAGTTTCTATATCAATTGAAGCGGGGCGAACACACTCTCCGACCGGATGAGAGTGCAGATTTTCGCGCTCCCCGGCGGCACGCGCAGCGACAAATTCAACCCGCGAGATTGGGTCGTCGCCCGGTTATTGGCGCG
Organism: uncultured Chloroflexia bacterium; assembly: GCA_963706515.1. Taxonomy (GTDB): domain Bacteria; phylum Chloroflexota; class Anaerolineae; order Anaerolineales; family UBA4823; genus CAVPMW01. Next base: position 129,397 of record CAVPMW010000020.1, read on the forward strand.
GGTAAAATGGGCGCGTGATTAAGAGATTCCAGACCGCCTGCGTGCTCACCTTCCGGAGGAACAATCCTAAAATAATCCGGCCTCGATCCGTGGCATTACTATTCGTAATTGGACTTTTCATTTCAATGACTGCCTGCCAGCCGCGCCCGCCCGCCTACACCAGCCTGGGCTGGCAGTACGCCGACCTGCGCGCCCTGGATGGGGTGGATGGGACGCAGCCAGGCGCAGATATGCTGGCGTATTATTTCCAGCAGGCGGGCGGAGAAGGGCGCCTCCGCCTGGATTTCTTCGACCAGGTCACAGGTCTCGAAGAAGATATCTATCTGGCGTTGGATACGCTTCCCGGCGGCACGCAGAGCCTGCCGATCGGAGCCCACGCCCAGATCGACTGGGACCTGCTGGTGGTAGTTCCGGCGAACGGTGAAATCTATACCCTGGACCCGAAATTTAATCGGGTAAGCTTACCTCCCATATGGGTCTCGCGCGACCCACAGCAGGATACCTTCAGCCTGGCCTGGCAGGGCAGTCTGCTGGAGTCTGCCGCACCGGAGGCGCGGTTGAAAGGCGTAGAGATTTTCACTACAGCTGCCGGAGAGTCAGCCCTGGCGGACCAGCTCGGTCCGCTGGATGCCTGGGGACCTCCGCCGCAGCCCGCAGACGCCCTGCTCGTGTTTTGGGATACCTACCCCGCCTACACCCCGGCGCTTGCCCTGCGGCGCTGGGATGGGGCGCATACCGGTCCATTGGGTGGGCGCCACGGGCTGGTTAACTTGCTGCGCACTGCCGCGAACCGCGAGGTACCCCTCACCCTGCTCGACCTGAAAGCGCCGGTCTCCCTTTCCGCCCTGGACTATATCGGGGGCTTGCACCAGGTGCAGCGCTGGGCGGCGCAGGGCAACCTGACATTGCCGGAGAGTCTGCCGGGGTTTTATCCAGAAGCAGCCAGCTCGCCAACCGGACTAGGTCCACCATCGCCGGCTGCGCTCAGCCAGGCAGCGGGGGAATCCGAACTGCACGATCAGGATTTGAAGCTGGCACCCAGCCCGTTTATTTTCACCCCGCAGCCGGGTGGGCTGGTTGAGGCTTTACTCCCCGCGACGACTTCAGGCATCTTCACTTTTACCGATGAGCCAGCCCCGCCGGACTTCCCCACATTCAGACCAACCTACTGGCAGGGAAGGCTGGTGCTGGCGCTACCGTGGGAACTGGGCGCCCTGGGTTTCGACGAGCAGGGTCCGATGCAGGCGACTAAAGCCGCGCTGATCCGCAATGCGCTGCTGCAGAACCAGGCAGCCCCGTGGAACGGCGGGATTTTAGCCTTGGGCGGCAGCCTGCCTGGCAGCCCGTTGGGCAACCCACAGGTTGCGCGGGCGACATTTGAATATATCGACAACCATCCGTGGATCCATCTGGTTGACAGCAATTACTTGCTTGCGTTAGCTCCCCGCCAATATTCTGACAACCTACTGCCGGCAGCACTGCGCGACAGCTCGCTCGAACTCTCAGGCTCGCCCCCATGGCTGGACCAGCTGACCAATGCAGCACCAAACAAGCTCGGCGAGGCTGCCTGGCAGGCTTACCAGGCGCTGTACAACCCCGCGCCCCCCAACCCGGCCGAGCTGCCCGCCCTGCGCCAGGTGTACCAGGGGATCGTGCCGGACCTGCAAGCCGCGGCCCAATGGGCGCAGCAGCCTAATTCAATCGCCGACTGCATTCGGGACATCGATTTGGATGGCAAGCCGGACTGCCTGCTGGCAAACGAGCACCTGTGGGCGCTGCTCTCTCCCGAAGACGGCAGCCTGACCGTACTGGCGGCTGTCTCTGCTGGCGAGGCCCACCAGATGATTGGCCCATCTTACCAGCTCATCAGCGGGCTGAGCGACCCGGATGGATGGAACCTCACAGCAGGCGTCGGGGCTGATACAACCGTGCTGCCAGGGGCATTCAGCGACCAAAATCTATCGGCGGGACAGCCGCCGGGACAGCCATACAGCATCACAGTGGAACCGGGTCAGGTGTTGTTCCGTTCGGCGGATGGAGCCAGCCAAAAGACCTACACGCTCAGCGGGGAGACTTTGCAGGTCAGTCTTCTGGCTCCGGAGGGAACCAGGTATACGATCCCCGTCGTGCTCGACCCATGGCAGCGTTTCGAGCCGGGGTGGCCTGAGAGCTACCTCACCGAAGCTGCGCCGAATGGGATGCGCTGGCAGAGCCCGGGGGTGAGCTTCGAGATGCAGACGGATGCACCCTTCAGCGCAAACGATTTTAACGAGTCGCGCGATTCACTGACCCCGCCGGAAGACCCCAATCGGGATTATCCGCCAGGGTTCTTTCTCCCGTTGCCCATGGGGGTTATGGAGCTCCGGATGACCGGGAATAACACGGTTAACTTGCGGGTGGTTTTTGAAAAATAAAACTATAAATACGGAAAAATGGATGAATTGCCGGCGATCCGCCGGCAATCCATCCATTTTTCCGATATTAATCTTATTCAAACGAAAATGACAAGCTAGGTGGTGGTCTCCTCCTCATCGACCGGGCAGCAGCGATACTCTTGTGACTTATCCAGGAGCTCGATCTGGCGAGCCAACAGCTTATTTTCCAGCTCGAGGCGGTCCAGCTCCAGGATTTCGCGGCGATGAACTTCCGGCTCGCAGATATCACAATTATCCAGGCAGCTCTTGACGATCACCCCTGCTGTTGGGACAGATGTATCGCGCTCGAAGTAGACCACCTCTTTAATTTGGCGGGTCGGCTCGCCTGCCCTGGTGAGCAAACCTTGTTTCTGCAAGTCAGCGTCCACCTGCGCCAGGGCGGCGGCTCTGACATCATCCGCAAGAGGGATCTCGGTGCCCAGGTCGGGCGCCGTCGGGACAAAGCTGGTGGGGACGAACAGCTGCGCCCCAGCAACATTGGCCGAGGTGCCGAAGGACAGGCCGCGAAACTGCTGCGCAGCCTGGATGGATGCGGTCTGCAGCTCCAGCCGCTTTCCGCTGGTCGCCGGCACTTCCTGGGGCAGCGTGCCAACGTCTCCCGTCGGGCGGAAGGGGTTTGCCGGAACCGGCATGGCAGCCACCGGGTCGAGCACCCGGCGCTCAATAGCTACCAGCTCGAATTTGATCTTCTGGATTTTGTTAATCCGGTAGAAGAGGAAGGTCACCGCGTTGCATTTGTTCGGGTTGCTGAATTCGCGGGAGGAGGCTTCGAAATGGTCCTCCGATTGGCCTTCGGTATGGGTGCGGGTGGATACTTCGCCGATCGAGATCGAGTGCGCTTTGCGCGTGGCTTCGACAGCCTGGTTATCGGACATCACTGCGTGGGCGCGATGTGAGTTTATGTAATCGGATGCAGAGGAGGCATTATGGCTGCCTTTGGCATTGGTGCTGGCGCTGGCGGAAAACCAGCCGATCGAGCCGGTAGCATCTCCATGGAAGTCCCATTTTCCTTCTTCAGAATAGTGGCTGCTCCCGCTATCCTGGACGTTTTCATCGGACATGAAAGCGCGCATCGAGCGCAGCATGTACTGCTCTTCCGAGATCTGCTCGCTGCGATAGCTCAGCTGGGACTCGCTGTCAAAACTGAACCGGGAGCGCCGGTCGGTCGTCGCCAGGCGGACTTTTTCGCCGGGCAGCAGGGTAGTGCTGTAAGCAATATCGCCCAAGGCTAACGGACCTGAGCAGCGGCTGTAGCGTGTGTGGATGGTCACTTCCACACGCACGGTCTGCCCTTGCGGCGTGCGGACGTTGGTCGGGAATACCAGAGTGCGGCGGAAATCAATGATATCGCAAGACGGACTGGTATCCAGGTCTGGACAGCAAGGGATATCCTGGTACTTGGTAAGAGGGTTATCAGCAGCCATTTTTCTCTCCTTTTGAGAAAATAAACTTCCTATTCAGGATTAACTGCGCATGCATGGCGCATGCTCAGCATAGCCTAAATAGGATTAATCGGATAAAAATTATTATATATTAGCTTTTTACGGAAAAATATGAATGTTTACGAAAAAAATTCGATATAAATCTAAAAATTGGGATGCAAGACGCTCAAAACATCCTGCATCCCAAACCAGCGGAAATCATGCAATATCACTATGCTTCTACAGGGTCACCTCGCTCAGCTTGCCGCTTGTCACATCATAGATAAAACCACGTACCGGAACCGAATTCGGCACCCAGGTATGGGATTTCACCTTTTGGATTTGTTGGCGTACGTTCTCTTCCAGATTGCTGAAGGCGTAGAAGTGGGCTGGGGCGACTGCGGTGGTATGGCTGGATCGCTGGAGCTCCGAAATCAGGTCTTCGTCCTTGAAAGTCAGCATGCCGCAATCTGTATGGTTGATGATGATGAACTCCTGAGTACCCAGCAGATAATGGGAGATAATCAAGGAGCGGATCGCATCCTCAGTGACGATCCCGCCGGCATTGCGGATGATATGTGCGTCGCCGGTTTTCAAGCCCAGCATTGGCTCAACGGTCAGCCTGGCATCCATACAGGCGACGACTGCCAGCTTGCGGGCAGGCGGCATGGGGAGATCCCCCAGGGCAAAATCCCGGGCATAAGTCTCGTTGGCGCGCAGTACTTCGTCTATGGTGGTCATCGGTTCACCTCGGGCTGCCATCTTTCTCAATGGGTACGCCAATGGTGCTGCCCCATTCCGTCCAGGATCCATCGTAATTGCGCACCTGGGGGTAACCCAACAGGTACTTCAAGACGAACCAGGTATGGGAGGAGCGCTCGCCAATCCTGCAGTACGCAATCACTTCCTTGTCAGAGGTGATGCCTCTGCCCTGGTAGATCACTTTCAGGTCATCGGACGGCTTGAAAGTCCCGTTCTCCTGAACGGCGAGACTCCAGGGTATGTTGGCTGCCCCGGGAATGTGGCCTCCCCGCTGTGCTCCTTCTTGAGGGATGCTTTCCGGAGCCAGCAGCTCGCCGGAGTATTCCCTCGGCGAGCGCACGTCTACCAACGCCCGGTCGCGGCGGGCCAGGCTCTCCTGGACGAAATCGCGCGATGCCCTGAGCTCTTTTTCTGATCCACGGACGCGATAAGCTGTCTGCCTCGGCGAGGCAGATTCCGTATTCAGCGGCAATCCCTCGGCGACCCATTTAGCACGCCCGCCATTCATCAGGCGCACGCTTGCATGTCCGTAGAGCTTAAGCAGCCAGAAGGCATACGTAGCGAACCAGTTGTTGTTATCGCCGTACAGGATCACTGTAGTATCCGTGGAGATCCCCGAGCGGCTCAACAGCGCTTCAAACTGCGCCTGGGAAGGTATATCCCTTCGTAAGGGATCTTGGGTGTCCTGGTGCCAGTTCCAGCCCACTGCCCCAGGAATGTGACCCAAATCGTAGGCGGTCGTATCGACATCCACCTCAACCAGGCGGATGTTTGCGTCTTTATAGTGTTGAGCCACCCATCCGGTCTCTACCAGAACTTCCGGGTGAACGTATCCATTTGTACTCATCAGAACCTCCATTTTTATTAACTATCATAGTCATATTGCTCAATCAAGTCACTTTTACACAACAGTCTCTTTTCCTGGCGGAAGAGAAGTATGCGCTTTACCGCGTTCGACTGGTTTCTCCTCCGCCATAAGACACGTGCATTGAAATACCATCCTCTATCTCCTTGGATCAAATTCCATTAAAAACAAACGGCCAACTGTTTTCTGAGAAAGGCGCTGGGCTGCCCACCGGATAGTTATCCGGTATTTTGGAAGCGGGACCAGGCGTCGTTTCTTCAGCAGTTAGCCGCAAATCAAAACAACTGCAACGCTGTCGAAGGGTGCGCTACGGCCCCTTCGCCATACACATGCAGGTGTTCAGTCTGGACATACGCGTAATTAAGTTATTATTCATCCGAATTGTCCGGTATTTTACCCAAATATTCCAGGCTGTCAAGCCTATCTCGCCATCACACAGCCAGCCTCCAGGTTGAACTAAAGGTCAGCCTGAAACAATTAAGCCAGAGTCTCGTGGGCGCCAGTTGCCGGGTCGAGACGCAGATCACCCAGACGGAGAGCGTGCACCTTGCGGAGTTCCATCAGCGGGGTGATAAGGGTCAGCTGGTGCGAGGCGCGGCCGATCTCACTCACCACGCCCAGCGCCAGGGTGAAACCCCTCTCATCTTCGAGCGCGACCAGCCTGCCCAGGCTGAAAGCGGGCGCCGGGAGCACTGCCAGGTGAGTCCAATCGAGGGATTGCTCATGAGCAGCGCTGAAGTAACGGCTGAACTGCGCCTCGCGAAACCGGCGGCGCGTTACCTGGTCGCGTGGGACGACCGCTGCAGACGGGCGCAGGCGCTGCACCTGCACGCCTCCCCGCCGCTCCAGGGGAATAAGCAGCGGCTCAAGCTCATCCGCCCGCTGCAATGCATACACCTGCTCCGGGCGCAGCAAGTCCAGCTTGGCTTGCTTGAGCGCCAGCCCGCCCAGCCCCGGCTCGACCAGCCCGCAGGTATCGTACACCACCACCTGGGCGCCGGCGGACTGTGCGGCACCAATCAGGCGGGCAGCGCCGACCACGAGCTGGAGCATATGCCCGCGCGGTGAAACTGCACCGATGAACCAGCGCCAGGCGTGCGAGCCCGGATCCGCCAATATACCGGTGTCAGTTGAGAACCCGACGGTCAGCGTCCCCGGCGGACCCAGCTGGCTTTGTCCTGGGTCCCCATCGAGGAAGGCTACCTTTCCCGGCAACCGCTCTGAAAGGCGCTCGAATAAATAGCGCGCAAAAGTCGATTTACCGGTATCGCTCGCCCCTAGCACCAGGATCACACCAGACGCCTCTTCCAGGGGAAGAGCCTGCCACTGCGCAGGGATATCCAGAGCGAGGGGAGAGCTCACCCCCCTCCGTGCGTGAGCGGAGCACGAAAAGGAGCGCCTGGGCGTAAGCTTCATCCGCCTCAGCCGCTTGAAAGGACTGGACCTCGCCGAGAAAACGCATGGAAAGCTGGTAGCCTGCCAACCAGCCATGCAAGCTCAGCTCGGACGAACCGTTCTCCAATAAGGCAGATTCCAAACGCTGGCGGAGCTGGGTTTCGCTGGGCACCCAGAGCGCTTCGGCGCTGAGCAGGTAATCCAGCGCCCATTCTGAAGCGCCTTGAAAGCTGACCACCTGCTCGCCCTGCAAAAAATCTACGCTCGCCTGGATATCGCTGATGACGAAGATGCGCTCACCCATACCGTGTTCCGGCAAGGCGAAAAAATCGTGCAGGGCAGGCTGCCACAGCAATCCAGCCTCTTTCAATCGACCAGCCAGCTCGAGCGATATCATTCAGTATTAGAGTAGTGGATCGGCTGGAACAAAGAACGCTCGAATTCTGCGATGCGCTGCGGACCAAGCTCTTTCAAGCGCTGCTCGACCCGGCTGGCATCCCGGCGCAGGGCAGCCACATCCACCCCGCGGCAGACATCCGGCAGAGGAATCAGCCACTGGCGCGAGCGCAGGAATATTTTCATCGCCCCGGGAAAATTCTCCCGCTCGATTTGCAGGTAAGCCACTGCCACCTGGAGTATCCCCCGGTAGAGCTCCCGACCCGGGCTGGATTCGGCATTCCACGCCTCTTCCAGAGATTCGTGAGCCTCGAAGTACTCCCCGCGGTTGAATTCTTCCAGGCCGCGTAGGGCTAAAGCGGAGAGCGGTTGGATGCAAGCCTGCTCGATGGCGTCGTAATCGGGCGTGCGGGCGTACTGCTCGATGATATCCGGCAGATCGTTGAAAAAGCTCGAGCGCGCCCGGACCGCATCGGCGCCGTAGCTGTGGGCGAGCTTCAACGCATCTCCCTGGACGTGAGCGCCGAAGCAGATCACCGGGATGCGGCGGGTCGCCGGCACGGACTTGAGCAAGGGTAGCCAGCGCTGCCAGGGCACCGCAGTGTTCCCGAGGTCGAAGATGATCAGGGCAGGCTGCCAGAGGGTGACCTGCTCCAGCAACGCTCCCGCAGTTCCCCCCAGCGGCTCGGCAGCGCGGTCCGATCCGGGGTCCTCTGCGGGAACCAACAACTCAGCCTCGTTTTCGATCAGCAAGGTTTGATAACCGGATCGTTTGGCTGCGGATTCGATCCGTTGCGCAGACATGATGTCGGCAACAAAAATCAGGACGGTAGGCGGCACGGGCATGTTCCGATTATAGCAATTTTTCGAGGGATGAATTGGCGATGTTTTCGGTTATACTATCCTTAGCCGATTCAGAAAATAAATAAAATAAGCGCTTTTGGATCATGAATCTGGCTGCTCTACATGACGTGGCGAAACCTGCCTGACACAACTGCCGATTGGAGGATGCTTATGCCGCGAGGGCTGTTTTGCTTCGCAGCGCTGTGTTTGACTATCGCCTTGCTGCTGTGTGCGTGCACCAGACCCCTTCCTCCACTTCCCTCTACAGCACTATCCGCTGAACAAGCCACCCAGACTGCGCTGGCTTACCGTTCCGACCTGGCAGCCCTGGCAGCTACGGCTGCCTACAAGCCAGGCTCGACACTTGCGGGGGAGGTACACTGCCACTCAGCAATCCAGCGCGACCAGTCTGCCAGGTACAGGCAGCACGCCAGGTACAGGCAGCACGCCAGGGACAGGGAGTGAGCCGACTGCGACCAGCCAGCCAGGTGCAACCCTAGAGCCAAGTGCGAGCGTACCGCCTACAGAAACTCCCGAGGCGACAGCTACCCCAGCCGTGCTTGTGCCTACCCTGCCGGGAGCGATCACCCTGGCGCCTCCCCAGGCAGCTCAGAATGCGGACTGCAACCGGGTGAAGTTTGTCAAAGACGTGGCTACCCCAGATAACACACGGCTCAGACGGAACCAGCATTTTGTCAAGACCTGGCGGTTAAAAAACGCCGGAAGCTGCACCTGGACCCCGGATTATGCCCTGGTCTTCGTCGATGGCTCCCAAATGCAGGGACAGCCAATCCACCTGCCGGGCAACGTAGCTCCAGGCGAGTCGATCAACCTTTCGGTTGGCCTGGTGGCACCCAGCCGTCCAGGAACGCATCGCGGCTATTGGATGCTGCAAGGACCGGCGGGGCGCTTCGGAATGGGTGATTCTGCCAGCCAGCCCTTCTGGGTGCAGGTCGTCGTGCACAGATAAATTTATTCACTAAATACAGTCACAATCCTTATGAAAGATTGCGTTTCGATAATCTGGCCTGGAAAATTCCTGAACATCCAACAGAATTTATGTGACTGTACTTAGGGCGAAGGCAAGCTCAGGCAGAGCGAGATAGCGGGTTATGAGAGCGATCCATTCGCGAGGCGGCACTGTTTTTCTGCTACTCATACTCTTGCTCCTGACAGAGGGCTGCGCTCAGGAGCAGACGCCTCTCGCGGGGACCAGCAATCCCGAGACCTATTTTACCCAGGCTGCCGGAACGGTCATCGCCAGGATCACCCAGACTGCCGATAGCATCCGGAGCAAACCCGACCGAAACCATGCGCGTGGCGACTGCAGCAGCGACAGAGATCCAGCTGCCTACATTCCTGGCGACCCTGCAGCCCCAGCTGAGCGAGACTATACCACCGACAGCGATCTTTCTTCCAGCACAAACCCCACCGCCCCAGCTCCCATCCTTGCCTTGCAACCAGGCTGAGCTCGTCCAGGAATTAACCGTCCCGGTCGGGATGGTATTCAACCCTTACGAGCGCATCTCCAAGACCTGGGAAGTGCGCAATAGCGGAAGCTGCTCCTGGGATTCGACCTACCGCCTGGTGCTCACCGGCGGTGAGGCCATGGGCTACCAGGGGCCATTCCCCATCCCACAGCCGGTTGCTCCTGGAGAGACCGTCCTGCTGACCGCTGACCTGGTCGCGCCGGAAGGCGAAGGCTACCACGAGAGCGATTTCATGCTGCTCAGCCCGCAAGGTGAGCTGTTCGGCGTCGGGGCTTTCGGAGGTGGGCGCCTGGCAGTTGTGGTACAGGTCATCGAGCAGCCCTTGAATATCCTGTATGACTTCAGCCAGATGGCGTGTGAGGCTGCCTGGGAAAGTGACGAGGACGTCCTCCCATGCCCCGGGAACCTGTACGACGATGCGGGATTTGTCCTTACCCTGCAAGGCAGCGACCTGGAGAGCGGCCAACAGGATCGCACTGCCTTGTGGACCAATCCGGGCAGCTATAACGGAAGCTGGATTCGCGGCATTTTCCCCATCGTTGAATTGGAGAAAGGCACCCGCTTCAAGGCAGATGTGGGCTGCCTCGCCGGCAACCCCGGCTGCGACGTAATCTTTCGAGTGGGCTACCGGCGACCCGGCAAGAAGGTCACCTGGCTGGGTGAGTGGCATGAAGTGGAAGATGGCTCATTGACCCACATCGATCTCAGCCTTAACTCGCTGGCAGGCAAGGATATCCAGCTCATCCTGGGTGTAGAGGCAAATGGCTCAGCGATCGAGGATGCCGCCGCCTGGGTGCTGCCGCACATTGGCGTTTATCCATGATTAGGTGGGAGTACACCCTCAGGTTAAAGAACTGCCTCAGGCGGTTCGACTGCCTGAGTGGCGCCAGATCGGGCCTGGAGATTGCAACGAAACATTAATATACCGACCTGGGAACGAAAAGGCGATTTTCTCCGTCTGAGGAGGAGTTCCGGTCAGACGAGCGATCGGTTTGACGGCACCCAGAGGCAGCGCCAATTCCTGAATCCTATCGAGGAGAATGAGCGATGAAATTGCGTAAACCAGTATTCCTAATTATCATCCTGATCCTGACCGTCCAGCTGGCCTGCAACTGGCCCGGACGGGCAACACCGACGCCGGACGCGATGGACCTGATCAATACCGCTGCGGCGCAGACCGTCGTCGCCCAATTGACGGAGATCGCGCCGAAATCCCCCACCCCGGGCTCGCCGGTGCCGAGCTTGCTCCCATCCCCCACGCTGCTGCCCACGATCACCCAGCCGCCTGGCACACCTATCCCCACGGCTCCGCCTACCTCCCGCCCGACATCTACCCCGCTGCCTTGCAACTGGGCACAATTCGTCAAAGATGTTACTGTGCCGGACGACACCCAAATGACCGCAGGCACGACGTTTACTAAAGTCTGGCGCCTGAAGAACATCGGCTCCTGCACCTGGACTCCTGCATACGCGGTGGTCTTTGTCAGCGGAGACGCCATGGGCGGGAACACCACACCGCTGCCGCGCAATGTGCCACCGGGGGATTCTGTGGATGTCGGAGTGAATATGACTGCACCGGCTTCTGCCGGTACCTACAAGGGGAATTGGATGCTGCGGGACCAGAATACCCGCTTTGGCATTGGCGCCAATGGGAGCAGTCCATTTTGGGTGCAGATCAAGGTAATTTCGCCGCCAGATCACGGAGTGGTGTACAACTTCGCCGATTCCTACTGCAGCGCTTCCTGGTCGAGCGGCGCGGGGAACCTGACCTGCCCCGGTAAACCAGGCGATGCGAGCGGCTTCGTCATCCGCCTGACCGAACCGCAGCTGGAAAATCGCAACGAAAACGAGCCTACCATCTGGACCCAGCCGCAGAATGTGGATAATGGGTATATCCAGGGGATTTACCCGGCATTTCCAATCAAAACCGGCGACCGTTTCATCGCAGACATCGGCTGTCTGAAGGATAACAACGATTGCAACGTGTTCTTCGAGCTCGATTACCAGGTCAGCGGCGGTGATATCGTCAAGCTCGGTGAATGGAACGAGGTTTATGACGGCAATATCACCCGGGTGGACCAGGACCTGAGCGGATTGGACGGCAAGTCAGTGGTCTTCATCCTGAAAGTGCGCGCCAACGGCAGCGCCAAGGGTGACGCAGCCTTCTGGCTGGTGCCGCAAATCAAGCGACCTTAGGCAGCCTCCATCAGGGGATCCATACGAAAAAAGAAAATTGCGGGTAGACGCCCGCAATTTTCTTTTTTCCGGGATTTCCTTTATGCTCCCTTTTCGGTGAGATAATTGTGCGTTGACTCCATGATTGACCGCAGACTGCACTGGTACGATCTCTTCCTGCTCAGCATCTTCTTCCTCGGACTGGTGACCGTCGGTCAGACGAATGGATTGGTATTCCCCCTGCTCGTCCAGGACGACATTGGGCCGGCGGAGCAAGCCAGCTACCTGGGCACGCTCCGCCTGGGGATGCTGATGGTCGCTCTGCTCACCCAGGCGATATGGGGGCTATTATCCGACCACACCTATTCGCGTTGGGGGCGGCGTAAGCCATATATCTTGTTCTCAGGCCTGACCGGCATGGTGCTCCTACTGGCAATTATTCCGGCGGCAAATATCAATGGCACGGCTGGATTCTGGGTTTTGTTTGCTATCGTCCTGGCGCTCGCCACGGTGTTGAACGCCGGTCAGGCGGGAGTGCAGAGCCTGATCCCCGACCAGGTACCGCAAGAGCGGCGCGGAGTATTTTCCAGCACGAAAGCCATCCTCGAGCTGCCGCTCCCCTTGCTGCTGGTGGCGCTGACCACCGCCAGGCTGGTTGCGAGCGGCATGATCCCCGCCGCGTTAGTCCTTGCAGGTGGAATATTGATCCTGACTATGGCATTAAACCTGTTGTCGCCTGACCCTCCCGTGCGCGCCGAGAGCCGCCTGGATTGGAACCCGTTCCTGCGCCTGGCGATCATGGCGGGCGTATTCACACTGCTCATTCTCGCCGCAGGTTTTCTGGTGCGCCTGGCTGGCTGGATCGCCGGTCAGATCGACGCACTGGGCTGGCAGGTGGCGCTCCTCGGGATCACCGGCCTGGGAGTGATGCTGGCTGTTACGATCCTTGGGGTGCGTTCATCCATCCGGATCAGCCTCGGAAAACAAGCAGCACGACGGCAGCGCAGCTTTACCTGGTGGTTGATCAACCGGATGGCATTCATGATCGGGTTCGTGAACCTGGCGGTGTTTGCAATATATTACCTGCAAACCCGCCTGGGCTTCAGCGGCGATAGCGCGGCCAAACCTGTCGCCCTGGGAATGGCCGTCATCGGCGTTTTCATCTTGATCTCTGCGCCACTGAGCGGCTGGCTTGCCGACCGGGTTGGGCGAAAACCCCTGCTGGTGGCCAGCGGCTGCCTGGCGACCGCTGGCGTGGCGATCGGTGTGCTGCAGCCTCAGCTGGTCTACCTGGCTGTTGGCGCCTTGTTGATTGGACTTGGCGGCGGAATCTTTTACACCGCAAGCTGGGCGCTGGGCACCGACCTGGTACCGCAAAATGAAGCGGGGCGCTACCTGGGAATCGCAAACGTCGCAACGGCAGGCGCTGGCGCTTTGGGAGCGTTTGCCGGGGGCCCGCTTGCCGACTACTTTACCGTCCACGCTGCCGGAATCCCGGGATTGGGCTACACCATTCTGTTCGTGCTATACGGCGGGATGTTCTTTTTCTCGGTACTTGCGCTCAGCCAGGTGAAAACAGGACCGGAATAAACCGGTTACGCGGCAGTGGCGTGGTATTGGGGAGGCTGGCGTACTCCCGCCCAATAACAAATCTCCCCTATGCTCACCCCAGTTTAGGGGAAGTCATTGTTATAATTTTGCTTAACCTGAGACCTTGGTTCGGATAAACCACAAATGTGATCACGTTGCGAGGGTACTTCGAGAGGCGTACTTTGCCTGAAGTTCGGCAGCTATCGAACTTCAAGCCATCTCACCGAAAAATGATGGGATCAGGTTCGCCTGATCAAGCGCAGCAGGGCAGGCTGGAGGCATGATGAAGGTTTCCGTTACGATTGAAACGATGATGGGTGTAAACTGGCCGATGTGGATACGAATGGTTCCCCAGCTCGAGGCTATGGGCTTCAGCGCCATATATCGCTCCGATCACTTCCCCTGGGGAGTCCCACCGGCAACTGATGCATTGGAGCTGATTACTTCACTCACCTATCTTGCCGAACACACCCGGCGCGTGGATTTTGGCTCGCTCGTCGCGCCGCTGTCCGTGCGCGACCCGGTCATGCTCGCCCGCCAGGCAATGTCTATTGACGATCTGAGCGGAGGCCGGATGATCCTGGGGGTTGGCGCTGGCTGGATGCAGGAAGAGCACACTGAGTTTGGCTACCACCTGGGCGACATTAACACCCGGATGGACCGGTTCGAGGAAGCCCTGGAGGTCATTACCCGCCTGTTGCGCAGCGCAGATCCGGTCAGCTACCAGGGACGTTTCTACCGGCTGGAAGAAGCCCGCCTGCTCCCTCGTCCGCAGCAGCCCACCCGCGTCATGATCGGCGGCAGAGGTCGAAAGCGCACCTTACCGCTCGCCGCACGCTATGCCGATATCTGGAACTGCCTGCCCGAGACGCCTGAGGGCTTCCAGCAGCTTTCCGCTGAGTTAGACGATCTGATCAGTGCAGCAGGTCGCGCTCCCGGCAGTGTTAAACGCACGATCATGATCCCAGTGCTGTTGGTCCACTCTCCGGAGGAGCTGCAAAACGAACTCGATTTGATTCGCAGGATCCGCATTTACAGCCAGGCGAGCGATGATGAGCTCCTGGACCGGTTTGCTTCGATGCAGTGCATCCTGGGGGGACCGGATGAAGTAATCAGGAAGATGCAGGCATATGCGGAAGCCGGTGTGGAAGAATTTGTGCTCCAGTGGATTGGGGTATATAACCTGGATGGCTTGCAAGCGATAGCCGATGAAATTCTCCCAAATTTCACCAGCTATTCTCTGAAGGGATCAATAGAAGGTGGCAAAAATATTTTTCGTGAGTTTTGTGTATGGTACATAGATATTCATTGCTAAATAAAATAAAACCTGGAGAAAAAATCACATGAAAAAAGGAATAGCCATTACCTGCGGAGCGCTCCTGGTCTTATGCCTGTGTGCCCTCCTCGCCGGTCAGTTATTGGTCTCCACCACCCATAAAAACCCTCCGGTGGTGAGCGAGCCAAACTGGGACAGCCCGGCAACGCGTGCTCTGGCGGTACGGGCGTGCTTTGACTGTCACAGCAACGAGACCACCTGGCCCTGGTACGCCAACCTCCCCCCAATCTCGCTCCTGGTGACCCGGGACGTGCTCTCGGGGCGGGAGCATTTGAATTTCTCCGAGTGGCGCTCCGGAGCAGTCAACCCGCGCACCCTGCAGCGGCTCAACGAGGCGATTATGGAAGGCGAGATGCCGCCTTCCTATTACCTCAGGATGCATCCAACCGCCAGGCTCACTCCACTCGAGCTGAGCCAGCTGGCGCAAGGGCTGGCGAATACGATGAACCAGCCGTAAGCATTTCGGAAATTATTCGTCGAGGACAAAGCTCATGCCAGATTACATTGCAGCCATCGATCAGGGTACAACCAGCACCCGCTGCATCCTGTTCAACTACAGCGGGCGGGTTGTCTCTGCTGCCCAAAAAGAGCACCGCCAGATTTTCCCACGTCCCGGCTGGGTCGAGCACGACCCGCTCGAGATCTGGGAAAACACCCAGGAGGTCATCCGCGGGGCGCTGGAGGTGCCCGGCGTCCGCCCGGATAAAATTGCGGCGGTCGGGGTGACAAACCAGCGAGAGACGACCCTGGTCTGGGAGCGCAGCACAGGCAAACCGTATTACAACGCGATCGTGTGGCAGGACACGCGCGACGAAGGAGATCTGTGACCACCTTGCGGCGAATGGAGGGGAGGACCGCTTCCGGCGCAAAACCGGCTTGCCGCTCTCCACCTATTTCTCGGGTCCCAAGCTGCGCTGGATCCTGGACAACGTCCCCGGCGTCCGGGCTGCTGCTGAACGGGGGGAGGCGCTGTTCGGGAACATCGACACCTGGCTGCTGTGGCGGCTCAGCGGCGGACCGGACGGCGGCAGCCACGTAACGGATGTGACGAATGCCAGCCGCACGTTGTTAATGAACATCGAGACACTGCAATGGGATGCAGATTTGCTCGCCGAGCTGGGCATTCCAGACGCATTGCTGCCGAGGATTGCGCCGTCCAGCGACCCGCGCACCTGGGGGAACACCCGCCCGGATGGACCTTTCCGCCACGCCATCCCACTCTGCGGGGATCTTGGCGACCAGCAAGCCGCCCTGGTCGGGCAGGCATGCTTCGCGCCGGGCGAGGCGAAGAACACCTATGGTACCGGCTGTTTTATGCTGCTCAACACCGGCGGGAGGCTGGTGCACTCCCACTCCGGATTGCTTACGACGATCGCTTACCAGTTCGGCAGGCAGCCAGCCGTTTACGCCCTCGAAGGATCGATTGCTATCAGCGGAGCATTAGTACAATGGCTGCGCGATAATCTCGGTCTGATCCACACCGCCGCGGAAGTGGAAAGCCTGGCTCACAGCGTGGAGGATAATGGCGGGATTTACTTCGTTCCGGCATTCTCGGGGCTGTTCGCTCCCTACTGGCGTGCGGATGCTCGCGGGGTCATCGTGGGGATATCGCGCTATGTCAATAAGGGACACTTCGCCCGGGCTGCGCTCGAAGCCACCGCTTTCCAGACGTACGAAGTGCTGGCTGCCATGCACCAGGATTCGGGCGTGGAGCTGACTTCGCTGAAAGTAGACGGAGGGATGGTCTTCAACAATCTTCTCATGCAGTTCCAGGCGGACCTGTTAGGCGTACCGGTGGTGCGTCCCAAAGTGGCTGAAACCACTGCCCTGGGAGCAGCTTACGCGGCTGGCTTAGCCTGCGGGTTCTGGAAGGATTTGGACGACCTGCGCAGCAACTGGCAGCAAGACCACCTCTGGCAGCCCGCAATGGACCCAGGCCGGCGCAACCGGCTCATTCACGATTGGCAGCGGGCAGTGGAACGGTCGTATAACTGGATCGAATAAGCCCCATGCAGCAGATCGACACCGAGATACTGGTGATCGGAGGAGGCGCGACGGGCTGCGGGGTGCTGCACGACCTGGCGCAGCGCGGATTTGCCTGCACCCTGGTCGAGAGAGGCGACCTGGGTGAAGGGACGACAGGACGCTATCACGGGCTGCTGCACAGCGGGGCGCGGTACGCCGTCAAAGATCCGCAGGCTGCCCGCGAGTGCAGTGAAGAGAACCGCATCCTGCGCCGGATCATGCCGTTCTGCCTGGAAGATACCGGTGGGTTCTTCGTGTTAACTCCATGGGACGACCCTGACTACGTCCCCGCATTTTTGCAGGGCTGCCAGGATGCCGGGATACCGGTAGAGGAGCTCGATACCGGCGTTATGCTGCGCCACGAACCAGCACTCAACCCGCAAATCAGCCGCTGCTTCAGGGTTCCCGACGCTGCCGCCGACTCCTTCCTGGCGGCAGATGCAAATGCTGAAGCGGCCCGCCAACGGGGGGCGCGGGTGCTGAAGTACCACCCGGTGGAACGCCTGGTGCTGAACGGCAGCCGCCTCTGTGGGGCTGTGTGCCGCGACCTGCCGCGTGATCATTTGGTGCAGATCAATGCCGACCTGGTGGTAAACGCCAGCGGTGCGTGGGCCGGGCAGATCGCCGCCCTGGCTGGAGCAGCGGTTAAGATCATCCCTGGGAAAGGCAGCATGCTCGCCGCCAGCTACCGGGTGGTCAATACGGTGATCAACCGCTGCAAAATGCCTTCGGACGGCGACTTGCTGGTGCCGATCCATACTGTGGCGGTGATGGGCACCACCGATATCCCCGTCCCCGACCCGGATCATTTCGCCATAGAGCCCTGGGAGGTGGAGCTGATGCTCGCCGAGGGGGAAAAGATCGTGCCGGGTTTCCGCTCGCTGCGCTTCCTGCGCGCCTGGGCGGGCGTCCGCCCGCTCTACGTAGAGACCCCCGAGGCGAGCGAGGGAGATCGTGAGCTGAGCCGGGCGTACGTTTTGCTCGACCATGCCAGCCGGGACGGCGTAGAGGGGCTGCTGACGATCACCTCGGGCAAATGGACTACCTATCGCCGGATGGCAGAAACCACCGTTGACCTGGTCTGCCGTAAGCTGGGCACGGCGCGCCCCTGCCGGACGGCCGAGGAGATGCTGCCGAACCCGAATGGCGCGCAGCGGGGATATCACCACCTGGGCGCGCCCCTGGCTGGAGTGGAGCAGGCGCAGGATTACGGCAATCTGATCTGCGAATGCGAGCTGGCTACCCGGGAGGACGTAGTCGCCGCAATCGTCAACCACAATCCGCTTACCATCGATGATGTGCGCCGGGATGTGCGCCTGGGCATGGGACCCTGCCAGGGCGGTTTTTGCACCTACCGCATCGCCGGTCTGCTCCACCAGCTGCGCCGGGCGAAGAGCGAAGACACAAATTTGGCGCTGCGCGATTTCCTGGCGGAGCGCTGGCGCGGGCTGCTGCCAGTGCTGTGGGGCCAGCAGCTGCGCCAGGAACGCCTCGACCAGCTCATCTACCTGAGCCTTTTGAATGTAGACCACCTGCCAGGTCCCACGCGCAGCACGCTGACCAGGGAACTTTACTCCTTGCCGGAAGGATCGCCAGAAGAAAGTGGGGATTTGTTTAAGGGGGGAGATGCGCAGGCGCAAAGCAGCGACAGGGATAGGCAGGCGACAGCTGTCGGAGCTGGGGTGGATTTGCTGGTGGTGGGCGCCGGGCTGGCTGGACTGAGCGCGGCCTTCAGTGCAGCACGGCACGGGCTGCGGGTGCGCGTGATCAGCGCCGGCTGGGGCACGCTCAACTGGCATACGGGCTGCATCGACGTGCTCGGCTACCTGCCTGGGCGAAGCGAGCCGGTAGCCTCGCCGCTGGCTGCTTTGCCGGAACTGATGAGGGCACATCCCCGGCACCCATATGCGCTGACCGGCAGCGAGGGGCTCAGCCAGGCATTGGACGCGCTCAAGGAGCTGTGCGCAAGCCATAGATATCCGCTGGAAGGCAGCCTGGAGCGCAACCTGCTGCTGCCGAGCGCTGCTGGGTGCGGTACGCCCCACCTGCCTGGCGCCGCTGACGATGGCAGCCGGTGACTTAGGCTCGCACGAGAAAATGCTGCTGGTCGGGTTCATGCCCCTGAACGATTTTTACCCGCACCTGGCTGCCGATAACCTGGAAGCGCAGGGATTCCCAGCCGCAGCGCTCGTGCTGGATTTGAAATCCCTGCGGAAGAGACGCTTCGTCACCGGGAGGGTGCTGGCTGAGCTGTTCGAGCAGCCGGAATTCACCGAAGAGGTCATCCTGGCGATCCGCCAGCAGCTGCCGGCAGGCATCCAGAAAATCGGCTTGCCAGCCGTGCTGGGCTTACAGGGAGCGCCCCAGGTGGTGGAGCGGCTCGCTCTCGGGCTGGGCATGCCGGTATTCGAGATCCCCATCTTGCCAGCCTCCATCCCGGGAATACGTTTGCAGCGCATCCTGGTCAGTGCGATTGAAAAGCTGGGCGGCAGAGTATATGAGGGGATGCCGGCGGTGGAGGTCACAGCCAGCGCTGGACAGGTCGAGCTGGTATGGAGCGAGGCAGCCGCCCGCCGCAAGCCGCACCGAGCGAAGAGCTACCTGCTGGCGACCGGCGGACTGCTCGGCGGGGGGATCGTGGCGGAGTACAGCGGGGAGCTGCGAGAAACTGCGACAAACCTGCCGGTATACGGTCCAGGTCTGAATCTGCATGGCGACCGGCGGAGCTGGCTGGGGGAAAATTTCCTCGACCCGGGAGGCCAGCCTCTTTTCCGCTGCGGTCTGGAGGTTGATGCGCGCTTTCACCCGCTCGGTGCCGAGGGCAATGCCCTTTATTCCAACCTGTACGCTGCCGGGACGCTCCTCTCTGAGGCGGATTTTATGCAGGAGCGCTCCCTGGAAGGGATTGCACTGGCGACCGGGTTTATGGCCGGTCTGCAGGTTGCAGGAGACGCCGGACAATGACCCTCAGCGAAAAACCGGCCGAATGGTCGCTCGACCAGTGTCTCAAGTGCAATATCTGCACGACGGTCTGCCCGGTATCCGCAGTGACCGATCTGTTCCCCGGGCCGAAGTACACCGGACCGCAAGCCGGTCGCTTCCGCATGCCCGCCCAGGCAACTCCCGATCTTTCGGTGGATTACTGCAGCGGCTGCCGCGCCTGCAACCTGGCCTGCCCCGCAGGGGTCAAGATCGCCGAGATCAACGCACGCGCCCGGCGCACGCTGGTGGCGCAGGGCAAAGTACCCCCGCTCAGGCGGCTGCGCAACAACCTGATCGCACGCACGGGATTGATCGGCAAGCTGGGCCAGCCGGTCGCTCCGCTGGCAAATTACGCCCTCGGGAACGGAGCGCTGCGTAAAGTCATGGAGGTGGCAATCGGCATCCATCACCAGGCGCCGCTGCCGCCATTCGCCCGCCAGCGCTTCAGCGCCTGGTTCAAAAGGCATCCACGACCGGCAGAGGCGAGGCGCCAGGTGGTATATTTTCACGGCTGCGCGACGGAATATTACGAGCCGCGCATCGGGCGCGCCTGCATCAGCGTACTGGAGCGCAACGGCTGTGAGGTGCTCGTCCCGCCGCAAGGCTGCTGCGGATTGCCCTTGCTTTCCAATGGGGAGTTCCCGGCTGCACAAACCTACCATCTGAACAACGTCCGCTCGTTAGCCCCCTACGCCCGCCAGGGCATCCCCATCGTCGGCACGTCAACGAGCTGCACGCTGACTCTCAAGGAGGAAGCCCCCGAGCTGCTCGACTTGCACGGCGACGACGTGCGCGCAGTCGCCGAGATGACCTATGATTTCAGCGAGTTCCTGCTGCTGCTCCTCGAAGCTGAGGCGCTGGACCTGGACTTTGCCCCGCTCCCGCTCGATTTGCCTTACCATCCACCCTGCCAGTACCGCGCCCACGGCCTGGGGCGACCGGCGAGCGAGATCATGGAGCTGATCCCTGGTCTACAAATAACCGAGAGCCAGGCAGCCTGCTGCGGCATCGCCGGGACATATGGCTATAAGCTGGAGAAATATCAGATCGGGATGGACGTGGGGCGCGGCTTATTCGAGTTTGTGCGCCGCTCGGGGGCGCCCCTGGCTGTATGCGATAGCGAGACCTGCCGCTGGCAGATCACCCACGCCACCGGCATCCCGGCGATCCACCCGGTGGAGCTCCTGGCTGCGGCGTATGGCTATCCCCTGAAGGGGCTCTCGGCGGGGTGCTTCAGCTTTGTCAAGGCTGATAGCATCATTTGAGGACCGTATACTGGCAGCCTTGACAAAGCTTTAAGTGTTCCGTTTCTACCGATTATTTCTAAATAATCAGGTTTGACGGAACACTAGCCCGCCTGGCGGCGGAAAAATAACTGGTAAGAATCCTCCAGGCCGAACATTTTCTGCCCGCTCGTCGCCGATACCAGCTCCCAGCGGTCGTTTCCCGCGACCGAGAGAAACTCGTACAGGCGCGGCGAGCCCATCCAGTCAGGCACTTCAACCCCATCGATAAAGCGCAAGCGCCAGCCCACATGATACTGGAAAGTGACCAGGCGGTATTCCCACCGGCGATCCGTGGCTCGGGAGGCCGGTTCACCTGCTGATTTCACCTCTGCTCGCGAGGCGGTTGAGCGCCTGGGACGGCGCGCTGTGCTGGACGAGGCTGAAGTCTTGCGGGAGGCGGCTGGCACGCCAGGGGCCGTAACGCCGGCAGGCTCAGCCTCACCGCTCATGATCTGCGCCAGGATATCGGGTGTCTCTTTCCTTTTAGCCATCGAGCAAAATCCTTTCGGTCAGGGTGCGGTAATCTTCTGCTCCGGGTGAATGGGGTGCATACTCGAAGATGGTCTGCCCGTAGCCGGGGGTCTCCGACAGGCGCACGTTGTAGCGGATCGGCGTGCAGACCTGATCTCCGAAATGCCCGTGGAGCAGGGTCAGGATCTCATCCGATTTACGCACCCGGCGGTCGTAGAAGGTGGGCAGGATATATTTGAGCTCCAGCTCGGGGTGATAGTGCTGGATCGAAACGAGGCTGCGGCGGAAGTCCAACAGCCCCTGCAATGTCATTACTTCCAGCGAGACCGGGGAGAGGATTTGTTCGGCGTAGAAAAGCACGTTGATGGTCAAAGCGTCCCAGCCGGGGGAGGTATCGATGATTGCGTACTGGTAATGGTCGTCCACCCCTTGCAGCGCCTCTACCAGGGTGCGCTCGCCGCCAAAATCCTTGCGCGTGATCAGGCGCTTGATCCCCACCAGCGCGCCGCCTCCTGCGAGCAAGTCCAGGTTGGGGCGCGCCGGGTAAATCACCTGGGCAAATCCGGCATCGCCTTGCACCAGCTCAGCCAGGCCCAGCGGAGGCGCGCAGCCCAGCAGCCGCGCCACCTGGCCCTGGGTGTCGGTGTCGATTAACAGGACGCTGCGCCCTGCCTGGGCGAGCCCGGCTGCCAGGTTGACGGCGGTCGTGGTCTTACCCACTCCGCCCTTGGAAAGCGCGACCACAATTTTCCTCAAGGAAATCCCCCGCTCAGCGGTAACCCCGGTTATATTGCCGAACTTTCATTCACCAGCCATTGACCGACCACCAGGCTGAGACCGATGCCCTGCTCTTGAAAGCCCAGCTTGTGGTAGAACTCGGCCGCGTCGTCGGTGAACAGGTAGACGTGCTGCCCGGGAAGCTTCTCCAGCAAGCCGTTGATCATCGAGCGCGCAATCCCCTGGCGGCGGTATGCGCTCAGCGTCCAGACGTCCACCATGTAGGCGTTGCACACGCCGTCGGAGAGCACCCGCGCGGTTCCGATGATGCGCCCGCCGGAGTACGCCACGCAGGCTGCATAACTGTTCTCGAAGGAAACCCTGAGCTGCTCGGGAGTGCGACCGTTGTCGAAATCGTCCTCCTGCAGAGTGGTTTTCATCTCCTCCCAATTGACGTCGGTCATATCGAAGGTCATGATGATTGTGGACTGGTTCACAGTGGGCTCCTGGGTAATCCTGAGTATTATATCAGCCGCGCCCGCAGGCGGGGAATCTCTAAAGCGAGGGAGCGGCAGGCTCCTCGCAAAAATCCACTGAAGGTGTCTTTGCGAGGCGTATTTTGCCGAAGCAATCTCATCACTAATTTCTTAATCAAGAAAGGAGTTTGCTTGACGGTGTGTTCCACCGCCGGTTGCCACAGAACGGCAACCTCCTCGCAAGGACATTTGGATTATGATTGCAGGCAAATCAGCGATACCGGAAATTCTGTGGCAAAGGAGAAACCTATGCAAAAACCCTGCCTGTTGTTAATTGACATCCAGAATGAGTACTTCCAGGGCGGGAAATCTGAGCTGGTGAACCCGCTGGAAGCGAGCCTGAAAGCCAGGCAGCTGCTCGATTTTTTTCGCCAGCGCCAGCTCCCGCTGGTGCACATCCAACACATCTCCACCCGCCCCGAGGCGGCAACCTTCATCGCCGGCACGCCTGGTGCGAGATCCAGGCGAACGTCCAGCCGGCAGGCTCGGAAATCGTCATCCAAAAACATTACCCGAACAGCTTTAGAGAGACTGGTTTGCAGGATTGCCTGGAATCGCTGGGCGTCCAGAAGCTGGTGATCGCCGGGATGATGACGCACATGTGCGTCGACGCGACGGCGCGGGCGGCATTCGACCTGGGGTACACCTGTATCGTGGCGGGCGACTCCTGCGCAACGAAAGAGCTCACTTTCGAAGGGAGCAAAGTGCCGGCAGAATACGTGCAGGGAGCATTCCTGGCCGCACTCGGCGCGATGTATGCCCGGGTGGTCAGGGCTGCCGAGCTGGTCGAGCAGCCGGAGCTATTCGAGCTCCACACTTGAGAGAAGTGCGCCTGATCCCAAGGTCCAAAGGAGCACAATGCAAAGAAGCGGGCATGGAACGCTGCCCGCTTCGGTAGATAAAACTTAGCCCGATGGTCTTATACCGCCGGCTGCGGCTTCCAGATCAGCGCGGTGGCGATCAGCCCGCCGATCGCGCCGAAGAGGGCATACAGAATCAGGTTGCAGCCCAATCCGATCAGCGAGAACCCGCCGCCCATCAGCATATTTAGATAGGGGGCGTAGTTTTCAAAGCCGGGCTGCGATTGTAAAAGCGCTAAGGCGCTGGACACACCGGCGCCCATGATCGCGGAGAAGATCGCACCGATAACCGCCCCGATAATCGCTCCGACGACGCCAGCTAACGCGCCGACTGCCGCTCCCTGACCGTTTGACAAATTCAAGTTTGGAGCGGCAAACCTGCGGTATAGATAAACCGCAAAAATACCTGAGAGCCATACCCAACCGCACAATATGCAGTTCACGAAATTGAGCACCGGGATGTTGCTCAACAGGGCCATGACCGCGCCAGCAATCAAGGCGGATAATAGCAATGCACGAGTGTTCATGATCACCTCCTGGGGAGTGTGGGGGTTAATAAACTTTTAATGTTATATCAGATGTTTGGAGGATGCACAATACCTGCATGCCGCAAATTTCCAAATTCATGTACAATTTCCAGGGATTCAACACACGCTCAAGGCAAGCTTTCCGGTTAAGAATGCGCTGGAGGCCCAATGGATTTCGACACGACCGTAAAGATGAATATCTACGAAACGATCGCCCAGACAACACACCCGCCGACCACGTTTGAGGTTGCCCGGGCGACTGGCGCTTCGCTCAGCGAGGTAGAAGCTGCTTTCGCCAGGCTGCACCAGAAAAGACTGCTGGTGCCAGAGCCAGGCGACCCATCCCGCATCCGCATGGCGCCGCCCTTCTCCGGGATCGAGACTCCCTTCAAGGTAACGGTGCAGGGAAAAGTCTACTATGCGAATTGCGCCTGGGACGCGTTGGGGATCCCGGCTGCACTCCAGCGCGACGGAGAGGTGGAGACAGCGGATGCACAGACCGGCGAAGCGATCAGGCTGGAAGTGCGCGGCGGGCAGCCCGTCCCCGAAGCCCTGCGTGATCCATTTCGCCGTCCCTGCTGCCAAATGGTGGGCGGACATCGTATACACCTGAGCGACGATGCTGCTCTTCCGGTCGGAAGAATCCGTGATCGCCTGGTGTAAAGAACGCGGGATTCCCCAGCGCCCGCTGATCAACCTCGAGCAGCTGTGGTACCTGGCAGTGACCTGGTACGGCAACCGCCTGACCGGTCGATTCGCGCCGCCCTGCGCCGGGTGAGATGGCGGAGATTTTTGCAAAAATCGGCCTGACCGGCCCGTTTTGGGACCCGACCAGCGACAAATGGGGTTAGAATGCAAATTAAAATAATGATTGTCATCGGATTAGGAAAAACCGGGAGTTTTGGAAAATAACAACCATTGACAAACGGATGTCATTCCGAGAAGCGTTCTGTGCGACGAGGAATCCCTTTGTACACAATTTTGACAAAAGGCGAGCAGGGGATTCTCGCTTCGCTCGGAATGACATTTCAATATCCCTATCGATGAATAAAAATAAGGAGATTTCGATGGAAAGCATACTTGCCAATGGTACAAATTTCGTGTGGACCCACGCTCGCCTGCTGGAGAGGGCGATCTTCTCCTATCACTTCCTGGGAAGCGCGCCCACGCCCATCGTCGAAATCCTCAGGTCCTATCAAAACCACGACGGCGGTTTCGGGCAGGCGTTAGAACCCGACCTGCGCGCTCCGGACAGCCACCCACTGTTTGCCGAGTTCGCCCTGCGCACGCTGTATGAATGCCGGCTGCGCGAGGCCTCTCTGGTCTACCCTTTGTGCGATTTCTTAGCCAGGCACGCCGACCTGCAGGAAGGCATCCCGACGATATTCCCCTCCTCGCAGAATTACCCGCGCGCCGACCACTGGAATAATCCTTATGCTATGCAGCCATCGATGGACCGCTTGATCGGGCTGGTGGGGCTGGCAATGCTGGCAGGGCGTCCAGCATCCCTGGCTGAAAGAGGCGCGTGAAATCTGTCTCGAAAAAATCGCAGCGACGACGTTCACGGATGCCCACACCCTGCTGACTGCATTCTGTCTCCTGGAGAGCGTGGCGCAGGATATGGACGTGAGCGCGCTGTTTGCCAGGCTTATCGGGCGAGCTCTTCGCCGCGGACTGGTTCCGCTTGGAGACCCCGGTCGTGGAATATGGGCTTACCCCGCTCTCTTTCGCCCCGGCTCCCGATGCTTTTTGCCGGCGCATCTTTCACGGAGGCGCAGATCGCAGCCCATTTGGACGACCTGGCCTCCAAACAAGCGGAGGACGGGGGCTGGCCAATGCAATGGCAGCCGCCGGGAGAAACGGCGCGCTGGGAATGGAGAGGGCAAAAGACCGTGAGCGCCCTGGTCACGCTGCGCGCGTATGGCCGGATTTGAGCGCATTAACCAGAGTTGATGTTTGACCTTCGGACAATAGTCCGGACCAACATCAGATGAGCTGTCATTGCGAGCGATCTTCGCGAAGCAATCTCACCAATAATTGATAAGATCGCTTCGCTTGCTAATGCACAGCAGGCTCACGATGATAGAAATTTCGAAGTTGTTGGTGGATCATGGCCGAAAT
>CAVPMW010000021.1:0-62497 GCA_963706515.1 uncultured Chloroflexia bacterium
TCAGGGACCGGCGTTGGAAACTCTGGCATCCCCAGTGTCGGCGGCACAGTCGGGATCTGGGCGAGCTGGTTAAACATGCTGCATGCCAGGCTGGAAGACAGCAAGGTCAGCAGGACGATCAAGATTGCGATTTTTTGCATGATTTACTCCTTTATTTTTAATAAGTACTTGTCCAAAAATACGGGGGGTCACGATTTTGTGGTGTGTGCGGCTTCGCCGCACACACCACAAAATCGGTTCTTCCCCTACTTTCGGACAGGTTCTAAACTTAAATTTAACCATTTTATATATCCATTTTTTATGGGTAAGTTTGCAGCATGGCGGGCAGCCCTGGCTCGGTGATTACCCGGAGCTGGTGGAAGCTGCCATTTTGACGCGCCAGGAGGTCGAAGCCGAATCCATTCCAGCTCCATACTGCCAGCGAGCTCGCGGGCGATCCCGCAAAATCGCTATAATTTCCTTCCAGGACCGCCAGCTCGGTAAAGCCGTCGCCATCCACGTCGGCGGGCTCGATGGCAGCCAGCGGTCTGGCGAGCGCTGAGCCAGCCCACAGCTCTCTCCAGGCTCCGCCCCGCCAGGCGATCAGCACCAGGTGGCAGCTGTAACCCTCAGCATTTTGGTTCCCGCTGATGCGCCCTCCGTGCGGCAGGATGCTCTCAATTGGCCAGGATTTGAAAGGACGCCAGACCAGCAGAGCCAGCTCCTCACGTCCATCCCGGTTGAGATCTGCCACGCGCAGCGATGCTACCCGCCAGCTCGCCGGGCTCTGCCATTCCTGACTCTCCCCCGAAAAAATGGATAGGCTTCCGTCTTGAAGTTGGATTCGCTCGCCTGGCAAATCCCCTTTGAGGCTTGCCTGCCAGATGTTGCTCGCAGCAGCAGTCTGGTTGGCTTGCCCGGTTGGGTTTTGCGCCTCGGATGGGGTGATTGAATTTGATGAAACTAGGTAATCGGCTGGATATAGTTTATGCTCGCGATATATCCAGTTACACGTTCCCGGGGTGGAATCTAAAAAGGGAAGGGATAAAAACAAAGCAATCAGAACGATTCTCTGGATCATCAAGATAATCTTCACCAGCCCATTTTACATCACAGAGTACGCCACAATCAATTGAAATACGGGTAAAATGTAACTGAGTATCTATCTGAAAATGGAAGGGAAAACCCGATTTTGTGGTGTGTGCGGCGTCGCCGCACACACCACAAAATCGGAATCCCTCATATTTTCGGGTAGGTTCAAATGGTAAATTTATTCTTTCAATCCGGTTCAAACAAATAATCAATTGAAGGAGCGAGCCATGTTCGTAAGCGAGAGAATGAGCCATCCCGTGATTACGATCCATCCGAATACCTCTTTGCAAGACGCAATGCACCTGATGCAGGTTGAGCATATCCGCCGCCTTCCCGTCATCGATAACCATGGCAAGATGGTGGGGATTGTCACCGAAAGCGATTTGCTGCGGGCGTCGCCTTCAGACGTGACCTCCCTGAGCGTATGGGAGATGGGCTACCTGCTGAGCAAAATCACGATCGACAAGATCATGGTCCGCGAGGTGATTGCCGTCAATGAGAACACTCCGATTGAAGAGGCGGCTCGCATTATGGCTGACCATAAGGTAGGCGGGCTGCCGGTGCTGCGCAACGGAAACCTGGTCGGGATTATCACCGATACCGACCTGTTCAAAATTTTCCTGGAGCTGTTCGGAGCGCGCGAAGCTGGTACTCGCCTCACCGCACTGCTAGAGAACAAGCCCGGGACAATCTCGGCGATCTCCAAGGCGATCTTCGATGCGGGTGGCAACATTATTGCGATCGGTACGACGATGGGGCCAACTCCCAAAGAATCAACCGTTATCCTCAAAGTGGATGGAATACCAACTGCTGAGCTGGATAAGATCGTACTGCCGCACGTTATTGCCGTTTTGGACGTAAGAGAGATGCCCGGCGTTTAGGGCTGGTTCGCAGTTTAGGAAATTAAACCAGAAAACGAGCTCAAGCGGCGCAATTTCACCACTTGAGCTCGTTTTCTGTAATTTACCTTTAGCCCCAATTTTGGATGAAATCTACCAGCAGGCGCA
The DNA here is from genome assembly GCA_963706515.1 of uncultured Chloroflexia bacterium. Lineage (GTDB taxonomy): Bacteria > Chloroflexota > Anaerolineae > Anaerolineales > UBA4823 > CAVPMW01. The sequence goes on from CAVPMW010000021.1 coordinate 2,079, forward strand.
CGCCGTAACCGGTCGCACCCTCAGGGGAGTAAGGCCGGTCTTTATCGCTCAGCACCATCCCGGCAATATCCAGGTGCGCCCAGGGGTAATCGGTGAACTCTTTCAAGAAGATCGCCGACGTGCCAACCCCATTATATCTGCCGCCCGAATTTTTCAGGTCGGCGACAGGCGTCTCGATCGCTTTCTTGTAATCGTCCCACAGCGGCAAGGGCCACAGGCGCTCGTGCGTCCTCTGCCCGCTGCTGACCAATCGCTCGCTTAGCAGCCGGGTCGCTGGCAAACAGCCCTCCGGCGATCCCCTCTCCCAGGGCGATAATGCACGACCCGGTCAGGGTGGCCAGATCGACCACCGCTTTGGGCTGGTACTGGCGGGCATAGACCAGGGCATCCGCCAGGATCAAGCGACCTTCAGCGTCGGTGCTGATGATCTCGATCGTTTTCCCGTTGGAGGCGGTGATGATATCCGCCGGATGGTAAGCGCTGGCGTCCGGCATGTTCTCGGTGCAGGGAGTGATTGCGATTACCCGCAGCGAGGGCTTGATCTGGCCGATCACTTTCATCGCTCCCAGGACAGCCGCCGCACCGCCCATATCGGACTTCATCTCCCCCATCCCCTCCGCCGGCTTCAGAGAAACGCCGCCTGAATCGAAAGTGATGCCTTTGCCAACCAGCACAATCGTATCCAGGTCTTTGCGCCCGGGGTTGTATTCCAGGACGATAAATTTGGGCTCTTCGCCGGCGCCTTTAGCTACCGCCAGGTATGCACCCATATTGTGCACCCTGGCCCACTCCCGGTCGCCGATGATCAATTCAAAACGATATTCTTCAGCCATCCCGGCTGCCACCTGCGCCATGCGGGTGGGCGTCGCCTGGTTCGGCGGCAGGTTGACCAGGTCGCGGGTCAGGAACACCCCACTCGCCAGCTCCTGCGCCAGCTGCGCCGCAGCCTCGATTTGAGCCAGCTTGCCTGCGTCAGATTCGACGACTGTCAGGGACTCGACTTCCTTCTTATCTTCCTCTGCTTTCTGGGCGGCGAAACGGTACATAGCCAGCAGGCTGCCTTCAATCGTTGCCAGCGCGGCCTCGCGCACGTCCATGCCGCCGCTCCCCGCTCCGTGGACGATTGTCGCGACGCTCCGGGCGTTCAGAGATCGGGCCTTTTGGATCGCTGCTGCGGCAGCCTGGCGGATAGCTTCGAGATCGAGCTTCTCAGCCTTGCCCAGGCCTGCTACCAGCACCCGCTTTGCCGGGATCGCCTTGCGCGGGTATAGAACGCCAACCTCACCGGCTTTCCCGGTCAGGTCGCCCTGGGCGATCATTTCTGAGATTGCCCCACCCAGCGCCTGGTCTACCGCCCCCGCCGCGCCGGTTGGTTGGGTAGCGCCTTCGAACAGATTGACGATAATTGCATCTGCATCCTGCTGAACAATAGAGCCTTGCTTTACCAGGACGTCCATACGGTTCCTCCTTTATCATAGTATCTAACCGATAATGTAAGGGAGAACCGATTTTGTAGTGTGTGCGGCTTCGCCGCACACACTACAAAATCGGAACCCCTCGTATTATTCGAACAGGTTCTTATTTTACCTGCCAGTGCTCGTAATGGATTAGCTGGTCCAGCGGTTTGCGCTCCCTGGTGCCTGCCTGGTCTGCCGGAAAGCCGAGCGGGGTCATCACCACCGGCACCACGCCCTCGGGGATTTGGAATATCCTGCGCGCTGCATTGGGATCGAATGCGCCCACCCAGCAGGTACCCAGCTCCAGGTCGGTGGCAGCCAGCACGATATGGTCCATAACAATCGCCGCGTCGACCGCGGACAAATCTTTGCCTTCTTTGTTCCTCCAGGCCTTCTCCGGAATGACGCAAACGACCAGGACGAGCGGCGCCTGCACAAACCACTCATGGGGATAAACCTGGAGCAGATCAGAGGTGCGACCCTGGGTGTGGACGACGATTACCCCGAATGGCTGCTCGTTGGAAGCCGTTGGGGCAATGCAGGCGGCGCGCAGCACCTTGTTCAATAACTCCTCCGGCACGGGATCGGAGCGATAAGCGCGCACACTGTAGCGTTTGGCAATTAATTCCTGGAAATCCATGGTATTGTTTTCCTTTTTATCGCTGGATTTGGATTGGATTTCAGCTAATTATACCCAATTCATGCAAACCAATCGTAGTAGCGACGTCAGTCGCTCATTTGAATGCGATAATGTCCCTCATTTCCGTGGCGATGTGACAAAGTGCATATTGACAGCCTTTTTTAGCCTTCCTATAATGACTTATGAAAGCTAAAATGTATCCGAAAACAATAACGATTCTTGCGATTTTCATTTTGTTAGTTCTCGCTCCCTTCTTCCAGCAAAGAACTACCTTTATTCCCATCGTTTCAGACGAGTGGAAAACCTGTAGAACTAGCCTTTCAACAGCTAAACCAACTTGGTCATCCCGTTCAATCATTGCGATCAGGCGCTCAATCCTCTTCTATCCAATTAGTCTGGCTGAGACTCAGATCCTCGGTTCTGCCGCCAGGGAGGTTCTTTCCATCTTTCATCTCGAATCCGGTTAATAATGTTGCATTGTTGTTTGGAGGATTGACACGAAGTTCTTCCTAGGTATGGCTCAACGACCTTTGGCTGACCGATGGATATGAATGGATTCAATTTTCACACTGACAATTCACCCGGAACCGCGCTGAGTTGCCGCCAGCATGGCATACGATATATCGTCACCAAGCGGCAGTATTATTTGGTGGTCAAAACGGCGTTACTCTTTATGGCGATACCTGGTTATTCAATGGAATAGATTGGAAGCCAGCGAACATCCCCAGATCATGCCGCCCTCGCCGCTGCTCCTATGCAAGTATGGCGTACGATGAAGACACAAAAGTTTAGACTTTCCTTTGTGGGCGGGCAGGCGACGATTTAAATTCGGTGACGCCTTGAATGAAATGTGGGTTTGGGACGGCAGAATTGGCAGCAGCTTTTTCCCTCCTGGTGTTACCTCCAGCCTATTTAGACGCTAATATGGTATATGATCGAGCTCATAAATATCTACAATCCTTCTTTTTGGCGGAGCTGCCGGTAGGTGGTTATCATGATGATACCTGGGTTTGGGATGGCGCTACATGGATCAAGCAGCACCCATTACACCACCCTGATGGTCGGGGCAATTTTGGTATGGCGTACGATGAAAACAGGCGAGCAAGTGATCTTATTCGGGGGACAATCTTTTACGTATGTCGACACCACCGAAATCTTGGGCCTGGGATGGAGTGGATTGGACACTGCGTTCCAAACCTCATAATTCACCGCCAAAGGATTTAGCGTTTGGAGCCCAATTGGCTTATATCCCCGGTCGGCACTCAGTATTACTGTATAATGATCACCGGGAAAAGGTCATCATATCTGATGATGTAATACTCTTTCCCGAACACTCTGAAGCCTGGGAATTAACCGACGGATACTTAAATTTCATACCACTCGTTGAGAGGTAATCCGATCTAGATATTTCGGTACTCGTCATTCAAATAAACAATATCTGCTTGAAGTAATCAATTTATCTCATCAACCAGGAGGAAAATATGCTCGAACTACGCGCTGCAATCGCTGGAGCAGGCTTTATGGGGACTGCCCACACCGAAGCCCTGCGCCGCAATGGTGTATATATCAAAGGCATCGCCGGGGCTGACCCCGAAGAAGCCTGCGATGCCGCCGAGCGGCTCGGTCTACCCTGCGCCTACCGCAGCTTTGAAGACATGGTTATCGACCCCGACGTGGATATCATCCACCTGTGCACCCCCAATTTTCTGCATTACTCGCAGGCCAAGGCAGCCCTGCAGGCTGGGAAGCACGTCCTGGTGGAGAAGCCCCTGGCGATGGACTCGCAGGAAGCGCGCGAGCTGGTCGCCATTGCCCGCGAGACGGGTCGAGTCGGCGCGCTGAACTACAACCTGCGCTATTATCCGCTCTGCCAGGAAGCCCATTCCCGCGTGCGTGGCGGAGCCCTGGGCGAGGTGCGTATCCTGCACGGCGAATACTGCCAGGACTGGCTCTTCCTGCCCACCGATTGGAACTGGCGGCTGATCCCGGCAGAGGGCGGCGGTCTGCGCGCGGTCGCCGATATCGGCACCCACTGGCTGGATATGGTCACCTGGATCACCGGCCTCGAAGTGACTGCGGTCATGGCAGACCTGGCGACGTTCATACCCATCCGCCAGAAACCCAAGCACGCCGTGGAAACCTTCGCCAGCAAGCTCGTCCAGTCAGCCGACACGGAACCGGTCGAGATCCACACCGAGGATTTCGCCGCGGTGCTGCTGCGCTTTAATAACGGGGCGCGCGGGACGCTCACCCTCTCGCAGATCAACGCCGGGCGTAAAAATCGCTTCTGGTTCGAGATGAACGGCTCAGAGTCTTCGATCTATTGGGACCAGGAGACGCCGAACCAGATGTGGCTTGGCTACCGGGACGAGCCGAACGGCATGTTGTTGAAGGATCCCTCTTTGCTGAGCCCGGAAGCGCGCAAATACACCGCCTACCCCGGCGGTCACGCCGAAGGCTACCCGGATACCCACCGCCAGCTTTTCAAGGACGTGTACACCTATATTGCCGCCGGGAATTATTCCGCTGCGCCATCCTTCCCCACCTTCCAGGATGGCTTGCGCGAGATGATTCTGTGCGACGCGATCAAGCTCAGCGCAAGCGAGCAGCGCTGGGTAAATGTCAGCTATTAGCTGCAGCTATTAGCTGACAGCTATGCTAAACAGGAAAATGAAATGAAGAAAAAACTTGCCCTACAGGGAGGCGAGCCGGTCAAAACGGCGCCTTTCCCAGCGTGGCCCTATTACGATGAGCGAGAGCGCCAGGCGCTGCTCGAGGTGTTAGAGAGCCGGGTCTGGTGGCGCACGCCCGGCACCCGCACCCTGGAATTCGAGCGCGAATTTGCCGCCTACCACCAGGCGAAACACGGGATTGCCGTAACGAACGGCACGGCAGCCCTGGAGGTGGCTTATGCCGCATTGGGCATCGGGCTGGGCGACGAAGTGATCGTCCCCGATTTCACCTTCGTCGCCACCGCCAGCGCGGTGCTGTTCACCGGCGCTCTGCCCGTCCTGGTGGATGTGACCCCCGATACCTACTGCCTCGACCCGGAGCAGGTGGAAGCCGCCATCTCGCCGCGCACCCGGGCCATCGTCGCGGTGCACATGGCCGGTCACCCGGCCGATCTCGACCGGCTGAGCCAGATCGCCCGCATCCACGGGCTGGCTGTGGTCGAAGACTGCGCTCACGCCCACGGCTCAGAATGGCGCGGGCAGAAAGTCGGCGCCATCGGGGATATCGGCACCTTCAGCTTCCAGGCCAGCAAGCTGATGACCGCCGGCGAGGGAGGTATGATCGTTACCAACCGCGACGACCTGGAGATGCGCGCCCGCTCGATCCACGACTGCGGGCGCATGCCGGGAGAATGGTTCTACTCGCATTTCACCTACGGCTCGAACTACCGCCTCAGCGAGTGGCAGGGCGCGGTGCTCTCGCAGCAGCTCTCCCGCCTCGACGAGCAATCAGCCATACGCACCCGGAACGCGCCACTCCTCGACCGGGCGCTCGCCGACATCGAAGGCATTACACCGCAAAAAATTGACCCGCGCTGCACGCGCAACGGTCACTATGCCTACATCTTTCACTACGACCGGGCGCACTTCAAGGATGCGCCTACCGAGCGCTTCATCCAGGCTTTGAATGCGGAAGGCATTCCCACCCAGGCGAGCTACCCGCCGCTGCACGAGCTGGCTCTGTTCGTGAACGGCGAATACCGCAAGCGCCTCCTGCCCGACCAGCGCAGCGACCACCGCTTCCTGTACGACTCCTTCCCCAACAGCCTGCGCGGCGCCTGGGAGACGGTCTGGCTTCCCCAGCCGGTTCTGCTGGGCTCTGAGGCCGAGATCCAGGACGTCGTGACAGCTATCACCAAAATCAAAGAGCACGCGGAGGAGCTTGACTAAACTTCAAGGATATGGATGTACTCTCTTCACGCCAGCGCCTGCTGAACGCCTTCAACCACCAGCCGGTCGATCACGTGCCCTTGCTGCTGCGTTTCTGGTCGCTGGGCGGCAAGGCGGATACTATTCCCTTCAACTGGCGGGATGACTTCCAGCGCCTCGAGCATACCCTGGCGCTCGGTCTCGACGATACCCTCACCCTGCAGCCTCCCCTGGGCTACGTGGAAGACTACGTTGCCGAAAATGTGCCTGGGGTGAGCAGCGAGGTCGCCGATCTGCCCGCCGGGATCAGCCGACCGCTACCCGCAGCTGAGAAAGACCTATTTTACGCCTGCCGGGATGCTCCAAACCACAATCAAAGTCACCGAGGATTGGCCGCACGGGAAACAAATCTACCTGTTCGACGACTACAACCTGTCCCGCCTGCAGGAACCGCTGATCAAAGACCGCTCAGACCTGCCGGCGCTGCGCTGTTTATTAGGCAATCCATCTACGTGGCAGGTTGATGAGTTCCGCACCAGGGCGTCTGCTTATCGCAAGACGGCAGCCCGGCTCGGAGTGCTCCTCGAGGGAGGCTGGTCCTCGCTCGGCGATTCGCTGATGTGGCTGCTGGGCATCGAGCGGGTGCTCTATCTGCAGACGGACGACCCGGCGTTCCTGGAGGAAATCCTGGATATTCTCCTCGAATGGGAGCTCAAGCGGCTGGATTACCTTATGGCGGAGGGCATCGAGGTACTGGTGCACATGGCCTGGTACGAGACGACCGATTTTTGGACGCCCAGGAACTGGCGCCGCTTGCTCAAACCGCGCCTGTTCCAGCTCATCCGGAAAGTACACTCCCACGGGGTTAAATTCCGCTATATCATCACCAAGAGCTGGAAGCCGTACCGGCAGGATTACCTCGAGCTGGGCATCGACTGCCTTACCGGACTCGATCCGGTGCAGGATACTGTAGATTTAGAAGAGGTCAAGCAGCAGATCGGCGGGCAAATCTGCCTGATGGGCGGTGTGAATTCTGCGGTTATGTTATCCCAATGGAATAAGAGCCAGATCCGCTGGGCAGTCGAGCACGCAATGCGCAGCCTTGTCTCCTGGAGGCGGATTTATCCTGCACCCGGTCGATGCTGTATTTAACAACCAGCCCTGGGAAAAAATCCTTTACCTGATCGATTGTTGGCGCTCCGCCAGCCTTCACGGATAAATCCGGAGTTCAGCAATATAATAAGGCAGAAAGGTATAGAATGGTTTCGATCATTTTCTTCTTGAGATGGAAAGGAGGCTTGACGATAACCAGAGCGATCACCTAAGACTTAAAAACGGACCTGAGAAAACTATCCCACGTGATATAAGGAGAAGTTGGAATGAACTCGAAAATGATGAGAAATATACTCGCAATCGTGCTAACTGCCGCCCTCCTGGCTGGCTGCGCACCGGCAGCAGCGCCGACCGCGGCGCCCGCCCAGACTGAAGCGCCGACCAGCGCCGGAGCGCCCGCCGCGGCCAAGTATCCACCGATCGTGGTGGCGGGCTGGAGCGGCCCTGAGCACGATAACCGGTCAAGGTCGCCAAAATGTACGAGGAGGAGACCGGCAACAAGGTGATCGTCGAGGAGATCGCCCGCGATGCTTACTACGACAAGCTGACCACCACCTTCGTCGGCGGCGGCACCGATTACGATGCGGCCTACATCTGTCCGACTGGCCGCCCGCCTGGGTGAAAGCCAACGCCCTGCACCCTTGAATGAGTATATCGATGATCCGAATGTCGCCATGCCCGGCTTCGACCTGAAGAATCTTCGGCCGGCGACCGATTCTTTCACGTTCGACGGCAAGGTCTATGCCTTCCCCTCCGAAGGGGACACCGCCTGGATGTGGTACCGCAAAGACCTGCTGGAAGCCAAGGGATCAAGCCTCCCGAGACCTGGGATGAGTACCTGGCTGCCGCCAAGGCCTGAACAACCCGCCCGACGATCTACGGCACGGTGATCGGCGCCAAGCCCGACGAAGCCCTGTGGGACTTCATGTTCTACCTGTTCGGCTTCGGCGGCGACATCCTGGACAAGGACAATAAAGTGATCATCAACAACGAGGCCGGCGTGACAGCGCTGACCTTCTACGCCGACCTGCTCAAAGACAAAGTGGTCCCGCCGGACGTGAACACCTATGGCTACAATGAGATCCTGACCACCCTGCAGGAAGGCAAAGCCGCCATGGGCATCCAGTGGATGGCTGCCACGCAGACTCTGACACGACTGCACCCAAGAGCCCCAAGGTCTGCAAAGACGGCCAGCCGTTGCTGCAGTACACCATTCCGCCCGGCGAAAAGCAAGCCGATGGCACGATCAAGCGCACCACCGGCGGCAGCCAGTGGGGTTGGGTCATCCCGGCCGGCGCCAAGAACCCGGAAGCTGCCTATAAGTTCATCGAGTGGCTGACCAGCAAAGAAGGCGCCACGCAGTGGGCGCTGAATGGCGGCATCCCCGGCAACATCGAGGCGCTCGAGCGACCCGGCGGTCACCGCGAAGATCCCGCAGTTCAAGCTGCTGGCGGAGGTCATGCCTTACCGCCAGATCGTCCCGCCCACCACCGTGACTGCGGACATGGTTACCACGATCGATGAGGCGATCGTCGCCGCGGTGACCGGCACCAAGGATCCGAAGGCTGCGCTGGACGATGCAGCCGCCAAGATCAAAGACATGCTGGAGAAAGCCGGCTACCCGCAGAGCTGATCTGCCGGCAGACTGGCTCTCCCGAGATAAGTAATGACAGGGAGCTGCAGCTAAGTGATTGGCCGTTCGAAAAACGGATTTTACACAACTATTTTCGACCAATCACACTGTTGCAGCTCCCCATAAGCATACTATCACGGATTCATGGAAGCCACCCAACCCGCCTCCACCGCACTAAACGGCGCTCCCGAGACCCACTCCAAGCCGCTGGAAGGTTTTCTATCGCCGCTACGAACCGGTTTTTTATATCGGACCGGCTTTCCTGGCCATCTTCATCATCCTGATCTACCCGCTCGGTTATTCGCTCTGGTTGAGCTTCCACGAGTGGACGCTGCGCGGCTTCCGCCAGGCAGTTCCCTGGGTCGGGCTGCAGAACTACCTCCAGCTCCTCTCCAACCCGGATTTCATCAACTGCCCTGCGCATCACCTTCAAGTTCGTGATCCTGGCGGTCGGGATCGAATTCGTCCTGGGCATGGGGCTGGCTCTGCTGCTCAACCACGACCTGCGCGGCAAAGGGATGATGCGCTCGATGATCCTGCTGCCGATGATGTGCACCAATGTGGTCATCGGCCTGACCTTTCGCCTGCTGCTCAATTACGAGTTCGGCCTGATCAATTACTACTTAACCACTGTGGCATGCCGCGCATGGAGTGGCTGAGCAAGCCCAGCCTGGCTTTCGCCGCGGTGGTCGGCGTGGATGTCTGGAATACCACGTCCTTCGTGGCCTTGATGCTGCTGGCCGGGCTGCAGTCCCTGCCGGATGAGCCATTCGAAGCGGCGCGGATCGATGGGGCTTCCGCCTGGCAGAGTTTCACCTACCTCACCCTGCCCGCTTCTGCGCCAGATCATCCTGGTCGCTGCTGCTGTGGCGGTTGATCGATACCTTCCGCATCTTCGATGTCGTCTACCTGCTCACCGCCGGTGGACCAGCCCGCGCTACCGAAACGGTCAGCATCTACGTCTACCGCTACGGGTTTCAGTCGTTTAACCTGGGATATGCCTCGGCTGCATCCTACCTGCTGATCGTGATCATGATCGGCGTCGCAATCCTGCTCGCGCGCACGATCGGGCGGACGGAGACCTGATCTCCATGTCTCGCTATCGCCTTTCCCGTAATATCAGCCGGATATTGATCTACATCGGCGATAATCTTCGCCATTATTATCTCGCTCTTCCCGATCGTATACTTGCTGATCACCTCCTTCAAGCCACCTGAGCTCACCTTCGCCATCCCTCCCGTCTGGGTGTTCGAGCCCACCCTGCAGAATTACCGGGACGTGCTGGCCGGCGGCGATTTTATGCACTATTTCATCAACAGCGCCAGCGTGGCGCTCAGCACAACCTTCATCGCCCTCGTCCTGGGATCGTTAGCAGGCTACGGGTTCGCCCGCTTCAAATTTCAAGGGCAATTTCACCCTGCGCCTGAGCTCGCTCGTCCCGCAGATGCTCCCGCCGATCACGATCATTGTGCCGCTGTACGTTCTCTTCAATACCACGCACCTGCTCGACACCCGCTCTGCCCTGGTGATCTCGTACCTGACCTTCACCATCCCCCTGTCGATCTGGATGATGACCGGCTTTTTCCTGGATATCCCGGTCGAGCTGGAAGAATCCGCCATGATCGACGGCTGCACGCGCTTCCAGGCGTTCCTGCGGATCAACCTGCCGCTCGCCACGCCCGGGCTGGCCGCGACGGCGATGCTGTGCTTCCTGTACTGCTGGAACGAATTTTTATATGCGGTCATCCTCAGCGGCCGCGATGCGCGCACCCTGCCGGTCACCATCACCAGCTTCATGACCAATAAAGCGATCCTGTGGGGGCGCATCGCAGCCGCCGGATCGATGATCCTGGTGCCTACCTTGATCTTTGCCCTCCTGGCGCAGCGCTACCTGGTCCGCGGCCTTTCACGCGGCGCAATCAAAGGCTAACTGGATAGGAGTTACGAAGTTGAAAGAGAATATTCCGAAAAATGGGATGGCAGGCGGGCGTAAACGCCCGCCTGCCATCCCATTTTTCGGTAATTCCTTATTGAACTGCATAAGTCCTATCGGAGATAAAAAAATAACATGATTCGCCCACGGCTTGGACTCATCCTGCTGCGCGCCGAATGGTTCAATTCGGTGGTGGCGCTTCCGGAGCTCACCCAGGCGATGGATGCCGATGCCGCCCAAATCCGGCTCGCCTTGCAAGAGCAAAGCGACCTGGTAGATGTATGGATCGTCAGCTCTGCGCATTCGCTCGTGGCAGCAGAAGCCGCAATCCGCTCGGCGGATATCGACCTGTTCATAATCGCCTTTCAGGTGTGGGCAGAAGATTTTTACCTGCTGCCGCTGGTTCGCGCCATAGGCAGCCGCCCGGCATTGCTGTGGGCGTACCAGCCCTGGCGGCGGCTGCCCGAGTATCTTCCTTTCCTGCAAGTCTTGCGCGGGTCGGGTCCGGTCGGCAGCCTGGAAGGGATGGGGACGCTTAAAAACCTGGAATTTCCCTACCTGTTTACCTATGGCTCGCCCGAGGATCCTCGAGTCCAGGCGGAAATCCTGCAGGCAGGGCGCGCAGCCTGGCTGCAGAGGGCGCTGCGCTCTGCACGCATCGGCCTCTTGCCTTACCGGAATGAGCAGATGCAGAGCACGTTCGTCGACGAGTTTCGCTTGCTGCGAGATTTGGGGCTTAGTGTCCAGCATCTTTCGATCGGCGATCTGGTGCGCACGAGCGAATCGCTCCTGGATATAGAGGTGGAAGATTTCACGAACGCCCTCCTGCGCGATTTTCCACTCCGCGGCGTTACGCGTGAGACCCTGGCGCAGGCTGCACGCGCCTCGCTGGCGCTGGCGTACCTGGCTGCAGAGAACGGCCTGGACGTGCTCTCCTACAATGACATCGCCCCTGAATCCCACCAGGTTTTTGGCATGCGACCCTGCCTTTACCCGCCGCTCTACGACCAGGCTGGCGTGCTTGTCACATTGGAAGGCGACCTGGGCGCGGCTTCGGCTGCGTTAATTATGAACCGCCTGACGGGCTCGCCAATTTTCTTCAGCTGAGTTTTGGTTCTGGGACGAAGATGAGAATATCCTCGTCGGCGGGCACGGCGGACCACAGAACCCGGCTGTCGCCTCGGGCGATGGAGCCTGGATCAGCCAGGATTATGAGTTTGCCCAAACCGACCGCACAGAAGGTGCGCATTTGCAGTTTGTCGCCCGCCCAGGCAGGGTCAGCTTGCTGCAGCTGCGCTGCAAGCCCGGCGGTTGGCAGGCAATCCTGGCTACCGGTCTTGCCCTCGAGAGCCAGCCGCGTTTGGAAGGCTATCCCCACGCAATCATCCGGCTGGATGCCCCCGTCGGACAATTTTTACGTCGGGCCGCCTCGGTGGGCACCACCCAACATTGGATCATGGTCTACGGCGAGCCGGTGGAGGAGCTTCGCATCTTCTGCCAGCTTGCCAATATCGACCTGGAGGTGATCCGAAATGCGACATGAATCCATTCAGCTGTTAGAGCAGCTGTATAACAAGCGCGTTCTGGCGATCCAACCGCACTACGATGATAATGACCTGGGGGCAGGCGGAACTCTGGCATTGATGCACGACCATGGGGCGGAGATCCATTACCTGACGGTAACCGACGACCTGGTTGGGGTAGTCGATACTACCCTGAGTGATGAACAGGCCTCTGCTCGATTGCGCCAGGAACAAATGTGTGCAGGTCCGATTATCGGCGTCAAAGAGCAGCATTGGCTGGGCTATCCGGACGCAGGCGATTATAACTACATCGCGATGCGCAAAAATATCATCCGCTTCATCCGCAGCTTGCGACCGGATTACCTTTTTACGTGCGACCCCTGGCTGCCATATGAAGCGCACCGTGATCACATTTTTACCGGCTTAGCGGTTAGTGAAGCTTCGTATTTGCAGGGCATGCTGCGCTTGAAGACGGACCCGAGGGTCGACCGGGCATATATCCCTTACGAGATCACAGCTGTCGTTTTCTATTTTACCCACGCCGCGAATACGATCATCGATACCAGTGCCAGCGAATCGCGCAAAGAGCGAGCAGTAGCTTGCTACCGGACCCAATTTTCCACGCCGGGCATGCACAAAATTTTAGATGAAGTCAGGAGCCGCGACCGTCAGGCAGGAAAAGCGTCTGGATTTGACTGTGCGGAGCGGCTGAAAGTGCTCTACCCCAGGCCAATTGCATATCGATACCCTTAGCTGGCAGGAATAGCAGCCAGCTACTGCTGGCAGGAATAGCAGCCAGCTACTGCTGGCAGCAATAGCAGCCAGCTACTGCTGGCAGCAATAATCACCAGATTATGCAGAAAAAACTCGAAAAAATGGTGTAAGGCGGGCGAACGCCCGCCTTACACCATTTTTTCGGTAACACCTTGGCAATCTGGATAATTTCTATTTATAATCGTCTGTGTGGTAAACTCGCTTTAATTCGTGAGGTCAATTTAGGTAAGGAGAAGATATCATGAAAAATTTCTTCAAAGAATTCCGCGAATTTGCCCTGCGCGGCAACGTAGTTGACCTGGCTGTAGCGGTAGTCCTCGGTGCAGCCTTTACCGGCATCGTGACCTCCCTGGTCAACGATATCATCATGCCCCTGATCGGCGTGCTGTTGGGCGGAGTTGACATTTCATCGTTGTCTATCACGGTTGGAAATGCAGTCATCGCCTATGGAAAATTTCTGCAGGCGATCGTCAATTTCGTCATCATTGCTTTCGTCCTTTTCCTGGTCGTGCGCGGCATAAACCACCTGCGCTCCCGGATGGAAGCTCAAAAAGAAGCCTTGCCCCCGCCTCCGCCGGCAGAAGATATCGTCCTGCTCACTGAAATCCGCGATTTGCTCAAAAAATAAGACTTCACCGTGGACTACCCTTCCTATGCCTCACTGCAGCGCCGCCTGGAAGAGCTATCCAGCTCCGGCGACTACGCAGCGGCTAACTGTCTGGCAGAAGAGCAGGCAGCCTTCTACCCGGAATATGCCCATTTGTTATCTCTTTGGCAGATTGGCATGTCGGCGCGCCTGCGCCAATACCCGCAGGCGCTGGCTGCCCTCGATCGCATGCTCACCGCAGGTTTTTGGTACGACGAAAATGTACTGCGCGCCAGCAGCTCCCTGAAAGCGATCTGGGACCAGGCTGAATTCCAAAGCCTGCTCAGCCGCAACCGCCTGCTGCGCGAGGCTGATCCATTAGATGAGCAAAGCCTGATCATCCTCCGCCGTGACGAGGACTGCCAGCCCGGGATGGACGCCTGCCCCCTCCTGGTAACCTTCCACGATAACTCCACGACCGCCAGCGCTACCCTCGAGTATTGGCAGGGAGCTGCCCGGGACGGCTGGCTGGTCGCGGCGCTCCAGTCTTCTCAGGCGATGTGGAAAGGCGCTTATATCTGGAGCGACTTCGAGGGGGCTTCCGACGATTTGCGCGAGCACTACCAGATATTAGCGGAGCGGTATTCCACCGATCCCCGCCGGGCGGTCCTGGCAGGGATTGGCCGCGGCGCAGAGATCGCTGCACGTCTCGCCCTGGGTGGCGTCATCCCGGTCCTCGGGTTTATCGCTATCAATCCGAGTGGACCATTCACCAGCCTTCTGGAGAAATGGGAACCGGTCCTGCTCGAGCCGCGGCTGTTTGCCTTGCGTGGGTACCTCGTAATCGGGCAGCAAGCCAACCGCCTCACCCAGGAAAACGGGCAGATCTTCACCGATATCTTGAATGAGACTGGAATCCGTACAGAGCTGGAGCTCGTTCCCGGCGCGGGTGAAGGATACACGCCGCTGTACCAGGAAAGCCTGGGACGCGCCCTGAATTTCGTTCTGCAAGAGTAAATCCTGGTTCACTCCCCACTTCGGCTTGAGATGGCAAATTCTGATTCACCGGCACGCTCTGCTCGCCAGAAGCGCGGCGAAAAGATAACTCGAATCGCCTGCTGGTTAATCCTGGTGCTGTTTCTCAGTACCGGGATCTATTTATTATCGGCTGCCTTGTTGAAGGCTACTCCCATCACCGCGTTCAGCGTGCGTTACGCGCGGTATGTTCTGATCCTCTTTCTCTTATCCGCGGCTGCTGTGGTTGCCCTGGTGATCCGTCTTGCAGGCTGGAGAATACTCATCTCTCCTGCATTTCTAATCCCATTGGGGATTTCATTGGTGGGTCTGGCAGTCTATACGCGCATCCTGCCGCCCGACGTCATTCACGACGAAGATATTTATGCCAATTATCGGGAAGGCGTGCGCCTATTTAATGGGATTAACCCCTACGAGCGCATCTTGAACGAGGAAATGACACACAATGATGACTATGCCACGTACCTGCCCTTGTTCTACTACCTGACCAGGTGGACAGTCAATCCTGGCAAATTGCCCTTTGTCCGCTGGGTCCGCTTCTGGCAAATAATTTTTATCCTGTTTGCCCTGGCGGTCGGTGTCTTACTATTTTACATTCCTTATCGCAGGCAAATGCTGCTGCTGGGAGTTATTGGCAGCCTCTTCTGGCTCTTCAACCGCTGGACGCTGCACCTGGTGCAATCCGCCGACATCGACGCGCTGCTGCTGTTCTTCCTGATACTTTCACTATATTTTCTTCCCCGCCGGGTTTGGGTCTCCGGGCTGCTCCTGGGCATATCGCTCGCCATCAAACAAGTTGCGTTGATCCTGGTCCCGGTCTACCTCATCCTGGTCTGGAGGAATGCAGTCACAAGGCGCTTCAGGCAGGTTGCAATCCTGTGCATTGCCATAGGACTGATTCCCCTGCTGGTATCCCTGCAGTTCATATTTTGGAACTGGCAGGCATTTGCTAAAGGGCTGTTATTCTCGGCTACACGAAATCCGGAAACCCTGTGGGGGCTCAATTCTGTGGAAGCCATGCTCGGCTGGAGCGGACCCGCCGCTCGGCTGGCAATGTTGGTAATGCTGGTTTTGAGCTACATACTGGCGGTAAAAATGAAAAAGAATGTGTTTAGCCTGGCATTATTAATCCTGTCCATCTTTGTCTTTTTCAACCCGGTCTTTTTTACCAATTACATGGTGTTGGTCGTCCCTTTCATTCCCCTGGCAATCTATGAGCTGCTCACCCCACCGCATCAAGCCACAATAGCTGAAACTTAGCTGGCGCCAGGGCGTAAAGATAATTCAATAACTACGGAAATGAACTCGACACAGCCTATTTCCGGCAATTCCTCTGCGAACTGCAATGATTGCCTTAACATTAATTAATCGCTATAATAATCTTAGGAGGTAACAATGGACAAATCAAGATTAATGCGATCCGCCATGTTGTTATTATCGCTCCTACTGGTAGTCATGCTTTTAATGGCAGGAGGTTCCCTGGCGCAGCGCCTGGTTGCCTCCACCGAACCGGACGGGGATCCAGAAGAATATATGCCTCCGTCGTATGATAGTGGGGATCCTTCATTCAAGTCAGCCGATATTCATCCGCCGGATGAAAACACGACCAGCCGCGCCAACCGGCCGGCACTCACATTTTCGTATTACCAGGTAACCGGGGCAACCCTGCGAGGCAGGAACAGCACTACGGGGTATATTTATGACGGCGTCGGCTGTTCCCACGTTACTGCCGGGAGCGGTTCCGGCTTGATATTGAATACCGAGCTCCCGCTGCCGGATGGTTCGGTGATTAAATACCTGCGAGTGTACTATCGAGATACCAATGCAGCCAACGGTGTGGAAGGGTATATTACCCGCTACCAGCCGGGTGCCGCTACAGACGATCTGGTCCATACCGGCTCGACCGATGCGTTTGTTGGCGGTTACGGTTTCGTCGTCAGCCAGGAGATTACCGAAACGGTCAACAACACGCTCTACGCCTACACATTGATTGGTTGGCCGGATGCGATCGGTGTCGCCAACCAGATCTGCGGGCTGCGTGTCGCCTATTACGCCCCACCGACCTTCCCGGTATTCTTACCGAACATTTTGCATTAGAGCCTATCCTAAATTTTTATGATCTAACCCCTTGCAATATCTGACAATTCTGGTAGAATAATAATTGACGAGCGCTTGGGTGCCCCCCTCACCCAGGCGCTCGTCATTAATTTAGTTGCAAATCATTATTTCACCCTCCCCGCCAGCCGCCTCTATAGTAATCAGGTTTTTCTGATAAAACCAATCCAAACAGTAGTAATTTACGTATCTCCTGACAGGTGAACACCCCATTTTGATCAAAGGAGGTACGTGATGAAAAAAGTCCGTTGGTTAATGCTGGCAGTTGTTGTAATCGTTTTGCTGGTCCTCACCGGCAGTGCTCTGGCGAACAGCAGCAATGTTTACCAGGCCGAGTTGAGAGGTATGGGGACCGGCAGCACGGCAATCGGTCAGGCGCTGTTCGTCTTCAGCAGCGATGGTCAAAGCCTGCGCTACAAAGTTGGCATCGTTGGATTGAACAACACAACTCAGGCGCACATCCATATCGCTGACGTGCCAGGCGGGAACGGCCCCGTCGCGGTCTGGTTGTACCCCGACAGCCCGCCTCCCATCCTGATCCCTGGCATCTTCACCGGTCTGCTTGCCCGCCGGTCAGTCACTTCCGCCGATTTTGTCGGCCCGCTGGCTGGGCTGACGATGGACGACCTCAAACAATTCATCCTGGAAGGTCGCGCCTACGTTAACGTTCACACCATTCAGTTCCCTGCCGGTGAAATTCGCGGGGATATCCACGCAGTAGAGAAATAAGGTAGTGTTCCGTCAAACCTGTTTATTTATGAAATAACGTTAGAAACGGAACACTTTAAGCTTTGTCCAGGCATTGGAGCTCAGACTTCAAATTCAACATTGAGCCTGGACAAAGCACTAGCAGCGAAGAAATCGCAAAAGGAGCAGTTGGTCTGCCGGGATGCCGCCAGCTGCTCCTTTTGCGTCCATGCTGTGGGTGAATTGATTTGTTTCTATTGATAAAGCCGGTTTTGCTCGATATAGCAAAATACTGGATCCGGCACGTAATAGCGGTAAGGCTGCCCTGCCGCAACTTTGCGGCGGATCTCATGCGAGGCGATATCGATCAGCGGGGCGTTGATCCAGGTGACCTTGGCGGTCACGCCGGGCAGGCGCTTCTCCAGGTTCTTCAAAAGCGGTCGCTGGTACGGCCTGCGGAAGACCCCCAATCCCTGGCAAGCCGCCACGAATTCTGCAGGCTTGTGCCAGGTGGGCAGGTCGCGCAGGCTGTCGCCACCCATCAGGTAAACCAGCTCTGCCTCAGGGTGAGTGTCCGCCAGCAGTTTTACCGTTTCAAGTGCGTAATGGGGTAAAGGGCGGTCCAGGTCAACCCTGGATAGCTCGAAACACGGATTGTCACCAATTGCAGCCAGCACCATATCCACACGCACCGTCGCTGGGGTGATTGCCCACCAGTATTTGTGCGGTGGATTTGGGGTGAGCACCCACAGTACTCGCTCCAAGCCCAACTGGTCGCACGCTTCGGCTGCCAGGATCAAGTGACCCAGGTGTGGCGGATCGAATGTGCCTCCAAAGACCCCCAGCCTCACCTCTCCCTCCGTTCAGTCATACCATTCCAGCTCGTACTCACCGATGTATACCGTGTCGCCTTCCTGGACGCCTGCTTTGCGCAGGGCGACATCCACGCCTAATGCCTCCAGCACTCGCTGGAAGCGGCGGATCGACTGGAACTCATCCCAATAGGTCATTGCTGCGGCGCGTTCGATGGCTTTACTGGAAATCCGCCACCCGTCCGCCTCGCGCTGGATAGCGAACTCATTCGGGTCGCTTTCGGGACGGTATACCGGTAGCTCCACCGAGACTGTTACCTGCGGCGCCTGGGTGAGGAGCTGTGCCGCCTTCTGGAGCACAGGCAGTAAATCCAGCCGTCTTAATGCAGAGATTGCAAATACAGGATAGCCGCGCTTTTGCAAAGCGGACTTGATCTCGGGCCAGCGCTCATTGACTTCCGGCAGGTCCATCTTATTGAGCGCGACCACCTGGGGCTTTTCACTGAGTTTGGGATCGAACAGCGCCAGCTCGGTATTGATTTGCGCAAAATCCAGCAGAGGATCTTCCGCCTGTCCGTCCAGCAGGTGGATGAGCACCCTGGTGCGCTGGATGTGCCGTAAAAACTCGTACCCGAGCCCGGCGCCCAGGTGAGCGCCTTCGATCAGCCCAGGGATGTCTGCCAGCACGAGACTGGTATCTCCGTCCAGGTCCGCCACACCCAGGTTAGGTTCCAGGGTCGTAAACGGATATGCAGCAATCTTCGGTTGGGCATTGGTTACTGCCGCCAGGAAGGTGCTCTTTCCGGCATTGGGCACACCGACGATGCCGATATCCGCAATGAGCTTGAGCTCCAGCCGCAGCTCACGTTCTTGAGCCGGCTCGCCACGTTCTGCCAGGCGCGGCGCTTGCCTGACGGAGCTGGCAAAGCGGGCATTCCCTCGCCCGCCGCGGCCTCCGCTTGCTACAACCAATCGCTGTCCGGTTTCGACCAGGTCTCCCAACAGCTCGCCGCTTTGCCGGTCGTAGACCAGCGTCCCGGGGGGCAGGCTCACCACCAGGTCAGCACCAGAATGCCCGGTCATATTCTGCCTGGCGCCTTTTGCGCCATCTTGCGCCTGGAAGCGAGCTTTCTGGCGGAAGTTGGAGAGTGTATTGAGCGTTGGGATGACCTCCAGGATCACATTCCCACCCTTGCCACCATCGCCGCCGTCGGGTCCCCCGCGCGGGACATATTTCTCTCGCCGAAAATGCACTACGCCATCTCCGCCTTTGCCCGAGCGTACGAAGATCTCAACCTGGTCGATGAACATAGCGAGAGGATTATACCATTGCAGTCCATTTGTACTCTCCTTGTGGGCGATTGCACAAATCGACATTTTGTGGTAAATTTATCCAGTATGGATTTTCGGCAGACCCAGCTGTATTTCTAGTGTCCGTCACACCTGATTATTAAGTTTAAATCGGTAAGAAACAGGACACCCATCACTGCCCCAAACCCCAGTGGGGAACTATACCGGGTAGGAGGTATTTCGATCAAATGGACGATAAATTTATCCCCGATATCGTAGTAGGTCGCTTGCCGCTGTACCTGCGCTCACTCCAGCAGATGGCGTTAGAGGGCAGGCAAGTAACCTCGTCCCAGGAGCTCGGCGAGAGGTTGGGTATCTCCGCAGCCCAAATCCGCAAGGATTTATCCCAATTTGGCGAGTTTGGGAAACAGGGCACCGGCTACGATATCCTCAACCTGATCGACCAGCTGCGCAAGATCCTAAAAATCGAGGCGGTTTGGGATGTTGTCGTAGTAGGCGCCGGAGATATCGGCAGCGCTGTGGCGAGTTACCAGGGTTTCAAGGATCGCGGGTTTCGGGTCACGATGGTCTTCGACAACGATCCGGGGGTCATCGGTTCCCAGGTTGGCGAATACATCGTCCAGGATATTGCCCAGCTGGATGTGCTGGTGCAGTCCTCCGGAGCGAAAATCGCCATGATCGCTGTCCCCGCAGCCAATGCCCAGTCGGTCGCGGATCAGCTGGTGAAAGCCGGGGTGAAAGCGATCCTCAATTACGCGCCGATCAGCCTGAGCGTCCCTGCGGAGGTGCGCCTGCAGCACATCGACCCCTCTACCCACTTGCAGCGCATGACTTACTACCTGTAAGCATCTGCCCTTTCCCTGCCATCACCAGCGGCGGAAGGGAAAAATTCGGAAAAAAGGATGAATTGCGGGCGATGCCCGCAATTCATCCTTTTTTCCGATAATAAACCCTCCCCCGATATTTGGGGGAAAGCCGGGTGGTAGGCGATTCACGCCAGCTTGCGTAAGTTGCGGTCGCGCCAGAAGATCAGGCGTCCCAAGACCAGGGTCAGCAAAGCCGCCACCAGGATCGTCAGGCTAATCCCATACGACTCCGCCGCAGCCCCAATTAACAGATTCCCAAACGGTGCAATGCCGAAAAAAGTCAGGGTATACAATCCCATGACGCGCCCGCGCAGGTCGTCTTCTACCACGGTTTGGATCAGGGTGTTGATCAGGGTAAACTGCATCATGAAACCCACGCCTAAGAAGAAGGCGAGGACCAGGGCAGCATTCGGATAGGGCAGAAAGGCAAACAAGATCAAGAGCGGCGGAAATGCAAGGTTAGCGACGTTCAGCCACCTGCCACGCCGACCATTTACCCAGGGCTGAACGAGGACCAATGCGCCACAAACTGCCCCGATGCCGGATGCGGCAGTGATCGCGCCGAACCAGGTCGGGCCAGAATTGAGTACTACACTGACGAAAGCCGGGAGGATGGTCGTATAGGAAATTCCAAAGAGGCTGAATACCAGTGCCAAAAGGATCAAGGAAAGGATATCCCTCTGGGAGCGCACGTAGCGCACGCCTGCGGAGAGCTGCTGCCAGGGGGTTTCAGTAAATGACTTCTTTTGGAGCGCCGGCAGTCGCATCAGGATGAGCGAGAGGATCACTGCCAGAAACGAAATACCGTTGATCGTAAAACACCACGCGGCGCCCAGCAGAGCCAGCAATATTCCACCGATCGCCGGACCGATTGCTCGCGCGCTGTTAAACATCAGCGAGTTCAGCGCAATCGCATTCGGCATGTCTTTGCGTTCGACGATATCGACAATAAAAGCCATCCTGGCGGGAGCATCGAAGGCGTTGATAACTCCGGTCATAAATGAGAGAACGACAACCTGCCAGACCTGCACCACCCCGCTGAAAGTAAGCGCCGCCAGGGTAAAGGCGAGCAGCATCATCGCGGTTTGAGTCACGACCAACACATTGCGCCTGGAAACCCGGTCTACCACCACACCACCCCAGGCGGTAATCAGCAACGCGGGGACCGCCGCGGCAAAGCTGACGATTCCCAGGTCGCGCTCGGAGTGGCTGATTTGATACACCAGCCAGCCCTGGGCGATGATCTGCATCCAGGTGCCGATATTCGAAATGAGCTGCCCGCCGAAATATAGCCGGTAATTGCGGTAGCGCAAAGCAGAAAATGAGGACGGCACGCGGGAGGTTTGACGACCCGGTGTAAGAGCCTGCTCTTCTGCTGCCGGTGGGATTACGTCTGGCTTGAGCGTGTGATTCATGCGGGTCACGTCATAAAAGCCGCGTCAGCAGCCGGGATGGGTACGATAATCGCATGCCTGCCCGGCTGCTGACGTGGAGGAATCTGTAATTAAGGTCGTATTTTACTGTAAAAATCGCCCCCTGCTTGGATTAGTTTCCTTTCTCAAATGTTACCGAGGTGGTCATGCCCCAGCGCAGCTGCGGACCAGCATCGTTCAACAAGATATGGGCGGTATAGGTCACATCACCGCGTTTCTCTTCGAATGTATTGCTGATAGACTCGACTGTCCCGGTCAGTTTCTGGTCAGGCAGTGCATCGGGGGTGATCGCTGCGGATTGCCCGGGGGCAATGTTTACCACGTCGATTTCAGTCAGGTTGTCTGTATCCACGTACCACTTCGAAAGGTCCGCCAGATGGATGACCGGTGCACCCTGTGTTACCTGCTGCCCGTCGGTGAGATCCAACTTCACAATGGTGCCGTCTATCGTGGCGACCAGGTCTAGGTCTTTCAAGGATTTCCTCAGCTGCGGTAATGGCTGCCTGCGCCGCGTCGATGCGCCCTTGGGCTGTCGAAATCTGACTGTCGAACAGCGCCAGCTTATCTGGGTCTGGGCCGGCAGTGAGCTTATCGAAATCTTTCTGCGCCTGAGCCAGGCGTTCCTGGGCGATCTGGAACTCGGCATCGGTCTGGCTGCGATAGAAGTCGCTTGCCCCGCTTTGCAGGTTGTTCAACCGCCGTACGGCGTCGTCATAATTTCTTTGCGCCAATGCCAATCTTTGCAAATATACTGCCCGCTGCAGGTTATCGGCATGTTTGTTGTCATAAGGCTCAAAATCGTCCTTGGCTTTATCCAATTTATCGGCGAGCAGGGTAACGCTGGCTTGCGCGTCCTGGATATCGGTATCACGCGCCGGGTGCGACACGCTGTAGGTTTTCTTGGTAGCATCATCCAGGGCTTTTTTAGCCTTGGTAAGCTCATCCAGGGCAGCCGTTCTATCTTGCGGCAGAGTATCGAACAGTTCCTGGCGACCCTGCTGGGCTGTCAGCAGGTCTTGCTGGGCAGAGAGCAGCTGGAGCTTTGCGCTGGACAGGGTTGATTTGAGCTGAGCCCGGTTTCCCAGGCTGGCCAGAACGTCTCCCGTTTTGACGACATCGCCCTCTTTTACGCGGATATCGGTTACTTCACCGCCGGTATTGAAGGAAAGCTGCACGTCATCGGCAGGCACTACCCGCCCGTCCACCACGATCTGGTTCGGGGAGACCACCGGCGGAATATCCGTTGGCTGCGCCTGTCCGCCAGACGGCGAGGCGCTCTGGCAGGCAGCCAATAATATACTGAGGACCAGCAAGGCGATCAAAGGAAGGCGATATTTTCTCATGCTCCACACTCCATTCAGTCCAAATTAAGTTTGCAGATTGGTTCTTTTTTTATGTTTTATTCAAGCAATCTGGTTTTCAATCGTTTGCAGCTATTCGTACGCCAGAACTTCACGCACCGTCATGTGCGCCGCCGAGCGTGCCGGGAGTAGGCTGGCGACCGTCGAGATAACCAGAGTGATAGCCAGCCAGATCAGGAAGCCGTCCCAGGAAAAGACGAATTTTAAAGGTGATTTCAAAAACGCTACCCCCGCGGCGTTATCCAGAAGAAAACTGATTGGGAACGCCAGCAATGCCCCGCACAGCCACGAGATCACCCCGATCACGATGCCTTCCACCAGGACGATCTGGTAAATCGCGCCGTTCGATGCCCCAATCGCCCGGACGACGCCGATCTCACGGGTGCGCTCGATCACGTTCATGCTCATCGTGCTCATCATGCCCAAACCGCCCACCAGACCGACGAAGCTTGCCATGATCAGCATGAAGATGATCAGGATATTTAATGAGCTAATATTGGATTGGATAAGCTCAGCGCCGTATGCAGCATTCCCAACCTGGATTCCGTTTTCCTTGAATACCTGTTGGAGCTGGTTGCCAATCCGTTTCTGGGTATCCAGATCGTGCTGGTCGGTAACCGCCCGGATCGAGTAGATCTGCCCGGTCAAACCCATCAACTTGGAGACGTAATCGCTATTCGCATAAACGATTGGGGGGATTACATTTCCCGCCATGCGGTACGTGCCGACGATTTTCCACTCTGAATCTTTATCGTTTAGAGTGAGTTTGACAGTATCCCCAACTTTCAACTCCGGGCGGACAGCCAGCAGGTGGTTGCCAATGACAATCGCATTCTCATCCTGCGGCACCAGCCAGCGCCCGGAGGTCAGCACCGGCTTGATCAAGGTAGAGTTATTGGGCGGGGCGACAATTTGCACCTGGGTGGAAGTCTTTTCGTCTTTGGTCAAGACATCGCCGAGCACCTCCTGCCAGCCCTCGATGAGCACCACACCGGGCACTGATTTCGCCAGCGGCTCGATCTTATCCAGGCGGTAGGTTTGCCCGAATCCCATATTGACGTCCGCCAGGATATATCCGAACGTCTCGTAGATCGCCGCGTCGAAGGCAGCCTTCAAATTGAAGCAGGCAATAAATATCGCCCCGGCAAGGATCAGCGTCGTAAGGGTTAATATCAAGCGACCTTTTCTCCGGAATGTATTGCGCAGCGAGAGCAGCACCGGGCGCGGCAGAAAATGGACCTTTTCCACCAGCCGGTCGATAATTCCTCTACCAAAATGTCCTGTGCCCAACCCATAGCTGCTGATCGCTTCGCGGATCGTAATGCGTGTGCCGCGCAAAACCGGAATGAAGGCGGCTCCCACCGGGATCACCAGGGCAACGATGATCATCCGGATCAGTGCAGAGGTGGGGAGCCGAAAATTTGCGAGGTTGAAGTTCAAATACTGCGCAATGCCGCGCACGTTAACCAGCGCAGCGGCAGTCGAAACCGGTATGGCAAGGGTCAGGGCGCATAGACCGAAGATCAGCACCAGTCCTAAGTACATTGCCACGAGCTGCATGCGCCTGGCTCCGACTGCTTTCATCACCCCGATCTGGCGTATTTGCTGACCCAGCAGCGAATAAATGATATTTATGACGAGGAAGGCGCCCAGGATCACAACCAGGATGCCTAAGATGCTCATAATCGCACTCAGCGATTGGGTAATATCCGAGGCATAATGCCTGCCGGGTGAAAAAACCAGGGTGAAATATACCTGGCGCCCAGAATCCTGGATCTTTTTGGCTACATCGGCTGCCACTGCCTGGACGTGCGCTTCATTCCGCTTATCGGTGAGCACGGTCAGGTAGACCTGGTTCATCTGGTCTGGTCCTTCCAGCCAGGTCAACGTTGCCGGGTTCACAATTCCGGTAATCTGGTTCGTGAAGATGTACGGCGGCGCGTTGACGTCATGGAAGAAACCGACTAATTTCAGCGTGCGCATCCGTTCGCTGCCCAGCTGGACCTGGAGCAGATCTCCCACTTTCAAGCCTAAGGCAGCCTGGGAGCTGCGCTCGACCAGCACATCATGGTCATTCAGCACCGGCAGGTTGGCGCTGCCGACAGGCTGAACCAGATCCACCTTCATCTTCTTTGGATCGTCGATTCCAGTAACCTGGAAGGACTTTTTTTCCTGAGGGCTTTGCAGGTAGGTAACCGTGGTACCCGCCCGTCCATCGACTGTACCCACTCCCGGGACTTTCGCCAGCGAATCCAGTAAATCGCTGTCGAACGGGTCGGTATAAATAATCGCGGCGTGCGGGTTGCTGGACTGGTAATCCTTATCCATATCATTGACAAGGATATCGAAGGTAGTTGCATGCCAGCCGACCGCAACTACGCCTGCCCAGATTGTAAATACCACGAGCAAAGTGCGGAATTTATTCGAGGTCAGATCTTTCAGGATCTTCTTCCAGCGAGGGGAAGTCATGCCGCATCTCCCCGGCGGGCGGTGATATTCTCAAATGCCCGGTTCTCTGCAATCATCTTAATTGCATCGCGCGTCTCGTCAGATTCGTTCAACAGCTCGATGAACGTCTCACGGTCGAGCGCAACCAATTCGACCGGCGCATCGGCAATCGCGTGGGCGGTGGCAATGTTCTCCCCACCGCGGGTAAGCTCCACTTCGCCAAAATATTCGCCCACTCCCGGACGGAAAACGACAACGTCGCTCCCGTTAGGTCGCTTTAGAGCAAGTTCTGCCCGTCCTTTGGTGATGATGTAGAACCTGTCCGCCTGCGCTCCTTCCTGGATGATGGTCGCCCCCGGCTCAAAAGTCAGCCTTTCGATACGGTGAGTGGCGAACAGCATTTGCTGGTGGGTCAGCAGGGGCAGAGCGCGCGCAATGTACTCGTTCACGATCTCCCCATCCGCGATGAGCAGCGTCCGGGAAGCGCGCCGCGCCAGGCTCGAAATCGTGGGTCACCATGATGACCGTTTTACCTTCCTTCACCAGGTTATTGAAGATGTCAAAGATCACCCCTGCCGTCTTCGAATCCAGGTTGCCTGTGGGCTCGTCTGCCAGGATGATAGGCGGGTTGTTCGCCAGGGCGCGGGCAATAGCTACCCGCTGCTGCTGCCCACCAGAGATTGCGGTCGGCAGCTTATTGGCGTGATCCTCCATCTCGAGCATCGACAGCAGCTCCATGGCGCGCACTTTCCGCTCGCGCGGCGCGTACATTTTGCAGAAATCCATCGGGAGCATGACGTTCTCCACCAGGGTCAAAGTGGGCAGAAGCTGGAAGAACTGAAAGACGATCCCCAGGTGCTTGCCGCGCCAGATCGCCAGCTTATTTTCATTCAATTTATGGACTGCCACTTCTTCTACATAAACTTCCCCGGTCGTGGGCCGGTCGATACCCGTGATCATATTTACCAGGGTGGTTTTTCCGCTGCCCGATTTACCGATAACACCGATGAATTCTCCGGGAAAAAAGATGGCATCGATCCCTTTCAGGACGGTGAAATCACCCGCGGCAGTCGAAAATGTCTTGGTGATCTGGCGCAGCTGGATGACAGGGGTTTTGCCGTTGCTGCCTGCGCTTGTCGATTGTAGAGAAGTGCTCGAATTAAGATTGGTCGCAGGTGAATCCATAATATCCTTCCAGGCAAATAGCTATAGCTCGTAAAATTATAAATTCCAAATTGGGGGGTTCTTCTCCGGGAAAACTGCGTTAAGCTATTTTGATATGTACTCCTGAATTCATCAAAAACTATCGACCGATTCTAACTCCAATTTTAATAGTTGCACATTAATATAATACGTCACCGGAGAAATGACGTCTCGATCTCAATCAGATAACCGAGCTTATACATTCGGCAGGCTGCGCCGGATCAGACCGTACATTGCAAACCCTCTGGAGGCTCCTTCTGCAGTGCAGGTAGCAGAGTTATCGACGAGATAAGCAGGGACTCCCAGCTCTTTGGTCAGCAGCTTGTCGATGCCGCGCAGAAGTGCCCCGCCGCCAGTCAAAGCCACACCCCGGTCGATGATATCCGAGACGAGCTCTGGGGGAGTTTTTTCCAGCACGCGCCGGGCTGTTTCGACGACGTCTCTCAGGGGTTCTTGCAGCGCCTCGACCACCTCACCGGTGGTCAGGTTGATCGGTCTGGGCAGTCCGCTCACCTGGTCTTGCCCCTGCAGCTCCATGCTCTGCTCTTCCTCCTGCGGAACAGCCGCGCCGATGCGGATCTTGAGCTGCTCGGCAGTAAGCTGACCGATGATGATCCCGTATTTTTTACGCACGTAGCTGACAATCGCCTCATCCAGCGCCATACCACCGGCGCGCATCGTCTCGGCAGTTACAATTCCATACATGGCGAGCACTGCCACCTGGGTAGCGCCGCCGCCTAACGAGATCAGCATATTCCCGGATGGGGTATTGATCGGCAGGTCGATGCCTATCGCAGCCGCCAGCGGCTGTGGGATCAAGAATACCTCCCGCCCACCCGCCTGCAGGGTCGCTTCGTGGACAGCCCGGCTCTCCACGCTGGTCACCCCGAACGGCACGGTAATCATCACCCGCGGGCGAGAACACGCGGCCGCTGATTTTCCTCAATAATGCCTGGATCAGGTACTCAGTGACTTCGTAATCGGCGATGACCCCATTCATTAAGGGACGAGAAACCTCGATCGTGTCGGGCACCTTGCCGAACATGTCCTGAGCTTCTTGCCCCCAGGCGACCATTTTTTGCTCTTCGACGACGATGGCTGCAACGGTGGGCTCTTCGAGCAGCACCTGGTTTCCGGCGACCACCCGGATGAACATGGTCCCCAGGTCAATACCCAGCTCCTTGGAAAAAAGCGCCATTGTTGATCAGTTGTCTTTCTTATCGCCGGGGAATGAACCTGCGCCACGGGAGCTATGCCGGTATTTCTGAGCAGCCTCCAGGCGCAAGTTGGACCGCCGCAAGGCGGCTTCCATTGCCAGGTATGAATCGGTATCCGGAGGGGGTCCTTCTTTCAACAGCTCTTCCGCCCGTCCCTTCGCCGCCTCTGCCCGGGCGATGTCGATCTCGAGCACGTTTTCAGCTGCATCCGCCAGCACAGTAACGATTTCAGGCTGGATCTCTGCTAACCCGCCGGCAATCGTGAAATACTCATCACGCCCTTGCACGCGCACTTTACAGATACCCAGGCGGAGAGTCGTCAGCAGAGGCGCATGGTTCGGCAGGATGCCCATTTCGCCCTCCTCCCCGGGCAAAACGACGATATCGGCATCCCCTTCAAATACCATGCGGTCCTGAGAAACGATCTCACAGCGGATTGGCATTCAAACAACCTTTCTTCCTATGGTCAAGCGTTCACCTGAGCAGCTTTTTCAGCTACTTCTTCGATCGTCCCGACCATCATGAAAGCCTGCTCGGGCAAGTCATCGTGTTTGCCGTCCAGGATTTCCCTGAAACCGCGCACCGTCTCTCGCAGCGGCACATAGCGCCCATCGCGCCCGGTAAATTGCTGGGCAACGAAGAACGGTTGCGAGAAGAATCGCTCGATCTTCCGCGCCCGGGAGACGATCAGCTTGTCATCTTCGCTCAATTCATCGACGCCCAGGATGGCAATGATGTCCTGCAGGTCTTTATAACGCTGCAGGATGCGCTGCACCTCGCGGGCGGTCGTGTAGTGCTCATCACCGACGATATTGGGGTCGAGGATGCGAGAGGTCGAAGTCAGCGGATCTACTGCCGGGTAGATGCCTTTCTCAGATGATAGCCCGCTCCAGAGCAATCGTGGCATCCAGGTGGGTAAAGGTCGCCACCGGCGCCGGGTCGGAGTAATCGTCCGCGGGGACGTAGACAGCCTGCATGGAGGTGATGGAGCCGGTGCGGGTTGAGGTGATGCGCTCCTGCAGCTCGCCCATCTCGGTCGCCAGGGTGGGCTGGTAGCCCACTGCGGAGGGCATCCGCCCAAGCAGCGCGGATACTTCAGAGCCAGACATGGAGAAGCGGAAGATATTGTCGATAAACAGCAAGACATCCCTGCCCGTGATCGCGGAAATATTCCGCCATAGACAGAGCTGAAAGAGCCACACGCAAGCGCACTCCCGGAGGCTCATTCATCTGCCCGTAGACCATCACGGTATCTTTCATCACACCCGATTCGAGCATTTCCCGGTAGAGCTGCGTGCCTTCCCGGGTGCGCTCGCCCACGCCAGCAAAGACCGAATTCCCCTGGTGGACCGTGGCGATCGAGCGGATCAGCTCCATAATAATGACCGTCTTACCCACGCCTGCACCGCCGAAAATGCCGGTTTTCCCGCCCTTGGTGAAAGGAGCGATCAAATCGATCACTTTGATCCCGGTCTCAAAGACTTCCACGTGGGTGGATTGTTCTACGAAAGCTGGCGCAGCCCGGTGGATCGGGTAATATGCTCTGGCTGCGACCGGTCCCAGGTTGTCTACCGGACGCCCCAGGACATTGAACACCCGCCCCAGCGTCTCCGGTCCGACCGGGACGCTGATCGGCGCGCCAGTCGCATAAGCGGGCTTGCCGCGCTGCAGCCCATCGGTTGAATCCATCGCAACGGTACGCACCCAGTTATTGCCCAGGTGCTTCTGCACTTCCAGGATCGAGCGGCTCTGCGTCGTCACGCGGCACCTCGATCGCTTCGAAGATTTGCGGAAGATACTCCGGTGGAAACTCCACATCGACAACACCACCGGTTACTTGGACAATTCTGCCCTGCTACTCTCGCCATGCAATTACCTCCGCTGTAATTATCCGCTAAACGAATTATTCTTCAATCTATTGCCAACGCTTCTGCTCCGCCAGCGATATCCAGCATCTCATTGGTAATACTCTGCTGGCGGACTTTGTTATACTCCAATTGCAGAGCTCCCACCAGGTCTGATTGCGCTGTCGGTCGCGTTCTTCATCGCCACCATGCGCGCGGCGTGCTCGCTCGCCAGCGATTCCAGGATCGCCTGATAGACCTGCAGAGCGGTGAAGCGTGGGATGATTTCGTCCAGTATCGCCATCTCGCCCGGCTCATAGATATAGGTGGGTGCCATTCCCCGTTCTGCAGGGCGCAGGTCGTAGACCCGGCCCTCACCCTGTGTCAACTTCCAGAGGGAGCAGTTTTTTTCGGACCGGTCGTTGGGTGACCATATTTATAAAGTTCGTATAGACCAGATAAACTTCATCGGCATTGCCCGCCAGGAATTCATCTACCGCCAGGCGCCCGATGGCAGACACATCGGCGAAAGTGGGAGCTGCCGGCAGGTTGCTGAACTCAGCGAGGATCGTTTTGCGCCGCCGGAAGAGCAGATCACGTCCCTTGCGCCCCACAGCAACGTAGCGCACGGGCACAGGCGATGAATCGAATTGTTGGAATGTAAAGCGCACAATATTGGAGTTATACGCGCCAGCCAGCCCCCGGTCGCCTGTGATCAGCACGACCAGTATCGAGCGGATATTCTGGCGTTCCACCAATAAAGGATGAAGCTGCTCCCTGCCCGGCTGCATGGCAATGTGAGTGAGCACCTGCCAGGCTTTGGAAGCGTACGGGCGGGTGCTCAGCATCGCCTCCATTGCCTTGCGCACGTTGCTGGCGCTGACCGCCTGCAGGGCGCGGGTAACCTGTGAAATATTCTTTACGCTGCGGATGCGCAGGCGCATCTCTCGGGTATTCGCCATGCTTGCTTATGCTCCCTGCATTAAAAGATCCTGCACAGGCTCAACTCCAGGTGCTGGTAAAGGCATCCAGCGCTTTGCGCAGCTTTTGCTCGGTCTCTGGGGTGATCATTTTTTGAGCTGCGATATCGCGGCCGATCTCCGGGTAATTGGTGTCCATGAAGCGCACCAACGCCTGCTCCCAGCTGCGCATGCGTTCCAGAGCGACTTTATCGGCATAACCATTCGCGCCGGCAAAAATCTCGATCACCTGGTTTTCCAGCGACATCGGCTCATATTGCGGCTGTTTCAAGATCTCCTGCATGTGCTGGCCGCGGTTAAGCTGCGCCTGGGTGGATTTATCCAGGTCGGAGCCGAACTGAGCGAAAGCTGCCAGCTCGCGGAAAGCAGCCATATCCAGGCGCAATCGCCCAGCAACCTGTTTCATCGCTCGGGTCATGGCATCGCCACCCACCCGGGAGACCGAGATGCCTACGTTGATTGCCGGGCGAATCCCGGCATAAAACAGGTTGTTCTCCAGGTAGATCTGACCATCGGTAATCGAAATCACATTGGTGGGAATGTACGCCGAGACGTCTCCCAGCAGGGTTTCGATGATGGGCAAGGCCGTCAAAGAGCCACCGCTGCCGCGCACTTTCACTGGTTTGGTGCCGGGATTGTCTTTTACAGCCTCATTCGCCCGGTGCAGGGCGCGCGGACCGTCGAAGTACAGATCAGCAACCCCATCCGTTTTCTCCGCCAGGCTATCCGAGAAGCTTTCTGAAACGAGAACATAGTGGTCTGCCAGGCGAGCTGCCCGCTCGAGCAGGCGCGAGTGGAGGTAGAAAACGTCACCAGGGTAAGCCTCTCGCCCGGGAGGTCTGCGCAGCAGCAAGGAAACCTGGCGGTAAGCCCAGGCGTGCTTTGAAAGGTCATCGTAAACGACCAGCGCGTCGCGCCCGGTCTCCATGAACTCTTCGCCGATCGCACAACCGGCGTACGGGGCGATGTACTGCAATGCGGCTGGCTCATCCGCTGCGGCAAACACAATCGTGGTATATTCCATCGCTCCAGAGCGTTCGAGGATGGCTACGGTGCGGGCAACTGCAGCTTTCTTCTGCCCGATCGCCACGTAGATGCAGAACAGGTCCTTGCCTTTTTGATTGATGATGGTATCGATGGCGATGGCGGTCTTACCGGTTTGCCGGTCGCCGATGATCAGCTCGCGCTGGCCGCGACCGATCGGGATCATCGCATCGATGGCTTTCAAGCCGGTCTGGACCGGCGTATCCACGTCCTTGCGGGCAACTACCCCCGGGGCAATGCGCTCGATTGGGCGCAAGCCTGCATATTGGATCGGTCCTTTGCCGTCCACCGGCTGCCCCAGGGCATTGACCACCCGCCCAACCACACCGTCGCCGACGCCCACCGAAGCGATCCGCCCGGTGGAGCGCACCTGCATGCCTTCCTGGATGTCGCCGTAATCGCCCATGATGATGATCCCGACGTTATCATTCTCCAGGTTAAAAGCGATCCCCATGACGCCATTGGAAAACTGCACCAGCTCCTGCGAGCGCACATCGGAGAGACCGCTTGCCCGGGCAATCCCATCGCCTGCTTCGGTGACCGTGCCAACATCGCGCACCTCCGTCCCAGGTTGGTAATCCTGGATCTGCTTCTCCAGGTCAGCCGTGATTTGCCGGATCAGATCGGACATTTTTCCTCCGCGTATTTCAGTCTAAGAACCATAGGACTTACGCAGTTCATAAAGGAATTACCAAAAATTGGGTGTAGGGCAGGTGTCGCGCCACCTACACCCATATTTTCGGACTATTTCTCATTCAACTGCGTAGCTCCTATACA
The DNA here is from genome assembly GCA_963706515.1 of uncultured Chloroflexia bacterium. Classification (GTDB taxonomy): domain Bacteria; phylum Chloroflexota; class Anaerolineae; order Anaerolineales; family UBA4823; genus CAVPMW01. The sequence continues at coordinate 34,752 of CAVPMW010000021.1, forward strand.
TAATAAATTAAGCAGTAAGGCTGGCGACGGTATCTTTGTCCAGGCGCATGACGATGCCGGTTACCAGGCGCACAGCCCGTTCATAATCGTCTCGGTGCAGGATAGCGCTGTGGGAATGGATGTGCCGGGCAGCCACACCGATGACCAGGGTAGGCACGCCCGTCCCGTGCAGGTGGATCACTGAGCCGTCGGTCGCCCCGCCCTCCAGGTAAGAAACCTGAGTTGGGATTTCCAGCTCCTGCGCTACCCGGTAAGCCAGGTCGCGCAGCTTGAGATTGGGGATCATCCGTGCATCGAAGATTACCACCGTGGGTCCGCCGCCCAGCTTGACGCTGGATTCTTCCGGCTGGATGCCGGGCACATCGCCGGCGATATCCGATTCCAGCACGAGCGCCACGTCCGGATCGACGAGGCGCACGCTGGTGGTTGCCCCGCGCGGCCCGACCTCTTCCATTGTCGTGGCTACGGCATAGACCGAATTAGGCGGTCGTTTTGCCTGCAGCTCGCGCAGGACGGAGACCGAGAGGGCAACCCCCACCCGGTCGTCGAACGCTTTCGATAGATAAGTCTTCCCACCGGCTAAGGGGATAAAATCCGCGCGGGGGTACACCGGGTCGCCTGGCTTGACGCCTGCACTCTCCACATCCGCTTTGCTCGTAGCGCCGATGTCGATGTACATGTCCTTCTTTTTGACGACTTTATCGCGCTCATCCGCGTTCATCAAGTGAGGCGGTCGTGCGCCGATCACCCCGACGACTTCCCCCTGGCTGGTGCCAATCACTACCCGCTGTCCGAGCAGCACCTGGTCAAACCAGCCGCCCAGCGGGACGAATTTAAGGAAACCCGAATCCGTGACGTATTTGACCATGAAGCCGATCTCGTCCATGTGACCGGCGAGCATCACCTTAGGGCTTTCAGCCGTACCTTCCAGCCGGCAGACCAGGCTGCCGACCTTATCCTGGGAGAGCTCACCCAGCGGCTCCATGTATTTGCGCACGACAGCCCTGACAGGGGTCTCATACCCAGGCACGCCGTAAGCCTCGGTCAGCTCCCTGAGCAGTGTTTCATTGAAATCCATAGAATCTCCGTCTGTGGAACGAATTTGTTACGATCTATTCGCAAGCTCTAACCGGGAATTGACCTGAAAAATGGCCTCCGTGGAAGACGCCAGCCCAGCACGCGCTCCATTTCCCCTGATTATCCATCAAAATGGTGCATACATGAGCAGTTATTCCGGACAAATGATACCTGAAAGCAAAAATATTGTCCAGTTATTCACAAATTCCCCTTACGCGCCTTCCTCCGGTGCGTGGCCCTTTCCGCCTTTCCCTAACTCCAGCGAGCGCTCGTACGCAGCCCACACCGCCCTGGAGATTGCGGTGCGGAACCCGGCTTTCTCCAGATAATACAGCGCTGCAGCAGACGTGCCGCCTGGCGAGGTAACTTCGTTGCGCAGCCGAGCCAGGTGAACGGGGTCACCGCGGCACTGGTAATAATCGACCGACCCGCGCACAGTCTGCGCCACGAGCTGCTCGGCGATCCTCCGGGGAAAACCGAGATGCACCCCGGCATCGACCATCGCTTCCATGAACAGGAACACGTACGCCGGTCCGGTGCCTGAGAGCGCTGTAGCCATATCCAGGTAATATTCGTCTTCCATGAAGATCTCATCCCCCAGGGCAGAGAGGATCTGGCGGGCCATCTCGCGTTGGGTGGCGCTGGCAGCCGGAGAGGCGGTCCACACGGTGATCCCTTCACCGATCTGCGCCGGGGTATTCGGCATGGAGCGCACCACGACGGGGTGCTTCAGGCCGCGGCTGATCTGCTCGATCGGCGCTCCAGCGATGATGGAAAGCACCAATGCCTCCGGGCGGAGGGTGCCTACCATCCCGTTCATCACCAGGTTCAAGCGCTGCGGCTTGACCGAGAGCACTACCACGTCCGCCTGGCGGGATGCCTGGGAGTTCTCCGATTGGATGCGGATGCCATAACTGCTTTTCAAGTTTTCCAGGCGCTCCAGGCGGGGTCCGGCGGCGACCAGCGCTTCTGGGGCTGCCAGGTGGTTGCGGATCAGGCCCGAGATCATCGCCTCTGCCATGGCGCCCGGACCGATAAATGCGATGGTTTTATCTTCAAACATATTAACCTCCCTTGACTACCGTGAAAAATACTGCAGCGCCAGCCGCAGCCGTTCCTCTACCTCTTCCGGTGCGTCGCGCGGAATATTCTGCAGGGCAGCTTGCCCTTCTACCACGCTGTAGCCCAACGCGGTCAGGGCTTCCAGCACCTGGCTGTCGACATCGCTCATCCCCCGCACCGGCTCCAGCCCAATATCGGGCTTGATCTTATCCTGCAGCTGCAGCAGGATCTTTTGTGCGGTCTTTTTACCGATCCCCGGGGCGCGGCTGAACACCTCAGCCTGCTCGTGGAATACTGCCCGGCGGATTGCATCCGGAGTGAGAGCAGACAGGATGCCCAGGGCAGAGCGCGGCCCAACCCCATTGACGGTGAGCAGCATATTGAAGTACTCACGACCTTCGGAGGTATCAAAACCGTACAGCGCCAGGAGGTCCTGGCGCATGATCAGCTGCGTGTACAGGAATGTATTCTCCCCCGCCCGCAGCCGGTCGCGCAGCGGGGCAGGCACATACACCTGCAGCCCAACTCCGCCAACCTCGACGACGACGTAATCGCTGCCGCATTCATCTATCCTACCGCTGACTGTCGCTATCATCTTCTGCCTGCATTCTGTATAGTGAGCAAACCGCAAATAAACCATCCTTGATATTAAGAAACTCATTGCGGTTTGTTAAGGTCTGGGTCATCTTGAATTTCCAGGAATAATCCGATGCGGCTGCTGTGCAGGTGGCAGATCGCGACCGCCAATGCGTCGGCAGCGTCGTCCGGTCGGGGGATCTCGCTCAGGCCTAACAGGGTTTTCACCATCAGCTGCACCTGGCGTTTATCTGCGGCGCCGTAGCCGGCGACCGCCTGCTTGACTTCCAGCGGGGTGTACTCGCCGACCTTGAGCCCAAATTCAGCCAGGCTCAAGAGCACGACCCCGCGCGCCTGCCCGACGCTGAATGCGGTGCGTACGTTTCGCTGGAAAAATAGCTTCTCCACCGCTCCGCTGTGGGGCTGGTGGAGAAGCAAAATCTCGTTAAGTCGGCGGTGGAGCTCGAGCAGCCGCTGGGGCAGCGGGCTGCCCGCCGGAGTCAGGATCACGCCATAATCGACGACCGCCAGGCTACCATCCTGTTCTTCCTGAATCAGACCATATCCTGTAGTGGCTAATCCCGGATCAATACCGACGACCAGCATCGGGGCTGCCTTGGCGATCAGGCTTCTTGCAGGCGCGCCATCGCCTCATCGGTGATCATCAGCGTCGTGTAAACGCTCTGGACGTCATCCAGCTCTTCCAACGCTTCAATCATCCTGAGCACCGACAGGGTCTCATCCGGTTCCAGCTCGACCTCGTTGTTCGGGATCATGCGCAGCTCAGCCTCTTCAGGCTGGATCCTGGCTGACTTGAGTGCATCCAGGATTTCCTTGAAAGCTTCCACAGGACCAACGATCTCGGTGCTTTCCTCGTAGAAATTGACGTCGTCCGCGCCGGCTTCCACGGCAAGCTCGAAAACTTTATCGTTGTCCAGGTCCTCCGTAGGGATCGAAAAGAACGCTTTACGGGTAAACTGCCAGGCTACAGCTCCAGCTTCTGACATGCTGCCGCCGTAGCGGTTCAGCACGTGCCTGATCTCGGCGACTGCCCGGTTGCGGTTGTCGGTGACGACGAAAATCATCACCGCAATACCGTGGGGGGCATAGCCTTCATAATATGCTTCTTCCAGGGTCGTGCCATCTTTGCTATCACCCGTGCCGCGCTTGATCGCCCGCTCGATGTTGTCCTTGGGCATGTTTTGAGCGCGCGCTTTTTCGATCGCCAGGGCCAGCGTTGGGTTGGATTCCGGATCGCCTCCGCCTTCACGGGCTGCCAGCACGATTTCTCGCGCCAGGCGGGTAAAAACCTGACCGCGCTTGGCATCTGCCGCGCCTTTCTTGCGCCGGATAGTTGCCCAGTGTGAATGACCTGACATAAACTTCTCTCCTGAATTTTGAAACGGCTAATTTTTTATCGATTAAGGTGTCGTTTCGCCAAATTATAACATGTCTTCCAATGACCAGTGGTTTTGCCAGCGTGCATCAATTTCGTCGCGAATGCGTTGGTAGCGAATATCCGTACTGAGACGCATACGCCCCTCGCTGCTCATGTTTTGTGTGGCGGCGTGGATCATATAGCTGGTGTGGATCACCATATCGCCCGCCTCATAATCGGCTACCAGCCAGCGGGTATTGTAGCGGCTGACCAGCGCACTCAGCTTTTTGCCAATCCCGCCTGTGGCGCTCATATGTTTGTTATAGGCATTTAAGCGTTCCGCGGGTGAAAGGTCTAGGCTGCGTTTAGCAAAATCGGCCTCCATCTGCCGGCCAAATTCGTCGCTGCCCTCCAGGTAAGTCAGCCCGCCCATCTCGAGCGGTATATCTCCCAATGGGATCCAGCTGCTCAGCACGGTGTCAGTCCCGCCGCGCAGGTAGATCAGATCGTAATGCGCGTCGGTGGTACGCTTATCCCCCGGGTAGGTAAGCCTCACGATCTTCCGTTTATGCAAATATACGTCACCGTCAAATAACAGCTCATAAAACCCCCACAGCCGCGGCTGGAAGCAGAATGATTCGTAAGCTGCAGTGCGCACAAACTCCATTAACAGCTTCGTTGCTTGACCAGTCGGGTCGCGCCTGCCAGAGAAGAAGCCTTCGCCTGGATCGCTGTCTTCTGCAACGATGCCGGCGGGCTGCATGCGCTCAAAAAAGCGGCGACGGAACGCAATAACTTCCTCACGTGGAAAAAAGCCGCGCAGCCAGAGATAGCCTTGGCGTTTGAGCTGACCTTTCAGCTCGTTAATCGGGGTGAGCGGGTCGCTGGGGACAAGCTGTCCCAGTTGCGCGTCGGTATTTACCAATGGGTAGCCGTTGCTCACCAATTCCATCGGTAATCATCCTCCATCCTGCCTAATATTTAGAACCCCTCCGAAAATACGAAGGGGACCCATCCATTTTCGGACTGGCTTGTCTGACCTTGCCAGACGGTCAGCCGGTGACCGCTACTTCCCAGGCGGGCGGTATGAGACGCTGATTTTAACTGCTTTGTCTACCTCTTCTGGAGTGAGCAGGACGGTCGTTTTCGTAGTGACCGCTCCGCTGGCGTTGACGATCAGCGCGACAGCAGCCGCGCTCATGTTGTCCGGTGCTTCGAATATTGCGAAGCCATCGGAATCGCCGAAAGAGAAATAATAGGCTTCCAGCTTGCCGCCCATACTTTTGGCAAGCGCCTCAGTCGCTTCACGGCGCTTCGTTCCGCCTTCTTTAAGTAGACCTTGCAAGCCTTCTTTGGTATATGAAAATTGAGCCAGGTACTTTGTCATCGCACACCTCCAAAATGGAATATTGTCACCCCCTTAGTAAATAAAATTATACAACAACACGAAATCTGAACCCTTCGTATTTTCGACAAGATCTTATTGCCTCCCCCCAGGCAGACGAAGCGAATTATACTCTAAACTGGATAGCTTTTATCGTCTATGCTGTGGGCGCCGTCAGCATAGCATCAGCTAATGAGATAGATATTATCCCCTAAAGCGCGCGGTTCGCCAGCATCACCTGCACGATCCGCTCCGCCGCGTGTCCATCCCAGCCCTCGATGAGCTTCGGCTGCGGCGCTCCGCTGAGCCAGGCTGAGAAGATCGCGGCGATTAGCTGCTCGCGCTCGGCTGGGACCAGGCGATTGGTGCCCTGGGCGATCGTCACCGGGCGCTCGGTATTGGGGCGCACGGTCAGGCAGGGTATCCCGAGATAGCTGGTCTCTTCCTGGATCCCACCGGAATCGGTCAGGACAGCTCCCGCGAAGCGCTCCAGGCATAAGAAATCCAGGTAGCTCATTGGCTCCAGCAGGGATAAGCCCCTTACACTCGGCTCCATATTCCACTCGACCAGGTTCTTGCGGGTGCGCGGGTGGACGGGAAAGATGACCGGTCGCTCGCGGGCGACCTGCTCCAGCGCAGCCAGGATCTCTGCCAGGGATTCCGGCCGGTCGACGTTGTTCGGGCGGTGCAGCGTAACCAGCAGGTAGCCTTGCTCCTGCAGGCCGAGCTCAGCCAGCGCCGGACGGCTCAACGCTGCCGGCAGCATGCTCAGCAGCGAATCGATCATCACGTTCCCGACAAAGAAAATCCCCCCGGGATCGCTCCCCTCTTTGATCAGGTTCTCGTCCGCATCCCGCGAAGGGGTGAACAGACGCTGCGCCAGCCGGTCCGTCACCAGGCGGTTGATCTCCTCGGGCATGCTGCGGTCGAAGGACCTCAGCCCGGCTTCCACGTGGGCGAGCGGCACGCCCTGCTTGGCGCAGACCACTGCGGCTGCCAGGGTGGAGTTGACGTCGCCCACCACGAAGACCCAATCCGGCTGGTACTGCTCCAGGAGGGGCTCGAATGCCATCATCACCCGCCCGGTCTGTTCGGCGTGCGTGCCCGCCCCCACTCCCAGGTACGCGTCCGGCTCGGGCAGGTCGAGCTGCTCGAAGAACTGGCGCGACATATTGGCGTCGTAGTGCTGACCGGTGTGCACCAGCACCTGCTGGAAATCTTCCGGCTTTTCTGCCATGCACTTCCAAACCGGAGCGGTCTTCATGAAATTCGGACGCGCACCGACGACGTGTAGGATTTTCATCGATGGTTTATTGGGGAATCGCCAGCACAGCCTCGCCGTTCAGCCGGCTGTGCTTCATATCCTGCAGCGCCTGGTTCGCCGCCTCGAGCGGATAGAGAGTGGTGGTCGGCTGCAGCCCAATCTCGTCTGCCAGCTGCAAGAATTCCACCCCATCCTGATAGGTGGCGTTGGCGACCGAGCGCAGCGTACGCTCGCCGTAGATCAGCTCGTAGGGGAATGAAGGGATGTCATCCATGGTGACGGCATTGATCGCAAGCGTCCCGCCCGGGCGGATTTTCTCCAGGGTGGGCGGCACCAGCCTGCCAGATGGTGCGAACAGGATCGCCCGGTCCAGGCTGCGAGTGATGGGCTGCTCGATCCCGCCAGCCCAGTCGGCGCCCAGGTCGAGGGCGTGCCTGCGGTGCTCCTCCGCCCGGGTAAACACGTAGATCTTGCACCCCCAGTGGCGGGCGACCTGCAGAACCAGGTGGGCGCTCGCCCCGAAACCGACCAGCCCCAGGCGCTCGCCCGGCTTTACCTCCGCCAGGCGCAGCGAGCGGTAGCCGACGATCCCGGCGCACAGCAGCGGTGCAGCCTGCTCATCGCTGAACCTTTGCGGCAGCTTGAGCACGTAGCGCGCATCGGCAACCATGTAGCCCGCGTACCCGCCATCCACGTCCAGCCCGGTAAATTTCGCGTCAGGGCACAGGTTTTCTTGCCCGGACAGGCAGAAAGAGCACTCTCCGCAGGCTGAATACAGCCAGGGAACGCCGACTTTGTCACCTATGCGCAGATTCTGCGGGTTTTTGCCCTCATCGCCGATCGCTTCCACCTGCGCAACCACCTGGTGACCGAGGATCAGCGGCGCCTGCTGCTGATCCCCAGTCACCGGCAGCCGCGGGGGCTGCAGGTCGCCTTCTGCGATGTGCAGATCGGTATGGCACACCCCGCAGACGAGCACTTTCAATAATACCTGTCCTGGCTCGGGCTGCGGAGGCGGGATCTCATCCAGCTGGAGCGGGTTCGTTTCTGCTGGCGCAGCCCGGTGCAGGCGCATTGCTTGCATAGTTATCTCACCATCCTCCAGGCGTAAAAGCGTAGGCTTTTTCCAATCCTGAGCCTGGACAAAGTACCTATCCGAAAATGGATAAGAGAACCGATTTTTTGGTGTACCAAAAAATCGGAACCTCTCGTATTTTCGGAAAGGTTCTAAGTTCTATTCTTCCCCCTTGATGTAGGCTTCGGTCATATTGCGGGCGATGTCATCGCGGAACTGCTTGGGCGGCGTCTTCATGAAGTAAGACGAAGGCCCGATGATGGGTCCGGCAAGGCCGCGGTCCAGCGCCAGCTTGGCGCAGCGCACCGCGTCGATGATAACCCCGGCGGAGTTGGGCGAGTCCCACACTTCCAGCTTGGCTTCCAGGTTGAGCGGCACATCGCCGAAGGTGGTGCCTTCCATGCGCACGTAGCACCATTTGCGGTCGGTCAGCCAGGGGACGTAGTCGCTGGGACCGACGTGCACGTCGTCCGGTGCGATTGGATACGGCAGCATCGAGGTGACCGCCCCGGTTTTGGAGATCTTTTTCGAACTCGAGGCGCTCCCGCTCGAGCATGTTCAAAAAGTCGGTGTTCCCGCCGAAGTTGAGCTGGTAGGTGCGGTCCAGGCGCACGCCGCGGTCTACGAACAGGCTGGTCAGCGAGCGGTGCAGGATGGTGGCGCCCACCTGGCTCTTCACGTCATCGCCGATGATCGGCAGACCGGCGTCCTTGAACCGCTTGCCCCAGTACTCTGAGCTGGCGATGAAGACCGGGATGCCGTTGACGAAGGCGCAGCCCGCTTCGAGGATCTGCTCGACGTACCACTTCGTCGCCATTTCTGAGCCAACCGGGAGGAAGTTCACGACGACATCCGTTTTGGTGTCTTTCAGGATGCCGACGATATCCGCCGTGGGTCCGGGAGCCTTCTTCAGGATTTGGGAAAGGTATTTGCCCAGCCCATCGTGGGTCATCCCACGCGAGACCGGCACGTCCATTTGCGGCACATCGCTGAACTTGTAGGTGTTGTTCGGGTAGGCAGCGATCGCTTCGCTCAGGTCACAGCCGACCTTGCCATCGACCACGTCGAAGGCGGCGGTGAACTGGATGTCCCGCACGTGATAGCCGCCCAGGTTGACGTGCATCAATCCGGGGATGCGCTCGTCCTCGGGTGTATCCTGGTAGTAATGGACTCCTTGGATCAGCGCGGAGGCGCAGTTTCCTACCCCAATAATCGCTACTCGGACTTTTTGGTTATCGCTCATTTTCTTTGGCTCCTGATCGATGTGGGTTTATTTTGTTCGTGAGATGGAGATTAAGAACCTGTCCGAAAATATGAGGGGATCCCATCCATTCTCGGATAGATACTTATTTATGGCAGGTATTTGCGGTCTGAAGTTTACAATTTTGCAGGTTGTGCCAGCCACAGCCTTCAATTATACGACGGTATCCGCTGCGAGTGCTATAATCGCGACAGCTATTCGGATTTCTTGTTATCCAGCCATGGCTACCTCCCCCGACCCTGTTTCTGAACGTTTCGCCAGCCTGAGAGAAGTCACTCTGGAGCTCACCCGGACTTTCGAGCTCGAGCCATTCCTCCAAAAAGTGGTCGCGGCTGTCTGCCAGGGCACCGGCAGCGAGTCCAGCTCGATATCATTATATGAAGGCGAGACTGGCTTGCTCAAATTCGTGGCGGCGCCCGGCGCGCAGGCCGAGCAGCTCAAGCTCATTCGCGTCCCGCTGGAGAACAGCGTGGCGGGCGAGTGCTACGCCACAGCCGAAGCCATCGTCATCCAGGACGCCGCCCAGGACCCGCGCATTTACCGGGCGGTGGATAACGACCTGGATTTCGTCACCCGCTCGCTGGTTGCCGTCCCCATCCTGCTGGATAAAGAGCCGATCGGGGTATTGGAAGCGCTCAACAAGAGCGGCGACCCTTACGACGACGCAGACCTGGAGCTGCTCGAGGCGCTGGCCTCCCTGGCGGCGATCGCCATCCTCAACACCCGGCTGATGGAAGACGTCCGCCGCTACTACCAGGAAGTGACCGAGCTGGAGAAGATGAAATCCGACTTCATCGCGGTTTCTTCGCACGAGCTGCGCACCCCGCTGGGCATCATCATCGGGCACGCCAGCGAGCTGAGAGAGTTCCTGCCAGGAGGAAGACCAGGTCGAAGAGCTGGAGGTCATCCTCAAGAATGCCCAAAAGATGCACGAGACCCTGGATGACCTGACCTCGGTCGCTGCGGACAACACCGGTCAATCGGGGACGGGCAGCAAGGTGATCTATCTCGACCGGACAGTGGAGAGCGTGGTCGCCAACTTCGAAGAGATGGCCCAACGCAACAACATCCGCATGTTCACCCGCCTGCCGGACGGACCGCTCAAGATTTTCGGCGACGAGGAAAAGCTCACCATCGCCCTGGGCAACCTGGTAAAGAACGCCATCATCTACAACATCGATAACGGCAAGGTCTGGGTGGTGGGCGAGCGCCTGCCCGGCTACGTCAAGCTCTCCGTGCTGGATACCGGCATCGGCATCCCCAGCAGGGACCTGGGGCGCGTGTTCGACAAGTTCTACCAGGTGGAAGGCCACCTCACCCGCAAGCACGGCGGCATGGGGCTGGGCTTATCGGTCGCCAAGAGCATGGTGGAAGCCCACGGCGGGCAGATCTGGGCGGAAAGCGTGGAAGGCAGGGGCAGCAACTTCTCGATCCTGCTGCCCACCGGCATGCCGCAGAAACCCGGCGAGACCGCCTGGATCATCCCCGACCGCCTGACGCCGTAAGTATCCCAATATTTCAAAAGTAGATATCTTCGCAGGTAAATCTTCGGATTTGCCCATTAAATTGGGGCAGACGCCGGATTTATTGACATGCCTGAGCCAAATGTGCTATAGTGTTATTGTCTAGACAGGTGGGAAAATGCGGGACAGCCGGGCTCGCGCCATATCTCTCTCGGCTCAGGAGGAATCATGAACAACTATTGGCTTTTCAAGCTAACCGTTTTTGCATTCGCCGTGCTGTTAACCGTTTCAGCGGTACCCATGCGTTCGGTTGCCGCTCTACCGGCTCAAGACCCGGTCGGGCCGCGCGACCCTGCCAGAATAGGCGCGGATAACTCGGTAGCGCCTGTTCCGGGCGGGCCAGGGTTCCAGATGGTGAACGCTTTCCAGTTCAGGCCGGCATTTCCCAGCGGCACATGGGATTACTTCAACGGGGAGCTGAACAACCCCGGCCCAGAAGATAACTTCTACGAAGCTGCGCTATCGCTGCCCGACAACATCATAATCACCAAGCTGGTCGTCTACTTCTACGACAACAGCGATCTAGACCTCGTGGTCGGACTCTGGCGCGTCGACCCATCTACCGGCAACTGGCTGGCAATGGCGGAGGTCGCCTCATCGGGTGCCCAGGATCAGTACCGCAACGTGACCGATCCGACCATCATCAAACCGGCGGTTGACCAGCAGAAATACTCATATCTGGTTGAGGTGGGTATGCCACCGGCCTTTAGTAACCTGCGCCTGGCTGGTGTCCGGATCGACTATAGTAATCGGTTCCGCCCGTAGTTTGCGACGGTAAACCACCAGGGATAGTCGGTACTGAGGCTTGCATCCGCTCACCGGTTGTAAGAGTGATGTCCTAAAAGGTGAACGGCATCGAGGGGTTGTGTATTTATTTGTTAATTATCAAACGACTGGAGGTTGGGCATGTTCCGTGTACGCCCGTACGTCGCTGAAGATCGCCCCTTCATTTTCAGTCTCGCCCCACGCCTGGCAGCCGGCATGCGACCCTGGCGTGATTTGGAGCTGTGGCTTGCCAGCGTGGAGAGCTGGCTGGCAAAAAGCATCGACGGGCACAGCCAGGATGCATTCGTATTCATTGCGGAGGATGAGGGCGGCGAACGGCTTGGCTTTGCAACCGTCACGCGCAGCACGCACTTCACCGGTCAGCCCCAGGCTTATCTTGGCGAGCTGGTTACCCTGGAGAGCGCCGAAGGACGGGGGGTTGGCACTGCTCTGGTTGAGGCTTGCGAGGGGTGGGCGCGGGAACAGGGCTATGGGCTGCTCGCGCTGACCACGGGCGCGGCGAACGCCCGGGCGCTGAGCCTGTACCACAAGCTTGGCTTCCAGGATGAGGATATCCAGATGACGAAGCTCTTATAGGCATTTACAATAATGATTTTCCACATATCCAAACCTCTCTTACTGCTTGCATATTGCCCTGCACTCGTTTATAATCTTGCGCGCAGCGTGAGAATCGGGCTGTGAAGGATCGGGGCGTGGCTCAGACCGGCTAGAGCACACGGTTCGGGACCGTGAGGTCGTGGGTTCAAATCCCACCGCCCCGACTATATTTCGACCGGAAGAGATTCCGGTCTTTTCTTTAATTCGGGACCAGGAGGCGCTCTGAATAACATCGCCCGCTGAAGTAAAGCGACAGAGTTCAAATCCCACCGCCCCGACTACATATCGACCGGAAGCATCCGGTCAGTTTTATTGTGAGCCGCCGGTCGGGTTATGCCTCTGCTACCAGTGCTATGGAGATTTTCATCCCCTTTGGATGGATAGGAAGTTTTGCACCCTGACGCGCGGGCGGGTCTTTGGGAAACCACTTTCCCCACTCTTCGTTCATCCCGGCGAAGTCGCTCTCTTCACCCAGGATAAAGGTTGCACTCACGGCATGCTCAAGCGAGCTGCCGGCAGAGCGCAGGATCGCTTCGATGTTCCTCAAGCACTGACCCGTCTGCTCCTGGGTTTGCTGGTCAGTACCTTTGCGGCGCCCTTTGCTATCTTTGCCGTGAATCCTTCCTGCGTTTGGAAATGATTCGGGCGGAGCGAGATGGAATTTAGCTCTAGAGTTATAATGAAGCGCATGAAAGACGCGCGCGACCGCAGCCGCGAGTGGTTCGTGCCGGCTGTTGGGCCGCTCAAATTTCGCATCTTCGTCGGGCTGCTCTTCCTGCCCTACACGGGCATGGTGCTGGGCTACACCGTCATCGGCGCAACGTTGGCGGAAATCCTAGATGTGGGACGCATCGGCGCGCTGGCGGTCGTCTATTTCCTGGCGCTTGGCATCGCCGGTCACGCTTTGGACGCTCTCGGGAGCCGCGGCCCCAAGCCGTGGGGCGCGCACTTCACTCCGCGCCAGTTATGGGGCCTGGTGGTGTTCTCGCTGGTCCCGGCCGCTGCGATAGGCGTCTATTACGCTCTCGACGGCGCACCCCTGCTGTGGCTGATTGGCGCTGTCGAATTCTTCTTTCTGTTTGCTTACAACCTGGAATGGTTCAAAGGGCGTTTACACACCGACGGCTGGTTCATATTCTCCTGGGGTGCGTTGCCCGTGCTGGCGGGTTACATCATGCAGACTAACCGGGTTTCGCTGGCCTCTCTGCTGGCTGCCCTGGCGGCGGCCCTGTTCAGCCGGGTGGAGATCACCGCATCCAGGCCCTACAAGGCCCTCCGGCGCTCTGCCGACCCGGATGCCGCCGGGCACGCGGCGGAGGCCGTCTATGAGCGCATCTTGCAGAGCATCAGTTTGGGCGTGATCCTGCTGGCTCTTGGGCTGCTTGCCTGGCGTTTGGGCTTCCCTTATTAGGTTGCAGCTTGAATGTTGCAGGTTGAAAGTTGCCCGGCTCTAAAAGCGTGAGAGGCTTTTTGGCGGTGACGAGTCCTGCCCCTCCCAGGGTCAGCCATTCAGACTTTACGTCCACAAAGCCTTCAGACCTCAAAGCCCGGATACTGTCCTGTACCCAGGTCGTTCGCCGGATCAGGCCGGGCAGCTCGTAAAATATCGTGCGCCACTGGGGGAGCAGGCGGCTACCAAGGGGCCCGAGCAGTTTGAAATAGAACTCCCACGCCCAGGCAAATACCGGATTTGGCGGGTAGGTGAATTCATGCGTGATAACCACGCCGTCCTCCCGCAGTAGCTCGTTAAACTTCCGCACCAGGCGGGGCCAATCGGCGTATTTCGCCAGGTATGAAGACGTGATCGCGTCCACCGGCTCGGTCAACTCGAGGTCCTCCGCCCGAGACAAGACCCAGGCGACGTTGGCGAACCCCTCACGAGCGGCTCGAGCCCTGGCGATATCCAGATATTCCGCCCGTAGCTCGACGCCGATCACCTGGCACTGCGGGAATCGCCTGGCGATGGCGAATGTCAGGATGCCCGTGCCGGCTGCCAGATCCAGGATCCTTTTGGGGTTGGCAGGCAAGCGCCCGAGGATCCGTCGCTTCCACCATTTATCAATCCCGGCGGTGCACAAAGTTACAACGAAATCATACGTCGGGCCTGTTCCGGCAAACAAACGGTCGACGAGCTCAAGGCGGGGGTCGGGGGTCATTATTTTGTATTATAGCTGGTTACGTTCAATCTGCGCCACTACGAGCGTGTGTCAATGACCTAATGAATGTCTTTGCGCCCTTCTCGTGATATGTTCAGCATTTATTTATAATCTCGTCGCATAAGCGGGTGAAGTAGGATTAGATTTATCATCTTGATATTTTTCTGCTACTATAAATAACCGCAAGCAACACGATTGACCGCAACCACACCACTCATTATTCGCCTATTCACTTAGCTAAGTGACCAGTGGTTCAAAATTGACTAACTCTATTCGGGACCGGGAGGCGCGCTGAATAGAAGCGGTCGCTGGAGAACAGCGACGGGGTTCAAATCCCACCGCCCCGACTTTGCAGGGACCGGAAGAAATTCCGGTCTTTGCTATTTAATTGTGAATTTTTAATCAATCTATTGACTTAATATCAGATTAGGAAGATATTAATACCAAACACCATTTTCTAATAATCAATATCAAACTTTCAAAGGCAAAACGAGTTATTTGCTTCCCGCTTCACCCAGGAGGAACGGATGGATCACAAAGTAAAGCACCTCATCAATCTCCTTATCATCGTTGGGCTGCTCTTCGCCGTCTCAATCTCACCCGCCGCCGGTCACGAGATCCATGCCACCTCCTCCGGAATAAAGTCTGTCGCGGGCAACTCGCCGCAAGACGACCCGCTCGACCCGACCTACGGCGAGTATGCCGAATTCGTCGATCACCTGGGAGGCACGTCTCCGGCGCTGGCGGTCTCCGGTCATTACGCTTACCTGGGGATGGGACCTCGCCTGGGCATCGTGGACGTCAGCAACCCGGCGAATCCCGTGCTCCTGGGGCTAAGCAACCTGACCTGGGGACCTATTAGATACATCTCAGTCCAAGGACCCTATGCCTATGTTATCTCTTTTGTCGAATTCAGCCCATATGGCGACCAATTGACAATTTATGACGTAACCGATCCCCGCAGCCCACAGGCAATCAGCCAGATCTGGCTGATTGGCCCGATTTCCGCAATAGCCCAGAAAGGAAATTTCCTGTTGTTAGGGCGTTCAGAATGGCTTGCAGGTATTCGATGTAAGCAACCCGACAGATCCACATTGGGTGGCGGGAGAGGGCACCACCGGTTACGTGAACGACATTGCGATCGATGGCGATTATGCTTACGTGGCAGTTGACAACTACGGATATGATCCCGATCCCAAGCTGGATATCATCGATATCCATAACCCCTCAGCTCCTGGAAATCCGGTTCCCTATTATTTAGAATTCGAATTCCGATGCAGTAGCCGCTTCGGGTCACTTTGTATACCTCACGACCTATTCCGGTTTCCATGTGATCGACGTGAGCAACCTGCAAAATATTCACCAAGTTGGCGAAATACCCTCGAACACGCTGGGGGATACAAATGATTTGAATATTCGCGGCAGCACGGTCTACGCATTGATCGGACAACCTGTACATGATTAACGTATCCGACCCCGCTCATCCATCACTCTCTTCGAACGTTTACAATTTCCCTCCTGGCCCCAGCCAGTTTTTATTCCTCCCGGGCAGCCCTCCCAGCCAGCTCCTGGGGTATTTTTCCGACTACAATGCCGGGATGTACATCCTTGACCTGACTCAGCCCGGCGAGCATGTCCCAGCTGAGCGTCTTTGCCAACCCTCCGGGGTGGGTGGATGGAATCAAGGTCGCGGGTGATTATGCTTATTTAAGCGGCAGTGGATTCTCTACCTGGAACCTCTCCGATCCGGCCCATCCATCCTTAATCGCCCAAACTGGCATCCCCGAGATGCTCACCGACATCGAAAGTCACTATGCGTATTTAATTGACCAAAATACGAAAATTGACCCGATAAAAATTGTGGATATTGCAGATCCAGCCAATCCTCACCAGGTGGGCGCCTACTCAAGTCCCGTGAACGATTATATTTGGTCGGTTGACGTTGAAGAATATCCTGGAAACCAGCTTTTCGCTTTTTCCTCTGCAGACCATAATCTTTTTGTGTCTGATGTTACCGATCCTACAGCTGTGACTGCCGCCGGAGTTTATACCAGCACCGATTATATTAATGATATCGCGATATCTGGCCCCGACAGTCATGGCAAATTCTACGCCTATGTGCCCGATGATAGCTACTATAAGGTGCATATTGTCGATATCACCGATCCCTATCACCCGCAGGAAGCCGGTGCAAATCGATCATTCCATCAGCCCAGATTATCGTAACCCAACTGTGCTTACGGCTCGGATCAGCTGCCAGCAAAACAATACTGTACATGGTCGCCAATAGCTATGGGGAATACGGCAATTTGGGTATCGTCGACGTAAGCGATCCCGCCAACCCTGGCTGGGTCGGGTCATTATTATATGAAATCAAGGGAGCGCCCCAGGATATCCAACTCAAAGGCGATTACGCCTATCTCGCCCAGGAATGGGGAAACCTGCAGATTGCTGATATAAGCGATCCCTCCACACCTAAGTTAGCCGGATATTTTCGCGAGCCTAGCGGATACTTTCGCCGTGGCAGTAAAAGGCGATTTCGCCTACCTGGCGGATTGGCGGGGCGGGCTGTACGTCAGCTGGTTCGGTCCCGGCGTTCAACAGGATATTCCCACCAGCGGTGGGAATATCAGCTCGACCTTCGATGCTACCAGCTATATATTCCCCAGCGGGACTTTTACCGACACAGTTACCATCACCCATACCCCGCGTTATGCGCCGAACCTGCCGTCCACGGGCAGATTGGCTGCCACCGGTCACAGCTTCGAGCTTAGGAACTTCGCACCATGCTGTGAGGGGGCATTACAACCCACGCAGCCCTTCACCCTGACGATCCAATACTCACCGGAGCAGATCATCCCGGATTTCGAATCAACGCTGGCGCTGTATTCCTGGGATGGTACGCAGTGGGTTAAAGAGCCGACCAGCTCGCTGGATATGCTCAACCACACCGTAACTGCCCACCCAAACCATTTCTCGACCTTCGCCTTGCTGCAAAGCCAGCTCGGAGTGTACTTGCCGCTCCTGCGCCATTAGCGCTTAGGTGTATTCACCAACATAGGAAAAATTAATTCCGAAAACGATGATCAGGTAGCGCCTGGCGCCACCTGATCATCGTTTTCGGTTATTTTCCCTCCCTCACTTTATCGAGGGGGGAAGGGTGCGGGCGATTTCTACTATCTATGAACCGGTCCGAGCACCGCCTGCAGGGCATCCACGATGCCGAAGCCATAAAAGCCGTTAAACTGCGGAGTACCATCGCAGTACGCGTCGTAGGACGGCGGTCGTCCCACGTTCGCGTAGGAGAACAGCCGCGGCTCCGGGCAAGGAGTCTGCTGGGAGGTGTATTTCAGCAGCTTCTCCGCTTGAGGCGGAAGGAGCACCAGACCGTCTGGGTGGCGGGTGTCGGTAGAGCCGTACTGGCTGACCATCAAGGCAACCACACCCACGACGTGAGGCGCCGCCATCGAAGTGCCTTGCAGGTACTGGTAATAGGCGCAGACCCCATTCTGGCAATCCTCGACAACGAATGGATTGTTCGGGGTCCCATCCGGATTCAGATCGCCGTTGAGAATTGCCAGCGATTCGGGATAGGTCGAAAGCACCAGGTTCCCCACAGACTGGTATTGGGGTGTGCCGAAGTTATCCCGGAAATAGCCGCCAGGCGCAGAGACGAAAGTCCGCTCGGTGCTATAGTTCGAATAATCAGACTTGGTCTTCGTCGGACCCAGCGCCGAGACTGTGATCACTCCGTTGGCTTCAGCCGGCATATCCAGGCAGGAATTATCGACGGTGCGCGGGTAATTGATCCCGAGCGGATAGTCCGGGCTGGTATTGTCGGACGTTGGGTTGCCCATGTCGGTATGTTCATTGCCCTCCGCAACGACGAGGGTCACGCGGTGCTTGCGGGCATAATCCACCGCCCGCTGGGTGGCAGCGATGATCGCGCGCTGCTCCATCTGGGCCTCGGGCGAATCAGCCGGGTTGTTGGAGCAGTTGTACAGCCAGGGGTCGATGTAAAAGCTCATATTGACCACGTCGACGCCGATATCACCGGCATACACCAGGGCGTCCACCACCGGCTGCAAAAATACGAAGCCCGAATCCTGCCCGCCGCGCAGGTTGACCAGGGTGACGTTCGGTGCGATGCCAGCGACGCCAATCCCGTTCAATGCCGCGCCTACCGTCCCGGCGACATGCGTGCCGTGCCCATTATCGTCCGCGTCGACCGGATCGACGCAGTCCGGGGATTCACACGGACCATCGATCTCTTCAATGTCATGGGTGAAATTGCGGCTCAGGTCATAGCTGAAGTTAGGCGCCAAATCGGGGTGGCTGCCGTCGATGCCAGAATCGAGTATGCCTACCAGGACCCGGTGGTCGCCTGCCTGCACAGCGTAGGAGCCATCCGCAGTCGCATGGATCATCTGCATATCCCACTGCATCGGGGCGAGCGGGTCGCTGCCAGACTGGCCTCCGCTGCGGTCCACGGGAGGCGCGCCGGGCTTGCCTACCCCGAACTCCTCCGGGTTATTGCGGTTCTCCACGCTGTTCTTCTGAGGGAGCGTGCCCGGCTCGATCTGCGCCACCGGGCGGTTGGGAACTGCGCCCAGCAAAGCAGCCTGCTGGCTGACCGCCGTCAGGAACGCCGCGTTGCTGCTGGAAACGGTTGCCACGCCAACCGCGAGATTCTCATGGACGAGCGTCCCGCCTGCGTTCGTAATTGCCTGGTGGGCAGCTTGAGCGCTGGCGCCATCCGCATAAACGACAACGTACTCCTCAGCCTGGCTGCCTTGCGCTAAGGGCGCGGCAATCACTGCGCTGCTCAGGAAGGTCAACAGGAGACCTGCTGCCAGAACGATCCGAATCGGTTTCATGAACATCCTCCTCTTAACATAAGATGATTTGAAAGAAATGGAAACACTCAGGCTTCCATCCTTATCCGGAAATTCCGCCACTCGCCGGTATATTCAATCAAATATAGGACTTACGCAGTTCATAAAGGAATTATCGAAAAACGGGGTAATAGGTAGGCGCCAGCGCCTACCTATTACCCCGTTTTTCGGACTTTTCTCATTCAACTGCGTGATTCCAATAATAAATCGATCGGGATGAAATTGATACCTCAGTGCATGCAGATCAGGATGCGAAGAATATATGACTAATTCGATTATTATAGGCAAATTAATTAAAACAGTCAATCATTTTAGGTGGGGAATAACCTGATCTTAACTTGGAAAATACCTGAACATCCAACCGAATTTTTATGAGTGTACTTAGATTATAATATTCTCATAAAATTACCACGGAGAATGCCTATGCAAGCGACCCCGAAGGTAAAGAACACCTTTGCCCAGGAAATGAGCATCCGGATCGATTCGATCGACCAGCTCTTCAACGCGCCCGACTTGAATCCATTTTCAGATAAGGAAATTGACGTATTGGGCGAGCCCGCACTGATGCGTGTGGTCAAGCGTAAACTCACCCACGGGATGCGCAACTGGAAAGAAACCCGCCTCATCATCAAACTCCCGGCGGACCAAATTACCCCGGATCTGCAAGAACAAACCACCCAGGCGATCCACCGCTTTTGCGCAGCGAAGATCGAAGATAACAAGCTTCAGATTCACGTGTCTCGCTTCCGCGGTTTTGTCGGCCTGATCATCGTTTTCATCGCAGCGATCATCCTCTTTTCAGTATTAACGGTACTGGGCAATACTGTGCTTGCCAACGCCGGCGAGACGATCCAGGCGGTGATCGCCGGGTTCGTGTGCGTGCTCGTTTGGGTATTTTTCTGGGACCCCCTGGAGAAGCTGGTTTTTGAATGGGTCACGCCAGCGCTGCAGAACCGCATCCTGCGCAAGCTGGCTCAGCTAGAGATCATTATCGAAGCCCAATCCTGAGCGGCCTGAACCATGGCTGAGCAAACCGCAATCCCCATCACCCTCGAGCTGGACAACATCGCTGAGCTGTTCAGCGCGCCTGCGGTTAACCCATTCTCGAGCCACGAAATCGATATTACCGGCGAAGCCGGCATCGACCGCTTGATCAAGAAAGCGGTCAAACCCTGGCCCCTGCGCCAGATTCCGGCACGCATTATCCTGCGCCTCCCCGCTGACCAGATCACGCCCCAGCTGACCGAGCAGACCCGCCAGGCAGTGCAGCGCTACTGCGCCAGCAAGATTGCTTACAACAAACGGGAGCGCCAGCTGGATTTCCAGGTTTCGCGGCAGGAGCTGGTGATGGCGTTCGTCATCGCCTTGCTCGCCATGACTGTGACATTTTTATTGGTCAATCGTCCTCTCGACCGCTTGCCCGTAATCCTGCGGATCATCTTGCCTCCGTGCCGGTTTGACCGCCGGGATAGCCATCTACGACTCGATCTACGCCCTGGTCTTCGACTGGATCCCCTACACCCAGGAAGCCCGCGCCTACCAGCGCATCAGCACGCTCGACATTACCCTCGAGCCAATTTCGGAACCGGCTGCTTGAATAATCAAACCGCCAGCCGATGAGTATCGATGGCCTCTGCCCGCCATCGGATATTTTCATTTACACCTGGTTTGAGGACGTAGATGAATGGCTATGCGCAGATATTGTACATAATATTATCTTCCCCCTTGCCCTTGACAGCCCGATTGTTTAGTAGGATATTAATTGCAGATTAGTTTTTCCTGAGTCAGATTTAATGGCACTTCGTTCCACCCGGTCATTAATTCCATAATCTGCACGTTTTCAGCTCGGGGAGGGGAAATAGATCATGCTTAAACGGATTCGTTCTTACAGAATTAGCATCGCTTTGATCCTGCTGGCTGCCCTGGCAGCCGGTCCATTTTTATCCATAAAAGCTGACCCGGTTCGCGCAGCATCCCGCAGTACGAATACTCAAGCCCCCACCGGGATCGGCAATACCCTGTGCAGCCTCAGCAAACACGGACCCAGCCCAATCCTTTCGCCGGGCTCACCCGGCGCCTGGGACAGCGGCGCCGTCTGGAATCCGGCAGTGCTCAAAGTCGGGACGGATTATAAGATGTGGTACAACGGGGGCAACGGTACTGTCACCAGCATTGGCTATGCTACCTCCCGGATGGAATTACCTGGACGAAATACCCGGTCAACCCCGTCCTGGCTCCGTCGGACTACTGGGAAGGGACGCGTGTATTTGCTCCGGCAGTCCTGTTCGAGGGCGGTACGTACAAGATGTGGTATTCTGCCCGGGATGATTATGGCACAGTATCCATCGGGTACGCCACGTCTCCGGACGGCATTAGCTGGACCAAGTCGCTCAGCAATCCGGTCTTATACGCCGGGAATTATGGTCTTTGGGACGACGTTTCGGTATTCGACCCCACGATCGTGAACGACAGCGGTACTTACCATCTCTGGTATTCAGGCTTCGATGGAACAGCCAGCAGGATCGGACACGCGACTTCAGTCAATGGGGTGACCTGGAGCAAAGATGCCTCCAACCCCGCCCTGGACGTAGGTGCGCCCGGGCAGCTGGGATTGGCTCGATGCCTATGCCCCGAACGCTGTCCTGGACAGCGGTGAGTATTACTTGCTTTACTCCGGCAGCACATTGCCAGAAAAGTACCAGATCGGCAGCGCGCTTTCCTCCGATGGGAGGCGCTGGCAGCGGCAGGGTGTGCTGATCCCCCAGGGAGGCAGAGGCGCGTTCGATGAATTCGGCGCAGATTATCCCAGTGGATTATTGGATGGGAGCACGTTCAAGATCTGGTATTCCGGGTACAGCTCCGCCGGCATTTATACGATCGGATACGCTTCAGCCGGCTTGTGCCCGCTAGGCGCACCGGGCGATAAGAGTGTATTCCTCCCGCTGACCGTCCACGGGGAAAATTGCCAGGCGCCTTACTATGCGGATAATTTCAGCGATCCGAACAGCGGCTGGCTTACATATGAAGACAGCTACTATAAATTCGGCTACACAGGCGGAGAGTACCAGCTGCAGCTCAAATTCAGTGACGATGGTAATGCGGTTACACCCGGTGCGCTCGCCATCGATTTTACCGCCCTGGTCACCATGCGCAGGGTCAGCGGAGACGGCGAGGTGGGCATGGTGTTTGGGATCAACGAAGATTGGTCTGAGTTTTATGAAGTTGCCGTCCGGGGCAACCAGTACAGCATCTGGATCTACAATGGCGGCTGGAGCAAAATAAAAGATTGGGCTGCCTCTCCCGCGATCCACTCCTCGGGCGCCAACCAGCTGAAAGTCGTGCGCAGTGGGTCCAACATCAGCGTATATGCCAACAACACGTTCCTCACGACCATCTCAAACGGCTCGTTCACCGGTCTACGGCGGATCGGGGTCATGGTCGTCTCGTACGACCAGCCCACCGAAGGTCGTTTCGATAATTTCGCCATGTATCCAGCCGGCTGCGGCTCGATTGCGGCTGCCTCGCTGAGCCGGCAAGCCGCCTCCATTGATTCTGCGCAGCTCCCATCTCTCCTGCCGGATTCACTGCCGCGTTTGCCGTTCGGTTGGGAAAATAAAAATAAACCGTCCTTTGGGGACTTGCGCCGGAAGTAATTCGCTATAAAATATCTTCAGCCATGTCCCGCCTGCAGATCCTGATCCTGGCTTTTGCGCTGCTCTTCACTTTCTTTATCATTGCGCCTGCCTTGCTGAGCGCTCCCTTCCCGCCTTACCCGCTGATGAAGTGGGGGGACGTACTCGATCTGCTCACCCCGCTGGTGCTCATTCCGCTTTACTGGCTGCTGCTCGGCTGGGGCGGCAGCCAGCCGCCTTCCCGCACAGCCCAGTTTGCCTTTATCCTGCTGGCTGTGCTCTGGGTGGAAGGCCAGGGAATCCACCTGGCTGCCAACTCCCTCGGGCACCTGGAGATGGATATGCAGGATCTCTTCGTATACAAGCTCACGTATTTTTACGATGAGGTGCTGGGGCATATCCTGTGGCACCTGGGAGAGATCGGCCTGGCTGTCCTGCTCATGCTGCACGCCTGGAAGCATCCCTTTACGGAGCAGCGCGCATCCTTGCTCCCACCGGCTATTGCCGCGTTATTTTACGGCTTCACTTATTTTGTATCCTCAGTCGAAGGGCAGACCGTCGCAGCGGGATTACCGTTCGCTCTGCTCGCGGTCGTGGCTGGATTTATTTGGGGGCGCAAAGAATTCCGCCAGGCGCCTGTGCTGGCTTTTTTCACATTTGCCTTCGGCGTGGCAATCGTCCTGTTCGTGGTCTGGGGATTGATCTGGGGCGGATTCCCCGAATTCAGCAAGGTCGGCATTATCCAATGAGCGGCAATATGATAAGATAGGGCTCCAGGAGGCAGGCGGACCATGAGCGATCTGATTATTTATATTTTCGACAAACCATCCGGAGCGGCGGCGCTGAAAGAAGCCCTGCTCGGATTCCAGAGCCAGACCCCCATCACGTACCTGGATGCTGCCATCGTCCAGCGCCAGGCGGATGGCACGAACTCGATGTATACAGCCAGCAGCCTGGCGGGCGCCGGTCGCTGGGGCGGCTCATTTTGGGGGATGTTTTTCGCCCTGGTATTCTGGGCTAAGTGGTGGGACCTTAACATCGGCGCGGCTTTGAACGATTTAGATATGGACGACGAGTTCGTGAAAGCCGTGGGCGACGCGCTGGGAAAGGATAGCTCGGCTCTGCTGATCGTCGTCCCCGAGGGCACCGCTTACCAGCTCCAGACGGTACTGCAGAATTTCACTGCACGGGTTGTCAAGGCGGTGCTTTCACCTGCGGCCGAAGCCCGTCTCGATGAAATCTTCATGAAAGAAGCGTGAGCTCAAGGCTTGTGTTTATAAAACAGAATACAATCCGAGATCTCATATTGTGCCATAGTTATCGTGAAATAAGCCCCACCCGAAGTTGCCTGCGGCAGCTTCACCCTCCCCAAAATCGGGAGGGAAAATTTCAGAAAATGAGGTTCGAGTGGCGCTTGGCGCCATCCGAACCTCATTTTCTGAATTGATTCCCCCGTCCGCAGGAAGGAGCGACGATGTACTTTCCTATTTATGCCTTGGATTTAGTATTTTCTTGGATGTCCAGGAGCACGTACAGCCCCTCGGCTACTGCTCGCAGCAGGACGAAAAAGAATCCGCCGAGCAGCAAGATCGGGGTGCTGATCCCGATGATATACACGGTGATTAAACCGAGCTGGCGCATTTGCGGAAATTGTAAATACAGGTAAAACACCCACAATAATACGGCAATCGTCAGTACGATCCAGGCCAGAACGTTGGCAATGGTTGCCAGGTTGAGCACCGAGTTTAAATTCATGTATGTATCTTCGGTTTCGGCTTCGTTCTTCGGTTCGCTGACAGCTTCTTCTATAGGCTGATCTTCCATGCATATTCTCCTAAGGTGCGATTTGAATTAATTTAGGACTTACGCAGTTCGCTGAGGAACTGCCGGAAATGGGGGTGTAGGGCGGGCGTCCGCCCGCCCTACACCCCCATTTCCGGACTATTTTCCTTTAACTGCGTAACTCCTATAATTATAAAGTATAAGCGTAGAAAATACGAAAAAATGGATGAATTACGGGCTGCAGCCCATAATTCATCCATTTTTTGATTAATTTATCGCGCTTGCAGTATATTCGTCAGGCGTAGTAGCAGCTGCCGCTCACATCCGGGTAATACACGCCCTGGATGTAGCCCCCGCTGCTAGTCGGTGGGTAGGTTGGGTAAGGTGGGTAGTAGGTGGGGGGCGGCGCCGGCTGAGGCGGATAAGGCTGACCCGCGGGCCATACACCGGTCTTGGCGAACGATTCCATCGATTCCGAGTAACCCTTCCAGGCATTCGCATCAGCCTGGCACTGCTCTATCGAAGTATAAGCTCCAGCTCGTACATCAGATCGAATTTTCATTTTTACCTCACGGATTCTTTCTATGAGCAGCCACTGGTTTCCTAGTACAGAGTGGGAACCGGGTTCGAGAATGGCGGGTAATAGCCTTTCTGAATCGCCTGGTTATACCACTTGTTGAATTCCTGCTGCCAGTAGTTCACGTTGTTCTGGCAGGATTCTATCGAGGCGCCGCTCTTCAGACCTGAGCGGATCTTGAGCTGCTCGGCTGAGGTGCTCTGTTCAAGGGATTCTTTCAGAATTTGCATCTTACTGTCTCCTGTTATTCGAATTCGATCGAGATCGGGCAGTCTAGGGGAGTACAGCTTCTGCCCGGGGTAGATCAAACTCTTGTTAGGGCCGATAGTTGTCAGGTTGGAATAATAGATCTTATTGACATTGTCCTGGGTGCAAGAGCCGTAATAGGTGGTGGCAATCGAGCACAGGCTGTCGCCTGATTTTACGGTGTAGCAGGCTGCGCCAGCCTGCAGCTTGGTGCGCACGTTCATGGGATCTCCTTCCTTTCAACGATCTGGACAAAGATTCTATAGCGGTGATTTTAATAACGTGCACTCAGCCCGTCAAGACCGCCCGATCAAGTCGAGACATTTGTCGTAGCCATGCACTCGACCAGGAATGGTTGAGCGAGGCTGGATTACTCGAATTATTAAAAAACTTTCAGCCAAACCCAGCCGATCTGATAAAATCTGGGCTGCAAAA
The DNA here is from genome assembly GCA_963706515.1 of uncultured Chloroflexia bacterium. Lineage (GTDB taxonomy): Bacteria > Chloroflexota > Anaerolineae > Anaerolineales > UBA4823 > CAVPMW01. The sequence goes on from CAVPMW010000021.1 coordinate 60,458, forward strand.
GGTTTGCGGAGGTGTCCCTTGGATCTTACCCTTGCCGAAGAGCTTTTCCTGATTGCCCTGGACGATAAGAAAGGCTCGCCTGCCGGCTCTGCTGCGGATACGCTCCAATACGGGCTGGTGGGGGCATTGCTCGCCGAGCTGGCGATACTGAATAAGCTCTCCCTCGATCCGAAGAAGCGCCTGGTTGTCGTCGATCGCACCCTTCCGGAGAACCCGTTGTTGTCTTATGCATTCACTCAATTGTTAAAATCCTCGAAACCGCGTAAGACTTCTGCCTGGATAGAAGCCCTGGGGAACAAACGCACCTATCGTCTGGTCGCGTCGGCGCTCGTGGATAAAAAAATCTTGCGCCAGGAAGAAAAGCGATTTCTCTGGGTGATTCCTTACGCCGCTTACCCCCAGGAAGACGCCTCCGCCAAATATTGGATCAAGATACGCCTGCGCTCGATTGCCCTGGCGAGCACAATTCCTGGGCCACGCGATCTCGTCATGCTGGGGATGGTCAACGCCTGCCGCCTGACCAACCTGGTATTTACCCGCGACGAGCGCAAAACCGCGCGCAAACGCATCGCGGCAATGGTAAAAAATGAGATGTTCAGTGAGGCGGTCGCCGAGACCATCGAAATCGATCGAGATGGCAGCTGCAGCGGCAGTCGTTGTGGTAATCGCCGGTGGATCCTGAGCAAAGCAAACCGCCATATTTTTTTGAATACACAGAAGCATGAAATGGCGGTTTGCTCTAAGTGATTGGCCGATTTAGGAACTTTCTTTGTAAAAACACTTTCGGCCAATCACAAAGATTGGAGAGAGTAAAATGTCGAAAAAGAAAAATTCCGGGCGGTTTTTCCTTTCCAGCCTGGTGGGGATCGCCACTGCAGCTACAGCAGCCGTAGCGAGCTATATTTTATTCGTGCGACCCTGGCACCTGCGCTGGGGGACAGACCCAGGAGAAGATGAGCTGCCGCTGCCGGGTGACGAGCTGATCCCCGAGCCGAAATTGAAAGCCACTCACGCTGTAACGATTGGGGCGCCGCCCGAGAAAGTCTGGCCCTGGCTGGTGCAGATAGGGCAAGGGAGGGCCGGCTTTTACTCGTACGAATTCGTCGAGAACCGCATGCTGGGGCTGAATATCGAAAACGTGAACCGCATCCTGCCCGAGTTTCAAGGCTCTCAAGGTGGGCGATCAGATTCCTATGTCGCCGGATGGGTTCGGCTTCCCGGTGGCAATTTTAGAGCCAAACCATGCGATGGTGCTGTTCGGCGATACGCGCAATCCCGGCGAAGGTCCGCAGATCCCGCTCAAGCCTGGGGAATTCCTGGCGGTTACCTGGGGATTGTATCTGTTCCCCACCCAGGACGGCGGAACGCGCCTGGTCGACCGCATGCGGGCCGATTACACCCCGAACGTCCCCAATAAGCTGATGTACTGGTTCATGGAGCCGGGGTTTTTCATTATGGAGCGCAAAATGCTCCTGGGGATCAAGCAGCGCGCCGAAGCGGTTTAGATTTTATGATTTGGATAGGTACTCCAAAAATTTTCTAGAGGCGAATTGTGTATAAAAACCGATTATTCATCTTTGTAATTCTGCTCCTGGGGATCCTGCTCGCCGCGTGCAGCGGGTCGAACAAACCTGCGGAATACCGGCTCGAGATGACCGAGTACTCTTTCACCCCCGCTGCGCTCGATTTGAAAGTGGGCCAAACTGCAGCGATCACCCTGGTCAATAACGGGCAGCTGGCGCACGAAGTGATGTTCGGGCGGGACGTCAAGAAGGTAAACAACCGCCCCGCCGGGTACCAGACCGATTTATTCGCGCTAGCCGGCGCGGCGCCGAAAGTGGAAGTAATTTCGGGGAACGTCACCGCAGAAGGCGATCCCAACTCTGGGATGGATAACTTCATGCTGACCCTGCCGAAAACCGGCGACAGCGCCAAGATCACCTTCACCGTAACCGAGGCGATGCTCGGGGATTGGGAGCTGGGCTGCTTCGCCCAGGACGGCGTGCACTACGACGCAGGCATGAAGGGCAAGCTGACCGT
>CAVPMW010000022.1:0-147810 GCA_963706515.1 uncultured Chloroflexia bacterium
AGATTTTAACTAATAATATTAGTATTATAACTAATAATATTAGTTTTGTCAAGGGATTTTACTGTGCCGGTTGCCTTTATATACCTGAGCCCTCCAGACATTATTTTGGTTGGAGCCCGCGCAGTTCGGATGTAAAATAGTAACGTCAAAAGATCTACTGGTATCGATACGCTCTATGCCGTTGCAAGAGGGTGAGATGGGTGAAGTGCAGGACACGGGCATTAGCTCTCAGGCGAACGACTCCCAGCCAGCCTGGATTCCAGCCGTGAAGGCGATTGCAGAGCCGCTGATCTCAGATGGAGTTCTTCCAGGCTTGATCGTCCGGGTTGAGCCGGATGCCGGCGCACCAGAAGTTCTCTGCCTGGGCAGCGATTGGGATGGACAGCCCCTGGAAGAAGGGACGCTGTTCCCCGTGGCTTCGATCACCAAGCTGGCGACTGCACTCGCTATCCTTCGTCTGGCAGATATGGGCTTCCTCTCGCTGGACGATCCGTTGGAGCGCTTCCTCCCCGATGCCGCCGCTGCGGTGGACGATGTGACCCCGCGTGCGCTCTTGTGCCATACCAGCGGTCTTCCGGAAGACCTGCCGCGTGGCGCTGCGCCATATACCGCCAGCCTGGATTGGCCGACCCTGGCTCAAGCCTTCCTGGCGACCCCGCTGGCCATCCGGCCCTGGCGCCTGGTGAACTACAGCAATACCGGCTACGCCTTGCTGGCGGTGATCCTCGAGCGTTTGGCTCGCCTGCCCTACCCGCTGGCAATCAGAGAGCTCGTCCTATCTCCACTGGAGATCGACGGCAGCCTGGGGGAGGAGCCTCCCCGGCGACCGGTGCGCATAGCCGGCGATTGGGGGGAGCACCAGGGCACAGCGTTGGAGCCTTACAATTCCCCATTCTGGCGCGCGCTGGGATTGCCTTACGGCGGGCTGGTTACCACGGCGCAGGGAGCGCTGCAGCTCGTCCAGGCTTTTGCCGGCCTTCCGGCAGGATTCCTGCCTGGACCACTGCTGCGCGACGCGACCAGCGACCAGACGCGCGGCCTGCCGGCGAACTTTGTAGGATTAATGAGCTGGGCGCCTGGTCCCTGGGGGTTGGGCGTCGAGCTGCGCGGGGTAAAATCGCCCCACACGGTCACTGCACAAGCCTCCCCAGGCTCTTACGGTCACCTGGGAGCAAGTGGAGCGCAGGCCTGGAAAGATCCGGCGGTTGGTCTTGCCTGGGCGATCCTGGGACCGCGCACCTTCTATGATTGGTGGCAGCAGCTTACCAGGCTCAGCACGGCTATTTTGACCGCGCCTCGCCAGGAAGCTTGAGTGCTGTCATAGGAATAGGAGAAATTTATGGAAGCGCAAATCCAGCTAAAAGCAGATCCACTGCCCTGGTTGATGGAACCTGATCCGCCGGGTGTTTCCTACCTGGCATTACGTGACTTGCTTGACCGCCCGGAGGGTGATCCTGAGCTGCAGGCTGCCCGTGAAGCTGCGCATACTGAAGGACCGATCGCTGCCATCCTCGCCGCGATGGATGAAGCCGGCTATTGGGTCAGACCTGGTCCCGGATATAACCCCAAGTATCGCTCGGCTGTCTGGTCGCTCACTATGCTCGCCCAGCTTGGGGCGAGCATCCACATGGACCATCGAATTGCCCAGGCGTGCACCTACCTGCTGGAGCATGCTCTCACTCCTCAAGGTCAATTCAGCGTATCAGGCTCCCCGTCAGGTACGATCGATTGCCTGCAGGGCAACCTGTGCAACGCCCTCCTCGACCTGGGAATCGAGGCTGCCCGCCTGGATAAGGCGTTCGAGTGGATGGCGCGCAGTATTACCGGTGAGGGAGTTGCACCTATAGATGAGAAGGATGCACCTGTGCGCTATTACGCCTACAAGTGCGGGCCGTTATTCGCGTGCGGGGTGAACAGTGGGAACCCCTGTGCCTGGGGAGGCGCCAAAGATATGCTGGCTCTCAGCAAGCTGCCCCAAGAGCGGCGTACTCCGCTCATCCAGAGGGCGATCCAGGCGGGGGTCGAATTTTTCTTCAGCATTGACCCTGCCACCGCGAGATATCCGACCCGTATACCCGGTCGCCCGAGTCCGAACTGGTGGAAATTCGGTTTTCCGGTATTCTACGTAACCGACCTGCTCCAGGTCGTGGAAGCCTTAGCTCGTTTGGGTTACGGGAGCGACCCGCGCTTGGAAAATGCCCTGAAAATCGTGCACGATAAGCAGGACCAAAACGGACGCTGGAAGCTGGAGTATGAGTATACGGGGAAGACCTGGGCGGATTTTGGAGCGAAAGGGCAACCCAACAAATGGGTCACCCTCAGGGCGATGCGCACCCTTAAATTTTGCTCTTAGCGTTAGAGCCAGCCAATCACGGTTTTAAGTTGGCATGGCAATAAGGACAATCTCCGGTTTCCGGACCGGTCCAATTCACGGTCGCCACGCTGATGGGTCCGCCGCATTTAGGACAGGTCGCCGGGAGCCATTTTCCGCGCTGCTCCAGCAAGCGCCAGATCGCGCTCGGTTTTTTCATTCTGTTCTTTTTGATGCGAGAGATATAACTGGACGATCCCCTGGAACAGGCCGCTGATTGCCGCCAGTATCAGGATTCCCGGCCACCACCAACCTTTCCAGAAAAGGATCGCCAGACCGATCATCCAGATAGCTCCCTGTATCTGTTTCCAGGGGAGCGGGAGCTCATCCTTTTGGTTTTCTTTTATTTCCGTCTCATTTTGTGTATTTTCCGCAGTCATGATCCGATCTCCTTGTGTCTGCTAACCGTGCCGCATCGGTCACGATAATTATTGCTTAGGCACTGTAGGCAAAATCACTGTACGTCCATTCTCACGGCTTGTCAAGACCCGCCTGCCAGAAAGGGCGGCTATTTCTCCGGATGGGGGGCAACCTCCTGGTAGTCGCTGTACCCGCCGATATATTCCTTCATTTGCCCATCCTCCAGGGCCCAAATCCGCCCGACGACCTCATCCAGGAAGTAGCGGTCGTGCGAGATGACCAGCACCGTGCCGAGGAAGTCAGCCAGGGAGTTTTCCAGCACCTCGGCGGAAATGATATCCAGGTTGTTCGTCGGCTCATCCAGCAGCAAGAAATTAGCTCCGCTGAGGACTAACAATGCCAGCTGCAGGCGGCTGCGCTCGCCGCCCGAAAGCTCTTTTACCTTCTGGCTGACCTGCGGATATGGAAACAAGAATCGATTCAGGAAAGATACGGCTGCTGATTCGGAAAGGGGGCTCGCCCGGCGCACGCTGTCGATCAGGGTCATCTCCGGATTCAAGGTTTCGTGCTCCTGGGCGTAATAACCCATGCGGATGCTCGGTCCGATGGTTATCTCGCCGCGCTCCGGATTATTCCAATCCCAGGATCAGGCGCAGCAGCACAGATTTACCCGCACCGTTCGGTCCGATAACCCCAACCCGCTCTCCATGCCGCAGCAGGGCATTGATTCCGCGCAGAACCGGCTGCCCCCCGAAGGATTTCTCCACTCCGACCAGCTCCAGTACCTTATTCGACCCGCGCCAGCCTTCCAGCTCTAAACTCATGCGCCGGCGCTCCAGCACAGGGCGTTCCATGCGCTCTACCCGCGACAGCCGGGCTTCCATTGCGTGAATCCGGCTGGCGAACGCGTCGCTTTCCTGGACCCACAGGCTGTAGCGCTTGAGCGCCATCTCCATGCGCTTTATCTCGCGCTGTTGGATTTGATAAAGCTGGTCCTGGCGGACCAGCCGTTCCTCCTTCTCAACCAGGTAGGAAGTGTAATCGCCCGTAAATGTCACCAGCCGCCCGTCTTCGATCTCGGCGATATGGGTTACGGCTGCGTCGAGCAGGTAGCGGTCGTGCGAGATCAGCACCACTGCTCCGGGATACTCACGGATGAGCTGCTCCAGGAAGGCTTTGCCTTCCAGGTCCAGGTGGTTATCCGGCTCGTCCAGGAGCAGCACGTCGGGGCGGCTGAGCAGCAGGCGAGCCAGGCCGACCAGCTTCTTCTGGCCTCCGCTCAACTGCCCCAGGGTTTTAGCAAAGTCGCGGTCCCCCAGACCTAACCCGCGCAGGATTTCCTCAACCCTGCCGGGGTAGCTGTCACCGCCGAGGCGGCGATATTCCTCCAGCAAGCTGGCCTGTTTCTCCAGCATAGAGCTGAGCAAACCAGGGTTGCTGTAAACCTCAGCTTCTGCCATTCTATTCTCAACCCGCTCCAGAGCCTCGCGCACTTCCTGCCAGCGCGGGTTGCCCGCCAACGCCGCTTCACGCACGACAGCCCGGGGATCCAGCTCAACTTCCTGGGGGAGATACCCTATGCTGAGACCTTTTGACTTCGAGATCGTCCCTCCAGGCTCAGGCGAATATTCATTCACGATCAGCTTCAGCAAAGAGGATTTACCCGATCCATTCGCTCCGATGAGACCGATCTTTTGATCGTGCTGGATGCTCCAGTTCAGCCCGCGGAAAATCGCTCGGGCTCCCAGGATCAGGGTTACCTCACTAAATTGGATGGCTATCATGGCGCGATTTGATTAAGAATGCCCAAATCCTTTATTGCCGGGTCATCCGATTTACGCATCCCGATCAGGCAAACCGGCGGTTAATCGAGGAAACCTGTAGGCTTAAGATGGGAAATTTCCGGTAATATTGTAACCTGATACGACCAATCCTTTTTTTCTGCTTTTTTATTTCCAGGATGAGACCTATGATCAACCTCGAGGATATCCAGCAAGCCCGCCGCCGGATCGAGCGCTACGTCCGGCGAACACCTATGGAGAGGAACCGGACGCTCAGCCGCCTCCTGGGGACGAATATCTATCTGAAATACGAATTATTCCAGACGACCGGATCCTTCAAACCGCGAGGTGCGTTCAACCAGATCCTGCAGCTCTCGCCGGCGCAGAGAGAGAAGGGTCTGGTGGCGGTCAGCGGAGGCAATTTCGCCCAGGGTGTGGCTTACGCCGGACAGACGCTCGGCCTGCGCACCCTGATCTGCATGCCGGATTTCACTCCGCAGAATTACCTTACCGCAACCCGGTCATACGGCGCTCAGGTTGAGCTCTTCCCGAGTATTGCAGCTGCTTTCGAGCAGGCGCGTGCTTACCAGGAGCAAGGCTGGAGCTCACTGCACCCCTTCGATAATCCCAACATGATGGCAGGCAATGGCACCCTTGGCCTGGAATTGCTGGAAGACCTGCCTGAGATGACCGACATTTTCATCAGCATCGGCGGTGGCGGGTTGATTTCCGGATTGATCGTGGCGATCAAGGCGCTCAAGCCGGACGTGCGCATCTGGGGTGTAGAGACAGAGGGTGCGGATGCTATGGGTCAGGCGCTGAAAGCCGGCAAGGTTGTCGAGGTCCATCCGACGTCCCTGGCCAGGACCCTGGGAGCACCCTATGTAGCTGAGCAGGCGCTGATCCTCGCCCAGCGACATCTCGCAGGGTATTTGCAGGTTGCGGATCGCGAAGCGTTTGCAGCGCAGATATTCTTGCTGGAGCGAGCGAAAGTCAATACAGAGCTGGCTGCCTCTTGCACACTGGCTGCGGCGCAGCGCCAGCTGGGTAAATTTGGGGATAAAGACCACGTTGTTTTGCTTTTATGCGGTGGGAATACTTCCGCAGCTAATTTAATCGACTATTACCAGCAGTTCGGCGATTGGCCGAAAATAACTATGGAAAATTAAACTATAAGACGGCCATCCGGGATACTGATTAATTCATTAGACTATTGGCGGTTTGCCATGGCCCCCTTCAGGATTTTGGGTTTAGTTATCCCGATCGCCTGCCAATCGACTAAAATAACGTGGCATTCTTTATTTGACCCTGGTATGTCGAGAGAGAAAATATGAGCAATCCACAGTTTAAGGTCTATCGCTACCGTTGGGCGGTCCTGGCTACATTTATGTTCATCAACCTGACGATTCAGGTGCTGTGGATCAGCTATGCCTCAATTACGGGACCTGCCGCGCGATATTACGGGGCATCTGACCTGCAGATTGGCTTGCTGGCAATGTCCTTTATGATCGTATTCATCCCCCTGTCTCTTCCGGTTTCCTGGGTGATCGACACCTATGGATTTCGGATCGCGGTCAGCATCGGCGCCGCTTTGATGGGAATTTTCGGAATCCTGCGCGGCCTGGTCGGTGATAATTATTCCCTGGTGCTGCTCTGTACGATCGGCATCGCGATCGGCCAGCCATTCTTATTAAATGCCTGGACAAAGGTCGCTGCTCGCTGGTTCGCGCTGGAGGAGCGCGCCACAGCGGTGGGCCTGGCTACGATTGCCAACCTCCTGGGTACTGCGCTTGGCCTGATCCTCACGCCTATCCTGATTTTGAGCCTCCCCATCCCTTCGGTCCAACTGATCTACGGCGTCCTGGCAGCGTTTTCTGCGCTGCTTTTCATTGCCTTTGCCCGTGAAAAGCCGCTCACCCCGCCTTGCGCGCCTGGGATGGAGGTGCGGGCATTGATGTTTGATGGGCTCAAGCACGCAATCAGGGTCAAGCAGCTCTGGCTGTTTATAGCAGTGTACTTCATCGGTCTGGGACTTTTCAACGGGCTGACAACCTGGGTGGAAAATATCGTCCGGCCGCGGGGCTTTTCGCCTACCCAGGCGGGCGTGATCGGTGGGCTGCTTCTGGTCGGGGGAATAATCGGGGCATTCATCCTGTCCAATCTGTCCGATAAGCTGCATAAGAGGCAGGTATTTCTGTTCCTGGCGGTCCTGGGTTCGATTCCGGGCCTGATCGGGGTCACGTTTGCCAGCCGTTACGGGGTAATATTGCTTTCCGCGTTTTCGCTGGGCTTCTTCCTGGTCAGCGCCGCCCCAATTGGCTTGCAGTACATCGCAGAAATTACATACCCAACCCCGGAAGGCACCTCGAACGGACTGCTTACATTGTTCGGTCAAGCATCGGTTGTATTTGTTTTTGTGATGGAAGCCATGCAAAGCCCGGACGGATCATTTACGCCCTCCTTGCTCCTCTCGGCTGGGCTGCTGCTGTTGTGTGTGTTGATTATCACCCAATTGAGAGATGCGCCCAGCCCGCAGCCTACCCAATTAGATCTCAATGCTGGCGATTGAAAATATGGTCAGCAAGTGAGTACCCCTTATTTAGGAGAGATGAGAGTGCCACGCACTGCAATCACAGCTCCGAACGCGGTTACCGTCGGGCCATACTCGCATGCTATCGTCTCCGGCGAGCTGGTTTATCTTTCCGGGCAGACGCCAATTGACCCTGCCACCGGCAAGCTGGTAGAAGGCGATATTTCTGCCCAGACCGAGCAATGCTTCCGCAACCTGTTCGCTGTGCTCGCGGCAGGCGGGTTGACTGCAGAGAATGTGGTCAAAGTAAATGTCTACCTGACAAGTATGGCTGATTTTGCTTCGATGAATGCGGTCTATGCCCGGCAATTCAACCCACCGTACCCCGCTCGCACAACGATTGGTGTGACAGCGCTGCCATTGGGGGCAATGGTCGAGATCGAGATGCTCGCGCGCCGGGAAGTATAACTGGCAGGGAAACCGGCATGTACCTTCCTGACCAGGAGTTGAACGCCCGCTCCAGCTCACCTTATCAATCCGGAAAATCTGCGCAATGGATGGCCCTCTGCAGTGTTCAGGCTCTGTCTGCAACCAAAATAGTTTTGGTATACTTTGCAAAATCTTGTTTTGGTGCCAGGTATGCGCATTTTAGCGATCATCTCAGGTGAATACGGAGCCAGGCACGTTGCCAATATCCGCCAGCACGGACCTGGAGATTGGGCAATCGAAGTCTGGCAGGCGCCGCGCAGCTTCCCGCTGGTAATCGACTACCCAGAGGACTACCTACCGGAGAGTTTGCCGCCTGCCGAGCTCATCCTCTCTTTTGCAGAGCACAAAGGCGTGGCTGAGCTGCTGCCAGACCTGGCCCGGATGGTGGGAGCGCAGGCGGTGCTCGTGGCAGTGGACAATGAAAACTGGCTGCCACGCGGCCTGGCGCGGCAGCTGCGCGGCTGGCTGGCGGAGATGGGTGTCGCCTGCGCTACGCCTAAGCCGCTGTGCTCGCTGACCGAGCGTGATTTCGGCGTTACCCGCCGCCAGCGAATGGCATATGACAATCCTTTGATCGCCGAATTTGCCCATTATTTTGGGCAGCCCGAGCTGAAAATCAGCGTCGATCCTGAGACGCGCCTGATCGTCTCGGCGGTCGTGGTGCGCGACGCGGTTTGCGGCTGCGCCCGGTACGTCGCCGAGGGGTTAGTGGGTGTTTCAGCGGAGGATGCCGAGGAAAAGGCTGGCTTGCTACACCATCATTATCCTTGCCTGGCGAGCATGGGAATAGATAGCGACTTTGGCGATACGTTGATGCACGTATCCGGGAATGTTTTGAAAGATAACGTCGGCGAACAGGTCAAGCCGTTTAAGCGCGTTCAGTACATTGCCCCTGGGACTCGCAGCGAATAATCCAATTAGCGTGGAACGCGTTTCCACGTCCCATAATGCGCCCCTTGAAATCTCCACCTCCATGCATGGGGAATTTGATTTATATATACATTAGAAATTCTAATTGAAGGACATTCGTCACATTTGTAAAGAGAGCGAAATTGTTATAATCTTTAACGCCAATTAGTAATTTCAAAAAAAAATGGTATGGTCCGAGGGCTTGTGGGGGAGCATAACCTTGAGCACGATAAAGAAGGAGGTGGATTCGCAAAGGAGACACTCAAAAGCGATAATCCCTTTTTTTGGGTTTAAGGGATAGCGCTGTTTAAAACGGATCGAATAATCGATCTTCAAATCTAAAACCCATGTCAGAAATGGATCAGCCACACAAAACATTCCACCGGTAATGCAGATCCTTTGAAATTATTAATTACTCGCCGGTCCACCCACAGGTGGGTGGAAGAGCCAGGGCAATTTGGCTGAATTCTATCTGACACCAAATAAAAAAATTCCTGATTAATCAATGGAGGGGATATTCCATGACAAGCAAAATCTACAAGCTATTCATCCTGATCGCTGTCTTGAGCATTGCTCTGCCGGCCTCGATTGCAATGCCGGTGAGTAAAGTAAGCGCCGCTCCTCCGGTGCCAGTTACCTTCACCATCCTGCATACCAACGATTTCCACGGTCAACTTGAGCCATCTAACGCAGACCCCAACAAAGCCAGCAATCCAGGCATGGCGCGCGCCGCAAATGTGGTAACCATGCTGCGTGCCGCGAAAGGCGCTGCGAACGTTTTACTGGTCGACGCCGGCGATGAGATGCAGGGCAGCCTGCTTTCAAACCTGGGCGATGGCACACCTACCGGAAAAGGTAAGCCGACCATCGACGTTTACAACGCGATGGGCTACAACGTGGCGACCTTCGGCAACCACGAGTTCGACTGGGGCCAGGTCAACCTGGCTGCCCGCACAACCGAGGCGACTTACCCATACGTGACCGCGAATATCGTCAAGAATGACACGGGGAACTGCGCCACCGCCGGCTGGACGACGCCGTCCTTCATCGATGGCGGGCCGTTCCAGGTTTTGACCGTCGGAACGGCGCCGAACCAGGTCAAGGTCGCCTTCATCGGCGTGACCACGACCGAGACCCCGATCATCACGGTTGCCACAGCCACAGCCGGCTTGTGCTTCAAGGACCCGACTGGCATCGATCTTGCATTACTACGATGCGATGAAAGCAGCTGGCGCGGATGTGATCGTGGTGCTCAGCCACCTGGGCTATACCGATGGCGGCTATGGCTATGGCATTCCGGTGATTGGCGACCAGACCCTGGCCGCGAATCTGAACACAGCCGGCAAGCCGGTCAACCTGATCATCGGCGGGCACAGCCACACTTCGGTAGCTGCCCCTGGAACCAAGGTTGGCAATACTACCGTTGTCCAGGCCTCCTACAATGGACGCCGCGTCGGCGAGGCGGATATCACTGTTGGAACTGACGGGTCGGTAACAGTCAGCTGGAAGGTTCTCTACTGGAGAACACCAACTTGCGCCTGCGACCACTCCAGCCGCAAACTGGAAACTATCCGTTGGTGGAGGCACTCCAGATTCCGATTTTGCCGACAGCACCAAGGATCCAGCGATCGACGCGCTCATCACGAGCTACGCCACCGATCCAGACTATCTGGCGCTGGTCAACACCCCGGTCGGCTATTCCGCAGTGGACCTGCCGCGCAACGGCGGCACTGTCGACAACATGATGGGCACATTCATCGATGACGCCATCTACAACTACCTGAACACCGATGGCGAGCCGACCAACGACATTGACATCTTCTTCAACAACGCCGGCGGCATCCGCACCGACTGGTGCTACGACGGCACCGCTTGGGTCACACACCGGCTGCGTCAGCTGGCACCCATGCCCCAGGGCTGCTGACCTACGGCAACATGTTCACCATCCTGCCCTTCGGCAACGCCACCGTGGTCGGCAAGATGACCGGCGCGCAGATCCTGGAAGTGCTCAACCAGGGCCCGCACGTCGTCAACGGCGTCATCCAGCCGGCGGGCCTCAAGTACAAGTACTTCACGTACACGGATGCCAACCCCGGCCCGCAGCCCTACGCCTGGGGCGCTTTCGACTACTGCGTGGTCAACAAGACCACACACGCTTGCGAGCCGCTGGACCTGAACAAGACCTACAGCGTCGGCACCAACGAGTTCCTGGCCCCGGCTGGCGGCGATGGCTACGGCGCCTTCAAGTACATGACCAACATCACCTACTGGGGTGATATGCTCAATGCCGTCAATGCCTATGTCGCCGCGACTTACGGCACCCCGGCTACCGCCTATCAAGGGCCCGAATGGCGACGGCACGCTGGACGGTCGCATCGCCCGCGATGGCACAGATGCCGGCGGCAGCATCGTCCCGCTCACCATCCTGCACCACAACGACTCGCACGGCAACCTGGCCAAGGGCACCTTCGTCGGCTACACCCAGCTGGCCACCCTGATCAAGCAGGAACGGCTGCACAACCCGACCCGCACCCTGCTGCTCGAACGGCGGCGACAACATCCAGGGCGACGCGATGATGTACTACTTCAAGTCCGCCTGCTCCGGCTTCGCCGCCGATGGCACACCGCTGCCCAGCCAACTTGCAGACCAACCCGCTGATGGCAGCGTTGAACTCCATGAACTACGATGCCATGACGCTGGGCAACCACGAGTTCAACTTCGGCAACGCAGGTCTTCACCGGCATCTTCAGGCAGGCCACTCTTCCCGCTCCTGGGCGCCAACGTCACCGATACTGGCGCGTATGGCCTCAGCCAGGTGGGACCGGGTGGTCAGGGCGTCAAGCCATATCGTCGAAAAGACTCTTGGATGGCATCAAGGTCGCCATCCTGGGCATCACCAACCACCGCGTGCCCAACTACGAGCTGCCCAGCAACATCCCGGGCCTGACCTTCACCAACCCGATCGCCACAGGCCAGCAGTACGCCCCCGATCTTCGGGCGACCAACGACGTGGTCATCGCCCTGACCCACATCGGCTTCACCGCCAATCCCAAGAGCGTCGAGGTCGACAACAACGTCGACACCAACTTGGCGGCGCAGGTGTCCGGCATCGATGCCATCATCGGCGCCCACAGCCACACCAACCCGGCCAGCCCCGAAGCCCCGTACAAGTACCTGCCGACCTATCGTCGGCGGCCCGGACAACACGCCGGTGCTCATCAACCAGGCCTACCGCTACAACAACACCCTGGGCGAGATCGTCCTCGGCCTGCGCGCCAAGGCGGGCGGCGGCTATGAAGTGGTCAGCCGCGCCGGGCAGTATCTCACGGTAACATCGACCACTGCTGGAAGACGCGGCCACCAAGGCGATCGTCGATCCGTACGTTGCCCTGCTGACCACCTACAACAACACGGTCCTCGGCCAGACCACCGCGCCGATCGACACCACTGCAGGCCTTCACGCAGGAGACCAACGGCGCCAACCTGCAGGCCGACGCCTCGGTCTACGAGCTGGCCACACACGGCATCACCGATGTCGACTTCCACCTGTCCGGCGCGATGACCAACCAAGCAGCGCCAGCAATCGGATCACGTTCCCGGCAGCTACTCCGGCTGCACCCGTTCAAATGATGTCGCGACATGTTCACGCTGATGCCCTACGAGAACTCGCTGGTTGCAATGAGCATGAACGGGCCGCAGCTCAAGGCGGTGCTGGAGCGCGCCTACCGCAACTACTACTACTACAAGTACGTGCCCGGCTACGGCGGCTACTCCTACTACACCACCTGCATGCTCGACACCAACTCAGGCAGCAAGATCACGTACAACGATCTGGCTGTTGACCCCTCAACCGCCGCCTTACGATCCGGCGACAAGCCATGTCGTCTCGCTGAAGTTCACCGACAAGCATGGAGCCGTTCAGGAAGTGGACTTCACCGACGCCAGCACATACTACAAGGTCTCGACGGTCAACTACCTGGCAGCCGGCTCGTGCAACTTCAACGACAGCGGCGTCAGCCTGTGGCCGCTGAACCAGATCGTCAACGACACGCAGTACTACGTGCGCGATGCGGTGATCGACTATGCGACCCAGAAGGGCATCATTGAACCGAAGATCGAAGGTCGCTTGCAGTTCATCTATGACACCACGCCTCCGACGATCACGATCAGCTCGCCGACCGCGACAGATTACACACATCCGTCGTTCCTGAAGCTTGGTTTCAGCGCTGTGGATGTCGGACCGGCTGGCTTGTACAAGGTCTGGGCTGACCTGGACGGCGTTCCGGTGACGAACGGGCAGAAGATTGACCTGTTCACTCTGGCGCTAGGCCCTCACACCCTGACGGTGTACGCCATCGATAAAGCTTCGAACCAGTCAAGCCTCCCTGTGACTTTCAATGTCATCGCCACACCGCAAAGCCTGATGACTGGCCTCACACGGTTTTTCTGGGAAGGTAAGATCGACAACCAGGGCGTGTTCAAAAGCTTGTATATAATGTTGGAACATGCCCAAAAAGCACTGATCAGAGGACTGCCCAAGGTTGCCATCAACTACTATAACGCTTTCATCAATCGAGGTTCAGGCGCAGAGCGGCAAGCACATCACGCCCGAGGCTGCCGCAATCCTGATCGCCGACGCTCAGTGGGTCATCAATATGTTGCAAACCAACCCAAGCGGGGTGTCGGCTGTTCCGCCCCTGGTTTATCCGGTAGAGGTTTATCTGCCATTGATCAGGTAAGCAGGTAAGAAAAACTGTTCGTGAAACAGGGTGTTCGTGGGCGCCTGCCTGCGAATACCCTGTTTTCTTGTTTGTTTTAACAAATAAACGGGGGACGACGGAGCTAACAGTACTGTAGTTGTTTAAGATCAGTAACCTTTGGTATGCACCTGCGGATCATGACAGTATTAAACCTGGCACGAAAGTTGCATCATAATGAATATCCGCAATTGGCCCAAATCTTGCAATATCCTTGACGCATACGATCGTTTGTGCTAATATCGTTGCAAATTCGGAAATATGTTCTGGTAATTCTTGTTGACGAAGCTGGCTGATCCGGTTGCCATTGGCGGGAATAATCTGCAAACTTGTGAGGAGAACGAGATGAAGAACATGCGCTATACCGCAATTATTCTAACGGCGGTCGCACTGCTTTTTGGGCTTACAGCTTGCTATAGAGCCTTATCCTCAGGGCAGACGGTCACCCAACCGCAGCTGACCAATACAGTGGGTGTCCCGGGGACCAACGCAAACGCAGTCCCGACCAATGACATCATGGCTCAATTGGGCGCTTTCGCCACGCAAACCGCCATGGCTACCCAGGGACTGGTCCAACCGCAGCAGACCGGAGAGGCGGTCGGACAAACTCCTGCTGCCGGGACACCGGTCGCAGCCGTTGCCACCCAGGCTGGTGGAGCTACCGAGGCTGCTGGAGCTACCCAACCCGCTCCGACCCAGCCACCTGCCACCCAGCCGCCTGCTGCGCCCGCGGGACCCACAGCAACACTTCGACCTTACGCCACCCCAACCCCGGGGCGCCCGTCGAACTACACCATACAGAAGGGTGAGCACCCGTACTGTATTGCCCGGCGGTTCGATGTCAATCCCATTGAAATGCTCAATAAAAGCGGGCTCGGCGGAACTTCCCTTTATCCACCTGGAACCGTCTTGCATATCCCCCAATCGGGGTCCTTCCCAGGTGGGCGCTCGCTTAAATCCCACCCCGACACTTATACGGTCAGGCAAGGCGACACTTTGAACTCGATCGCCTGCCTGTATGGGGACGTCGATCCGAACTCGATTGCGGCGGTCAATGGGCTGAACAATTCGTCCGACCTCAAACCCGGCCAGAACATCCAGATTCCGTAATTATTGAGCTGACGAGCCGGGTGACGTGCGCCTGAGCGGAGTATCGATCCCGGATATTGATCGATCGTAATTGTAGCCAGGAGTAGCTGAATGAAAGTTTCAGGCTACTCCTGATGTTTTAAATGTTTCGAGGAGGCAAGATGGTTTTCGAAGTGGTAAATTCTACCCAGGTTTATAAGGGCAAGGTATTCAACGTGCGCCAGGACCAGGTGCGCATGCCTGCAGGGAAAATCGTGAGTCTGGATATAGTCGATCACAACGGCGCAGTTGCTGTGGTACCGGTCGACGAGCTGGGACAGATCTGGTTTATCCGCCAGTACCGTTACGCCGCCGGGCAAGAGCTGCTCGAGCTGCCAGCAGGCGTTCTCGAGGAGGGCGAATCGCCCGATGAGGCGGCAGGGCGGGAGATCCGGGAAGAAATTGGCATGGCTGCCGGTGAATTAAAACGGGTCGGCGGCTATTTTTTGGCTCCCGGTTATTCGACAGAATACCTGCACGTCTTCTTGGCCAGGCAGCTGTCACCCAGCCCGCTTCCCCAGGATGAGGATGAGCTGATCGTCGTTGAAAAGGTACCGGTTGAGAAAGCCTACAAGATGGCGCAAAGCGGCCAGCTCAGCGACTCCAAATCTTTGGCAGCGCTGCTCCTGGTTCAGGCGCACCTGCGCTAAAATAAGCTGGGGTAATTGTTAGAGCTGGGTTTGGTTTCGCGGAGGGGAGATGCCCGGTTTCCGGCGGTTGGAAAGTTTGCGCCCGGCTTCGGGATTGAGCAACGTGTTCAGCCAAAGGACGGCGCGTTCATCGTATTCCCGACGCCCGCATACATCACACACCCAGGAGGGGAAGTTTGGCACTGTGATCAGCTCTGTGTTGAGCCAGGTGAAGTAAGTCAGATACTGCAGGCGCAGCACACCTGTCTGGCACTCAGGGCACAGGGCCAGCATTTTTTTAGGGGGTTCCTCAGGCTTCTGCTCTTCACTCATGCTGCTATTCCCACACCGGCGCTCAGTCTAGCTAAGAACCTGTCCGAAAATACGAAGGGTTCCGATTTTGTGGTGTGTGCGGCCGCCACACACAAAATCGGTTCTCCCATCCATTTTCAGATAGATACTAAATATATCCTGTATTGAATATCATTATAAACGATTCCAACTGCGCTGCCCTGCAGCATACCAAAATTATCATTACCCATAGCAATTTCGTTAGCCCAACCCCAGGCAGCTTGATGCAACAGTCGTGGAGCCCTGCTCGCCGGATGGGAAACTGATAGATTATTGGGCGGCGATGCGCGCTCCAGGGGTGGCAACCGCACCCCATTCTTCTGGAGGCCAGTACACGAATAAAGCTTTTCCGACAACGTTCTCCATAGGCACTGGTCCCCAATTATGGGAATCGGAAGAGTTGTTCCGGTTATCGCCGAGCACGAACAGCGAATCTTCAGGAACAACCCACTCGCTGTTATATTTGGGAGCTGCTGCGATATACGGCTCCTTGATGCGCACCCCATTGACCAATACCTGCCCACTCGTGATCTGAATCCGGTCGCCAGGTACACCGATCACCCGCTTGATGTATTCCTGGCGAGGATCCCGCGGGTAGTGGAATACAATAACATCCCCCAGATGCGGAGAGCTTAATTTATAGGCCAGCTTATTTACGATGACGAATTCGCCATTCTTCAAGGAGGGGATCATACTGAAACCGTCTACCCGGATGCGGGCAGTGATCGTATTGATAATGAGAAAGAGCGCTACCGAGATGACCAGCGTCTCGAGGATATCCAGCGCCCCATGGATCCAGCGATTCTTCTGCTCGGCGGGTTGGAATGGTTCGCCGGATCCTTCTGAACCTGTGTTTTCGATATTTCCTTCCATAATGGGAGGATTATAAATCGGGCGATGGGCAGGGACAAGAGCGGCAAAATTAGAATATGCTTATCATCGCCGCGCCCGCATGACGAGGCGGACCGGTGTTCCCGTAAATGGATAGGCCTCCCTCAAGCGGTTCTCGAGGTAGCGCCGGTAGGTAAAATGAGTCAGCTGAGGGTCGTTTACGTAGAGCAGAAAAGTAGGCGGATCACTGCGCACCTGGGTTGCATAGTAAATCCGAAGCTGGCGTCCGGCGTGCGAGGGAGCAGGATGCTCGTCCTGCGCCTTATGCAGGATTTGGTTCAGCTCCGAGGTCGATAATCTTACCAGCCGCTCCTCCTGAACCTGCAGGGCAAGGGGTAATACCTGGTCCACTCGCTGACCGTGAAGAGCCGAAATAAATAGGGCCGGTACATAATCCATGAAATTCAACTCACGCCGCACGTGCTTGATAAAGTCCGGCATGGTATGCGTATCTTTAGTGATCGTGTCCCATTTGTTGACAATTACTACAACGCTCTTCCACACATCCAGGATCATCCCGGCAATGTGGGCGTCCTGAGCGGTCACCCCGGCAGCCGCGTCAACCAGAAGTAAGGCGACATCGCAGCGTTCGATGGCTTGCAGCGAGCGCAGGACGCTGTATTTTTCCACGCCTGGGACGATATGCCCGCGCCGGCGGATCCCGGCTGTGTCAATCAGGGTAATCGGGATGCCCTCGTATTCCATGCGGGTATCGATCGCATCCCGGGTTGTTCCCGCGATAGGGCTGACGATCACTCGCTCTTCTCCGAGCAGCCTGTTCAGCAGGCTGGATTTGCCGACGTTCGGTCGCCCGACGATGGCAATCTTGACCGTTTCTTCTTCGCTCTCCTCGCCTTTATTTTCAAAGCAGGCGATCAATGCATCCAGAAGATCACCGGTCCCCGTCCCGTGCAGGGCAGAGATCGGGTATGGATCGCCCAGACCGAGCTCATAGAACTGGAGGGCTTGCTGGCGGCGAGCTTCGCTGTCGGCTTTATTGACCACCAGAAGGATGGGAGGCCAGGGTTTGCCCTCCTTTTCCTTCTGATGCTGGCGCAGTATTTGGGAAACTTCCTGATCTGCAGGGGTAACTCCGCTCTCTGCATCCGTGACCAGCAGCACGGCATCCGCCTCCTCTACCGCGATCTCGGCTTGTTGGCGGATTTCCCGGATATATTCAGCGGATCCGACCGAAAGTGCGGCACGTCTGGATCCGGGTCCGATTTGGCTGGGATCGATGCCGCCGGTATCGATTAGATCGAAAGGCACCCCCGACCACTCCGCTTCAGCGACCAGGCGATCACGAGTAGTCCCGGGTACTTCATCCACCACCGCCAGGCGCTCTTCGACCAGGCGGTTGAATAAAGTACTCTTGCCAACGTTGGGTCTGCCGACCAACGCGACCACTGGTTTAGTCATGTGTGCGCCTCTCAGGGCTGCTTGGGGGTCGGCGTTACGGTAGGGACCCTGGTCGGGATTCGAGTTGGGGTCCGAGTCGTAGTCGGCACCAGGGGTGTGGCAGTCGCAGTAAAGCGGCTGGTCGGAGTTGGGGTGGGCGCTTGTTTGATAATTACCTCGACCGTTTCTGGAAGGATTGAAGTAACGACCACTTCGTTCGGGACTAAATCGACTACCGGAGTGATCTGGTAGACGCCCACGTCCAGCCCGGTAATATCGACGATTACCCTGAAGCTGTCTGGCGAGAGGGTGTCGAGGACTGGGATAGGGCCGCTCACGATCAGATCGACCAGTTTAGGCGAAATTTCTGCTTGCAGCTCGGGAGGCAGGCCGACCGCTTCGACCGGCGCAGTGATCGTCAGATTACCTTCTATGGCTGCCACGCCCACCTGGACCAGCACACTTTGCTCGCCTACCAGGGTGATCCCCTTGGGCAGGTTCAGCTCCATGCGGATCTCAATATCGTCGGTCAGACCGTTTAAATTGAGCGGCAGCGTCTCTACATAGCCAGGGAGCTCGTTCACCAGGAGCGGATTTGTCGAAAAAACGGTAACTGTCGGAGGCGTTACCGATATCTGGGTCAGCCGATAGCCTGGTGCTAACTGTCCGCTGGTTACGACTTTGACCACTACCGTGCGATAACCGCCTAACACATTGATTGGCTGAGTAACGTGGACCTGCCTGGGTGATATCGTCAGGTCTTGGACCGGGTTCCCATTGATGTCGACTGCACTGATGTTTACGTTGCTCTGGATCGTCTCGCTGGCGCCGGAGATATCCAGGGCGGCAACCACCTGCTTGACTTTCTTCACCTGAGATTCGCGCCCGGTAACCGTCACTTCGCGAGGCTCTACCTGCAGGTCACCTTTGCTGTAGCCGATCGACGGGTCGCCGGTTACAGCAAATTCCACCGGCATGCTCTCGGTCACCAGCTTTTCGAGGGAAACTTCGAGAGATGAAGGGTCAACGCGCACCAGGCGCACCGGGCTGGCGTCGATTTTGACCTTGGTCAAGACCTGGTGGGTTCCGCTCGTCATGCCAGTAATGTCGATCCAGGCTTGAAGGGCGGCGCTGTTGTTCGTGATGCTGTCCAGGACCGAGCGCGGCGCGACGAGGGTCACTCCAATCTGGCCCGGGATGTCGCCGGTAGAAACCAGGTCGTCCGCCTGTCCCACAACTTCAAGGTTGCGGATGAATGTGCGCTCTTCGTTCGGGTTCGAGGTGAGCACCGCGGAGATCCAAACTACCACTGCCAGCAGCAGCGCCAGCAGCATAGAGGACAGGTTCCGGCCCAGCCAGTGGAAAAAGTTTACGAACATCAATGACCCTCAACGTCACTGGGCTGCTTCGGCTTTTCCGCTTGCCGGGGCTTGATCAAACCCTGGCGCCGTTTCGGGGGCAGGAAGAATGCCTGGAGGATGTTTTCCAGCCGCTCCGGATCCAGACGGCGGATCATCCTTCCACCATTAACGATAGAAATCGAGCCGGTCTCTTCAGAGACGACGACAGCCACTGCATCGCTCACTTCGGAGATGCCCAGTGCAGCACGGTGGCGTAATCCCATCTGGCGCTCGGGCGTACGGGTCAGCACCCCACTCGAGGAGAGGGGTAAAACGCAGGAAGCAGCCACAATGCGGTTTTTGATCAGGATTACACTCCCATCGTGCAGAGGGGTATTCGGGTAGAAAATTTGTAAGAGCAGCTCAGCCGTTACCCGCGCATCCAGCAGGACTCCCGTGCGGGTATAGTCGTCCAGGGCATCGCCGCGCTGGATGACCATTAATGCCCCGTGCCGCCGATCGGATAGGCGGGCGGAGGCGGCGACGATGGCGTTGACCGTCTCCTGCATGCCGTCGCTGGATTTCTGGTTGCTCATCATTCCACCTGCCCGACCCAGGCGCTCCAACCCACGGCGAATTTCCGGATAGAAGATCACCGGTATGGCGATAATGAGCGCCGGCAGCGTAGTTTTAACCAGCCAGGAGAATGCGGGCAGGACCTCGAGCGAGGTGAGCAGACCCAGCAAGGCAATCAAAATTAATATGCCTCGCAGCAAGACCATCGCCTGCGTACCGCGCAGGAACTGGAAAATCAATAAAAAGATCGACGCGACTAATAAAATGTCAACGACGCTCAGCCAGGTTAACCGCTCAAATACGAATAAGGTATTGGCGATAAGGTTGTTCAGGATCGAAGGCATGCCCAGTTCCCATTCAGTGCGGGTTTAAACAGGTCGCAGCACCCGGTCCTGGCGCAGTTGCTTGAATAAGAGGGTACTTCCAGCCGGCATAGATTCCATAGCAGCTTCCTGCCAGGCTCGCACACCCAGAACTCTGCACGCTGCTGGGGCGATAGCCCAAATTAGCGAGCGGGACGTCTCTCTCCGCCATGTCACGCGGTAAGAAGAGCAAGGAAATCTCGCATTGCAGCTCGATCGAGTTTCGCTCGACCTCTTCTAATAGCGCCCGTAAGCCAAGCGCAGGGACGATGCGCGCATCATCCAGGTAGACGTCATCCGTGCGCGAGATCAAGTTCTCGACCTTCCAGCCAGCCAGACCAATGGCTTGCTCGTCGAGTCGAAGGATCAGAAAGGCTTTTTCACCAAACGCAGCCATCACTTCTTCGCGCTTCGGGCGTTGGCGACCTTTGCTCAAACGGGTGATCGTAATAGCTATTTCATCCGCTTCGCGCGGTCGAGCACGCTGGACCATAACATTGCCCTTCGGCGCGCGCACGGCTGGGGTTGGCGGCTCGATCGTCGGGAAGAGCGCCTGCCAGGCAGCGACAACCTGCCGCCAGGTATCTTCGAAAGATCCGTCGTTGTGGATAACGACGTTGGCTATTTTCTGTTTTGCATCCTGCGGAGTTTGCGCCCGGATGCGCTGGAGAGCTGTGACTTCATCCATCCCCCGCTTCTCTCTGAGGCGGGCGATTTGGATATCTTGCCGGGCTGCCACTACCCACAGGCTGTCGAACTGGCGATACATGCCCGTCTCGATCAGCTTAATGGCTTCGACGACAATCACCCTGTGGTTGGAGCGCCGGATGAGGATATCCACGGCCTGCCGGACCAGGGGATGGACGATCGCTTCAAGACGCCCCAGGGCGTCGGGGTCATTGAATACCAGCCGTCCCAGGCGAGTGCGATCGATTTGACCGTCTGGAGCGAGGATCCAGCTGCCAAAAGTATTCACGACCGCCTGATATCCAGGAGCATCTTTAGCGACGGCGCGGTGAGCCAGCGCATCCGCATCGATCCCGTAGGCTCCCATATGCTCGAGCATCTTGCGGACAACACTTTTTCCGGTGGCTATATTTCCGGTCAGGCCGATGA
Organism: uncultured Chloroflexia bacterium; assembly: GCA_963706515.1. Taxonomy (GTDB): domain Bacteria; phylum Chloroflexota; class Anaerolineae; order Anaerolineales; family UBA4823; genus CAVPMW01. The sequence goes on from CAVPMW010000022.1 coordinate 20,990, forward strand.
CGTTTTTTTCGGGCCAGGCGCTCATTTAACCTCCTGGATGGGCAAAGAATGCGCTATCCTCCATTGTAGCCTTGCCAGCGAAGAATGTCAAACCTACCTTAAAGATATGATAGAATTTGAGACTGAAAATCTGTTTCAAGCTGGCGCTGGGTCGCTCATTAACCGTGGATCAAAAAAGCTCACAACCTCTTCTGGAAGTACACAATTTAAGGACTTATTTCTATACCCACGATGGCGTAGTCAAAGCCGTCGATGGGGTCGATTTCCAGGTCGATCAAAAGGAAGTCCTGGGTCTGGTAGGTGAGTCTGGCTGCGGGAAGAGCGTCACCTCCCTGTCCATCATGCGCCTGATCTCCCCTCCAGGGAAGATCGAAGGCGGGGAGATATTGTTCGAAGGCAAAGACCTGATTAGCCTGACCGAGACAGAGATGATGGACATACGCGGCAATCGCATCTCTATGATCTTTCAGCAGCCGCAAAGCTGCCTCAACCCGGTTTTCAAGGTCGGCGATCAGATTGCAGAGGTGATGCAGGTCCACGACCATCTGGACAAGAAGGAGTCGTGGGAGAAGGCGGTAGAGCTGCTGCGCCTGGTGGGCATCCCAGACGCGGCAAAAAAAGCGCAGGCTTACCCTAATGAGATGTCCGGGGGTCAGGCGCAGCGGGTCATGATCGCCATGGCGCTCGCCCTGAATCCCCAGCTGTTGATCGCTGATGAGCCAACGACCGCGCTGGACGTGACGATCCAGGCTCAAATCCTGGACCTTATGCGAGCATTACAGGCGGATTTGAACACTGCGGTTATCTTGATCACCCACGATCTCGGAATCGTGGCTGAGATGGCGCAAAACGTGGCAGTCATGTATGCGGGTCGAGTTGTGGAGCAAACGAGCGTCCATGCTTTGTTCGAGGAACCACTGCACCCCTATACACAGGGACTGATCGCTTCAATCCCGGTGCTCGGCAAGGTTAAGGATCGCCTCGAAGTAATCCCGGGATCGGTGCCGAACTTGATCAATTTACCTGCGGGATGCAAGTTTGCACCGCGCTGCACGGCGCGCATAGAGCATAATCTGACGATCTGCACCGAGCAAGAACCGGAGCTCCTCCCAGTCAGCCCCGACCATTCTGTACGCTGCTGGTTATACCACGGAGCGGGCGCATAGAATGTCCGCGAGCGATACAACCGCTGCGAGCGATACAGCCGCCCAGGGGCGCGATCTGTTAGAGGTGAAAAACCTGGTCAAATATTTTCCGGTGAGGAGCGGGGTTCTCCAGCGGACCGTTGCTGCGGTTAAGGCAGTCGATGGAGTCAGCTTCACTGTAAAGGAAGGCGAGACCTTAGGACTGGTCGGCGAGTTTGGCTGTGGAAAGACCACCACCGGACGCTCTATCTTGCGCCTGATCGAGCCCAGCTCAGGGGAGCTGTATTTTGACGGGGTAGATATCCTCAAGCTGCGCGGCCGCGAGCTGAAAGATATGCGGCGCAGGATGCAGATTATCTTTCAAGACCCCTATGCTTCTCTCGACCCACGCCTCCCGGTGGGCGCGTCCATTGCCGAAGGATTAAAGATCCACAATATTGGCGATAAAAAAGAACGGGACGAGATCGTGATCAATAACCTGCGCAAGGTGGGCATGGAAGCCTACCATGCCAGCCGCTTCCCACACGAGTTCTCAGGCGGGCAGCGCCAGCGCATCGGCATCGCCCGCGCCCTCTCCTTGAACCCCGATTTTATCGTCTGCGACGAGCCGATCTCTGCGCTGGATGTTTCGATCCAGGCGCAGGTGCTGAACTTGTTGGAAGATCTCCAAAATGAGCTGGGCCTCACCTTCCTGTTTATTGCGCACAACTTGAGCGTCGTCGAGCACATCTCGGACCGCGTGGCGGTGATGTACCTGGGCAAGATCGTCGAAATAGCGCCCCGGGATGAGCTGTATCGCAATCCATTACACCCGTATACCCAGGCGCTGATGTCCGCCATACCGATGCCGGACCCCTCGCTCAAACGCAAGCGGATTATTTTACAAGGGGACGTTCCCAGCCCGGTCAATCCCCCCTCGGGCTGCCATTTCCACCCGCGCTGCCCGGTGGCTATCGCGGACTGCCCATTGAAGGAGCCCCCTTTAACCGAAATCACGCCCGGTCATTGGGCAGCCTGCTGGCTGGTGATTTAGATATAAGAAATATCCGAAAAGATAGGGTGATAGGTGTGTGCGCTAGCCGCCCGCCTATCGAACCCTCGTATTTTTGGTAGATTCTTTAGGAACTCTTCTCTGCCAGGCGCGGGTCGAGTGCGTCGCGCATGCCATCCCCCAACAAGTTAAAAGCCAGCACGGTGAACATAATCGCCAGCCCGGGAAAAAGCACCAGGTGAGGGGCAGTAAAGACCTGGTTCCTTTCGGCGCTTAACATCGTACCCCATTCGGAGGTAGGCGGCTGGGCTCCGAGACCCAGGAAGGAAAGCGCGGCCGCATCCAGGATGGCGGTTGCGATCCCCAGGGTGCCGGCGACGATCAAGGGGGTCAGCGAGTTGGGCATGATTCTGCCGAACAGGATGTATAACGACCCGCCGCCCATGGCGCGCGAAGCTTCCACGAAGTCCATCTGTTTGACGGTCAGCACGCTGGCGCGCGTAATACGGGCATACACCGGGATCGCAACGATCGCGATGGCAAGCAGGGCATTGATCAAGCCGGGTCCCAGGACGGTGACAATCGCAATCGCCAGCAGGAGCGCCGGAAAAGCCAGTAAAACATCCATCATGCGCATGATCACGTTGTCGTAGCCCCCGCTAAAATAACCGGCCATCGCGCCGAGCACAGCTCCGATGAGGATGGCGAAGGTGACTGTGGATATACCGACCAGCAAGCTCAAGCGAGATCCATAGACCAGGCGGCTGAATTCGTCGCGCACGTTGCCATCGATCCCCAGGATGTGCTGCGGTTGGTCTTGCGGGCAGCCGAAGAGGTGAATGCAGGGCTTTTCGCGCTTGGTGACATTCTCGACTCCGATCAGCACGTCGTTTGGCTGATACGGAGCGATCCAATCGGCAAATATAGCGATGAAGACCAGAATCCCCAGCATGATCAGGCCGATAACCGCCGATTTGCGCTTGAACAGGCGCCGTATGGCGGTTCGCCACAGGCTGGCGCTGCGCGCCGAGCGCAGCCCTTCTGCATCTAAGCTGGCGACCTGCGGGGGAATGGAGGTTTGTTCCTTCGAGATTTCCATGGCAGGTTAACGCATGCGGACGCGCGGATCCAGGAATGAGTAGGAGATATCCACGACCAGGTTCAGAATGACGAAAAATACCGCAATCACCAGGGTGAACCCCTGGACGACGCCGTAATCGCGCCCGCTAATTCCATCATAGAGGGCGCGCCCCATACCGGAGAGCCCGAATATGGTCTCGGTCAGGACGGCACCCGCCAGGAAGATTCCCAGGGAAAGCCCGATGATGGTCACCAGAGGCAGCAGTGCATTTCGCAGGGCATGCTTCATGACGACTGCAGAACGCGGCAAGCCCTTCGCCCGGGCGGTGCGGATGTAATCCTGCCCCAGGACGTCGAGCATGCTCGAACGGGTCATGCGGGCGATCAACGCCAGCGGAATGGTGCCCACTGCGATTGCCGGTAAAATCAGGTGGCGCACGGAATCGATCAGTGCGTCCCAACGCTGAGTAAGGATGGCATTCATGATGTTCAGCCTGCCGAGGAATACCAGCAAAGAGCCCGCCCCGCTCGCTGGCAGGTTCATCTTCCACACCTCGTAAAAGGGAGGAAAATCTATGCCGGCGCTCAGGCGACCGGAGGGCGGCAGGGCGAAAGGGCGTTCCTTTTAACAGCAAGGCGAAAACGTATGCCAGCATCAATCCCAGCCAGAAGACGGGCATGGATACGCCGATATTCGCCACGACCATCGTGCCCACGTCCGCGGCGGAGTTATGCCGGACAGCCGAGATGATCCCCAGCGGGATGCCCACCACTACCGCAAACACCAGGGCAAACATGGTCAGCTCCAGGGTGGTAGGCAGGCGCTCGGCAATCAGTTCCGTCACCGGTTTACCATATTTGAAGGAGGTTCCCAGGTCGCCATGCAAGATTTCGTTCACATAAATGGCAAATTGGATCGGGATCGGGCGGTCGAGGCCGTGAGCGTGGATCCATATGATCGCAGACGACATCCGTAGCCTTCTCGCCCAGCATTGCCCGGCAGGGGTCGCCCGGGATCAGCCGGCTGAGGGCAAAGGTGACGAACAGGATCCCGATCAGCACCGGGATGCTGGATAAGATCCGCCGGAGGATGTAGGTGAGCATAAGCGTCGGTTCAGTGCCCGGTGGGTTGGATCGAAGCGCCTGGATGTTGCAGGTCTCGCTCGATCAACCCACCGGGAGGTAAGCTACATAGAGACTACTGAGAGGCAGGAGGTGCGTTCAGGAACGGACCGAACAGGCCGCTCCAATAATCGAAAGCGCCGGTTCTGCCGACGTGCAACGGGTTGGCTGCATCCCACTGGACGACCAGGGATTCCACCACGTCGTTGGCATCCAGGCTGGAGCCATCGTGGAACTTGACGCCTTCGCGCAGCGTGCAGGTCCATTCGGTCAGGTCGTCGTTGGGCGTGCAGGCGGTAGCCAGCCTGGGCTCAACCGCGGTGCCGCCGGTTTCGTAGCCGAGCAGCGATTCGGTGATCTGCTCGCAGCCGCGCAGCGATTCGCCGTCCGTCTCATCCGCGCAGTACAGCGAGATCGGCTCGGCGTTCTGCATCCAGACGAAGGTATCCTGTCCGGGAACGCTCATCACGGATAAGTTTTCGTTGCCGAGCGGGCTGGAGTGCGCCCCTTCGACGGTCGCCTTGTAGGCGGTGGCTGAGCCACCGTGGGCAACCGGCACCATGGGGACGTGCTGCTTGATCAGGTTGTTGACATCGGTATAGACCGGGGCGCGCAGGTCATCCGTAGCTAAACGCCGCCGCCTTAGTCAGTGCGTCAACCAGGTCGGGGAACTTAGTCGCCGAAGGAATCGTTCGCTCCAGCGCCGAAGTGGTAGTTCACGAAGTTGGTCTGGTCCGGGTAGTCAGCGCCCCAGCCGAGCATGAAGAAGGGCAGCTGGCCCGCGGAAGCGGCATCCAGGAAGGCGCCGGATTCCATGACGTTGATCTTAACGTTGATCCCCAGGTTTTTCTTCAGCTGGGCCTGGATATCCTGGGCGACCTGACCGGGCTGCGGCAGGTAGCCGCGCACGACGTCGCGGTAGGAAAGCTCGACGTCGAAGCCGTTCGGGAAGCCGGCATCCGAGCAGGAGCTTCTTGGCGGCTACGGGATCGAAATCGTACCACTTATCACCCACGCAGCCGTTGGGAATGGCGCACGGGGTGAAGTAGTCGGCGACTTCCGAGCCAGCCGGGTAGAAGTTATCGACGATGCGCTTGCGGTCGATGCCCATGGCAATTGCCTGGCGCACCTGCTCGTTGTCGAAAGGCTTGAGGGTATTGTTCATACCCACGTAGAAGGTAGAGAGCGCCGGGCGGGGGATCAGCTGCTCGTCAGGGTTATTCTGGATCGCGTCAAAGTCGTCCGGTCCAGGGTTATCGATGCCATCCACGTTACCCGAGTCTGAGCTCGAGCTTGCGCTGGGCTGCTTCAGCGCTCCAGCGGAAGACGAGGGTCGGGGTCTTGGCTTTGTCGCCCCAATAATCGGGGAAGGCTGACATGGTCAGCGAATCACCGCGCTTCCATTCCTTGAGCATGTAGGGACCGGTGCCGACCGGGTGCTCGAGGAGTGCGCTGCCTTCGCCGCCGCCTTTGTTCTGCTCAATCCATTCCGCCGGCTGAATGCCGAAGGATGAGAAGGCGATCTTGGATGGGAAAGCCGGGTCGGGAGAGCACAGGGTGAATTTCACAGTTAGCTCATCCGTAGCCTCGATGCTCTTCATCTCGCCGCCGTAATCGCAATCCGGCGCGACTTGGGACATGCCATCGTAAGCAGGTGCTTCGGTTGGCGGCACTTCGGTTGCCTTGGGGGCCTCGGTAGCCTTGGGCGCCTCGGTTGGCTTGGGAGCTTCCGTTGCCTTGGGGGCCTCGGTTGGAGCCGGGGCCTCGGTGACCACGGCGGTCGGTTGGACTGCCGGTGCGCAGGCTGCAAGCACCATGCTCAGCAGCATGATCAGCGTAGCTAGTACATAGATCGATTTATGGCTCATACTTTTCTCCTCCTGAGAAAAAATCTTGACAGTTTCCGTGCAATGGATATGTGCAGTTGCTATTCAGGCGATCTCGACTTGCCTCACCTCCTTACAATTTTGAAATGTCCTATAATTATAAACCACGACAAACAGCGGTCAATCAGCAATTTTCTCTAGTTTTTATCTGAAATTAATCCGGCAGACCGCGGCTCCAAGATCGGTTACTTAATAATACTTTCGGCGGTATACCATACACACTTAAAAGACGCAATTTATCCGCATTGTTATATGACACCTGACACTATCTTTCCCATCCCAAGTTACCTATAATCGATAACAACCGCCGAGGAGGAAGTTTATGGCTTACCAAGAATGGGAAGTTATTAAAGTGCGCTACTGCATCCATGTCCAGCAAGACGTGGGGTTGGAAGCGGAAGTAGTCTATCCTGCCGAGTGGCTGCCTGAGCAGCAGCCCAGGGTCGTGGCTCACCGCTGCTCACATGCCTTCGCCTGCAGCCTGGATGAGCGCTCGAGCTGTACGTGGGCGGGGACAAACCCGGTCATCGACCCGTTTAAAGAAAAGGAATAATCCCTGATCAGCCTGACGATTCCCAGGCAGATTATCTTCTATACAACGCAGCACTGCCTGGGGTTCAATTGAGTCTGAAAGATTAGTATCGAAAAAAGGATGAATTGCGGGTGTCTGCCCGCAATTCATCCTTTTTTCGATTATTTCTTCTAAAAAAATACTCAGCGAATAACGCCGAGCTTTCGACCGACCGCAGCAAAGGTTGCCAGCCCTTGATCCAGATCGGTTTTTTCGTGTGAGGCAGAGATCATCACCCGGATCCTGGCTTTGCCGCGTGGCACGGTGGGGAACCCGATCGCCATGGCAAATACTCCATGCTCGAACAGCTCCCGGGAGAACTGCTGCGCCAGGGGAGCTTCACCGAGCATAACTGGGGTTATTGGGGTGATGCTTCCGCCAATGTCAAAGCCCAACGCTTTCATCTCTGACTTGAAATAGCGGGTGTTATCCCACAGCCTGTCCACCAGCTCGGTAGACTCTTCCAGGATGTCCAGCCCAGCCAGGCAGGCGGCTGTATCGGGGACGGTCATCGCCGACGAAAACAGGAAAGGCCGGCCGCGCTGGCGCAGCCATTCCACCACCAACGGGTTGCCCGCTACCACCCCGCCAACCACGCCGAATGCCTTGGAGAGCGTGCCAACCTCGACATCTACTTTACCGTGCAGATGGAAATGATCGACAATGCCGCGCCCGCCCCGGCCCAGTACACCTTCGCCGTGGGCATCGTCCACCATCAGGATGGCGTCATACCGCTCGACCACTTCATAGATCTTATCCAGAGGGGCGATATCGCCGTCCATGCTGAATACGCCATCCGTCACTACCAGCGCCCGGGTAAAGTTCCTGCGCTGCTCTTTTAATGCGCGATCCAGGTCGGACGCATTAATGTGGTTATAACGGACGATCTTGGCTCCGGAGAGCCGGCTGCCATCGATAATGCTTGCGTGGTTGAGCTCGTCGGAAAAGATGCCGTCATCTTTTCCGACCAGGGCGGGAATCGTTGCCAGGTTGGCATTAAATCCGGATTGGAAAGTGATCGCCGCTTCCACGCCCTTGAAGGCTGCCATCCGCTCTTCCAGGCGGACGTGCAGATCGAGCGTCCCGGCAATGCTGCGCACTGCAGCCGGACCGACGCCATAGGTCTCCACTGCCTGCCGGGCTGCTTCGACCAGCCGAGGATGGTCAGCCAGCCCCAGGTAATTATTGGAGCAGAAGTTGAGCACCTTTTGTCCATCCACCACCAGCCAGGCGCCTTGAGGCGAGCTGATCGTACGAATGCGGTTGTATAACCCCGCCTCTTTCAGGTTAATCAGTTCATCCTGAATCCACTGGAGCTTATTTTCCATGTTCACCCATCCCCTTAATAATTGATCTTGTAACCTGTCCGAAAATATGAGGGGTTCCGATTTTGTGGTGTGTGCGGCGAAGCCGCACACACCACAAAATCGGTTCTCCCGTCCATTTTCGGATAGATACTTATCTGGACTTGCGCAGTTCCTGGTTTCTTATTCAACTGGGTAACCCCTATTTTTGTGGAATACAGTGTGAGCCGGCGGCATTGCCGGTGCCGCTTTATTTCTTCGGTTTCGTCTTACGCCCTCCGCCAATCAACCGGCTGAATATATCGGTATGGGGTACATCAACGTAAGGCATGGCGTCGCCCTCACTGTATTCCGCAGCCTGCCGCTCTTGCCACCAATGCTCGCGGTTGTTATAAGCTCGTTCCAGGCGGCTATCCAGGGAATCCTCGTCCCTCACTTCCAGGTCAGCGCGCATGGCTTGCAGTACGGCGATGTAGCTATCGACTAACCGCAGCATATTATCCCGGTTGAGCAGCAGGGAGGTGCGGATAGATTTTGGATCTCCCAGCTGGGTGATCGGCGCGGTCGCTTCCGCGAAGGTCCTGCCAGCTACTTTACGACCCTCGCGCCATCCCGGCTGTTCGGTGACTGCATTGACCAGGGCGGCTGCGACCATCTGAGGCAAGAGGGAGGTGGATGCTATCAAACCGTCGATCTCTACCGGATCGACGAATAATGCCGAGGCTCCCAGGATGCGGGTCAGGTCGGCAGCCAGCTTGACCGCTTCGGAGCTGGCGCGCGGCGGCGCAACGATCGCAATCAGACCGCCCTTGAACAGGTCGGCGCGCGCGCCGGCGATTCCCTGGTCGATGGAATGCAAGTAGGCGGGGTTGATCACCGGGGTCAGGCCGATGTAGTAGCGCCCGGGCTGCAGCAGCTCGCTTGCCCAGGCAGACACTGTCTCCTTTGCCGGACCGGTATCCATGACCACGCCGCCCTGTTTCAAGTTCAAGGCGATGACCGCCATGCTCTCCTTGATCTGGTCGATAGGAAGGGAAAGGATCACCAGGTCAGAATCGCGCACTGCCGTTGCTAGATTATTTACCAGGCGTTCTACTGCCCCCAACTTTTCCGCCTGGCGACCGGTATCTCCATCGCGGTCATAGCCGACCCGGCGAACGATATCGGTATGGCTGGAGAGCGCCATGCCGATCGAGGCGCCGATTTGACCCAGGCCGATCAGTCCAATTTGAATGGTCATAGCTTTACCTCACTGCCGATTATCGTGTTTCTGTAAGATGGATAAGAGCTGGTCTTCGAGTGTGTTTGCGGGGTAAACAGGCGGCTCCTGGTGACGCCGGATGAGGGCGACTGTCAGGGGAGCAGCCCCTGCCTGCTCGGCCATGCTGGCTCCCCAGAGCGGATGCTGCCGGGCCACGGCAAACGGGCGGCGCCAGCCGGTTGGTTCTGCCTCGCCCCAAACTGCGACCTGCGCCGGGAGGAGCGATTGGGCTGCGACGATCAGCACCCGTTCCCATAGATGCAAGGTGCAGCGGCTTTTACCGGAATCGTGCAGCAACGCCGCGGCGAGCAGGTCTGGATGGGTGTGTCCCTCCGCTTGCAGGTCTCGATAGATGCGCAAGCTGTGTGCCCGATCGCCCGGTTGCATTTGCTGGAATAAGTCCATAAGTTCTGGCGATATTACGGAGCGTACCTGGTCCAAATCTTCCGGTTCTGCGGGAGCACGGAGAGCCTGCCAAAATTGATTCAGCCGGTAAATCACATGCGGTCGTTCAGCCTACCAGAAGTCTGAAAGTTGCGATTAGCGGCGGCATGATCACCCGGTTAATCACATCCAGCCCCAGCATCGGTCCGATCAGGAACAAAGCCAGCAGGATGATTGGACCGTAAGGGTGGATGATTTCCAGGTAGCGGGTCATGTTCTGGGGGAGAAGATCGAAGGCAATTTTTTCTCCGTCCAGGGGTGCTATCGGGAGCAGGTTGAAGAAGAATAGCAGCAAGTTGATATAGATCCAGTTTATCAGGAATATTGCCGGTGAAGGGATCAATCCAGTTTGGGCTTGAGAGGCTGCAGTCAACGATACCAGACCCATGCGGAAGGGGATGGCAGCCAGGGCAGCCAGCAAAAGATTGGTGCACGGACCAGCGAAAGACACCCATAATACGGCATGCGACGAGCGTCTCTGCAAGGCGTAGGGATTGATCGGCACCGGTTTTGCCCAGCCAAAGCCAGCCACCAGCAGGAGCAGTGAGCCCATCGGGTCGAGGTGCCTGAACGGGTTCAAGGTCAAACGGCCGTTCAAGCGCGGGGTTTCATCCCCGAAGTAAGTCGCGACAGCTGCATGGGCAAGCTCATGGCAGGTAAAAGCAAAAATCAGGATGATGATGCGCGAGATCAGTGTGGCTGGATCCAGGTTGAATAACATTAAATGACTCCGCAAAGATTATACCATCATGCCCCCGGCGAGGTTTTTAGGGTGCCGCTAACCCTGCATGTTATAATCCCCGGCATGCTCCCCGACCTGGCGATCGATGATATCCTGCGCATGCGCAAGCCGCATCCCTGCGGTGGATACGAGTGGAAAGTAGTGCGGCTGGGGGCAGATATAGGGATCGAATGCCTGACTTGCAAGCGCAGGGTCCTCCTGCCGAGGCGCAAGCTCGCCCATCGTATCAAGAAAATCCTTAAAACACAGCCATATGACGGACCCGGTGCCTGAGCGCCTGAAAATCCTCTTCCTCTTCTCGGATACCGGCGGGGGTCACCGCAGCGCGGCCGAAGCGATCATCGAAGCGCTCGGCCTGGAGTACGGCGACCGCTTCTCCACCGAGATGGTGGATATTTTCAAGGACTACAGCCCGCCTCCCCTGGACCTCCTGCCGGGGATCTATCCTTATATGGTCAAAATTCCCGATCTATGGGAAGCTGGCTTCCGGTTGAGCAATGGGCGAACCCGGACGCGGGCGCTCACCTACGGCGCCTGGTTGTATACCCGCCGCCAAACGGAAGAGCTCATCCGCCAGCACCCGGCTGACCTGGTCGTTTCGGTCCATCCACTGGCAGCCGGGCCGGTGCTCAAAGTTCTGGGCGGAGACCGCCCTCCATATATCAACGTGGTGACGGACCTGGTCTCTACCCATGCAATCTGGTACCACCGGCAGGTGGATTTGTGCATCGTACCCACCGAGGCAGCTTACCGGCGGGCGCTCTACTTCGGTCTGCGCCCCGACCAGGTTGTCACCCTGGGGCTTCCCGTAGCCGAGCGCTTCAGCCAGCCTGCCGGAGACCGGATGGAGCTGCGCGAGCGCCTGGGCTGGCCGCAGGAGCGGACAGTCGTACTGCTGGTCGGCGGCGGGGAAGGGATGGGACCTCTCGAGCACATGGCTCATGCGCTTGGGGATTCCGGCTTGCCCTTAACGTTGGTTGTAGTAGCCGGGCGCAATAAGCCGCTGCAGGAGCGGCTGGAAGGGCGCAAGTGGCGCATCCCCGTCAGGATTTATGGGTTCACCCGAGAAATGCCAGATTTTATGCACGCTGCCGATATCCTGGTCAGCAAAGCCGGACCGGGGACGATCAGCGAAGCGTTTATAGCCGGTCTCCCCATCGTCCTTTACAGCCGGTTGCCGGGGCAGGAGGATGGCAACGTTTCCTATGTGACCTCGGTTGGCGCAGGGGTGTGGGCGGCGCAGCCCAGGCAAGCTGTGGCAGCCATCCGGAATTGGGTGGAGCATCCCGAGAGTTTTGCTCGCGCAGCCGAAGCCAGCCGCAGCCTGGCGCGCCCAGATGCCGCCCGCCAGATTGCTCGCCTGCTGAATGAATGGGCTGTCGTACGCGAGAAGAAGTAGTTTGTATGGGAACCCTATACCTCGTCGCCACCCCGATCGGCAACCTGGAGGATATTTCTGCCAGAGCGCTGCGCATATTGGGAGAGGTCAGCCTGATCGCGGCGGAGGATACACGGCTCACCTCCCGGCTGCTCCAACATTACGCCATCCGCACCCCGCTGACCAGCTATTTCGAGCACAACAAGCTGCAAAAAGTCGATCAGGTGCTGGCAGCGCTGCAAAGTGGAGATGTTGCCCTGGTATCCGATGCCGGTATGCCCGGCCTCAACGATCCCGGGTTCGAGCTGGTGCGAGCTGCTGTGCAGGCGGGCTGCGCGGTCAGCCCGGTACCGGGGGCCAGCGCCCCGCTCGCCGCGCTGGTCGTCTCAGGCCTGCCTGCGGATGCTTTCCTCTATCCTGGGGTATCTCCCGCGCAAAAGCGGCGAGCGCCGGCGCGCCCTGGAGGCTGTCGCGGAGCTGCCATATACCCTGATCTTCCTGGAAGCGCCGCACCGGCTGGTCGAGTGCCTGGACGGGCTCCTGGAAACCCTGGGCGACCGCCAGGCAGCCGCGGCGCGTGAGCTGACGAAGCTGCACGAACAGATCTTACGGGGAAAATTGAGTGAAATTCACGCCCATTTCACCTCCGAACCCGCCCGCGGGGAGTTCACCCTGGTGGTAGCTGGTGCGCCGCTCGCACAGCAATGGTCAGAAGAGCGTTTATATCCGGCGCTCAGAGAGGCGCTGATCGGAGGCGGCTCTCCATCGCAGATTGCCGCAAGCCTGGCAGAGCAGTCCGGCTGGCCGCGGCGTAAGATCTACGAGCTGGCTTTGCAGGAAAAAGCGCAAATGTAGAGCCGGCATGACCGTTTCTCAGAATTGTTGACGGAGGAATTCTATGCTCAACCTGGACGATAGTGCTGCTTATGAGCGCATCGATCGCTCCAACCTGTATCCGGAATTGATTGCACTGCCCGAGCAGCTCATGGCTGCCTGGGACCTGGGCAGTCGTCTTCCCTTACCCGCCTGGAGCGACCTGCGCCAGATCCTGATTGCCGGGATGGGTGGGTCCGCCATTGGGGCTGATCTGTTAGCTGCCTACGCTGAACCGATCGCTAAAATTCCCATAGCAGTCCACCGCGATTACGACCTTCCTGCCTGGGCAAGCGGCGCTCAGACCCTGGTGATTGCCTCCTCCCATTCGGGAGATACGGAGGAGACCCTTTCAGTTTTCTCCCAGGCAGTGGCGCGCGGCTGCCGGTTGCTGGTGGTAACCACCGGTGGTCAGCTGGCGGAGCTGGCGCAATCCAGGGGGATCCCGGTCTGGCAATATATCCACAGCGGGCAACCCAGGATGGCAGTGGGCTGGAGTTTCGGTCTGCTGCTGGCTGCGGTATTCCGAGAAGGGCTGATCCCGGACCCGCAGGCTGAGCTGGAAGAGGCGATCCAGGCGATGCGTGAGCAGCGCGGCGGATTAAGCCGCGAGCAGCCAAGCGTGACCAACCCGGCGAAACGCCAGGCTGGGCAGCTGATGGGGCGCGGCGTCCTGGTGCTGGGGGCTGGAGTGCTCGCGCCGGTGGCGCGGCGCTGGAAAGGCCAGATCAATGAGCTGGCTAAAGCCTGGGCGGGGTTCGAAGCGATACCGGAAGCCGACCATAATACTTTGACCGGAATTTCACACCCGGCTGAGACCCTTTCGCACACCGTAGTCCTTCTCTTGAAATCGCCGGCAGACCATCCGCGCAACCGCTTGCGGCTCGACCTGACTAAAAAATTATTGATGCTGGAAGGGATAGGCACTGATTATTACGAAGCGCCTGGGAAGAGCCGGCTGAGCAACCAGTGGGCGGCGATCCATTTTGGAGACTACCTCGCCTATTACCTGGCGCTGGCTTACGAAACTGACCCGACACCGATACCAAATATCCAAAACTTGAAGGCAGAGATGGGGGCAGGCACCTAATCCTGCGCTTTGTGCGGATCATACGACCGCTAAAATTATCAGCCCGACCAATATGCCTAAGATAGCCCCGGCAATCACGTCGGACAGGTAGTGGACGCCCATTGCCACCCGGGCCAGGATAACCAACGGAGCCCAGACGACCAGGATCAAGCCCAGCCAGGCTGGGCCCAGACCGATTGCCAAAACCGCCAGGAGGGCTGCCCGTGCGGCATGCCCTGAGGGAAAGGAGTGAGGGTCGGTGCTGCGGTAAATTGCTCCCCAGCTGCCTTCGGGACGGCGGCGGCGAATGATCAGCTTCAGCACGAATACCGGCACAGCCACCGCAATGATGGCAATCAAGAACAGCAGCTCTTCAGGTCGCCAGAGCGGGGGACCGAGCAGCCATAACAGCGCAATTCCAGCCAGCCAAAACCAGGAGTCGCCGGAGTGGGCCAGGATTGCAGCCAGTGTTCGTAATTTACCAGGAGTTTCGGCAATCCGCAGGCGCTGGGAGAGGGCGCGGTCATAATCCAGCAGGGAATTTCCAGCCATACCGCGCTAAGATTAAGTCGCAGTCCGCTTCGCTAGAAATGCCCGCATGATTTCAAGCTGGTGAGGCTTGTCCACGTCCATACCGACTTCCGCGTAGGGGCAGATCAGCACCCGGCCTTTGATCTTCAGGCGCTTGCTGACAATGCGCGCGGTCTGATCCACTGTCACCAGGCGAAATAATAATAAGAAAAGAGTATCGTAGCCGATCAGCGCTGCCTGTTTGATTACATTCTTACGTGCAGCAATCAGCTTGTTCCACAGCTCATCGTTGCCGGTGACCATGCTTGTCTTAGCCATGTTCATGTCCCCGCCGCAGATTTCCATACCCTTCAATTTGGTATAAGTGCGCCTGGAATCGGGGAAAGTTTTTTCCATCACCGGGCGGGGGATTACGTTGTAGTATATATCGTCATCGGTCTGCATGCTGGTATTGACTACCCAATCCACCATTTCAGAGGTCACTCCCGGGATGTCTGAAGATACCAGCAGGACGTGCTGGGCCTGAGGGTTATCTTTGAGCACCTGGTACATCCCGGCGCGTATATTCTCCAGCATGTCACCCTGATTGGGAATGTAATCTATTCCCTTCGAGCAGGTGATACCAGCTTCGGCGGTCAGACCGGCGATGGTGATATGGTCAATGCTCGCTGCTGAACACAGGGCATCAATGACCCATTGGATCATCGGTTTGCCACTCATCTCCAGCAGCGCTTTGATCTTCCCCTGGGTGTACTCGTACAGAGGCTCTCCAGGCTGCGGGGTCCCCCCCGCCATCACAATGGCGTTCATTTTAGGTCAGCTCCTGCAGCTGCGGCTCTAAGCCGAGCCGATTGATCAGCTCGGTGTACTCGTCGAGGGTTAGCTTGCGCCCCTTCCCTGAGGCAGCGATCAGCGCCGCCTCCATCATGTTGGTGCCGAAGGAACGCCCTTCAATCGCCGGCGTTGAGGTGATCAGGTATTTAATGCCAGTCTGGCGGAAGAATTCGACATCTTCGTTGGTGGTGGTATTGGTCGCGACGATTTTCCCGGGCAGTTTTTCGGGCATGTGCCGCTTAATGTAATGGCAGTCGCCGGCGATGACGCTGGCTTCCTGGTAATAACTGACATACTTCGGCGCGCGCTCTTCCTGTTTCTCCCCGGTAGGGTAAAGCCATTCAAAAGGTAAGCGGCTGACCACCGGGACCAGCAACCCCGCCAGCCGCCGGAGCTGGTTCAGGCTGTGCAGCGGGATGGGCAAGCCAAGGGCGAACATCAGATCCCCAAACACACACTGGTAGCCGGCGTTGATGAAAGAGGTAGCCATTCCCCACCGGTCGGCGCCGGTCATAATGAAAGCAGTGCGCGAGGTCAGATATGAGCCAATATTAGCCTCGATAAAGGGAGCCAGCCTGCTCTCCAGGGTGATTTTCAGACCTGTGCCGTCAACCACCGGGGTTATCTTGACGTAGCGAACCATTTTTTGGACAGAATGAAGGGGGTACCACTTGTTATCGACCAGCATTCCCAGGTCTGCCCCACCCACACCGAAGGCGTCCACTTTGCCATCCAGCTCCCGGTAGAGCTGAGCAGCCTTTTCCATATCGCCGTCTGTGCCTATCCGCTCAATGCTGACTTGTTCGCCCAGCAGCTCGATCTCGACAGCTTTATTCCGTTTTGATGAACCCAGGCTGATGCTGACCGCTCTTTTCATATGGAATTTTCTCCTTCCACCACCATTTTGCGGGGCACGCCATGAGTATACCTTAATTCTCAACGGCAAGAACAATAAAAAATGCAAAACCCCGGCATGTTACCCGCTCAATCGACCCCTGTGCCGCGATGATATAATGGATGCGTTTCCATTTTCATTAGGAGTTACGCCGTTGAAGGAAAAATAATCCGGAAATAGGGGTGTAGGGCGGGCGGACGCCCGCCCTACACCCCTATTTCCGGCAATTTCTTAGCGAACTGCGAAGGTCTTATTAATAATACGCAGGTAGGAGGTATGCGATGGAAGCCCCCAGGTATGCATATTTTCAAGGAAAAATCGTCCCCTACTCTGAGGCAAAAGTCAGTGTGCTGACGCACGGCTTGAACTACGGCACCGCGGTATTCGCTGGATTACGTGCTTATTGGAACGCCCAGGAGGAGCAGCTTTATCTCTTCCGCCCGGGGGATCACTTCCAGCGACTGCTCCAGTCCGCCCGCCTGCTGCTGATGGACCTCCCGGTAACCCCCGATTCCCTGACGGAAACAACCATCGAGCTCTTGCGCGCCAATGAATATCGCCAGGATGTTTACATCCGCCCCCTGGCATATAAAGCCGATGAGATTATCGGGGTGAAATTACACGGTCTGAAGGACGAGCTGGCGATCGCGGCAATCCCGTTCGACCGCTATGTTGTTAACGACACCCATGCCCACGTAACTTTTTCCTCCTGGCGGCGGGTAGATGACAATATGATCCCCGCGCGCGGCAAGATTAGCGGTGCGTATGCCAACTCGGCATTTATCAAGACCGATGCGGTGCTGGCGGGCTACGACGAGGCGCTGGTTTTAACGCAGGAGGGTCACATCTCCGAAGGCAGCGCGATGAACATCTTTATGCTGCGCAACAATGTGTTGGTCACCCCGCCCATTACTGAAAATATCCTGGAAGGCATCACCCGCCGGACGGTGATAGAGCTGGCCAGCCACGAGCTGGGCCTGCCGGTCATTGAACGACCCATCGACCGGAGCGAAGTCTATCTCTGCGAAGAATTCCTGATGTGCGGCACAGCCGCGCAAATCACAGCCGTCACGCAAGTTGACCACCGCCCTATCGGTTCCGGTGAGATGGGACCGGTTACTACCCGCTTGCGGCAGATGTTTGACGATGTGGTGCGAGGCTGCTATCCGAAATATCACTCGTGGAATGTAGCCGTGTATTGAGCAAATCACTCCAGCCAGAGAAGCTCTGCTTTTATTCTTCCGTCCGAAAATATATGTAACAATCCGATACTGGGAGCCGCACTTTTGGGCTCGGGAAAGTGAGCCGAGCCGGGATTGAACACGAGCTGCTCTCCCATCCAATGGTTAACCGGCCGGTGGACGTGCCCAAAGACGATCACTTGCGCTTGAGGGAAGCCTGCCATTACCCGCGGCTGAAAGCGCTCCAGGTGATAGCCGTTCGCCATGTAGTACATCCGGTCAAGGAAATACTCCTTAAAGCGACCGTGACCATGCGTCAGGCCGACGCGGACGCCCTGCAAGGTTAACAGGCGGCTGGCTGGCAGGTGCCTTAGCGATACCCAATCCCGGTTGCCGCGGACGGCGCTCACCGGGGCAATCTCGCTAAGCTGGTCGAGGACGGTCTGGATGGAGATATCCCCGGCGTGCAGTATCGCCTGGACTCCAGCTTGCTGGAAAGCGTCCAGGATCGTGCGATTGAGCTGGCGGGCGCGGTCGGGTACGTGCGTATCCGCCAGGACTCCCACGGTGAAAGGTGGATTATCCACTCGCGGCGGACCTCATCTCCTTATCATACACGATATATTCCTGCGTCACCGACATCCCAGCCCGCTCGTATAGGCGGGTAGCCCCAGTCTGGCTGCGGGCGTCCACCGAGAGACCGACCCGGCGTTTGCCCCGCGGGTAGAAGGCGTTGAACATCTGCAGAAGGAGCGCCATCCCCAACCCCTGGTGTCGGTAGGCCCGCCGCACCCCCAGGGTGTTCACCCAGCCGTTGCCTCCATCGAATGAGCCCAGCGCCGTTCCCGCTACCAGGTCGCCCTGGAGGGCTGAAAGCAGCCAGGCCTGGGTCGAAGTCTTCGCGCCCGATGAGGTTTGTTCGCCATCCGGCAAATTCGGGGAAAATGCTCGTCCAGTGATCTCTGAAGGCTTCCCGCAGGGTAGAGTATATCGCCAGGTCGTCCTCGCCCCGCAGATACGGTCGCGAGGTTATCCCAGCCGGCCAAACGGGCTGCGCAGGAGGGGAATCCAGCTCGATCTCCATCACGTAGACGTGGCGCACTTCCTTGAAACCGTTCTTTTCCAACAGGGTCACCGCTCCCGGGGCTCGCTGATTAATATAGATGCGCAGGATCACCTGGCTGGCTGGATCGCACAACGGGAGCTCCTCACGCACCCGGTCCTCGTACAGGCTCAGCAAGGTAGTCCCGATTCCCAGGCCGCGAAAATCCGGATGGACGTACCCTTCTCCACGCAGGACGACGTGCTGGTTTATCCTCAAGAACTCACCGTAACCCACCAGCATCCGGTCACCTACCTGCGCGGTCTGGGCGGTGGGAGAAGCTGGCAGTTCCTGGTCTGGCAGCGCTTGCGCTGCCAGACCAGGAATTGCGGAATGCCCCTGGCTCTCAGCGCCAGGCGCAAGTACGATCCAGGCGTCGCTCTGTGGGTTGAAACCAGCAAATTCCCAATTACGGGCAATCTCGTAACTCGATATATTTGCCCAGTCGTTGAGCGACTGGTAGCAGATGTTGAGCAGGCTGGCAATAGCCGGCTGGTGCTCAGTTGTCGGGTGACGTACCTCGAATCCGGCGGGTAGCTCGATTGGTTTGGCTTGCTCCATCATATTGTCTCCTTGACAAGGCTTTCTTCTGGTGTGTTCGTTTCTTGATGGATGGCGCGGCGGATCAGCCACAGCACCGGCGAAAGGATAATCCCGGTCAGTGATAGAGCTGCCTGGACCGAGACAAATTTACCGACTAAGCCGACGAACGGCCCGGTGATGATCTGGCCAATTGCATCCATCTGGCTGCTCATGGATAGCACCGTAGCGCGCACGCTGGAATCCAGGCGCTGGTTGACCCAGGTCGTGTAAAGCGGATCGTTCAGGCTGCGCACGATAGCGATGATCCAAATCAGCAGCAACGCCGGAACGAAGCTGCTCGTCAGCCCAAATCCGATCAGGCTGGCGACCAGGATGGCGGAAGTAACCAGCATCACTCTGGCGATATTCGCACCGCTCTGGGTGTCCAGGCGGCGGCGCAAGATCTCCGTTGCCCCTGTGCTGAGCAGCAGGCCAACGATATTAATGATCCCTACCCAGACCACAGGTTGGAGAGCCAGCGCCTGAGGCAGTCCGATCCCATCCACGATGTGTTTCAGCCACAGGCGATCGTAACCTTCACTGTACAGTCCATAGAACAATCCCACCCCCATGATCGTCAATAATACCGGACGGCGGCGGAGCATGCCCAGTCCGTTGCGGAAGGTAGCGATCATGCTCTTCCAGGTATCTCTTTCCTGAGGCGGTTTGCGCTGGAAACCCGACTCGGGCATCCCCAGCGCCAGGAATAAGGCGAGCAGGAGAAAGCAGACGCCGCTGAGCAGGATCGGTACGTTAACCTTAGCAAGCCCCAGGACAACGCTCAGCGGTATGCCGAGCATGGCGCCCAGGTTTGCAAACTGCCGGCCGCGCAGGAAAGCCGGACCGGCAGCTGCCTCGCCAATCTCGTCAGTAATCCAGGCCTGGGTGGCTCCGCTGGTAAAAGTATAGCCAATTCCCCAAAGGACCTGTCCAAGCAGGATGGGCAGGAATAACGGCAAGGCGCCCCAGACCAGGAATCCCAGGCCGATCAACACGTATCCCAGGATGACAGATAGCCTGCGGCTGTAGACATCTGCTACGACGCCAGTTGGCACTTCGAACAAGAAAATCGACGCCTCCAGGGTGGTCCCCACCAGGACCAGCTGGAGGGGGTTGAGCTGGGCGGTCGTCACCTGGTAAAGCATGCTCCACGTTGAAGGCAAGCGCAAACAAGAGCGAGCCTGTCCCTTCCAGGGTCAGGAATACGGTCAAAGCATTGAGCTTTTTCATGTCAAGGGGTCATGCAAATGCCAGGTCGTGGCGCCTTCGAATGCATCTGCCGCCTGGAGCAGGGCAGCCTCCTCCCATTCTCCAGCGACCAGCTGCAGACCGACCGGCAGTCCCTGCTGGTCAAACCCACAGGGCAGTGAGATGGCTGGCAGGCCGGTCAGGTTGAAAGGTGCGGTGTAGCGCGTCAGCCGGCGCGCGCTCTCGATCGCATCGGGTCCAGCGATCAAGGGGGCTGGGGTGGGGGTGGTGGGAAGTAAGAACAGCGACTGTGGTGGGAGAAGCTCCATGAAGCGACGGCGAAGCTCGGCCTGGGCGCGGCGTGCCAGCACCAGGTCGCTGGCGGAAACAGCTGATCCATCCTGTAGCCGCTGACGGATATCCGCCCCAAAGCCATCGGGATGCTCCTGCAGGCGTTCTCTGTGGAAGGCAGCCGCTTCACTGACTACCAGCATCCCGTTCGTCCTGGCAGCCAGGTACAAATCCGGCAGCTCCAGCTCGAGGACCTGGCAGCCGAGCTGGCTGAAAACATCTGCTGCTCGATCGACAGCCGCCAGCACGTCCGGATCGGTAAGCGCGAAGTACTCGCCGACCAGCCGCAGGATGCGCCAGCCGTGCAGGCTTTTGCCAAAGGCTGGACTGCACTCTTCAGCAGGGCGGTCCACGCACACAGGGTCCTGAGCATCGTACCCGCATATGGCTTGGAGCAGGAGGCTCACATCCTGGACGCTGCGCGCCAGGGTACCGGCGTGGTCCAGGCTCCAGCTTAAGGGAAGCACGCCGCGCAGGCTTACTCGCCCATATGTAGGCTTCAAACCGACAATCCCGCACAGCGCTGAGGGGATGCGGATCGAGCCGCCAGTGTCGGTCCCGAGCGAGCCGAGACAGAGCTGCGCCGCCAGGGCAGCGGCACTGCCGCCGGAAGAGCCTCCGGAGACCCGGTTCAGGTCCCAGGGGTTGTGGCACGCTCCAAAATGAGGGTTGACATTGGTAACTCCCAGGGCGATCTCGTGCATATTCAGCTTACCCAGGAAAACCGCCCCAGCCTGGCGCAAGCGGCTGATTGCCCAGGCGTCCTCGCTGGCTGGCTGCTCGCCGAAGAAGGTGGAACCGGCAGTGGTCGGCGTCCCCTGAATATCGTAGATATCCTTGATCGCCAGAGGCATGCCGTGTAAAGCTCCCCGGTAGTTCCCCTGGCGGATCTCCTGGGTGGCATGCTCGGCTTGCTCCAGCGCCGCTTCGGCAGTTAGCGAGATAAAGGCATTTAACCGGGGGTCCAGCTCTTCGATCCGCTGCAAACAAGCCTGGGTCAGGTCGAGCGGTGTGGTCTCGCCATCGCGGATCAATGCGGCAGCCTGGCTTAGGGTCGTGGCTGGAAGGTTCATTTTTATTTAGTCCCCTTTCGATCCGGATTAATCTCGCCCACCAGCAAATTCTGCAAGTCGGTCGTGGCTTGCTCTACGGACGAGAACAGCACCGCAGTCCATCCGGCTGCCTGCGCGGCAGATACATTCACCCCGGAATCATCGATGAAAATTGCCTGCTCGGGGAGCATCTTCATCTTCTCCTGGACGAGCTGGTAGATGCGTGCGTCCGGTTTTTCCAATCCGACCTCGGCAGAGATAAACAGCTCGTCGAATGCATCGGCGATGCCCCAGCGGGTCGATATTAGCGCGCGCAGGTTGCTCCAGTTGTTGCTCAGCAGGGCGGTGCGGTAATTGCGCTGCAAGGTGCGCACGTAATCAACCAGCCCCAGATCCAACCGGTCGCCTCCCCAAAAGGCATGCTGGATAGCTGGTAGGTCCTGGGGCGACCACCCGGCGAGCTTGCACAGGTTCAGCCAGTGCTCCTCGGCTGAAATGTGCCCGAGACCGGCTTCGGTGGCAGATGGGCTGGCGAAGACCAGCCCATCCAGCTCTGCATAACTCAAGCCCAGGCGCTCAGCCAGCTGCTGGCGCGGCCGGCGGTCCTCGGTGCGCAGCAATACGCCGCCTAAATCCCAGATGACCACCCATCTCTGCATCTTGTGCATGTCCCAGGCAGGCTAGATTTTCACCATTTTGCGATATGCAGTAAAACGCTGCTGCGGTCGGAAGCCGACGCCTTCGTAGAGCCGCAATGCTCCGCTCAGGTTCTCAGTATCGACCCCAAGAGCTGCCTCCTGCATGCCAACCTCTTTGAGCGTATGCAGAGCCGCAACCAGCAGCGCCCGTGCCAGGCCTTGCTTCCGGTATGGCCGGCGGACGAAGATGTTTTCCGTCCAGCCGCGCTGGCGCTCGAATGCCCGGTTCTCTTCTGCGATAACATAGGCCATGACCATCCCGGCGATCTGGTCGCCGCACCAGCCAACCCGCCATAGACTGGGATCGAACCAGGGTTGTTCCATCCACATTTGCAGGGTTGGCTCAGCCTCGTCGCTGGAACCCCAGTGGTCTCTGAAAGCCTCCAGCGAGGCGGCATGGATCAACGGTATATGCCAGTCCTCCACAGGGCGGATCTCAAATCCCTCCGGAAGTGGAGCTTCGGGGATTTCTTCCATGTCGGGCCGGACCATCAGGTAGAAGTGCCGCATGGGCTGGTAACCTCCCGCCTCCAGCAGTGCAATATAACCGGTTTCAACATCGTGCGCCCAAGCATCCAGCCAGCCCGGATGACCGCCAGGCTGTTTGTCGGCGATTTGACGCAGTCTATTCTCATTGTATTGCAGCATGGCACGTCCAAGCCCTTTGCGCCGCCATTCAGGCAGTATGGAGCCGCTGTGATGATAGACTCGCGTGCCATCATTTTCCGTCCACCAGTGTACGCGGCCATAACCGATCACTTTGCCGCCCACTTCGGCGAAGATGCAGTCCCGGTACGGATCGAAGTTCGGCAGGCTTTCGAGCTGCCAGGTAACGTCTTCCACGGTATCGAGGCTGTCGATCCCATCTGCCTGGCGCGAAGTATTGATCACCGCTGCGATCTGCTCATAATCGTCTGCGCCCCGGAAGAGGCGGAAGCGCAAACCGGGCAGCGCCGGCGCCTCTGGTATCGTAATTTCTGTAGAAAGCAGTGTAGTGCGCATAGCAGCTCCTATTATCTCGACCCATGCGACTGGATAAACGACCTGCCGCAAGGATATTTTCTCCGTAGATTATTCCTTCTGCTCGGAGGCGTTTGCTTGATTCGCCAGCCAATCCTGGCGAGTAATGCCCATGTAGATCAAATCCCAACGCCGGCCCTCCCGCCGCAGGAGCTGGCGGACGCGTCCTTCGTGCACAAAACCGACTTTCTCATAGGATCGAACCGCGCGCGGGTTGTATTCGAATACATCCAGGGTCACCCGGGGCAGGTTGAGCTCGTTGAATGCGTAATGGAGCATGATGCGCATGGCATCTGTGCCATAGCCTTTTCCCCAGTCCTCGCGCTCTCCCAGGCCGATGCCCACATAGGAATAGCCGTGAGACCAAAGGTTAATCTCAAGTGCCATATCGCCGATCAGGCGGTCATCTTCCAGCGTGCGGATGCCAAAGTAAAAGCTCCGTTCTTTTCTCTCGTTTAGCAGCTTCTCTACCCATTCAATCGCCCTGGGGATCGAGGTAATCTCAGTCGGGGTGCTGGATAGCAGGCGGTGATATTCCGAATCGCGCTGCCAACGGACGAAAGCTTCGGCTATAACCTTGGGTTCCTCAGCGCTCAACCGGACCAGTTGTCCCTTGAATAAATTTTCGCTCATTTCCGCACCTTTATCCGATCATTCATTATGTAGATGAGCACTTACACAGCGGCTCGTTCCTGGTTAGCCACCCACTCGGAACGCAGGATGCCCATGTGGTGTACATCCCAGCGCTGGTTATCGCGCAGCACGTACTGGCGGATGGTTCCTTCCCGGCGGAAGCCCACTTTTTGGTAAGAGCGGATCGCCCGCTGGTTGTAATCCAGCACCGAGAGGCTCACCCGGCTGAGGTTCAGCTCGCTGAAGGCATAAGCCAATCCCAGGCGCATGGCGTCGCTGCCATAACCTTTACCCCAATAATCCCGCTCCCCGATTCCGATGCTCACGGTACAGGAACCGTTGTTCCAGTGCGTGCCCCACAAAGCGAGAAATCCGATCAGGCGATCCTCTTGTAATGTATGGATCATGAACAGGAAGTCATTGGGATCTTGCTTCTCTGCCCTCTCCTCAAACCAGGTTTGTGCCTGCTTGAGCGAGCGCGGTTGGTAGGCATCGCTATCCATTAAGCGGTGGTATTCGCTGTCCCGTGTTCCAGCGGTAATACGCTTCAGCTTCGTTCAGCGGATTTTCGACGGAAAGTCGCACCAAATCGCCCTGGAATAGGTTGCTGTCCATTGTGACCACCCTCTCGCTAGCCATTTGCCTGACTTGAGATTTCGTTATGCCGGGCTTCCCAGTCCTCGTGCAGGAGCCCCCAGAAGTGCAGGTCCCAACGGT
Organism: uncultured Chloroflexia bacterium; assembly: GCA_963706515.1. Classification (GTDB taxonomy): domain Bacteria; phylum Chloroflexota; class Anaerolineae; order Anaerolineales; family UBA4823; genus CAVPMW01. The sequence continues at coordinate 45,640 of CAVPMW010000022.1, forward strand.
GTCCAAAGCGGTAAAGGGCCTCACGCTGGCATACTTCCCTGACGAAGCCGGCTTTTTCAAAGGTGCGCAATGCTGCCGGGTTATATTCCGGAATCATCGCGGTCAGGCGGAAAAGGTTAAGCTCGCTGAAGGCAAAGCGCAATCCCATATGAAGGGCCTCCGTGCCGTTGCCCTGCCGCCGGTCGGCAGGGTCGCCGATGCCGAGCTGGATCCAGCCCGCCCCGTTATTCCACTCGATCCAGTACAGCCGTAAGAAACCGAGCAGACGTTCGGGATGCTCTGCACTCTCCAGGCTGCGGACGGCGAAGTAGTACAGGTTTTTTTCCTCATCTGCCTCCTTTTCGATGCCTTCGAACATTTTCTTTACCTGGGCAGGTGAGAGAGGTCGGGCAGGCTCCAAAGCGAGCATCTGCAGATAGTCCGCCTTCTGGGTCCATCCGGCGACGACTTCCGGATCCTTGTCGTAGTCGATGGGAGTCAGTCGCACCTGATTGCCAACAAAGAGCTGATCTTGTATACCCATTCCGATCTCCTATCCTGGAATTCTCCGCCGAGGAGGGGGAATACCGCCTCGGCGTTTATTTCAACCATTCCCTCAGGCTCTCCGATTTTTCGATGCCAATGATTTTGCCCTGCTCAAGCAAAGCAACCTGGTCGCACAGCTCATGCGCTTCGAGAGAGTCCTGGGTAGTGATAAGAATAGTCATGCCGAAGCGGTCACGCAGCTCGCTGAGGAAGTTCTGCACCTTGAGTTTCGCTTCTGGCTCCAGGTCTGCGGTAGGCTCATCCAGGAGGAGCAAGCGCGGCCAGGAAAGGATCGATCCGGCGATCGCCACCAGGTGCTGCAGGGGAGGGGAGAGGCTCTCCATAGGCTTGAGGAGAGATTGCCCGTCCATTCCCAGCCGCTCCAGGATTTCCTCGGACTGGCTGCGCGCCTGGGCTTCCTCCATTCCAAAGCCGCGTGCCTTGTAGACCAGGTTATCCATTGCGGAGAGCTGCTTGTAGAAGCTGGCATCTTCCGCAAGATGGTTGATCAGGCGCTGCACCTGGACTGGCTGGCGCACCACATCGAAGCCAAAGATCAAAATCTCCCCGCCATCCGGCAGAAGCTGGGTCGCCAGGATGCGGATCAGGGTCGATTTCCCCGCGCCTCCGGGTCCCAGAATCCCGAAGATCTGACCTTGAGGGACACGGAAAGAAACATGGTCTACAGCTACCACGCGTGGTCTGGCATTGACCGGACGGTAAAGTTTATCGCCGCGCAAAGGCAATCCAGCCAGGCGTTCCCTCACGGGGAAATCGGTGCTGCCGAAGGTTTTATATGCTTGATTGACCACAATTGCGTCGCCACTCGTGCCGAACATCGTCATACTCCTGAAAAACCGACAGGCTGCGGGATTGCCCGTAGCCTGTCGGTAATTGTGTAAAAAAAGCCACGGGTTTTGTAGTGCACCCGTGGCTGCTAATTCGTGGACAGGAGTTTACCCATCAGCGGGCGCACTACGACAAGGCAAAGCGAAACCACCGCTAACGGTGGTGCGCTGCCCCTTTACTTGGATCGATACTTTGCTCATAAAATGCGCCTCTCCATTACTTGATTGTCGCTCAAGGCGGGGATGAGTTTACCATGGCATTCTATGGGATGTCAAGGCTCATTTTCGCTTAATTTAGATAATCTTAGTCCAAATCACTAAGTACGATATTCTCGATGCTACTTACCCCCCTCGCTGTGCACGGTGATATACTAGCGATCGTGGAGGATTTGTGTCTGAATTAGATCTGGCGGAGCTGGTTAACTATCTCCCAGGGATCGCTGCACAGTGGGCGCCCGGCATTATTGCCTGCATTGCTGCACACCCAGGCGCTCTACGGGTATATCCCTGAACCTGCCGCAGCCGAGATTGGAAGGGTGCTCGGCGTCCCGCTGGCGGATATCGGTGGGGTGATCGACTTCTACAGTATGCTTTACCGCGAGCCGGTAGGGGAGGCGGTCATCCAGGTATGCACTGACCCGGCGTGTGCTCTGGCGGGAGGTGAGCAAACGCTGGCTGAGCTGCGCCAGCGCTTCAGCAGCCCTGAAACCCCCCATTTAACAGTGGAGCGCGCTCCCTGCCTTGGTTTGTGCACCCACGCCCCTGCGGTGCTTTGGGGCGAGACGGCGCTCGGGGAGGTTTTCCCCGGACAAGGGGCCAAATTAAATCCATCCGAGTTTTCTCACCCTCAGAACCAGGTATTTGGCAGTGTGCGCAGGCTCACTGCAAGCTGCGGTAAGGGGCGTCCTACCTCCCTGGACGAGTACCTGCGGCAGGGCGGCTACGCAGGCTTGCGCGCCGCATTATCCCTGACCCCGCAGGCGGTCATCCAGCGCGTGCAGGATGCAGGTCTGGTCGGCAGGGGAGGGGCAGCTTTCCCTACCGGGGTAAAATGGGCTGGGGCGGCTGCCGCAACCGGCGACCAAAAATATATCGTGTGCAATGCGGATGAATCCGAGCCGGGTACCTTTAAAGACCGGATCTTGCTGGAGGATGATCCACAGCGTATCCTGGAAGGCATGCTGATCGCAGGCTATGCGATCGGTGCGCAGCGAGGTTATATTTACATCCGAGGTGAATACCCGTATGCCTACCAGGTAGTGAGCGAGGCAATCCATGAAGCCCGCCAGGCAGGCTATCTGGGAAATGACCTGCTTGGCAGTCATTACAATTTTGACGTTGAGCTGCGCCGCGGAGCGGGCGCCTATATCTGTGGTGAAGAGAGCGCTCTCTTCGAATCGATCGAAGGGAAACGCGGATTTCCCCGCGTCAAGCCGCCTTTCCCCACAACGCACGGCTTATTTGGCAAGCCGACTGCCATCAACAATGTCGAGACGCTGTGCAACGTCCCTATGATCCTCGCCCAGGGCAGCGCTGCCTATCGTGAAGTAGGAACGGCAAAATCGCCAGGGAGCAAGCTGTTCTGCGTCTCAGGCGATGTAGAGCAACCGGGGCTTTATGAAGTACCTTTCGGGGTGACCCTTGGCGAGCTGATCGGCTCTGAGGCGGGTGGAGTAAAAGGCGGTCAGCCCCTGCAGGCGGTCCTGCTGGGTGGGGCAGCCGGCGCGTTTGCCACACCCGGTCACCTGGAGATTCCACTGACGTTCGAGGATCTGCGTGAGGCCGGTCTGCCGCTGGGTTCGGGTGTGGTGATGGTCTTCAATCAGGACCGGGATCTGCGGGATGTACTGCTCCGCCTGGGACGCTTCTTTGCCCACGAATCGTGCGGGAAATGCTATCCCTGCCAGCTCGGTACGCAGCGCCAGTATGAGATCTTGAAGCGAGGCGCTGCAGGGAAATCCTTGCCTGGGGATGTTGAGCGCCTGGCGGATGTTGGCTGGACGATGACAGATGCCTCACTCTGCGGATTGGGGCAGACTGCCGCCAGTGCTGTGCTGAGCGCATTGAAAAACTGGCCCGACCTGTTCGACCAGGATGGAGGCGCATAAGCTGTGGCGGAAGAGGTGACCATTACAATCGACGGGCGCATTATCACGGTGGAATCTGGGATGACGATCTTGAAGGCTGCCGAGAGGCTGGGCATCCGCATCCCGACCATCTGCTTCCACGATGCCTGCACCGCGAATGCCCTCTGCCGCATCTGTATCGTCGACGTCGAAGGCGTGCGCCTGCCGGTGCCGGCTTGCGTGGGATTGGTGAGCGAGGGGATGCGCATCACTACTCACGGCGAGCGAATCGCGCGCAGCCGGCGCACGATCCTGGAAATGCTGAGCTCGACGGTCGACCTGAGCGAATCCCCGGAAATTAATGCGCTGATGGATGATTACTCAGCCGATCCGGCCCGTTTCCCTGAGGCGGAGCGGCGGGCGCCAGCCGTCATCGATGACAACCCGATGTATGTGCGCGATTATGCCAAATGCATCCTGTGCTGGCGCTGCGTGCAGGTCTGTGCCGAAGATGCCCAATACACGTATGCCATCAATTTCACCAACCGCGGTTTTGACACCCAGATCGGCACCTTCTTTGACAAACCCATGCCTCAAACATCCTGCGTTTTCTGCGGGCAATGTGTGGGCGTCTGCCCGACCGGAGCGCTCAAGCCGAAGCGCGAATGGCTGCTCGAGCAAGGGGCGACGCCGGATGAGGTATTCCAGGTAACCCGTACCGAGAGAAGGAGAAAAGGGCAGTAATTATGCTCGAACCTGACCGGATTGTTTCCACGACCTGCCCGTACTGCGGAGTTGGCTGCAATTTAGAGCTGCATCTGAAAGACGATTTTATCTACCGGGTTACCTCGCCCTTCGATAGCGTCGTCAACCACGGGAATCTGTGCGTCAAGGGGCGCTTCGGGTACGATTTCATCTACCACAAAAGGCGGGTAACCACGCCGCTGATCCGCATTCAAGAACAGAAAGCAGGCGAGCGCCAGCAGGCTTTCGACCTCGCGGAATGGCGCGAGGCAACCTGGGATGAAGCCCTGGACTACGTTGCCGACCGGTTGGTTGAAATTTACCGGCGCAGTGGTCCAGACGCACTTGCGGCCTACCTGTGCGCCAAGGCTACGAACGAAGATAATTACCTGCTCCAAAAGATGTTCCGCACAATGTTCCGCACCAACAACATCGATCACTGCACCCGCCTGTGCCATGCCGGCTCGGTTGTTGCGCTGCAGCAGGCGCTCGGCTCTTCGGCGATGAGCAATACGGCTGCCGAGGTCATCCAGGCGGATTGTTTTATCGTCACTGGCTCGAACACCACTGAAAACCATCCCATTATCGCCCTGCAGATGAAGGCTGCCGTGGAGAAGTACGGCGCCAAGATGATCGTCATCGATCCCCGCCGGTTGGAGCTGGTCGATTTTGCCGCTTTGTGGCTGCCCGTGCATTCCGGGCACCAACGTTCCGGTATTCTCGGCGATGGCGCACGTGATCGTCAAAGAAGGTCTGGTTAACCAGCAGTTCATCGCCGAGCGCACGGAAGGCTACCAGGACTTTCTCGAATCCCTGGAGAAATTTACCCCGGAATATGCCGAGAGCGTCTCCGGGGTGGACCGGAACTTGATCGTCCAGGCGGCGCGCATGTATGCCGGCGCCCAGAATGGCGCCATCTATTGGGGGATGGGTATTTCCCAGCTCTCGAATGGCACTGCCAGCGCCCTGTCATTGATCCACCTGGCGTTCCTTACCGGTCATATCGGTCGCGAAGGCACCGGATTGAACCCGCTCCGCGGGCAGAACAACGTGCAAGGCGCGTCGGATATGGGCGCCATGCCTTTCCATTACCCGGGTTATATGCTGGTTGACCAACCCGCGAATGCTGCCCGCTGGGAGGCTGCCTGGAACGTCGAGCCGGGTGGACTGAGCCAGAAGCGCGGCCTGACCACCACCGAGATCCTGGGCAATGCTCGCCCTGGTGGAATACGCAGCCTGTATATCATGGGCGAGAACCCGATGATGTCCGAGCCGAACCTGAACCTCACCCGCCACCACATGCAGCAGCTTGAGTTCCTGGTTGCCCAGGATATGTTTATCAACGAGTCCGGCGCGTTTGCGGATGTGTTTTTGCCTGCCACCTCCTGGGCGGAGAAGGATGGCACGTTCACCAATACCGACCGCCGTGTGCAGCGCGTGCGAGCAGCTCTACCTCCGCGCGGCCAGTCACGCCCCGACTGGCAAATCATCTGTGATCTCGCCAAACGGATCGAGGCGCGCCTTGACCGGGGGCGAACCGCATATTGGGACTACCGGCACCCTGCGGAAGTAATGGCTGAGCTTTGCCAGGTGGTTCCCGAATATGCGGGGATCACCTATGAGCGGATCGATAAGGTCGGCCTGCAAGTTCCGGTCTGGGACGACCAGCATCCGGGAACGCCATTCCTGTTTGGAGACACTTTCCCGCGCGGGCGGGGCAAGTTTACTCCTCTGGAATTTATTCCCAGCGTCGAGCTGCCGGATGATGAATATCCATTCATCCTTACCACCGGGCGCTTGCTGGAACACTGGCACGGCGGGACGATGACGCGCAATTCCAAGCTCGATGAGCTGTACCCGCAGGCCGAAGTGAGTCTCCATCCGGCGGACGCCGCTCTGGCGGGGGTGCAAGACCAGCAGATGGTTGAGGTGGCTTCGCGGCGCGGCGCGATCATCCTGCGGGCCAAGGTATCCGAGAAAACCTCTGCCGGGGTGGTGTTCATACCTTTTCATTTTGCCGAGGCGGCGGCGAATTTGCTGACGATTGATGCGCTCGATCCGCAGGCTAAAATCCCAGAGTTTAAGGCCTGCGCGGTCAAGATAACCCCGGTCGCCGAGAAGCAGCTGCCGCAACCCGATGAACCGGTAACGCGCGGCCGGTATTAAAAAAGCAGCGGTCCTCTAAGCGAACCGCAATAAGCCTTAGTATCTATCCGAAAGTGGATGGGAACCTACTCGTACTTTCGGAGGGGCTATTAATATTATTTCTTCAGCTGAAGCGTGTCGATTAGCTTCCCCGCAACATTAAAAAACTGGAAAGTAATCTGATCTGGCGTCGCCTCCACCAGCAGTGCGCCGTAGTTCTCGTTGTAACGCACCTGGCTGCCCGGCATATCGTGCTGAAACTCGTAGCGCCCATTCCCACCAATCCCATCGATGATATACGGGAGACCGTCGATCTCCAGCCGCTCGTAGGTGTGATCGTGACCGCTCAGGACAACCGATGCTCCCCATTCTTTAAAAGGCCATTGCATCCAGGTCGTGGGACCGTGGGTGCCGGAGGAGTATGGGGCGTGGTGGAAATAGACGATCTTCCACGGTGCGGTAGAGCTGGCAAGCCGCTCCTGCAGCCAGGCTGCCTGGGGCGAGCTGCTGGATACGCCGTCGGGCTCGCGCGAGTCGCTGTCTACTGCGAAGAACTGCAGCGGACCCCAGAAGAAGTCGTAATAGCGCTCATTGCCGGGCAGGGTGAAATAGTTTAGGTAGGGTTTTGCCCCGGGAGTATCCCAATCATGGTTTCCTAGCGTTGGGAAAAACCGATTTTGTTCCGCTCCATTCCCGTAATTCCCCTTATACGGCTCAATGAAGGAGTGATAAAACTGCCCAATGTTGTCATCGATGCTCGCTGCTGAGCCGGATGGGTAGTTGTTATCGCCGACCGTAATGACGAAATCGGGGTTCCAGTTCGCTACCAGCGCAGCGACCTGCGCTTCGGGAGGACCGCCCGCGCCGTAATCGCCGATCACGGCGAAGCGCACAGGAGGGACAGGTGATTGGACGGGGGTAAACGGCAGAGCCACCGTGACGGTCGCGCTGGCGACGGGCAATGGGCTGAAGCTGGGAATTGGACTGGGCAAGCTGGGAATGGTCGCGGATGGCAGCAGGCTGGCGGTGGGTACCTGCGGAACAGGCGACGCGATTGCCGTTGGCACTACACTCATCTGGCAGGCAAGCAGCCAGAACACCAGTAATGCGATGCCAACCAGGAAGCGCAATCTCGGTTTTATCCCGTTCGTCGCTTTTAGCATAGTATCTCCGTCGCTTTTGGATCAGCAGCCGGTCAAGGCTGGGGTGAGTACAGCCACTGCTGGTAGAAGTCATCCAGCTGGCGCCCAGAAGCAGCTTCAAAAGCATCCAGCAGCTGCGGAGCGGATGAGATCTGGTAGCGCTCGCTTTTGAAATAATCCTGCAAAGCCTGGAAGAACGCCTGGTCGCCGATCTCCTGGCGGAGCGCCGAGAAGAACAAGGCGCCTTTAGCATAGACGATCGCTCCATACACGCCACGGTCGGGCAGGCTCTCGAAGTGCGCCAGGGTCTGGGTTACCTGGTCGTCCTCGCCGTTCTCCCGGGCTTTACTATAGCGATTGCGGAAGTAATCAAACAATCCAATGTATCCCTGTATGCCTTCTTTTTGCTCAAGATACAGGCTGGAGGTAAAGCTCGCCAGGGCTTCGTCCAGCCAGGGCTCTTCGAAGACGTCGTTGCCCACCAGGTTGTACCACCATTGATGAGCAACCTCGTGGGCAACCGTGACTGCCAGAGCAGGTTGAGCCGGGTCCTTATATTCATCGCTGCCGATCATTACGATGCCGGGAAACTCAACTCCGCTGGCATTGCGCATGGGCGATTCAACGACGTCCAGCTCCCGGTAGGGATATCTGCCGAACTTTGCATTGTAGATCGATAGCGAGTCACTGGCAATCGACTTCACGATCTCGCCGGCGGCTTGATTCCCCGGCAAGAAATAGGAGTTGACCTGTGTGCCGTCTACCATCTGGCTGCTTACCTGGAAATCGGGGCTCATCATGATGAGGAAATCCCGCACCGGACCGCTGATATATTCAGAGCTTGCAATCCCCGCGCTGGCTTGGGAGGCGGCTTTGACTCCGGTGGCTGCCACCACCTGGTCTTGCGGGGTCTCCATGTTCACCCGGTAAAACGCCATGTCGCTGTAGACTGAATCTCCAATAGCAGAGACTCCGTCCAGGTTCCAGCCCTGGTCATCGTAGACGGCGAGGATCGGGTACCACCCTGATAGCGCCAGCACGCCGGACGAGTAGTTGTAGATGCCATAGCCATCGGGACTCTGGTCCCCGCCAAAATCCACGGGCACCTGACCGTTGAAGCCCATCTCAATCCTGGCGCTTTGGCCCGGCTGAAGGGTCTGCGGTAAAGGTACTTCCAGGATCGTATCGCCTGCGGAGAGGGTTGCTGTTATAGGAGCTCCATCTACACGGATATCCTGTACAGTTAACGAGCCGTTCCCGTAGCTGCTGTGCCCGTTAGGAAGCAGGTGGAAATACAGCCGGTCCAGGGGGACGGTTTCCTGGTTCGTGTAATCCAGCGACATTTGCCCATTGAGGGTTAGCTGTTCTGGGTCGATCTTGACGCTCAGGTCGTACGTATTGAGTCCATTCAAGGCTTGAATATCGGACTGAAATTCGGGCAGGAGCGCCGTATCCTGCGAGAAATCTGTCTCCAGCGACGTGCTGGAAGGCGCTGACGTACTTGTAGCATTGACCTGGGAAGAGGTTGCAACCGTTGCTTGGGTCGGGGTAGGGCGTAACCTGAGTGAGATTGGTCGGACTGGTAACGGCTTCCGGTTGGGACTGGCTTTGCGTTCCTCCAACGCCAGGCTGGCAGTAGCTCGGGGTACCCACGTAAACGGAGCACACTGCCATGCCATCCTTGAACGCGACCAGCACATTCACCTGGGAAAAAGTATCGTCGTAGCTTTTGAGCGCCATGCGGTACGGCTGGTAGATTTCGTCTCCCAAGGCGTTCAATGCAGCGTAGTGCGTCTCCCTGATCACACTGCTCTCGAGCTTTTTCCCCTGGTTCGCCTGGGCAAACTGCAGCAGGTCATGCATGGCGACGATCGGAGCGCGCAGCGGCGCGTTGATCAGCCCATCTGTCGCCGCAATCCCTGCCAGCAAAAAGACAGGTACCCCAACGCTTAAAGCCAGCCAGCGCGAAAACCGGGAGGCAGAAGTCGCTGCGGTATCTACCAGGGGCAGCTCGATAAATCCGACGATGACCCCTGCCAGGCCAACCCCCAGGAAAGCGAACCCAATGCGGAAATTCGCCGCAACCGTGGGGTTATAACTGACCTGCCCTGCGATTTGCGGCAGGAAATATTTGAGAGCTGTTTGGGTGCCTGAATAGGATAACCAGCCCGTCAGTACGGAGAATAGCCCGGCAGTTACCAGCCAGAAGAAGGCTGACAGCAAGGCGTTGTCCATTTTGGCAGCGATCCAGCCAGTGAGAGCGCCCAAACCGGCGCAAATCACGATCCCAATCAGGAATTTGAACCAGGGCAGGTAGGCGTGCGACTGGCTGAGCAGGAGACCATCGATCCCCCAGGTGGCAACGGCAAACGCAAGCCCGCACAACAAGCCGAAGACCAAACCAGATTTGCGCCGTCTGGCCTGGTAAACCGCGGGGTCGACAACCGGAATTTGTCTCATTTTCTAGCCAGCTGGTATAAATTGCCATTCAGGTCGGCTAAATAAATCTCGCCAGAGGCGCCTTCGCCGAACGAGCTGATCGAACCCAGACCAGAAAAGAGCCAGGCTGGATTCCAGCTCGGCTGACCGCTCGAATCCTTTGCAGGGAACAACCCGCCTACCTCTCCACTGCAGTAATCGCCGAACAGATAGATTCCTTGCCACTCCGGCAAGGATGGGTCGCGCACGACAACTCCCCCGGATATCGAACAACGCCCGTTCTGGTGGGAGTAGTCATGTACCGGTAGAGTAAGCCCTGCCTGGTTGCAGTTGTTCTGCCGGTAGCATGAAAAGCCTTCCATAATATTCCAGCCGTAATTCTCACCGCCGTGACTGGTGCCTGGCTGGACGTCGACCTCTTCGAAAGTGTTTTGACCGACATCGCCGATAAATAAGTCGCCAGTCTGGCGGTCGAACGAGATCCGCCAGGGATTGCGCAATCCGTAAGCCCAAATCTCCGGTTTCCCGCTGCCGCCGGCAAAGGGATTGTCAGGCGGGATGCTGTAGCCTGCGGGGGAGTTTACATCCACTCTTAATATTTTCCCGAGGAAAGCGTTCAAGGATTGCCCATTCCCATGGGGGTCGCCTTGTGAGCCTCCATCACCCAGACCGATATACAGGTAGCCATCCGGACCGAATGCCAGCGCTCCACCGTTATGGTTGGGATACGGCTGATTGATGTGGAAAAGACGCTGCTCACTCTCGGGATCAGCCTGGCTGGGATCCTTGGGGTTTGCTGAGTAGCGGGCAATGACGGTATTACCGTCCAGGTCGGTATAGTTTACGTAGAAAAAGCCGTTATCCGGATAGCTTGGATGGAATGCCAAACCCAGCAGGCCGCGTTCTCCACCCGCGGTGATCCTGTCTCGGATATCCAGGAAGGGCTGAGGCTGCAGCTGGCCGTTTTCGATCAGGCGGATGCGCCCGGCTTGCTCGACTACATACAGGCGCTGAGGATCACCGTCATTGGCGATTCCAAGCGGCGAGCGGAGCTCGCTGGAGACTAACCGCCAGGTGAACGCATCCGGATTTGGGAAACCGGTGATCGCCGGTGCAGGTGTACTGGTCAGGGTGGGCGGCAGGCTGGTCGCAGTAGCGGTCGGGCTCGGTGCAGGTGTATCCGTAGGGAGGGGAGCAGCTGTGCTTGTCGCCTGTGTAATCTGCGGCGGCGGGAGGCTGGCAAAGCTTGTCGGGCTGGGTGTAAGCGGAGCTGCCTGGCTGCAGGCGACCAAAAGCATGGCAAATAGCAACAAACTCAGGCGGCGCATATTGTATATACTCCTCAACCGGTGGTGAGGTTGAAGGAACTTATTTGGGGTCGACTTCGTGAAATTCCCCCTCGATCACTTCTTCCTGATCATCGTCAGGCTTGGGATCGTGGGCGGTGCTCGGGATGATATTATCCAAAGCTGCGCGATGTTCAGCGACGACCTCAGGCGGGCAGAGCTCTACAAACAGATAGGTGCCCATCCAGATGATGACTGCGTCGTCGACCGGTCCTGGCACCAGGTCAGGAATAATGAAATAGACCAGGGTACCTACCGGGAGGATTTTTAAAAGGGCTGACGCGCCGGTCAGTCATTAAGCGGAAGACCAGCTTGAAATAGTTCGAAATATCGTTAAAGACACCCCCACCCCCAGGCATCGACTGGATATCTTTCCTTTTAGCCATGCATACCTCTACCAGTGCGGATTATACTACACGCCCTGCCGGTTTCCCCTCCAGGGAAGCAAACACGAGCTGCCAGCAGGGATTTCCCAGCTCACAGCTCTCTCCCACTCGCGCCTGATGTATGGTCAGGATTGGGCTTGAGCAACGACCGCGGTGAATGCCTGCGGATCCCGCACGGCGAGATCAGCCAGCATCTTGCGGTTGATGATGATCTGCCTGGTCTTCATCCCGTGGATCAGCCGGCTGTAAGAAGTGCCATTAATCCGGGCAGCCGCGTTGATGCGCACGATCCATAACTTGCGCAGGTCACGCTTGCGAGCGCGGCGATCCCGGGTAGCATACCAGAGACTTTTCAGCATCGCTTCGTTTGCTCGCCGGTAAAGGCGGTGGCGGGTGCCGAACTGCCCCTTGGTGATTTTCAGAATTTTCTTATGATGTCGGTGTCGGTAAGGACCGGTTTTTACACGAGCCATAGATTACTCTCCTGCGAACCCCTGGGCGCCAGGCACATATTTGCCTGTTGCACGCACCCAGCAGCTGCCCTAGTGAATGAAATGTGCAGGCTCCCAGTTACCTGGGAATCCTGTACGATCGGCGGTAAATTCCGCTGCCAAATCAGCCAGCTTTATCCAGGTAAGGCGCCAGACGCTTAACGCGCTTGACGATCCCGCGCCCCTGGACGGTTTGCATCTCGGCGAACTGGCGCTTGGTGCGTTTGGGCGTGCGCCGGCGCAGGTGGCTTTTACCACCTTTTGTGCGCACCACAATTCCCGTTGCGGTAATCCCAAAGCGTTTGGAAGTCGCCTTATGCGTCTTGATCTTGTACTTCCCTTGCGATTGTTTGCGTGGCACAGCTAAAACCTCTCACATAAAATTCCGCGGACTGTGAGCATCCGCGGATCTCTCGACTGACGAAAAGATTGAAATTCAGCGCAGGCTCGTTATTTTTTCTTGGCAGGCTTGCCGGGAGCCAGCACCATCAGCATGGTACGGCCTTCCAGACCTGGCGCCTGTTCGATGATCGCTATATCGGATAGCTCTTCAGCAATCTCTTTTAAGTCACCGAGCGCAATTTCCGGGAAGCTGATTTCCCTGCCGCGAAATTTGATGCGTACTTTTACTTTCATCCCGCTTTCGAGCCACCGGCGTGCGTCCCGTATTTTCAGGTAGCGATGGTGATCGTTGGTCTTTGGTCGCAGGCGAATCTCTTTTACTTCGATCTTCGTCTGGGCCTTGCGGGCTTCTTTTTCTTTCTTGGCTCGTTCATAAACGAACTTGCCGAAGTCCATTACCCGGCACACGGGTGGTTCTGAGTTGGGGGCGACCTCTACCAGGTCTAGTTCAGCATCTTGGGCTACTTGTTGGGCTTGTTCGATTGTAACTACCCCAATGTTTTCGCCGTTAGGACCGATCAGGCGGACTTCCGGGACACGGATTGCATCATTTACGCGGTAATTGGCTGCGCTGATATGTCACTCCTTAGACTTATGTCGATTAAAACGAAAAAAATAGGCCTATGGCCTTCGGCGTGCATGATACCAAAGATTGGGTGAATCGTCAACTGATTATCTCATACTTCGTTCAAATCCCTTCCTGGATATCCTGGCGGGCTTTGGCGATGAAAGCCTCCAGGGGCAGCGCCCCTGGATTTTCACCGTTGCGCAAGCGCAGAGCCACCTGCCCGCTTTCCGCTTCCCGATCCCCAACTACCAGCATGTACGGGATTTTTTGGTTCTGGGCATCGCGGATCTTGGCGTTCATGCGCTCGCTGCGCTCATCCACCTCCACGCGCAAGCCGGCCTCTCCGAGCTGCCGGGCGACTTCCTGCGCGTAGGGCAGGTGCCGGTCGGCGATCGGGATCAGCACACCCTGCACCGGAGCCAGCCATACCGGAAACGCCCCGGCGTATTGCTCGATGATGGTAGCCATGAAGCGCTCTGTGGTGCCGGTCACTGCCCGGTGCACGACAACCGGGGTATGCTCCTGACCGTCCTCTCCGATGTAGGTCAGACCCAGGCGGGCTGGCTGGATGAAATCGACCTGGATGGTGGAGAGCTGCCATTCGCGTCCGAGCACGTCTTTGGCCAAGAAATCTGCTTTCGGCCCGTAGAATGCTGCTTCACCGGTCGCCTCGTAATAATCGATCCCCGACGCATCCAGCGCAGCTCGCAGGGCAGCCTCTGCTTTCGTCCACTTCTCATCGTCCTGGACGTATTTTCCGCCAGCCCCACGCAGCGAGAGGCGCACCTGGTAGTCGCTGAAGTTATAGCGAGTGAGCACTTCCTGGATCAGCGCCAGGGCCAGGGCAAATTCGCTGCCGATCTGCTCTTCGGTGCAGAAGATGTGGCTATCGTCCTGGGTCAGGGCGCGCACCCGGGATAGCCCGGTCAGCTCGCCGGTCTTCTCGTAGCGGTAGAGCGTGGCAAACTCCGAAAAGCGCAGGGGCAGGTCTCGATAAGAATGCAACCCCATCTCTTTGTAGAGGGTCATGTGACTGGGGCAGTTCATCGGTTTCAGGCGGTAGTTCACGTGCTCGTCCACAATGGGCGGGAACATGGCCTCTTTGTAGTTTTCGTAATGCCCCGACTTGTGATAGAGCTCCTCCTTGACCAGGTGACCTGTCCAGACGTGCTGGTAGCCATAGCGGGTCTGCACCTGGCGTACGTAGCCCTCCATCAGAAAGCGCAGCATCTCCCCTTTGGGGGAGAACAGCGGCAAACCCGGACCGATATCCTCCGAGAAGTAAAACAGGCCCAGCTCCTTGCCAAGCTTGCGGTGGTCGCGTTTTTTGGCTTCTTCCAGCCGCCACAGGTATTCTTCCAGCTCGGCTGGCGAGTGCCAGGCGGTGCCGTAGATGCGCTGGAGCATGGCGTTTTTCTCATCGCCGCGCCAGTACGCGCCGGCGACGCTGAGCAGCTTGACGGCATCCGGGTTGATCTCGCCGGTATTGGCGACGTGCGGACCGCGGCAAAGATCGACGAAATCATCGTGGGTATAGATCGAGATCTCGGGTTTTTCTGCCAGCGGGTTGCCGTATTCGTCGAAGCCGCCTTGCTCCAGCCCGGCGATCAGCTCGAGCTTGTAGGGCTGGTCCTTGAAGATCTCGCGCGCCTCCTCCGGGGGCAACACCTTTTTTTGGAAGGTGTAATCCCCGGCGATGATCTGCGCGCATGCGCGCCTCGATCGCCTCCAGGTCCTGCGGGGTCAGGCTGCGCGGCAGGTCGAAATCGTAGTAAAAGCCGTCCTCGATCGGCGGTCCGATGGTGTACTTGGCTTGCGGGAACATCTCGACGACTGCCTGAGCCATGACGTGCGCGCTGGAGTGGCGGATGCGATAAAGGTCGCTGTCTTCGTAACGTGCGTGCTTCTTTTCAGCCATATCAAGCCTCCTCCCGGTCAGGGTAGCTTGCGGCGAGAGCATCGACCGGAAATAAAAACACTCTCGCCCTGCTGGGGCGAGAGTGTTCAGGCTCACGCGGTTCCACCCAGATTGGACAGAAGAACGGTCTGTCCATCTCATTGAGCCGGTAACGGGGCTATCCGTTTCCCATACTTAAGCTGAAACTTACGCTTCAGCTTTTTCCGGTGCAGGCTCGCGGGTGGTTTTCTCCGGCTGGTCCCTGAAGGAGACTCTCAGTCTATCGTCTCCTCTCCCTGGCAGATCCAGCTGCCGGCTACTCGTCCCGGTCAGCGCCGCTATTTATGTGACAGGATTATAACTAAATTGGTCGTAATTGACAAGCTCGGCAGGTGGGCGGTATAGGACTCGAACCTACGACCTTTGCGATGTCAACGCAATGCTCTAACCAACTGAGCTAACCGCCCATGTGGCGCAGATTATACCTATTCCAGGCGAAAAACACAAGGTGACCGGCCGCGGCAGGCACAGCTTATTTTTGACCCAACACGCCCAGGCCTGCCCCGACCAGCCCGCCGGCGAGCATCCACAGCGGGGTGAGCCAGAGAATGCCGGTTAATTCACTGGCGGCGCTTTCCGGAACCGCATGACCGTGGACGCCGGCTTTGATTGCCAGGATCAGCAAAATAAGCGGGGTCACGAGCGCGCCGGCAAGGCATCCACAGAGGGCGGCTTTCCACAGGCGTGCGGGACCCGCCTGCCAGCGCTGGTAGACATAGAACCCGAGCAGGGTCGAAACTGCCAGGGCATACAGGAATATCAACGATAATCCCTGATCTTCAAATGGCAGCCAGATAAAGAAGATTATGCCGAGGAGAACAGCCCCCAGGCGCAGCGGCTTCTGCCGGCCTGGTGCGGAATCCATCACTTACCTTGCCGGATGCGGTCTGCAGCCTGCTCGGTCAGTGGGATGGCGACCTGGATGCGGGTGCCCTGACCCGGGCAGGATTCGATGTGGATCACACCGTTCACCAGGTCGGCGCGCTCGCGCATATTGACCAATCCCAGGCTGCCCCGGCTCTCATAGTTATCATCGACTGCGCGCAGATCGAAGCCGACCCCGTCATCCGCGATTTCCAGCAGCGCCAGATCGCCCTGGACGGGCTTGAGCCTCACCCAGATGTGATCCGCTTTGGCGTGCTTGCGGGCGTTGTTGACCGCCTCCTCGGCGATGTAAAAGGCGACGGTCTGCCGGCTCATCTCCAGGTTTTCAACCAGGTCGGGGTCCGCTTCGATGACCACATTCTGATTATACGTATCCTGCATCTTTTCAGCCATTGAGTTCAGAGCGGAGACCAATCCCTGGGATTCCAGGACCAGGGGGCGCAGTGTGAACAGCATATGGCGGATTTCCTTGGTAGTGCGCCGCGCCAGCTCCTCAATTTTAAAGAGCTCTTCTGCGGTTGCCTTCGGGTCCCTTTCCAAAAGGCGGCGAGCAAAGTTCACCCGCATGGCAATGGCAGATACCGACTGGGTTGGCCCATCGTGCAAATCGCGGGCGATCTTGATCCGCGCTTCTTCCTGGATCGAGAGCATGCGCTCTTTTTCCAATTCCAGGTCGCGGTAGAGGTGCGAATTCTGGATGGCGATATTGATCTGGTTCCCGACGGTCTCCAGGACATCGCGGCGCTCCAGGGTGAAATATGCCGGGTCCGGATGCGCATAGAGCAGCACGCCATAGGTGTCGCGGCCATCCCGCACCGGAATGCAGTACGCGCTCAGGCAGGTGCTGAGTCCAATAAACCGGTTGAGCTCGATATCGCCTGCCAGGTTTTGATCGGTCTGCGGAGTCCCGGCGTCGATCGTTCGCCCAAGGAGTCCCCGGCGACCGGGCAAGGTGATGCGCTGGTCAGAGGGGGAGACGGCGGGAAGAGCCGATCTTGAGCAGGGTGCCGTTCTTCTCGCTCTCGGAGAACAGCAAGATCGCACATGCCGTCTGATCAGCCTGCGCGTCGAAGGTCGCCAGGGCGCTCAGGCTTACGTCCAAAGCCATATCCAGGACGCGCTCGTAGTTCAGTGAAGCGCTCAAATTGGAAATCATTGAAAAGATTGCGTGGCGGCGGGAAGTTTCCGTGCGCTCAGCAGCCTCGCGGGCTGATTCTTGGGCTTTCTGGCTGGAGGTGACGCGCTGGAGCATGCGATGGTGCAGCTCGCTGAAGAGCAAGCCGATCAAAGCAAAGACCGGGATAATGATCACGATCATCGCCATGACCGCGTTGAGCGAGGCATTGTTCAGGGCCAGTACGCTTAAGCCAAGCGTGTTCGCCAGGGTTATCGATAGCGTCCCACGCCACCCGAAATAGAGACTGGCGGAAATGAGCGGCAGCAGGCTGGCCCATAGAAGGTTGCCAGACAGCCCGCCGCTCAGGTAGAAGATCAGCATGGCGGTGCAATAGTCTAAGAGCACGGAGATGAACGGCAGGGAGGTCATCCGGCGGTTGAGCGTATTCAAGATGACGAGGGTGATATTGCAGAGAGCCGCGATGAGCAATACCCAGATCATCGGCAGCGAAAGGGTGTGACCCCAGCCGGAGGCAAGCGCCAGGCTGAGCAGCAGCAGCCAGCGCACGATCGTCACCAGCCAATCGGTAAAATAGATCGGCTTTTGAGCGCGCATCGCTCCCATCATAAGACTTATTGTAAAGATTGTTGCACAATTTAGCTAAAAACCTTTCAAAATTGTGTTGAGCAGTGGAACGGCAGCTTGCACTGCACGTCCCCGGTGACTGAGGCTGTTTTTCTCCTGCAGGCTGAGCTCGGCCAACGTCTGACCCAGGCCGGCGACCTGGAAAATGCGATCGTAGCCGAACCCGTTCTCCCCTCGCTCTTCAGGGACTATTTCACCCGCACACGTTCCTTCGCTGAAGTGGATAACTCCCTGGGCTTGCCATTCGTGCGGCTCGACGATGGCGATTGTGGCGCGAAAGCTTGCCAACCAGGGACGCGGCAGCGGGCTGAGGAGCTCCAATAAATGGGCGCGCCGGTCAGCGTCGCTGGCATCCAGCAGGGGAGAGAAACGCGCCGAGCGCAGCCCTGGACGACCATCGAGCAGCTCAACCTCGAGACCGGTGTCATCTGCCAGGCTGGTCAGACCGGAAGCCAGGGCAAACGCAACTGCCTTGCGCCCCGCGTTCTCACGATAGGTCGAGCCATCCTCCTCGACTTCCAGGCTTATACCGGCCTGCTGCGGAGTGAGCAAGGGGATCCCATGCGGTTTGAGCACGGATTCGATCTCGATGATCTTGCCAGGATTGTTTGTGGCAATTAATAGCGGTTTCACAGCCCGCTGCCCATTTTTAGTTTTCTCCGATTCTGGTGAGTAAATCCAATGCGGTTTGCTTATGTTATAATTTTCCCGACGGCAATCATATCAGAATTTGTTTATACAACGCCAGGATAAGCCCATCCGCTAGCCAGTATCCCACACCACCGTCTCGGCTTTTTCAGAACCATTACGGACCCCCTTTCAAGCCGTGTCTACCCCGCGTAACTTGCTCAAGCTCAATGTCGGTTTTATCATCAACCAGCCGGTTGGATTTATCCGCGATTTCCCGCTGGAAGCTCCGCGGATACATTTACCCCCCGACCTGGATGTGGAAGACCTGTATGGAATGGCGCGCATTACGCGCACTGCGCAGGGTCTCCTCGTCCAGGTGCAGGCACATGCCCGGGTATTGCTGGAATGCAGCCGCTGCCTGGACGATTTCTCGGAGGAGATCAATACGGGGTTTACAGACCTGTACGCATTCTCTCCAAAGACGGTCAGCGAATCCGGTTTGCTGCTGCCAGAGACGGGCCAGCTCGATCTATCCCCTCCATTGCGCGACGAACTGCTCCTGGCTTTCCCCACCAGCCCAATTTGCCGCCCGGGCTGCAAGGGGTTGTGCCCGGTGTGCGGTGATAACCAGAACGAGAAGACCTGCCATCATGAGGATGAAGACATCGATCCTCGCCTGAGTGTATTAAAATCGCTGCTCTAAGCGGGGCTGCCCCTTTCTCTGAACATCAACAGATATAATTCCTTTCCTTGACAAAACCATCCAGCCGTTTTAGACTAAGAACCTGTCCGAAAATACGGAGGGTTCCGATTTTGTGGTGTGTGCGGCGAAGCCGCACATACCACAAAATCGGTTCTCCCATCCATTTTCGGATAGATACTAACGTAACCTTTAGGACGGGAATTGAGAATGGCTGGGACCAGTTTACCTGCACTTGGCTGCAGCTCCTGCCGGATGGACAGAGTGGGCAGCATGCCCCTCTTAGCATGTCTGCCGGACCGGATGGCATTCAGTACAAGGCAAGGTTAAATTGCCAGGAGATTGAACTGAGGGCTGTCCAAACGTGGACAGCCTTTTCTTTTTTTGACCCTGCACTCCACGCAGCCTTTCTGTGCGAGGAGAGGCAAATTCGATGACGGAGGTCAGCATGGCGGAGTACATCTTAGTGGCGGTAGCCTGGCCGTATGCCAATTCTGAAATCCACGTAGGGAATATCACCGGGTCCTATCTCCCGGCGGATATCTTTACGCGCTACCAGCGTTTGATCGGCAACCAGGTGATCATGGTCTCCGGCTCGGATGCGCATGGTACTCCGGTAACCGTTAAAGCAGATGCCCAGGGAACGACGCCGTATGAAGTGTATCAAAGCTACCATGCAACCTTTTTGGACCTTTATCAAAAGCTGGGATTGAGCTACGACCTGTTTACCAGCACGCACACCGACACCCACTTTAAGGTATCCCAATCCATTTTCATGGCGCTGCGGGAAAACGGTTTGCTGTATACCGAACGCCAGGCGCAGTGGTACGCTCCATCGCAAGGGCGCTTCCTGCCGGACCGCTACGTCGAAGGGACCTGCTACATCTGCGGCTTTGCCAACGCCCGCGGCGATCAATGCGATAACTGCGGCAGCCTGCTGGAAGCCACGCAGCTGATCAACCCCCGCTCTAAGATCGATGGCACAGTCCCCGAGCTGCGCGAGACGGAGCACTTCTACCTGGATTTGGGCAAACTGCAGCCAGGTATTGTTGAATTCCTCCGGGAACGGGAGGACCATCTCCGCCCGAACGTACTGCGCCAATCCCTGGGTCAAATCCAGGCAGACAGCCTGCACGGACGGGCGATTACGCGCGACCTCGACTGGGGCATCCCGGTGCCGGTCGAAAATTGGGAGGGCAAATGCCTTTACGTCTGGTTCGAGGCAGTCATCGGCTACCTCTCAGCCGCCGTCGAATGGGCGCAGTTAAACGGCACGCCGGACGCCTGGCACCAGTGGTGGAACAACCCGGAGGCGCGCGCTTATTATTTTATCGGCAAAGATAACATCCCGTTCCACGCGGTGATCTGGCCGGGCCAGCTGATCGGCTCGGGAGTAGCATTCAACGAGATCTTTGAAGAGCGAGCTGCCCGGTTGACTTTGCCCTACGATATCCCCGCCAATGAATTCATGAACCTGGAGGGGCAGAAGATATCCGGCAGCCGCAACTGGGCAGTGTGGGGGCTGGATTTCCTCAGCCGCTACGACCCTGATCCTTTGCGCTATTACCTGACTGTGAACATGCCGGAGAGTAAGGATACCGACTGGGACTGGCAGGATTTCGTCCGCCGGAATAACGATGAGCTGGTCGCTACCTGGGGCAACCTGGCTAACCGGGTGCTCTCCTTCGCATACCGCAACTGGGAAGGCAGGGTGCCGGCACCGGGTGAATTGAGACCAGCTGACATAGAGCTGCAAGCCGCGGTCGAAACTGGCTTTGCTGCGGTCGGCGCGCACCTGGATGCAGTGCATTTGCGGGCTGCACTGGCAGAATGTATGCGCCTGGCGGGCGAGGTGAATAAATATCTGGACCAGCAAGCCCCCTGGCATGCGATCAAGGCGGACCGACCGGCTGCTGCGACTACGATTTACGTGGCTCTGCGGGCGATTGACTCGCTAAAAATCCTGCTCTCCCCATTCTTGCCGTTCAGCTCCGAGAGGCTGCATGTTTACCTGGGTTACCGGAATCCGCTTTTCGGGGAACAATATACTGCAGATGTGGCGGATAGCCTGGGAAGCCATCAAGTTCTGCGCTATCGCCCAGGCAGCCGCTCAGGCGCCTGGCAGCCCAGCCAGTTAGAGGCAGGGCAGGCTCTGGTCGAGCCGGGACCTTTGTTCCGCAAGCTGGATGAAAGTGTGGCTGAGATCGAGCGCTCGCGACTTGGGCAGTGATGCCGTACGCAAGAGGCAGGAACCCTAAATAAAGGCTGGCCCCTCCGGAGGCGGCTGGAGATACCAGATGCCATCCGCGGCGCGCAGAAGCAATTCAAATATGCGCTCGCCGGGAATCATGACCAGCACATGGCGCCCATCCGCGTCCGCCCACTGCCGCCCGGTGGAGATGACCGGGTAATTCTGCCCCTGCCAGTGAAAGTGCAGCGGATAAACCTTGCCGCTCTCGTCGATCTTTGCGGTTACTTCAATCGCTTCCATTTATTACCATATCCTGATGATTGGCCGAATTTGATATTTCGGATTGTAAAAATACTTTCGACCCATCATAAGCCCGCGCGCGGTCCTTATTCCTCCCCCAAATATTCGAGGAGCAGGCGCAGGGCTTGCTCTGCGGATTGCTCTTTTACCTGGAGGCGGTCACCGGGCCAGTTATAGGCGTAGGCGGCAGCGGCCTTCGCGCTGCTCAAGCCAATCCAGGTCAGCCCGACCGGTTTTTCTGGCGTGCCTCCGGATGGCCCGGCAATCCCGCTGATCGCCAGCCCGATATCGGCTCTGAGCAGCCTGCGCACCCCGGCAGCCATTGCCAGCACCGTCTGCTCGCTCACCGCGCCGAAGCTTGCCAGCACGTCAGCGGGCACTCCGAGCAGCTCATTTTTTACCTGGTTGCTGTAAGCAACCACCCCGCCCAAGAAATATTGGGATGAGCCGGAAACGTTGGTAATCCGGTGAGCAATCAGACCGCCCGTGCAGGATTCTGCAGTCGCCAGGCTTAAATGGTCCTTGAGCAGCAGCTTGCCAATCTGTTCTTCCAGGATGGATTCACTCATGCGGATATTATACGGCGTATCCGGATTCTTCGGATGGGGGCGATTTCTCCCTTATACCTTCAGAAGCGCTGAGATTGAGCAATTCTACCCCGCGGACGTGTTAGAATTTTAAGCCTATGGACGCTCCTGACAAGCTGGAAGTTATGCTAGCCAACCTGCCGACCAAACCTGGCTGCTACTTGATGAAGGACGGCAATGGGAAGGTGATCTACGTCGGCAAGGCGATCAACCTGCGCAACCGGGTGCGTTCTTACTTCCACAAGGACGCACAACACGCACCCGCGCACCAGCCAGATGGTCCGCCACATCCAGCGATATCGAATGGATCGTGGTCGGCTCCGAGCTGGAAGCCTTGATCCTGGAAATGAACCTGATCAAGAAGCACCGCCCGCATTACAACGTCCGGCTGAAAGACGATAAGCGCTACCCGTATATCAAGGTCCACTGGGCGGACCCCTTCCCGAAGGTGACTGTGACCCGCCAGATGGTGCAACGATGGCTCGCGTTATTTCGGCCCTTATACCAGCGTGTGGGCGGTGCACCAGACCCTGGATGTGCTGCGCCGCATCTTCCCTTACCTGACCTGCGACCGGGAGATCACCGGCAAGGATGAGCGCGCCTGCCTGTATTACGATATCAAGCTGTGCACCGCGCCGTGCATCGGTGCGATTTCAACCAGGCGGATTACCGCCAGATGATCGACGACCTGTGCAAGTTCCTGGATGGGCGCACCGAGCCGATTGTCTCGCGCTTGCAAATCGATATGGAACAAGCCTCGGAGGAGCTGCGCTTCGAGAAGGCTGCCGCAATCCGCGACCAGCTCAGGGCGATCGATAATGTCGTCGAGCGGCAGAAGGTTGTATCGCCCGATTATATCGATTCGGATGTGTTGGCCATGGCGCGCTCGGCAACGGCGAGGCCTGCGTGCAGGTGTTCTTTATCCGCGGCGGCAAGCTGATCGGGCGGGATTACTTCATCTGGAAGGGACTGCCGACATCCCGGATGCCAGCGTGATCGCAGAATTCATCAAGCAGTTTTACGACCAGGCGCCCACAGTCCCGCCGCAGGTGCTGCTGCCGGAGGAGGTGGAGGAAGCTCAAATCATCCGCCAGTGGCTCAGCCAGAAGCGCGGCGGGCAGAAGGTGGAAATCCTGGTGCCGCACGATGGTCCGCAGCAGGAGCTGATCGCAGATGGCAGCCGAGAACGCCACCGAGACCTTGCAAGCGCTCCAGGCGCAGTGGGAGGCCGACCGCCACCGCCAGGAGCAGGCGCTGGCCGAGCTGCAGCAGGCGCTTGGACTTGCCGGCTCCGCCCAACCGGATCGAATGCTACGATATCTCCAATACCCAGGGCACTGCCGCGGTCGGCAGCATGGTGGTATTCGAGCAGGGCGTGCCGCAAGAAGACACTACCGCCATTTCAACATCCGCAGCGTGAACGGGCCGGATGACTTTGCCAGCATGGAAGAGGTGCTGACCCGCCGCTTCAACCGCTGGAAAGCTGCCCAGGAGCTGGCAGACAGCTCCGGGCAAGAAAACCGACCCGGCTTTTGCCCTGCTGCCGGACTTGCTGCTGGTGGATGGCGGCAAAGGCCAGCTAGGCCGGGCAGTGACGGTGCTGGAGCAATTCAGCTTGAGCGAAATGGTGCCTGTCGCCGGCTGGCCAAGCAGAAGGAAGAGCTGTTCGTCCCCGGGCGGAGCGAGCTCCATCCTGCTGCCGCGCCAATCGCAGGGCTTGTACCTGATCCAGCGCGTGCGCGATGAAGCCCACCGCTTTGCGATCACCGCCCACCGCAACCGGCGAACGCAAGCAGGGCTGGCATCACGCCTGGAGGCTGTGCCCGGGATCGGTCCGGCGCGGCGCAAGGCATTATTGAACCGCTTCGGCAGCATCGAAGTGATCTCTGCTGCCTCGGAAGAGGAGCTGCAATCCGTACCGGGAATTACTGCAGACCTGGCAAGAGCGATCAAGGAGCACCTTGACTGAGCCAGTTGAGGAAGTGGATTGTTAATCAGATCGGGGAGGGTTTATGGCGAATAAAAAGTCCAAGCGTGAAATGCGCAGCATGCGTATCCAGCAGATCGCCTTCGTCACGATCGGGGTGATCGTAATCCTGAGCATGCTGATCTCGCAGTTAAGATAAGTATCTGTTCGATTATGGATGGGAGAACCGATTTTGAGGTGTGTGCGGCGAAGCCGCACACACTCAAAATCGGAACCTTCGTATTTTCGGACAGGTTTAAAAATATCCCAGACAGGGCGATCCGCTTTTCCGGTCAGTCTGCTGGAGAAAGCTTCATCTGAAGGAGAAGCTGGACCGCCTGATTGAATTCACGCACCGAAAACGGTTTCTGCAGCCAGTGGACGTTGCCTCGCTCCAGCAGCGCCTGGTTGTGCTCATCCAGGGGATGACCGGTAACGAAGAGCATGCGCGCCTCCGGCCAGCTCACTTTCAATTGGTGGTATAGATCAACTCCACCTAACCCCGGCATGACCACATCGCTGATCACCAGCTCGATCTGTTCGTGCTGATCTTCAAAACACTTCAGCGCCTCGATCCCGTCTTTGGCGGTCAATACATTGAATTCATTCGCCTCCAGGAGGGCCTGGAGCGCTTCGCGAGTCGCAGGATCATCCTCCACCACCAGGATAGTTTCACCGTGACCGCTGAAGCGAGCTTCGATCTGCGTCAGGCGATCTTCGCGCGCACCCTCCTGCATGGCGGGAAGATAGATTGTAAAACTGGCTCCTGCTCCATTGACACTCTGCACGTCAATAAAGCCGTCATGGTGACGGATGATTCCGTAGACCTGGGCCAGACCCAGTCCGGTTCCCTGGCCGACTGGCTTCGTGGTAAAGAACGGCTCAAAGATATGCTGGCGGACCTCTGGGGCAATCCCATGACCGGTATCCGATACGGAAATCGTTACCCATTCCCCGGCTGGCATGTCGGATATCGGTGGGATTTGACCTGGCGCTAGGAGAATTTTATTCACCTCGAAGCGCAAAGTGCCTCCGTCTGGCATTGCGTCGCGTGCGTTCAGCGCCAGGTTCATGAAAACCTGCTGCAGGCGGGTGGGATCGGCATTGATCAGGTATCTGCCAGGTGGGTATATCAGCTCCAGGCGGATCGTTTCGGGTAATACGCGCCCTAATAACTTATCAAGCTCCTTGATGAAGGGCAGCAGGTCAAGCTGGCTGGGTTCCATGATCGAGCGGCGGCTGAAATCCAGGATCTGGCGGATCAAGCTGGCGGCCCGGTGGACCTGCTGCTCGATGATCTTGAGTTTTTCCCGGCTGGGGGCAGGGATCTGAGGGTCGCTGTGCAGCAGGTCGGCGTAGACCAGGATCGCTGCCATGATGTTATTAAAGTCGTGGGCGATCCCCGCTGCCAGCTGACCAACAGTTGCCAGCCGCTCCTGGCTCTGGATGCGGTCCTGGTTTTCCCTTTCCTGGGTCACATCTCGTACGGTCAAAACCCACCGACGCTCTTCGTTCTCGATTGGGCGAATTTGGGCTTCGAATACCCGCCGCGGGGGTCCTTCCATTTCGATGGCGACCGGCAACGGATCATTCAGGTGGTCGCTCAATTCTTGCAGGATGGTGGGACTGAGTTTAATCACTCCGCCCTGGTCCTGTTCAGCCATCAAGGCCGTCAAAATTTCATGCCCTAAGGGGTTCGCCAGCAAAATATTGAAAGAGTCGTCCAACAACACCGTTCCGACCGGTATGTTCTGCATCAGTCGTTCCAGGTGCTCTTGCTGGGCAGCCAGAATGGTCTCGAGGCGCTGCGCAGCATTCGCCGCCTGGCTGGCAAACGTGTTCAACAGGCGCTGCTGTTCGGGACCAAAATTTCCGGGAGCCTCGCTGGCAACAATCAAAATGCCGGCAAGGCGTGGACCGAGCCAAATTGGAGCGTGGATGAAGCTGGAAAGCTGTCGAATAGTGTGGGAATCGATCCATTCCTCACCCTCTGCATTGCGGACTTCGTAAACCAGCGAGGCCTGAGGCTGCTCGAGATAGCGGGCTAACAGGTCATTTACATAAACACGGATGTCGCTGAGCGCCAGGGAAGAAAGAGGCAGGGACGTTTCTACCGAAATCGCACTGCAGGGAGCGGCAGAGAGGCAGCCGATCGCTACCTGACCCCGGATAGCATTGCGTGTCCGGCGCAGCAGCAGCCCTAATAGATCTGCATAGGAAAGGCGGAAGCCAATTTCCTGGCTCAGCTGGTAAAGCTCTGCCAGCTCTGCAGTACGCTGCTCGACCGTCTGCTCCAGCTTTTCAGCATGCTGCTTGATTTGATCGTAAAGCAGGGCATTCTCCAGCGCAACCGAAATTTGCGAGGCGAGCACCTTGAGGAGATCGTAGTCCTGCCCTCCGGATGAACTTAGCTGCTCACTCTTGATGTCGATCACACCGATGACCCGGTCATTGCGACAGATGGGAACAGCCAGCTCGGGGACGTTTTCCGGAATGCCCCCCTGGCGATCAGGGCCGGCATACCCATTCGGAACCAGTGCGATTTCCCCGGTCCGCGCAACCATCCCGATGGTGCCTGCCTGGAGGCTGCAGCGAGCTTTCTCAGGGGCTGGTCCGAAGCAAGCTTTCAATACCAGATAAGGCTCTTCAACCAGGTATATTCCAACATGAGCGTAACCGACCTCGTCTCCCAGCCGGGCGGCAACTTCCTCCAGCAGGACTTGCGGCTCCAACCGCTGGCTGAAAGTACGGGTCAGGTTTTGGATCAGGGTTAGCTCGGCCAGTCGACGGCGTGTTTCCTGGTAATGCTGGGCATTGCTTAACGCCAGCCCGACTTCCTGACCGATTGCCGTGATCAGCTCGATATGGTCCGGCGTGAACGCAGCTTTTTCCTCGGACAGGATCATAAAAACCCCTAACAACTCATCCCCAGCCAGGATAGGAGCTGCAAGGGCTGAAGCAATGCTATCATCCAGTCCGGGGATGGGCGTCCAACGCGGTTCCAGGCTGACGTCATCGATATACAGCGGCTGCAAGGATTCCGCCACCCAACCGACCAGCCCGATACCAGGGCGAAGGATGTGTTTCCGGTTGAGCTCTGCCAGGTACTGCTCAGGACGACCGTAGATCACCCGGGCACATAAGGTTTTATCCTGGAGCCGGTACGTGAAGGCTTCCCCAATGGTTCCCCCGAGCGCCGCACAGGTCATGGAGACCGCGCGGTTGAGAATATAATCGGGATCCAGGCTGTAGATCATTTCCCGGCTGAGATCGTAAAGAAGGGATAAGTGTCGCCGTTCGGTGGCTGCATTTTGGAACAGGCGCGCGTTCTCGATGGCAATTGCTGCCTGATCGCCCAATAACTCTAATAAATGCAGCTCATGAGGTGAGAAGCGGCGCGGCTGTGGATAAGATATGTTCATCACACCCAGGACTTGACCGCCAAATTTCAATGGGAGACCGATGATTGCCCCGGTCCGGCTGTAGGGTGCCTGGAGAAAGAGCGGGTGGGTGGATTTGTCGGGGATCACAATGATCTCGCCCTGGCGCGCCACGCTGTAGGTCAGCCCATCCGGGCGGGGTTCATGAACGGGCCGGTAAGGCGCGCCATCCGAGCGGAAAGCGGCGGCAAAAGTCAACTTCTTGGTTGTGCCCGTGGCGTACAGGTAGATCTGACTTTCATCGATATCGGGCATGATCCGGATGGTGTGCTGCAGGATGGCATTCAGCACCTGGGTCAAGTCCAGGCTGGAGGTCAGGCTCAGGCTTGCCACGCGGATTGCTTCGAGCTCTGCAGCTCGTTTCTCTTGTTCCTCGAACAGTCCGGCATTTTCCAGGGCAATGGAGAGATGGTTGGAAAAGGCTTCTACGGCTGGCAAATCTTCAGCCGATAACCCTGGCCCAAATAAGTTGAACACACCGCTGACTGAATCCCCGGTATGGAGCGGGACGAATATCGAAGCCTTCTGACCATATTCTCCGACCAGCTGCTCGCGAACATGATCCGGCAGACCGGATACCAGCTGGGCAATTACCAGGGTGTTATCTGCCAGAAAAACGGATTTTGAGCTGCACAGAATTTTATAAAAAACATCTACCTGCTGGATTGGAAAGGAAAAACCCTCGGGAGTGATGCCAGTCAATTGCTTCTGCCAGGCAGCCAGCTCGGCAGGCTGGCTGAAAGCCTGGATGACGAAATTCTGCCCTGTGAGGTCCAGGAAGCTCAAGCTGCCAGATAGGCCCAGCTGGGCAGCCTGTTCGATGAATACCTTATAAACATTTCCTTTAGAATGGGCTGCCTGCTGGATTGCGGCGGCCGCGGAGTTTAACCCGCGCAGCAGGGTAGCACTCGGTTGAAGGTCCTTCAAGCTTGATTGCCGTGCTGGAATATCTGGTAATCCCATCTTTATGCCAACCCACACTCGCTGGGATTATCAATAAAGGCTGCATCCCTGCCTGAATAACTCCCAGTCGTCCATTCAGGTCAGTACGGATTATACACACGAGATTCTAAAATGGACTTGACGAAGTTGTTAGAAATCGGATGAATTTGGATATATAAGAGGTGTAAACGCTGATTAATCGATTTTGGTGAGGATATGCTATAATTTTTAAGGGTAATTCGTTTCAGGCCGGTCAGCCAGGTAAAGGCACGGCAGGTTTTTATCGAAATCATTTACTTGTGTGGATAGGAGCTGCAGCTAAATGACGGTAAATCTGTATGCCACTCTTCGCCAAATCGCTGGGAGCCGCCAGGTAGAGGTTCAATTGCCGCCCGGCTCAACCCTGAACCAGTTAATTGCTGAATTGACATCACGCTATCCTGGGCTGCGCAGCGAGATGCTCGATCCCGATGGAAATCTCTACCAGCACATCCACGTATTTGTAAACGGGCGCGACAGCCTGTTCCTGGACGGATCGTTAAATCTTGTCCTGGCCAGCGGCGATACGATCTCTATTTTTCCACCAGTGGGTGGTGGTTAAAGGCGTGAATCAATTCCGAAAAAAAGTTCAGGTTGCGCCTTGGCGCAACCTGAACTTTTTTTCGGATATTTCCTATTTCAAAACTATAGAATCTCCAGCTCGACCAGCTTGGATTCTGGAACAACCCCGTTGATCCAGCCGCGTTCCTGATAATACTCTTCCAACATCTCGTCCAGCTCGCATACGTTGCCGGTGGATCCTGGACCGGTGGCGGGCTCCTTGGTTAAGCGCTTTGGAAGATAATCGCTTCCTTCACGGAAACCGTTCAGGTTATTGTAGTAACGCTCCAGGTTCCAGACGCGCTCACCAACCTTGAGCAAGTAGCCGGCGTCGGCTTCCATGCCGGTGATCGCAGAGAATTGGGCGGCAAACGTGTCCAACGATTCGGCAAAGGTGGCAAACTTGCACACGTCCAGGCAGTCTGTCACGGTATGCACGTGCTGGAAGATTACCGTCAGCTTGCCTTTGCCTTCCCAAGCCAGCGGGTCGGTAACGGTGGATGGTCCGAGCACGTTGCCAATCACCTCGGCGGCGGGCGTGTATGCGCGCAGGTGGCAGGCGCCGCGGTTGCTGGTGGCGTAGGCGATGCCCATGCCCTTGATCCCGCGCGGGTCATAGGCCGGCATCGCCATGCCTTTAACCGTATTGGCAAGCTCTGGGTGACCAAAATGCTTGGCCCCGCGTTCTGTGCCTAGCGCCAGGATATCTCCGATGCCTTCGCGCATGCCGATTTTGTCGACTACGGCGACCATTGACTCGTAATCGCCCCAGGCAAGTTTACCTCCGCCATTGGTATAGCCTTTTTCACTGGCTTCCATATACATCGAGAGCACGTTGCCCAGCTCGATGGCATCCATGCCGTAATCGTTGGCCTGGTCGATCATCTTGGCGATACTGGGAGCGTAATCGTTCCCGCAGTTCGCGCCCACTGCCCAGGCTGGCTCGTACTCAAAGCTCTCCATGCGCAAGCCATTATATGGGCCTTCCTTGATCTCGACCTCTTTCTTGCAGGCTACCGGGCAGGCATGGCAGGTAGGATCCTCTACCAGGATGGTTTGCTCAATCCCTTCACCGCTGATCGCTTCATGGTTGGGGAAAAAGGTCGTTTGGGCATTGTTGGTGGGCATGGCACCGATCACGTTGACCATGTTCATCAACACGTTCGTGCCATACACCGACAATCCACCTTTGCGCGGCGCGGTGACCACGCGCGGGTCGCTCAGCTCCTTCAGGGCTTGGGCGTGGGCGTCTTTCCACAGCTCACGGTTGACAGCCTTGGGCATCTTCTTCTCTGATTTAATCACAATCGCTTTAAGCAGCTTGCTCCCACCTACACAACCCGTGCCGCCGCGCCCGCTGGCGCGATCGTTCTCGTTCATCCAGCAGGCGAACAGGTTCAGCTTCTCGCCAGCCTGTCCGATGGCGATCACGCTGAGGTCCTTCTCGCCGTATCTCTCCTGGAGGATTTTGATCGTCTCGTGCGTGCCTTTACCCCATAAGTCCGAGGCATCCAGGATCTCGACCTTACCTTCGGTTACATAAGCGTAAACGGGATGCTTGGCTTTACCCTTGAAGATAAGGCCATCAAACCCTGCCCAGCGCAATCGTGCGGCAGACCAGCCGCCGTGGTGGCTGTCCATGATCGTGTTGGTCTGCGGGCTTTTCGTTACGACCGCCATCCGCCCACTGAGGTTCACCTCGGTGCCGGTGAGAGGCCCATTCATAAAGCACAGGATATTTTCCGGAGAGAGCGGGTCGACCTGTGGCCCATTCTCGAAGACATACTTTACACCGACCCCTCGGGCGCCAATATACAATCTCTTCCAGTCCTCAGGGATAGCTTCATAAGTCACCGAACTATCATTCAGGTTGATTTTGGCTACCCGATCTGCATAACCTCCAAGTGCCATAGCTCACCTCCATTGTAAATCTGGTCAATAGGAATAAGATGCTGGGGATTGTTTATCTGCTGCGATCAGGCGACCTCCTTTCAGGCATAGATTACACGCATGATGGTAAGAAAATCTTTATATTTTTCGGTTTTTGGGGGGGCAGATCGCGTCAGGATATTGGGTCGCTCGACATGCTTTGTCGGTGATCCTTGCGCGGCGCCACATTTCCTGTGGATCGGTTGTAAGGCTGCGGATCAACCGATATCCAGCCATCCAGTCTCAGCTCCAAACGGGCTCAGTAATAATGGCTCTGGCTTTACTCAAGTGTATATTAGCCTTATATACATTATATAGTAATTTTAGAAAAAAAACTTAAAATTAAACGACCTATTGTAATTTAAACTGTAAAAATTAGTTTCTTAAGAAGAGTAGGTCAGGTGTATCCTTAAGGTTCCGACACCAAAAAGGAGGACACCATGACCTACCAGGACCATTTTACCTTACCAACTGAATTACTTGAACAGGTGGCAGAGCAAGGCCTGGATTTCCTGCCTGAGCTGATCCGCATCGTGATCAACACTGCCATGCAAGTCGAACGCCAGAAGTATCTGGGCGTCGGTCCGTACGAGCGCTCTGCTGATCGCCAGGGACATGCCAACGGCTTCAAGCCCAAAACGGTCAGCACCCGGGTAGCGCCGATCACCTTCGACATACCCCAGGTTCGAGAAGGCGGCTTCTACCCACAGGCATTGGAGAAGGGGTTGCGCAGTGAGCGGGCCTTGATGCTGGCGCTGGCCGAGATGTACGTGCAGGGCGTGTCCACCCGCAAAGTTGCTGCGATCACCGAGCGATTATGCGGCAGCGAAGTCTCATCCACGCAGGTCAGTCGGGCAGCGGCCCTGCTGGATGAAGTCCTGGAAGCCTGGCGCAACCGACCACTGAGCACGTCGTCTACCTGTACCTGGATGCCATGTACGAGAAGGTGCGGCTCGATGGTCAGATCCGGGATGCAGCCGTGCTGATTGCCAGCGGAGTGAACCTGGAAGGCAAGCGCCTGATCCTGGGCGTGTCTGTTTCACTGGGCGAGCAAGAACTGCACTGGCGAGATTTCCTGCAAAGCCTGGTGGAGAGAGGCTTGACCGGTGTGGAGCTGATCACCAGCGATGCCCACGTAGGACTGCAGGCAGCTCGCAAAGCAGTGTTCAGCGGCGTCCCCTGGCAGCGCTGCCAGTTTCATCTGCAGCAGAACGCCAGCCAGTATGTGCCCCGCCAGAGCATGAAGCGAGAAGTGGCGGCCGATATCCGAGCCATCTTCAATGCAGCTGATCGAGCCCAGGCTGAAGCCCAGCTGCGCAGGACGGTTGAGAAATATGCACATAGCGCTTCTAAGCTCGCCGATTGGCTGGAAGGCAACATCCCGGAAGGTTTGACCTTTTTTTCTTTTCCGGAAGATCACTGGCGCCGGATCCGCACGGTCAACAGTCTGGAGCGAGTGTGTCGGGAAATCCGACGACGAACCCGGGTAGCAGGTATCTTTCCCAATGAAGCTTCCTGCTTAAGACTGGTGAGCGCCTTGCTGATGGAGATCAGCGAAACTTGGGAGACAGGCAAGATTTATTTGTCATTGGAAAGGTTCTGAAGTACTCAAAAATGGAGCACCTGACTACTTTTACGGTTTGCGTAGTCCTGCCTCACACTGTTATAATGAAATTGGAATAGTGTAGGGTCCAACAGAATATCCTATCCTGTTCGGCAGATTATCGGGAAAATCCCATGGCACTCGACCGCTTCGGACGGCGCATCCATTACCTGCGCATCAGCCTGACCGATCACTGCAACCTGCGCTGCCTGTACTGCATGCCGGAGGAGATGACCTTCCGCCCGAGCGCAGAGCTGCTCCAGGACGACGAGATCCTGCGCCTGGTGCGCCTGTTTGCCCGCCTGGGCTTCACGAAGTTCCGCCTGACCGGCGGTGAGCCGACCATCCGTGCAGGCATCGTCCCGCTGGTGGAGGCGATTGCCCATACGCCGGGCGTGCGCACGCTGACC
The DNA here is from genome assembly GCA_963706515.1 of uncultured Chloroflexia bacterium. GTDB lineage: Bacteria > Chloroflexota > Anaerolineae > Anaerolineales > UBA4823 > CAVPMW01. The sequence continues at coordinate 78,644 of CAVPMW010000022.1, forward strand.
ATGACGACAAACGGCGTGCTGTTCTCTCACCTGGCGGCGCCATTGGCCCAGGCAGGATTGCAGCGGGTCAACTTCAGCCTGGACACACTCGACCCGGACAAATTCCAGCGCCTGACCCGCTTCGGCAGCCTTGATCAAGTATGGGCGGGAATCCAGGCCGCGGAGCGAGCTGGCTTTATTCCAATCAAGATCAACTCCGTCGTCGTACGCGACTACAACCAGGCGGACGTGATCGAGTTCAGCGCGCCTGACGCTGGACCACCCCTGGCACGTGCGCTTCATCGAGATGATGCCCTTCGGCGGACTGGCTGAGTTTCAGACGATGTGCGGGGTGCCGGAGGAGAACATTCGCCAGGACCTGGAGGCGGAATATGGACCGCTGGAAGCGCTGCACGGGGGAGAGCTGGTCGGCGAAGCGCACCTGTACCGCTTGCCGGGAGCACAGGGTGAAATTGGTTTTATCTCTACCGTGAGCCGTCCATTCTGCAGCAGCTGCAGCCGCGCTCGCCTGACTGCCGATGGGCGCCTGCGCCTGTGCCTGCTGCGTGAGCGTGAAGTGGACCTGCTCACACCGCTCCGCACGGGAGCAAGCGATAGCGAGCTGCGCGCGGCTCATCCTCGAAGGAATCTGGAATAAACCCTGGGGTCACCGCCTCGAGCAGCAAGAAGCTCCGCTCAACCGGGCGATGAGCGAGATCGGGGGATGAAGAAAATAAGTAAAAAAAACATCCGCCGGAATAATCAGCGGATGGTTTTTTTACTGTTGCAGTCGTCAATCCCTGCTTGAAAGTTCTATTTCTTGTTCAAGCTGATTACATAGGCGATCACATCGGCGATCTGCTGCGGCGTAAGTTCCTTTTTATCGCCGAACGCGTCCATGCTCTTAGCTGGATTCTCGCCTTCTGGAGTGGCGCCATGTTCGATGAACAGGTCGATATTGGTGGCGAAGGTCTTATAGTCGGAGCTGACCATAGCTTCATCGATTGGGTTCACCGAGGGCACCGTGCCGTCGGTCGAGCCCGGGTTTTCTATGCCGACCTTGCCTTCATCCCCATGGCATTCTTTGCATTTGTCAACAAACACCACAGCGCCGGCGGTGGCATCGCCCTGCAAGTTGATGGCTTCACCAGGGCCACCTGGGTTGGAGGGCTTGGGCACTTCGACAGCGGGCGCCTCAGTGGCTTTTGCCCCGCAGGCGACCAGAAAAGAAAATAAAAGTAACATGGTAATGCTGAGGACGGTTAACTTCTTGGCTTGAACATGCATTTCAATCTCCTCCTTTCAAACTCCCTTTCCCTCGGTTAATACTCGGGATGGCTGCAATTCCCACAATGATGCTCCCAAAGTACCAATTATACTACTTCGCTTTCCCCGCAAATATCAATGGTCCCAGCGGCTGGGGAGCTGAAGTCTGGTTGGGCGGCATCTCACCTTTGCTCAGCACTTCATGGAGTTTTGCAGCTTCCCAATTACCAGCTGCCCAGGATGTCTTCGCCCTTCGCATCGGCAGAAGCGCGGCCAGATCCAGCCAGAATGCCCTGGTAGCTGCTCAAGTCCATGCGGGCATAGGAACTCGTAACATCCTGGCTGTGACAGCTGGTGCAAGACAGCCCTCCCGGATACCACAGGTTGGGACGGCTGAATAATGGCAAAATATCTTCTGCGAAGGTTCCTTCACAGCTTTTCCCGCCTACATCGCTGAAAGTAAACGGATCTTTTTCGGGACTGCCGGCGGCGACCCAAACGCCGAGCAGGTCGACCGCGTGCACGCTGCAGCTTTGGGGAGAAGGTTCCTGGATCCCATCCAGGCTAACTCCGGTCAGCGCAACCGGTAGGTACTTCGGCAGGTCGATCAGTTTGGGATTCTTATTCGTTCCGTAACAGGCGCTGACCAGGAGGCCGGTCAATAACAGCATCACGAACAGAGAATATTTAGGTTTCATCAAGATTACTGCCTCCCTCAGCACACTGCTGTAGCTCACTGCTGCAGGGTGCGCATATAGTTGACAACGTCCCAGCGCTCGCCCACCGATAGATTTTCGCGCAGGGCGGGCATGCCGCCTTTAATCCCAACCCCAGGATTGACCCCATCGGTAATTACCAGGAAGGTATCGCCATCGCTGAATGCCTTGATCTTGTCGCCCGTCAAATCCGAGGGCTTCCGGATGAGCTCTTCTGCTACTGTTCCGTCGCCTTTGCCCTGCGAGCCATGGCATACAGCGCAGTTCAGATCGTAAAGGGTTTTGCCCCTTTCCAGTGAGGCCGCGTCCGCCGCGACGGGGTTGGCTGGCGATCCTGCTCCGGGTATGTAGGCAGCGCCCTGGATCGGAACCGAGCGCGGCGGAACGGGCAATGGGTCTTCCATGGCCCGGAAAGAAGGCTGGATTTCCATGAAGCTGATCCACTCGATGTGGATAATCTGGTAAGTCAGCAGCAATCCTAATGCTAATGGGATCGCCACGATGAGCATCGTAATCAGGATCCGTTTTGGCAGGCTGCTCATATCCGGGTAGCCTCCACACGATGCAACCAAACTGCGCCCAACCTCACCAGCGAATCGTGCACCTGGTCGTGCATCTCAGGCGGGCAGCTGAACACCAGCGCAATTTCCCCATCGCTGACCTTCGTACTGTATTCTTTCGGCCCAAATGACGGGTAAGCACTTTCCCAGATAACCCCCAGGAAGGTGAACGTAAGTAAGCCCAACATACTGATCTCGAAAGTCAGCACCAGCGTGGTGGGGACGGCAGAGCAAGGGCAAGCCCGCCCACGTTAATCGGATATTGAAGAACGGTCCCCCAGTTGAGCAGCAAGCTGATCACAATTCCGAGCAAAAAACCGGCGATCGCCAGCTTGGGGACGGCCGTCCAGGTCCGGGGACGGCCCAGCATTTTATCCGAGTAGGGCACTCCGGAGATGATCGACATATCCTTGTCTTGAATCCCCAGCTCGCGGAGCAGGTCAAGCGCCCGGGTCGCCGGGTCAATATCTTTGAAAAGGGCCAGATGAACGGTTCCTGGAGACATTGCTCCAGACATTGCTCCAGACATAGCTCCTCCTTATTCGACCTCGCTCACCGAGCTTACCCTGGTTTTCCCAATGCGGCGCAATGAGTGGGCTATTTGGCCTTCTTGGACCTCCCAGACCGGGATGAGCGGGATCAGGCGGGAGGCCAGGGTGTACAGGAGCAAAAACAGGCTCAGGGATCCTACGGCTGATGACCAGCTCGATGCGCGGCACGTAGCCGTCCCAGACGAAGGGGAAACGGCTGCGGGTGATCATGCCAGGCACGATCAGATACCTTTCAGTGTACATACCAATGTTGATGATGAAACCGATTGCGAATAATACCCAGGGAGTCCGGCGCACTTTCTTGTTCCACAAGGTCAGCCAGGGGATAACGATGTTACAGACCAACATCAAGTACCACAATGGGGCATAAGGTCCCCGGGTAAGGGCGTACCATACATACTGATCGGAGAGGTCGCCTCCATACCAGGCCAGCAGATACTCAGTGAAATAAAAATAGACCCAGGTGAACGAAAAGATCAGCATCAGTTTTCCGAGGGCATCGAAATGTTCCTCACGTATGAAGTAGGTCATATTGGCCATGGTGGTGCGGATGATGAACAAGATCATTGCCACGGCAGCAACCCCTGAATAGATTGCCCCAGCGATGAAGAAAGGACCGAAGATGGTCGAGTGCCAGCCCGGAGTCTTGGTCACCGCAAAGTCCCAGGCGACGATGGTGTGGACCGAAAACATTACCGGGATGATCGCGAAAGCAAATATCTGGATCGCCGTGCGCAGGCGAGACCACTCCTCTTCGGTGCCGCGCCAGCCGAGAGCCATGAGCCGGTACAGCTTATAACGCCATTTCGATGAGTGATCCCGCGCCATCGCCAGGTCTGGGATCAACGGCAGGTAGATGTACATTAGACTGCTGAGCAGGTAGGTGGTGATGGCGAGAAAGTCCCAGGTGAGCGGGGAGCGGAAGTTTGGCCACAACCAGCGCTGGTTGGGATAGGGGATGATCCAATATCCCAGCCAGACCCGCCCCAGGTGGATGAGCGGATACATGCCTGCCGCGGCGAGACCAAAGGCGGTCATCAATTCTGCAGAGCGGGTAATTGGCCGGCGAAATTCTGCTTTGAATACCCGCAAGATAGCGGAAACAAAAGTCCCGGAATGGCTGATCCCGATCCAGAATACGAAGGTGGCGATGAACATCCCCCAGTAAGTCGGGCGGCGGACTCCGGCGACCCCCATGCCTTTATAGATCATGTATCCCCAGGCTCCAAATAAGAAGACGGCGGTCATCAAGGCAAGGATGGCGACCACGATCCAGTACGACCTGGTGGTCGTCCGCATGGCTTGCATGACCATCTGGTTCATCTCTTCGCGCGGGCGGGGATCGAGCAGCAGATGCTGGCGGGGATCGTCGGCTTCATCCATCTGAGACTGGGGAATTGGGACGGCTTTAGTGGTCACGGATTGCGCCTCCATTCATTGAGATCAAGATCAACACCGGTCTACACCTTTGGAACGCGTTCCGATTTGAGATAGACAACCCTGGGCTCGGTGCCCAGCTCTTCGAGCAAGAGCTGCTGAGCACGCCCGCTGCGGGACAGATGGCTCACCTGGCTGTCAGGATCCGAAAACAGCCCAAACACGATCGCTTCGGATGGGCAAGCCTGGGCGCACGCCGGCTCGAAATCCCCATCTTTCAGCTCTCGTCCGGCAGCTTTCGCCTCTTCCTCAGCCCGGCGGATGCGTTGGATGCAAAAAGTGCATTTCTCCATGACGCCGCGCCGCCGCACAGTGACATCTGGGTTGAACTGATAATTCAACGGCTCGGGCATTTCGGCGGTGTAATCGAACCAGTTGAACTGCCTGACAATGTAGGGGCAGTTATTGCCACAGTAACGTGTGCCAATACAGCGGTTGTAGACCTGCAGGTTGACCTGTTCGACATTGCTGTGCACGGTGGCAAACACCGGGCACACCGGCTCGCACGGAGCCAGACCGCACTGCTGGCACATGATCGGCACAAACCGCACGACGATATCCGGATACTGCCCTTCCCAGTAGCGCTCGATGCGGATCCACTGCATGCTGCGCCCATATCCTGCGTCATCTTCGCCTACATACGGCACGTTATTTTCCATCGAGCAGGCGGTGACACAGGCGGAGCAGCCGCTGCAGCGATCCATGTCAATGACCATCCCCCATTTTCCAGTATCACTCGGTTGATTCATCGATAAATCTCCTGTAAGACGCTTACCTTAGCGGGCCATATACCCCTTCGATGCTTTCATAACGAGCCAGCTTATAGCGCTTGCCGGTCGGAGCAATCCGCACGCGTACCGCCATAAATGCCATGTTGCCAGCGCCGTTCAGCTCTTTCCCCAGCAGCGCGAATGGCGTGATGCCGCGTCCCTGGGCATAACGACCGAAGGCAGTATGACCCTGGCCCAATGGAATGGCGACTACCCCTGGCTCGATCGCCGGATATTCGTAGACGACAGCCTCTACGCTTCCGGATGGTGAGATCACCGAGACCAGGTCGTCATTATGCACACCCAGTTTTGAGGCGGTGTCGGGGTTGATTGCCACCCAGCTATCCCACATGGCTGAGGTCATCGGGTCGGGGGTCTCCTGTAAGGTAGGGCGGTTGGCCTGGCTGCCATCCGCCAGGTTCGGATGCGGGAATGGCAGAAGCGCCAGCGGATATTCAGACTCATCCCCTGAAAACTGGGCATCGGCTGCAGCCGGGATTTGTGCCAGAGCGGATGCCTCAGCTGTAGGGGTGAGCAGCCCCGGAGCGGCTTGCCACCAACCTCCGTATTGCTGCCAGAGGGCAAAGAAAGATTCAGGGGTAGGGGCGCTGTAAAAACCGCCCTGGTCGCTGAGTGCTGCTACCGACTTTTCCAGGAAATCGACCTCGTCCGGGTACGGTATCTCCTGGGCGAGCTTCCCGCCGGTCGCCTGCACAGCCCCCAGCAGGACGTCTACGGTCGCTCGGGTATCATATAGAGGCACCACCACCGGCTGCAAACCGGAGACCGCCAGCCGATCGCTGCCTACCTGGATCTTCTGATAACCCCAGGATTCCAGCGGCGTGCTGTCCGGCAAGACGTAGTCGGCTTGCAAGGCAGTTTCATCCGGAAAGGAGGCGAAAGAAATTACCAGAGGCACATTCTGCAGGGCTTCCTGGAATCCGTAGGCTTTGGGTAAATCGTAGACCGGGTTCGCACCGTGGATGAACATAGCTTTGATCTGTCCGCCGTTCATCGAGCTTATCAATGCATCGATGTCGGTGATTGGGTTAGGCCAGCCAGGAAGGTCAGGATACAGTGGGTTAGTCGGCAGCATAAAGACTCCGCCCGGCTTGCCCAGGTTATCTACCAGCAGGTTCAGCCCCAGGATGCTCTCAACCGCTGCCTGACCATTGCTGTTTCCGCTCGGAACGCCTCCCGGAATGGCGAGCTGGCCCGATGCTTCTGAGAAGATCCTCGCCAGGCGGCGCAGGTCTGCCTCCGAGATTCCGGTCCTGGCAACTACTTCGGCAATATCCACCTGGGAATATGCAGCCGGAACGGTCAGCGATCTTGCCTGGGCGATGAGCTGCCCCAGACCCTGGGCTAATAGTGCTTCACTGCCGGGATGGATCGGGAACCATTCGTCTGCGTTGGCAGCCGTTTGCGACATATATGGCTCAAAATGGGCCAGGTAACCTCGCCGCCCAGGGCGTCCCTGGCGCATGAATCCGTACTCAAAGGAATACGCGACTGGAGTGAGCCAGGTTTCCAGGAAATTTGCCCCAAATGAGAAGATCAAATCCGCGTTCTCGATGTCGAACGCAGGCAGCCCTTTTTGACCCAATAATTTTTCTGCAGCCTGGAGCAGGGTAACCCGCCCTTCCATCTCCCCGAGCGTTCCATAGCGCAGGAGCCTGGCTCCCCCCAGACCGGTCGAGATCATCTGCACCAAATCGTAAAGGTGGTCTGGGAATAAGCCCAACAGGAAAGCGATCTCTCCTGCAGGGTACTTTTGCCAGGTATCCTTGACGAGAGCGACCGCCTCGTCCCATTTGATGGGACTGAACTGTCCCGACCCGCGCGTGGCCTGCCTGCCCGGGTTTTGGTTGCGATCCGGGTTGTACAGCCCCTGCAGGGTTGCCTGGCCCCGGGAGCAGCTGCCCTCTCTATTGACCGGATGGGCCGGGTTGCCTTCTACTTTATGGGCGCGTCCCTCGGTGGTGCGTACGATCAAGCCGCAGCCCGCAGAGCACTCGCCGCAAGTTGTGGCGAAGTACGTGCTTTTGCCGGTTACGGTATATTCCGGCATTTCGGCGTAGGGTTGGCGCTTGACGTACCGTGAGGCTGGCCCGCAGCCGGTAAGGATAGCCGTGGTACCAAGCCCCAGACCTGCTATTTTGATAAAGTCACGGCGGGAGATGTGTTCACTCATACCCTAATCCATCAGCCTCCAAACGGTTATTTGTGGCAGATCCCACAGTCCGACAGCTCAGTGAATTTTTCTGGAGCAAGAGTTTTATGGCAGTTCAAGCACCAACCCATGTTCCAATATTTCTGCGGCTCAGCCGCGCCCATCTTGCTGACCTCGCCATGGCAGTTGCTGCAATCCAGCTGGGCATTAAGATGGGGTTGGTGGCTGAAATACACGAAATCGGGCATCAGCGCCACAGGCACCCACTCAAATCGGTCATGGGTGCTGGCATACTGGTCCAGCGCCTTCAGCTCGGGAGTGTCAGCCTTGATATTGTTGTGGCAGCCCATGCACAGCGCTCGGGTGGGCAGACCGGCAGATTCGCCGCGGAACGCACCGGAATGACAGTACAGGCATGGAATGCCTTTATCGGCGTGTGCTGCATGATTAAATGGGAAGGGCTGCGCGGGAGCGGCTTGGGTTACCACCAGGCCGGTTACGGTTAATGCCAGGACCACGATTACGACGATTGCCCCGATTATCCAGAAGAGGCCCGGCTTTTTGCGCCTTTTTTTCTCTTCTGCCATGGCGGTCTCCTTTTAGGAATTTGATTTTATTTATATATGGACCTGCATCACAGGTTTTTTAATGAATGCAGACCAGGTGGTTAACAGGCGTCAACCTGATTAATAGCCTGGTCTTCGGTCAGTATCTAATCAATAACAATGCTCCAATGAAAATATAGAAACCTATTACGGTAGGGCTACGCTTACGATATTCGATTGGATATAGGGTAGTTAAAAACGGGTAGAATTTTATTTATGGCGAGCACAACTCACCTGGAGTCCTTGCGCCGAATTGCTCAGATTATAAACCCAAATAGAATATCCGCTTACCCCGCCAGGTTCTCGAGCTTAATGCGGATCTCCCGCCACTGGATCCGGGAAACCCCCAGTTTTTGACGGATCTTTTCCTGGTCCATGCCGGCCTGCCAATCGCTCAAGGCGCACGTCCAGCGGCACATATCGAAAGAAAGATGCTTATCGAGGCCGGCTTCTTCGCTGAGATCCTCCAGCAGATATTCCAGGCGGCGCTGAGACCAGGGAAATACTCGCTCGGTGATTTCATATTGCGCGGCATACTCCCGGTAGGCTGGCACCCAGCTTTCAGGCAGGGGGATCTTGCGCTCTTTGTAGCGGTACTGTGGGCTGGCGTAGCGGACGAAGAGCAGCGGTCCATCCGGCGCTTCCAGGTCCAGGTGGTTGGTGCTCAACACCAGGCACTCTACCTTCTTAATCCCGGTGCTGAGCAGCAGGGCAGCCAGGGTATAGAATCGTGCATCCGGCTTGGCTTTCACCCGGTGGGCGTCAGCCACATCCAACACTGCCTCGATTTCCGCGGGTGTGAGCACAGTTGGCAGCGGGCTGATCACCGAATGCTGGAGCACCCTCTCCGCCGGGTCAACCAGGATGACTCCGTTGTGGTTGAGCCAGCGGAAGAAGGCTTTGATCGAAGTGATGCGCCGGGCGAGCGTTTTCGGGCTGCAGGCTACTCCGCGGCCTTTCTGCAGCCACTCCAGGAAGCCGTTCAAATCGGCGGTGGAGATTGAGCCGAGAGTGCGGTCAGGCGCCATGTAGCCAGCCAGCAGGCGCAGGTCGTGGGTAAAAGCTTTAACCGTGTGGGGCGAGTCGCCCTGGTCCTGCAGGTAGATATGCCAGGCTTTGATAGTCGGGTTGAGCAGGCTGTGAGAGGTGATATGGGCGCTGGCAAGCGGATTAAGATCGGCAGGCATGGCTCCTCCGGAGGGGACTAATCAATTTTATTCGCATAGTCTAGTTTAGCTGATTTGCATTCGACTGTCAACCGAATTTTTATCCGAAGGAGAGGAATAGCAGGATTGCTGGCGATTTGCCGTTGGCGGCGTGAGCCATTCCGGATGATCCGGGAACTGCCTGCCAGAAACTTAATTTTTCGTAACTTGACAAGATCGTAAATTACTGGCATATTCCCTGCAACAAGGGAAAAATATTCCTGGAAAAGCTAAATCTATGCATACAAACCTGAATCGTAAACTTACTAGCCTGATCCTCCTGTTCTTCCTGCTGGTCAGCGTCGGAGCTTTGCGCGCCCTCTCGGCTGGGACAGCTCCCGAAGCGATCACGGAGCCAGCGATCCTGCCGCAGCTCGTCATCCTGGCAGATCCCACAGAGCCGTTAGAACCGCTGTACCTGCCTGCTCCGGCTGAAATTTCTCTGGAAGGACCCCAGACTGCCAGCATTCAAGTCAACTATATCGGCTCCTGGGACCCGCAGGCACAGGCTGCTTTCGAGTATGCCAAGAACTTGTGGCAGTCTCAGATCACCTCCGCCGTGACGATCAAGATCGATGCCCGCTGGGAGCCGCTGGGATCCGGGATCCTGGGCGGCACTTCCTGGGCTGGCGCTTTCGTGAACTTCCCCGGCGCAACGCGCAGCAATACTGCCTATCCCTATGCACTGGCTAACAAGCTGGCAGGCACTGACCTGGATACTGCCCGCCCGGATATGTATGCCAGCTTCAACAGCACTTTTACCGGCTGGTACTTCAGCACCAGCGGCGTCCCGCCGAGCGGCAAATATGACTTTGTCAGCGTCGTCCTGCACGAGATCACGCATGGGCTGGGCTTTGCCGGCTCGATGCAGGTTGGCACGCCTTGCGGAAACTCTGCATACGGCTGCTGGGGGTTTTCCAATTACCCGGCAATCTACGATTGGTTCGCAGTGCGCGGGGACAGCGTTCCTTTACTCAATACCAGCACCTTTCCCAACCCGTCAGCCGCCTTGAAGACGGTCTTGACGGGCAATAACGTCTACTACAACGGCACGCAAGCCAGGGCAGCAAACGGCGGCAACAATGTCAAGCTGTTCGCTCCTGCTGCCTGGTCTTCTGGTTCGAGCTACGCCCACCTGGACGAGATCTATAACGGGACCTCCAATGCCTTGATGACCTACTCGCTCGCGCCGCGCGAAGTCCTCCACGACCCGGGACCGATCACGCGCGGCATGCTGGGCGATATGGGCTGGACGGTCGGCGGCACGCAGGCGACGCCAACGCCTACTGTGTGGCCGACGCCGCACGTGTTCACCCGCCTGCCGCTGATCTCGCTGAAGATTGCTGCCTTCAATATTACAGGCAAGGTCACCCAGAACGGCTCGGCGGTCACCGGCGTGCCGGTCGCCTTGATAAAAAGCACCGGGAGCACGCTCATCCAGGTGGCTTCCACCACGACCAACTCTGGGGGGAACTATTCTTTTCCGGCGACGCCAGGTTTGAATGGCAGCGACGCTTATTTCGTCCAATACCGCAACAGCACCAATACCTCCGGCAGGCTGTACCTGTGGAATACCAGCCGGATTTTATCCAATCCGGCGACAACGCAGGTGACCCTGCCGACCTTCGATATTGCGGATGTCGTCCTTAGCGCCCCGCTTAATGGCAGCACAGTCAGCCTGCCGTATACTTTTACCTGGCAGAGACGCGCCCACACCAGCAGCGACTCATACGAGTTCGACATCTATGACCCGGCGGATGGCTCTCCCTGGTGGTATACCGCCCACCTGGGATACGTCAGCATCATATGCGCTGAGCAGCCCGCCCTCCGGATTTGCTTATAACGTGCCTTATCGTTGGGAGGTGTGGGTATACGCGCCGGGATGCTCTTATCCGAACGGCTGCTACGGCATCTCCCGCCAGGCGTGGAATGTAACTTTCTCCGCGGCAGCCGGGCAGACTCAGCCCGGGCTGACGCCCTCCGACAGTACCGGGCGTGACCTGCCCCTGGAGGGCAAGCCAGAAAACCCTTGATCTGCGCTGCGGATAGAGACATGCTGGTCTCAGTTTCAACGGTATAATGGGGAGCAATTTGTGGTTCGACCACGATAATTCTGCACCTGGCAGCGTGGAAGATTCCGCTGAAAGGTGTCACTGGGAGGCAATATGTATAACAACTGGTCGCGTCTGCTGATGGTCCTGGTCCTGGGAGCCATGCTGCTGCTCGCGGGATGCAGCCCATCCCCTGCACCTGTCCAGACCCAGGCGCCAGCATTGACCCAGGAAAGCCCGATCGCTGCAACTGAAAGCCCAACAGAGCCTGCGGAGGCTTACCCGGCGCCTGGCGCGGAACAGCCGACTTCAGCAGCCCCTTCCATGCTCTATCCCGAGCCGAAGAGCGGAGACGAGGTCACCTGGACTATGGCTTATGCAATGATCATGAACGGCGAGGTAACCAAGGTGATCGGAGCAAGCAGCGACAAATTCACCATGACCCTGCGGGATGGTCGCTCCCTGGTATCCCCGCAGCCGGCTCCAGGAGACGTAGCCCTCGTGATCAAGGACTGCGGTCAGCCGTGCGCTGCAATCCAGGTGGAGGATTAAGAATATAACTAATTTAGGTGTTACCCAGTTCCCAAAGGGTATACCGAAAATTGGATGATGGGTGGGCATATGCCCACCCATCATCCAATTTTCGGACTTTTCCTCTTCAACTGCGTAACTCCTATAATTATTGGACATCAAAACAGGTGCTCGGGGAACGCCGAGCGCCTGTTTTTGTTAGCTCAGCCCGTACCCACCAGACCAAGCTCGGGAGCTATGCTGCGCATGGCAAGGATCACGTTGCCGACGTGCTCCCAAAGCTCCACGCCGAAGTCTGCGGTAGCCTGGGCAATCTCCTCCCGGTGAGCACCAGCGGCAAACGCCTTGTCTTTCCACTTCTTCTTCACCGAGCTGACCTCCAGATCATAGATGGACCTGGAGGGGCGCACCAGCGCCACTGCGGTGACCAGACCGGTGATCTCGTCGCAGGCCAGCAGGCATTTCTCCATTCGAGATTGGCGAGGCACGCCGGTATGGTCCGCGTGGCTGAGGATCCCGCGGACGATCAGCTCTGGCACACCGCGCTCGCGCAGGATGGGCGCGCCGTCCTGGGGATGCCCCTCCAGGCTCGGGTGGATCTCCCAGTCGAAGTCGTGCAGCAGCCCGGTCATCCCCCAGACCTCTTCATCTTCTCCATACTGCCTGGCGTAAAAGCGCATGGCAGCTTCGACCGACAGCATGTGCCGGACGAGGTTCTCATTCTGCACGTATTCGTGCACGATGGCGAGCGCTTCAGTGCGATTCATTGCGCCTCGCCGGGGAAGATCGGTTCGGGTTTGCCCAGCACAGGCAGCGGGTGGGTAAAATGGAGCTCATAAAAGGCCACTGGCGTGGCAGTGAGCTCGCGCAGGTTCCAAACAAGTTGGGAGAAGAAACGGTAGGGTCTTAAGTCAGCGGAGACGCCCACTGCAGAGATTCCCATTGCGTTGCACAGGTAGAGGGCGCGCGGCAGGTGAAAGGATTGGGTGACCAGGATCGCCTGATGCACCCCAAAGATCTCGCGTGCCCGGTAGCAGGTATCATAGGTGCGCCACCCGGCATAGTCCAGTACGATGTCTGCTTTGGGGACGCCCAGGCGGATGGCGTAGGTTTGCATCGCACCGGGCTCGTTGTGCTGCTCGGTGCGGTTGTCGCCGCTCATCAGCAGCTTTTCGACTTTGCCATCCAGGTAAAGGCGGGCAGCGGTTGCTACCCGGTCGCGCAGCACCGGGGTCGGAGACCCATCGCGCAGGAGACCGGCGCCGAAGACAATCGCGACGCGCCTTACTGGCGCATCGCTGATCGAAAACAGGCGAGAGCGCGCGTACCAGGCAGTGATCAGCCGCGGCAGGAAAATTAACGTCCCAGCAATCAGGCCAATCACGAGGCATATTTCCAGTAGAACCTTCAGGATCCTGCCGAGCATAGGGAAATTTTACCATGCCACCCATTGAGAGAATTTACCTGGAGGCTGCATAGGCCTCTTGCCGTTCATTGTTCATCCGGTTACAATGCGTGAACCATGCAGATCGAAGCACTTTACCAACAGACGCTCGACTACCTGTACAGCTTTGTCGACTACAGCCTGACCCGGTCAACCCGCTACTCGCCGGAACACTTCGATCTGAACCGGATGGTGACCTTTGTCGAATACCTGAACGACCCCCAGAATGCTTACCCGATCATCCACGTAGCCGGGACCAAGGGTAAAGGCTCGGTCTCGGCGATGATGCGCCAGCGCCCTGCAAGCTGCCGGTTATAAGGTGGGCTTGTACACCTCGCCGCACCTGCAGGATTATGCCGAGCGCATCCAGATTAACGGGGAGCCGATCCTGCACCAGGAGCTGATCCAGCTGATCGATGAGCTGCGACCTTACCTGGATCAGGGGACCAACCTGACCACCTTCGAGATCACCACGGGTCTGGCTTTCCGTTATTTCGACCAGCAGGGGGTGAATGCCGCCGTGATCGAAGTGGGTCTGGGCGGGCGGCTGGATGCGACCAACGTGGTCATCCCCCTGGTCTCGGTGATCACTTCCCTATCCTACGACCACACCCACTTCCTGGGCGATACACTGGCTGAGATTGCGGGCGAGAAAGCCGGGATCATCAAGCCGGGTGTTCCGGTGGTATTATCACCCCAGAAGGATGAGGCGCGGCTGGTGGTCGAGCGGATTGCCGCCGAAAGGGAGGCGCCGCTGTACCTGGTGGGCAGGGATTTCCTCTTTGCGCCTGTGACGCACTCCCTGGAAGGGCAGACCCTGCTGGTCTGGCCTTCCGTGGAACAAGAGCACCTGGATGAGTATATCGAATCGGCAGGAATGCTGGAGTGGGAGCCAACTCGATTGACCATCCCGCTGCTGGGCTACCACCAGGTGGAGAATGCGGCTACGGCATATGCTGCTTTACAGGTAGCGCGCAGCTCGGGCCTGGCTATCAGCCAGGAGGCTATCCGAGCGGGGTTTTCTCGGGTGCATTGGCCGGCACGCTTTGAGATCCTGCAGCGTTCTCCGCCGGTGCTGGTCGACTCGGCTCACAACCGGGATTCTGCCTTGAAGCTGCGCCAGGCGCTGGACGATTACTTTCCCGGACAGCCGATTATCCTGATCTTTGGCGCCTCGGAAGATAAGGACATCGATGGGATGTTCGCCGAGCTGATGCCGAGAGTGAAGCAGGTGATGGCTACCCGCTCCTTCCATCCGCGCGCCATCGAGCCGGAGGAGCTGGTGACCCTGGCACACCGTTATGGGAAGCCAGCCAGGGCAGTCCCGAGCGTAGAAGCTGCCCTGGAGGAAGCGCTTCGCCTGGCACAGGGTGAGGCGCTCGTCCTGGCTACCGGCAGTATCTTCGTGGCTGCCGGCGTTCGCGAAGTCTGGTTAACCAGTACGCAGCCGAAACGGGTGAATCGAGGCCAGAAGCTCAAGGGGCGGGCGGCCAGGAGATGTGAATGAGAAATAAAGATTGGTATTTCCGCGATGATGATGAAGACTTCGGCGAAGCTCTGCACCGCCGGACCGAGGAGCTGTACAGCATACCGGATACACAGCCAGATGAGGATGGGATGATCGAATGTCCGGTGCTGCCGTTGCGCGACCTGGTGGTTTTCCCGCGCATGGTCTCCCCGGTATTCCTTTCGCAGGAAACGGTGATCATTGGCGATCGAAGACGCCCAGCTGAACGACCAGACGGTCATTGCGTTGACCCGACGCGATCCCGATGTCGAGGATCCCGGTCCGCAGGATTTCCTGCCGATCGGGGTGGAGACGGCTGTCGGGCGCTTGTTGAGCATGCCGGATGGCTCCAGCTCGGCACTGGTGCAGGGACGGCGGCGGGTCGAGGTGGTGGAGTTCGCCCAGGAAGAGCCCTTCCTGGTCGTGCGCGGTCGCCCGGTCTACGAGACGACGTCTGTCGATCGCCAGATCGATGCCACCATGCGCACTGCCCTGGAGATGTTCCAGAAATGCGTGCAGCTCGACCGCAGCCTGCCGGAAGAAGCCTATCTGTACGCCTTGAATATCGACGAGCCGGGCTGGCTGGCGGATATGATCGTCACCACCATCGCCCCACCGCTTGCAGGAGCGCCAGGACTTGCTGATGATCCAGGACCCGTTGGAACGGCTCGAAACAGGTGATCAACCTCCTGGCGAAGGAAGCCGATGTGCTGGAGCTGGAAGACGAGATCCACACCCGGGCGCAGAGCGAGGTCGACCGCACCCAGCGAGAGTTCTACCTGCGCGAGCAGATGAAAGTGATCCAGACCGAGCTGGGCGAGGGCGACCCCTGGGCGACGGAAATTGTCGAGCTGCGCACCCGGGTCGAGTCGGCAGGCCTGCCGGAAGAAGTGCAGGTGCGGGCACTGAAAGAAGTCGAACGCCTGGGTCAGATGCCGCCGATGTCGCCCGAAGTGGGCATCATCCGCACTTATGTCGAGTGGATCCTGGAGCTGCCCTGGATCAATGCGACCGAGGATAACCTGGATGTGAGCCATGCAGCTGAGATCCTGGAGCGCGACCATTACGGGCTGCCGCGCGCCAAAGAGCGCATCCTGGAATATATCGCCGTGCGCAGCCTGAAGCCCAAACGGCTGCGCCAGCCGATCCTGTGTTTTGTCGGCCCGCCTGGCACCGGTAAGACCTCTCTGGGACGCTCGATCGCCGAGGCACTGGGGCGCAAGTTTGTGCGCCTCTCACTGGGCGGCGTGCGCGACGAGGCCGAAATCCGCGGCCACCGGCGCACCTACATCGGCGCTTTGCCGGGGCGCATCCTGCAGACCATGCGCCGGGCAGGGACGATCAACCCGCTGTTCATGCTGGATGAGATCGACAAGCTCGGGCAGGATTTTCGCGGCGACCCGTCCTCCGCCCTGCTGGAGGTGCTCGATCCGGAGCAGAACCATGCTTTTTCGGACCATTACCTGGAGCTGGCCTACGACCTCTCCAAGGTGATGTTCATTACCACCGCCAATACGACCGGCACCATCCCTCCGGCATTGCTGGACCGCATGGAGGTGATCGAATTCCCCGGCTACATCGAGGAAGAAAAGCTGGAGATCGCCCGCCGCTTCCTGATCCCCCGCCAGCTCGATGAGAATGGGCTGGAAGCGGAAAGCTGCACTTCACGGAGCAGGCGCTGCAGGCGCATCATCCGCGAGTATACCTATGAAGCCGGGGTGCGCAACCTGGAACGCGAGATCGGCAAGATCTGCCGCAAAGTTGCCCGGCTGAAAGCGGAGAAGAAGCGCTTCCCGACGCAGGTCAGCAAAGTCATGGTCGAACGATTCCTGGGACCGCCGCAGTTCTTCAACCTGGAAGCCGAGCGGCAGAATGAGATCGGCGTGGCGACAGCTATCGCCTGGACAGAGAACGGCGGTGAGATCATGCCGGTGGAGGTGCTGCTGATGGAAGGCAAAGGCAACCTGCAGATCACCGGGCAGATCGGCACGGTGATGCAGGAATCCGCCCAGGCAGCGCTCTCTTATCTGAAGTCACGCTCGCGGGCGCTCGAAATCAACCCGGAGCTGTTCGAGCACCTGGATATCCATATCCACATTCCGGAAGGCGCCATCCCGAAGGATGGCCCGAGCGCCGGGATCACCATCTGCACTCGCGCTTGATCATCGGCTTTCACCGGGCGCCGGTAAACTGCGAGTGTGGGCATGACCGGAGAGATCACCCTGCGCGGGCGGGTGCTGCCGGTGGGCGGGGTGCGCGAGAAAGTGCTGGCGGCTCACCGCGCCGGGATCAAGACCGTGATCATGCCCAAGCGCAACTTGAAAGACCTGGTGGACATCCCCAAACGGGCTCGCAACGAGATGAATATCGTACCGGTCGAGCATATGGACCAGGTGCTGGAGGTCGCTCTGCTGCCGGCAGAGAAGAAACTTCGAACGCCGCGCGCCCGGCGCACCCAGCCTGCCAAACAAGGGGAAGAGCCGCGCCGCAAGTGTCTCCGGGCAACCAGGTAGGCTTACCGGGGATCTAGCCTGCCGCTGGCTGAAACCTAGAGAGGAATATGCAGGCGAATCTAAATCCTGCGGATATCGTGCGGCTCCTTGCCCAGGGGATGGGGGAGGAGCTGCATTGGTTTCCGCAAGGAGTCAGCCCAGAACGGCTGGCGACGGTGATGATTGGCATGGCAAACAGCCGGGGCGGGGTAATCTTGATCGGGGTGGCGCCGCGCAGCGGGCTCATCCAGGGGATAACCGATCCTGGCGCAGCGTTTGATCTCATCTTCCAGGCGGCATTACTGGCAGATCCGCCGCTGGTATTACCCCTCCCCCGCCAGGTTGAAATCGAAGAGCAATCCTTGCTGGTGGTGGTTGTTCCCCCAGGGCTGCCGTACGTATATAACCTGGAAGGTCGATATTTTGTGCGCCAGGGGGCTCAGACCAACCCAATCCCAGCCCGGCAGCTGCGCCAGCTGCTCGTCGAGCGTGGAGTGATCCAATTCGAGGCGCAAGTACCGCCTGGCGCCAGCCTCGACGACCTGGATATGAACAAGGTGGAGGCGTACATTGCTGCCTTACGCCTGCCCGGTGCAGAGACTCCGGAAGATATTTTGCTGCGGCGCGGCTGCCTGGGCTCACCTTCCGGCAGCGGAGGGGATACCGGTCTGCACCCCAATTATGCCGGCTTGCTCTTATTCGGGAAGCAGCCTCAGCGCTGGCTGCCTGGCGCAACGATCCTGGCGGCGCGCTTTACCGGCTCCACCTTCGCCGACCGTTACCTGAAACAGGAGATCAACGGCACCTTGATCGACCAGCTGTACCAGGTAGAAGGGTTCTTCAGCCAAAACATCCGGAATGTCGTTCACGTCTCCGGTTTCATCCACCAGGATGAGCCTGAATACCCGCTGGAAGCCGTGCGCGAGCTCCTGGTCAACGCTGTAGCGCACCGCGACTACAACCAGCAAGGAGACAGCATTCACCTCAACCTGTTCGCCGACCGGTTAGAGGTGCATTCACCGGGAGGCTTACCCGGACCGGTGACCCTGGATAACCTGCTTCAGGCGCGCTTTTCACGCAACCCGGTGATTGTGCAGGTCCTGGCAGACATGGGCTTCGTCGAGCGGCTGGGATACGGGCTGGACCGGGTGGTACAGGCTGTCCGCCAGGCGGGTTTGCGCCCGCCGCAGTTCGCGGAGCTGGCAGGCTCCTTCCGGGTGACCCTGTTTGGGGAAAGCCTCTCGCCGGCAGGATCCCTCCCTGACCTTACTGCATACCATGGATTGGGTCTCAATCCTCGCCAGGAGGCGGCGCTCGCCTACTTGTCCCGCTTCCGGCGCATTACCAGCAGCGATTACCAGAGTCTGTGTCCCGAAGTTCACCCGGAGACGCTGCGCCGGGACCTGGCAGATCTGATCGGGCGCGGGATCCTGATCAAAGTGGGTGATAAGCGGTCGACGTACTACATCATAAAGTAGGGCGGAGGCAATGCGATGGCAGACCTGAAAGCACAGTTCGAAGCCGCGGCGCAGGAAGTTCAGTCTCTTCCTCAGCGTCCTGACAACGAGACCCTGTTAAAGCTGTATGCCTTTTACAAGCAGGCCACCCTGGGCGACGTCTCGGGCAAGCGCCCGGGAGCGATGGATATGGTGGGCCGCGCCAAGTACGACGCCTGGGCCTCACTAAAAGGGGTAAGCCAGGACAAAGCGATGATGGCTTACATCCGCCTGGTGGAGCGGTTGAAGGAGTCAAGTCGATGAAGTAAGAATTGAGAGTAGATGGTAACGCAACTTCCTCCATGTTCCTCAGGAGCTAGGCGCGGCGACAATTTTATAGACCCCACCGCCCGAGAGGTCCAGCAGATACAGCTCCCCGGAGCTGTCTTCGCCAAAGCTGGAGACGTTATGCGGGGTATTCAGCAATTCCTCGTTGTTGGGGTTGTTCCAGCTGCTCCCAGATTTTGTGAGTCCCCAGATCGTCCCCGTGCAATAATCGGCGTAGATATAGGTCCCTTCCAGGGAAGGGATCGCCCCTCCATGGTAGACAAATCCGCCGGTTATGGAGCATTGCCCGTTCTGGTGGGGATAATCGAAAACTGGCAGGGTGAGACCGGCCTGGCTGCAGGTCGCGGCGCCGTAGCATAGGAAACCTTCCATTTTGTTCCAGCCGTAGTTCTCGCCGCCTGGGCTGGAGTGAGGCTGGTAATCGATCTCCTCGCGTGCACCCTGACCGACGTCGCCGATGAACAGATCTCCATTGGAGGCATCGAAGGAATAACGCCAGGGATTGCGCATGCCCAGAGCCCAAATCTCAGGGCGGTAGCCGGGAGTGTTGGCGTACGGATTGGTGGGTGGGATGCGGTATTTCGGATTGGAATTCGGATTCCCGGCAGAGAACATGGCTGGCAAGTAAGCGAAGAAGTTTGAGACGACCGGGATGGAGGGCAACGGCTCGACGTCGATGCGCAGGATTTTACCTAACAGCGCGCCTGGGTTCTGGGCATTGTGAGCTGGATCGCCGCTTCCGCCGCCATCCCCGGTGCCGATATACAGGTAGCCATCCGGACCGAAGAGCAGCAGCCCACCGTTGTGATTTGTGTTGGCCGGATGCGAAAGATAAAGGATGGTTTCAGCGGAGTTCGGGTCGGCGATATTCGGATTGCCGGTGAGATGGAAGCGAACGACGACGTTATCTCCGCTCTTATTGGTGTAGTAGACGTAGAAATAACCTTTGCTGGCGTAACCGGGCGGGAAAGCCACGCTGAGCAGCCCTTGTTCGCCGCCATACAGCACCCGGCTGGTGATATCGAGGAAAGGCGTGGACAGAAGGGAGCTGGTGTTGCGGTTATAAATCCTGATGCGACCCGGCTCCTCGACGATGAACAGCCGGCTGCTGCCATCCCTGGGGTCGATGAGGTAGACTGGTGCTTCCAGACCGGATGTGATTACCGGCTGCAAGGCGATCGCGGTGGGTTGTTGAGGGGTCGTGGAAAAGACCCTTTCCAGGGGTGCTTCACGCGCACCTGCATCCCCACTCCAACCAGCGAGCAAACAAACGATCAACAGAAAACCCAATCCATACCTGCTAAGCCTAAACCTGTAATTTCTCATATCAAATGTCCTTGATTTTTGCATAGATCACGGGTGCCTGCGTGGCGATCACTTCCGGATCGGACCGCCAGACAAACTTTTCTCCTACGCCGCCGTATTCGAGGGCCAGGAGCCAGGGCCGCGCCCATTCGTTCAGGCGGATACGTTCCAGCGCCCAATCCAACGCTGGCCAATCCTCTTCCAGGACGGACATGTGGTCGCGCCAGACGCCATCCAGGAAGTGCAGCCCGGTAAAATGCAGCTCGCGCAGGCGGTTTACCGGGAGGGCGGTCAGGTATTGATCCTCCTCGACGCCAAGCTGGCGGGCAGAGATGCGGGCGTGAGAGATATCCAATAAGAACCCGCAGTCGCAAGATTCTATCAGGTGACTGATGAACTGCGGGTCTACAGCACAGGGTAATACTTTATCCTGCGGACCGCGGTAGGGTACATTCTCCAGGATCACCCGGCTGGGTCCAAACCGCTTGAGAACGACCTCCAGATCGGCGCGCACCCGGGCTTCTACCTGGTTGGCGCGCTCAGGAGAAAGATGCTCATCATCCAACCCTGGGAAATGTTTACGGTTAGGTGACAGATGCAGGTTTATGTAAGGCGTATTTGTTTGCTGCAAGAGATCCCACACGTAACTCCAATCCTTCTCTTTCAGACTGCCATTCCCGGCATTGAGGTTGAAATGGATGGCTACCGGGCAGATCTCGCTCGCTTCGGCGATCATGTCGGGCCAATCCGGCGTCTTAAAACGGTCGAGGCGGATCTTGCCTGCTGTGAATAACTCAGCCGCTTGGAAGGAGTAGTTGATGGCAAACAGCATATCAGGGACAGCCGTTCTGCAAATGCGCTTCAAAGGTTTCGGCAAACTGGTGGCGACCCGAGCCGTCGCAAGCTGCCCGGAAGTAGAGATAGGGCGTCTGCGCGGGCTGGGCGACTGCCTTAAGGGCAGCCATCCCGGGGTTTGAAATCGGAGCGGGAGGTAGCCCCGGATTCTGATACGTATTGTAAGCTGAATACACCTGCAGGTCCTTTGCTGATAATGGATTGGTCCACCAGGTCTGTTGAGCGTCGTTATAACCCAATGCGTATTGGACTGTTGGATCGCTGTCCAGACTCATCCCCTTTGCCAGGCGGTTGGTAAAGACCGAGGCAATGAGCGGCATCTCGTCTTCGCGCATGGCTTCGCGTTGGACCAGCGAAGCCAGGATGACAGCCTGGTTCAGGCTGAGACCCTGATCTTTGAAGGACTGGCGCAAGCTGGGACCGACCTGGCGGTCGAACTCGGCAAGGGCCATCTCCACGAACTGGCTGGCAGAGGTGTTGCGCGCGATGGTATACGCCCCTGGCAGGAGGTATCCCTCCAGGGTTGCTCCAGAAGGCAGGTCTGCCAGCAGGGGCAGCTCGCGATCCGGGTTCTGCGCCGCGCTCAGAAACGCCTGCGGTGTGAGGTGTAAGCCAGAGGCAGGCAGGCTGCCGGCAATCTCTTCCAGGCGCCAACCTGCCAGGATATTCAAGGTAATCTTATCTGGGGTCGGATCCTGGATGGCACGCGCTACCTCGATGGTAGTCATCGCCGGGCTGAGCGAATGCTCCCCAGCCTGGACGGTAGTATCCAGCCCGGCATAGATCAGGTAGTCGCGGAACGCTTGAGGGCTCGAGATCACCCCCGCGCTTTGCAGCCTTCCGGAGATCGAATTGAGCGACTCGCCCAGCCCGATAGCGAAGGAGCGCTCGCTGGCAGTTGAATCTACTGGCTTAAGCAGTTTATCTGCCTCAGCGAGCAGCTTGTATGAAAGGTAATACTGCTGGAAAGCACCCAGGCCGCGGTCAGCGGGGCCGAAAACGGCTGAGGCGCGCAGGGGCAGCTGGAGCAGCGCCAGGCCTCCCAGGAACAAGGCACAGCAGGAGGCACAGACAAATAGGGTCACGAGCCAAAAAAAGCAAGAGGGGCGGCGAGGCGCCATAGGCAGAGTCACTCTCTCGGTAATAATTACGTTGCTGGATTGAAATCGGACTTAGAATCGCCCGGGTTATCTGCGAGGTAAGATTGCAATAATACCGCCGCGGCCACATCGTCCAGGTGACCGGCGCGATTCCGGCGCGAGGCGCCGGCGGCAAGGCGGGCAGCCCGCGCAGCCTGGGTGGTACCGCTTTCGTCCCATAACTTCACCGGCAAGCTGGTCTGGCTGCGGATAGCCGCTGCCAGGCGGGCGCTGCGCCGGCTCCCGGCAGTGGGCAGGTTGTCCGCATCCAGCGCCTGACCCACGATGATCAGCTCTGCTCCCTGCTCGCTGGCGATCTGTGCAATCGAGGCAGCATCGACCGGCCGGGAAATATGGCGGAGGATGCCCAAAGGGGTAGCTACCAGCCCGCTGGGGTCGCTGATCGCCAGCCCCAGGTGTTTTTCTCCTGGGTCAATCGAAAGGATGCGCACAGAGAAATTCTCTCAGGTAAATTCTCTCAGGAAAGGCTGACCACCTGGATCCGGAAGGGCAAGATCGGCAGGCGCAGCCACCAGCTTGGCCACAGGCTGATCTGCGGCGGGGAGGCCAGGGACAGGCTGGAGGCGAGGCGCCGCGCGGCTTCTTCCGGCGGCAATCCCTGCACCAGCCGGGTAATCTGGCTGCTGGAAAGCCTGGGCTGGAGCTTCTGGGTGGCGCGCACCTTCCAATGGACGATTCCATCGCTGCCGACTGCTGGAGCAGTGATGGGTTGAACCTCCAGGCTGGCAGGCACGGGCAGATAACCTTCCGGGAGATTTGCGTTTAAGACGCCCTGCCCCAGGTCGCGCAGGTCTTTCCCACTGGCAGATAGGGCCAGGAACTCCAGGCGCTGGCTCAGATGCAGCGTGTTGGCTGGCTGGATGGCAGGCGGCTGAAAGGTTTCTTCCAGAGTCCGCTTCTGTTCCAGCGTCCCTTCGAACAGCAGATCTCCTGTTGGTAATTGAGACTGCATATCCTTTAAGGCAGATTGGCGCAAGCTCTCACTCAGCCTTTGGGAAAGCTCCTGGTAATCTCCCTGGGTGGGGGCGGCGCTTTGCAGATCGACTCCGCCGCGGGTTGCCGCAGGGTTGCGGGCGGTGAGCTGGAGACCCAGCGCGCCTTCGATCGCCTGGAGCGAGCCTGCGGGAAGGTTGCCGGAGGCGCCAGGTACCTGGGCGGTAGCGGTGAGCGTGATCTGCGTGCCCGGCCCGGGGGATAGCGTACCTGCCTGGGTGGTAGCAAAGCGGACCGCTGGATCGCTCAAATTGCGCACGACGGCTCCTGCGGGAATCTTAACGGCCTGGTCGGTCAAATTAGTAAATACGAGCCTGCCGGTAGCTGGCTGGTAAGGGACCGCGATGTGCCCGCTCAGCTCGATCTGGTCGCTGCCGGCTACTGTCGCCGAGAGAGGCCGGGCAGGTATCACACCGGTCAGATTGATGCGCCGGGCATTCGGGTCCGCTCGAACCTGGATGGTGACCTCCTGGGTTTTGGCAAGCGGAGTCAGGGTTACCTGGGCGCCTGGGAGCAGCACGCCGGCAATCACCAGCAGCGCCAGAATTGCCGCGACGAATATTACGATCCTGGCGACCAGCGGCCAGGAGCGGGGAGCTGCTGCAGGATGCTCGGCGCGCAAGTCAGCAGGCGGGACGAAGCTGCGGCCCTCCCTGAGCTGGGCGCTGCGCCACGCCTGGCTGCGGCGGACTGCACGCGGCGCTCGCCAGACGGCTGCACGCGCCTGGCGCAGCTTTTTAAAGACCGGAAGACCCAGGGCGGCGGCTTCCTGATGCACTTGCGGATCCGTGGAGACCAGGGCCAGCTGTGCGCCCAGGGTGGCGCTGTAGCGCTGGAGCAGCACCAGGTCCAGGGGGCGGTTGAGCACCTGGCCGCGATCAGGCCAGACCAGCAGGATGCGCCCGGCTTTATCCCAACCCATCTTGTCGCGGGTGGAGATAACATCGTCGTGCGGCTCTAATTGGATGATCTGTGTCTTCACGGCTCGTCTTCAACCTTGGGTCAAGGAAACGGCTGCAAGAAGCATGCTCGTCAGGCAGGGGGGTCCGCGGCGAGGCCAGCCGGGGCAGCAGCCGGAGCGGCTGCCGGAGCACCCGTAACCTCGCCCACCACATAGGGCGGCTTATCCTGCAAGCGAAAATGCATGCGCGCCAGGTATTCCCCGATGATGCCCAGGGCAAACAGCTGCACGCCGGAGAAGATGGCGATAGTCGAAGCAAGGAAAGGAAAACCCGGCACGCTGCCTCCCTGGATGAGGTAACGCCCGATGACATACACCAGCACCAGCACCCCGAATAAGGCGAAGGCAAAGCCCATCAGGCTGGCGAGCTGGAGAGGCAGGACGCTGAATCCGGTTACCATGTTGAGAGCGTGGCGCACCAGCTTGCGGAAAGTATAGTTGGAGGAGCCTGTCCGGCGCGGGTTATGCTGGACGGGGATGGCAGTGAAGCGGTCCGTACCCCAGGTGAGCAGGACGTCGAGCGAAACGAACGGGCTGTGGAAATCGACGAACCCGGCGCGCACGCGGGTACGAATGGCGCGGAATGCGGAAACGTTGCGGGCAGTCTCCACGCCCATGCTGCTCTGCAGGGCAAGCTTGGTCACCTGGGAGGCCAGGTCGCGCCACAAGCCATGCTGTTCCTTCTGCGGAGTGCCGTAGACGACATCGTAGCCTTCCGCCAGCACCTCCAGCAAACGCTGGATCTCTCCCGGTGGATTCTGCAGGTCATCGTCCATCGTGATCGCCGTCTCGCAGCGCGCCAGGCGCAGACCGCAGAGCAGCGCATTGTGCTGGCCATAGTTGCGCAGCATATTGACGCCGCGCACCCAGGGGTAGCGCTCTGCCAGAGACTGGATGACCTGCCAGCTCCCGTCCCGGCTGCCATCGTTGACCAGAATGGCTTCATATTCCGCACAAATACCCGGCAGCACCTGAGCGAGCTGGGCAACCAGCTCCTCAATGGTTTGAGCGCCGTTATATACTGGGACAAGGATTGAACAGGCGGGCAATAAAGACATTAACGGGTTTCAGGGAGCAGGACAGTTTAATTTGCCGGTGATGTGCTCATAAGCAGCCTGACCAGGCTGGCTAGGAGGGACATCCGATTGAATCCGCTCCCAGGTGCTGCACAAGATGCGCGTCATCCGGCTGGATAAGCCGATGGCTTTCATTGACAGCTCCTCGGCGCTCTTCCAATTGCCGGTATGGGCGTAGCCTTCGATATAGGGCAGCAGCTCGGGGGCATTGACTTCATACAGGTTCATGTCCAAAGAAAGCGCCTGGTCGCCCAGCCGCGAAACCTGTGCCCAGTCGCCGGTTTGGAGGGCCAGGTCAGCTTTCTCAAAATAATAACACCAATCGTGGGGAGGTTCGCTACCAAAATAGGGCTGCGCCGGCAGGGCGGGTGCCGCGGAGTCCGGTAGGACGAGCTCCGGGCGCGAGAGCGGCATGGCGTCGCTGAGATACTTGGGTTTTTGGGGGATCTGCGCATCCCGCCGCGGGTCGAGCAGCTTGAGGCAGCCGGGCGGCAGGTAGTAAAGCACCAGCGCCTGGTCTGTGCTCCCGTGGAAGGCACTCGAGCGGTAATCACGCTCGATCCGCTGTCCATGCTCCAGGGCGGGCAGGCTGGCTTGCAGGCGCGTATCGATGTCGTAGAGCAGGTAATCCATCGTGCGCGAGGTGCTGCCGGGGGAATACATCCAGTTCAGCGGGGCGGTCAACGAGTTATCGGTGGAGTAAGGGAAGGGCAGCTCGGAGGAGAGCAGGAGAGTCCCCGGCTGCATCCCGGGGGCGCGCCAGGCAAGCTGCCAGAAGAAAGCTCGCTGCAGAGTCCATTCCCGGCGGAAAGCGTTGGCGTACTGGAATTGGAGACCGACAGCCAATCCGATAGCCAGCGCCAGGATCAGCATCCTGGGCCAAATTGGGCGGAGCAGCCATTCCAGCAAGCCCACCAGGAGCAGGCTGGCGCCCGGCAGCAGCGCCAGGGTGAAGCGGTCCCAGGGGAATACCAGCTCGATGCGCAGGCTGGTCGCCCAGAAGGGCCAGCCGCCAAGCAGCAGAGCGACGAGACCCAGCACGGTCGCCTGGCGCCCCCAGGACCTGCGCGCGGCCGGCTCGCTGGACTCGGCAGGGCGGTAGGCAAGCAGGTAGAGGGCAGCTAAACCGCCAGCCAGGGCGGTGACCAGGAAGTAGAGCAGCGTGGCGAGGCGGCCGAAGTCAGCCAGCCGGCGCCAGTCCAGCGCTTTGACCCAGGCCAGCAAGCTTGCCTGGAACAGGTCTTGTGGGATGGTGCGCGCCAGGTCGAGCAAGGTCTGCAGCGGGCGCGCCTGGATATGCTCCAGCAGCGTAACCTGGCCGCGCGGGGTGGTGGAAAATGCAACCCGCCAGACCAGGAATCCGCCCATGACCAGCAGGTAGGGCGCCCACAACGCCAGGGTGCGCAGGAGGCGCTGCTTGCGATTGCTCAGCGAGTCGCTCAATACCAGCCAGAGCACCAGGGGGCGCAGCAGCTCCAGCCCGAAGAAGTATTCCACCGAGAACATGCTCCAGGCGGATAATACTATCGAGAGCAAGTAAAGCGGCCAGAACCAGCGCCGCAGGCGCACAGCAGCCACCATGGCAGCGTACGAGAGCAGAAAGACGCAGAGCAAGATGAATACGTGGCTGTAGGTGACGGAGATAAACTGCTGGCTGAAGCCGGGGTAAACGGCGAACAGGAGCGCTGCCCAGGCAGCCTGGCGCGGGAATTTCGGCCAGATGAGGCGCAAGGTCAGCCAGAAGGCAAGGCTGCTCAGCCAGCGGGTAAGCAGACCGAAGAGCTGCCAGGCGAGGGTGGATTGCCCGACCAGCGGGGTGGTCAGCATGAACAACCGCCCGAGCAGCGGGCGGTCCATGGCGAAAGCTTCCTTGAAGATACCCGGCCCCCAGTTGTGCAGATACCAGATCGAAGGCCAGTCGTCCCAATAAAACCCCTGCCAGGGAGCGAGCAGCCCGTAGCCGAGCACGCTGAGCGCCAGCAAGGCCAGGGCTACGCTCCAGTTTGGCAGGTTAATCTTGCGAAGTGAGTCCATCGCGACGCGGCGAAAACAGGGGTCCGGCGTGCCTGCGCGTGAGCCTCCTCGTTTGCGGAATTACTCATGCAGGTTGGCGACTACCCAGGGGTTGACGGAGCCCAGGGCTTCCTCCAGGCGGGAAGGGTCCTTCCCGCCGGCCTGGGCCAGGGTCGGACGCCCGCCGCCGCTGCCTCCGAGGTAGGAGGCAATGTGCTTGACCAGCTCACCTGCGTGCAGGCCGCGCTGGACCAGGTCTTCGGTCACACCGGCGATCACGACCGGGCGGCCCTCACTGACAGACGCCAGGACGACCACGCCGCGGGTTGGGTATTTCTGGCGGAAGCGGTCCACCATCTGGCGCAAGGTATCCGCGTCGGCGCCTTCGAGCTCGATAGCCAGCACCTGAATATCGGCCGCAATATCCTCTTTGACTTTGATATTTTCCGATCCGTGGACTTGTAATGTGTCCAGACGCTGCTGGAAATCAGCGGCAACCGCTTTCTGGCGCAGGACGGCGATCTGCTTGCGCGCCGTGGAGAGATCTTCCAGCAGGCTCTCCACTTTCTCAGGGACGCCAGCCGGGGTGGAGGCGAGCCGCTCGGCAGCCTGGTTGAGGGCGCGGAAGCGGTTCTGCACCAGCTCGTAGGCGCCGCGCCCGGTGACCGCTTCGATGCGGCGGATGCCGGCCGCGGCGCTGCCTTCGCTGGTGATCAGGAACAGCCCGATATCGCCGGTCTCGTCGACGTGCGTGCCGCCGCACAGCTCGTTGGAGAACGTTTCCGGCTCGCCGATGGTGATGTTGCGCACGATCTCGCCGTATTTCTCGCCGAACAGGGCCATTGCGCCTTCGCCGATGGCCTGCTGCAAGCGGCTTGATAGCTGATGTTCAGGCGGATAGTTCTCCAGGATGAGCGCGGTTGACCCCGGCTTCGATCTGCTCCAGCTGCGCTGGGTCAGCGCCTGCGGGATGGGTGAAGTCGAAGCGCAGGCGGTCGGGCGCGACCAGCGAGCCGGCCTGGCGGGCATGCTCGCCCAGCACTGCCGCGCAGCTCGGCGTGCAGCAGGTGGGTGGCGGTGTGGTTGCGCATGATGTCGTGGCGGCGCTGCACGTCCACCCGGGCGATCGCCAGGTCGCCCGACCTGGGGCTGGCCGCGCACCACCTCGCCCGACGTGGACGATGATCCCGGCGGCCGGCTTGCGCATGTCCTCGACCCGGATCTCCCAGCTCCGGCTCGCCGGCTGAGACGATCGTGCCGGTATCCGAGACCTGACCGCCGGACTCGACGTAGAAACCGGTTTCGCGGCAGCAGCACTTCCACCCGGTCGCCTGGCTCAGCGGATTCGACCTGGCTCGCCGTCCTTGACCAGCGCCAGGAGCGGTCCTTCGCACTTCCAGCCACTCGTAAGGGTCGTAAGCCACGCCGTCCGGGCTGAGCTTGCCCTGGAGCTGCAGCTCGGTCGAGCAAGAGCTCGCGGTAGAAGGTCGACGTCTTCACCGCCCAGCGCGCCAAAGGCCTCGCCGGCGCCGGAAGCCAGGCGGTGCTCTTCCATCGCCTGGCGGAAACCGGCCTCATCCACCTCCAGGTCCTGCTCGCGGGCGATATCGCGGGTGATCTCCAGCGGCAGGCCGTAGGTGGCGTACAGGTCAAAGGCCTGCTCGCCGGGCAGGATCTTCCCGCCGCCTGGCGTGCAGCTTCGGCGAGCAGGTTCTCCAGCTTGGCTGACCCCGCTTCGACGGTGCGCTGGAAGCGCTGCTTCCTCGCGGGTCAGGTTGCTCGAGGATGGCTGCTGCGGTTGCGCTCCAGCTCGGGATAGAACTCGCCGTAGCTGTCGATCAACGACTCCTCGGCGACTTTCGGCCAGGAACGGCTCGTTCAGACCGATCTTGCTCGCCGAAGCGCGCCGCCCGGCGGATGATCATGCGGCAGACGTAGTTGCGCCCGATATTGCCCGGCACCACGCCATCGGCGATCAGGAAGGCGGCCGCGCGGGTGTGGTCGGCGATCACCCGGTAGGGGGTGAGGTTGGCTTCCACGCTCTGCGTCGCGTGTGACCGGTCAGCTCCTGCGAGCACGTCGCATCAGCGGGCAGAGCAGGTCGGTCTTGTAGTTGGAGTTGACGTCCTGCAAGCACCGAGACGATGCGCTCGAACCCCATGCCGGTGTCGACGTGCTTGGCGGGCAGCGGCTCCAGGCTGCGTTGGGCCCAGTGCGGTTGTACTGGATGAAGACCAGGTTCCACAGCTCCAGGAAGCGCGTGCAGTCGCCGTTCACCCGGCAGACATGCCCGGGCACGTCCTGCTTGTCGCAGTACTCGAGCCCGCGGTCGAGGTGGATCTCGCTGCACGGCCCGCAGGGACCGGTCTCGGCCATCTCCCAGAAGTTGTCCTTGCGCCCGAAGTAGAGCACGTGCTCGGGGTCGATGCCGGGCTGCTGCCGCCAGTCAGCCGGCGGCTTCGTCGTCGCGTGGGGATCTCGCCCTTCTCGTCCTGGAAGCAGGTGGCCCACAGGCGCTCCTTGGGCAGGCCCCACACCTCGGTCAGCAGCTCCCAGGCCCAGGCGATGGCTTCCTTCTTGTAATAATCGCCAAAGGACCAGTTGCCGAGCATCTCGAAGAAGGTGTGGTGGGTGTCGTCGCGGCCGACGTCGTCCAGGTCGTTGTGCTTGCCGGCCACGCGCATGCACTTCTGCGAGTTGACCGCCCGCGTGTAAGGGCGCTTGTCGGTGCCCAGGAAGACATCCTTGAACTGCACCATCCCGGCGTTGGTGAACAGCAGGGTCTGGTCGCCGCCGGGGACGAGCGAGGAGGAGGGCACAAAGGTGTGGCTGCTGCTCGACGAAGAAATCGATGAAGGTCTGGCGGATCTTGGCGCCTGTAAGGCGTGCGCCAGTGAGGGAGGGGTCGATCATGGGTGCTCCGATCGGGTTGGTGGTGAGGCGTGCGGTCGTAGACTTGCCTACGACTGCAGAATTATACCAAATCGGGGCGTTGGGGGACGGCGTCGCCGTGCCCCAACGATCGAGCCCGGATATTCGTTCCGCGAAAAACGAATCGATACAAATCGGATTTATTGTGGGGGAGGGGATGGCAATTTGGATTGCAGAGAGGCGGGTTGGTAAGGTGCCGGAGAGGATAAGATCAGGTGAATTATAGCACTAATTGTTCTATTTAGGCAAGAGGCGATTGGGAGAGGATTTGGGGTAGAGAGAAGGTGCAACCGAGGCTCAATGATTAGCAATTTCTTACGAGGATTGCCTTCACCCAGAATATAATGCGTCTATAATATCTAAGTAAAGCAATGAGGAGGGAAGTTGGACCACGAACAGCGCGAAAGGGATTGGACCACGAACTGCGCGAAAAGGAGATTGGACCACGAAAAGCGCGAAAGGGATTGGACCACGAACAGCGCGAAAGAGAGCGAAAAGTACGCGAAAAGAGCTCGCGACTTTCGCGGTATTTCGTGTCTTTCGTGTTCCAATGCTTTGTGTCGAGCATAAGAGATGAAGCAACCACTGCGAAAGGGATTGGACCACGAACAGCGCGAAAGGGAGCGACCACGAACAGCGCGAAAGGAGCGAAATACGCGAAAGAGCTCGCGACTTTCGCGGTATTTCGTGGCTTTCGTGTTCCAATGCTTTGTGTCGAGCGTAAGAGATGAAGCCACCACTGCGCAAGGGATTGGACCACGAACTGCGCGAAAGGGATTGGACCACGAACAGCGCGAAAGGGAGCGAAAAACGCGAAAAGAGCTCGCGACTTTCGCGGTATTTCGTGGCTTTCGTGTTCCAATGCTTTGTGTCGAGCATAAGAGATGAAGCAACCACTGCGAAAGGGATTGGACTCACGAACGGTCCCACGAATGCGCGAAAGAGGAGCGAATACACGCGAAAAGAGCTCGCGACTTTCGCGGTATTTCGTGGCTTTCGTGTTCCAATGCTTTGTGTCGAGCATAAGAGATGAAGCAACCACCGCGAAAGGGATTGGACCACGAACACCGCGAAAGGGAGCGAAGAACGCGAAAAGAGCTCGCGACTTTCGCGGTATTTCGTGTCTTTCGTGTTCCAATGCTTTGCCTCCAGCATAAAATATGAAACCACCTTCGCACAAGGGCTATGATTTCAGCGATCTCTCCTACGCGGTAATCGGCGCGTGCCAGGATGTTCAACGCCAGCTGGGAGTGCATTGCATGGAAGTGGATTACCAGCGCGCCCTGGAGATTGCATTGAGCAAGCGTGGTCTGGGTTGGCTGCGAGAAGTGGAGATCCCGATCACCTATGACGATGTCATCGTTACCAGACGGCGGGTAGATTTCCTGATCGAAGAGGGTGAAGATCAGCTAATTTTGGAGACAAAGGCGACCAGCGAGATCAAACCTGAAGATATTGAACAATGCCTGTTGTATTTACACCAGGGCGGATACGGGCTGTGCCTGCTGGTGAATTTTGGCCAGAAGCCACTGGCGGTGCGCCGGTTCGTACATACAATTGAAAGTCCCCCAACTATCTCGTAACCTCTACCACCCGTTATAATATCCCCCACGTGAACCGCTACCTTTACTTCGCTGTCTTCTCCACCGGCATGACCGTGCTGGCTATGGAGCTGGCAGCTTCGCGCCTGCTGGGGAGCGTCTTCGGCACCAGCAACCTGGTGTGGGCCTCCATCATCGGGCTGATCCTGATCTACCTCACGGTGGGATATTTCATCGGCGGGCGCTGGGCGGACCGCTCGCCCTACCCGCGCACGATGTACCTGGTGATGGCCTGGGGCGCTTTCTGCGCCGGATTGGTGCCGCTGATTGCCCGCCCGGTGCTGCGCGTGGCGGCTGACGCCTTCGACACGCTCACCCTGGGCATCTTATTCGGCTCGTTCACCGCGGTGCTGGTGCTCTTCATGCTGCCGGTGACCCTGCTGGGGACGATCTCGCCCTTCGCCATCCGCCTGTCGATCAGCGATGCGCAGACGGCCGGGCGCGTCTCGGGGCGCATCTACGCCATCTCGACGCTGGGCTCGTTCGTCGGCACCTTCCTGCCGGTGCTGCTGTTCATCCCCCTGGTCGGGACGACCTTCACCTTCTTAGGCTTCAGCCTGTACCTGCTGACTGTGGCCCTGGTGGGACTGGGGCTGCGCACGGGCTGGAAGACCGCGCTGCGCTGGGCCTGGATGCCGCTGGTGATCGCTGGCGCTGGCGCGCTGCTGGTCGCGCGGTCCGATCAAGGCAACAGCCGGGCAGATCTACGAGGGCGAATCGGCCTACAACTACATCCAGGTGCTGGAGCAGGACGGCTACCGCTACCTGCGCCTGAACGAAGGGCAGGGCATCCACTCGGCATGGCACCCGACCGGCTGCTCTTACGGCGGTCCCTGGGAGCAGTTCCTGGTGGCGCCCTTTTTCAACACCGGACCCTACGGCCCCGAGCAGGTGCAGCGCATGGCGATCGTCGGGCTGGCGGCCGGGACACTCGCCCGCCAGGCTACGGCGGTCTTTGGTCCGATCCCGATCGACGGCTACGAGATCGACCCGCAGATCATCGAGGTCGGGCGCAAGTACTTCGATATGAACGAGCCCAACCTGAATGCCATCCCGCAGGACGGGCGCTGGGGCCTGGAGCACAGCGCGCAGCAAATACCAGCTCATTGCTTTGGATGCCTACCGCCCGCCGTACATCCCCTGGCACCTGACCACCCGCGAGTTTTTCCAGGTGGTGCACGACCACCTTACGGAGGACGGGGTCATGGCGATCAACGTCGGACGCGCGCCGGGCGACCGCCGTCTGATCGATGGACTGGTCGGCACGATCCGCACGGTGTTCCCTTCGGTGCACGTGATGGACATCCCGGACACGTTCAACTCGATCATCTATGCCAGCGTGCAGCCGACCCAGCCGCAAGACCTGTACGATAACCTGGTTTACCTGTACACGCAGCGCAAGGTGCATCCGCTGTTGGTACAGGCGATCGCAACGACCCTGGAAAACATCCAGCCAACCACCGACAGCCAGACGGTCTACACCGACGACCGGGCGCCGATCGAATGGGAGACCAATAACATGGTGCTGAAATTCCTATTCTCGAAAGACATGGAGCGATTGCAATGAAATCTGGCTGGCTATATCAAGCGCTGAGCTGGGTCATCACCTTGTTGACCCCGCTGGCGCTGGTGCTGACCGCGGTGCGGCTGCTGCTGACGCCGGTGACGGTGTACGTGGAATACAATACGCCGGGGTTCCCGCCCGACCCATTTGGGTTCACCAAAGAGGACCGGCTGTACTGGTCGCAGATTGGCATGAATTACCTGCTGAACGATGCCGGGGTCAATTACGTGGGGGATTTACGCTTCGCAGACGGCAAGCCGGTGTATAACGAGCGCGAGCTGCGCCATTACGAGGACGCGAAAAGGGTGCTTAAACAAGCGCTGGCGCTGTGGATTGGGGCGCTCGCGGCGCTCATCGCCCTGGGGATCTGGGGGTGGCTCGGGGGTTGGTGGGAGCTCTTCCGCCGCGGGCTGCGCCGCGGCGCCTGGCTGACTCTGATCTTGATAGCTCTCGTTTTGGTGCTGGTGCTGGTGGCATTCCAGGGCTTCTTCGTGGCTTTCCACGAGGCGCTCTTCCCGGCGGGAACCTGGACGTTCGAGTGGAGCGATACGTTTATCCGCCTGTTCCCGGAGCGCTTCTGGAGGGATGTGTTTGTCTACGTGGGGGTGCTGACGCTCATCCCGGCAGTGGTATTGGTTTTGTTGCTGCGCAAACGGAAATCAGATTAATAGGGAAAATATCCGAAAACGAGGTTCAGGCGGCGCAAAGCGCCACCTGAACCTCGTTTTCGGAACCTTTAGTGGGCTTTCCCCTGGTTGGCGACGGCTTCGGCGGCTTTGCGCACGGCGTCCGGGTCGCCAAGGTAATAAGAGGTAAGCGGGTGCAGGTCGGCGTCCAGCTCGTACACCAGGGGGATGCCGGTGGGGATGTTCAGCTCGGGGATGGCCTCGTCGGAGACCTTGTCCAGGTACTTGACCAGGGCACGCAGGCTGTTGCCGTGGGCGGCAATCAGCACCCGCTGGCCCGATTTGACCACCGGGGAAATGGTGCAGTGCCAGTAGGGCAGCATGCGCTCGACCGTGTTTTTGAGCGACTTCGGTCAGGGGCAGCTCGGCGGGCGCCAGACCGGCGTAGCGGCGGATCCAGCCAGGGTAGCGCGGGTCATCCGGGTCCAGCGCCGGCGGGGGGACGTCGTAGCTGCGCCGCCAGAGCTTGACCTGCGCTTCGCCGAATTTTTCCGCCATTTCGCCTTGTTCAGCCCTTGCAGAGCGCCGTAATGGCGCTCGTTGAGCTGCCAGGCTTGCACCACCGGGAATCCACTCCAGGTCCATCTCTTCCAGGACGATCCACAGGGTATCGATGGCGCGCTTGAGCACGGAGGTATAGGCCAGGTCGAAGGCAAATCCCTCGGCTTTGAGCAGCTGACCGGCGGTCATGAGCTTCCTGGACGCCCTGCTCGGTCAGACCGACGTCGGTCCAGCCGGTGAAGCGGTTTTCCAGGTTCCAGGTGCTCTGCCCGTGGCGGAGCAGGACGAGTTTGAACTCAGTTTTCATAGCTAAATGAGATATCCTTTCTCATAGCGAGGCGGCTCCACCACCCTGGGGAAGCCGCCTCCTTTAATCAAACCTTGTGCGCTAAGACTTAGCGAATGGCTTTTTCGGTCTCCTGGTCGAAGATGTGCATGTTGTCCATGTTGAAGACCACCTGTGATCGTGATCGCCCATGTGGAAGCGGGTGCGCGGGTCGACGCGGGCGACGAAGCTGTTCTCGCCGGTCATCAGGTAGACGAAGATTTCATTGCCCATCAGCTCGGTCACGTCCACCTTGCGCTTCCACCGGCTGCGCGACGATGCCCGGCGGGGCGAACTCG
Source organism: uncultured Chloroflexia bacterium (assembly GCA_963706515.1). Taxonomy (GTDB): domain Bacteria; phylum Chloroflexota; class Anaerolineae; order Anaerolineales; family UBA4823; genus CAVPMW01. The sequence goes on from CAVPMW010000022.1 coordinate 113,985, forward strand.
CGGGTTGTGGATGTCTTCCGGGCGGATGCCGAAGATGATCGTCCTTGCCGACGTAGGGCATATAGGTCGCTGTCCGGTCTCGCGGGACTTTCACCGTGAAGGAGCCGCCATCCACGATCAGGCTTCCCGCCATCCTTGCGCAGCTTGGCGGGGAAGAAGTTCATCGCCGGCGAGCCGATGAAGCCGGCCACGAACAGGTTGTCCGGGCGGTCGTACAGGTTCTGCGGGGTATCGATCTGCTGCAGAACGCCCTTGTTCATCACCGCGATGCGGGTCGCCATGGTCATGGCTTCCATCTGGTCGTGGGTCACGTAGATGAAGGTGGTCTGCAGCTGCTGGTGCAGCTTGCTGATGTCGGCGCGCGTCTGGACGCGCAGCTTGGCGTCCAGGTTGGAGAGCGGCTCGTCGAAGAGGAAAACCTTTGGCTCGCGCACGATGGCCCGCCCCACTGCCACACGCTGGCGCTGACCGCCGGAGAGCTGGCGGGGTTTGCGGTCGAGCAGGTTCTCGATGCCCAGGATCTGCGGCTGCTTCTTCGACCCGGCGCTTGATCTCTTCTTTGGGAGTCTTGCGCAGCTTGAGGCCGAAGGCCATGTTGTCAAACACGGTCATATGCGGGTACAGCGCGTAGGACTGGAACACCATGGCGATGTCGCGGTCCTTCGGGGCACATCGTTGACGACCTGGTCGCCGATCAGGATCCTGCCCGTCGCGTGATCTCTTCCAGACCAGCCAGGCAGCGCAGGGCGGTGGTCTTGCCGCAGCCGGACGGACCGACCAGGACCAGGAATTCTTTGTCCTCGATCTCGATGTTCAGGTCGTTGACTGCGGTGACATCCCCAAACTTCTTGAATACATGATCATACGTTACACTTGCCATTGATCTTTCTCCTTTCTCGGATAGGGAATATAGTGATTTTATTATATGCACGGCTTGTCGAAATGCAATCAATTGGAATGACAATTTGTATCAGATTGCAGTAATGATCAATCGTCAGGATTGCACCTTGCTGAAATACCCCGTTGCTCAGAATGTAGAATGACGTCATGAACGACGACATCACCCCGATCCGCAAGCAGTATCTGGAGATCAAGCGCCAGTATCCCGGACGCGATCCTGTTCTTCCGCCTGGGCGATTTCTACGAGACCTTCGACCAGGACGCCGAGACCACCTCCCGCGAGCTGGATATCGTGCTGACCTCGCGCAACGTGGCCAAGGGCGTGCGCATCCCGATGGCGGGCATCCCCTACCACGCGGTCGAGAACTACCTGGCCCGCCTGATCGAGCAGGGCTACCACGTGGCCATCTGCGAGCAGGTGGGCGAGCAGCCGGTGCAAGGGCTGTTCCCGCGCCAGGTGGCGCGCGTGGTCACCCCCGGCACGGTGATCGAGCCCGGCCTGCTGCCCGGCGACGCCAACAACTACCTGGCCTGCGTCGTGCTGGATGCCGAGGATGGCGAAGGGACGGGCCGGGGTGGCCTACGTGGATATCACCACCGGCGAGTTCGCCGCCACCGAGCTGAGCCGGCGACGACGTGCTCAGCAGCGCTGCGCGCCGAGCTGGTCCGCCTGCGACCCGGCCGAGGTGCTCGCACCCGGAGGACCTCGACGCTGCCGGACGGCCTGCCCGGTCACCTCACCGCCTGGCCCGCCTGGCGCTTCGAGCCGGGACGCTGCCAGGAAGCCCTGCTGCGCCATTTCGAGGCCGCCTCGCTGGACGGCTTCGGCCTGCGCGGGCATGCCGCTGGCGGTGCGCGCCGCCGGGGCGATCCTGCAGTACCTGCAGCGAGACCCAGCCCGCCGCGCTGAAGCTGCTCGACCGGCCTGAGCACCTACAGCCTGGCCGAGTTCATGACCCTGGACGCCGCCACCCGCCGCAACCTGGAGCTGACCGAGACGCTCCGCGGCGGGGCAGGTCAAGGGCTCGCTGCTGGGCGTGCTGGACCACACGGTCACGCCGATGGGCAAGCGCCTGCTGCGCCAGTGGGTCAGCAAGCCCCTGCTGGACGTCGGCCGCGATCCACCGGCGCCAGGACGGGGTCGCGCTGCTTCTATCGAGAACGGCATGCTGCGCGCCGAGCTGCGCGCGGCGCTGCAAGCCCGCTGGCCGACCTGGAGCGGCTGACCAACCGGGTCATCTCCGGGCAGCGCCCTGCCGCGCGACCTGGTGGCGATGCGCAGCACGCTGCGCTGCCTGCCCGGCCTGCGCGGCCTGCTTCCCGAGCCGGACGCCGGCCGCTGGCAGCCATGCTGGCCAGGCTTGCATCCCTGCCAGCGACGAGCTCGACCTGCTCGAAGCAGCGCCATCGCCGACGACCCGCCCGCCACCCTGCAGAACACCGGCGTCATCCGCCCGGGCTACTCCGCCGAGCTGGACGGCGTGGTCGAGCGCTCGCGCCACGCCCGCGACTGGATCGCCAACCTGGAAGCGGTGCGAGCGCGAGCGCACCGGGATCAAGTCGCTCAAGGTGGGCTACAACAAGGTCTTCGGCTACTACATCGAGATCACCCACGCCAACGCCGAGCTGGCGCCCGGCCGACTACATCCGCAAGCAGACCCTGGTCAACGCCGAGCGCTACATCACCCCGGAGATGAAGGAATACGAGACGCTGGTGCTGAACGCCGAGGAGCGCATCCGCGAGATCGAAGACGCGCCTGTTCCGCGAGGTGTGCGCCAGGCTGGCGGCTCGGCCAGCGCGGCTGCTGGCGACGGCGCGCGCGCTGGCCGAGCTGGACGTGCTGGCCTCGCTGGCCGAGGCGGCCGCGCTGAACGGCTACGTCCGCCCGGAGGTGGTCGACGGAAGACGTGCTGGAGATCCGCGACGGGCGCCACCCGGTGGTCGAGCAGAGCCTGAGCGGCGAGCGCTTCGTGCCCAACGACGTCGATCTTCGAGCCGGGCGAGCTCGTGCGCATCATCACCGGCCCGAACATGAGCGGCAAGAGCACCTTCCTGCGCCAGGTGGCGCTGATCGTGCTGATGGCGCAGATCGGCAGCTTCGTGCCGGCGGCGTCGGCGCGCATCGGGCTGGTGGACCGCATCTTCACCCGCATCGGCGCCCAGGACGAGATCCACGCCGGGCAGTCCACCTTCATGGTGGAGATGATCGAGACCGCCAACATCCTGCACCACGCCACCGCCGCGCAGCCTGCTGATCCTGGACGAGATCGGGCGCGGCACCAGCACCTACGACGGCGCTGTCGATCGCCTGGGCGGTGGTCGAGTACATCCACAACCACCCGCGGCTGCGCGCCAAGACGCTCTTCGCCACCCACTACCACGAGCTGACCGAGCTGGCCGACCTGCTGCCGGGCGTGCGCAACTACAACGTGGCGGTCAGCGAGGCCGGACGGGCAAGGTGGTCTTCCTGCACAAGATCGTCCCCGGCGGGGCCGACCGCTCCTACGGCATCCACGTCGGCCAGCTGGCCGGGCTGCCGCGCCCGGTGGTGCAGCGCGCCGGCGAGATCCTGCAGCAGCTGGAGGCCTCCTCGGGCAAGGCCGTGCGCCTCAACCCGCATGCCGCCCAGCAGCTGGCGCTGTTCCCCGAGACCAACCCGCTGCTGGACGAGCTGAAGGAGCTGGATATGAACGCGCTCTCGCCGATCGAGGCGCTGAACAAGCTGTACGAGTGGCAGAAGAGGTTTATGGAGGAGTGAGGGTGGTTCAGGCCGGGCAAAGTGAGCAGGGATACGCTATTTTGCCCATCCCAGGATCGTGATCTAATCCATTTATGAAATCACAATATCATCCAGCGAGAGCACGAGAGCTTTTGCGATGCGGGTCAACACCTCTAACGAACCTTTCCGCTTGCCGGACTCCAGCTGAGACAAATAGGGGACGCTGATGCCGGCTGCTTCAGCCAGCTCCTGCTGGGTCATCCCGCGATATTCACGCCAGACCTTGATCGGATTGGCACCATCCAGGATGGCATACACCACCTCCCCGGGGACCAGCTCTTCATCACCTTGTTTCAGGGCATCCTTGACAGCGTCATAATCGCGAATATCGTTCGACATTTCAGCCTCCTCTTCCGATAACGTGGAGCATCAAGTGTAACTTACAGACTATGTTCCAATCTATCTCCTAAAATTCAGAGAGATATCTCCGATACCAGGCCAAAAAATCACCCGGTGTACCGACTGGGAAGGGGATACTTTCGCGAACGATGGCATTCTCTAAGAAATGATTCGCATCCAATGTCGCCAGGAATGCACAGCGCGCTCTCCCACGCATCTGCCAATATCTGTGCATCTCCGGAATGACGGATAATTTCCAGACAGCGCCGCTTCAGCTCACCAGAGGCGGGGTTTACAACCTCTACCATTGCACGGTCTAATAACAGCGCCAGACCGGGAAGCTGGTCTGGCGCTTTCCGCCGCAACACATCTTCGATCTCTTCCAAGACCTGGGAACTCAAGAGTATGTGGACAGCGCCAGCCTCACCCAGCTTGAGGATCATCCGCGCTCCGCCCGTTGCGGACCAGATGCCAGCAAACAATGCGCTGGTGTCTAAGAAAACCCTGGGTTTAGTACTGACCAGATTCGCGACGCTCACGTAAAGCCCCCAGCATACTCTCGAGCGTCTCCCCCTCACTTGAAAGCGCACTCGCAATCCGCTCAGCCAGAACATCTACCTCGGAACGTCGCGGTGAGAGCACGAAAACTCCCCCTAAATCCAACAAGGTAAGCTCATCGCCAGGCTGCAGTCGATACGCCTCCCGCAGGGCTTTGGGCAGGGTTACTAATCCGCGCTGAGCAAGCTGAATTTTAATCGTATCCTCGATCATAGCGCACCTTCCTTATGCAGATAAACCGATAATCTGATTATCAGTATATCAGAAAAACATAAATTATTCAATATAGGACTTACGTAATTCGCTGAGGAATTGCCGGAAATTGGGGTGTAGAGCGGGAGGACACCCGCCGCTTTCTCCCGTGCTCTTGGGTATGAGCTAATTTTACCCAAGAACTATGCTGTTGTTAAGGTTCAAGCAACTGTCGCCTAGCTTGCTTCTTAACAGCTTTATATCCAAGAATTACTGCACAAGAAACCAGATACCACACCAATATATTCAGCAGCAATGTCAATACATGGAAATTCTGGATGTTTGTGGCGATGCATAAAGTATTTTGCACACATCGGCCTCCCTGCACGTATTCGAATATGGTCATAATAGGAAAAGGGAAGCCCCGGTTCGCATGCCAAGTTACCTTCGAAGTCGCTTCAAACTCAGTCGTTATGGCTGAGGAAGTCAACGTCAATATTACTAGAAGTGTGATCTTCATGTAACTAGGTCGCAGAAACAACCAGATTTTTTTCATGGCGATTTACTCCCTCGCGAACCCCAATGTTCATCTTACAGCCATTGCCCATCTTAGACGGCCGCAGCATGGATTCCTCGCCCTTTCAGGGCTCGGAATGACTCTTTATTAAGCGTGGTGAATTATCTTATCCCGTAAGATCATTATTTAAATTACTTCACCAGCTGTCGCGTGAGCAGGCTGCCCAGGATGGCGCAGGCATCGGTCGGCAGGTAGTGCGGGGCATTCGCCTCGAACAGCACCTGGCACGAGGCGGGGAACTCCTCGTCGCCAGCCCAATAGGCGACCAGGAGATACAGGGCGGGGAGCAGCGTGGAACTCGAATGCCAGGTCGCCCGGGATGGGCAGGTCAGGGGTGCTCTGCGGCGGGTAGCCGCCCAGCCGCCGGGCAGCCTCGGCGAAGGTCGCCAGATTGTCATGAAAGCGGCGGGCGATGACGGCGCCGGTGTAGCCCTGGAAAGCCTGGTTGTAGAACCTGCCGTCGGGCAGCTCGCCGAAGGAGACCCAATATCCCAGGCGGGGAGCGCCATCGGCGTGGGTGAAATAGTAGAGCAGGAGCGCCTGCAGGAAATCCGGCAGTATGTCCCCTGCAGCGTCCGTCGCCACTCCGCCGGGGTAGCCGAGCTGGAGCGGCTGGCCCATATAGGCAAGCCGGAATTCACCGGTCGCAGCGGACAGCGCATGATACGCACAACCTGCATGGGCGGCGAGCGCTTCCGGCGTGCGGCTGGCGAGCTGCTGGCGCAGCTCATCTACGCGAGAAGCCAGTACAGAATAATCGGGCGGGCGAAAGGGTTGCTCCGGCAACAGGAATACTTCCTCAGGGCAGCTTACAGCTTTGTAGGTGCCTTTTCAGGGTCACCTTACGAATCAGGTAGCTAAACCGCTTGCATTGATTTATTGCAATTTGTATAATCTTATCAGACTCAGTTGATTCGTCCCTAGGGAAAAAGGATTTTTGTGACTGAGTCGCCTGTGGAGAGGGGAAAGCTGTGCAACTGTGGGTTATTGCTGTGAGTATCGGTGTTTGGGTGCTGACCTCAGCAGTAATGCTGCTTGCCTTGTTTAAGCTCTCCGCGCAGGCGGATCGTAATGATCAGGATGACGCGTGGGACGGCGACCCGCAACCAAACAGCCACAAGGAGGTTCTATCGTCTGAGATACCGACAAGGCCTATCTTGAACGAATCAACTCCATAAGAAGACCTGCTGGCTTACATCGCAGCTTCATCGCACGAGCGGGTTTTCAGAATGTTGCGCTCGACATCGCTGCCCGCGGTCGACCACAGCCCCAATCATTGAGGACTTCATTGAAGGTGGTCGCCGCCATGCTCCCCGAGCGCAACATTATTTAAAAGAAAAATCCGAAAATTGGGTGATGAGTTGGCATTCGCCAACTCATCACCCAATTTTCGGTAATAGCGACGGGAACTGCGTAAGCTTCCAGGGCGTTAGGAAAATGGTAGAATTCAGCAATACTGCCTATTGGGCTAGTGACTGCACTTTAGGGAGAATGCATGGATAACACGATTGCCAGTGTAGCGCCTCCAGGGAGGTTCCAGTTCGGTTGGGTAGGGGACGTCTACTTCCACCCACGCCAGCTGTTCACGCGCATCGCCGCAGCGAATTCAGGGCTGTGGCAGACCCCAATGCTGCTGCTCTCGCTCTCGGCTGTTTTGCTGGTTATCGCCGGCGGGTGGATCAAACAATCGACAGGCAGCACCGCGATCGAGATACCCCCCCAGTTCCAATACTACACCCCCGAGCAGCAGGCCCAGTTCCAGCAGGCGATGGCAGCCACCCAGGGACCGGTTTTCCTGTACGTATTCCCAGGGCTGGTCGCCATTTTTCGGGTGTGGCTGGGCTGGCTGCTGGTGGGCGGCTTGATCCACCTGATCAGCACCATGCTGGGCGGCCGCGGCTCGACCGGGACGACCATGAACGTGGTCGCCTGGAGCGGGATGCCGTTCTTCCTGCGCGACCTGCTGCGCCTGGTGGCGCTGCTGGTGACCCATAACGCTGTGCGCTCGCCGGGACTGGCAGGTTTTGTCCCAGCTTCGGAAGCGCAGCTCGGAATCTTCCTGACGGCGCTCCTGGGAGCGGTGGATATCTACCTGATCTGGGCGATCGTGCTGATCAGCCTGGGCGTGCGCATCAGCACCTCTATCACAACCATAAAAGCCGTGCTGGGCGCCATCATCACCATCCTGCTGGTGCTGTCCTTACAGGCTGGGCTGAGCTACCTGACCTCCCGCTTGAGCGGGCTGACCGTCATCCGGCCTTTCTTCTAAAAGCCGCATTGAAATTGTCGCAAAGAAATTGTCAAAATGAGTGAGACCGTTGAGGCAGCGCCCTACGTGCAGCTCCAGGGACTGCAAAAAACGTATCTGATGGGCCAGGTAGCGGTGCATGCCCTGGCAGGGGTGGACCTGGTAATCCAGCCGAAAACACTGCTGGTGGTGATGGGACCCTCGGGATCGGGCAAATCGACCTTGCTGCACCTGCTGGGCGGCCTGGACCGCGCAACTGCCGGGCACATCCAGGTGGGAGAGCAGGAGCTGGAAAGCCTGGACGAAAATGAGCTGGCGGTCTTCCGCCGGAAGACGGTAGGCTTTATCTTCCAGTCCTTCAACCTGATTGCCAGCATGTCTGCCCTGGAAAATGTGGAATTTCCGATGCGTTTTGCCCAGGTGCCGCGGCGGGAGAGAAAAGAACGCGCAATGCATCTGCTGCAGCAGGTGGGGCTGGAGGACCGGGCGCTCCACAAGCCGACGGAGCTTTCCGGGGGCCAGCAGCAGCGGGTGGCGATCGCCCGGGCGCTGGTCAACAACCCCCAGCTGATCCTGGCGGATGAGCCCACCGGCAACCTGGACACCTCCAGCGGTTTGGGCATCATGCGCCTGCTCTCCGAGCTGCACCTGGGCGAACGGACGGTTATCGTGGTGACGCACGATGCGCGCATGACCCAGTTTGCTACCCACACCATCCAGCTCCTGGATGGGCGCATACAGGACGGAAATGGGACAGATCCTGGCTCGGAAAAAATTAAAATGGATGAAACGGAACATGGCTAAAACGAAACGAATCTCCTGGATACTGCTCAGCGCGCTGATCCTGGGGGCAGTCCTGCTGGGATTGCCGGGGAGGGCTTTTGCGCAGCTGGGCATCAACAGCGTCCAGCCGAACGTCGTCTCCAATACGACCGCGGTGCAGCTGGTGGTCACCGGCAGCGAGTTTGCCGACGGGGCGGTAGTGGTGCTGGATAACTTCGGCGCGCTGGATACCAATTTTGTCAGCGCGACCGTTTTAACGGCCTTCCTGCCATCCGGCTTGCCCCCCGGCGCCTACGGGCTGACGGTGATCAATCCCGACTCCACCTCGGCTTACCTGGCAAATGCGGTCACGGTCGTCGTGGTCACCCAGACGCCCTCGGGACCCGCTGAGGTGACCCCTACCCCCTACGCCCGCCCGCTGATCGTCGTGTCTTCCTATACCATCAGCACCGGCAAGGTCCCGGTCGGGCAGGCTTTTACCGTCACCCTGCGGCTGAAAAATACCGGGGAACGCACAGCCACCAACATCACCGCCAAATTCGAGAGCGGCACGCTGGTCCCGCTGCAGACCGGTGGTCTGGTATCGCTGCAGGAGCTCGACCCTGGAGAGACGCATAAGCTCAACCAGGATTTTGCGGCTACCTACGACGTCTATGGCAAATCCGTGGTCACTGAGCCCATGGTGATGAACTACACAGACGAGTCCGGGACGGCATATACCCAGGAATTCACCCTTTCCCTGCCGGTTGCCTCGGGCGGCGGGGTGCTCGCGGCGACTAAAACGCCGACTCCAACCGTCACCCCCACTCCCCGCCCACGCCCCTTGCTGGTAATCAGCTCGTACCAGACCGACGTGCCGGTCCTGCAGCCGGGCAACCTGTTCACCCTGCAGCTGCAGGTGCAGAACGTTGGCAATTCGAATGCCCGGCGGGTCACGATGATCCTGGGGGGAGGCTCGGGCACGTCCGGCTCCGGAGGCGATACTCCCGTGCCGGGAGGCGTATCGGGCAGCAGCGGAGACTACACCGTATTCGCCCCGGTCGGCTCATCCAACGTCCAGTTCCTGGGGGACGTCCCGGCAGGGGTAGAAAAGGATTTGACTGCGAAGCTGATCGTGAACGCGACGGCTAACCCGGGTGCTTACCCGCTGAAGATCTCTTTTGTCTACAGCGGGGACGACGATACGACCTACACGGATGACCAGGTGGTAACCCTGCTGGTGTATTCGCTGCCGCAGATGAACGTCAGCTTTTACCGGGACCCTGGGGTCATGTTCGCCGGACAGGAGAATCAGATCCCCTTGCAGATCGTCAACCTGGGGAAGAAATCCAGCGTGCTGGGCAACATGCGCGTCACGGCGGTCGATGCGGACGGCAACCCGACGGGCGACCTGACCAATAATACGATCCTGGTTGGGAACCTGGACCCGGGAGGCTACTACACGCTGGATGCCAACTTAATTCCCTATAATCCGGGTCCATTGGACCTGCAAATCTCGGTGGATTATACGGATGACTTCAACCAGCCGCAGGTGATCACCGATACCCTGCAGGTGCAGGTCGAGGCAGCCCAGGTCGTCGAGCCGGGGAGCGGGGAAGGGCTGCCCCCTGGAGGTGAGCAGCCGGTGGTCGCCGCGCCGGAGACCCTCTGGCAGAAGCTGATCCGCCTGGTCAAAGGCTTGATCGGCCTGGACAGCGGCCTGCCTGCTACTCCGGTCGAGCCGCTGCCCAACGAAGTCCCCCCGGGTGAGCAGGTTCCCTTGCCGCCCGCAGGCAAGCCGCCGATGAAGGGTTAAGAGCCAACAGCAATGGGATTCATCGATCTGGTCAGCTTGATCCTGGAAAACCTGAACCGGCGCAAAGCGCGGGTGGCGCTGACCGCGATCGGGGTGGTCATTGGCACGGCAGCTGTCGTGGTGCTGGTCTCACTGGGGATCGGACTGCAAAAAAACGCCAACCAGCAGCTCATCGGGATCGGCGACCTGACCCAGATCCAGGTCAACCCAGGATATATAGAAGCCGCCCAGCAGAAGGGAGGCGTCATGGTGATGCAGTCCCGTCCGGCGGGCGGCGCTGACCCGAATTTTATTCCCATTACGGAGGACACCCTGGCGCAGCTGGCGGCTATCCCCGGCGTCGAGGCGGTCATCCCCAGGGATTTCCTGAACGGCGGCTCGCTGGTGAGCTACAACCGCCTGGAAAGCTATCCCTCGCTGATTGGGGTGGGCACCAGCGACCTGAGCCAGCTGGGACTGCAAGCCCGCAGCGGCTCGCTGGGATTGGAGAAGGGCGGCGCGGTGGTAGGGGCGATGGTCGCCAACAATTTCTACGATCCCCGCTGGCGCCCCGGTCAGCCGACCCCACAGCCTCCGGATTTGATGGGGCAATCGGTAAAGCTGACCCTGATCAAGACCTCTACAGATGGGCAAGAAACGCGGCAAATCTATCCCGCTCAAGGTGAACGGGGTGATCAACGAATCGCGCAGGCGAATCCGATTATTCGATTTACCTGCCTCTGGACGACATGGCTGCGCTCAACGAGTGGATCAATGGGCGCAGGATCAACCGCAACCGCGATGGCTACAGCATGGCGATCGTCAAAGTCGCTCAACTGGACAAGGTGCTGGATATTGCCGACCAGATCCAGGGCATGGGCTTGCAGGCTTATACTCCCCAATCTTTCGTGCAAGGGATCAACGGCTTTTACGTGGTGCTGCAGATCATCTTCGGCGGGGTTGGGGCGATCGCCCTGCTGGTGGCAGCCATCGGGATCGCCAACACCATGGCAATGGCGATCCTGGAACGCACGCGTGAGATCGGATTGATGAAAGCCATCGGGGCGACCAACCGGGACGTGCTGAGCATCTTCCTGGGAGAAGCTGCCGGGATCGGGTTTATTGGCGGGGTGGGCGGTGTGCTGCTGGGCTGGAGCGCCGGGCAGATCCTCAACGTGCTGGCAATGGCTTACCTGGCTGGTCAGGCAGCCACCAGCGGGGGACCGCCGCCAGCGGTCGCCGTCTATACGCCCGTCTGGCTGCCGGTATTTACCCTGGTATTTGCCACCCTGGTGGGACTGATCAGCGGGCTATATCCGGCGCTTAGGGCCGCAACCCTGGTGCCAGTGAATGCATTGAAATACGAATAGGGGAGGAAAAAAAGATACCTGCACGGGGTGACCTCCGGCAGATATCCAATTTTAGTGCTTAGATTGAAGTTATTTCGTGCGCGTCTTGTTTTGCAGCGTGCGAGAGAGTATTGCTTCCATCTCGTCGCCCTGGGGAGCTGACTTGCGCTTGCTCTTTCCGCCCGCCGGCTCAGCTTCCTTGCCTTGGGAGCGATCCATGGCTTCGCGCAGCGCCATTTCCATGGCAGTCGGGATAGGTTCTTCCTTGGGTTCTTCCTCGACTTTTTTCTGGACGGGGGCCGGTGTCTCTTTGACGACTTTTTCCGGGCGCACTTCCAGGGCTTTCATGCTGAGCTTGATCTGCTTCTTACGCCGGTTGACGTTCAAGACCTGTACGTCCACTTCGTCGCCCTCTTTGACCACTTCGCTGGGGCTCTTGATGTAATCATGGGTCATCTCACTGATGTGCACCAGACCGGGCCGCTCTGCGCCGAAATCGACGAAAGCGCCAAACCGCTCCAGGCGGACGACTTTGCCGTGCAGAACCATTCCCTTGTTGATCTCACGCCACTCCAGGTCAAGGGGCTTGACCATGGTCAGCTCGATGCGGTCTTTCTTGGGGAATACTCGCTTAACCCAGACTTCGACCGTCTGCCCGACCTGCACCACGTCCTCCACGCGATTGACGTGCTCGGGGGAGAGCTGCGAAATGTGCACTACCCCCGGTATCTCCAGGCCAATATCGACCACCGCGCCTGCCAGAGTGATCGCAACCACCTTACCGGTGAATTGCTGCTTGCGCTTGATCCCGCCAAGCTCGTCGATCTCTTCCTCTGGGATAGCCAGCGCTTCTGTGTCCATAGTAAATATCTCCATTCCAATCGATGTCCAATCCACACGAAGGTGGATATAAGGCTGGGTGCATGATGTGTGTCGCGCCGACCGACGCAAATGGGGCGGGACTTTGCACCCGCAGGGCAGGATTATACCTTGGGGTATAGCAAATGTCAAAGAAGCCTTTTTTAATAATCCGGGAGTATCTCACTGCGGCGCACAGCCTGGCCGGCAGGCGCTGGCTGTGGGGGTTTCTGCCTCCTGCAGCTGCTGCGCTCCTGCTGGGCTTATGTTTCTGGCTGGCAGGCGCGCTGCAGACGAGCGCCCAGGGAGTAAGCGCAGCCCAGGAAGTAAGGGCAGGGCTGCGCATCGCTGAAATCCAGGGGAGCAGCCATCTGAGTCCCCTGGCGGGGCAGAGCGTCACTGCCGTGCAGGGCGCCGTCAGCGCGCTGCGCTCGACCGGGTTTTACATGCAGGACCTGCCCGATGCAGACCCAAATACCTCCGATGGCATTTTTGTGTACCTGGGGTCCAGGCCCAGCCTGCAGGCAGGCGACCAGGTCTCGGTCAGCGGGACGGTACAGGAGTATTACCAGGGCGGCGTCTCCAGCGGTGGGCTCTCCCTCACCGAGATCGCCGCGACACCCCAGGAGGTCCAGCGGCTGGCCTCGGGGAGCGTCCTGCCCGCGCCGGCGATCATCGGCAGCGGCGGGAGGCAGCCGCCGGCGGAGGTCATCGAAGACGACGCCAGCGGGAATGTGGAAACCAGCGGTCTGTTCGATCCCAGCCAGGATGGGATCGATTTCTACGAAAGCCTGGAAGGGATGTACGTGACCGTCGAGGACCCGTTGGTGGTGGGCCCGACGACTGCCGATGGCGAGATCCCCATCGTTGGCGATGCCGGGCAGTTTGCCACGCTCCTCTCCAGCCGCGGGGCGCTGGTCATCCGCCCGGGTGACTTCAACCCGGAGCGGATCATCCTGAACGACAGCATCATCTTCGCCGAGCCGAAGGTGCATACGGGGGACCGATTTTCAGGGTCGATCGGCGGAGTGCTCGATTACAGCGACGGCAATTTTAAGCTGCTGAATACCAGCCCCCTGCCGGCAGTGCTAGCGGGGGGAGTCATCTCTGAGACGGCGGCTGCACCCGGGGCAGACCAGCTGAGCGTAGCCACTTTCAACGTGGAGAACCTCGACCCCGGCGACGATCCATTAAAATTTTCCCGCCTTGCGGGGGTGATCGTCGCTCGCCTGCGCTCACCGGATTTAATCGTTTTGGAAGAGGTGCAAGACAGCAGCGGAGCGCTGAATGATGGCGTGGTGACTGCCACGTTGACTTACGCCGGGCTGGTCAACGCCATCCAGGTGGCGGGCGGCCCGCAGTACGCCTACCGCGAGATCAGCCCGCTGAACGACCGGGATGGCGGCGAGGTGGGCGGGAATATCCGGGTTGGCTTCCTGTTCCGCACGGACACCGGCTTGAGCTTCGTCGACCGCCCAGGAGGGGATGCGGTCACGCCGGTTGCAGTTACGGTGAGCGCTGGCGCAGCCGGGCTTTCGCTCAGCCCGGGGCGGATCGAGCCGGACGACCCGGCCTTCGCCAACAGCCGCAAGCCGCTGGCGGGAGAGTTCACCTTCCGCGGGCGCACTCTGTTCGTCATTGGGAACCACCTCATCGCCCGCACGGGGGACGACCCCTTGTTCGGGCGCAACCAGCCGCCGGTCCTGAGCAGTGAAGCGAAGCGGATCAGGCAAGCGCAGATCATCCAGAGCTTCGTCGCCAGCTTGCTGGCGGCTGATCCGGCAGCCGACGTGATCGTCCTGGGCGACCTCAACGACTTTCCGCTCGTCCCCGGCGCTGAGCGCGCTGGCTGGAGCGAGCCTGACCGACCTGCTCGATATGCTCCCCGCGCAGGAGCGCTACACTTATATTTACGAGGGAAATGCTGAGGGGATCGACCACATCCTGGTCAGCCCGCACCTGACCGCCTTTGCCTGCCCCCAGGTCGACGCGGTCCACGTGGATGCGGAGTTCCTGCCTGCCGAGCGCGCCAGCGACCACGACCCGCTGCTGGCTCGCTTCAGCCTGGGAGGCGGGGCGTGCCAGCGGGCATACCTGCCCTTGCTCGCAGTCTCACCTTAACCGGAAATCGTGCTCCATATAAAACAAGAAGCCGCCCTGTTGGACGGCTCCCTGTTGCGCTGCGGCACCCTATCGATTAACGAGGAGGGTTGCCGCAGCGCTACGTTTCGGACTACTGTCAGACATTTCGGCAACACCTCCTCTCAAGTGGGATAGCGAGGGGAAGTTTAGCACCTTGCGGTGCTGGTCTAGATGCAAAGAAGTATTCCATATAAGGTCATTAATGTCAATAGTAGCTGGCGGAGTTGTTAATTCCGGGCCAGGTTTCAATGGGCTCGGTCGAGCGGACGAGGTGCATGCCGGCCTCGGCAAACCCGCGGAAGAACCCCTCAGCCTGCGGGGTGTAATCGACCACGCCAGGCACGACTACCGGCGAGGTGGTATCCTCGAGCAGATAAACCCGCCGCGCCAGGGCAGGGTCGTGAGCCTGGATCTCACTCAGCAGGTCGGAAACGGTAGATGCCACGCAATGGCTCTGCGCCTGACCGGTGATCACCAGCGCATTTAGGTCTTCCAGCTTATGGAACAGGCGCTCGTTCTTGCGGTCGATAGCCCGGCCGCGCACGTCTTGCAGCACCTCAGGTCCGATGGCGGAGTAGCTCTCAGTGAGCGGGTTCGAGCCCTTCACGATGAAATCCGGCTGAGCGCTGCGGGCGATGGAATGGAAGAAAACCGCCTCCTCGATCGACGCAACCAGCGCGTGACCGATCCCGCCGAGCATGGCGTGGTAAGGCCAGACGGTCAGCTCATATTTCCCTTGAGCGGCGAGCTGGTCGGCGTAATACTGCAGCTGCTGCTGCCCGTATGCCGGGGTGACCCCCAGGCTGGCGGCGATGGCGGGGTTGAAGCGCCATTTTCCGCTGGCGATATCCTGAGCGGAGACCAGAGTCAGCGGACCGGGATGCTCCCCGGCGGCATCGACCAGGTAGATTGAATGGAAGATCTGGATGGGCTGGTGGGTGTCCAGGGTGGCGGAAATCTCGCTCAGCCGGCCCAGGTTGCGGTAGATGAACTCTGCCAGGCGGCGGTTGTCGTCGATGGCGCCGCTGCCCGAGCGACCGGCGACGTACAGCTCGAAATCGGGCAGGCAGAAGGTGTTCTGCACGTCGATGAGCACCAGGCCCAGCCGGAAGCGGTCTTCAGAGGCGGGACGGATTTGGTACCGCTCAGCCCACGCCTGGGCGTCTGCGGCGCGCTGCTGGTAAGGGACGCGCCAGACCTGACCGGTGCGCGCCGGGTCGAAGAACGGTGGGAGAGGGAGTTCGGGGAAAAGGGAGATTGCATTCTATAAGGTAAAAGGATTATATCAGAGCCGAATATAATGCTCTTCTTCTCGATATCCGGAGCCCAGCAATATTTATGGGACTGATTTAACAGCGTAACTCCATATGATAAAATCGATCTCCGATGTCCTAAATTTGTCCAGGTGAAGGGAGACTGTCATGATCATCGTGCGTTATACGTTCCAAACCAAGTGGGGTAAGGCACAGGAAGTCGTCGATGAGTTCAAAGGGATGGTAGAGGCCATGCAGAAGAGTATGGGTGTCGAAAGTCCACGGGCGCATCCTCACCGACCTGAGCGGACCTTTCCATACCGTGGTCCAGGAGCTTGAGTTCGAAAGCCTGGCAGATTGGGAGCGGATGAGAGCCGCAATGTTTTCGAACCCTGAATTTCAGCAGGAACAGATGGGAGAGCCGCCGTTTGAATCGGGCGGCGCAGAGCTCTACACGATCGAAGCCACTTTCTAGCAGATTAATAGGAAAGTTTAATTATCAGCCAGCAATTCCTCAGCGTTTGGGGATTTTCTCGCGGGTAATGGGGCAACTGGTGAGGGCTGGAGGATTGTGTTAGACTGGCGGCATGACTGAGACGACCGAAACCATCACTATAGATCCGGAAAGGCAGGCGCAAGCCCGCCGCTACGCTCGCATCCAGCGCCGGGCGATGCTGGCAGACCTGCTCATCGGTGGAGTTTACGTGCTGGCCTGGCTGGCACTCGGCTGGAGCCAGGCTCTGCAGCAGGCTCTGGCGAGCACGCACTGCTAATCAATGGCTGCAGGTGGCGGGATTCGCCCTGGTCTTCGCCGGATTTTACGCCCTGATCAGCCTGCCGCTGTCATACTATACGGGGTTCGTGCTCCCGCATCGCTTCGACCAGTCCACCCAGACGCTTAAGGGCTGGGTCACAGACCTGCTGAAAGGCGGGCTGGTCGGGGGGATCATCGGATTGCTGCTGATCGAGGTGATTTACGCCATCCTGCGCGCCTTCCCTGAGACCTGGTGGCTGTGGGCAGCCGGCTTCCTGCTGCTGTTCAACGTCGTGCTGGCTAACCTGGCGCCGGTGCTGATCCTGCCGCTGTTCTACAAGCTGACCCCGCTCAGCCAGGATTACGCCGATCTTGCCGAGCGGCTGATCCAGCTATCGGCGCGGGCGCACACGCGGGTACGCGGGGTCTTCCAGTTCGATATGAGCAGCCGGACGAAGGCGGCGAACGCGGCGCTGACCGGGCTGGGCAATACCCGGCGCATCATCCTGGGGGATACCCTGCTCACCCAGTTCTCAGCGGACGAGATCGAGACGGTGATGGCGCACGAGCTGGGTCACCAGGTGCATCGCGACCTGCCGACCGGCATCCTGGTGGAGACCCTGATCACCCTGGTGGGCCTTTACCTGGCTTCGCTGGGGCTGGCGTGGGGAGTGACCGCCTTCGGCTTCAGCAGCCCGGCGGACGTGGCTGCCATGCCGCTGCTGGTGCTGGTGCTGGGCCTGTACGGGCTGCTGACCATGCCGCTGACCAACGGCTACTCACGCTGGCGCGAGCGGCGAGCGGACGAGTACGCCCTGGAAGCCACCGGCAAGCCGGCGGCGTACGCCTCGGCGCTGGCGCGGCTGGCTAACCAGAACCTGGCGGAGGCCGACCCGGAGCCGTGGGTGGAGTTCCTGCTCTACTCTCACCCGGCGCTGAATAAGCGCATCGCCATGGCGGAGGCAGCCGAAAGAGGGTGAGACTGGATTATTTTGTAACCCTCCAGCACCAAGGGGCGATCCCCCAGCAGCTCTTTGACTTCATGAAGCAGCGAAAATGCTCCTGGTTGCGGGAAGTGCGTTGTTCTCCGATGGTTCTCGATGAGTCACCACAAACGAAAAGGGCAGGATCGCCCACGAAAGGGTGTCGACAGCACCAATAACCAATATCCAGCGGTTGTCCCATCCTTCAATGTGCCTACATAGGACGTTTTGGGAGCTTTGTGCGCTCCATCTCGGTCGGGTCGCCAATCACAAATTCCGCCTCTTCCTGATATAAGCGCTTCAGGGGCTTTCAAGTCTGCTTTCTAAAAATCGCTGGATTTCCTTGTAACAACTGGCCGGCATCTTCTCCGCTATGTCACTTTGCCGGGGATTGTGCTTCTAACATCGCCTTTCCTGGTCCCAGGTCTCATCAAGAAGATAGCGAAAAATCCCTGAAAATTGATACACTTGTCCATGGGAGCCTCCTACCTACCGATAAATGGTTGTGGAAAACCAAGTTTATCCTGTTGGAGGTCTTTCCATTATTTATTTTGTCCGATCTTTTGTCCGAAGGTCAGGAATAAGTATTGACAAGTAGCCTTAAGTCTGAGAGAATCGACTCGAGGTAAGCAAATGGAACCAATAAGAGAAATTTTTACACCCGAACAAGCAGCCGATTACTTACAGGTTGATAAAGAAACCATCTACCGCTACATCCGGCAAGGGAAATTGGTGGCATCCAAACTTGGACGGACTTACCGAATCCCCAAGGGGAGCATCGATCTCCTATTATGGGCAACCCGGACACGGGATGACATTACCATGCGAGAATATACCGGGAGAGAGGTCGCAGAGTTTATTAGCGCGGACGAGCTGGATGAAGAAACTCGAGAGATAGCAAAACGCTTCTTAGCCGCTAACCCGTGACGATTGATCAGAATACCCTCCTATTTTTCGATTCAGCTTGCCTTATCGCCGCAGCCGGATCACCTTCAGGTGGCTCCGGCTTTTTGTTACTGCTCTGCGCCAGGGGATACCTGAAGGCGGATAATAAACGCGTCCTCACATCTGAATTGGTGTGATTTTCGACGGCATTAACAGCGCACGCCAGGTCCAGATTGGGATTACAGCGCGCGCATCCGGTTGTTTTTCGGGTTGTGCTCGACCTCAGCCAGACCGAGCGCCTCCATAAGCGGCGGCACGTACATGGCGAAGCGGCCGCGCAAGCCTTTCTTCAACCCGTACCAACCTCCTACCGGATTATCGGCTGAGCGAGCCCAGGCTTCAACCGTCCCCTCTGCGGCAGGTTTCTGCTCGTCCGCACTGCCGAGCAGCATCCAATCGCCGTGCGCCTTGAGCATGGCGTGCAGGTCGTCCAGGCAGCGCAGGCGATAGCGGAGCTCCGTCTTCCCGACCAGGCACACCAATGCCGGTGGGTCAGCATTTTCGTCGCGATACATCTGGAATTCTGAGGTTCCACTCGGGGTTTTCAGCTGCCACGGCTGCTCCCGCGTTCCCAGCCCTTGTACATCCACCTTTGCCATGATGACCATCCTCACGTTTAGAAATAAGATAACTGTAAAATATTCCTCGAATTATCCCATACAATCAATTTAATTTAGTATCTATCCGAAAATGGATGGGAGAACCGATTTTGTGTGCACCACAAAATCGGATCCCTTCGTATTTTCGGACAGGTTCTGAGTAATTCAAACGCCAAGTTATACAAATCACCCCGGTCATATCTTCCTATCAATGATTATAATGAGACCAGGTGTGATTATTATCCATCTCCCCGGGACCTTGGGCGCGTTTGGACGATTGGTATCAGGAGGGACACGATGAGCAGCCATTTCGATGGCACACGCGCGGGGGTGCCGAGTGGAACGGTCACCTTTCTGTTTACGGACATCGAAAACAGCTCGAGGCTGGCGCAGCAGTATCCCGCTGCGATGCCCGCGCTGCTCGAGCGGCATCACGCCATTCTGCAGCAGTCCATCCAGGCGCAGCATGGATACGTGTTCCAGATCGTCGGGGACGCTTTTTGCGCCGCCTTTCACAACGCCTCTGAAGCCCTGCACGCTGCGTTAGCGGCGCAGCAAGCACTACAACATGAAGCCGTGGGAACCAGCGCCGGTTGCCGTGCGCATGGGCATCCATACCGGTGCGGCTGAGGCGAGTGAGACGGACGACCGCTCCGGGGGGTACCGCGGGTATTTAACCCTGGCGCGGGTGCAGAGCGTCATGTCCAGCGCGCATGGCGGGCAGGTGCTGCTCTCAGGGGCCAGCGCGGAGCTCGTGCGCGATCATCTGCCGGCAGGGGTCAGCCTGCGCGACATGGGCGAGCACCAGCTCAAAGGGGGACTGAATCCGGAACACCTGTGGCAGATGGTCGCCGAGGGTCTGCGAGTCGATTTTCCGCCGCTCAAGACCCTGAGCGAGATTCCGAACAACCTGCCGGTGCAGCTCAACAGCTTTATCGGGCGCGAGCATGAGCTGGCGCAGACGAAGGAGCTGCTGGCAAGCGCGCATTGCTCACGCTGATCGGACCCGGCGGCACCGGCAAGACCCGCCTTACGCTGCAGCTGGCGGCGGAGGTCCTGCCGGAGTTCGCGGATGGCGTCTGGCTGGTGGAGCTGGCTCCGCTGGCTGACCCGGCGCTGGTGCTGCAGACCGTCGCCGCGACGTTAGGCGTGCGGGAGATCCCTGGCATGCCGCTGGAAAGATCTGGTAGCCGGTTTTTTACACGCCAAACACCTGCTGCTCATCCTGGATAACTGCGAGCACCTGGTCGAGACCTGCGCGCAGCTGGCCGATCAGCTTTTACGCAGCTGTCCAAACTTGAAGATGATCGCCAGCAGCCGGGAGGCGCTGGGCATCACCGGCGAAACCGTCTACCGGGTGCCGCCTCTCGCCCTGCCGGTCACCGATGGCTTCGCTCTGGAAACGCTCCGCCGTTCTGAAGCCGTCCAGCTCTTCGTCGAGCGGGCGGCGGCGGTCAAGCCCGGTTTCGGCCTCAGCGAACGCAATGGGCCTGCCGTGGCTCAAATCTGCCGGCGGCTGGATGGCATTCCCCTGGCGCTGGAGCTGGCGGCGGCGCGGGTGGCGATGCTCACCCCCGAGCAGATCGCCGCGCGCCTGGACGATCGCTTCCGCCTGCTGACCGGCGGCAGCCGCACCGCCCTGCCGCGCCAGCAGACCCTGCGCTCCCTGATCGATTGGAGCTACGACCTGCTCTCCGAGCCGGAGCGCCTCCTGTTCTGCCAGCTGTCGGTCTTCGTGGGCGGCTGGTCGCTGGAGGCCGCCGAAGCGGTCTGCCCTGAACCTGGATGTGCTGGCGCTGCTGACGCAGCTCGTCCAGAAGTCGCTCGTGGTAGCGGAGGAAGGTGAGGACCCGGCGCAGACGCGCTTCCGCCTGCTGGAAACCATCCGCCAGTATGCCCGCGACCGGCTGTTCGAGACGGAAGCGGTCACGCAGGTGCGCGACCGCCACCTGGATTATTACCTGAAGTTTGCCGAGGCCGGGGAGCCTAATTTCTTTGGTCCCGAACGCCTGGAATGGGTCGACCAGTGCGAGCTCGAGCACGACAACTTTCGCGCCGCGCTGCAGTGGGGGTTGGAATATAACGTCGAGGCCGCGCTGCGCTTGAGTGGGTCTGTTAACCATGTTTTGGGGCACGCGTGGTTTCAACCTCGAAGGACGCCGCTGGCTGCAGGCTGCGCTGGACCGGGCGGCAACTTTGCCCGAACCCGATGCTGAGGGAGGCGTACAGTGGCAGGCAGCCCAGGCCAAGGCTTTGTGGGGGATCAGCCAGATGGCATATGCGGATGGTGAGTATAAATCCGGGCTGGATGCCAGCCAGAAAGCTGCCCACCTTTACCGGCAGGTAGGGGACCCTTTCGGCCTGGCGTTCGCGCTGGGTGCCACGGGGAATATGGCGGCTTTTCAGAACGATATGGCTTTAGCCGAGCAAGCGCTCGGGGAAGCCATCCGTATAGGGCGCGAGATGGGCAGTCACGTCATTTTAGGTTATGCATTAGGGGTATTAAGCGGTAGTGTGGCATTGGCGCAGGGAGATTTTGCTGCTGCCCGCAGCTATGCCGAAGAAAGCATGGTCCATATTCGCGCAGCCGGTTTTACCTGGGGAGTGGGGCGTGGCGAACAGGTATTAGCCCGCATCGCCAAGCTCCAGGGAGACTGGGACGAAGCGAAGGCGCATGCCCTGGCAGCCCTGGACATTTCTCGCGAGCAGCATGATCCCCTTTTGCTTAACGGGACGTACAACGAGCTGGGGGATATCAGCCTGCTCAGCGGCAGCCTGGCTGAAGCGCAGCATTTCCTCGAAAAATGCATCGTCGGGTTCCAACAAGTAGGACAAAAAGCCTTCGTGTCCCACGAGCTGGAGAGCTTCGCTTTCATCGCCCGCAGGCAAAACCAGCCGGAGCGCACCGCCCGTTTGCTGAGCGCAGCCGAGGCGGTACGGGAGGGAATTGGGACCTCGGCGCTGGGGATCGAGCGCCTCGAAGATGAATTTGCAGGAGCAGTCGCCTGGCTGCACGCCCAGCTGGATGAAACGGCATTCGATACCCTCTGGTCTGAGGGCTGCGCGATGACCATGGACCAGGCAGTGGCTTATGCGCTAAGTACAGGCACATAGTTTCTGGTAGATGTTGAGGTATTTTCCGAGCCGGATTATCGAAGCGCCATCTTTCAAAAGGATTTGACTGAACTTAAGCAAACCGCTGAAAATATTTATAATTAATCGGTGCTCTAACTGGCGGTTTGCTCCTAAGTAAACCCATTTCGAGCTGCCGGTTAATTTCAGAATCTTAGTTGGGTTTACTTTAGGAGGATAGCCCTGCGCTGAAGGCGGGCAAAGAAAGTGCCAAGTGTTTATTCGCCCCTTCTTCTCCCGAGGAGGGAGAAGAAGGGGTCGGGGGATGAGGAGGGCGCTGCGTGAGGCGCATCGTCGGCGTCCGGCAGGATAATTATCCTGGGGACAATTATCCTGCGATAATCATCCTGCATTAATACATTTCGGATAGATTTTGCTATAATAATTCTGCGCTCTGCAGCTATTCTTTACCGGACTGCCAGCCGCAGACATTCCGGAATCAGCAGCGCACAGGGAGGAAGCCGCCCTCTCTTTCTTGTTAAGGGAGCGGTTTTTGATTCCAATGAAAGCCAGCCAGGACTGGCGAGGGACCGTTATTGTGCCTAAAGCCATTCTCACCCCGGGATATGGCTTGCAGCACGTGCGGGTGCGGACAACGGGGGAAATACTGATTAACCTTTTATAGGGTTTTTGAAGGAGGTACCACGATGCCAAACAGACCATCCGGAAAGGGAGGCCGCGAGGACGATACCCAGGGCGGCTTCCAGATACAGGGGCAAGTCAGCTTCGAAGAGCTGGGGGCAGTGCCCAGCGACTTGAAAGTAATGGCCCACGTATTCGACAGCCAGGGAAAGCTGCTCGGCGAGTCACCGCTCGACAGCGAGGGGAAATTCAGCCTGGGGGTCAAGGGAACCAATAAGCCTTTCGACGGCGAGGTCGTGCTGGGTCCTGCGGACAGCCCTTCCAATGTGAGCGGCTCGGCGCTGTACCGCCAATCGTTCTCCAGCGCCGACTGGCAGCAGCTGGAGAGGGGCTTCAGCCTCTCCCGGGCGATCTTCCTGCCCAAGTACATCTGGTGGCCATGGTGGCCGCGGCAGATCTGCATCAGGGGTCACGTGCGCAAGATCGCCGCTACCCCCACCGGTTGGGATATCTGCCCGGTGCCATACGTGAAAGTAGAGGTCTTCGATGTAGATCGCGAATCCTGCTGGTGGCCGCCGATCTACCGCTGGTGGGATCATCTGCTGGATAAGCTGGTGGTGCGGGCGGAGGACCTGCTCAAGCCGCTGCCTCCGGACCCCGGTCCGCTGCGCCGGCCCATCCCGCAGCCGGACCCGAGCCCGATCGCCTTTTTCTCCGCGCGCAGCCGCTTCGAGCAGGTGGCTCTTAACCCCCAACCGCTCCCGCCGCGCGAGTTCGACCAGGTTTTCCTCAATCCGCAGCCCTTACCGCCAGAACCGCCGCCCGGTAGAGCATTTGCCGCAGGGCTCCAATCTCACCAACCTGGGCGACATCGTCGGCTTCAACCCGCAGCCCGACCCGCCGCGCCCGGCAACCCTGCAGGCGATGTCCCTGCGCCAGGCAACTGCCAGCAGCGCAGCTGTTTCCTCAGCGCTGGCGAGCCGGCTGCAAAACCTCACCATTACCTCGAAATTAGCGCCCTGGCTCCTGTTCCCCGGCTGTTTCTACAGCACGGCGGAGGTGTGCGAGACGACTACGGACTGCGACGGCTACTTCGAGTGCTGCTTTAGCTGGTACCCCTGGCACATTCGCCGGGGCCGCCTGCGCTTCGACCCCTCCCCGGACGTCATCATCAAGGTCACCCAGGTGATCGGCGGCGTGGAGACCGTCATCTACATGGATCCGTACACCAGCACGCGCTGGAACGTCAGCACCGCCCACATCGACCTGTGGCTGGACGACCCGCAGGTGCAGTGCGGCAGCGGCTGCCGACCCGAGCCGACCGGCCCGGTCACCTTCCTCACCCTGGTCGGGCTGGACGAGGTGTACAAGATCAACCAGACTACCGGTAAGTTCAACAACATCCCCTACGGCGGCGGCTTGAGCCACTGGGCATACGGCGGCAACCTGCTGATCTGCGGCCTGTTCGGGGATGCCTTGAGCACCGGCGCGCCCATGCGCTACTACCGCCTGTCCTACCGTAAGGGCGCCGATCCCTGGACCCCGATCCAGACGCCGCTCTCGGATACGCGCGTGGACGGCTCCTTCAACTCGGATATCCACTACCTGGGCCCGCAAGTCGTCAACGGGGTACCGGACCTGTTCGAGGTGCGCGACACCGCTAACTACCTGTGGTACAACCCGGATAAGATCGGCTGGTGGTACACCGAGGGGATCGAACCGCACTCGGATCTGTATACCGTGCGCCTGGAGGTATTCGACGAGAACGGGGTCAAGATGACTTCGGCGACCGTGGATTACCGCGACGGGACGACCCCGCCGCCGGGACCGCTGCCATCGATGGTAGACAGCTGCGACCTGAACATCCTGATCGACAACGACTACCCGGATATGAACCTCGGTATCCCTGCGGCTGGCGGCGACTGCGGCGTGGTGTCGTGCGCCGACCGCGGCTCGCTGGCTTTCCACGTGCACGTCGACCAGCCCAATGCCCGGCTGTACTACTGGAGCTTGTGGTACGTCCAGGGTCTGAATGCTTCGAGCGGGACCCTGGGCAGCAACAGCAACGGCTCCGGGCTGGCGACGCCGGTCAACCAGACCATCCCAGCCGGACCGCCGTTCACCACCACCCTGGAGACCTGCGCCTACTCGCTCACCCTGGGCGCCTGGCCCCTGGTGCGCAACGGTTTTGGCGTCATCCACTGGAACGAGCAGACCAAAGCGATCGCGGTCGAGGCCTGCTAACCACGCTACGAAAACGCGTATTTGATCTCGTCAAACATGACTATCCCGAGATTTCATATTCGGTCTGTGTCATACTGAAATTGCCAACCCTATCGTTCCCTCGCAATCGCCGTCGACCCAGACCGACGGCTCCGGGATAGGGAAGATTACAGCAAAAAAGGTCGTCAGGGGCGAGCTCGCCGCTTGACGACCTTTTTTCTGATTCTTCCGTCCGATCCAACGGGGAGGCGGCTAAGTTGCCGAAGGCAACTTCAGGGTCCGATTTGGGGCTAGCAATTTACGCCCAGAAAGATTGATATTCAGAGTTGAGTTATATTATGCGCGTGGGTATCTTAGAGGACCGAGCGCAGGAATTGGCCGGTGTACGAGCCGGCGACGGCGGCGATGTGCTTCCGGGGTGCCTTCGGCGATGAGCTCACCGCCGGCCGCGCCGCCTTCGGGACCCAGGTCGATCACCCAGTCGGCGGACTTGATCACGTCCAGGTTGTGCTCGACGACGACGACGGTGTTGCCCGCGTCCACCAGGCGCTGCAGGACCGCGATCAAGACGGCGGTGTCGGCGAGGTGCAGGCCGGTGGTCGGTTCATCCAGCAGGTAGAGCGTGCGCCCGGTGAGCGCGCGGCCCAGCTCCTTGGCCAGCTTCACGCGCTGGGCTTCGCCGCCGGAGAGCGTGGTGGCGGGCTGACCGAGCTGCAGGTATCCCAGGCCCACATCCGCCAGGACGCGCAGGCGGGCGGCCGCCGCGGGCACATCGGCAAACAGCGCCAGGGCTTCTTCGACGGTCATCTCCAGCACCTGCGCGATATCGTAGCCCCGGTACTGGACCGCCAGGGTCTCCGCGTTGAAGCGCCGCCCATGACAGGCCGGGCAGCGCACTTCGACATCGGGCAGGAAGTGCATCTTGACGGTCAGCACCCCGGCGCCTTCACAGCGTTCGCAGCGCCCGCCGGGCACGTTGAACGAGAAATGGCGCGCCGTCAGTCTCCGCCTGGCGGGCCTCGGCGGTGGCGGCAAAGGCCTCGCGGATGGGCGTGAAGGCGTCGGAGTAGGTGGCGGCGTTCGAGCGCGGGATGCGCCCGATGTGCTCCTGGTCGATGGTGATGATCTTGTCGAGGTGCTCCCAGCCTTCGATGGCAGTCGTGCTCGCCGGGCGCCTCGCTCGCGCCGAACAAGCGCTGGCGGGCAGCCCGGTCGAGGATATCGAACATCAGCGAGGACTTCCCGAGCCGGAGACCCCGCTCACCGCCACCCACACCCCCAGCGGGATGCGCACGGTGAGATCGCGCAGGTTGTACTCGCTGCGCCCCGCGGATCACGATGGCTTTCCCATTCGGCCGCGCCGCTGCGGGATCGGCACCGCTCGCCGGCCCGCCAGGTAATCGCCGGTCAGCGATCCGGCCGTGCTGGACGACCTCCTCCGGCGTCCCAGCGGCGACAATCTGCCCCCCGGCCTGCCCGCGCCCGGGCCAAAATCCACCAGATAGTCGGCGGCCCGGATCAGCTCGAGGTCGTGCTCGACCACCAGCACGGTGTTGCCCAGGTCGCGCAGCCGGCGCAGGACGTCGATCAGGCGCTGCGTGTCGCGCGGGTGCAGACCAATCGTCGGCTCGTCCAGGATGTAGAGCACGCCGGTCAGCCCCGACCCGAGCAGGGCAGCCAGCCGCAGGCGCTGGGCTTCGCCCGCCGAGAGGGTGGGCGAGGAACGTTCGAGGGTCAGGTAGCCCACGCCCACTTCGAGCAGGCGCCCGACGCGCTCGTGCAGGTCATCCAGGATGGGCCGGGCGATCAGCATCTCCTGCGGAGGTGAAGTGCGGCGGCAGGCTGTCGAGCCAGGCGTCCAGGTCGTTGAGCGAGCAGCTGCGAGACTGTCGACAATGGACTCGCCCGCCACGGTCACCGCGCGGCTTTCGGGGCGCAGGCGCGTGCCTTCGCAGTCCGGGCAGGGCTGGGTGGTAGAATAAGCCGTCCAGCTTTTCACGGTAGGCGGCGTTGGTGGCGTGCTCGTCGTAGCGGCGCTGCAGGTTGGTGACCACGCCTTCGAAGCGCCCCTGCGCGCTGACGGCGGGCGGCTTGACGCCCGGGAAGTGGCGGCGGAACTGCGGGCTGTCCGTGCCGTACAGGAGCAGGTCGCGCTCGACGGGCGTGTAATCCCGGATGGCTTTGGACGGGTCAAACTCGAAGCCGAAGTACTTGCCCGGCGTTCTTCAGGATCTGGCTGTTGCGAGTGCTGTGGAACTCGATCCAGCCGTCCACCGCGTTTTCGGGGATGCTCTTGCTCTCGTCGACCAGGCGGCTGACGATGACCTGCCGCACCACGCCCAGCCCGGTGCAGGTGGGGCAGGCTCCCGCCGGCTTGTTGAACGAGAAGTTCGCCATGCCCATCTCGGGCACCGCCGCGCCGCAGTGCGGGCAGGGAAACGTGCCCTCCGGGCTTTCATCGGATTCGTCCTGCCAGTCCTTCGCCGGCGGATTCGAAGGTGGGCGGCGGCACATCCTTCCCACAGCTCGGGCAGGGGCGATGCCCGAGGCGGGCGTACAGGACTCGCAGATAGGTGAAGACCTCGGTGGCTGTGCCCACCGTCGAGCGCGGGCTGTGGTTCGTCAGGTGCTGGTCGACGCTGATGGAGGGCGACAGGCCGGCGATGGAGTCCACCGGCGGCTTGCTCAGCCCCCAGGTGACCATGCCCGAGCGATTCCAGGTACTGGCGCTGGCCTTCCTTGTGCAGGATGTCGAACGCCAGGGTGGATTTCCCCGAGCCCGACAGCCCGGTGAAGACGACCAGCTTGTTCTTGGGCAGGCTGAGGGTGACGTTCTTGAGGTTGTGCAGGCGGGCATTGCGAATGGTGATTTGACCGGTCATGCGAAAATCACCTATTTAGCCTTACTACCCCTAGCGACGGAAAGCCCGGCGCCGTCTTGCCTCCCGCTCCGCCAGCGCACGGTGCGTCCCATCGCAGAGAGGCTTGCAGCTGGAATGCCCGCAGTTGCACAGCGTCACACGGTTGCGTGTTTCAAAGGGCTGTCCATCGGAGCGCTCGACCGGGATGCCGCCCGTCACCCAAAGCGGACCGGCGATGGGACCATCCGAGGTGATTTCGGTCGTCACGGCGATCTGCTGGGGCAGATCTGGCTCGATATCCTGCCCATCCTCATCGATGCGATAGGTCAGCGCGCCGGATGGGCAGCGCTCGACCATGGCTATGACCAGTGAGCGAATCTTTGTGTCGTTTGTGGCAGTCACTAATTGAGCGATACCCACTTCACGCAGCCCACAATACCCCGAATCCATGCACAGAGTCGGGTCTTTCTTGACTGTGATGTGTGTGCCGCGTGGAAAGGGCAGTGCGCGTCCTGCTGAAGCGCGGCTATCCGCCGATTCCGAGCCATCGAACCCGATCGTCTCATGCGTGTCGTCGCAAAAGGGGAATTGGCTCGATTGGCCGCACCGGCAGAGACGGTACTTGCCCGCTGAGGTGGGAACGATGCCTTCGTTTCTCCAGCTGAGCGGCTCACCATACTCGGAAACGATCTGAGTTTTGCGAACGAGCGGAACCTCCCCCTCCACCACATAAGGTCCGTTCCGCATCACGATGATTCGTTTTGGTTCCTTCAAGTCACCGGGCATATCCGTTGCCATGAAATCTCTCCTTATTCAGACATCCTATCATCTGCCAGACCCAGCAGCAGATTGTCCAACGGGAACTGCGCCATCTGGTTGATGGCGAAGGACAGCTCCAGCACATCCTGCGTGAAGACGGGTCCGCGGTTAGCAAGTCAATCCGCTTATTCTAGCTCAAGCAGCGGATCTCGTCTACCGCCGCCAATCCGGCGCCGTTTGCCCGAGACGCACCATCCTTTTACTTCCCACATCCCATCTTCCTGACGTCCTCGTCCGACGGCTGACCTCCCCATCCCCGCTCATAATACCCCATTTCGACATACCGGTGAAAAACTCGACCACGGCCATTGGACCACGCTTTGCGCCAACCCGTGTTTCACCGGATTGTATACGTAACGACGGTGAAGAAGAATGTGCCGCCCTCGACAAGAGATCGATGATATTCAGGCATATAGGAGATTATATTGGGATTTTTCAATAATGGTGAGTCGGGGGCGCACCCTACCACTGGGAGTAGAAAAATAGAACCACAGAGACACAGAGAGCACAGAGAAGTGCAAATTTATATTTATTTATAAAACCATCCGTTTAATTCCAAATTTTAATATAGGCACATTGAAATTGATTAAAAGTCCAGTTTTGCATCCCGTTAATTTCAGGTAGGTCAAAAGCTGAGCATCATGGATAGGCAGGAGCGAATCCACTGCTTTCAATTCAATGACGACCCGTTGATCGACGAGAAAGTCCAGGCGATAACCGCCATCCAGGTAAATCCCTTTATATTCAATCCTAAGAGATTTTTCTTGTTCGAAGGGTATATTGCGGAGCGTCAGCTCCTTGGCCAGGCAGATCTGATAAACGGATTCCAGGAGACCCGGGCCCACATGGCGATGGACTTCAATGGCCGCCCCGATAACAGCTTCGGTGATTTCGTTAATTTCCATTTTTTGTAGATATTTTTCTCTACTTCTTTCTCAGTGTCTCTGTGGTTCAATTCACTTATAAGCGTAATTGCGTCAAGTACCTCTCTACGAATGGTCTCAGTCGTAGAGGGCCTCCCTGACCCACCACCATAGCTCACAATCCACTTTTGGTTTTTGTAGAGATTCTTCTATATTGCACCATTCAAATCTCCTTAACTCCCTGGCCGGAGGATTGCCGGCAGGAACAGCTCGTACTCGGGGGGGCGGGTCGGGACGAGCGTAGCCGTGGAGGTATGGGTGTATGTCGCGGTCGGGGTGGCGGTGTGCGTGGGAGTCGCGGTCGGGGTGGAAGTCCGCGTGGCGGTAGGCGTGTAGGTTTCGGTCGAGGTGGCGGTGTGGGTTGGGGTTGCGGTCGGAGTGAGGGTCAGCGTGGCGGTGCGGGTTGGAGTTTCAGTCGGGGTGATCGCGTGGCGGTCGCGGTCGGTGGAACAAACGGAGTGAACTGGAGCACGTACAGCCCGGCTTCGCCGGCGGAGAGGTAAACGTAATCGCCCAGGGTGGTGACCTGGCTGGCGGGCTGGGGAGGGACGAAGTAGCCGGCTTCGCTGGGATGCGCCGGGTCGGAGACGTCGATAACGCGCAGCCCCTGGCTCTCATCGCAAAGCAGGATATAGCTGCCGTAGACGGCGAGGTACGTGGCGTCTCCGGCGGTATCCAGGCTCCCCTGGTATATCGGGTTGGCGGGATCAGACACGTCCAGGACCTGCAAGCCGCTAAAGCCGTCGGCGATATACAGCCTATGCCCAATCAGCACAACGTCCAATGCCGTACCAGGTGTGTTGTAGCTTCCTACCGGAAGAGGGTGCGCTGGATCGATAACAGACAAAATGCGCACGCCAGAGCTCCCATCCGCAATGTACGCCAGCGTGCCGGAGACGGTGACTCCGGAAGCAAATCCTGGGCTGTCAAAATGGCCCAGTTCCTGGGGATCAGCAGGATCTGCGGCGTCGATGATATACATTCCAGAAGTTCCCGCAGTAACATACGCCATGTCCCCTAGAGGATAGATGTCGAATACCCTATCCACAAGGAGATAATTTATCTTACGAGGGATTGGTAATCCTGGATCATGTATGTCAATCAAGGTAAGTCCATCGACTCCATCCGAGAAGAGTGTATTCCCTGAAAGCGCCAAAATAGAGCTGTAATGCAATCCTGCAGGGTGACCGAGCTGCGGCAGCTCAGCCTTTGCGAGATCCCAGACCAGGAGAGCATCTGTCTCACCGGAGCTATAACCAATCTGACCATTGCTCGCGAACGCGTGAATACTCGCGGGAGGGCGATAATTTCCAACGATATGAGGACCGTATGGGTTAGAAATATCGATTATCTGCCCGCTGGAGAGGTAAGCATAGCCACCGACCACGGTTTCACCCCAAATCGTCGTGTCTTCCACTCGAGTAAGGTCGATTGATGCCGGGCGATCCGGCTGGCTGATATTGTAAATGTGCAGGCCATCGTAGGCGTCGCAGACATAGGCGATTGGGTAGTCAACCACGATACAGGTCGCATAACGGCTCAGCAGGGAATAGCCGACTTCAAGGGGCTGGGAGGGCGTCGATACATCCAGGATGACCAGACCGGCATCGTTACCTGCGATGTAAGCATAGTTCCCGCTGGCAGACACATCGTAGGCGATATCCGCCGTCTTGAAGGTGCTGACCAAAAAGGGGCTGCCAGGATCGCTGACGTCTATTATAAAGATACCGCTATAACCGGCAGCGACATAAGCCAGGCTGCCTTGTACAAATACGTTTCCCGCCCAGGCGGGCGTAACGTAGCTGCCGACCTCTTGTGGATGGGCTGGATCACTGATGTCGACAATGCGCAATCCTGCCAGACCGTCGGCGAGGTACGCCAGGTCACCCTGGACGAATATGCCGTTAGCCCCGCCAGGTGAATCGAACACACTCACTTCGACTGGATTGTAAGGATCGGAGAGGTCGATCAGGCGCAGCCCGCCAGGACCATCAGCCACCAGGGCGATATTTCCAGATATTGCGATGCCGTCGGCATAGCCCGGTGTATCCAACCCGCCGACCTGCAGCGGTTGGGCAGGATCGCTGACGTCGAAGACCTCCAGGCCGGATTGATCGGCGGCGAAATAAGCAAAGTCCCCCGCGACGGCGACGTCGAATGCTACATTCCCCACGGAAGCCGTACCGACTAACGGAGCATTAGCCGGCTGCGAGAGGTCGAGCACCAGCAAGCCGCTGTGCGAATCGGCGATGAAGGCATAGTAGCCGGACATAACCACGTCTTCGCTTCCTTTACTCTCATTGACCAGCGTACCCAGGAGCGCAGGGTGCAGCGGGTCGCTGATATCGATCACGCCAATTCCCAGGTAATCCCCTGCCAGGCAGAGCAGGCTACCGTTCAGGTCCAGGCGGTAACCATAACCTTCGAAATATTCCACATGAGCGACTTCGATAGGATGGCTTTTATCGGTAACATCGATCACCCGCAGTCCGGCAAATTCAGCGCCAACGTAGGCGTAACTGCCCGCCACGCGGACCCCCAGGGCTTCCTGCGGGGTTGAGACACTACCCAGGCTGGTCGGGTGCGCCGGATCGGAGATATCCAGGATGCGCAGACCAGCGTCCGGGGGATTCTGACCTGTCTTTGAGGAAGGTGTCGTTAAATGGGAAGAACAACAAAACGAGAGCAATGAGCGGTCGAAGCAGGGAGAATGTGCGCATGATGAAAGTCCTTATTTCCAGCCCCAATATGAAATTTTTCAACTTTCAGCCGTGTACCGGTAAGCTACCGTTAAACCTCTACCAGTGGTCCCAGTGGACGACCTCCTTGAGCGGGCGGCGTCCACCCTTGCGCGGCGGGCGGTCGGCACCCTCGGAATCCTCCGGGTAACCGAAGGAAATGGCGATGCGCAGGTGCTGATCGGCAGGGAAACCGAGCAGCTCACGCGCCTTATCTGGCTCGTAAATAGTCGCCAGGCAGGAGCCGATGCCCATCTCCCAGGCGGCGAGCTGCATGTAGGCGGCCGATTGACCGGCGTCGAACATGATGCTGAAGCGCTGCTCCGGGTCGGGGGTGATCAATGCCACGCCGAGGGCTGCTCCAGCCAGGTGAGCGGCATAGGTGCCCATCTCCGACAGGGCAGTCAGGATAGACCTTTTCTGAATGGCGATGAAGTTCCAGGGCTGCGAGTTTTTAGAAGATTGGGCGTAGCGGGCGGAATTCAAGATCGAATAGACCGCGTCCTTGGAAAGCGGCTCATCCCTGAACTGGCGCACCGCCCGCTTGGTGCGGATGGCATCGGATACGTTCATAAACCTGGGCTGCATAAGACCTCCTTTTCCCAGTCCCTGAAGTTATGCCGGTAAATTACCGGCATAACTTATAGGGTTGATTGACCGGAAGGAACTCACTGGTTTTCCGGGCTAGCCACGATCAGGACCGAGACTTTATCGTCCGCTACACCGAGGGTGACGTTTGCCGTGCGGCTGCCCTTGGTAAAGTTCAATAATGCGACCTGATCGGTCTGCAGGCTGGTCCCTTCGTCCTGGGTCCAGCCCCTGGCTGCCATCTCTTTCAGGTAGAAGTCCAGCACCTGCTGGAAGGGAAGCGAGGTGTCGTAAGTGATCATGCCCATGACGACCGTGAAGTTGTCCCTCTGGCTCTCCTCTAACAGTGGAATATCGGAGGGAACATCACCCTGGCTGCCGGACACCTGGGTCATGACGGCCTGACCCGTGGCGAGCACACCCGGAGCCCCCTCGGTGATCATCGCCTCAGCGGTATCCTTCAAGCCGGGCCCTTCTTCGGTAGCGAAGGCCTCGACGGTGCCAGCCAGCTCTGAGCCCTGGCTCGTGACGACTGCCTCAGCCGTGGCGAGCAGCCCCGGCGCGTTTTCGGTGATGGCTGCCTGCATGGTCGAGACCAGCGCGCCCCCTTCGTTGACCTGGGAGGCCAGCGCCTGGGCGGTAGCTTCCAGGCCCTGCGGCCCGCTGGCAGCTCGGGAAAACAGGCTGCAGGCAAGGCCGCTCGCCAGGAGCAGGGTAGTGATCAAGATGAGACGGTAAGATTGGCGTGACATAATTTCTCCTTTGAGTAATAGATATTACGGATAGTAGGATTTGGGTGGGATAAGAGTATCATCCTCTTTAGCTGTGAAAGACTAAAGGAAAAATAATCCGAAAACAGGGGTGTAGGGCGGGCGTAGCCCGCCCTACACCCCTGTTTTCGGAAATCCCTCTTTGTGCTGCGGAAG
>CAVPMW010000023.1:0-151970 GCA_963706515.1 uncultured Chloroflexia bacterium
GTATTAATTATATTATCCATAGCGCCGGATCATTTCTTCGGCTTTCTCGACGAGCGGGCGGTCGCCGATGAACAGCGGCGTACGCTGGTGCAGCGATTCGGGTTGGACCTCCAGGATGCTGTGGATGCCGTCCGAGGCGTAGCCGCCGGCTTGATGGGTGATGAATGCCAACGGGGCAGCTTCGTACGCCAGGCGCAGCTTACCGTGCGACTTCGCCGGATCGCGGCTGTCTGCCGGGTAGTAGAATACACCGCCAGCCATCAGGTTGCGGTGAAAATCCGCTACCAGCGAGCCGATATAGCGCAGGGAGAGGTGGTAAGGGCTGCCACCCTCGCCCTGCAGGTAGCGTGTGAACTCCTGCACGCCCCGGCTCCATTTTGCCTGATAGCCCTGGTTGGCGCTGTAATATGCAGGCGCATAGGGGATGCGGATATTGGGGTGTGAGAGCAGGAACTCGCCCAGCGCCGGGTCGAGGGTGAAACCGTGCACGCCGGCGCCCGTCGTGTAGACCAACATCGTGCTGCTGCCGTAGAGCAGGTATCCGGCAGCCACCAGGTTTTTGCCGGGCTGCAGGCAGTCTTCCAGCGTGCCCGGACCCGGTCCGGGGGTCAGGCGGCGGTAAATGGAGAAGATCGTGCCGATGGAGACGTTGAAATCGATGTTGGAGGAGCCATCCAGCGGATCGTAGAGCAGGACGTATTTCCCCGCGGGGTAATTGGGTGAGATGGGCAGGACGTGCTCGTGCTCTTCTGATGCCATGACTGCCAGCCGCCCGGTGTGGTCGTTCATGCGGATCAAGGTCAGGTCTGCCAGGCGGTCGAGCTTCATCACCCGCTCGCCCTGGATATTGGTGTCTTCGGTGCCGCCCAGGATCTCAGCCAGGCCGGCGCGGTTGGTGTTGCTTGCGATGATTTTACCCGCCAGGGCGATGTCGTAGAGCAGACTGGTGAGCACCCCGGTGGCTTCAGGATGGGTGTGCTGCTCGTCGAGGATGTGGCGCTCGATCGTGATGATCTTGGCGTGATCTTGCAGCTGGTACATAAACAGGCTCCGGGTAGTTCGAGCAAGGTTGAAAAATGGGGAGATCCCCGAGGGGATGCCTCCCCCTCAATCATTATACAGGAAAGTTGCCTGAACTTCATCATTCCGACGGCGCTGGCTGGCCCAGGATCCAGCCCTCGATGCTGCGGATGCTGGAGGTGAGGCGGGGCGTCGGGCACCGAGGAGTCGCTGAACAGGGTTTGCAGCATGCCGAACAGACCGACCAGCGCATCGAAGCGGTCATCGCCGGAAGATAGCCCGGCAAAGCCGGAGCCGATCTCGGCGCACAGCTCGACGCTCAGCTCCAGCGGACGGTGTGCAGCCCAATCCAGCAGGGCAGCCGCGTTCGCCTGGCGGGAAGCCGCGGAGCCCTTACCCCCGCTTTTCCGCAGGTCGATCCCGAGGGGGCGGTAGTATTCGGCGGGATAGGTCTCGGCGACCACCAGCCGCCCCGGCTGGAGCAGGACGTCCAGGGGACGTTCGGCCTGCGGGGCGGAGAAGGGCCAGAGGTAGAGGTCCGGGCGAGGCAGGCGCAGGGCAGGTGCCAGCAGGTCACGCCAGCCGCAGATCGCCGCCTTGCCCACCTGCTGCGCACCCATCGTCCAGAAAAGGGGGCAGGCAGCGCCTCTTTCGCCATAGGGTTTCTCGCAAGTGCGGCGCAGGCTCTCGAACGGGATGCCCAGCTTTCCGGAGAGGTGCTCGCGCTTCGACCCGCCGGGTCTGGCGGGATAAAAGGGGCGCTGCAGGCTGATCTCTGTGGAAGAAGCCGCGGGGTTGTAGAAATCGCGCCATTCTGCCTGACCCAACCGCGGCAGGACTTCCAGGAAGGAGACAGCCCCAACCCGCTCGGCGTAAGCGGCGGGCAGACCGATGGGGAAGTCGAAACCAGCCAGGATCAGCCCTTGGCTGCCGGCAGCCGCGCGCAGCCGGTCGAAGAGGGCCGCCAGCTCTCCGACCTCAGCTGGAGAGCTGACGGAATACTCGCCGCCGGATCGACGGACTGCCTGGGCCATCCAGCGTTTCTGTGCGCTTTTGCTCCAGTCGGCATGGACGACCAGGTCGGGGAGCTGGCGGAGGGTCATTTCAGGTTATCCTCCAATAGGTGAACAGGGCGGAGAGGCAGGTATCCGAGCCAGGCTGCCTAGCCCAGCAGGTCGCTGAGCAGGAGCCATTCCCCTCGCCGGTCTTCTATCTCCTGACCGGCAGTCGCCAGCCCCGCCTGGACCAGGCTCTCTGCGGCGCTGGCGGCTTGCGGGGGCTGCCAGCCGAACAGGCGTGCCAGATCCTCCACACGAACCGCTCCCACCGAGCGCAAGTAGGCGGCTGCCAGCGAGCGGCGCGCCTGGGATTCCCCGATCGAGCGCGCCTGCTCGGGCAGCTCCGGGTAATGGTAGGCAGCGATCTGGTAGATGAAGGCGTAGTTCCAGGCGCCGGCGCGCGCCACCCCCACCGGCAAGACCTTGAAATCAGCCTGCAGGTCCAGCAGGGCGCGGTTGAAGCGCGTCTCGCTGCCCGGGCTGCTCATGCGCGTCGCCCGGCGCAGAGCGACGGCGTCCAGCGGTCCTTCTGCCAGCAGGGCTTCGTAGACCAGGCGTGCTTCCTGGGTCAAGCGCCCTTGCTCGTAGAGAATAAGGTAGTCATCTTCGGGAGAGCCGTAGTTTTCGGACAGGGCGTAAAAGCTGGGAGCCAGCTCCAGGGA
Source organism: uncultured Chloroflexia bacterium (assembly GCA_963706515.1). Classification (GTDB taxonomy): domain Bacteria; phylum Chloroflexota; class Anaerolineae; order Anaerolineales; family UBA4823; genus CAVPMW01. The sequence goes on from CAVPMW010000023.1 coordinate 2,741, forward strand.
GATGATGGTGGCTTTCTTGCGCAGGACCTTGGCGTAATACCAGCGGCGCTGGCTGAGCAGAGAATCCTTCCAGCCCCAGGTGATGTGCCCGGGGTCGTCGTGCGCATCGGCGACAGGCCGGTCGCCGGCAACCGAAACCCACAGGCTGGGCAGGGTGACCCCGGTGATCGGCCAGAAAAAAATAAATCCGCGCTCCTCGACAAAATGGATGGCGGCCTCGATATCCTGTATGCGCAGGGAGGGTGAGCTGTGGAAAGTGGCTGCCTGGTAATCCAGCAGGCGCTGCAGGGGGAGAGGAGACATGGCGGTCAGGTAAGTTGGTGCTCGATGGATATTTATACCATCAGGGATGAAGCAGTTCAATGGTAAAAGGCCGCAATAACTGATTTTAAGACTCCCCACCCGAAGTTACCTGCGCTAACTTCATCCTCCCTCAAAAATCGGGGGAGGGTTTTTATCGAAAAAAAGGATGGGTTGCGGTCGGATGCCCGCAGCCCATCCTTTTTTTTCGAATTTTCCCCTTCCGTCGCCACATGCCGCAGGGAGGGGAGGGGTGATGCAAAAATCACCCGGAAGGGTGATATAAAAATCGCCCTTTTTTCGAAGCCGAAATGATGACAAAGCTTAGCAAATTTGGTAAATTATGGTCGCTTCATTGGACTATTCCGCAGAGCATTATGCGGAGCATGATGCGGGTTATGCGTGCGATTTCGTCCGGAATTAACGTTATTGATTTCTGCCGCTGAAGATTCTTGCTGAAGATGCCTGCCTCACCTCAACGATCTCGCCGGGTTTTGATTGCCTCCAGCCATCCCCTTTTTGCCCAGGGATTGCGCAGCCTGCTGCGGGAGCGCCAGGCAACCGGGGTGGAAGTGGTGGGCGTGGTTGCCAACCTGGAGCAGGCGCTGAGGGCGCTAAGCGAGCTGAACCCGGATTTGATCATCGTCGATTACGACGATGACCGGCTCAACCGGGAAGAGTTCCTGGCGCGCTTCGTCGAAGGGGAGCAAAAGCTGCGGGTGGTGCTGCTCTCGCTGCAGAGTGGGGGAGAAGCGCTGGTGTATGACCGCCGCACCCTGGGTGCATCCGAGATTGATGAGTGGATCGATGAATGGATCACGCCTGACGAAGCCACCGGGATAGGGCTTCGCTCGCTGCTCCGCGGCCGGGGAGCCCGGTCGAAGATTTGCAACAGGAGAGACAATATGAAACATTTCGTGATTGCTGGAATTCTGGTCATCGTGGTGACTGCCTGTCTCTTGTTCGGGCTTACCCAGGTGAAACTGCTCCCGGTAGCCGCGGCCACCCAGGCAATACCCATCGACAACTTGTTTTACCTGGAATTTGGGATTATCGCTTTCCTTTTCTCCCTGATCATCGTAATGATCGTCTACAGCCTGGTCGTTTTCCGGCGCAAGAAAGGCGACACATCGGATGCGGCGCACATCGAAGGAAACACGCGCCTGGAGGTCGTCTGGACGGTGATCCCGCTGATCACGGTATTAGGGCTCGGCTACCTGGGCGGCAGCGCGTTGCGCGATACCATGCGCCCAGACCCCAAGCCGCTGGAAATCGACGTGATTTCACAACAGTGGTCCTGGCGTTTCGATTACCCGGTCTGGGGCATCGCCTCTGACGTGCTGATGCTGCCGAGAAATAAGCAGGCTGTCCTGCGCTTGAGCTCCACTGACGTGATCCATTCCTTCTGGGTGCCTGAGTTCCGGGTGAAGCAGGATGCGCTGCCAGGTGGAGAAGGGTTTGTGCGCGAGCTGCGCATCAACCCGGACCGTTTGGGTGATTACAAAGTGCGCTGCGCCGAGCTGTGTGGACTGCGGCATACCTACATGGAAGCGCCGGTGAAGGTCGTCTCTCAAACCGATTTCGATGCCTGGGTCAAAGAATCAACTGCAGCCTGTGAAGGGACGCCCGAAGAGTGCGGTGCAAAATTCGCCAAGATTTACGGCTGCATCGCCTGCCACAGCGCGGATGGCTCCAAGCTCGTGGGGCCGACCTGGAAGGGTATATTCGGGGAGACCGTCTCATTCGTGGATGGCAGCAGCGCCACCGTGGACGAGGCATACCTGCACGAGTTTATCGTGGATCCGAATGCCCATGTGGTCAACGGCTTTCCCCCAAGCATAATGCCGCAGACCTACAAGGACCAGCTCAGCGAGGACCAGATTACCGCGATTATCGCTTACATCAAGAGCCTCAAATAAGTGCGAAGAATAACATGATGGCTAAGAACCTATTCGAAAGTACGAGGGATTCCGATTTTGTGGTGTGTGCGGCGAAGCCGCACACACCACAAAATCGGTTCTCCCATCCATTTTCGGATAGACACTAAGGCTGCATGTGGAGGATCCTATGAGTGAACCTAAGAAAGCAAGATTTTTTTCCATAGCATTGGTAAAAGGCTTGATCGGATTCCTGATCGGCTTCGTGCTGGGTGTGCTGCTTGTCTCGGGCATCCGCCTGGCACTGGGGCTGCCGGTCAGCCAGCCGGAGAACTTCGGCCTCACCCAGGCTGCCTGGGTGGGTGGAGGGCTGCTCGCAGCGATCGGCTTTATGCTTGCAGTCGGCGTGATGAATGACTGGTTGCAGTGGGCACGCGGCAAACCAACCCCCCACCACCCGCAGGATGATTTTGAGGGTGGGTGGGCGCGCTACCTGAGCGTGAGCTACGACCATAAAGTGATCGGCATCCAATACGGGGCGATCTCCCTGCTGATGATCTCCATTGCCGGGATGTTCGCGATGGTCTTCCGCACGGAGCTGGCGCTGCCGGGCATGCAGTTCCTGACCCTGCAGCAATACAATACGATCATGTCCCTGCACGGGATCGTGATGATCGTGGGCATCTTGCTGGGCGTCGCGGCGATGTCCAACTATCTTGTTCCGCTGCAGATCGGGGCGAACGATATGGCATTCCCCCGCCTGAATGCCTTCGCCTTTTGGATCAACATCCCAGCCGCCACCCTGCTGCTGAGCAGCCTGTGGTTAGGAGGCCTGGAGACGGGTTGGACCGGCTACCCACCGCTGAGTGCGCAGGCGCCGCTGGGGATGGATATGTTCTTCCTGGGTGTTTACCTGGCAGGGTTATCGTCCATCCTGGGCGGCTTGAACGTGATTGCCACCACCGTCCGCATGCGTGCGCCGGGGATGAGCTACTTCCGCATGCCGATCTTCGTCTGGTCGGCGCTGGCTACTGCGATGATCAGCCTGACCGCGACGAACCTGATCGGGCTCTCCTTCCTGATGGTCCTGTTCGAGCGGATCTTTGGGATGAGTTTTTTCAACCCGACCCTCGGCGGCAATCCCTTGCTGTTCCAGTACCTTTTCTGGTTTTACTCCCATCCAGCAGTGTACATCTTCGTGCTGCCCGGGTTGGGGGTAATCAGCGAGATTTTGCCGGTATTCGCCCGCAAACCGTTGTTCGGCTATAAATGGGTGGCGCTCTCTTCGTTTGGAATTGCGCTGGTGGGATTCCTGGTCTTTGCGCATCACATGTTTACCTCCGGTATGGACCCCTACCTGCGCATACCGTTCATGTACACCACCTTGCTCGTGGCGATCCCGACCGGGATCAAATTCTTCAGCTGGACCGGCACCGTGTGGGGCGGGAAGATATCCTTCGAGACACCCATGCTTTTCGTCTTGGGAGCTATCTCTATCTTCCTGTTAGGCGGGTTGAGTGGTCCGCCGAACGCCACGGTAGCGACAGACCTGCACCTGCAGGATACGTACTGGATCGTTGGACATTTCCACGCTACCATGTTCGGCGGTTTCATCTTCCCCTTCTTCGCCGCGATCTATTTCTGGTTCCCGAAGATGACCGGGCGCATGTATAACGAAAAATTAGGGCGGCTGCATTTCTTCATCATGCTGCCGGCTTTCTACGTCCAGTCGCTAGGGCAGATGCAGATCGGGCTGGTAGGCATGCGCCGGCGGATTGCCGATTACGACCCCACCCTGGGGATTACCACCCAGCAGATCCTGATCACTTTAGCCGGATATTTCATTGCCACCGCTGTGCTCGTTGCCATGGTCAACCTGATCTACAGCGCAGCCCGGGGGCGCGTCGCTGTGGGCAACCCGTGGAGAGCGCGCTCGCCTGAATGGCAAATCCCTTCGCCTGCGCCGCGCAATAACTACGAGGATTATCCGTTCGAGGTAATCGGTGAGCCGTACGATTACGGTCTGGCTGGTTCAGCCTATGTAAGCATCGATAAGGAGCGCGGGCCTGCGGCGAGGCAAGCTCCTCCGCCTGCGGCGGCGCCGGCGCCTTCTGGGGCAACCGATTGAGTCCAGTGTGGAAATTATCTAAAGGAGTCAGCTATGGACGTCGAAGAGAAAAAGAAACAGGCATACCAGCGAGGCGGGGCAGTGTTCATCCTGCTGATATTCTTGAGCCTCGGCGAGTTTATCATGGGGCGCTATGCCCCGGTTTGGGCAACCCCAATCCTGGCGGTCGCGCTCTTGAAGGCGATCTTTGTCGTGAGGGATTATATGCACATCGGGCGGCTCTTTGCCGGTGAGGAGGAAAGCTCATGACCAGCGAGACGAGCACGCTACCTGAGACCAGCGCGCTAGCTGAGTACCACCACAATACCGTAACCAACCGGCTGGGGTTATGGCTGTTCATCCTGTCCGATTCATTCGTCTTCGCCGGGTTATACGTATCCCGCTTTTACCTGCTGGGTACTGAGTTTCGCCCGGACGTCAGCCAGGCAGTCGGCGTCATCGTGACCGTGATCCTGCTGGTTAGCAGCTTCTTTGCCAACCGGGCTGAGATTGCCATGGCTTATGGCGATACGAAGCGGTACTTCCGCTTTACCCTGATCACAGTCCTGCTGGGGATCTTGTTCCTCATCGGCGTCGTAGGGGTGGAGTGGCAGCTCGCGGCTGGGGGACCTGCGGACGGCGCAGCATGGTCCGTGTTCTATACGATGACCGGCTTCCATGCGCTGCACGTGTTGAGCGGCGTTGTGTTTTTGCTGATCGTCTACCGCAACGCGCGGAAAGGCCTGTACGACACCGAGCGTCACTGGCCAGTGGAAGCCTCGATCGTTTACTGGCACTTTATCGACGTGGTGTGGATCTTCTTCTACCCTGCCCTGTACTTGATCGGCAAGCCAATGTAGAAGGAAAAGATGCTGAAATCGAACTGGTTGTATTTGGGAGCAGGACTGCTGCTGGGGCTGGTGATCATCCTCGGGGGGTGGCTGTTCTACGACCGCACCTATACCTACACCGGCTCTTTGATCGATCCACCGGCTCGGGCGGCGGATTTTACCCTGCTGGACCAAAATGACAATCCATTCCGCTTGAGCGACCAGCAAGGTAAGACGCTGCTCGTCTTTTTCGGCTACACCCATTGCCCAGATATCTGCCCGGTCACCCTGACCCGCTTTAAGGAGATCAAGCGGCTCCTGGGCGAGCAGGCAAATGAAATTGAATTCGTGTTCATTACGATTGACCCGGAGCGCGACAGCTCAGCCCAAATAAAAAGCTACCTTGGCGCGTTCGATCCAGGTTTTATCGGGCTGACCGGCAGCCAGGATGCGCTGCAGGACGTCTGGCAGAAGTATGGGGTCTACCGGGAGAAAGTCCCTACCGGTGACGGCACGGATTATCAGATGGACCATTCCACGCGCATCTACCTGGTGGATAAAAACGGCAACTGGCGCTTGACTTATCCGTTCGAGATGGAAGTGAGCGGCGTCGTAACAGACCTGCAACACCTGCTGCGAGGTTAAGAATTGAGAAGCCATGTCCCCGAAAACGAAGTATCGACCGTATATTTACAGGCTGATTATTGTGATGGTTATTTCCACCATAGCCGTGGCGATCTTCAATGAAGTAACCTACAACTTCCAACGCGAATCCTACGACCGCAACCCGCGGCAGATCGAGCTGGTAATCCCGCCGGGCACTGCCGAGCGGGTAGCAGCCGGCGAAAAGGAGCCGACCATTCCCGACCAGCTGGTGTTCGTGAAGGGGGACGTCCTGGTGGTGCGCAACGAAGACCGGGTCAGCCACCAGATTGGACCGGTCTGGGTTCCGCCGGGAGCCACAGGCAGCCTGACGATGGCTGAGGCGAATGATCTCGCTTACTCCTGTTCTTTTACTCCCAGCCGCTACCTGAGCGTGGACGTTCGCCAGCCAACGACCTGGGGCGTGCGCCTGTCTGCCCTGCTGCTCGCCGCCCCCACTGTGGGGGTGCTGATATTCCTGTACAGCCTGATCCTCCTCCCAGTTGAGGGGAAGAAGAAAGCCGCCGCAACCGTCCAGCCACAAGAGGGGGCGCAGTGAAAATCATAGCGCGCATGTTCAGCCGGCACTGGCTGGTTGCTACGCTGCTGGTGATCGCCGCAATGGGGGTGCTGGTGCGCCTGGGCATCTGGCAGCTCGACCGAATGCACCAACGCCAGGCGTTCAATGCCCGGGCGAGCGCGCAGCTCGCTCAGCCCGAGCTGCTCCTCGATGGGAATGAATGTGCCGCAGGGTCTCGACGGGATGGAATATCGCTCGGTGCGGGTGCGCGGCACCTATGATTTCAGCCAGCAAATCGCGCTGCGCAACCAGTATTGGGGGAACAACTGGGGAGTGAACCTGGTCACACCCCTGCGCATCCTGGGCAGCGACCAGGTAGTGCTGGTGGACCGCGGCTGGATCCCGGCAGCGGATTACGAAAGCGGGGACTGGAGCAAATACGACGAGCCAGGGGTGGTGGAAGTGGAGGGCATGCTCCGCGCTTCCCAGGACAAAGCCCAGCTGGGCAGCAAGCGAGATCCAGCCCTCCAGCCGGGCGAGACGGGCTTGAAAGCCTGGTATTTTGTGAACATCCCACGGATTACGCAGCAAGTACCCTATCCGCTCCTGCCAGCTTACATCCAGCAAGGGCCAACCCCAGGGGCATCAGCGAAGCTGTCCCGCAGCCTGCCGGAGCTGGACTTGAGCGAGGGTCCTCACCTGAGCTATGCCATCCAATGGTTCAGCTTTGCGCTCATCCTCGCCATTGGATATCCATTTTATATTCGCCGGCAGGAAGAGCGCAGCCGGAAACAAGCAAACTCGCAGCAAGCCCTGGAGCAGAGCCTTAATCAGGCGTCTGCGCTGATTTCGCCATCCATCACCACACCGGGTAAGGAGTGAGCCGCAGTGTCACGTGTAAAAGCAGCCTTAGCGCAAAATGTTCGTTATTTTTCCCTGGCAGCCGCCATCGCCGTATTCATCCTGATCGTGACGGGCGGCGTCGTGCGGGCAAGCGGAGCCGGCGCAGCTTGCTCCGGCTGGCCGGCATGCGGAGGCTGGCTGCCCCCTCAAAGCCAGCTGGCATTGATCGCCTATCTCCACCGGCTGGCAACGCTGCTGACAGCTCCCCTGATCTTGCTGGCGGCGGTTGGCGCAGCCTGGAGCGAGGGCAGAAATAAGCTGATCCGCTACCCACTGTTCGCTGCCGCAGCCCTGCTCCTGGTACAGGTGCTGTGGGGTCGCCTGCTGGTCACCAGCCAGGCAGGCAGCAGCGCGACTGCTATCCACCTTGGCTTTTCGCTGCTGCTGGAGTTCCTGCTGTTGGAGGCCTGTGTGGCGGCATTCTATCTGGAGTACGGAGCGGATCAGCCGCTGCGGCTGCAGTTCCGCTCGCCGTTCAGCCGGCTGGCGCTGATCACACTGGCAGCTCTGTTCGTTTTGCTGGTGAGCGGGGTATACGTCGCCGCCAGCGGAACAACCCTGGCTTGCTCCAGCTGGCCCCTGTGCCAGCCGGGAAGCTGGCTCCCCGGGGATGCGGCGGGGTGGATCAACATGGCTCACCGCCTGGCCGTGCTCTCCAGCGGGCTGCTGATGGCGGCGCTGGTCATCCAGGCGTGGCGGACGCAGCGCACACAGACCGCGATCATCGTGGCTGCTACCGCGACCTTCGTCCTGTTCACTGCCCAGGCGCTGTTGGGCAGCCTGGATGTAGCCAACCGCTTTCCACCCTACCTGGTTTCCCTGCACCAGGCGACGGCAATCGCAGTCTGGTCGGCATTGACTGTGACCGTGGCTGCCTGCGGGTGTGCGCGGCGCAGCCCGGCAGACGAGCGCCAGGAAGTCTTGCTCACCGGAGGCCGCAGGGGACTGGCGAAAGATTTGCTGATGCTGACCAAGCCAATCGTAGTGGTGCTGCTCCTGGTGACGACTTTCGCCGGCATGGTCATCGGCGCGCGGTCGATGCCCCAATTTTCGCTCGTGTTCTGGACCCTGCTGGCTGGCTTCATGGCTGCCGGGGGCTCGGGGGCAATCAACCAGTACATCGACCGCTACGACGACGGGAAGATGCAGCGCACCCAAAAACGACCGATCCCCGCGGGCAGGCTGACCCCCGGCGAAGGGTTGGCATTTGGCGTGGCGCTGACCCTGGCTTCGTTCTACCTGATGGTCGCGTTCGTAAACTTCTTAGCCGCGCTGCTCACCCTGGCTGGGATCATCTATTACGTGCTGCTGTACAGCATCTTCCTGAAGAAGGCGACGGTGCAGAATATCGTGATCGGCGGCGGGGCTGGCGCAATCCCACCCCTGGTAGGTTGGGCGGCAGCGACCGGCAGCCTGAACGTGCCCTCGCTGTTCCTGTTTGCCATCGTATTCATGTGGACTCCGCCGCACTTCTGGGCGCTGGCGCTCGTCCGCCGCAAAGATTACGCCCGGGCGGGAGTGCCAATGCTGCCCGTGGTGAGGGGCGAGAAAAATACCCAAAGGCAGATTTTTATCTACACGTTGGAGCTGGTCGGCCTGACCCTGCTGCTCCCGCTGGTGGGGCTGGGCGGGGGTATTTACCTGCTGGCGGCGGGGTTACTGGGCGGGTTCCTGATCTACTCTGCCTGGAAAGTCTGGCGGCAGGGCGGCAACAAATTAGCCTGGAAGATGTACCGCCATTCCAGCATGTACCTGGCGTTCCTGTTCATTGCGTTAATGATCGATCGCTTGATCCTGTAGACGTAAAAAAACCTAAAATCAATATGAGCACGGCGCATGCGCCGTGCTCATATTGATTTTAGGAACTTTCATCAAGGATTGCCACCCGGGTCCCGGCGCCGCGGGCGAGCCTGTCCTGCGCGCCGGCAGGGGGCGTGCACCAGCGGTAGATCCACTTGGCGTCGGCGTTGCGCAGGTTGACACAGCCATGGCTCATCCGGTGACCGAAGTTATCGTGCCAGTAGGTGCCGTGCAAGGCGATCCCTGCCTGGTGAAAGAAGGAAACCCAGGGCACGCCCAGCAGCTCGTAGGCTTCCGGATCAGCGGTCACCTTCCCGTCGCCCATGTGCTTGGAAGGCACTTTGACCGAAATGCGGAAATGCCCTTCTGGCGTTTCCGTCGGGATGCCGTTAACCGGCGGCGTTTTCGTGCGTACCCCGGAAGAAACCTGGGTGCGCATGACGGGCAGATCGCCTTCGAACGCCGTCAAAATCTGCTCGGAGACGGAGACAACGATGGTCTTCTCTTTCTCGGGGACTTCCGGCGAGAGCGGGGTGAGCTCATTCGCAGCGACCGGGCGGACGTGGCTGGCGGGCACGCAGTAGCGGACGTGTAAAAGCTCGTCGGTCAATTCGTACCATGGGGCGCCGTCCGGTCCAGCTTGTAAGGCTGTGATCCAATGCACGGAGCCATAATAAAGCCGGTACAGCTCCTGCCAGTCTGTATCGCGCACCTGGCGGTAAGCCTGGCTGAAGGGCACGGTGATCTCGCCCAGCAGACCCTCCTCCGGAACGCGATCTAGAACCCGGTTCAGGTGGTGCTCGTCGACGCGCTGAATATAACCAGAATGGACGAATCCTTCGGATAGGGCGTACCAGCGTGGGTTGAAAGCAGGTCCGTCAGGGGAGACCAGCTCATCGCGCAGGTCGAGCAGGGTATCGCGCCTGAGAATGCCCAGGTGCTGGCTGGAATATTGCGGGTCGCTGTAGAAATAAATCGCGCGGGTTGCCACCCGGCCCAGCATGGGGAGCTGGCGGTCGACCTCCGACGGAGGCCAGGGTTGGGAATGAGGCAGGTCCGGTAGAATGAGCGCTGCACCCAGCACTGCGCTGAGCTTGAGGAATTGCCGGCGGTCCAGGTTAGCGCTCATGCTCTGAAATCGTGGAAATCTGCCGGGATCAACAGTGCGAGGCGCAGGTCAAGCGTGGATCCGCACCTGGGTGCCGTTGCCGGTCTGCTCCCAGTCTCCCTGGCTTTCGATCTTCGATTCGAAGGCCGGGGTTGCCCAGCGGAACAGCCATTTGGCATCCTCATTGCGCATGTTGACGCAGCCGTGGCTCATCTGCACCCCGAAATTGTTGTGCCAGTACGTCCCGTGGAAAGCATAACCGCCGGGGAACTCGAAGAAAGACGTCCAGGGGACGCCCGGCAGAGAAAACCCCAGCCCTTCGTCGATTTCAGGACCGTATGCCACGCTGCCCATGTGCTTGGAGGGCATCTTTGAGTAGATATTGAAATTGCCGCGCGGCGTGGCAGTTGGGAACTGGTCTGAGGAGAGGCGCGAGGAGGGGATGCCGGATGAGACCAACGTGGTGAAGACGAGCTGGTCATTCTCGTAAGCATACAGGCGCTGCTGCCCCAGCGAAACCTCGATGCGTTTCTTATCCGGAGCGACCTCGGGCGAGATGGGCGCCATCTCAGCCGGGGGGACGGGGCGCAGGTGAGCTGCCTGGACAAAATACACTTCTCCGGCGCTCAGCTCGCTGGTAATCTGGTACCAGGGCTCGCGGTCGGGTCCGGGGCTGATTCCGGTGACCCAATGGGTGGAAGAATAATACAGGCGAGAGCCGCGCCAGGGCTGCCAGCCGTCCCAGGTAGTATAGTGGTAGGCGGTGGTAAAGGGTACGCTGACCTCACACAATACGCCGCTTTCAGGGACGGTGGTAAGGGGGTCATTCAGCTGCTCGCTCACGATCTGCAGCCATTTGCTGTGCAGATAGCCGCCCCACACCCGGTACCAAAGCGGGTTGTAAAACTTGGGGGCATCCGGAGGGATCAGGTCATAATACAGGTGGACGATCTGGTCGCGGTAGCGTTTTCCGATGATCGGGGCGTCGTCGCGCGGCTCTGAGCGCAGGTCGATCTCCTTGACGGTCACGCGGGCGATCCTTCCCTGGTCCTGGTCTTGCATGGGGGGGATCACCGGCGTGACGATCGAATCCACCAGGTGCGGCTTGCTGAAAGCCAGTCCGGTTAACGCCAGACCGCTCAGCCTGAGAAAATCGCGTCGAGAGATAGAAGAGCCCATCGCGAAAACATTCTAATCTAGCGGCGGATATCTTTCAAGGTAAGAATGACGTATTTTTTCCTTGTCATCCGCATGAGATTCGAGATAAAATCAAATCAGGATGGGTTTATATCGAAAATGATCATGATATCATTTTCGATATAAAATCAAAATATTGGTTTTTTATCCGGGGAAGCGGTATGATCCGTGTAGAAATTGATTGGGATTTGTGCCAGGCGTGCTACCCGTGTACGGCAATAAAGGCTTGCAACGTGCGGGCGATCGTGAAGATTGCACCGGATGAGCCCGCCTATATCGAGGTTGCCCGCTGCCACGGTTGCGGTAAATGCGTGCCTGCCTGCAGCTTCGCAGCTATCCGCCCGCTGGATATTCACCATACCTACCTGCAGAGAGATTTGGGCGATTGAAAAGTATGCCAGACTTAATTGAAACTGAAGACCTCACGAAAAAATACGGCGAAAAGGTTGCCGTCGAACACGCCACTTTCCGCGTGCAGGGCGGCGAGATCTTCGGTTTTCTTGGACCGAACGGCGCCGGTAAAACGACGACTATTAAGATGATCGTTGGCTTGCTGAAGCCCAGCGCGGGTACGGTCCGCGTCTGCGGATATGACGTGCAAGCCCAACCGCTCCAGGCAAAAGCCAGCTCCGGGTACGTGCCCGACGAGCCCAACCTGTACCCCAAGCTCAGCGGGCGCGAGCTATTGCGCTTCGTCGGCGACCTGTATGGCCTGGACCCGCAGCAAGCAACCCGGCGCAGTGAAGAGCTGCTGCGCTTATTCGACCTGGGCGAAGCTGCCAACGATACGGTTGACTCGTACAGCCACGGGATGCAGCAGAAGACAGCCCTGGCCGCAGCCCTGGTCCACGATCCCAAGGTGCTGGTATTGGACGAGCCAACGATAGGGCTGGACCCAAAATCTGCCCGGCTGATCAAGGATATCCTGCGCCAGATGGCGGAACGCGGCGCGGCGGTGTTCCTTTCCACGCATATCCTGGAGATTGCCGAGCGGATGTGCGACCGGATCGGGATCATCAATCAAGGACGGCTGATTGCAGTGGGGACGATGGATGAGCTGCGCCAGCTCGGGCAGGACAATGGAACGGGACAGGTTTCAAGCAGCCTGGAAGACATCTTCCTTAACCTGACGGGCGGCACGGAGTACGCAGAAATGGCCGAGGTCTTGAAATGAGCTCGGAGGTGGCAGCCTACACCCAGCCGAGCGTGTGGGCTTACACGGTGAAGCTCCTGCGCCTGCGCCTGAGGATCAGCTTGAGCGGGATCCTCCGGGCGAAGCGGAGCAGGCAAATCCTGTGGCTCGTCTTGATCGGCTTGCTGCTGGCTGGAGCGGGCTTTGTCTTTTATCTCAGCTTGAAGCTTTTGAACTTCTTGCGCTCCGCAGAGATCAGCCAATTCCTCGGCAGCCTGCTGGTCTTGCTGGAGAAGCTGCCCTCGCTGGTCTTGGGCGGCTCTTTCCTGATCATTTTCCTGACCAGCTTCGGGGTGCTCCTGCAAACCTTGTACCTGGCACGGGATATGGATTTCCTGCTCGCCGCGCCGATCCCCATCCGGGCAGTCTTCCTGACCAAGCTGCTGCAGGCAATCTTGCCAAATCTGGCATTGATCGCCCTCTTTGCCCTGCCGGTGCTTTTCGGATTGGGGTTATTGCAAGGGTACAGCTATTTGTACTACCCCATGGTGCTGCTGGTCCTGGCAGCCTTTGCCCTGGCGGCAGCCGGGCTGGCGAGCCTGCTGGTGATGATGGTCGTGCGGGTATTCCCGGCGCGGCGCGTGGCGGAGCTGCTGGGCTTCCTCGGAGCGATCTTTTCGATACTCTGCTCGCAAAGCGGTCAGCTGGCGCGCTTCCAGGACGTGGGACCCGACCAGGCGATGCAATACTTTAATACCGTCTCCCGGGTGGATGTTTCCTGGTCCCCATTTGGCTGGGCAGGGACGGGGCTGGTAGACATTGGTAAGAGCCAATGGCTGCCTGGCATGGCGTATCTGGCGGTCGTGCTCGGACTGGCGGGGGCTTTTTTCTTTGTCTCACTGGTGACGGCGGAAAGATGGTACTACACTGGCTGGGCGAGCCTGCAGAACAAACGGCGCAAGCGCAAGGCGGTAAGCGCAGCTCCAGAAAGGGCGGGGGCCAGGCATTTCTGGGAGAGCTTCTCCCGCCAGCTGGGACCGTCATCCGTGCGGGCGATTATTCTGAAAGATTTCAAGGTTTTAAGCCGTGATTTGCGCAATATGTCGCAGCTGGTCACACCCCTGGTGCTGGGGCTGGTCTATGCAGTCATGGTCGTGCGCGGCGACCGCGGCGGTCCGCCGCTGACCGGCCGCGAGCCCGCCGTAATCGGGACGATGATGGCAAACCTGGCTGTGTATTTGAATATCGCCATTGCTTTGTTTGTAGGCTGGATGCTTTTAGGCCGTCTGGGGGGGATGGGTTTCTCTCAGGAAGGCAAGAGCTACTGGATGGTCAAAGCCGCCCCAATTACCTCCGGACAGCTGCTGGCATCCAAGTTCCTGGTCGCTTACCTGCCCTCGGTCGTGCTGGGCTGGGGGTTCCTGCTGCTTATCTCACTGCTCCACCCTGCTTCCCAATCCATTCTGTGGTTTGCGATCCCCCTGGTAGCCCTGTCGATCGCGTCAAATGCCGGGATCAACCTGGCGTTTGGGGTGGTGGGAGTGCGCCTGGATTGGGAAGACCCGCGGCAGATGGTGCGCGGGGGAACTGGCTGTATTTCTGCCCTGGTGACCCTGATCTGCATGCCAATCAGCCTGGTATTATTTTTTGGTCCGATCGTGCTGGCAATCCTGTTTGGATGGCCGACGACCGTCGGGCAGCTGCTTGGCTTATTGCTCGGGGGAGCCTTCTGCCTGGTGCTGGCAATCGTCCCCTTGTGGATGGTGTACGGTCGCGTGGCTGCCATCGGCGAAGGCTGATCTGCAGCTGAATCCTGAGCTGGATAGGATCCTTTTTTATGAATACCAGGGTTTCATCGGCAGTATCCTGTCCTTTCGAGCGTAGCGAGAAATCCCCCCATATCACAGTTAAGAATTCCTATGGAGGGCATGGGAGGTCAGTGCCCGGGGGATTCCTCGAAGCAAAGAACGCTTCTCGGAATGACCTCGAAACTTGGAGTCATTCCGAGCGCAGCGAGTGCATCCCCCTCCCCAAGTTCTTTGCTGCGATAGAGGGGATTGCAGACCCTCGCCCTAGGGATTCCTTGTCGTGGCGCAGAATGCCGCTCCTCGGAGCTCCGAGACATTCTCTAGCGACCGAATGACGATCGATCTGCCGTGTCTTCTCGATTCTACCCATTGGGCTGTATCATACTAATGACGAGAAGGTTATTCAACAAAATCAGAAAAGCTCACGAATGAAAGATACGACTTCTGATAAATCCCCAGTTTTTTTGATGTCGAGCAGTGGAGTTGCACAAATGACTGACGCCGCAGACCTGGAAGGTCTGACCATTTTGGGCGGCAAAGCCCAGCCCAGCAAAAAGCTGGAAGCCTTTCCCAACCGCTCCCCCGAGCGCTTCTACCGGGTGACCCTGGAGACGGACGAGTTCACCTGCCTGTGCCCGGTCACCGGGCAGCCGGATTTTGCCCAGATCAAGGTCGAGTACGTGCCCGACGCGAAGGTGGTCGAATCCAAATCCTTCAAGCTGTACCTGTGGTCTTACCGGAACGAAGGCGCCTTCCACGAGCACGTGATCAACCAGATGCTGCAGGACCTGGTAGATCTCATGGACCCGCACTGGTGCCGGGTGACCGGGGTATTCAACATCCGCGGGGGGATCGGGATTACGGTGGAGGCGGAGCACACCCGCACCCCGGCGGCACGCCAGCAGGGCGGCACCCCAGTAAGGGCGGAGAGCGATGCAAAGAAGTAGCTACCGCTGGTACCCACTGGTCGTGGCGGTTTTCGCCACCACCCTGGTGGTTTCCAATATCATTGCGGTCAAGCTGATCGGGATCGGCGGGCTGGTGCTGCCGGCGGCGGTGATCCTCTTCCCGGTGGCTTACATTTTTGGGGACATCCTCACCGAAGTCTACGGGTACGCCCGGGCGCGCCAGGCGATCTGGACCGGTTTCTTCTGCAACCTGCTGGCGGTGATCGCCATCTGGCTGGCAGGCTTGCTCCCGGCAGCCTCGTTCTGGAACGCGGGCCTGCCCTCACCCGAGGCGGCGCAGGAGGCGTACACAGCGATCCTGGGCTTTACCCCGCGGCTGCTGCTGGCTTCGTTTATGGCTTACCTGGTCGGCGAGTTTTTGAACTCATTCGTTATGGCGAAATTGAAGGTGAGGACCGAGGGAAGATATCTCTGGCTGAGGACGATCAGCTCCACCCTGGTGGGGGAAGGGGCGGATTCGCTGGTGTTCATCAGCGTTGCGTTCTGGGGGATCATCCCGCTGGCGGGGCTGGGCACGGCGATCCTCTCACAGTGGCTGGTGAAGGTCGTTTACGAGATCATCGCCACTCCGCTCACCTACCTGATCGTGGGGGGGTTGAAGCGCTCGGAGCAGGAAGATTATTACGACCGGGACACGGATTTCACGCCGATAGCGTTTTAAGATTTCAAAAAAAGGATGGATGCGGGCATACGCCCGCATCCATCCTTTTTTTGATTTATTTGATAAATTGGCTCTAGTTGCGGTACTTCAAGGCGGCGTGGGCAGCTGCCAGGCGGGCGATGGGCACCCGGAAGGGCGAGCAGCTCACGTAGTTGTTCCCGATCAGGTGGCAGAACTCGATCGAGGCCGGGTCGCCGCCGTGCTCGCCGCAGATGCCGACTTCCAGGTCGGGGCGGGTCTTGCGACCTTCTTCGACAGCCATCTTCATCAAGCGCCCGACGCCTTCCCGGTCCAGGGTCTGGAAGGGGTTCTTGAGCAGGATGCCCTGCTCGACGTACTTCACCAGGAAGTTGCGCTCGGCGTCGTCGCGGCTGTAGCCGAAGGTCATCTGGGTCAGGTCATTGGTGCCGAAGGAGAAGAACTCGGCAAGCCCGGCAATCTCGGCGGCGGTGACGCAGGCGCGCGGGATCTCGATCATCGTGCCAAATTTATAATCGAAGCTGACGCCCTTCTCATCCATCACGGTTTTGGCGATCACCTGCAGGCGCGGCTGGATCCAGTGCAGCTCGTTCACCGTGCCGGTGAGCGGGATCATCACTTCGGGTTTGACGACGATGCCTTTCAAGGTCTGATTGGCGGCGGCTTCGAAGATGGCGCGCACCTGCATCTCGACGATCTCGGGCATGACGATGCTCAGGCGAACGCCGCGCAGCCCCATCATCGGGTTGCATTCGTGCAGCCCCCGGACGCTGTTGAGCAATTTCTCTTTGTCTGCCAGGCCGTCGGTCTCACCCTTGACCCGCATGGTGATCACCTCTTCGAGCAGGTCTTCTTCAGAAGGCAGGAACTCGTGCAGAGGCGGGTCGATCAGGCGGATGATCACCGGGCAGCCATCCATGGCTGCGAACAGGCCTTCGAAGTCAGCGCGCTGGTAAGGCAGCAGCTCGTTGAGGGCGCTGGTGCGTTCTGCGGATGAATCCGCCAGGATCATGCGCTGCACGATGGGCAGGCGCTCCGGCTCGAAGAACATGTGCTCGGTGCGGCACAGGCCGATGCCGACTGCGCCGTAGGAGCGGGCGCGGCGAGCGTCGCCGGGATAATCGGCGTTGGCCCACACCTGCAGACCGCGCGTCGGCCAGCCCTGGGGAGCCTTGCGCACGCCGGGGGTAGCGCAGATCTCGTCCGCCCAGTTGAGCAGGGTCAGCAGGTCGGTCTGCTCTTCCAGCTTGGGCGCGGTGGTGGGGATTTTGCCCAGGAAGACCTCGCCGGTGGTGCCATCGACGGAGATCCACTCGCCTTCTTTGACTACATTGCCGTTGACGCTCATCTGGCGCGTATCCAGGTCGATGCGGATATCCGCCGCGCCGACCACGCAGGGCACACCGAACTGGCGGGCGACGACGGCAGCGTGCGAGGTGGCGCCGCCTTCACTGGTGAGGATGCCTTTCGCCGCCAGCATGCCGTGGACGTCATCCGGCTTGGTGAACGGGCGCACCATGATTACTTCTTGCTTCTGCTCCTTTGCCATCTTCTCGGAGAGGTCCGCGTCGAAATAGATCTGACCGACGGCCGCGCCGGGGGAGGCGTTCACGCCCTTGGCGTACAGGCGACCTTCGCCCTTAGCGGATTTTTTGGCATTATCGTCGAACTGCGGGTGGAGCAGGGTGTCGACCTGGTCTGGGGTGATGCGCAGGATGGCTTCTTCTTTGGTGATCAGCCCTTCGTTAACCATATCGACGGCGATCTTCACCGCCGCCTGGGCGGTGCGCTTGCCGTTGCGGGTCTGCAGCATCCACAGGCGGGCGTGCTCGATGGTGAACTCGACGTCCTGCATGTCCTTGTAGTGTTTTTCCAGCGTATCGGTGATCTCCAGGAACTGCTGGTAAGCCTCGGGGAGCTCCTTGCCGAGATGGTCGATGGGCTCGGTGTTGCGGATACCGGCGACGACGTCTTCGCCCTGGGCATTCAACAAGTAGTCGCCGTACATCTTCTTCTCGCCGGTGGCGGGGTCACGGGTGAAAGCCACGCCGGTGCCCGAGTCCCAGCCCATGTTGCCGAAGACCATGGTCACGATATTGACCGCAGTGCCCAGGTCGTGGGCGATGTTGGCCGCGTTGCGGTAGTCGATCGCCCGCTTGCCGTTCCAGGATTTGAAGACGGCTTCGGTCGCCAGGCGCAGCTGCTCGTTGGGGTCCTGGGGGAAATCAAAGCCCTGTTTTGCCGCGCACGGTCTTTTTAAATTCCTCGGTGAGCGCTTTCCAGTCCTCGGCGGTCAGCTCGGTATCGGATTTGACGCCTTTCTTGCGCTTGTACTCCTCCAGGGGATCTTCGAAGGCTTCGTCGGCGATGCCCAGCACGACCGAGCCGAACATCTGCACCAGGCGGCGGTAGGAGTCATAGACGAAGCGCTCGTCGCCGGTCAGCTTGACCATGCCGGCAGCCGTGGCGTCGTTCAGGCCGATGTTCAGGACGGTGTCCATCATGCCGGGCATGGAGAATTTCGCGCCGGAGCGGCAGGAAACCAGCAGCGGCTTCTCAGGGTCGCCGAACTTCTTGCCGGTGCGCTTCTCGACGACCTTGAGCGCCTCGAGCTCCTGCTCCCACATGCCGGCGGGGAACTTCTCGCCCTCTGCCAGATAGGCATTGCAGGCTTCTGTGGTCACGGTAAAACCGGGGGGCACCGGCAGGCCGATGCGGGTCATATCCGCCAGGTTGGCGCCCTTGCCGCCCAATGCGGCGCGCACATCGTCCCATTTACCGCCGATCTCTTTCTCGAGCTCATCGACTTCGTCGAAGAGATATACCCATTTTTTTAACATTACGAACCTCCTGGAAGTGTGTTTTGTTGCAACAGTTCAGGCTGAAGCCTTTGCAGGGAGGTCTCTCACTGGCAGCAGGCTGAACGGTTACATTTAATTTTTCAAATTATGGAGAGGCGAAACCATCCCAATCGCATAAAAACCGGTAATGGATAAATGCAATTCTGAGCGAGCTGTGCACAAACGAATAGTTTACCACACCGCTGGAAGAATCAGCGCCGACTGCATGAAATTTGGTTCGTTGAGGAGGCTGAGGCGCCCTCCTCATCCCCGGCCCTTCTCCTCCCGTACCCGGGAGGAGAAGGGAGACACGTGGCTTCAGTTTGGCGCGATAATTTGCCTGGAATCAAAGAATTTTGGGAGGGAATTATCGATCTTGATTCTCCGACTCCTCTTTCAATTTCCTCGCCCTCTCTATTATTTTGGGAATCCCCCAGGAAGGACTGGTAATTTGCAGCTCTTTGCAGAGGTCTATGGCCTCATCGTATCGACCTTGAGTTATATAGATCTCAGCTAAATCGATATTAGGCGGAGAGCCAACATTAATATTTTTTATATAATTCGCCAGATTTCTCTAGAAAAAATACCGCTTTCTCTAAATCGCCCAATTCTCGATACACTCTTCCTACAAACCAATATGACGACTGAACGATATAAGCATCTGAATCGGAATGAATTGGTCGATCGTGTTCTTTTGCGTATTCTTGAATGGCTTCTTTCAAACGACCTTGCTTCTCGAGTTCTGTTGCCGGTATCAAATGAGACGCCCACAAATCCCGTAAATCGTCCTTTTCATAATCGGGAATATCGGGGTTTTCGAGAAACTCATGTACGAGGTCGTTTAATGACATAAGGATACTCTGCCTTCTCCTAGATGATTGATTACAACCATAATGGATTATCAATCCTCGCGTACTGAGACTACATTGTAGCTCACCTGTGATAAATTCCCATTCGCCGAGTTTCCTTAGTTTATCACCTGCTGCAAACCACGACGAGAAGCAGATGCGTTGACCCAATTTTGTAAGCGCGATTTCGTTGACACCGGCTAACATCATGGTATAATTTCAACCCGCACGGCCCCGGCTGCTCGCTGCTGGGGCTCAATCGTGTATTCCCAACTTCCCCGTGCCTGGGCGCCTGGTAAGCCGCGCAGCGTACGGCGAAGTGAAGCTTGGAGAGAAAAATGAAATACGCAATTATCGAGGATGGCAGCAAGCAGTACCGGGCCATCGAAGGCGGCACGCTCGACGTCGACCATTTCCCGGCAGAGCCCGGCGAGAAGGTGGACCTGGACAAGGTGCTCCTGGTAGCAGATGGAGACAAAGTGCTGATCGGCATGCCCCTGGTGGCGGGCGCCAAGGTCCAGGCGACCGTCGTGGACCAGGTGAAAGGCCCCAAGCTGGTGATCTTCAGATACAAACCGAAGAAGCACTACCGGGTAAAAACAGGACACCGCCAGCACTACACTCGTCTGCTGGTCGATGCGATCCTGGTGGAACAGGAAGGTTAGCATGGCACACAAAAAAGGCGGCGGTTCAGTCCGCAACGGAAGAGACAGTCAAGGACAGCGCATGGGCGTGAAACGCTACAGCGGGGAGCGCGTACGGGCCGGGAACATCCTGGTCCGCCAGCACGGCACGCGCATCAAGCCCGGGCGCAATGTGGATGTGGGAAGCGATGATACCCTGTTTGCTACCGTCGATGGGATCGTCGTCTATGAGACGATCCGCGACGACCGCAAGCAGGTGAGTGTTGAGCCGGTAGAAAAGCAGGAATGAGCGATGAAAGAGAATATCCATCCAACGTTTTATGAAGATGCAACGGTAATCTGCGCATGCGGAAATACCTGGACGACGGGTTCGACGAAGAAAGTCATCAATACGGACGTGTGCTCGAACTGCCATCCCTTTTACACCGGGGAGCAGCGCATCGTGGACACGGAAGGGCAGGTGGACCGCTTCTATAAGAAGCTGCAGGCCCGCCAGCAGTTCATCGACGACGCCAGCGCGCGCGAGGCAGCCCGCACCTCCCTGGAAAGACCGGTGACCGAGCTCGACCTGAGCCCGCGCGCCCTGGAAAGCCTGACCAAGGCGGAAGTGACCACCGTGGGCCAGGTGCTGGATCGGCTTTCCACAGGCGAAGCCAGCCTGCTCGCAATCGACGGGTTCGGGCGGAAATCGCTGGCAGACCTGAAAAAGCGCTTGCGCCAGGCAGGTTACGAGCTGCCCGAGGCAGCCGAGGAGATCACGGTCTAGGGTAGCAACTCCTTCCTTCCTCGATTTTTGGGAGGGTTAAATTTCGGAAAAATAAACGAATTGCGGGCATTTGCCCGCAATTCGTTTATTTTTCCGGATTTTCCTCCTTATTTTATTAACTTGCCGCGACTGCAGGGCAGGCATTACAATAGGGATCATCCACAACGCAGAGGGAGCAGCGGCTTATGAGACACCATACAGGATCGCTCGAGGTGATCACCGGATCGATGTTCAGCGGCAAGACCGACGAGCTGATCCGCCGCTTGAGGCGGGCGACGATTGCCCGGCAGAAAGTACAGGTATTTAAGCCGGTTATCGACGACCGCTACTCCGTCGAGAAAGTGACCTCGCACGCCGGTACCGAGTTCGCTGCCGAGCCAGTCAGCGTCGCCAAAGAGATCCTGGAGCGGCTCAATGCCGATACCACCGTGGTGGCGATCGATGAGGCGCAGTTCTTCGATGAGGACGTCATCCAGATTGCGCAGGGGCTGGCAGACCGCGGGCTGCGGGTGATCGCAGCCGGGTTGGACACCGATTTCCGCGGCGAGCCGTTCGGCCCGATCCCGGTGCTGATGGCGAAAGCCGAAGTGGTCGATAAGCTGCACGCCATCTGCATGGTGTGCGGGGAGCCGGCGAACCGCACGCAGCGCCTGGTCAATGGGGCGCCAGCTCACTACCACGACCCGATCGTGATCGTCGGCGCGGCCGAGCTGTACGAAGCCCGCTGCCGCGAGCACCACGAAGTCCCGCGCGATTAGAGAGGCCAGCCATGCAGGATTACCACGAGTACCTGGACGAGATCCTGATCGGCGAAGACGACCTGCAGAAGCGGATCAAAGAGCTGGGGGCGCAGATCTCCGCCGATTACCAGGGCGAAAAATTGCTGCTGATCTGCATCCTGCGCGGCGGGGTGATGTTCCTGACCGACCTCATGCGCAGCATCACCATACCGATCTCGGTCGATTTCATGGCGGTCTCCTCTTACGGGACCGGGCGGGAGAGCACCGGGCAGGTGCGCATCACGCTGGACCTGCAGGAGAACATCTCGCAGAAGAACGTCCTGCTGGTGGAAGATATCGTGGACAGCGGTTATACCATCGCCTCCGTGCTCGAGTTCCTGGAGACGCGCCACCCCAAAAGCCTCAAAGTGTGCACGCTGTTGGATAAACCCGAGCGGCGCGAAGTGAACGTCCCCATCGATTACCGCGGGTTTTCCATCCCGAACAAGTTCGTGTTCGGCTACGGGTTGGACCTGGACGAATACTACCGCAACCTGCCGTTCATCGCCACGGTCGACCTGCGCCGCTACCAACCCCAGCGCTAACCCCTCAATCCGATTCAGACCTCCCATTCCCGATGATTGGGAACCTTCGATGGAAACAGCCAACCACCCGGACGACGCCGTGAGCGATGACCTGGGAGCCTATGCCGGGCGCTGGGTCGCCGTGCGCCAGGGGCGAGTGGTCGGGCAGGGCGGCACGCCGGAGCAAGCCCGGCGCGCGGCGCAGGCTGCGCACCCCAAAGAAGCCCTGGAGGTGCGTTTCGTCCCAGCCCATGCTCCGCTCGGCTTGCCCGAGCGCCTGGAGCAGGTGCGCCAGGCGCTGCCCGGCAGGGTGCAAGGCTACCTGGTCGGCGGGGCAGTGCGGGATGCAATGCTAAATAAGGAAACACGCGACCTGGATTTCGTGCTCTCGGGGGAGGTGCTGCCCTGCGCCCGCCGGGTGGCGGACCGCCTGGGCGGAGCATACTTTACGCTGGATGAGGAGCGCAAGACCGGCAGGGTGATCCTGATCGATACCGATGGGGTGCGAAAATCCATGGATTTCGCCGCACTGCGCGGCGGAGACCTGGAAAGCGACCTGTGGGCCAGGGATTTTACGGTTAACGCCATGGCGGTCTCCCTCGACCCCGCACAGGCCCTGTTCGACCCGACCGGAGGGGCGGCTGACTTGCGCGCCAGGCAGCTGCGCGCCTGCACGCCAGAATCTCTGCGCGAAGACCCGGTGCGCATCCTGCGCGGCGTACGCCTGGCAGCCGCGTTGGAGTTTAAGATCCAGCCGGAGACGCGCAAGCTGATGCGCCTGGCAGTCCCGCTGCTCCCATCTGTATCGGCGGAGCGCCTGCGCGACGAGCTGTTCCGCATCCTGGAGGGTCCCCGCCCGGCAGCCTGCCTGCGGGCGCTGGACATTTTAGACGCACTGGGTCACATCCTGCCTGAGGTGACGGGCTTGAAAGGCGTGCAGCAATCCCAGCCGCACGTTTACGACGCCTGGACGCACACGATGGATATCGTGCAGCGGCTGACGGAAGTCCTGGCAGTGCTGGGGCAGAAGCTCGATGAGCAGCGTGCGCAGAACTGGGCGATGGGTCTGCTATCGCTGCGCCTGGGGCGCTTCCGCCAAAATATCTACCAGCATTTTAGCCAGACCCACCTGAACCTGGAGCGCTCTTTAATTGGAATAATATTTCTGGGCGCGTTATTTCACGATAGCGGTAAGCGCTCGACCCGCCAGGAGGATGGCGAGGGGCGGGTGCGGTTTTTGGGGCACGAGCAGGCGGGCGTCGAGCTTGCCATCCACCGCGCCCGCGCGCTGCGCCTGAGCAATGCGGAGATCGACCGGCTGGAGGTAATCGTGCGCCAGCACATGCGCCCCTTGCTGCTGGCGCGTTCCGAGGAAGGCATCAGCCGCCGGGCGGTTTACCGCTTTTTCAGGGACTGCGGTCCGGCTGGTGTAGAAATCTGCCTGCTGGCGCTGGCAGATACGCTGGCAACCTACGGACCGGCTTTGCCCAGCGAGGTGTGGGTGAAGCAAGTGGATGTTGTGCGGACGCTTTTGGAAGCCTGGTGGGAGCAGCCGGAAGAGCGCATCCGTCCGGCCGCGCTGCTCAACGGGGACGATCTCCAGAGCATTTTCCACCTGCCGCCAGGTCCCCAGCTGGGGGAGCTGCTGGAAGGGCTGCGCGAAGCCCAGGCTTCCGGAACCGTAATGGACCGGGAGCAGGCTTTGGAATGGGTGCGGATCCGCCTGGGCGGAGCAGGTTAAGAGTGTAGGACTTACGCAGATTCATAAAAGAATTACTCGGAGATATTTCTTTCAGCTGCGTAACTACTAGAGTGATTATTCAGGGGAAGATGACTTCGAGGAACGGCTGGTAGAAGCAGCGGCAGCCGTTGGCATGCGAGCAGCCTTCGACCGGCAGGAGGGGAACTTCATCTTTAGCGTATGCGCCTTCCTGCTCACGGCACGCCGGGCAGCAGGTATCAGAGACAACCAGGCGCACGTAGCGCACCCGTGAGTTTTCCTGGAAATGCTTCAAAGCGACTGCAGTAACCGAATATTCGCTCAAGTCAGCCTGGCAGTTTACACATTGGGCGGCTGAGTCCGGAGATTGGAAGTAGCACTTGGTACAGATTTGCACGAGGCGTCTCCCCTGAAGGAATGCAGGATATTTTCCGCTGGCAGGTGACTGAGTATCTATCCGAAAATGGATAGGAGAACCGATTTTATGTGGTGCGCTGCAATTCCATAAAATCGGAACCCTTCGTATTTTCGGACAGATTCTAGTCCTTGCCAGACTTGATTCTAACCGAATACCGGCTAAATTTACCCAGAAAAAAAGACGGCGGGTGATCTCACCCGCCATCCTGTCCCTCCCAGAGCAGCCCTTGCGGGCTGCATTTAAACGTAGTAGCTCAGCCTGGCCTGGCTGGCTTCCTGTTCTGCCCTCGAGCGGCGGGCGAGCTTTTTAATGTGGGCGATCAACATGCTGCTGGGCATCGGTTTCAGCAGGTAATCGTCAGCGCCTTCGTCCAGGGCGCGGGCGGCCATGCCCGGCTTGCTGATCGCCGAGAGCACCAGGATGGGGACCTGGCTGAACTTGCGGATCTCTTTACATACCTGCCATCCGTCCATGCCTGGCATGAGCAGGTCAAGCACCACCACATCCGGTTTCGCTGTGCGCGCCTGATCGAGCCCCTCGACGCTGCCGTTAACGGCGATCACCTCGAACATATTTGGCTCGAGGATCATCTTCATTAAGTCGGTCATTTCTTTGTCGTCGTCGATCACCAGGATTTTTGTTGGCACGATATACCTCATTCGAAGCAAGCAATATTGGAAGGCAGCCCAAATATCAGCGGATAGTTGGGATACCCATGTTCCTTATTATGCATCAAAAGAAAAGGTCGTTACCTTACAAAATCTTTACAATGGAACAGGGATGAGCAGACTGGCTGGCAGAACAGCTCGGCTTAGGGAACAGCTCAGCTTGAGAACAGCCAAGAATTAATGGCGATATTATATGTCTTGATTGCGGAATCAGGCGATATTTTAAGCTAACCCAAGACTTAATTTCTTAAAACGAATAATATGCAAAAAAAATCATGTTGTGATATTATAACGTTGAGACTGAGCACAGTTCATGACCGATAAGCTACCCTGCCCAAACTGTTCACACCTGGTTGATCCAAACTCGCGCTATTGTGAAAGCTGTGGGGTCGATCTCGCCCTGGCTGCGGTTTATGCCGAGCAGGACGTTTTTCCCAACGCACCCGTACCTCCGTCAGTACCCCTTTCCCCAGAGATACTGGTGCCGCGCATGGGAGAGACGATGATCGAGCGCGGGCTGCTGCTCACCGAAGAGCTGCAGCAGGCGCTCAACTACCAGCGGGAAAAATCCGAGCGAGGGGAATCGATACTCTTAGGTCAGGCGCTGCTCGAGCTGGGCATGGTCGACCGGGAAACCCTGGACCAGGTCATTACCCTGCAAATCTTGCAGTTACAGAAAGCGCTGCAGGAGGCCAACCGCCAGCTGGAGCAGCGCGTCCAGGAACGGACGCAGGAGCTGCAAAAAGCACTGGAGCGGCTGTCAGAATTGAACCGCCTGAAAGCCAATTTTATTGCGAACATCTCCCATGAGCTGCGCACACCGCTCACCCACATGAAAGGCTACCTGGAGCTGCTGGCGATTGGCGAGCTGGGGGCGCTCAGCGAGCATCAAGAAGAAGCCATAGAAACCATGCAGGGCGCAGAGCGGCGCCTGGAGAAGCTGATCGAAGACTTGATCCAGTTTTCGCTGGCATCGCGCGGCGAGATGAGCTTGAACCTGGCGCCGGTCCAGTTGGACGAAGTCATCCGGCTGAGCCTGCTGCAGGCTGCTCCCAAGGCGCACATGAAGCAGATCTCGCTGGAAGAGAATGTGACTTCCCCGCTGCCAAACGTGGTCATCGATGAAGAAAAGATCAGCTGGGTGATCTCCCAGCTGCTGGATAATGCGATAAAATTTACACCGGAGGGAGGGCTGGTAAAAGTCGAAGCCAGCCAGGAGGATGGGTTAATCAGCGTGGCGGTGATCGATACCGGCATCGGGATGCCGGATGAGCGTATCGTCGAGATATTCGAAGCCTTCCACCAGCTGGATGGCTCTGCCACGCGCAACTTCGGTGGGACGGGACTTGGGCTGACCCTCGCCAGAAGAATCGTTGAAGCACACGGCTCGCAAGTGAAAGTGAAATCTACAGTTGGGGAGGGTTCACGTTTCGAGTTCACCCTCCCGGCAGCGAAAGGCATATCTATCCAGGTATGAGCGAGTGGGGATGAAATCGGGAAAACCGGACACCGGCAGCCTGCGTTTTCAAGAACTTGAGGCAATCTACGCGATAAGCCGGTCGGTAGCCCATGCAGTCGATACCGAGCCAGCACTGGATGATATTATCCGGCTGGTCAGGCCGGTATTTATCTTCGATAACATGGTCGTATACAACTGGCGGCAGGACAGCGTGCTCGAGATCAACTACGCCCGAGCGATCGGGCGCGGACGTTTCCGGGAAGCCGACCTGGCGTGGGGTGAGACGGTGGCGAACGAGGCCTACCACAGCCGGCAGACGGTCATCCGGCGGGAAGAGCTCACCGACGATACTCCCGGTTACCTCGACCGCACCAGCCTGCGCTACTACCTGGGACTCCCCCTGAACGTGGGCGACGAAGTTGTCGGCTCGCTGGTTTTTGTGCGCTTCGGCGGACCACCGTATTCACCCGAGCACATCCACCTGGCAGAGTTCATCGCAGTGCACATTGCCCAGCTCCTGGGGCGCAACCAGCTGGTGGAGCGCATTGCCAGCCTGGAGGCGAAACGCCAGCTCGACAGCCTGCAAGATGGATTTATTGCCATGGTCTCGCACGAGCTGCTGACCCCTCTGGGTTTCGTCAAGGGATACGCGACGACCTTGCTGCGCCAGGATATCCAGTGGGACGAGCAGACTCGCCGTGAATTTTTGACGATTATTGACGAGGAAGCTGACCGGCTGCGCGAGCTGATCGATAACTTGATGGACTCCTCCCGCCTGCAAGCCGGGACGCTGCGCATGAGCTTCCAGCCGATCAAGCTGGATGTATTTTTGCGTGACATCACCCTGAGGGCGACCTCGCGCAACGACCAGCAAACCGTCCAGCTCAAGGTGAACGCCAGCGGCATCCAGGTGATGGCAGATCCCGCCCGGCTGGCGCAGATCTTCGACAACCTGCTGAGCAACGCCGCGAAGTATGCACCCGATTCACCGGTGACGATCAGCCTGGAGCGGACCAGCAACCGGGCGCGGATTGCAGTGCGTGACCAGGGTCCCGGGATTGACCCAGAACATCTCGAGCACCTGTTCAAGCGGTTCTACCGGGTACCCGGCTCCTCGACCTCTGTGCGCGGGACCGGACTGGGGCTGTATATCTGCAAAAAGATCATCCAGGCTCACCAGGGAGATATCACCGTAGAGTCGACAGTTGGAAAAGGGACGTCATTTTACATTTATCTTCCGATCGAAAAAGAACTTATCGGACTGAGTCCAATCAGCCAGGAGGCGAGTTCATGACCCAAGCGATCTTAATTGTTGACGACGAACCCCGTTATTTGCGTTTGATGGAAGCCAACCTGGTGACGGAGGGGTATCATGTCATCCAGGCGACCAATGGCCAGGAAGCGGTCGATATGGTGGTGGAAAAGCACCCCGACCTGGTGTTCCTGGATATCATGATGCCCGTCCTGGATGGTTTTTCCGCACTCGAACGCATCCGCGAGTTTTCCAATGTCCCGATCATCATCGTGACCGCCCGAGGCAGCGAGAATGACCGGGTGCGCGGCCTGGACCTGGGGGCGGACGATTACATCGTCAAGCCGTTCTCGGCGACTGAGCTGCTGGCACGGGCGCGGGCGGTGCTGCGCAGGGCGCAGGTCTCCGGAGGGAATTTCCAGCAGTCCATCTTTACCCACGGGAGCCTGCGCATTGACTTTGCCCGCGCAGAGGTCTACAAAGGCGATAAAATGGTTTTCCTGTCTGCTACGGAATACCGTCTGCTGCTCCAGTTTGCTCACAACCTGGGAAGCGTATTGACCTCGGAACAGCTCCTGACCGATGTCTGGGGACCCGAGTACAGAGACGATAAGGAAATCTTGTGGGTGAGTATCTCCCGCTTGAGGCAGAAGCTGGAGAACGATCCCAAGAATCCCCAGCACATCGTGACCCGCTCGGGATTGGGTTATACGATGCCGCCGGTTTAGTCCTGTAGGCGGCCTGGAACTTGCACAGATTATTTCGGTAGGGCAAGGTCAGCAAGTGCCCGAGGACGGCACTTCGACAGCAAACTGGACGGTTCCTGGAATTTGTTGACTATTAGGAGGACGTTATTGTGAGTCCCACAGGTGCACAGGTCATCCGGGCGAAAAAACTAGGGGTATTAATTCGCGACACGCGCCAGTTCCAGGGTAAATCTTTGGAAGAATGCGCGGCAATGCTCAACGTCAGCAATGAGACCTTCGAGTCCTACGAGCTTGGTGAAAAATCGCCCTCCTTGCCGGAGGTCGAGTTTCTTGCCTATTACCTGGAGATCCCCCTGGAGCATTTTTGGGGAGAACAGACGTTGCTCAGCGAGGGTGGGAGCAAACCCAGCCTGGATGTAAAAAGGCTGACCGCAGTGCGCCAGCGAATGATCGGTGTATTGCTGCGTAAAGCCCGTTTCGAGAAAGGATTTTCAATCGACGAGCTTGCAGAGAAGACGAATATCCCGGTCACCGACCTGGAAATGTACGAGCTGGGTCAGGCGCAGATCGGAGTACCTCAGTTAGAATTATTGTGCGGCGCGTTGGGACGCGATCTGCGTGACTTCCAGGACCGTTATGGCCCGATCGGGGTGTGGTTCATCGAGCAGCGCGCGATGCGAGATTTCAAGGAAATGCCGCCCGAGATGCAGGCATTCGTAGCCAAGCCAATCAACCTTCCCTACCTGGAGCTGGCGCAACGCCTGAGCGAGATGTCGGTGGATAAATTACGGGCAGTTGCCGAAGGATTACTGGAAATAACCTTGTAGGTGCTAACAAATACCTGGCTTCCGGAGGGGGAGCGTGAGAAGGAGGCAGGTGGAGGCAGTGATGGGCGAAACGAAAAAGCCTGAGCAATTCTCCAACGAAGGTAAGAAAGCTTACCAGCGTAACGATTACCCAGAAGCTGCCCGGCTGTATATGGCCGCGGCGGAAGCGTATGATCTCTCGGGTGATAAAATTAATGCTGCGGAAATGCGCAACAACAGCAGCGTTTCCTCCCTGAAAGCAGGTGATGCGAGCGCCGCCCTCGCGGCAGTAGAAGGGACGGCTGCCATATTCGCCGAAAAAGGCGATGTCCGCCGCCAGGGGATTGCAACCGGTAATTACGCGGCTGCGCTCGAAGAGCTGGGCCGCCATGAAGAAGCAATGGTCGCCTACGAAGAAGCCGCTGACCTGTTCTATTCTATCGGTGAGAATGACCTGCGCGTGCATTCCATGCAAGCGCTCTCCGCAGTCCAGCTGCAAACCGGACGCCGCCTGCAGGCGCTGGCGAGCATGAAAGCCGGCCTGGATGACATCCCACACCCAAACCCCAAGCAGCGCCTCCTGCAAAAGTTGTTAGATATACCGTTCCACATCCTGGGCAGGTGAGGCT
Source organism: uncultured Chloroflexia bacterium (assembly GCA_963706515.1). Classification (GTDB taxonomy): domain Bacteria; phylum Chloroflexota; class Anaerolineae; order Anaerolineales; family UBA4823; genus CAVPMW01. The sequence continues at coordinate 32,633 of CAVPMW010000023.1, forward strand.
CCTGGGGAAGACCTCAGCAGTCATTTCATTCGTTCCTATCGAGTAACCCGCGTAGCCAGCTGCATGAGCCTGCAAGATCTCTCCATCCGTGAGGCAACCCCTGAGGACCGGCATACCGTCGCCGCGCTGATGCATTTCGAGACCCACGTGCACCGCCACCTGGATTGGCGCTCGCCGCTGGACTGCCTTGGCTTGCAGCCCTACCTGATTGCTGAGTGGGAAGGTCGCCCGGTAGGAACGCTGGCTTGCCCTCCCGATCCACCGGGCATCGGCTGGATCCGCTTATTTGCCAGCAGCGCTGCGCTACCGGTTGAAGAGGTGTGGGCTGCGCTCTGGGAAAATGCGCGCCAGCTGGTCCTTGAAACCCACTGCCTGGACCGGGTTGCAGCAATCCCTTTGCAAACCTGGTTTAAGAATCTGCTGAAAGATAGCGGGTTTTCCGAGACCCACCAGGTGGTCATGTTGAGCTGGTCCACTCGCCGCCCCCTTCCGGAAACTGTGAGCCTGGCGGGTACCATTACGATCCGGCCGATGAATTTCGACGATCTCACGGCGGTGCAGCAGGTCGATGAAGCTGCATTCCCGCACGAATGGCGCAACTCGCTGGAATCCTTGCAAGTCGCCTTCCAGCAGGCAGAGATTGCCACCGTGGCCGATCTGGACGGCATGATCATCGGCTACCAGATCAGCACGCCCTCGCAGGTGGGATTGCATCTCTCTCGACTGGCGGTCCATCCGATCTCGCAGGGACAGGGTACCGGCGCAGCATTATTGAGGGACGTCATGTCCCAATCCAAGCGGCGCGGCGTGGCAAATGTGACTATGAATACCCAGAAGAATAACTCAACATCCCTCGCGCTCTACCAGAAAGCGGGTTTTCAATTGACCGGCGAAGAATATTCGGTTTACCAGACCATTCCCATGCCGCTGGGAGTTGCAGCAACTGAGGGGAGCGGCTTGAGCCTCGAAGGGAAGGGTTAGGTTATTTAATTGCATACTGAATTGAGCTGGAAAGCCCGGGATGGCATCACGCTTTATGCCCAGGAATGGAAGCCTGAGGGGGAGCCGGCGGCACAGCCGGCGGCTGTCGTCTGCCTGGTGCATGGGATTGGGGAGCACAGTGCAAGATATGCCCACGTGGCGGATGCATTCACCCGGGCAGGTTATGCCTTAATTAGCTTCGATCTGCGCGGGCATGGCCGATCGGAAGGTCCGCGGGGGCATACACCGTCGTTCGAAATGTTCATGGCGGATATCGATCTCCTGCTGGACGAAGCCAGGAGGCGCTATCCGGGTATACCGCGTTTCCTTTACGGACACAGCCTGGGAGGCTTGCTGGTTTTGAATTATGCACTGCGGCGCAAGCCTGACTTGCAAGGCGTGATTGTCACCAGCCCCGGACTGCGCACCTCGCTCACCGAGCAAAAGGCAAAAATATTCCTGTCCAACTCTCTCGGATCGGTTCTGCCTACATTAAGCATTTCTACAAACCTGGATGTGACGCAGCTCTCGCGCGATCCTGAGATCGCCCGAGTTTATACGGTCGATCCACTGGTGCACCACCAGGCGACCCTGGGAATAGCTAAAGAAACGATTCCCGCAATAGGATGGGCGATGGCGCACGCTGCTGAGTTCAGCGTGCCGTTGCTGATCATGGCTGGCACGGCTGACCGGATTGCCTATTCCTCTGGCAGCCAGGAGTTTGCCAGCCAGGTTACCTGTGAGTGCGAGCTTAAGCTCTGGGAGGGGTATTATCACGAGCTGCACAACGAGCCTGACAAGGAAATCGTCATTCAATATATGATCGATTGGCTGGATGCCCACTGCCGGTGAGGTCGCTGAATTAATTCTTATTCACCGTTCCCTGGACAAACCGCATAGGCTATGGGAAAATGGCTGCGCACATTAATTCTAAGGAGACAGAATGAGTAAAGCGAAATCGGTGAGCAAACGCCAGCAAATCCGCGACCAACGCCGCAAGAAGGAGCAGCGCCAGAGGATTTATATCGTTATCGGCGCCGTCGTCGTAGTTTTGATTTTAATAATCATCCTCGCAGGACCCTCCATCCGCAATGCGACTACCCCCGTGGGACAGTTCACGGTGATCACCCCGCAGGCTTATCCGGACACGAACGGAACCTCAATGGGGAACGCCAATGCTGCGGTGGTGGTGGACGTGTACGAAGATTTTCAATGCCCGGCTTGTAAAAATTTCACCGCAACGATCGAGCCCCAAATTATAGCGGCTTACGTCGTACCGGGAAAGGTGCGCTATGTCTTCCACAATTACCCCTTCCTGGACGATTCCAACGGGGTTAAAGAATCCGACCAGGCGGCAAATGCGGCATTGTGCGCCAACGACCAGGGGCGCTTCTGGGACTACCACGATATCTTGTATAAGAACAGCGAAGAGTTCAATGGGGCGTTCGTCGATAAACGCCTGGTTGCATACGCTGATTCGTTAAAGCTGGATATGGATGCGTTCAATGCCTGCTATAGCGCGAGACGCTTTCAAAGCCAGATCACCCAGGACCAGGCAAATGGGAATGCAGCGGGGGTGAGCGGTACGCCAACAGTATTCGTGAATGGTCAGCACGCCGGCCAACCCGGATATATCCCTTCATTCGACGAGATCAGCCAGTTGATCAACTCTGAGCTGGCGAACGCAGGGAATTAAAGGCTCTCTCCAAAGCATTTAGTATCTATCCGGAAATGGATGGGAGACAAAATCGGAACCCCTCGTATTTTCGGATAGATACTAAGTCTTTTGAACCGGTGTGTGCCCAGATCATTCTGCCTGCGCACACCGGTTTTTATTTTAACCAGCCAAAATAAGCCAGGAGTGCGACGATCAGCGGGGATACCAGCAGGGCAGGCAGGAAGTTAGCCACCCGGATCGGCTTGATCTCGAGCAGGTTGCTGATGGAAATCCCGATGAGCAGGACTCCCCCGGTGGCGGTCAGCTCGGCCATCATGGCTGGCGTGATGACGGCCTGGGCCTGGGCTGCCAGCAGGCTGAGGCTGCCCTGGTAGACGAGGATGACCAGGCTGGAGAACAGCACCCCAACACCCAATGAGGCGGCGAAAGCCAGGGCGGCAAAGCCATCCAGAACGGATTTAATCGCCAGCAGGTTATAGTCACCGGTCAGCCCATCCTGGATCGAGCCGAGGATCGCGATGGGACCGATTGCAAACAGCAGCGAAGAGGCCAGGAAGCCGCGAATAAACTGAGTGGTGGGTTGGGTCAGATCAGCGCTTTCTGCGGCTGCCTCAGACGGATTGGGGGATGGCTCGGCGGGGCGGCTCGCAGCGGGCGGCTCTCAGCAGGGCTGCTGCGGGCGGGTTCAACCGCAGGTCTCTTCATTCTTCTACTGAACCCATTAAACCGGATCTCCAACCATGCGCCAAGGTTTTTTAGGCGATCCTCGATGCGCAGCCATTCACCGATTGACCCACCGATGATCAACCCTCCCAGGACGATCAGGAATTGATTGGATTTCAGGCTCATCTGGATTCCGAGGGCTATGACGAACAAACCCATCCCGGCGACGATCGTCTGGCGGAGGCGCAAAGGGAACTCGCGCGCCGAAGACCAGGCCCAGCGACCCGCCGATCAGGATTGCTATAAAATTGATGATGGTTCCGGTCAAAACCACTCCTCGCTGTGACCCGGAATATTACTCCCCCTGTTTGGCCAACGTGGGAGCTGCAACGCCGGATGCCTGGTCCTCCAGGATTTCGAGGACGAAGCAGAGCGAAGAGAGCCGGTTCAGGTAGGAAAGCAGGTACGGGTTTTCCAATTCGTGCTCATGGTACAGGCGGACGACGCGCCGCTCCGCCCGCCGGACGACCGTGCGCGCCAGAGCCAGACACGCGCCAGCCGTTGAATCACCGGGCAAGATAAACTCATCTGGCAGGGTAATTTGCCCCAGAATGGCATCGATCTGCTTTTCCAGCCAATCCACCCGGTCAGCGTCGATGCGGCGGAAAAGGGCGGCATTCGCGGGGAGAGCAGAAATCTCAGCCATGAGCTGATACAGGTCTCGCTGCGCCTGCTGGGTCATTTCCGCCGTCTGGGAAGTACGGCAAGCAGCGCGCGCCATGCCTAAAGCGGCGCTGGCTTCATCCAGGTCGCCGACAGCTTCCGGGCGAGGGTGATACTTAGGCACGCGCTCATCGCCGAGCAATCCAGTATATCCGTCGTCTCCGCTGCGAGTGTAGAAGGGGGGCATCATCGAATTATAACCTGGAGTAGTCCGATTTCGGTTATAATAGCGGCACTCTTGCGTGACTGTGCATGGCTGACTGATCAATCGATGTAGAGCAACCAGGAGACCCCTATGCAAATCCGTTGTACCAACTGTCACCGCCCATTCGCGATCAGTAAAGCTGAAGTGATCGCCTCATTGGAGCGGATGACTGCAGATGAGATGACCCACCTCGACTTAAAATGCCCCCATTGCCGCAGGGTAAACCGGGTATCGAAGGACGAGCTACTTCATTCAGTGCCCACCTGGAAGCCGCAAACCCAGGAAGAAAAGGCTGAATGACCCAATCCAAGCATTTCGACTCTATCGAAGAATTGAAAGTGGCGCTCAACGCCCAGCAGTACATTGCCAGCGATGAGATCGCCACGATTCTCTTCCTCAGCCAGGAATTAGGCAAACCCCTGCTGACGGAAGGTCCGGCAGGCGTCGGCAAAACTGAGCTGGCTAAAGCAGTTTCCGGCGCCACCTGCCGCGAGCTGATCCGCCTGCAGTGCTACGAAGGGTTGGATGAAACCAAGGCGCTTTATGAATGGGAGTACGCCAAGCAGCTGCTGTATACCCAGCTCCTGCGCGACAAACTCCAGGAGACGTTAACCAAAACCACCACGCTGGCGGAGGCTGCCGACCGCCTGGCTGGCGAGGAAGATGTATTTTTTTCCATGCGCTTTTTGCTCCAACGCCCATTGCTGAAAGCGATCTTGAGCCCTGAGCCCACTGTGTTATTAATCGATGAGATTGACCGCTCGGATGCTGAGTTCGAGGCTTTCCTGTTGGAAGTGCTCAGCGATTTCCAGGTCAGCGTGCCTGAGCTGGGTACCCTGGCGGCAGTCCATCGCCCGTTGGTAATCTTGACCAGCAATAATACGCGCGAGCTGAGCGAAGCATTGAAACGGCGCTGCCTGTACCTGTTCATCGACTACCCTTCGATCGAGCAGGAGCTGTCGGTGGTGCGGATGAAGGTGCCAGAACTATCTGCCAAGCTGGCGCGGCAGGCGGTGGAAATGGTGCAAAACCTGCGCTCGATGGATCTGCGCAAATCACCCAGCATCAGCGAGACCCTGGACTGGGCCAAAGCCCTGGTGGCTTTGAACGCCCACAACCTGGACGAGAAGACGCTGGAGACCACCTTGAGCGTCTTGCTCAAACACGAGAGCGACTTGCAGCGCGCCCGCCGCTGGCTGCAGCGACCAGGCCCGGGGAACCGGTTGTCCGACCGAGATCTGCCCCCGTCTACCCAGTGGAGGAATTGAGCGACCTGTTTTCCAGGACGGGTAGGTGTGGACGGTAAGCGTGTTGGTAGCCAGAGCCGGTTGAAATCATTAATGGTAAGGGGAGTCTTCCATGGAAGAGCGAACAGTTAAATTTATTGCGGCGTTAAGGACCTCCGGCGTGCGCATCAGCCTGGCAGAGAGCGCGGATGCATTTGCGGCAATCGAGCGCCTGGGCATTCAAAACCGCGAGTCCTTCCGCTTGAGCCTGCGTGCGACCCTGGTTAAAGATGCCAGCAACCTGGCAGTTTTCGAAGAGCTGTTCCCCCTGTTCTTCGGCAGCTCGGACACACCGCCATTGATGAACCTCTCCGAGGACCTGACTCCGGAGGAAGCCGACCAGCTGGCGAAGGCGCTGAAGCGGATGAGCGAACAGCTGCGCCAGATGCTGGAAAAGCTGCTGGACGGCGAGCCGTTCAGCCAGAGCGAGCTGGAGCGTCTGGCAAGGATGGTGGGGCTGAACCAGGTGGACAATATGCGCTATCGCGAGTGGATGGCGCAGCGCATGCAGAAAGCCATGCGTTTCCCCCAGGTGCGTGAGGCAATCAACGAGCTGGCAAAAGTGCTGGCGCAGATGGGCATGGACAAAAGCCGGGTAGAACAGCTGGTCAAGCTGCTGCAGGCAAACCAGCAGAGCCTGGAGGACCAGATGCACCAGTTCGCTGGTCAGCGCATTGCCGAGAATATGAGCAACCAACCCCCGGACGAGGGAGCAGAAGGACTGCTCGACCGCCCGTTCAGCTCACTCTCAGACCAGGACCTGGAGCGATTGCGCAAGGAAGTCCAGCGCCTGGCTGCCGCCCTGCGGACGCGCGTGGCGCTCAGGCAGAAGCGAGCCAAGAGCGGGCAGCTCGACGCCAAAGCCACCATACGCACCAATCTCAAGCATGACAGCGTGCCGATGCAGATCAAGCACAGGGAGCGCAGCCTGAAACCCAAGCTGGTCGTTATTTGTGATGTAAGCACCTCGATGCGCTCCTGCTCGGAGCTGATGCTCAGCCTGCTGTATGCCATGCAGGACCAGATCAGCAAGACGCATGCCTTTGCTTTCATCGACCACCTGGAATATATCTCCCCCGATTTTGCCGGGAAGCCCTCCCAGCAAGCTGTCTCTCTGGTGCTGGACCGCATGCCCTCGGGCTATTACAACACGGATCTAGGCTACAGCCTGGAGAACTTCACCAAAGACTATCTGGCATTGATCGACAGCCGCACGACATTTATCGTCGTGGGGGATGGGCGCAACAACTACAACAACCCGCGCCTCGAGCTTTTCAACCAGGTAGCGAGGCGCAGCCGCAGGACGATATGGCTTACCCCTGAACCGACCGCCATGTGGGGAAGCGGAGACAGCGACCTGCTGAAATACGCGGCAAACTGCGATGTAGTACTGCAAGCCGGCTCCCTGGCGGAGCTGATCCGCGCAGTCGACCGGATGCTTCTGCCCTAGGTTCGAGGGCGTGATAATTATAGGAGTTACGCAGTTGAATGAGAAAGCCGAAATGGGGTGATAGGTGTCCACTTTTCGGTAATGCCTTAGCTCGTAGTCAAATTATTTACTTTCGGCATGCGCTCGTAAAGATAATTGATTTCCTTAATAAACTCAGTCAACTGCGGGCCGATTGCGTCGGCAGACATGCGCCACGACCAGTTCCCACTGGGACGACCGGGGTAGTTCATGCGCGCTTCATTCCCCAGGCTCAGGAAGTCCTGCAGGGGGGCCAGGGCGAAGGTGGCTACCGTAGCCCAGCCGGCGCGGATCAAGTCCCAGGATACCTGATTGCCATCCCGGTCCAGATAGCGGCGGTAAAAGGCGCGCTCGTCATCCGGGACGCGCTCGTACCAGCCGAGGACCGTATCGTTATCGTGGGTCCCGGTGTAGACGACGCAGTTGCGCGGGTAGCGATGCGGCAAAAAGGGATCGCTCGGCCCGGAGGCGAAAGCGAACTGCAGGATTTTCATGCCGGGCAGCCCGAAGGCTTCGCGCAAGGCGACCACATCCGGGGTGATCACCCCCAGGTCTTCAGCAATCAGGGGCAGCTCACCCAGGGCAGACTGCACCGATTTCAGGAATTGCTTGCCCGGTCCGGGCCTCCAACTGCCCTTCTCGGCAGTCTTCGCCTTGCCCGAAACATCCCAGTATCCGGCGAAGCCGCGGAAATGGTCCAGGCGAATGATGTCTACCAGCTCCAGGACGGAGCGAATGCGGCTGATCCACCAACGGTAGTTGTCCTGCTGGTGGACCTTCCAGCGGTAGAGCGGATTGCCCCAAAGCTGACCGGTCGGAGAGAAATAATCCGGCGGCACTCCGGCAACCAATTTTGGCTGGCTGCGCTCATTCAAGTAAAACAGCTCGGGATGCGCCCAGACATCGGCACTGTCATGTGCGACGAAAATAGGGATATCTCCGATGATCTGGATGCCCTGCTGGTTGGCATGCTGGCGGACTGCCCACCACTGGCGGAAGAACAGGAACTGGAAGTAAATCTGGCGCTGGATGGGGTCAGCCAGCTCTTGCCTGGCTGCTGCCAGCGCCCGGTCATCGCGCTGGCGCAGGGGTAAATCCCAGGTCGCCCACGAAGCGCCCCCGTGGGCGCCTTTAAGAGCCATAAATAAGGCGAAATCCGGCAGCCATTCTGTGTGGGTCGCCTGGAACGCCAGGAATTCAGCGAGAAGCTCAGCACCGGCTGACCTTTGGAATCGGGAGTAGGATTTCTCCAGGACTGCAATTTTCCAGGGAATAACCGCTCCGAAATCGACAGATCCGGCAGGAAAATCAGGCATGCCGGCGAGGTCCTCTCGTTCTAAGAGACCATCGTCCAGCAGCGATTCCAGGCTGATCAGGTAAGGGTTGCCGGCAAATGCAGAAAAGCACTGGTATGGTGAGTCACCATAGCCGGTCGGACCGAGCGGTAAAACTTGCCAGAGGGTGCAGCCACATTCAGCCAGGAAATCAACCCAGGCAATCGCCTGTGGGCCGATATCTCCGATGCCGAATTCACCCGGCAGGCTGGTGGGATGGAGCAAGATGCCGGATGAGCGCTCAAACTTCATATGGCAGCCTCTTGGTGTTGATACATTCATCCTTTTGGACGATCAGGGAAGGCAGGTCTTCAGGGATGACATCGGTGCCGATGGTCGCGCCGGCCTCCAGGAAGATTCCGGCAGGCAGCGTGCTGTTCTTGCCGACGGTGGTAATCAATGGCTCGCCATATTCTGCCAGCGAGCCGATGTGCGCATTGGCGCCAATGACGGAGCGTTTATCGATGATTGCCCGCTCGATCACGGCTCCATTCTCAATCTCGCAATCCGTCAGGATGATCGATTCACGGATCATCGCAGCCGAACGGACGCATACCCCGGGAGCCAGGATGCTGTGCTCAACGATCGCGCCGGCTTCGATCACGCAGCCATCGGTGATCATGCTATCGACGATCGTCGCGCCGCGGGCGATGCGCACAGGCGGGCGCTCTTCGGTGCGCGTGTGGACGATCCAGGAGCGGTCATTCAGGTCGAAAGAAGGGGGATCGGTGAGCAGGTCCATATGCGCCCGCCAGTAGGATAGGAGGGTGCCGACATCCACCCAGTAGCCAGTGTATGGATAGGCAAACACGCGCTTGCCCGAAGCAACCATGCGCGGCAGGATGTCCTTGCCAAAGTCGTGCGATGATCCATCCAGCAGGTGATCCTCCCATAACTCCCTGTCGAGCATATCCAGGGTGAACAGGTACACACCCATGTTCGCCAGGTCGGAGGGTGGTCTGGCGGGCTTCTCGACGAAGGAGGTCACCCGGTAGTCTTCGGATACGCCGACGATGCCGAAGCGCGGGGCATCGGATTTTGGCACCCGGATCGTTGCCATGGTCATATCTGCCTGGTGGTCCTGGTGGAAGGTGATCAACGGGTCGTAGTTCATCTCATAGATATGGTCGCCGGAAAGGATGAGCACCAGGTCGGGACGGCTTTGCTTGATGAACAAGAAGTTTTGCTGGACGGCGTCGGCAGTGCCCAGGTACCAGTCTGAGACGCCGCGCGCTTTATAGGGGGTAAAGATGCGCACGCCGCCGGTGAAATCACGGTTCAGGTCCCAGGGACCGCCGGCGCCGATGTGCTCGATCAGGGACTGCGGGCGGTACTGGGCGAGGATCATGACATCGAAGATGCCCGAGTTGACACAATTCGAGAGAGTGAAGTCGATGATGCGGTATTTTCCAGCGAAGGGTACGGCTGGCTTGGTGCGTTTGGCTGTGAGGATCCCCAGGCGAGAACCCTCACCGCCAGCTAAGATCACTGCACGAGTCTTCATAGGTTCCTTTCTTAAAGCGGCGGCTGCATCTATCGCCGCAGCTGCCTCCATTACCAGGTGGATCTGGGCGCAATGCTCGCGGATATGGGCGGGCATTTCAAGGAGATTATAACCGAGCCGCCAGTAGCTCCTTTTGCGCTGCACGAACTCTACGGGCAGCCCCCTGACCAGGGAGATGGTTTCTTTTTGGTTGCGGCGAAACTCCTGCATCAGGCTGCTGATCGTGGGAAATGCGACCACAATGGCTTGCAGACGGTTATCCAGATTGGCGTGGTACATGAAATCGGCTTCCTGGCCTTCGATCAAGCCGGCGATCCACGAGTGGGTCTCACGCTCGTTGGCGATCAGGTGCGCCAGGTTTTCTCTGGCGCTCCACAGCGTAGGAGAGGGTTTAAAAGCGGCTTGCGCCTCTGAGATTCCCTGCAGGCACTCGGCGAGGTCCTTGACAGCCTGAGAATACTGCCGCTCGACGAGCTCCGCCAGCTCATCCGCAGCAGCGGGGATCTCCGGAATGGGGCGCTGCGAGAGGGGCAGCTTCAGCCGAAATTTTTCACCATTCCGGTAATAGACAATCTTTACTATGTCGCCCGACTGGTGCAGGCGCAGCACCCCAATTAGATCTGAGAATTGGGTCACCTTCTCCCCATCGACTTTCACCAGAATGTCTCCCGATTGGAGTCCAGCCGCCTGTGCGCCCAGGCCGCCCATAACGCCGTCAATTTTCAAGCCAGCCTGCACAGGCAGGTTCTCCAATGCCGCTTTATCTGGGGTGACCTCCGTAATCCCGGAGATGCCCAGGAGCGGCAGGCGGATAAAGCGCAGATCCTGACCCGTTTCCAGCACCGAACGCAGGTTTTTCAGCCCGCTTTTCCAACCCCGCTGGATCGCGCCCCGGGCTGACTTCCACGATTTATCGCTGCCAAGCCCGGAATGGGTGAGGCGCACCAGCGATCCCCCTTCGCCGGGTTGGATGAGCACCTTCACCCGGCTTGCTCCAGGCTCATTCCGCCCATGCCAGGCAAAGACAACCCGCTGGTTTGGCTTGAGCTGGATGTACTCGCCGCTGGCATAATAGCCGCTGTTCCACCACATATACAGGCGGCCATGTTTGCGCGGATTTGCCTGGGCTATGCTGCACAGCCATTCACACAGGGCAGTGGCATTCGTAAACGCATCGTATACCGCACCGGGCGGCACGGCGATAAACTGCTTGAACTGGAGTGTCTCGTAATCTCTGGTCATAGGTTTGCACTCTGGATCATAGACTGGTATAGCTGCAAGTATTTCCGGGCAGATACCTGCCAGGAGAAATCCATGAGCATGGAATTATATTGCATACTTTGCCAGATGGCAGGTTGAGAATAAACGCCCAACGCCCTTTCCAGGGCGGTTTTCAGGGCGCGGGCGGTAGCCTGGCTGAATAAAAAGCCGGTACCCGTCTGATCGGGGCTGTAATCCTGGATGGAATCGCGCAGCCCGCCGGTGGAGCGTGCGACCGGTATACAGCCATAGCGCATGGCGATCATTTGGGTCAGTCCGGAAGGCTCATAGCGGGAAGGGATGACCAGCATATCCGCGCCGGCGTAGATGCGGTGGCTGAGGGGGTTGTCAAAACGGATCACCGCGCGCAGCCTCTCGGGAAAATCCTTCTCGAGGCGGCGAACTGCGCTCTCGATAGCGGTATCCCCGGTGCCCAGGATCACCGCCTGCCAGGGCTGCCCTTTCAGGTCGCGGAGCGAACGGAGGCACCAGGTCAATGCCTTTCTGGTGATCCATGCGGGTGACCATGGCGATCAGGGGGGTGCCGGGGTCTTCTGCCAGACCGAGCTCGCGCTGCAAGGCGAGCTTATTTTCACGCCGTGCCGGCAGTGAATCGATGCTGAACGGCTGCACCAGCTGAGGGTCGCCAGCCGGATCCCACACGGCGGTATCGATCCCGTTCAGAATCCCGGAAATCACCTCCTGGCGCTGCTGCAGGAAGCCATCCAGCCCGGAGCCGAACTCTGGGGTGAGGATCTCGCGTGCATAGGTAGGGGATGGGGCGACGATATGGTCCGCGCTGGAAAGACCCAGGGCGAGAGGGACGTGCCGCGCCCATTTCGGCAGGCGCTCATCCGCAGCAGGGGGCAAGCCGAACGCCCAGAGCGCCTGACCGGCGCCGATGCCCATATAAGGCAGGTTGTGCACGCCGAGCAGGGCAGCGATCCGGCGATAAAGCGGATCCTGGGCGCGCGAGCGCTTCAAAGCATAAATAGCCGGGGAGGTATGCCAATCGTTGGCATGGATCACATCCGGAATCCAGCCGACCTGGGGGATCATTTCCAGGGCAGCCAGGGAGAAGAAGGTGAATTTCAGCCCATCGGCGAGTGCGTCCGAAGAGTACACCGAGGCGTCCGGCGGAATGGACGGTCCGTCGATGAACAGGACCGGCAATCCCTGCAGGCTGCCAGATAATACTACAGCCTCGAGGGGTCCTTCTGCCTGCTGGATTGGGAAGCTGGTCAGCTTGCGCAGAGGATATGCCTGGCGCTGGATGGCGCCGTGGTATGGGATTACCAGGCGGATATCGAGGGTGAGCTCAGGGGTGCTCAGCCGGTGGAGCGCCAGGGGAAGGGACCCGGCTACATCTCCCAACCCGCCAACCTTTACAAAGGGATCAGCTTCGGCAGCCAGGAACATTACTTTAAGGATGGCTCCCACGCGATTTATCTCCGGAATTCAGTGGATAGCGGAACTTGATTCTATTTTACGACGAATTGCCCTCGATAATCCATTTTCCCTTGCAAATAAGCAAACCGCAAATATACCATCCTTTGATATTAAGAAACTTCTTGCGGTTTGCTTATTTGCAACTTCCCCCTGGCAAAAATCGTTAAATATATTAAAATCAGGTTATATTGGTTGTAATACGTAATACCGGTAAGGACTTTGGGATTGCAATATCTTAGCATCCACGCCCATTTTTACCAACCTCCACGCGAAGACCCTCTCAATGGCATTATCCCGCGCGAGAGCGGAGCTGCCCCCTACGCTAACTGGAACGAGCGCATCCATAACGAATGCTACCGCCCGAATGCGGAGCTGAGAAATTTCGAGCGGATCAGCTTCAATATTGGTCCGACATTATTCGCCTGGATGCAGAGCTACGATCCGCAGACTGCTCGCAGCATTATCGAGCAGGACAAGGCAAACGTGCGCCGGAATGGGGTGGGGAACGCGCTGGCACAGGCATACAACCACACCATCCTGCCGCTCGCCACGCGCCGCGATAAAGAGGTCCAAATTGCGTGGGGGATTGCCGATTTTCGCCACCGCTTTGGGCGCAATCCGCAGGGAATGTGGCTCCCCGAAACCGCAGTCGACCTCGAGACGCTCGAAACGCTTGCCCAGGCGGGAATCCGCTTCACGATCCTGGCGCCCTGGCAGTCGGAATCTGACCAGTCAGGGGCGAGCGAGCCGGGCCTGGTGTCACTTCCAGGGGACCGCCAGATCACAGTTTTCTTCTACCAGCGCGACCTGAGCACGCGGATCAGCTTTGACCCTGCGGCGACGGTTGATGCGGACCTTTTCGCCCGTGAGCTGATCCAGCAATATACTCACGCCGGGTCCAGAGACGGCGACCATCCCCGGCTGCTCCTGCTGGCATCGGATGGCGAGCTGTACGGTCACCACCAATCTCTGCGGGAGCGCTTCCTGGCTCGCCTGGTGGATGGAGCCACGCAATCCCTGGGCATCGAGAAGACCTACCCCGGGCTGTGGCTGGCGCAATACCCTCCCGAGATAATGGTTGAAATCCGCGAGGGCACGTCGTGGAGCTGCCATCATGGGGTGCAGCGCTGGACGGGCGACTGCACCTGCCACCCGGGACGCGCCGGCTGGAAAGAGCCGCTGCGCCTCGCTTTCAACCGCCTGGCAGAGGGGCTGGACCAGGTCTACGAGGAGACTACCCGGGGTTATATCCCCGACCCACAGCTGCTGTTGAAGCGCTACGTCCATGTGCTGCTGGGTGAGCTAACTGCGGAGAGCCTGGTGCGCACGATGGCGGGTCAGGTCCCGAAATCCGAGGCAATGCACAGGATCCAGCTCGCCCTGGAAATGCAGCGGGAGCGGCAGCGCATGTTCACTTCTTGCGGATGGTATCTATGACGATTTCGACCGGATCGAAGCCTGCAACAACCTGGCTTACGCCGCCCAGGCTGTCCATCTGGCAGAGCTGGTCAGTGGAGACAACCTGGAGAGGCGGGCTGCGAGTGACCTGTCTGCAGCAGTCAGCGAGCGATCTGGAAGGTCAGCCGCGCAGATCTTCGAGCGCAACCTGCAGCGCATCCGGAGCGAGGATCCGGAGCAATGATAAGCGGCGGGGAATCGCCCGTCAGGGCTGCTCTTTAACGGCAGCCAACAAGCGCTCGACTTGATAGCCCGAGGCAGCTTCAGCTTCCAGCAGCTTGAGGATCGAATTATAGAGGGAAACAATGGCTTGCGCGCCAGGCGGGGGTGTTTTTCCCGCGACCTCGCGCTCGCTCGCCAATATGTCCAGGACTGCCTGCAGATATAACCAGCGCAAAAGCTCTTCGAAGCTCTCCCGGTTGAACCATAATAATTCCTGGTAGCGGTTGACTCCAACAAAACGCTGGATGCCGCTGTCTCGGAAGAGATTCTGGAGCACCTGGTAGAGGCTGCCGTCCTCCTGGTTGAGCGGCTCATTCCAGCCTTGCTGGCTGACGAGCAGCCGGATCAAGAGGATGGCGCGCTCTGCGCGACCTTCACTGACCCCCATATCTTGCAAGGCCTTGCTGGTAAATTTGCCCAGCAGCCATTCGTCGAACCAGGCGCGGCTGATCTCTCCGTATTCCGCAGGATCCTGCACTCAGGATTTTGCCTAATTTGCGTGAAAAGACCAGGACCAGGATGGTTGCCCACTGTTCCAAATCGTACGCGTCCAGAGGCGGTCGCTGGGCGTTGCCAGCCTTCAAATACTGGAGGGCCGATTTGTAGGGGCGTGAACGCGGCCAGGGGAAAATTTTCTCGATGCCCGGGAGGTCCAGGGCAGCTTCCAGGTCCTGGCAGATCTCGGCTGCCAGGGCTGCCACGTCGCCTGAGGCGCCGGTAAAATGGATGACCTGCTCCAGCAGGTTAACCAGCTTGGTTTGGACTTCCGCCAGGGCAGCCTCACGGGTGGCTGAAGCCGGCGCAGCGGCTCCATAGTGCTGGTCGACCAGCCAGCGGATCGAGCCCGGATTGACCAGCTCCTGGAAAGCCTGGAGCATAGGCTGCAGGAAGAGCTCTTTGAGCGCTTCAGCGATGCTGGGCACACCGCGCCCCCCGAGAAACTCGGTCAGCTGGGCATACTGGTGCCATTCGTTATCCTGGATGAGGCTGAAATCTAAGAATACATGGCGCTGGTATGCGCTGAGCTCGATGTAGAGTCCCTGCTCGTGGATCTGGCGGCAGCTGCGGATGTACTCCAGGCCGCGGTTTGGATCGCGAAAGGTTACGAAATCTGCTTCTCCCGCGGGGAGCGCCAGCCCGTCGCCCAGCGAGCGCTGCACCAGGCTGCGGGCATCCCCATCGCCGGTTTTTACCGAGAAAGATGCGGAGCTGCGGATGTAGCCGCGCGCTTCCGCCCATTTATTATGGTACAGGACCAGGCCCCGCTGGTCGCCTACCCGGTTGGAATAGGCGAACACGTCTTCGTTTACGGTACCCTCGGGGGTGAAAAAATCGTACAGCAGGAAATTTTCCACGCCGGCGAACAGGTAGCGCCGGCGCAGCAAGGGAAAGATTTCATGGGTATGGCGTTCGACCAGCTCGCTATCGGGCTGCTCATCCCAATACGCCCGGCGATATTCCATGCCATATTTTTCTGAAAATCCCTCGATCTGACCGTGCCCGAACATCGGCAGCCCGGGCATGGTCGCCAGCAGGGTGGCGATGCCGAAGTATTTATCGCCACTGCCGAACTGGTCCACTGCGGTGCGCTCGTCCGGATTATTCATGAAGTTGACGTAGCGTTTCAGGATTTCGGGGTCGAACTCGAGGGTATTCTTGACCACCAGGCGGTATTCCTGGTTCTTTTCATCGCGCAGCATGTTCATGAATGCGCTGTTATAGACGCGGTGCATCCCCAGCGTGCGCACAAAATAGCCTTCCATCAGCCAGAACGCTTCAGCCAGGAGCAGCGTATCCGGAACTTCCTGAGCGACCCGGTCGACCACTTCACGCCAGAACTCGGTCGGGAAGAGCGCATCGAATTGGGTTTTCGTCAGACCGTGCTCAGCCCGGGTAGGGATATCCCCACCGGTGCCGGGCTCGGGAAACCATAGGCGCTGGTAGTGGCGCTTGGCGAGGGTCATTGCGGCATCGAAGCGGATGATGGGGAACTTGCGGGCGACGTGCAATATCGTCTGGATCACGCCTTCGCGCACGTCGGCGCGGAGATAATTGAGCTGAGCGGTGTCATTCCAGGGCATCGAGGTGCCGTCGTTGCCGTGGTAAATGTATCTCACTTCACCCGTCGAGAAGTCCACTCGTTTGAAGACGACGGCTGCGTCGGAATTGTCGAAATAGTGGTCCTCGATGTATATTCCAATCCGCGGATCCCAGGAGAGGTTGGGACCGTTGAATGAATAGCTGGGGAAAGGACTGTAATCCAGTGCGACGAACCAGTCCGGGTGCTCGCTGACCCAGCGCGAGTCGATGCCCATGTGGTTGGGGACCATATCGGAAGAGAGGCGGATGCCGCGCTTCCAGGCGCGCTCGCGCAGGCTGGCGTAGGCCTCTTCTCCACCCAGGTCAGCGGCGATGTCATAACTGGATAATGAATACGCCGATGCCACGGCCTCCGGATTGCCGCGCAGCTGTTTGATCCTCTGCGAGGCGGCGCTGCGCTCCCACAGACCGATGAGCCACAAGCCGGTGAAACCCCAGCGAGCCAGCCCATCCAGCTCCTCCTCCGGGATCTGGTCGAGGCGGGTGATCGGAAGCCTGTATTTCTTGGAGAGCTGGTCCAACCAGACGTAGCTGTTCTTGGCGAGCAAAATCAGGTTGGGCATCCAATCTTTGTCCGGGCTGAACGCTTCCGGCTCGGCTTCCAACCCGGCAAACTCAACCACCCGGGTAGGACCTGGTCCGGCGAAGACTAATTTGCTTTCTTCTTTGATGAAATCCAGGCTGGTCAGCAGCCGGTATAGATAGCGCCCGAGGAGCGAGCCCCAATGGATGCGGATGTATTCCAGCTGCCCTTCCAGCGAATGCGGCACGTTGAGCGCGGGGCTGCGCAGCATATCCACCAGTATCTGGGACTCAGGACCAAATACCGGCTGGGCGGCGAAGAACTGGCGCAGGGAGGCGATGACCAGGGGGTAGGCGCTGCTCCGCGCCAGGTCGGAATCATCGAACAATTCCTGATATGGAGCATAAGCAGGATTAACGTTCTCCAGCCAGAGCATGAGCAGCTCTTCCAGCGCGATCTGGCGGTTGGGGATGGGCTGTCCGTCTGCGCCGATGGATTCTCCCGCCAGGTAAGCCTCTGCCGACAGCTCGCGCTGGTAAACGACCAGCGGAGGGAATTGGGTCGTGAACTGGTACAGCGCCGCATCGACCTGCCCAGGACCAAGCTGTGCGTTCAACCATTCCAGCAGCTGCGCCATGACCTGCGGATTGCTCTGCTGGCGGTACAGGTCGATGACATGGTGCAGGATCTCATCGATCATCCCCATGGCATTCACCTGCCCGGCATGCACTGCCTGCTCGGGGAACTGCACGAGGTCGCGGCGAGCGTTCATGCGCTGGGCGAACAGGCGGGTAGCCAGGAAAGTTGGCAAAGATGGCATTGCCGTCCTGCATGAACAGCGCCTGGTCGAACTGGTAGCGGTCGCGCGCCAGGCGAGAGATGTGGAATTCGAAGAGCACTGAAGGGAGGTTCTGCATGATGCCTTTCCGGTTCTTCTTAATGATCAAGCGCTGATTTGTACAAATTGTGGAAAAATGCTGCAGTATTATTTCAAACCCTAAGGTTTGTGCGATGCAACTAACCTGGAATAATTATAGCCTGTTCTCATTCGGGAGCGGTGTAGGCTTTAACCAACCGGAGGAGGCAAACAAGATGCTCATCCAACACGGATTGAGATCATTAATCAACGAGCAGCGACCCTGGCTCAGCCTCCCGATCCGGGCTTGCTCAGGCTGGCAAGGAGCCGCCCATCCAGGATCACTTCCTTAAAATCGAACGACTGGATGGGAGATGACGGATAGCGGGTGACCCAGGGTTTAATAAATAGATGTCTTTTACTATAGATAACCGGCAGGAGGGGTACTTCCTGAATGAGCATCATCTCCGCTTCACGATACATATTCATCCGCTCCGCCTGGCTGGTGACCCGGCGGGCGCGCTCGACCAGGTCGATGTAAGCCGGGTCGCGCCAGTCGGTTTGGTATAAAACCCCAACTCGCAGGAAGTTATCCGGGTCAGGGTAATCTGCCAGCCAGCCGTTCCAAAAGATGTGAGGCCAGATGCCGCTTGCCTGGCGCCGCCAGATCGTGCCGGCTTCGAGCAGCTCTGCCCGGAGCTCGATTCCCAGGATATCCAGGAACTGCTGGACCAGAAAATCCACGCTCTCCTGGCTTTCCCGCCCAGGTCCCCAAAATTCCACTGGAGGAAACCCGGACCCCTGGGGATAGCCGGCTTCTGCCATCAATTGGCGCGCTTTGTCAGGCGAAAAGGGCAGTCCGATCTCGGGCAGGTGACCGGGTAAGCCGGGAGGGACAATGCCGCCGGTGGCTGGAGATCCAATACCGCGCTGGATTACTTCGGCAAAGGTTTCACGGTCGAGTGCATAGGCGAACGCCCGGCGTACCAGGACATTGTCGAATGGCGGACAATGACTGACGAAGATCAGGAATTGGGTCAATGCGAGAGGAGTGGACACGTATTCACTGGCGTAGCGTTGAATGGCACGCTCTGCATCCAAAGCGCGACCGCCAGGTCCCGAGATGTCCAGGAGATCCGCCTCGTACAGTGCCAGGTGAGCTGCCGAACGGTTTTTGTAGGGATGATGAGAGATTTCGACGCGCTCCAGGTTGCCCGCAAAACGCCCGTGATAGTGCGGGTTGCGCACGAGGACGGTGCTTTTATTCGGGACCTGGCTATCGACTATAAAGGGTCCGTTGGTCACCAGGTTTTCGGGAGCCGTCCAGGATGGTCCTTTCGCTTCCACAATATGGCGGGGGAGTGGGTAGAGGGCAGTATAGGTGAGCAGATGCAAGAAGTAACCGATGGGCTCTTCCAGCTCCACCTGAAGCGTATAGGCATCCAGAGCCTTCACCCCTACGTCATCCGGACTGGACGTTTCTCCTTTATGGAATGCTTGCGCGCCTTTGATATCGTACAGCAAGAGCGGGTTGCGCGAGCCGGTCTGCGGGTCGAGCAGTCGCTTCCAGGCGAACTCGAAATCGCCAGCGGTAACCGGTGTCCCATCCGACCAGGAGGCATCCTGGCGCAGATGAAAAAGATAGCGGCGACCGGAATCGAGCACTTCCCAGGACCTGGCTACATTGGGTGTAACATCCAGGTCCGGAGTGAGGTCTACCAATCCGCTGAAGAGCTGGTCGATAATCGGTGCAGAGACGCCTTCAAAACTCAAGTTGGGGTCGAGGGTTAACGGCATTTGCCATGTGAAGTATAACGGGCGAGGAGCAGGGGGCAGCGGGGCGAGCGGGGCTTCACCGGCGTGCTGCCAGAGCACGAAACCCTCCTGGTAAGCCTGGCGGCTGCGCTTGAAGTCAAAGGAGGCGTGATAGAGCAGCCCAAGCTTCATCAAGGCTCGTGCCGCGTGCTCCGTCTCACCCTGGTCTTTGAGGATCAGCAGCGCCTGCTCGTAGAACTTGATCGCTTCCAGATAAGCGAAAAGCTGGCGGGCGCGCTCCCCGGCCATCAGCAGGTAATTACACGCCTTATCCCAATCGCCTGCTTCGGCAAAGTGGAAGCCAAGCTGTGGAGCCAGCTCCTGTAAGCGGTCGGGGTTGAGGCGTTCCAGCGCCAGCCCGGCGCGCTGGTGCAGGCGCTGGCGGCGCAGCCCGCTCATGCTCTCCCGCAGAGTCGAAGCGATCAGGGCATGGACGAAGATGAAGGTCGGACTGGAAATAACCTGGGAACGCGCAGGCTGGCGCAGCTCGGTAACGAGCTGGGCTTTCTCGGCGCTCTCCAGGGCATTTAACACGGTATCTTCGTCCAGCTCGCATACATCGCGCAGCGTGGCGAAATCGAACTCGCGGCCGAAGATAGCTGCCACGCGCAAGGTCTCATTTGCGGGCGGAGGCAGCTTCCCCAGGCGAGCCTGGATGGCGACCTTGATGCTTTGGGGAATCTCGGTCTCGTCCATGCGCGGCCACGCCCAATGTCCTGCCTGGCGGATGAGCTTGCCCTCTTCAATGAGCGCTTTGCACACCTCTTCAACAAAGAAGGGGTTGCCTTCAGTCTCCTGGTAAATCCCTTCGAGAAACCCGGTGGAAGCCTGCTCATCAAAAATGGCAGCCAGCAAGGCGCCCGTCTCCGCCATATCCAGGCGTCCCAGCTTAATCCGGTGCGCCAGATGCTCACGGTGAAAATCATAGAGCACTTCGCTGAACAAGCCGGCCTGGTCCAGCTCGATCTCGCGGTAGGTGATCAAGATGAGCAGCTTCAGCCTGAGCTTGCTGGCGCGGCGGGCAAGGAAGCGGATGAGCGCCAGGGTGCCGCTGTCCGCCCAATGTGCGTCTTCGAGGACGATCAAAACTGGGGCTTGTAAATTCAAGGCTGTGCACAGCTCGACCACACTCTCATAGAGGCGAGTTTGCAGCTCTTGCGGATCCGTCTGTACGCCGGCTGGGGAGCTGAATTGGGAACGCAAGCCCGGCGCCAGGGTGAGCAGATCGGGCAGGGCAGGCAGATCCCCAAACCCGGGAAAATTGGCCGCGGCTTCGACCATTTGGGCAACCGGGGCATAAGCCGCGTTGCCCTCGGAATAGCACTCGCCGCTGAGCACGAAGGCGCGCTGCACCCGCGCTTTCGCCTCCAGCTCGCGTGCCAGGCGGGATTTGCCTATTCCGGGCTCTCCGCTGACCAGGACGACCCGGCTCTCGCCATTGATGGCTTTCTGCCATAGTCCATTCAGCTCAGCCAGCTCATGCTGGCGACCAACCATCCGGCCGCGAATGATCCGGTCGAGGAGAGAAAGCTCGCTCTCGGCGCCAGCCTCGGTAGATCCCTCTGCCAGCTGCTGGAGCGCCTGAGAGACTTCCGCGGCCGAGGCAGGCCTGTCTTCTGGCGCCTTACTGAGCAGGCGCAGGATCAATACGTCTAAGCCAGCCGGAAGCTCCGGATTCCGCGCCCGGGGCGGCACCGGTGGTGCGTGCAGGTGTTGGGAGATCACCGCCAGCGGATCGCCGGCGGTAAACGGCAGCCCGCCCGTGGTCAGCTCATAAAGCATCACCCCCAGCGAGTACAGGTCTGCCCGACCATCGAAAGGCTGACCCAGAGCCAGCTCTGGAGCCAGGTAGAAGACAGACCCAACCAGGTTGCCCTCTCTGGTCAGGCGGGAGGCAACCGAGCGCGCCAGCCCAAAATCGGTCAGCTTGGCAGCGCCATCCGCGGTGACGATCACGTTTTCCGGCTTCAAGTCGCGGTGGACGATGCCGTGCTTATGGGCGTGTTCCAGGGCGGCGCACACCTGGGTGATCACCATTAGCAGCTCGTCCAGGCTGCTGGGGCTTTGCTCGTGCAGGGAGCAACCCTCGACCAGCTCCATTACGATGAAGGGAACCCCGTCACTGTCCCCGGCATCGTAGATGGAAACGATATTCGGGTGCTGCAGCTGGGCGGCTGCCTGGGCTTCGTACAGCAGCTGCGCCTTACCTTCAGTGCCTAACTCGGATTTATTGAGCATCTTAATGGCAACATTGCGGTCGAGGAGCTGGTCATGGGCGCGGTAGACTATCCCCATGCCGCCTTGACCGAGGGCATCTTCAATGCGGTAACGACCCAAAAAATTTATGCCGATCATTTACACTGGTTATTTTAGTACGCAATCAGACCACATGGGAAAGATATTCTCCCGCCTGATGCGCTGATGATTTGTTTTCCGGTACTCCTGATTTACTCTGACTGAGTGGTGAGGCGTCTGGCAAGAATGACAGTTATGTCATCGTATGGCGCTGACTGGTTCGTGAACGTCCGCAGGGAGCGGTCCAGGCTGGAGACGATCTCGCTGGCAGACCGCTCACAGGATTCTTCGAGCAAGGATTGCAGCCTTTCCATTCCATAGAAGTGTCCAGCGGCATCCTGTGCTTCCGGAATCCCGTCGGTGTAAAACAAAATGAACTCGCCAGGCATTATTTTGCGAGTGATTTCCTCATAGGGGATATCCGGGTCGATCCCCAGGGCCATACCCGTGCGCTGTAAAAAATCCATGCGGCCTGGGCTGCCAGGGCGATACAGGATCGGCGGGTTGTGCCCGGCATTGACAAAAGTAAGCTCGCCGCTGGAGGGTGTAAGTTGGGCGTAGAACAGGGTGACAAACATCCCGTTGGTCGATTCTTCTGCCAGGAGCTGGTTTGCCTGGCGGATGGCTTCCTTGGGGGTGCTGGTATTGAGCAGGCTGGCGCGGATGATGCTGCGGGTCATCGCCATGAATAAGGCGGCGGGCATGCCTTTGTCGGAGACATCGGCGATGACCAGCCCCAGGTCACCATCTCGATAGCGGATGAAATCATAATAATCGCCGGCAACCTGGCGGGCTGGCTCCCAGGCTGCTGCAAATTCCCACCCCGCTATCTGAGGCGCCTGGGTGGGCAGCATACTGGTCTGCACCTGGTGCGCCAGGCGCAGCTCTTGCTCCAGGCGACCTTTTTCCACCGCCTCCTGGTAAAGGCGGGCATTTTCAATTGCAATTGCTGCGTTGGAGGCGATCGCGGTCAGCAAGTCCAGGTCGGGCTCGGTGAAGATACCCGCTTGCATGCGGTTATCGACGTAGATTGCGCCGAAGATCCGTCCTTTCAAGGTTAAGGGGACGCACAGCAGGGAGCGCAGGCCGAGCATCATGACGCTCTGGCGCATGCTGAAGCGGGTGTCCGTCTGGGCGTCGCTGCTGAGCACCGGCTTGCCTTCGTGCACCACCCGCTCGACGATGCTGCGCGAGACCTGGAACTGGGGATCGGCAATGGTAGCGTGATCGATGCCCCGGGCTACGCGGAAATCGAGCTGCTCGCTCTCGGTATGCAATACTACAAAGCCGCGCTCGGCGTGCATGGATAAGATCACCTCGTCGATGACACTGTTCAATACTTCGCTCAAATCGAGCGAAGAGTTAAACGTTTGCGACAGGCGATAGAGCAAAGCCAGGTGGTCCTGGGAAAGTGAATTTACCGGCATGACTATCTTCTACCCACTTTATTGCGGCTGGCGCGCACATATCAGGCGCTGGATTCGATCGTTTTGTTCCGTCTTTTGTATCTCCGGACGACTATATCATATGCTTCAGCAAGCATCGCGGTATCCTCTCAAACGTCGCTTCAGTCGGCGAAAGCACACAGATGAAATTTTGCTGCGCATAATCCGGATGGGGCATGATCACGTCCAGAGTGGTGAAATCATACCTGCTGACGTCAACTTTAGCTGTACCGAACAGAGATTGAAAAGTCTTTCTACTGACACCAATATTCAGGCGATATACCCCTGGACGGTCGAGGTTAGAGATACGCTCATATTCGTTGTCCGATGAGGCGATGGTCGCGAAGGGAAGCATGTGATCTGAACGATAGAAAAAGAAGGTGTACCCGAAGTTTGTTTCGGTTTCGACACCGGTGAAAGTCTTCGTGATGTAATCTCCGACTGATGTTTCGTCCATAAGAGAAATGTTACTGCTTGCCTTAGATCAAATCGAACTGCCTGCCCACCTTCTCGAAGATTTGCAGGACGCTATTGAGCTGT
Organism: uncultured Chloroflexia bacterium; assembly: GCA_963706515.1. Lineage (GTDB taxonomy): Bacteria > Chloroflexota > Anaerolineae > Anaerolineales > UBA4823 > CAVPMW01. The sequence continues at coordinate 56,438 of CAVPMW010000023.1, forward strand.
TCATCGGTGTGAGTAGCTATGTAACTGGTGCGCAGCAGTTGTTTGCCGGCAGGGACGGCGGGCGAGATCACCGGGTTCACAAATACTCCTTCTTCGAAGAGCACTTTCCAGGTGAAGGCTGTCCGCATGTCGTCGCCAATAATGATCGGGATGATCGGGGTTGTAGAATTGCCAATATTGAAGCCCAGGGCCGAATATTTCTCGCACATATAGCGGGCAATCTGGTTGACGCGCTCGATGCGCTCTGGCTCATCGCGCATGACGTGCAACGCAGCCAGGGCGGCAGCAGTGTTGGGCGGGGAGATACTGGCGCTGAACATCATCGAGCGCGCAAAATGCTTGATGTAGTGAATGACGTCGCTATCCCCGGCGATAAATCCGCCCAGGGAGGCAAAGGATTTACTGAAGGTGCCCATGATCAGGTCCACCTGGTCGGTCACGCCGAAGTGGGCAGAGCTGCCGCGCCCACCTCCCAGGACCCCCAGGGCGTGGGCATCGTCCACCATCAGCCGCGCGCCGTATTCTTTACAGAGTTTCACGATTTCCGGCAGGGGGGCAATATCGCCGCCCATGCTGAATAATCCATCCACTACAACCAGCTTCCCTTTTTCCTGAGGGATTCTGGCGAGCACGCGTTCCAGGTCCTGCATATCACTGTGGCGGAACCGCTTGGTCTCGCCCCAGCTCAAGCGAGCGCCGTCCACGATGCTGGCGTGGTCATCCTTATCGAGGATCACCACATCGTTGCGCCCGACCAATGCGCTGATCACACCCAGGTTGGTCTGCATCCCGGTGGAAAAGACCAGCGCAGCCTCCTTGCCCACCCAATCTGCCAGCTCGCGCTCGAGCTGTTCGTGCAGCTCGAGGGTCCCGTTCAGAAAACGCGAGCCGGTGCAGCTGGGACCGTAGCGCTCAATGGCCTCAATAGCCGCCTGGCGAACCTTGGGATGCATGGTCAGCCCCAGGTAGTTATTCGAGCCGCACATAATCAGGCGGTGACCTTTGTAGACTGCGACCGTGCCTTCATTTTCGTCAAGAGGAATAAAAAATGGATAAATACCGGCTTCCATTGCCTCTTTTGCCATCGTAAATTCGTAGCACTTTTCAAACAGATCCATGGATTATTCCTCCTGCGAAAAGAAGCTATTGCGAGTGATGGTTCCGGTTTTCATTCTGAACCTGCATTTGAGCGCGCGAAACCATGAAATCCAGCACCGGATAGAACCCGCTGTTAAGGATAGAGCTCCCATAATAAAATAATTTTGTGTCTGCTCCCGGGAGAATCACGTATCTCTTCTTCTCTACCCCGCGCAGAATTGCTCGAGCGACAAATTCTGCTGAATGAGGAGTTCCGTTCCTGCTCAATGCCTCCGTCACCAAGGGTCTTAGCTCAGCCTCGCCAGCCAGCTGGGGCGTGCGGGTATCACCCGGGAAAACGATGGAAACCCGGATTCCGAACGATCTCATTTCCGAGCGCAGCGTATCTGTGTAGCCTCGCAAGGCAAATTTTGAGGCGCAATAGGCCGAGTAGCCAAATACACCGATGAAACCGGCAACCGAGGCAATGTTCACGATATGACCCGCGCGGCGCTCGATCATTCCAGGCAAAACTGAATGGATAACGTTCAGCGTTCCAAAGTAATTGGTCTCCATGAGCTGGTGGAAGATTTCCCAGTCTAAATCCTGGACTGCGCCAGGATGGGTGATTCCAGCTGAATTAATGACAATGTGAGGCAGCCCCACCCGTTCGATCAAATTTTGCACAGCTTCTTTTGTCGCTCCCCGGTCGGTGACATCCACCGCCAGGGCGCCGCATTTTTGCTCGCTGCTGCGCACACACCCGGTTATCTCACCCAGCGCCTCCTGCAGGCGACCGGGATCACGAGCCAGTATCCAGACGTGCGCCCCCTCTGCAGCCAGCAGCCGGGCGGTAGCCAGACCAATACCGCTTGAACCACCTGTTATCAGGGCGACCTTGTGGGTGTAAAACATGCCGTCAAGTCAGAAGACCATCAGAGAATTGATAAGGTCGCTGCACGAGGAATCTCCGAGAGGAAGATGTATTTCGACTGCCTGCAAAAGGCTAGATGTCACAATATTACAGCGCTAATGGGCAGGATTATACTTGATTATATCCCTGATAATTTTTCGATCGAGAATGGGGGCAGGCGAATTGCATGCGATCGCTTCAGTGTTAAAATCCAGGCATGACTTATACCACAATAATCGAGCCCGCTGATCTTGCAGAACACCTGGGAGATCCCGATTGGGTGATCCTGGACTGCCGCTTTTCCTTGCAGGATACTGAGCAGGGGCAGCGCGATTACCTGGCGGCGCACATCCCAGGGGCAGGCTACCTTCACCTTGACCGTGACCTGAGCGGGGCGGTAATACCCGGCAGGACGGGTCGCCATCCCCTGCCGGAGGCAGAGGCTGCCTGCCAGACGTTTGCAAGTCTCGACATCCATCCCGGGGTGCAGGTAGTGGCATACGATGGCGCCGGCGGCAGCCTGGCGGCCGCGCGGGCGTGGTGGCTGCTGCGCTGGTTGGGATTCGATAGTGCGGCGGTGCTCGATGGAGGCTGGCAGGCATGGGTCGAGGCGGGACTCCCTCAGCAGGCAGGCTCACCCAGCAATCGGGCCTCACCCAGCAATCGGGCCTAGCCCAGGTTTCGGGCGAAGAGCCACGCGCACCAGCGGATTTTCGATCACAACCCAGGCCCGAGCTGGCTGTTTCCAGCCTGGAGGTAGAACGGATGCGCGTTAACCCGGCGTACCGTTTGGTAGATGCGCGCTCGGTCGACCGCTACCGGGGTGAGAACGAAACGATCGATCCGGTAGCGGGACACATCCCGGGGGCAGCAAATGCCCCGTATAAAGACGTGCTGAGTGTGACGGGCAAGCTGCTATCCGGCGAAGATCTGCGGGCGTATTACCTGAAATTATTGGGGGGCGTCGAGGCGAGCCGGGCGGTGTTCTACTGCGGATCGGGCGTGACCGCCAGCCTGCACATCCTGGCTATGCTGCACGCCGGGTTAGGCGAGGCCCGCCTGTACGCCGGCTCCTGGAGCGAGTGGATCACGGACGCTCAGCGTCCAATTGCCAGATAGCCCGATGCAAACCAGCAGGAAATTCAGGAACTAAACTTAAAGCTCTGTGTAGCGGGAGTCGTCTAACTCCTTGCGGGATTTTTCCTCAGACCCGGTCGGGCTCAATTGAGCTGGGCTGGCGGCTGGAGCCAGCTCTGCCTGTTCGGCAGCAAGGAGCTGGTCGCGGGGCAGGCTGTGCACCATGCCCCACCTGCCGCAGTGCGGACAGCGCTCCAGCTTGCCCATGCCAATGTGCAGCGACCAAAAATGTAAAGCGAACGGCCTCCCGCATTTCGCGCAGATTGTTCCGCCGGATACGCCGTACTTGCGCGGCTGCCCCATGGGGACCGGTTGGCGGCGGCGACCCATGAGCAGAGGGATCACGAACGAAGCGATAATCACCAGAAAAACGATACCCAAGATAGGAACGACGATCCTTATAGCACTCTGCCACCCCTCACCTGCGGTGACAAATTTTAAGCGGAGCAGGTTGGATTGCAATTTTTCCCCAGATGCGGTTTCGCCGGTTGCTTTGAGCGTATGAATTCCTATGGGATAACTATCGGTAACAAAGCGCAGGCTGAACGGGGGAGCAGTCGCTTCACCGATGACCTTGTCATCGATGTAGAAATCGACCCGCTGGAGATCGGCGGGTCCGGCAGCTTTCATCGAGAACGTACCCTGGATTTCACCCGTTCCGGAGGAATAACCGAAATTGCGCGACAGGCTGAGCTTCAAGGCGGGGCTGGTCGGGGTCTGGCTGAAAGAGGATGCTCCCAATAGGAGGCCGGAAAGTGCGGCGATGAGGAGGCTAAACCGGGTGCTCATATCTTTTCTCCTGCGAGGCGCTCTAAGTACAGTCACATAAATTCTGTTGGATATTCAGGTATTTTCCAAGCCAGATTATCGAAGCGCCATCTATCAAAAGTTTTGTGACTGTACTTCGTTACTTCCAGCGGGTAAGGATGGTCTCGCGCTGGAACAGGCGCACCGCGGCATAGATCACAGCCAGGTCCACCACGAATAAGAGCGACGATCATCAGCAGGATCAATTTACTGTTGATGATGAAGAATCCGAATATCTGCCCGAAGAAGATCAAGAGGACCGGGATGATCACGACTGCCGAGAGCTGCTCTGCCGCACGCGGCTCGTTGACCCGGGAAGAGACCATCAGGGCGAAGTTCACCGACAGGATCGCCAGCAGGGGACCCAGGAAGAATACAGCCAACAGCCACATCGGGTTCAGGAGGGCGGAAAGCGCGGCCGGGTTGTGGACGATGATCGCGGCTCCCACAGCAAAGATGAGAAAGCCAGCCAGCGTCGCCACGATTGCCGGAACGGCGGCAGCCAGGTTCTTTCCGGTGAGCAGCTCGGCAGTGGTGATGGGGGTCGCCAGCAAAGGCTCCAGGCTGCGCGTGGTCTTCTCGCCCACGATGGAATACGCGGCAATGTTGACCGGAATGATGAGCGGCATCAGCATGAACAGCAGCATGAATTGGCTGACCATTTGAACCTGGAAGCACACGCCTACATCCAAATTGGGCGGGCAGATCCGGCTGAGCTGCGCGGGCAGCTCGCTGGTGAGACCGGTGCTGCCAGGCGATTGCAGGACAGCCAGCATAACCAGCGGGATGGCAGTGAAAAGCAGGGGCATGAAGATGATCGTAAAAATCACCATGCGATTCTTGAATACTTCTGCCCACTCTTTCAGGATGATTGTTTTTATCTTATCCATAGTGTCGCCTATGACAAAGCATTGAGGATCGGTTCAGGCGTTCTGGACGAGCTGCAGGTAAACATCCTCCAGCGAATGGCGCAGCTCACCGACGAATTGGATCTCGGCTCCGGCTCCAACCAGGACGCGGATGATCTCGGGATTGTGCAGCTCAGGATCATCCAGGGTGATGACAAGCTTATTGTCCATGATCCGCGCCTCACGGACGAAGGACAGCTCCTTCAGGGTTGCGGCGTAAGCCGGATCGGCGCTGCGCAAATGAAAAACGACTTTGCGCCCGAACAGCTCGGAACGCAGCTTATCGGGCGTATCCACCACCAGCATGTGGGTCTTGAAGACGCCGATGCGGTTGCACAGGCGGTCGGCCTCATCCAGGTTGTGCGTGGTGAGAAAGATGGTGCGACCCTCCCCGCTCAGCTCGGCGATGAACTCACGCACCAGGTGGGCTGCCTCAGGATCCAACCCAGAGGTCGGCTCGTCGAGAAAAAGGATGGGCGGCTCGTGCAGTAAGGCGCGGGCAACAGCCAGCTTTTGCTTCATACCTTTAGAGAACGTACCTGCCTCGTCAAAACGGCGATCCCACAATCCGAGCATACGCAGATATTTGCTCACCTGCCCTGCGACGTCTCTGACTTCGTAGAGATGGGCGAATATTTCCAGGTTGCGCTCGGCGCTCAGGTTATCGTACAGGCCCGGGGATTCGGTCAGGATACCGACCGAGCGGCGGATGTCCTGGTCCTGCTTTCCGACGGTAAAACCGTTGACTTGCGCCGAGCCGCTGGTGGGAGCGATGAGGCTGGCGAGCATGCGCACCGTGGTGGTCTTGCCTGCGCCGTTCGGGCCAAGGAAGCCAAATACTTCGCCCTCAGCGACTTCCAGGGTCAGCCGGTCAACGGCGAGCAAATCGCTAAACTTCTTGGAGAGGTTGTCAGTTTGAATCATCATCGGTTTCTAATGGTGTCAGGATTAATGGCTGTAGCGGGTGCGATCGAGTTGGTCAGATGTGACTTCACCTTCGGGAGTATACGCCGAAAGACCTGGAACCAGCTGCTCCGTCTGATCCGGAGTTGATGGGGGGAGCGGCTCGGGAGTGCGCAGGAGGAAGATCAGCCCAAGCGCGCATAAGGCAAATACGCCGATCAGCGCCTCGGTAACATACACTCCCCAGGTAGGTGCGGCGTACACAGCCACTGCGTCCGATATTGCGTGCAGGAAAACTGCGAGCCAGACCCAGCGGATGCGGCCGCGCAGGAAGGCTTGCAGAACAACGATCGATAACGCCATCTGGACGGGCAGGGAAAATGCTCTTTCTACCGCCCCCAGGAGGCTGTCAAATGATGACGCAGACCAATAAGTCGCGATTTGCTGCTGTGCCAGGTTGAGCTGCTCGCCCTGGAAATACCTGGTGAGGTCTGCAGATTGCAAGGCGACCATCTGGATGAAAGCATACAAAACCAGGACGCCAACGAAGATGGCTTCGAGACCGCCGTGTCCGGCGCCCATCAGCAGTCCCTTAGACCAGCTGCGGGCGTCCTTAGCCCACCAGCGGTAGACCCCGTAGCGGGTCCACTCTTCCCACAACCCGGCGCTCAAGCCCAGGAGGACAGCATTGAAAATCAAAGCATAGGAGGCCGGGGGCGAAGGCAGGATGCCTTCTCTGAACAGCATGGTCAGGATGTAGTTGAAAGGGATGTGACCCAGCTGAGAGATGAAAAATGTAGCAGCCCCAATCCACCACAAACGCCAGCCTATCTTGAAGCGGCGGGTCAGGAAAAAGCCTAAGCCAACCGCCAGGCCGATCGCCAGCAAGCCATTGAGAGGATGGATGATATATAGAATATTCATAATGCCATCCGTATTCGATTCTACTTCGTAATTATACATGTGCTTATGCTGCTCCGGGAGACGCCTCACTCGCCGGCGCTCGATGAGGGGATGGAAAAATCCTGGTAGAATCGAACAGGTTTATGCGGACTGCTTATTGAAAGATGAAACGGGTCAGGTTTATTGATTCTGATTTCGAACTGACTTCTGAGCTGGAGGGGATGCTTGAAAGCGGTCAAGCCGAACGGGAGGAGCTGGCTGCCGCACTGATCAGGGAATATTTCGCGCCGGTATACTTGTTCGCACTGGCAGCATTGGATGACCGCGCCCAGGCTCTCGAGGCGGTGATCAGCGGGCTCGGCAAAGCACTCGCGGAAAGCGATGCTTACAGCAGCCGGGAGGGGGTGCAGGTCTGGTTATGGCGCTTTGCGCTGAGGGCGATCTCGTCCATGCAAAGAAAATTAACCTGGCGCAGGAGCATTCACATAGCTCCGGCAGAAGGATACGCCGGAAAGGGATCCGCTCAAGGCGGATCTGCCAGCCAGGCAGAGCTAAAAGTCCTGCAGGTATTCGCTAAACTGAATAATCCCGAGCGCTGGGTGGTGCTTTTAAACCTCCTGGGCGACCTCCCGCCGGATACCATCGCCGAGATCACGCGCAAGTCCCCTGAGCAGGTTTCCGAACGGTTGGTTTCTGCAATCAAGGCGGCGGCGGATAATATATTAATCGGGTCAACCCTTGACCCTCAGGGATGAACGATCAGCCCTGAAAGCAAAGCTCCTCGAGGCGCTGGATAAACGCTGGGAGGGCTGGCAGACCGATAAGAGGGTCCAGCCGGAGCAGGTCTTGCCTGCCTTGCTGGAATATGCCGGCAGGCACGCCACGCGTCGCCGCCGCCAGGTCAGGCTTCAGGAAATATTCCTGATCGGCGCGGCCATCCTGGTCGCGGGTGGATTACTGTGGGGAACTCGCTTCACCGCCTCAGGACCGACCCCTGGGCCCTCCATTCCTGCCACGCAGTTTGTAACCAGGGTCGTATCGATTGAAGAGACCCCAACACCTCGAATAAGCGAAAATGAGCCGGGCACTGCTGTCGCTCCGGTGGTTGTCCAGGCTGGTCCGCTCGACCTCAATTCCGATTCTGGGACGATCCTCAAACGGTTAGCTCAGGCTCCTGGTCTGTGGCAGACGCTCTGGCTCGACACCAAGCTCACTTTCTATGGGGCTCAGGGCAGATTTAACAAACCCAGCCAGTACCGCCTGCAGATCTGGTTAGACCACGGCACGAATGCAGTACGGGTGCTTTCCGGTCCGCTCGGAAACCATGCCGATGAGATGGTCCTGACCGGGATGGGGGGCGAGTTTTGGTCGGAATTACGAGGCGTGCCCCCTTTCAGGACGGTACCCTTAATGGGCGGCGAAACTTTACGCGGACCTTATCTGTCGACCGTCGCCTTGTATCTCCCTATCCTTAGAAACGTTCTTGGTGATACATATATCGCAGAGGGAGAAGGATTATTCTTCGGTCGAAAGGCGCTAAGGGTAGGCCAGTATGACTCGGCTGGCAAGATAATCGCTATGCTCTGGCTGGATGAGACCACCGGCGTGCCCATCATGCAAAGGCAATATGACCCAACGAATCGCGGGCAATTGCTGCTGGAGGCGATCCCTTATGCGGACGCGATAGACCAGGTATTCCCGCAGGATATCTTCGACCCCAATTCTTCAGTAGATGGGACTTTCGCCCAGGATATCCTGAATGACCCGCTGGTCAGCAACTATATTCCGCCGCCCGCTGCCGGTAATGTTTCAGGATCGACCCTGCCGTTGCAAGGACCACCGGCAGGTTTTGACCCCGGAGATCAGCCGCTGGCTTTCGAGTTTGGCCAGATATTCCGCAGACCCGTCGGCTACCGCAGCCGGGATGTCGCCTATTACCGGATGGAGGTGTATACCCCACAGTATCACCTGGGCAATACTGAATTCATCTCACCCTGGAACATGATCTGCAGCCGGTCTCCGGACGGAAGAATGCTGGCTTACGGCGATAAGCAGCCCTTGCTGGGAATCGGTCCGCTGCGCTGGCTGGACCTGAGTACCATGCAGGTTGACGAGTGGCAGCCTGGAGGCGAAGCAACCAATTTTGCTTTCTCCCCAGATAACCGCCAGTTAGCTGTCTTTGTCCGCCGGCTCCCATACGGCAGGCTCTTGCTGCTCGACCTGGCTACCCACGAAGAATATGGGCTGGTCGATATCGAGGACGCCAGCAGCCTGGTATGGAGTCCGGATGGAGACTATTTAGCATTCATCGGGCGGACGAGTACACCGGCGTTCAACGACAATGTAATGGTGGTGGACGTGCACAGGGATGAAATCATTTACGAGAAATCGATCGATTATGGGTACGGGAACAGCCGGGATTGGCCGATGCTGAAATGGGGCGTAAATTTTCCGGTTGAGATGGGTGGATTGGAAAGCTGCAGCCGGCCCCCGGGCAGCGAGGCGTTGGCGCAATATACCATACCTTGAGGCATGGTGTATAATCGGTGGAGGAATCAAGAGAATATTAGTCGACTTTGGGCTGGGAGAATACTGAGCAAACCGCCAATAGTGTTTGAATAAATTAGATCAAGATATTGCGGTTTGCTCCTCTCTGCTATTTCTTGGGGTTTATATGCCATACCTGGTCAGAGATTGGATGAGTTCACCGGCGGTCGTCGTGGATGCCGATAGCAGCGCCTCCTATGCATTGACTCTGATGCGCCGCAGGAATATCCACAGCCTGGTGGTTGTCATCGATGAGCGCAAGCTCTCTTACGGCATCCTGACCACGACAGACATCCGGGATAAGATCATTGCCAGCGAGCGAAACCCGGCTGAAATGCGGGTGCGCGAGATCATGACTGCTCCACTGCTCACGGCTGACCCGGAATGGACGTTGAAGGATTGTGCGCTGCGCATGCAGGAATACAATATCCACCACCTGCCGGTAGTTGAGCAAGGTGCGATTATCGGGCTGATCTCTGTCACGGATATCTTCAGAGCCGCCGAAGAGATCGGATGGGGCAAAGGAGTTTGAATGGAGAGTAAGACCAACATCGTTCTCAAGGAACTCCCCATGGAGAAACAAGCATATCTGGACCTGTACTATCAGATGGTATTAATCCGGAGAGTGGAAGAGCAAGCCGCCCAGCTCTACCAGCAAGGGAAAGTCGGAGGATTTCTTCACCTGTATATCGGACAGGAAGCCGTCAGCACCGGGCTGATCTCAACCCGGCAGCCGCAAGACCGGGTAATCACCGCCTATCGTGACCACGGCGTCGCGCTCAACTGCGGCATCCCTGCCAGGAACGTCCTGGCAGAGCTGCTGGGCAAGCAAACCGGCATGTCGAAGGGCAAGGGCGGCTCGATGCACATGGCAGATATTCAGCGGAATTTCTACGGGGGACACGCCATCGTCGGCGCACACCTGCCGCTGGCGGTCGGTCTGGCGCTGGGCGACCAGTACCAGGAAAATCCTGCGGTAACGATCTGCATGTTCGGCGACGGCGCGACCAATATCGGTTATTTCCATGAGGCGCTCAACCTCTCCCAGGTTTGGAAGCTGCCGATGTTATGGGTGGTGGAGAATAACCTGTACGGCATGGGCACCTCAGTCGAGCGGGCTTCGGCAGTCTCGGAGATCTGCCGCAAGGCAGATGGCTATGGGATGGCGAACAGCCGGGTGGAAGGGATGGACGTCCTGGAGGTGCGCCAGGCAGCTGGCGAGGCGCTGGAGAGAGTCCGCCAGGGAAATGGACCCTACTTCCTCGAGGTGGTTACCTATCGCTTCCGCGGTCATTCGATGGGCGATCCGGAGCGCTATCGCAACCAGGAGGAAGTTCGCCGCTGGCAGGAAAATGATCCCATCGGAATCTACCACCGCTACCTGGTGGAACACCAGATCATGAGCGAAGAAGAGCTGGAAGCCGTGAACAAGCAGGTAGATGAGGAAGTTGCCGAAGGGGTTCAGTTCGCTGAAAACAGCCCCGAGCCGCCTCCTGAGGCGCTGTACGAGAATATCTACGCACCTGACCCACCGTCCATTTCAATACTCCGGTAATATTTCATGATCACACACAGGCGGCTCTGCGGGAGGATGCGGGAATCCTTTTAAGCCGCAGCAGCTGCGGAGAGATACGATACCAGAATAAAGGGTCCACAGATGCCAAGAATTACGATGAGAGAAGCAATCTCCCAGGCGTTATGGGAGGAAATGGAACGAGATCCCAATGTGTTTATCCTCGGCGAAGAGGTTGGGGTGTGGGGCGGGTCTTATGCGGTAACGAAGGGGTTTTACGATCATTTCGGCCCCAAGCGAGTAAAGGATACCCCGATTGCTGAGGCAGCCATTATCGGCGCGGCAATTGGGTCCTCTTTAACTGGATTACGCCCGATCGCCGAGCTGATGACGATCAATTTTGCTTTTTCAGCCATGGACCACATCGTCAACGAGGCAGCCAAGCTGCATTATATGTTCGGCGGGCAGTTTACCCTGCCCCTGGTGATCCGCACCGTGGGCGGCGGCGGGCGACAGCTCGGCGGCGACGCATTCACAGTCACCCGATGCGGTTTTCGCCCACTTTCCAGGGCTGTTTGTCGTCGCACCCGGCACCCCGGAGGATGCGAAAGGCATGCTCAAAGCGGCAATCCGCTCGAACAACCCGGTGCTGTTTATCGAGCATGCCACCCTCTACCAGGTCCGCGGCGATGTTCCTGAAGGCGATTACACCGTACCCATCGGTCACTCCAAGATCCAACGCCCGGGACGGGATGTGACCATCGTCAGCTACAGTAAGATGCTGGAGATCTCGTTGAAGGCAGCAGAACAGCTGGCGGGAGAAGGGATCGAAGCGGAGATTGTCGATTTACGCAGCCTGCGCCCGCTGGATATGAACCCGGTGCTGGAATCTTTCAAGCGCACTAACCGGGCGGTGATCGTCGAAGAAGGCTGGCGCTCGTTCGGGGTCGGCGCGGAAGTCGCCTCGCGGATCTACGAGGAAGCTTTCGATTACGTGGACACTCCCATCCGCAGAGTAGCACAGAAAGAAGTCCCATTACCTTATAATCGCAACCTGGAGCAAATGGCTCTACCTCAAGTCGAGGATGTTGTCCGGGCGGTTAAGGAGGTTTTGTGATGGCAGAGATCATCAACATGCCCAAGCTGGGCTTCGATATGGCTGAAGGTAAGCTGGTACGCTGGGTGATCCCCGAAGGGGATAACGTCAGCAAGGGGGCGGTGCTGGCGGAAATCGAGACGGATAAAGCCACGGTAGAAGTGGAAGCGAATGCTTCCGGTGTGGTGCTGCGCCATTTGGTGACGGAAGGGACGGCTGTGCCGGTGGGCGAGCCCATCGCGGTGATCGGCGCTGCCGGGGAGCAGGTCGATCTGGGGGCAAAAACAGAGACGGCGACCCAGCCGGCGCCGACCAGCCCGGCGGCGGTCGTTGAACAGCAGCTCCCGGTTAAAACAGAAGAGGCTGCAGCGGAGGGGAAGCTCCCGGACGGGGTGCGCGCCTCTCCACTGGCGCGCCGGATGGCAGAAACGGAAGGGGTTGACCTGCGGGCGATCCCAGGGTCAGGGCCGGCGGGAAGGGTTACTAAGAAAGATATCGAGAGCTATCTGGCGCAAGCGCCGTCTGTCGCGCCGACTGTCGTCGCACCAGTGCCAAGGCGCCGCCCAGCCTGCGAAAACCACCCCACCCCTGCCTCCTTTGGCGCAGGTCTCGGGTGAGCCTCTGCCGGACCAGACTCAAACGCTGAGTAAACTGCGCAAAGCGATCGGACGGCGCATGGCGGAATCCAAGCAGCAGGTGCCGCATTTCTACGTCACCTATGAGTATGACACCGCGGCGCTGGTCGCACTGCGGCAGGAGGTCAATGCCCTGCTGCCCGAAGAGGAGAAAGTCTCGGTCAACGATTTTGTGGTCAAAGCCGCGGCGCTGACCTTACGCCAGTTCCCCAACCTGAATGCTGCGTACCAGGGCGAGCAGGTCCTGATTCACGGTCAGGTCAATGTCGGGGTGGCGGTAGCCGTTGAAGGGGGCCTGCTAACCGTCGTTTGCCGGGATACAGATCTTAAGCCGCTGCGGCTGATCTCTGCAGAGGTGAGGGGCATGGCAGCCCGCGCCCGCCTGGGAAAAGTGCGCCCGGAGGATATCGAGGGTTCCACTTTTTCGGTCAGCAACCTGGGGATGTTCGCTGTCGAGCACTTCAGTGCGATCATCAACCCACCCGAGGCCGCCATCCTGGCAGTTGGCGCGGCGCGCGAGGTGCCGGTGGTGGAAAACGGTGAAATAAAACCGGGGGTGCGCATGAAAGCGACCATCGCAGTCGATCACCGGGTAAGTGATGGCGCCGAGGCAGCCCGCTACATGCAGGCGCTGGCAGCCTACCTCGAAGAGCCGCTGCGCCTGCTCTTGTAACCTGGCGCTCCCTGCCAGCGAGGAGCTCCAGGCTCCCCTTCCTCGGTTGAAAGCCGTCTTGATTTCCCAGGAGTGCTGATGGCCTCGGCAGATTCCGATCTCAATTATTTCAAAGCCGGCCTCGAGGAGATCGAAGCTTACCTTTCTTCGAGGGAAATTTACTGGCCAATCGGCATCACCGCGCTGATCGGACAGCCGCCTTACCCGCAGCTTACCCTGGATAGCCTACTGCTTGCCCGGAGGCGGCTGCAGGCGCGCAAGTTGAATCCGGAGCAAACCGGTTTGTTCGACAAATTAGAAGGTAAACTGGACGAGATACGGAACAACCGCGCAACGGCATGGAGCAAGAAAGCCAGCGCGCTGTATCGAGCCAGGCTGAACCTGTGGAAATCCTACTTGAACGATTATCGCGCCGACCCGGAAGGAAACCACGATCGCTACGCCTACGAGGTGACCCGCCGGGTGCAGCTTGAGCTGCTGGACCCATTTTCTGAAGGGCACAGCCAGGCGGAAATCGATCTGCTCATCAGCATGGACGCGATCGTGAAGGCCTGTTTCCTGCCAGGTGATTTCGTTTGGGAAGCGGAGCTGGCGGAAGCGTTTCCACCTCCTCGTTATTGGTACCTGTACGGACGGTTGAAAGATAAGCAAGTATAGGCGGGCGAGAATTTTCTCGCCTCTCGCCGCAACCAGTCGCCTGGAGGAAAGATGACCTCTTTCTTGCAGCTTGCATTCTCCCTGGCAATCTTGATCGCATTAGCCAAAGCGGGCGGTTATCTCAGCCTCCGCCTGGGTCAGCCGGCGGTCCTGGGTGAGCTGGTGGTGGGCATCCTCCTGGGTCCCTCGCTGATCAACTTCCTGCACTTATCGATCTTCAGCGATCCCCATCTGGTTGAAGTCATCCGCGATATTGCCGAAATCGGCGTCCTGCTGCTCATGTTCATGGCAGGGCTGGAGCTGCATATCAACGACCTGGCGCGCACGCGCCGGGTGGCAGCCCTGGCAGGCACCCTGGGGGTCATCCTGCCGATCTTGCTGGGGATCGTCCTGGGCTGGGTTTACGCGATGAACCGGTCCGAAGGGATATATATTGGCTTAATCCTGGCAGCAACCAGTGTAAGCATCTCGGCGCAGACCCTGATGGAGCTGAAGGTGCTGCGCAGCCGGATCGGGATTGCCATGCTGGGAGCCGCCGTGCTGGATGACATCCTGGTCGTCCTGGGGATGGCAGTCTTCACGGCAGTGATCGTTCCGGCGCCGCATAGTGGGCTGTTTGCGGTGCTGACCGTCCTGGCGCGCATGGCTCTCTTCCTGGCAGTCGGGCTCGGCTTAGGGGTTTTCATCCTGCCCAAATGGAGCAGCCAGGTTGCCAGGCTTCCGATCAGCCAGGGAGCGGTCTCATTTGCCTTCGTGATCCTCCTGCTGTATGCCTTCGCGGCGGAAGCCTTGGGAGGTATGGCTGCCATCAGCGGAGCGTTCCTGGCGGGTCTGGTGCTGGGTCGCAGCCCGGTGCGCGAGCGGATGCTTAACGGAATCTCCTCGCTCTCCTATGGCATTTTCGTACCCATATTTTTCGTCAATGTAGGACTTTCTGCGAACATCCGCACCCTCTTTGGTGCGGCGTTTTGGTTGTTCGTAGGGATGGTAGTACTGGCGATTGCCGGCAAGGTAATCGGAGCCGGGCTGGGAGCTTACCTGTCCGGTTTTAACCGGCGAGAAGCTCTGCAGCTTGGAGTCGGGATGATGTCGCGCGGTGAAGTGGGATTGATCGTCGCTTCGGTTGGGATCACGCGCGGCTGGATCAATCAGGAAGCCTTTGCTGCAGTGGTTGGCGTGGTGGTCGTCACTACCCTGATCACCCCGCCGCTCCTGCGCTGGTTGCTCCAATACAAGCAGCAGAAACCGGAAAGAGACAAGGTTCAAGCCGAGGGAGAATAGCCATGAGCTATCTGGTAGTGATGATCGTCGATAATCCGGACAACAGCTCGGAGATTCTGGATGCGTGGGAGGCATTGGGGGTTCCCGGGGTGACGGTCCTGGAGAGCACCGGGTTAGGACGCCTGCGGCGGGCAGCCATGCTAGATGATTTCCCGTTGATGCCGAGCCTGCACGACCTTCTCCATCAAAGCGAGATCCGCCACCGCACGTTGATGTCCGTCGTTAAAGAACAAGAGATGGTCGAAAAAATGGTGGCAGCCGCCGAGAAAATCGCCGGAAACCTGGATGAGCCTCATACAGGTTTCCTTTTTGTGGTGCCGGTTTTGCAGGCGTACGGGCTGGAGCGAGGGATACCCCCGGGTGGTTGGAAGAAGGAAGATTAACCGCTTTTTGCTACTGGCTGGCTGCTGCTGACTGCAAACAGGCCAGAAATTTCCGCAGCGGAGGGGAGGGCGGAGAGGTCGTCTGGGCGATAAGGGGCAGCTGGAGGGCGGCAGTGACGTCTGGATCGGTTTCGAGGGTGCGGACCTCCCCGCTCAGCCAGCTTTGGGGGAGATAGCCGATAGCTCCGGGGTCTTCAGCGACCTGGGCAAGTACGATGGAGGGATCGACTGCCAGGTGAGCCAGCGGCGAGACGGACTTCCCGTTTGATAGTACAGAATCAAATATTTGGCGCAAGGGATCGCCGGGCAAGTACACCCAGGGCTGGATGGAGAGAGATTTACCGCCAAGATCGTCCCAGCGGTCGATCTTCCCGGAAAAAACCTGCCCGAGCTGTGCGGCAGTCAGCTTTCGCACGGGGTTCGACGGGTGGACTACGACCGCCAGGGATTCCTGACCGAGGAGGGCGGTAAATCCAGCTGCCGCCGGGGGGTCACCGAGACGGAGAGCCAGGTCAGCGCCTGCAGAAACGAGGCTGGGGTCGAGCGTCTCGTCGACGAGAAGGGCATAATCCGGCTGCTCCTGGATGCAGGTCTGTAATGCGGGCAGCAAGGGACGCAGGGCTGGAGAGTAGGCAACTACCAGCGGAGCCGGGGAGGGATCGAGCCGGGGAGGCGGCTGCGCACGGCATCCCGCCAGGGCACAGAACACCAGGAGCGCAGCCCCGGTTTAGCCGGATAATTAGCGGATGAGCAGGGTGGCTGCGAGGGTGAGCAGTCCGACAATGGCTCCTCTCAATTAATTTAATTCGGCGTCGATGTCCGCAGCTTCTTCGGGGCGGCGCGCCCGGAAGAAATCGGCGGCAAAGCGCTCGAGGCGGTTTTCAATGACCGCCTGGCGCAGGTCGCGGCTGAGCTGGAGCATGGTGGACAGGTTGTGGATGGAAAGCAAGGTGGCTGACAGCATCTCTTTAGCAATGATCAAGTGGCGCAGATACGCCCGGCTGAAGTTCTGGCAGGTATAACAATGGCAGCCGGCCTCAATGGGAGTGAAATCTCGGGAAAAAGCGGAGTTGACCAGGTTAAGGCGTCCCGTACGGGTCATCGCTGCATTGTGGCGGGCCAGGCGGGTGGGCAGGACGCAGTCAAAAATATCGATGCCGCGCAGCACACCATTGACCAGGTCCTGCGGAGTGCCCACGCCCATCAGGTAGCGCGGCTTATCTTCCGGGAGCAAGCCATCCACCAGCTCAAGAACGGCGTGCATCTCTTCCTTCGTTTCCCCCACGCTTAACCCGCCGATGGCATATCCGGGCAGGTCAAGCTGGCGCAGAAAAGCGGCTGATTGCTCGCGCAGGTCAGGAAAGATGCCGCCTTGAACGATCCCGAATAAAGCCTGGTCTGAGCGGGTGTGAGCTGCATGCGAGCGCCGCGCCCAGTCATGGGTGCGCCTCAGGGCGAGCTCGTTGTAAGCGCGGTCAGACGGCGGGGCGCATTCATCGAATGCCATGATGATATCTGCCCCAAGGTTTTCCTGGATGGAGATCGATTTTTCAGGGGTGAGGCGATGCGTCGAGCCGTCGATGTGGCTTTTAAAGGTGACCCCGTCTTCGTCGATCATCCGGTTCGCCGCCAGGGAGAACACCTGGAACCCACCCGAATCGGTGAGCAGCGGGGCGGGCCAGTTCATGAAAGAATGTAAGCCGCCAGCTTGAGAAATCAGCTCATCTCCGGGGCGCAGATAGAGATGGTACGTATTGGCGAGGATCAGGCTGGCGCCAATCTCCTGCAGCTGGGCCGGCGTGACCGCTTTAACGGTAGCCTGGGTGCCAACCGGGGCAAAAAGCGGAGTGAGCAAGCTGCCATGCGGGGTATGGAAGATTCCCGCCCGCGCTTTCCCCTGGACCGCCTGCAATTCGAAGCTGAAAGGGTCAGTCAAGTGATTCTCGAGCGTGTAGTTTCCCCGCAAAGGCTGATTATACATCAAACCGGAGAATTTATATCCGAACGGATTGTATTGGATGAGCCGGGCTTCATACCGGCGGCTTGCTGGTGCGCTCTTTTCTTTATAATTAGGAGTTACGCAGTTGAAAGAGAAAAGTCCGAAAAATGGGGTGGTAGGTGGGCGCCGCCCGCCTCCACCCCATTTTTCGGTAATTCCTTTATGAACTGCGTAAGTCCTAATTAAATTGGACCCGGGAGCGATGATATAATTCTTAAGCTTGTAGTGGGAACCGGTCCTCCTGATCAGCTGATTTGATCATCATTAGCTTCAATTCCATTCGGAAAGCGGACTAAAGCGGTGTTCGCGCTCCCCGGAGGACCTGGTTTGAGGAGATCAACCAGGAGAAAATTTATGCATTACACGTATCATATAGGTCCGAAAGCCCAGGAGATCGTCAACCGGGACAAAGATGTTATTTCGCCTTCTTACCCGCGTGGCTACCCATTCGTCATGGAATCGGGTCGCGGTGTTGAGGTATGGGATGTGGACGGGAAGCGATACCTGGATTTCGCCGCAGGGATTGCCGTCGTCTCAACCGGACACTGCCACCCGGCTGTCGTAAAAGCCATTCAGGAACAAGCAGCCAAATTCATTCACATCTCGTCCGATTTCTATCACGAAAACTGGGTCAGGCTGGCAGAAAAGGTCAATGAGATTGCCCCGATGTCCAACGAGGTCGTCTCATTCATGACGAACTCAGGGACCGAGGCGGTCGAAGCCGCCATCAAGCTGGCGCGGCACCATACGCGGCGCACGGAATTCCTCGGTTTTTTGGGGGCGTTCCACGGCCGGACGATTGGTTCGGTTACCTTTACTGCCAGTAAGCCTGGCTACCACCGCAATTTTTATCCATTAATGAACGGGGTTTACCATGTTCCCTATCCGGACCCGTACCGGCCGGTATTGCAAACCCTGCCTGGGGAAAGCTATGGACTGGCAGTAATCCGCTACATCGAAGAGCAAATATTCGGGCATCTGGTCCCTCCGGACAACGTCGCCGGCATCCTGATCGAACCGATCCAGGGTGAAGGCGGCTACATCGTTCCTGAGCGCGGATTTCTTCCCGGCTTTGCGCGAGCTGTGCGACCGCCACGGCATACTGCTGATCGCGGACGAGGTCCAATCGGGCGCCGGGCGGACAGGCAAATGGTGGGCAGTGGAGCATTTCGGCGTCGAGCCGGATATTGTCTGCGCCGCGAAAGGGATCGCCTCGGGCATGCCCCTGGGGGTGATGTTTGCCCGCGATTACATCATGGATTGGCCGAAGGGCGCCCACGGTAACACTTACGGGGGCAACCCGATCTCCTGCGCGGCAGCATTGGCGACCATCGACCTGATCGAGAAAGAATTCATGCAGAATGCGGCTGTGGTCGGTCCTTACGTCATGGAAGCCCTGGGAGAGATCCAGAAGAAACACGCCAGTGTCGGCAACGTGCGCGGTAAAGGCTTGATGATCGGGATCGAGCTCGTCAAAAACCGCGAGACGAAGGAGCCGGATGAGGATTTACGCGACCTGGTGGTTGATAAAGCATTTGATAAAGGACTGCTGCTGCTGGGTTGTGGGAAGAGCGTGATCCGTATTGCTCCCCCGCTGTGCGTGACTACCGCGGATATCGAGGAAGCGCTGGATATTTTAGACAGCGTGATCAGCGAAAGCGAGAAGGAGACCCAGCCGCTTGCTGCCTGATTTTCGCGTTCGCCAGCGCGACTACCTGCTTGAAATAAGCCGGTCTATAACTGAAGAGCTCGATCTGCACAAACTCCTGGCGCGTATATTAACCGTATCCGTCGAAATGCTGGCGGGTCAGGCCGGGTTGATAGCCTTGCGCGGCGAGCAAGGCGGCTGGATGCTGGGCGCTTCGTACGGCATTCCACCGGCGTTCCTGCGCTACCTGGAACCCTTGCTGGCAGAGATTCCCGAGAGCGAAGATTCGGCAAATGCTGAGCTGATCGAGCTGGACCGCCTGCTGCAAAACCTGACGAGGGCAACCAGCCTGGGGCTGCTAACCGGCGTGGTGCTGCCCTTGTTCATGCGCAAGCAGATCATCGGCTTGATCTTTATCTTCCGCAATTACGCCGGAAACTTTTCAGGGAACGACCGCGCCCTGCTGCAGAGCTTTGCCGACCAGGCTGCGATCGCGGTACGCAACGCCCAGCTCTATACCGAGCTCAGCCTCGAGAAGCGCCGGCTGGATGCACTGCTGGATTCTGCCGCAGACGGGATTTTCATCCTGCAGTTTGACCATACGATTGAGCACTGCAACCCGGCATTTGCGCGCATGATCGGCATCCCCTCCAAAGAGATTCTGGGGAAGAAGCACGACCAGGTGGTGCGCTGGAGCTCGATCAAAGAGGGGATTACACTGGAGAATGCAGAAGAAGGCGGCTGGCCGCTCACGCCCAATGCCGCCTTGTATATCGAAGGAGACCTGGAAAGAAGCTCCAGCGTGCCCCTGCCGGTGGGGATTACCTATGCGCCGCTGCTCATGCCCGACGGAACGCTGACCAATATCATTGCTACTGCCCGGGATATTACCCGTTTCCGCGAGGCGGATGAGCTGAAGAGCACTTTCATCTCGGTCATCAGCCACGAGCTCAAGACGCCGATTGCTCTGATCAAGGGGTACGTCAGCACGCTTCGCCGTGAAGACGCTCATTGGGAGCGGGAGATCGTCCAGGACAGCCTGGCAGTCATCGAAGAGGAAGCCGACCGGCTCTCGGAAATGATCGAAAACCTGCTGGATGCCACCCGCCTGCAAGCCGGTGCGATGGTGATCAACCAATCTGATGTAGCCCTGGACGGGCTGGTTGGGCGCATCGCCGAACGATTCCGGACCCAATCGAGCGCGCACCGCATCGTGGTCGATTTCCCGCCCAATTTCCCGGTCATTCTCGCTGACGAAAACCGGATGGAGCAGGTGATCAGCAATCTGCTCTCGAATGCAATCAAGTATTCGCCGGAGGGTGGCGAGATCCACGTCAGCGGACAGGCGCGGAGGGACCAGGTGATCGTTTGTGTAAGTGACGAAGGACCAGGTATCGCCGCAAAAGACATACCGCATGTCTTCGACCGCTTCTACCGGGCATCAGAAGCTTCGCGCACCAGCAAGGGGGCCGGGTTGGGCTTGTACTTAGCCCGGGCAGTAGTTGAAGCTCACCGTGGAAAGATTTGGGTGGACCCCAAGCCAGACAGCGGAGCGCGGATTTGTTTTTCACTCCCTCGGGAAGAGACGAATTGAACGCACTGAGCAGGCTCTAAGCAAGTTTGCTGAAAGCTTGCTCACTTAAGCCTGTTTATCATTAATCATTGGAGATCGAGATGCCAGCTACACGGATACCCTGCCCGAACTGCAGACAGCCCATCGTTGCAGAGATTAACCAGCTCTTTGACCAGAACGTAGATCCTACTGCCAAGCAGCGCCTGCTCTCGGGGGCGTTCAACCAGATCAGCTGCCCGGTCTGTGGTTACCAGGGAATGGCGGCGACCCCGATTGTCTACCACGACCCTGAAAAAGAGCTGCTCCTGACGTATGTCCCGGCAGAAATCGGCTTACCCAGGGATGAGCAGGAGCGGGTCATCGGCGCACAGATCAACCAGGTCATCGCCAAGCTCGCTCCGGAGAAACGCAAGGGCTACCTCTTTCAGCCCCAGCAAATGTTTACCATGCAAGGGATGCTCGAGCGGATTCTGCAAGCGGACGGCATAACCAAGGAGATGATCGATGCGCAGCAGAAGCGGTTGACCTTGATCCAGCGGCTGGTCAACGCAACTTCTCCGGATGCGTTCGCTCAGATTGTCAACGAGGAAGATGCCCTCATCGACGCGGATTTTTTTGGGATCTTCAACCGGCTGCTGCAGGTGACTGCTGCCAGTGGAGACCAGGAGGGGAGTAAACGGCTTGCCGAAGTACAGAAACAGCTCCTGGCGACCACTAAATTCGGACAGGAAATCCAATCCCAATCCAAGGAAGTGGAACAAGCCCTGAATGATCTGCGCGCAGCTGGCGATCAGCTCGACCGGGAAAAATTGCTCCAGCTCGTGATCGATGCTCCGAACGAGATCCGCTTGAATGCCCTGGTCAGCCTGGCGCGCCCCGGGTTCGACTACCAGTTCTTCCAGCTACTGAGTGATAGGGTCGAGCGCGCCCGCGGGGATGGCCGCGCACGGCTGATCAAATTGAGGGACGAGATCCTCGATATAACCCGGGAGCTTGACCGCCAGATGACAGAACGCTTGCAGGCTTCCCGTCAGCTTTTGGAGGAAATCTTAAAAGAGGAAAACGTAGAAGAGGCTATCGAGGCGAACCTGCCTGCTATCGACGATTTCTTCGTCCAGGAAGTGAATTCTGCCCTGGAAGCCGCCCGAGCGCGCGGCGACCTGGAACGGTCGGCTAAGATTGAGCGGGTGATTACGGTCCTGAAAGAGCTGAGCGAGGCCTCCCCGGACCTTTCGCTGGTTGAGGAGCTGATGTCTGCGCCAGATGATGCCAGCCGCCGTATCATCCTCGATGATAACCGAGAGGAGATCACGCCGGAGTTTATTAATACCCTGACCGGCATCGCTGCTCAAATCGATACGAGCGAGAATAAAGAAATGGCGGAGCAGTTCAAGTCTGTCTACCGCCAGATTCTGCGTTACTCGATGGAAAAAAATATCGGGGGAGCTGGCTAATCGGCTGGCGGGCTGTCCAGCCGTAAGCCATGGCCGCGGACGGTCACGATATAGTTAAAGGTGGGATCGAGGCTGGCGAGACGCTCGCGCAAGCGCCGGATAAGAGCATCCAGGGCTTGCTCGGAGACCTCCAGGGCTTCCATGTCGCCCCACACAGCCGCGGTAAGCTCCCGGCGGGATACAACCTGCCCCTGGCGCTCGTAGAGCAGCTCTAACACCCCAAACTGGGATACCGATAACGGTGGAACGATTTCCTGGTCTGCGATCCACACCCGCCGGGATTTCTTTTCAAGGCGCAGGCGACCTGCCGGCGCTTCAGCAAAGGCAGATTGAGCTGAGTGGAAATCCAGGTCCTCTACATCCAACGGAAGAGTTGCGTCTGAGCTGAGGAACACGAACTGCTGAACCAGTGCGATCTGGATAACGTCCCCGTCCTGGAGCAACCAGGGGTCGTAGATCGGCTGGCCGTTGCAGTGAGTCCCGTTCTTGCTGTCCAAATCTTCGAGGAGCACGCCGCTTACTGAGGGTTGCAGGCGAGCGTGCTGGCGTGAGACTTGCCGGTCAGGAATGACGATATCGCACACGGGCTCGCGTCCAACCAGCAATGAAGACCGTAAGGGCCAGCGCTGTCCATAAAGCGGACCAGCCTGGGCAACCAGAACCGGGACATCCTCATTGTTGCTCCTCATGTTCCAGCGCTCCCTGGGTATAATATCATAAATCGCCGTATGAAATCGCCCTGTATTCTCACGGATTCCCCGTTGGGAACGCTGGTGCTTTGGATGCTAACCAGCGGGTCAGCGGGTATCCTCATATTTTGCCATGTCCACGCCACTTAAGCCGGGTGAAGTTTTACGCGGGCGCTACCGCGTAAACCGTATTATCGGGCAAGGGGGCATGGGGAGCATTTACCTGGCTGACGACCTTCGCCTGGAAGGCCGCCAGTGCGCGCTTAAAGAAGTCGAGCATGACCGCAATCTGCCTGCCGATATGCTCAAGGAAACACGCGAGCAATTCTTTCGAGAAGCGACCATCCTGGCTCGCCTGGACCACCCAAACCTGCCGAAGGTTTCAGACTTCTTCTCTGCCGGCGGGCGAGATTATCTGGTGATGGACTTTATCCCTGGTGAAGATTTGCGCACATTGATGAATGATGCCAAGCGCAAAGAGATGTTTCTTCCTGAGCGAGAAGTCCTGGGTTGGGCCAGCCAGCTCGCCGATGCCCTTACCTATCTGCACAACCAGACGCCTCCCATCCTGCATCGTGACATCAAACCGAGCAACCTGAAGCTAACCCCAAACCGCCTGCTGAAGCTGGTAGATTTTGGCCTGGTTAAGCTGCTTGCTTTAGACGAAGTGACCATAACGATTTTGCAGGGGCGCGGAACCGCGCTGTATACTCCCTTGGAGCAGTACGGCGGCGATACCGGGCATACCGATGTACGATCCGATATCTACGCCTTTGGCGCGACGCTCTATCATTTACTGACCAATCACCCGCCGGTAGAAGCACGCGAGCGCTTCCTCCATCCCGAAAGCCTGCAGCCCCCCCGCGAGTTCAACCCGAATATCAGCCTGCGCACCGAGCGGGCGGTACTATGGGCAATGAGTTTGCACCCGGACGAACGACCGCAGAGCGTAGAAGAGTTCCGCCAGTCATTGATCGGGAATTGGGATCCGGTCACCCGTCCCCGGGCAGCCCTGCCCACACCTTCGCTGGCGGACCTGATCACTTCACCCACAGAGCGGATGCTCCTGCTCCTGGCGGGCGGGCTGATCCTGGTCAGCCTGATCGTTACGCTCCTGCGCTGACCCGCCTACGTGCTCTTGTTACCAGACGCGTGGTTGTTCCCTCGCGAAGAAGCCATATTTGTGCTGCGCCAGATCCAGGTCGCAAGCAGGCCCAATCCAATACCTGCCAGAGTGATCAAAAATACGCCGCGCACGACCGAGGTTTGCAGAATCCAGCTGCTTCCCGGAAGCTGTAAGGCAAGGTAGATATAGGCCAAGACTCCCCCGATCAAGGCTAAGAATCCGCCGCGCACAGCCCAGCGGACCTGACCAGCCTGCACAGCCAGGCGGTAGAACGACCAGGCAATACCCGCAGAGACGAAGATCGCTACAATCCAATCGGCTAAGCCGGGGACGTGCGGGGGTGGCTCCGCTGGCACGGGTGGAGGGTAAGCTGGCACGGTCGAGGTGACTGTCGGTGAAGGCTCTGGCGTGGACGGTTGAGTGGGTGTGACACTGCCAGCTTCACCGGGAGGAGCGGGGATATCAATTTTTAACACCGCAGATTGTTTGGCAGGCTCGCTTTCAGCCCGGATTTCGAGTGCGCCGTAATTATTTACGACATAGGCGATGCGGGCAATCCCCGCTGAGGTTATAGTTGATTGGATGCTCTCCGTCCCCTGGTCGATGATGAAATTAACCGGCGTGCCATCCGGTACAGGGTTGCCGTTATGGTCCAGGATTAGGCCAGTGCGCAGGGGGATCGTGTCACCCAGGGTGTACTGCGGCGTTGGGGTGGGCTCGGGGGTGGAAGTACCATCTGGGCTTGGACCAGGAGGCAGATCCAATTCCAGCGGGATGACCTGGTCTGGATCAGGGAACAGAGCAGCATTGAGGTCATATACACCGGGCACAGAAACTGGCAGCGCTCCGGCGGGTTGGAGCTCGCGAAACAGCAGGTAGCTCGCCATGTCAATGAATGAGGCGACCTTGCTGTACAGGCCATAATAAGCAGTCAGCTTGGAGATGTCGGTGGCACCCAGGTAGTAAGGTGCGTTGAGCGCAAACAGGATCACCCTTTTCTGCTGGTACAGCTCTGGACGGTCGCTAAGAAACTTGCTCAGAGTCTGATAAGCAGGATCGGTGGTGCTATCGTTCAGCAGAGAAAATACGATCCAGTGCGCTCGCTGGAGATCGTGCTCGATGGGCAGGTTCGTGCCGGGCTCCGCCAGGAGCTGCTCTAAATCCGCCAGGGAGTATGAGGCCAGATTGGCTGGCGAGATCAACCCACCTGCTGCAGGTCCGTACCGGCGGATTACGACGTTCTCCAATGCGTTTACCGGGACCGTATCTTCCAGCGGACACTGGGTGCATTGCTGCGCGGTGCGCGAATCGGTAATAAAAACGATCCGGTCACTCAGGTTGGGCGGATCGGGGATCAAGGTTTCCAGGTCCTGCTGTGACGGGCTGATCAAGGTTGCCGAATTCGCGGGCAACGTCGAAGACAAACTGATCTCCCTGTCCAATGGAGGGTAAGCTATCCGCGGTCGGGAGCGTTTTATTCAGCGTAAAATCCCCGTACAGCTTATATTTCAAAGTTAAGATTCGCAGGACGGCTTCGTCGACCCGTTTGGCAAAAGCAGTATCCTCGCGGTATTTTTGGGTGAAGAACTCCAATGTGCGCAGTGTGGCTGCATATTGTTCCGGTGCATCGTCCGAAGTAAAATCAGCCATGTAAAGCAGGTCATTTCCTGCCAGGAAAGCATTCAGTGCAACCCGGCGGGCATCGAAGGTCTGGTTGGTAAGGGTATAAAAACGGCGCACGGCTTTGCTGCCCAGGTTATCGCTGATCAGCACACCTCCCTGATCGCGCCAGGAGGCAATCGGCGGTAAGCCCAACAGCAGGCTGAATGCCTGGGGATCAAAACTGATCGGTCGAGTAGTAGCTCGGATATTCCCCTGGAATCCCTGGTAGCGAATATGAGATACCAGCAGTGCATCGACGGTAGAAGTGATCGTCGGAGCATCTCCCGTCACGCTGAAAAAAGGCGCCAGCTCGAAACTTTTCAGCTCTTCCAGCGATTTGCGCACTGTGGCGACTTCCTCCTCAGGAGGGCGATCTGAGCCGCCATGACCGGGGAAATGGGTAGCGCTGACCGCCAGCTTGCCCTCGCTTCCCAGGTGGATTCCTTCAACATAGGCTTGACCCAATTCGCCGACCCAGAACGGGTCTCCGCCAAACGCCCGGGTGCCCAGGTTATTTTTGCTCTCCAAATAAGGAGCTTCCAGGACGTCCAGGGAGGGACCTAACAGCAGGTTGAAACCCAAACCATGCAGCTCCTGACCCAGGAGTTTGCCTATCTCAAGGACCAGAT
Organism: uncultured Chloroflexia bacterium; assembly: GCA_963706515.1. Classification (GTDB taxonomy): domain Bacteria; phylum Chloroflexota; class Anaerolineae; order Anaerolineales; family UBA4823; genus CAVPMW01. Next base: position 82,651 of record CAVPMW010000023.1, read on the forward strand.
CGGGGTTCCAGGTTGCGCCCAACGCCATCTGGTTCGGCAAGGGAGTAACCCCGTGCAGGATCTGGTCATAGGGATAGCCATCTCCCTCCTCCGGAATGCCAATAAAGAGCGGGATAAAGGCAGGTGTAAAGGTCGCATTGGTCGCCGGATCCGTCCGGGTTTCAGTTGCGGCTGCCCAACGGCTGGATTGCAGCTGGCGGTTAAGCGCCTGGATTTGCTCCAAAGAGGATTTACCGCTGGTGAAATTATCGTTCTCAGCCAGCAATACCGCTCCGCCGACGTAATGGTTGTTGATCAGGTCGTAGATCTGGGAATCCGGGCCAGCCTGGCTCCCTGTAAAGGTGATCAAGAATAGCTGCCCGATCTTCTCTTCCGGGCTCATCGTTTGGAGAGTGGCTGCCGCGTTCTCCTGGGGGGTCTTGGCTTGTTTCTGAAATCCGGCAGAGCTGGCGGTCAACGGCGTCGCCAAAAGGGATAATAACAGTACAAACAGTATTAACGAATAGGAGGAAAGCGACCGTTTCATTGACAGAATATTACCATCGTTGTACGCTGCGCAGAATGTTAAATGAACCCGGCTATGCCTCGAGAGATTCGATCTGGCGCGATTCCCGCGCGATGATCTCGTGCAGCCGCTGCCGCCGCTCGGAACCGCTAAGCGACTCGAGGTAGCGGATTCCCAGAGGGTCGATCTCTTCGTGCAGCAAGCGGATTTCTTCGGGATCAGGAGGGTCGGTCGGGTGCACGTCCGGGGCTATTTCGAGGGGAAAACCGGTCTTCCTTTGGATATATCCAATATCCACGCCGGGATGGTAGGTCACCAGGCGCAGCCTGCCCTGCGCGAAATCGAACTCCCCTAAATCGGTAATCAGGCAGCGCGGGCCTGAACCGGCGCGGCGAGCCGGGTGATGCCCCAGGCCGGAAAGGAAATCCAATTGAGGGACGAACGTCACCCGCGAATGGCGGGGGACGTACAGGAGGATATCGTCGATATAGGTAGTTACGTCCGGGATGCCCCCCGTGCCTGGTAAGCGCAAGCGCGGACAGTGGTAATCCTTGCCAAAAGCGATATTGTTGAAATTGCCGCACGGATCCACCTGGGCGGGCCGGAAAAACTCCTTGGGTCGCAGACATGGCAAGACGTCTGCGGCTGCCTGGACGAAGCCGACCTGGGTCATTGCCCGGTCGAGCCACAGGCTTTCGACGTTCAACAACGCCAGCGGTGCGGGCTGGCGGCACATTCCCTGACCGATGGCAGACGCAAAGTACAGGTTAGGGGCGTGAGTATGCCGGGCAAGCAAGTAAGCTGCCGTGACCAGCGGTGTAGCCAACCCTTGCGCAACCAGCTCGCCATTCTTCACCTGGCGGGCCATACAGAGTACCATCCAGTCTTCCGGGGTCATTGTTAATTTATAAGTAGCGCTCATACCTGCTCCCCAGCCTGGACCAGCGCAGCATGGATCTCTGGCTGGATATTTCCACCGCTGATGATTACCACCGCCGGTCGATCGACAACTTTACCCGTCAAAACAGCGGCAAGTGCAGCTGCAGAAGAACCCTCAATCTTCTCACGATATTGGTCCCAGGCATAACGGATTGCCTGGACGATCTCAACCTCTGTGACCAGCAGTAGTATCGTCCATGTAGCGGCGGACGAGAGGTATGGTAAGCGAGCCGTCCTGCACCGCGCCTGAAAGGCCGTCTGCCAGGCTGGGTTCTTCGACCACGCCATCCTGAGAGCCGTTATTATACAGCGCGTGCATAAAAGGCGAGGCGTACGATTGTACGGCGACCAATTTGGATTCCACCGGTCGAATGCCGTGCGGCTGCGGACTGTTGGTATCGGCAGCCATCTTTTGGGCAGCTTCCAGCCCTGCGCCAATCCCGGAAGCCAGACCTCCTCCGCCGATCGGGATCACCCAGGTCAGCTGTGACCGGGGCGGCAGGTCTGCAAGGGTTTCAAGGGCAAGGGTGCCTTGCCCGGCGATCACCTGTCCATCGTTGTAAGGGGATACCCATTCCAGCTGGTTATCCTGAGCGTAGTCGATGCCAGCTTTTTCAGCTGCGCCGTACCCGCCTGGAACGAGGACCACCCTGGCTCCGAGGGCTTCGCATCGCGGCAATTTTCAGCGGGACCGCCTGGTCAGAAGCGAATATAGTCACCGGGGCAGATACGATCTTACCAGCCAGGGCTACTCCCTGCCCGTGGTTGCCGGCTGAGGCCGCAACCAGGCCGCGCTCCTGCTCCCAGGGCTGGAGGGTGAGCACCTTATTTACCGCGCCGCGCGCTTTGAACGATCCGGTTACCTGGTGATTTTCCCACTTAAAATAGACGTCCAATTGCGGATCGTAGGTCAAGGGTGTTCGGTTGACGTAGGGGGCAATCCGTTTTTCTGCACCCAATATCCATTCGGGGGGAATCATCTCGTAAAAATAATTTACGGCCAATCACATATTTGGGTGAAAGTGAGCTGGTTCTGCTATAACTCGACAAAATACGCCTCGGCAGCCCGGTCGATCAGGTCCTTGGTCATGATCGGCTCGATGCTCAGGAAGCGAGCGATGTCCAGCATCTGGTCGCACAGATCGCGCGGTGGGAGGCGCGCAGCTTGCGGCCGCGTTTGATGTACCACTCCTGGAGCAGGTAAGCCAGGACCTGGTCTTCGTACTCGATCTCTTTGCTTTGAGCGACTCGCTGGAAGATCTCCCGGTAGGCTTCATAGCTCGGATCGCCAATCTCGATCTTGTGCCTCAGCCGGCGCAGGAAAGCCTCGTCAACCAGGTCTTTTGGCGGCAGGTTGGTGGAAAAGACAACCATGACGTCAAAGGGGATCTCGACCTTGCGCCCGGTATGGAGGGTGAGGTAATCGATCCGGTTTTCGAGGGGCACGATCCAGCGGTTGAGCAAGTCGCGCGGTCGCACCAGCTGCCGGCCAAAATCATCGATTAACAATATACCGCCGTTCGCTTTGACCTGGAACGGCGCTTCATAGAACTTGTGCACGTCATCGAATACAAGATCCAGACCTTCCAGAGTCAATTCTCCGCCGGTGATAATAAAAGGTCTCTGGATGCGCACCCAACGCGGGTCGCGGCGGCTGCCCGTGCGCAAGGGATTGGTATTACGGGGAGTATCGCTGCCAGAATCTTGAGCGAGAACGTGGTTCACAGAGTCGTAGAGCTTCACCACCTGACCGTCGATGTAGATCGCGTAAGGGATATACATATTCTCGCTGAGCAAGATGGATCCGATCCCTTTAGCGATGCTGGTTTTTCCATTCCCAGGCGGCCCATAGATGAAAATGGAGGTCCCCGAATTCACCGCAGGACCGATGCGCTGGATGAGCGCTTCGGTGAGGACCAATTCGCTGAGCGCCTGGCGCAGCTGGCTGGTCGTGATGATCGTGCGCGCCCGGCTTTGGCGGCGGATCGAATCGTTGTAAGCCTGGATTGGCACTGGCGCAGGCCCGGCGTATTGGCTGCGATCCAATGCTTCGCGGGCGCGATCGATCCCAGCCCCGGTGATGGCATACTGGTATGACCCTTCTCCCAGGCCAGTTTGTTGGCTCGAGCGCACCTCGATGAATTTTTCGCGCTTGAGGTTTTCCAGCAAGCCATCTACTACCCCGGTAAAGGGGAGGGTCATCTCCTCTGCTACTTTAAAACCGCTCAGGAATCCCTGGAAATAAAATACTTTCAAAGCCAGGTCTTGCAGCCAGAGCGAGCTAAGCCCGGTATCCTCGACGCTTGTAATCGGAGGCGGTATGAACGATTGTGGGGTTGCCATATCCAAATCCTGCTCGTTCTTTACGATATGTTTGGAACTCATCCAGGCCTCGGGAGAGTGAAAAAATGAACTATAGGTTTATTAAATTATAGCACGCGTTTATTCGCTCGATCCCGATGGTTTCAAATCGCGAACGTTGAGCTGCAGACTCGTTCTGCCATTGAACTCGTTTAGCTCAAAGGTATAGGCCAGGTCGATGCGGGGTGGCAGGTGGTCGATCCAATCTCCGGCGTTGAAAGCAATTGCATCGTAGGTGATAAAGCCATCGGTTACAGTCAATTTTAGATGGGCGCTTTCCCTCCCGACGGTGCGCGACCGGGTGATGCGCAGGTTTCTGGAGACGAACAACGCTTCCGGATTGCCATAGCCGGTGGGCTGCAGCCACTGCATGTAGCCGATAATTTCCGGTTTTAAGTCCCAAAGGGAGATTTCCAGATCAGGCACGAGCACAGGGCGCGGGTCCAGACCCGCCAGCTTCTCCGCCGCCAGGAAATCCAGCTGCTCAATCAGAAGCGGCAGGTTAGCATTGCGGACCGTAAAGCCTGCCGCGGCAGCGTGCCCGCCATGATGCTCGAGCAGCTCAGCACATTTATCGAGCGCATCGGTGATGTGGAATTCCGGGATGCTGCGACAGGAAGCGCGCGTGTACTCGTCCCCCTTGTGGGCAACAATCGCCGGGCGGTAAAATCGCTCGACCAGGCGGGAAGCAGCCAGCCCGACCACGCCTGGATTAAAATCCTCGCGGGCGGCGAATAAGAGCAGCGGGTGTGGGTCGCGCTCAAAAGCCAGCCGCTCGGCTTCCCCCTGGATCTGGCGGGTGATCTCCTGGCGCTGCCGGTTTTGGTCGTTGAGCTGCTGAGCGAGAAGCCCAGCGGCTGCCACGTCTTCCGTCAAGAGCAGCTGCAAGGCTGCCAGGGCAGAATCCAGCCGCCCGGCCGCATTCAGGCGCGGCCCGAGGACGAAGCCGATGTCGCTGGAAGTGATCGTCCCCGGCTGCAAGCCGGAAGCCAGGATCAGGGATTGGATTCCCTGCCGGCGCGGCCTCTGCAGCTGCTTCAACCCGGCCCGGACCAGGGAGCGGTTCTCCCCGGTCAATGGAGCCAGGTCGGCAATCGTCCCCAGTGCGACCAGATCCAGGTCATCGCCTGGGGAAGCGCCGGGTGACCCCAGCCCGGGATCGGATGCGAGGGCACAAGCCAGCTTGTACGCCAGACCCACTCCCGCCAGGTCTTTCTCAGGGTAAGTCTCACCGGGTTGTTTGGGGTTGACGATTGCCAGCGCCGGGGGAAGATCGCCCAGGGGGTGGTGGTGATCTGTGATCACCATGTCGAGACCCAGGCGGTTCGCGTGGTCGACTTCGGGGTTGGAGCGAATCCCGCAGTCCACGGTGATCACCAGCCTGACGCCTTGAGCGCAGAGGCTGTCCAGCGCTTCCACGTTCAAGCCATAACCTTCATCGAACCGGTTCGGAATATAGCCCTGGACGTCCGCGCCCAGGCGGGACAGGGCAGAGGTCAGCAACGCGGTGGCGGTGACCCCATCTACGTCGTAATCCCCATAGACCGCGATCGGCTGGCGGTGTTGGATGGCATAGCGAATGCGCTCCGCGGCAGTGGAAATGCCGCCCAGGTTCTCTGGCTGCGCGCCGGGTGGGGATTGGGCTTCCAGGTAAAGCCTGGCTGATTCGGCGGTTGAGTGCCCCCGGTTGTAAAGGACCTGGCGCAAGACCGGAGGGTAGTCGGCGAGGTTTGCATCTGCCTCTGGAGATAGCTTCGGGGAAACCTGCCAGCGTTTGGTAATCTTTTGCATATGCTCACTTTCTTGAGCGACCAGGGGACTCAGTTAATCGCGTGCAAGTATAGCATTATTCGGGTTATTCATGCTTTCAAGGGAGAGGATCTAAAGTGTGCAATCCCTGGAGCATCACGAGCGAGGTTTATTTAAAGGACTTAGCAGTTCGCTGAGAATTGCCGGACTATTGCTTCACTGCGTAACCACGACCCGGCTGTTCAACCTGTCCGTTGACGAGTCTTTCAAAGACTGCTATGATGCATCAATATGAATGGTAAGCAGGCTCCTAAGGGCAGCAAGCGCCTGAACGGGCTGACCAATTTATTGGGCTGGTTAGTACCCGGTTTGGGGGTAAAGAGATGGTTTTTCTTTATTTTCCTGGGCATTACCCTGATTGCAGTTGGATTCGCGGTAATCATCCTGGAAGTGTACCGTAACTCTCCGGATAACGTCCTCCTGCTGCAGATCCTCTCGACAGCTTCTTTGCGCTTTTTACCGCGACCCCTGCGCGCCCTTATTTTCGGGAGCCTGGGTCTCGGGATGATCTTGTTCGGCATTTGGGAGCTGAACCGCTCGATCATGGCGCCATTCTTACGCCCGGGTCGTTCGGTTGTGGATACCCTGCGGGTTCACCGGCAGCGCGAGCGCGGGCCGCGCATTGTCGCCATCGGTGGCGGGCACGGCCTGGCGACGCTGCTGCGCGGCCTGAAACATTACTCACACAATATCACGGCAATTGTCACGGTTGCGGATGATGGCGGTTCATCGGGCAGGCTGCGCAAAGATTTAGGCATCCTGCCTCCCGGGGATATTCGCAACTGCCTGGCGGCGCTCTCCAACGACGAGGCTTTGCTGAGCCAGCTGTTCCAATATCGCTTTCCAGATAGCAGCGAGGGGTTAGACGGGCATTCGTTCGGCAACTTGTTTATCAGCGCGCTGGCAGAGATCACCGGGAGCTTCGAGGAAGCCGTGGTTGAATCGGGCAGGGTCCTGGCGGTCTCGGGGCGGGTTTTACCCTCAACCCTGCACGATGTGCGCCTGGATGCCGACGTGGTCCTGCCGGTCATGGCAAGAGAAGTGCGCGTCGAAGGCGAAAGCCGCATCCCGAAGAGTGTAGGTAAAGTTTTGCGGGTCTGGCTGGAACCCGGCAGCCCGCCAGCCTTCCCCGAGTCGATCCAGGCGCTGCTCACGGCAGATTTGATCGTGATCGGACCGGGAAGCCTGTATACCAGCATCTTGCCCAATTTGCTGGTGCCAGACCTGATGGCAGCGGTGCGCGCCAGCCGCGCCTTTAAAGTGTACGTTTGCAACGTGGCTACTCAGACCGGCGAGACCGATGGATTTACGGCTGGAGATCACATCCGGGCAATAGAAACCCATATCGGCAGCGGCTTTTTCGATACGGCGGTGATCAACGACCTGTTCGAAGGGAAACTGCCGGAAAAAGAGGAGTGGGTAAAGTCTGAGGACGATCTTGAGCATATGTATCCGATCCACCGGGCGGGTGTAGTAGACCCGCTGCATCCCTGGCGGCACGAGTCACAGAAATTAGCGCAAGAAATTATCGATTTGCTTGAAGACCGGACCGGACCTTTGGTAGAATAGTGGTTTGGGTTCCTACAAACAAAATATTGCAACCGCATGGAAGCAAAATTCACAAAATAAACTCAGGAGGTTTGGCATGACTACCCGTGTTGGTATCAATGGATTTGGCAGGATTGGTCGCCAGGTGCTGAAGGCGATCCGGGACCATCACCCGGACGAGCTGGAGGTGGTGGCGTTCAACGACATCGGCGACCTGCCCACGATGGCACATTTGCTCAAGTACGACTCGAACTACGGTCGCTTCGATGGGCAGATCGAGCTGGGCGAAGACGGTATATACGTAGACGGTAAGTACGTGAAGGCGTTTAAAGAGACCGATCCGGCGAACATTCCCTGGGGCGACCTGGGCATAGATATCGTCGTTGAAGGCACCGGGCTCTTTACTATAAAGGAAGATGGGGTCAATAAAAAGGGAAAGACTGTCAAAGGCGCGGTCAACCACATTACGAAAGGCGGCGCTAAGAAAGTGATCATCACCGCTCCCTCCGAAGGAGAAGACCTGACCGTTGTGTTGGGCGTTAATGAAGGGATGTACGACCCTGCCAAGCATCACGTCATATCGAATGCTTCGTGCACGACCAATGGTCTGGCGCCGGCAGCCAAGGTAGTCAATGACTCAGTTCAAGATCGTGCGCGGTTTTATGGTCACCGTCCACGCCTACACCAACGATCAAAAAATCCTGGACTTGCCCCACAGCGACCTGCGGCGAGCGCGGGCTGCAGCTCTGTCGATCATCCCCACAACCACCGGGGCGGCGCGCGCCCTCAAGCTGGTCATTCCCGACCTGGCAGGCAAATTGGATGGCTACTCTCTGCGCGTGCCCACGTCCACCGTCTCAGTGATCGATCTGACGGTGGAGATTGAAAAGGCGACGACCACTGAAGGGCTGCGCCAGGCGTTTAGGGATGCTGCTGCTGGTCCACTGAAAGGCATCCTGGCTGCAGTGGACGAGCCGCTGGTAAGCATCGACTACAAGGGAGATACCCACAGCTCATCGGTGGATTTGCCGTTCACTGACCATGCTGGGTAAAGGCGAGAGCACCTTTGCGAAAGTGGTCGCCTGGTACGATAACGAATGGGGTTACTCAGTGCGCACTGCCGATCTGGCAGCCTTGCTGGCGAAGTACCTATAAACTGACCAGGGATTTTCTACTCAGGAGTTTGGCTTATCCACAATTGGCGGCAGGCTGCCGTCAATATTCTCGCACGGCTTGGGTATCCTATCAACGAGGGATTAAAGGGCCAAACTCCTCTGCGCCCCTAAGGGAGAGGATCGATGTTCAATAAAAAGACTGTTAAAGATATCGACGTCACCGGGAAGCGCGTCCTGGTGCGGGTGGATTTCAACGTTCCGATCAAAGACGGGAAAGTGGCAGATGATACACGCATCCGTGCGGCGCTGCCGACGATCCAGTACCTGCTGGAGCACAAAGCCGCGGTGATCCTGTGCTCGCACCTGGGAAGACCGAAAGGACGCGCCCGATCCGAAATATACCCTGCAGCCTGTAGCCAGCTACCTTTCCGGTCTGCTGGGAATACCGGTAGCTTTCTGCCCTGAAGCCGTAGGACCGGAAGCCGAGAAAGCGGCGCACGCCCTCCAGCCGGGTCAGGTGCTCTTGCTGGAAAATACCCGCTTCTACCCAGGCGAGACGAAAAACGACCCAAAGATGGCTGGACAGCTGGCATCCCTGGCGGACATCTACGTCAACGACGCCTTTGGGTCGGCGCACAGGGCGCACGCTTCCACGGAAGGGGTCGCCCATATCCTGCCGGGGGTAGCCGGATTCTTGATGGAAGACGAGATCAAGTATTTGGACCAGGCAATTGAAAACCCGAAGCGGCCGTTTTTAGCCATCCTGGGCGGGGCGAAGATCAGCGACAAGATCGGGGTAATCCGCAACCTGCTGAAAAAAGCCGACCAGGTGCAGATCGGCGGGGGGATGGCGAACACCTTCTTCAAAGCCCAGGGCTATCCGGTTGGCGATTCGCTGGTCGAGGATGAGGCGCTCGATACCGCGCGCGAGCTGATCGCTGCCGGGTATGGCAAGCTCCGCTTGCCGGTGGACGTAGTCATCGCGGACAAGTTCGAGGCAGAAGCTGCGACTAAAACGATGGATATGGGGCCGATCCCGGATGGCTGGCGGATCATGGATATTGGACCGGAGACCGCCAAAGCATACGCCAGGGTGATCCACACCGCGGGAACGGTGGTCTGGAACGGACCGATGGGCGTGTTCGAATTCCCGAAGTTCGCCGCAGGCACAGTTGAGGTCGCGCGAGCAGTGGCGGACAGCCAGGCGATCTCGATCATCGGAGGCGGCGATTCGGTGGCGGCGATCAACCAGGCGGGGCTGCAAGATAAGATCACCCACATCTCAACCGGCGGCGGTGCTTCGCTCGAGATGCTGGAGGGGATCCCCCTCCCGGGTCTGGTCGCGCTGCAAGACAAGTAGGACCGGAATCCTTCGGAGCAGCCGGTAGAGGCGAGATACGCCGAGGCCGGCATCCCCTGCTGGGTTTTCTGGACTTGATTTCATATGTGAGGGAATGCATGCGCACACCATTCATTGCTGGAAATTGGAAGATGTTCAAGACTGTGGCGGAGACCCGCCATCTGGTGTCTGAGCTCGTTCCCGGGCTGCAAGCTATCCAGGGGGTGGAGAAGGTGATCTGCCCGCCGTTCAGCTCCCTGCTGGCCGCGGCTGCGCTCCTGGAAGGGACGGATATCGGGCTGGGCGCTCAGAATATGCATTGGGAGGTCTCGGGGGCATTCACCGGGGAGATCTCTCCGGTTATGGTGGCGGAGCTGTGCCGTTTTGTGATCATCGGTCACTCGGAGCGGCGCACTTATTTTGGCGAGAGCGATGAGACCGTGCGCAGGAAGGTAGAAGCCGCTCTGCTGCACGGGCTGACGCCGATCGTGTGTGTGGGCGAGACGCTGAATGAGAATGTGACCGGGAAGACTGTAGAAGTGGTTTCGCGCCAGCTGAAGGAAGGCCTGGCTGGGATCAGCCTGGACGAGGAAGCCCCGGAGACTGGCAGCACCGCACTGGTGATCGCCTACGAGCCCGTGTGGGCAATCGGAACCGGGCGTGCGGCTACCGCTGAGGGCGCCAATTCGGTCGTGGGTGACATTATCCGTCCGGCGCTGAGGGAGCTGTTCGGCGCCGAATTAGCCCAGGCGATACGGGTGCTGTACGGCGGATCGGTGAACAGCGCGAATGCGGCTGAGTTCTTCCACATGCCCGAGATCGATGGGGCATTGGTTGGCGGAGCCAGCCTGAAATCGGCTGACTTCACCCAGATCGTCCAGGCTGCAACGGGGTGACCGGGAGGGAGCCTGCCGGTGAGGATATTCCTGCGGGCGTGCCCGGCGGCGATGGCCGGCGAATGACCTGCCGCTTGCGGGCAGGGCGGTAAAAGTCGATGCTGGCTGAGTGGCGCGGCGTCGTGTGGCTCCTGCTTCTGCTGGGGCCACTTTTATTTGCGCAGCGGCACCTCCACAAGGAAGTGCAGGGGGTGCTGCTGCTGCTCACCCGGCGGATCGATATCTCCACGATGCTTTTTTCCATCTTGTTCTTTCCGGGCATCCTGCTGCACGAGAGCAGCCATTACGTGACTGCCCGCCTGTTAAGAGTGCGGACGGGGAAGTTCTCCTTGCTGCCTAAGGCGCTGCCGAACGGGCGCCTGCAGCTGGGCTACGTAGAGACGGCTTCGACGGACTGGCTGCGGGATGCCTTGATCGGGGCGGCGCCTTTGCTGGCGGGGGTGGTCTTCGTGGGCTACGTCGGCCTCGTCCAATTTGACCTGCCCGAGCTGTACCGGCTGGTGCTCAGCGAAGGTCCCGCGGCGATCCAGGCGGGAATTACCCGGCTGGTGGGCCAGCCCGATTTCTGGATCTGGGTTTACCTGGTGGTGACCGTCAGCAGCACCATGCTGCCCTCCGCCTCCGACCGCAGGGCATGGCTCCCGCTGCTGGTGGCCGCGGCGATCTTGCTGGGGGTGAGCCTGCTGGCGGGGGCGGGGCCCTGGCTGATGACAAACCTTGCGCCGCTGCTCAATATCGTGCTCGAGGTCGTGGCATTCGTCTTCGGGATCAGCCTGGCAATCCAGCTCCTGCTGCTGGCGCCGCTGTGGCTGCTGCGCCAGGGCTTGAGCTGGCTGACGCACAGCGCAATAAACTGATAGGGTTGCTCATTAGACCGGTCCTGGAGTACACTAACCTGGCATTTATTAATCTACCCTTAAGCAGAGAGAAGCCTTCGCAGAGGTGAAAGAGCCCACGAAGCCTTTTTTGCTATATCCTTCCACAGAAACACACATTGCAACAAGCTATCAAGCTGACACCAACGAGGTATCCCATGAGCGAAGAACTGACCAAGAAAGCATTGACCGGCGGCAGCCTTTCTCCGGCGAGGTACCGGTTCTTACAGGACGAGCAGATCGCGATGATCGACGAGGCGCTGGCTTCCCTGGGTGAGTTCGGGGAAATTCGCCTGGTCGTGGAAAAAGGGCGGCTGCGATTCCTGATCACCCAGCAGAGCTTCGACGCCTTGAAATGGCAGCCCGGCGTCCTGAGCGCGGCTGCGGGGGGCAATCAAGGCAATGGCAGTCGCTGAGTGGGATTGAGGTCAGCACATGGCTAAGTTCTGGTATGCACTGCGCAGCAAGCCGCGCAAAGAGGAGGCGCTCTGGCATCACGCCCTGGAGCAGGGGATGGAGGTCTTTTTACCGCGGGTGCGGGTGCACCGGGTGAACCCGCGTGCCCGCAAGCTGCAGCCCTATTTCCCAGGCTACATGTTCCTGCGGGCGGACCTGGAAGAGAGCGGCCTCTCCCGCTTCCAGTGGATGCCGTATTCGGTTGGGCTGGTGACCTTCGGCGGGGAGCCGGCGATCGTCCCCGACCACCTGATCTACGAGGTGCGGCGCAAGGTCGAGGAGATCCAGGCGGCAGGCGGGGAGGTGTTCGCCGGTCTGAATACAGGCGATACGGTGCGCATCAACGAAGGGCCGTTCAAAGGCTACGAAGCGATCTTCGACGCGCGCCTGCCGGGCAACGAGCGAGTGCGGGTGCTGCTGGAATTCCTGGGCAGCCAGAGGAAGGTGCAGGTTGAGCTGGATGCCGGGCAGATCCAGCAGGTAAAAAAGCCGGAGAAGCGCAAGGGCAGCGAGACAGGGAAGCAGTGAGCCCGAGCGGCGGAAGGAAAGCCTGAGGCAGAAGCCTGAGGCAGGAAGCCTTAGGCAGGAAGCGTTGGGCCGGAGGCGGGGCTTCTCCACGAATATGATTAACAAAATCCGCGGGTGTCGGAAGGGCGGAGCGCGGAGACAACCTTGAAGAAGGATGGATTTCGGTCAAAGGAAAAGTATGAAAAAAGCATTGATCACAGGCATTACCGGTCAGGATGGCTCGTACCTGGCAGAGCTGCTGCTTGACCAGGGCTACGAGGTGCACGGGCTGATCCGGCGGGCGAGCAGCTTCAATACCAGCCGCATCGATCACCTGTACAACGATCCGCACAGCCAGAATGGGGTAAACCTACACCTGCATTACGGCGACGTGGCAGCGTCGGGCAACCTGATCGAGCTGATCTACAACATCCGCCCGGAGGAGGTGTACCACCTGGCGGCGCAGAGCCACGTGCGGGTGAGCTTCGACCTGCCGGAATACACCGGGGACGTGACCGGGCTGGGGACGATGCGCATCCTGGAGGCGATCCGCAAGAGCGGGGTAGGGGCGCGGTTCTACCAGGCATCTTCCAGCGAGATGTTCGGCTGCGCGCCGCCGCCGCAGAACGAGGGGACGCTGTTCCAGCCGCAGAGCCCGTATGCCGCGGCGAAGGTCTACGCCTTCTACATGACCCGGAACTACCGCCAGGCGTACGGATTGTTCGGCTGCAACGGGATCCTGTTCAACCACGAGTCGCCGCGGCGGGGGGAGACGTTCGTGACGCGCAAGATCACCCGGGCGGTGGCGGCGATCAAAGCGGGGAAGCAGAAGAAGCTGTTCCTGGGGAACCTGGAGGCGCGGCGCGATTGGGGCTACGCGCCGGACTACGTGGCGGCGATGTGGAAGATGCTGCAGCACGAGCGGGCGGACGACTTCGTGATCGGGACGGGGGAGGCGCACTCGGTGCGGGAGTTCCTGCAGGAGGCCTTCGGCTACGTGAACCTGGACTGGGGCGACTACGTCGAGATCGACCCGCGCTACTTCCGCCCGACGGAGGTGGATTACTTGCTGGCGGACCCGACGAAGGCGCGCCAGGAGCTGGGCTGGGAGCCGCGCATCTTTTTCCGAGACCTGGTGCGGATCATGGTGGACGCCGACCTGGAGCTGAGCGGGCAAGAAGCGCCGGGTGAAGGGCGCAAGCTGCTGGAGAAGCACCACGGGAAGTGGCACCGTTGGGAAAGCCAGGTGGTGAGCATGCGCTAGGAGCTCGAGATTGGTTTTGAAAAAAACGAAATGCTTAAGAACATCGTAGTCACCTTCGGCACGTCCATCGCTATTCTATGCGTCAACATCGCCACCGGGATCCTGACTGCGCGGCTGCTCGGACCGGCAGGCAAAGGCGAGCTGACCGCGGTGATGATCTGGCCGAACGTGCTGGCGGTGCTGGGCAGCCTGGGACTGGTGGAATCGGTGGTGTATTTTACGGGGAGGGAGGGGGACGATGTCCCGTCGATCTGGACGGGCGCCATTTTTGCCGGCATATTCCAATCGATTGTGCTCATACCCATCGGGTTGATCCTGCTGCCCCTGCTGCTGCACCAATATAACAGCGCGATTATCGCAACCGGGCTGTTATTCCTGCTATTTATTCCCTTAAACCTGCTGACACTTTACCAAAATTCGATCTTTCAGGGCAGGCTGCAGATGCGCACTTTCAACCTGGTGCGTTTCCTGGTGAGTGCGGTTTACCTTATTGGCCTGGTGTACCTGTGGGTGCAAGGGAAATTTACTGTATGGAACTGCACCATCTCGCTTTTACTGGCAAATTTAACGGTGCTGATTTACCAGCTCATAATTTTATGGAGAAGCGGCTGGATCCACTGGAATTATCAATGGATATTGTTGAAGAAAATGCTCCGTTATGGTATCCGCGCTCAATTAGGCAACGTTTCTTCGTTATTAAATCTACGATTAGACCAAATGGCAATGTCGGTATTAATCGCCCCGGCTATGCTCGGTTTTTACGTCGTAGGCGTCACTTACAGCAACGGGGTAAATATCATCTCGAACGCTATCGCGGCAGTCTCATTCCCGTCTATCTCACGTACGAATGACTTGAACGTCCAGAGGGATTTGATCGAGCGTTTTTTCAGGCTCAACCTGTGGGGCTGCTGCCTGGCAGGATTATTCCTGGGGATAGCGGCTGCCTGGCTGATACCGCTTTTGTTCGGGCAGAATTACGCGCCGGCAGTAACGGCTGCGATCATCCTGGTGATTGCGGGGGTGGTGGCTGGCCTGAATACGCTGATGGTTTCCGTATTGAAGGGGGTGGGTAAGCCGATCGTGTCTTCCTACGGGGAGGTGATCAGCTTGATTGCCACGGTGACCTTCCTCATCCTGCTGCTCCCGCGCTGGAACATCATCGGCGCGGCGGTGACCTCGTTGATTGCCTATTCGATCACCTGCGTTTATTTGTTTGTGTTCTTGTATAAAAAATATTCCTTCCCAATCAGGAAGCTGATCCTGCCCCAAAGGGATGATTTTCTTACCGCCAAAAAAGCACTTATGCGAGCCAGACAAGCGGCAAGCTCCTATTGATCCCGCGATCTACATAAACGATTTCAACGTATGCTAAAGATAAATCGATTCGTGACCTGGGTTCTCCTGGCAGTGATTGGAATTTCAACCCTGGTATTGTATTCTCCAGGATTACTCAAAACGCTCAGTGTGAACCTGGCTGCCTTACGAGATATAAAGAATTTAGCCCTGAAAATCAAACCTGAGGCATGCTCTGGATACGACCTCACATACCCAAAATATGCCTTATGTATAAAAAAGCTGCTCAATCAAGATGACCTGGTAAGTGCGGACCACCTCTACTCTGAGTTTATAAAATCAGGAAGTACAGGCACAGTATTTTCCCCATACTTTCTTGCACAGATTGAGGATTACCGAGCCAATTACCCAGCAGCATGCAACCAGCTCCAGAGAATCAATTCCAAACCGACCATGCTATTACTAGCCGACAGAGCCTTTTCCACGAATAATTGGGACGGATTGGCGATTTATCTCGATTGCATCGACCAGGTTAAGCTGAGCCCGGGATACGTAAACCCGTACAGGACAGCGGTTTTGTTCAACAGCCTGGGGATGCATCTGGAAGAAATAGAGAATTACAGAGAAGCTGAGAGAGCTTATTCCCTGGCTGGGGATTGGTACCCGACCATCTGGTCGGAACCGTTTATCAATATTGCCAGGATAGAGGCTCAACATGGTCATGTTGATGGCGCGATCAATCTCCTGCTGGATGCATTCAGAAAAGCCACATTACCGCAATCCAAATATTTGCTCATGAGAGAATACGGCATATACAATGAGAAAGCTCAGAATATTGAAAGCGCAATCTGCGCTTATCGGGAAGCTTTAAGGTTATCCGAAGGATTATCGGCAGATTACGCGCCGCAAAACGCGTTGGATGATTTGGAGAACAGAATAAACCAACTGCAATCGCAATCTGGAATCGCGAACTGCCCAGTTTTATCTCAATAAACCAGCTAAATCGATTAAATTGAGTCCCTCAGGGTTAATTCAGGATATATATGTGTGGTTGAGACCAGATTAGACCCACATGGTCAATATAAAATTGATGTCGCTCATATGGGTGCTGTACTGCATTATGCAGTCCCGAGCATCCTGTATGAAAAAGGAATGCTAAATACCTTTTATACAGACTTCTTCTTCACGGATAACAGCATCGATAAGGCAATTCGAGCTCTTATTTCTAAATTACCGGGGAAAGTCAACAAGCAGATCGCTGGACGTACAATAGTTAATTTTCCGGCTAAGTACGTACGAAGATCGAATCTAATAGGGATCAGCTTTTCAGGCGGCCTCAGATTACCGCTTACTCCTTCGCAGCGTAATCGACTTTCACTACTTATTTTGGCTCCAGATTTGCGAAATGGGTTGCCAGAAACCAAACATTCAATATAGACGCAGTCTACGGTCGCAATAACTCTTCCCTGGAATTTTTTAAGAAGGCAAAAGCTCACGGGGTAAAGTGCATCTTGCATCAATCGATTGCTCCGTATCCAATATTAATGGCGCTTATGGAGGAGGAGTTTGGATTGTGGCAGGATTGGGAGGGCAAGCCTGCGGAGTTACGGATTAATAGGGTAAATGAGCGCGAACAGGAGGAATGGGAAATCGCGGACGGCATTCATGTAGGTTCAGAATTCGTAGCGGAAGGACTACAGAAATGCGGCGTGACGAAGGACCGCTTACTGGTTGTGCCCTATGCGATCAATATTGAACAATATAAACCATCGAAGCAAATCATTGAAAATGACAAGATCAAGATTTTATTTTTCGGATCGGTCTCAATCCGAAAAGGAATCCAATATTTGTACCAGGCTTTTCAGTATTTAGATCCAACAAAATATTCGGTTAAAGTGGCAGGCGGAATCTATCTTAATCCGGCAGTCGTTCATAATTTAACAGAAAAATTTGATCTGCTTGGGATCATACCGATGCAAGATGTTCCGGCACTGCTAAATTGGGCGGATGTATTGGTGCTGCCAAGCATCTGTGAAGGATCTGCCCTTGCAACCTATGAAGCATTAGCTTCCGGTGTGCCAGTGATAACTACACCGAACGCGGGATCCGTAGTCCGAAATGACATCGATGGGTTCATCGTTCCAATTCGGGATAGCGCTGCCATAAGTGAAAAATTAGATGTGCTTTATCACGACCGTGATTTACTCGGGTATATGTCGCGAAATGCCAGAAAATACGCCGAAGAAAATTTGTCGTACCCGGTTTTTTCTGAAAGATTTATTCAGGCGATATTACGGGTGAGTCGAAAAAGTATAAATATACAATAGCCCGACTATGGATATCTATCAATTACTCCTCATCCATGTCTTGTAATCGGTATATGTCTATTTATAGCGGCCTATTTTCTGATTAGAGCATCATTTATGGCGTTGGAACCTCTTCGGATTCTGGGCATGGCTGGCATTTTGCTTGTATTTTTTCCTGCACCCAACTTTTTCATTACTCAGCAATGATTTGTCCCGGTATGAAATCTTCTTAGACGTTTCGGGCGGATATCCGCGTGGGTTATGGGTCTTGACGGTTGTGACAGTCGCCATCGCAGTTTATTTCATGTCTTACCTTAAAACCACTACGCAGACTGTCCGCTGGGGACTCAAACAGAGCAGTCACATCTCGCCAATCCAGGCTGTTGTTATGATTTTATTCGTCATAATTGGACTGTATTCCCTGGTCGTTTTTCGGGCAAATGTGGTCTCTACCGCAGATGTATTGGTCATTGAAGGAGGACGCTTTACAGGGGAGATCACCGGCTACCAGTATTCGGCATATATGCTGCTCTTTGTCCCTATCTTTTACCTTTTACTGAGCAATACCTATATGCTGCGGATCACCGGTTGGGGCTTATTTACTCTATTCATCATCCTGGCATTGCCCTACGGATGGTCCAGGTACACAATTGTTTCAGTAATTATTGCCCTTTCTATTGTCGACACACTGCGGAGTCACCGGGCATGGCCCAGGCTTCTCTTCAGCGGATTAATCGTTCCTGTCAGCAGCGATCTTACAGCTCAGAGGTCATGCGGATTGGAGCCTAGATACCAGTGGAGTTGAGGTGCTTACGCTGGCCGAACAGCTCCCGACGAAGGTAAGCGGGGTGATCCCAGCCCGGATGCAGCCATGCTGCCCACCTTTTACCTGGAGAGCTATAGTAAAGACCATCTCACCGGGTACGATTATGGTATACCGCTGATCAACTACATCCTTACCGGCTGGATCCCGAACCGAAACTTCCCGCAGAAGTACTTTTTAATGGATTGGCTGCGAGGACAACCAGCGTGATGACAGCTCTCCATTAATCGAGGATATGCTCTACGGGAGTAAATCTACCTTAGTCGGTGGATTTTACAGCGATGGTGGATTGATCGGAGTGATCCTGCTGATGGCAGCCATGGGATTCATCACCCGAAAAATGGATGGAATGCTGGAAGATGAAAGCCCATTGATCGTAAAAGCCGTTGGAGTGAGCTGGCTGGGCGTAATGTGGATAGTATGGGGGAGTCATGATTATTGGGGGCTCATGACCCTGGGTTTTGTAGCAATTCCCGGGATTCTATTCTGGCTTGTTTCGCCGAAATCCAGGAATAAAAGAATTATTAAAACGAAAATTTATTCTCATCCGTTATCAATTAATAGTCAAATCAAAGGTATGTGATAGATTAAATAAACCCAACTAGAGATTTCTGAAGAAACAAGCAACTTAAAATGGGTTTACTTAGGAGCAAACCGCCAGTTAGAGCACCGATTTAATTAAAAATATTTTCAGCGGTTTGCTTTAGCAACCTGATCATCAACCAAGCTGAAACCCAATCACCACCGGTGTCTCCATAACTTTTCTGAAGACAATTCTTGCCCTAGAAACTATTCGAGATGAGTAATTACATAAACATTTTGATGGTCACTATTGGTTTTCCGCCAGCCTATCCTTGGGGAGGCCCTGTCCGAAATGTTTATCACCAGAGTAAGGGATTAATTCAGAGAAACCACCAGGTAACAGTCATTTGCACGAATTTACTGGACAAACGGGCGAGGCTCCAAGATAAAACTTTTTCAACAAAGGTGGATGGCATAAATGTCACCTATTTCAAGACCTGGAACCTGCCCTGGTGGCCGGGAACTTTTGGACCGACCTGGCTGCCAGAATTGGGTGGATTTTTGCAGAAAAACATCAGTCAGTACGATGTGGTGCATCTCCACGGATACCGCAATTTCATCGGCTTACAGGTCATCAGAGAAGCACGGAAGGCTGGAATCCCCTATATCCTTCAACCGCATGGAGAGCTGCCGGTGATCGTGAACACGTTCCTGCTCAAGAGGCTCTACGACCGCTGGCTGGGTAAAGCTGAGCTGGAGGGAATGAGCGCCTTGATTGCCTTGCAGTCTAGCGAACACGAACAAGCAATCGAGCGAGGGGGTACCCCCCGAAAAAATCGAGATCATTCCGAATGGAATTGAAATGGAGCAAGCCGGGGTATTTGCTGTGCGAGGCGGATTCCGCCACATGTATGGGATTGCTACCGATCGCCCATTGATCCTTTTCCTGGGACGGATCAACCGCAAGAAAGGGACGGACATGCTGGTGGAGGCTTTCGCCCGCATGCAGCACCGTGAGGCACAGCTGGCGATCGTCGGACCGGATGACGGACAACTTGGTGAAGTAAAGGAACTGATCCAGCGTTATCGGGTTAGCGATAGGGTGATATTGATAGGATTACTCGCTGGGGATGAAGTGTATGCAGCATATCGCGATGCTGATTTATTCGTCTTGCCGGCGCGAACCGATACCTTTCCATCGGTGCTGATGGAAGCCTGCCAGGCGGGTACACCGATGGTGGTCACGGAGGGGTGCGAGATCGCAGACCTGCTGCGCGGCCGAGTGGCAGAAGTGACACCTTTCGACCCGGATTGCTTTGCCGAGGCGATGGACCGCCTGTTGGATGACCGCAAGCTTTATCTGCGCTACCAGGCGAACTGCCCAATCCTGGTAGAAGAAGAATTCTCTCTATCGAGGTCGATCGATAAATTGGAAAGCCTATACCAGCGGTGATCCGTGAAAACCAGGCGAAGGGGAGCGTGTAGGAGGAATGGAGCAGGCTCGGTATACCCCCTGGAAGGCGTGGAACGAGGTGCGGCGCTGGCTGGCGTACCCGCGAGCGCGCTGGCTTTCGCGCTGCAGGGGGTGAAATGGGGGAGGGGCTGGCGGCTGTACGGCGTGCCGATCGTGCAGCGCCACCGGCAGAGCGTGCTGGAGATCGGGGAGGGGTGCAGCCTGCGCTCGGCAACCGGGCGAACCCGCTGGGTGCGAACCATGCGGTGATCCTGTGCACCTGGCAGGCGGGCGCAGTCCTGCGGATCGGGGAGGGCTTCGCCATGACCGGCGGGAGCCTTTGCGCGGCAGAGAGCGTCACGATAGGGGACGGGGTGCTCGTCGGGGCAAACTGCACGATCATCGACAGCGACTTTCACCCAAGCGATGCTGCGGAGCGGCGGGCGGACCCCAAGGCGGGTAAGACCGCGCCGGTAGTGATCGAGGACGGGGTCTTCATCGGGATGAACAGCCTGGTGCTGAAAGGCGTGCATCTGGGGAAGGGCAGCACAGTGGCGGCGGGGAGCGTGGTGACGCACGACGTGCCGGCAGGCGCTCTGGCGGGGGGAAACCCGGCCGGGTGATCCGGGAAGCGTAGATGAAGGCATTAATCGTCAGTGCGATCTTCCCGCCGGAGCCGGTAATCTCGGCGCAGACCTCCGCCCAGGTGGCAGAGGCGCTGCAGCGAAAGCGGCTGGCAGGTGCGGGTGATCACCGATTTCCCGAACAAGCCGGGGGGGCGGATCTACACGGGGTATAAAAGGAAGCTGTACCAGAGCGAAACGACCGCGGGGGGTTACACGGTCACGCGGGTTTTTTCTACTTTTTCGCGCAGGTCCACGCTGCTCAGCCGGTTCATGGAAAACTGCACCTTTGGGATCAGCAGCAGCCTGGCGGTGCTCTTCAGCAAAGGCGTGGACGTGATCTACGCGTACTCCTGGCCGCTGTTTGCCAGCGCAATGCTGGCAGCGAGCGCCTGGCTGAAGGGCATCCCGCTGCTGGTCAGCATCCAGGATGTCTATCCGGAATCGCTGGTAGCCCAGGGGCGGATCGCCGAGAAGAGCTGGCTGGTGAGGCTGCTGCGCAGGATCGATGGCTGGAACGCACGCCGGGCGAGGCGGCTGATCGTGATCTCGGAACAATTCGCGGATATCTACCGGCAGAGCCGCGGCCTGGAAGCCGGACGGCTGGCGGTGGTCCCCAACTGGAAGGAAGCCCTGGATGAAGCCACGCCGGAAGCGATCCGGAATTTCCGGCAAAAACTGGGCGTCCGGGATGGAGCGGTTCTCGCCGGCTACGGAGGCAACATCGGAGCCGCGGCGGGGCTGGAGCAAGTAATATCAGCGTTCGAGCGTACCGAGCACGGCGATACCCGGTTTTTGATCGCCGGCGATGGGAGCCGGCTGGAAGAGTGCCGCCGTCTGGCGCACAACACCTCGAACGGCACGGTGAAATTCTACTCCCCTTGGCCGGAATGCGAGACCGGGTTGGTGCTGCAGTCGACCGATTTCCTCATCTTACCCACTTCCGGCAGGCAATCCTGGTATTCGGTGCCGTCGAAGCTGGTCACCTACATGCTGGCGGGCAAGCCGGTGTTGGGCATCGTCGAGCCGGGTACGGCGACCGAGAAGACGATCCGGGAGAGCGGCTGCGGGTGGACGATGGGCCCCGGGGATACCCCCGGGGATATCCTCCGGCTGGCACGGATGATCGACGAGGTAGCCAGCCTGCCGAAGGGGAGACTGGCAGAGATGGGCGACGCCGGGAAGAGCTACGCCATCCAGCACTTTAACCGGGAAAGATGCCTGCCGCAGATCGTACAGATCATCGAGGCTGCCGCAGCAGAGCGCTAAGTACAGTCACATAAATTCGGTTAGATCGTCGATTGCGTTCCACTCTCGGATTCCTGATTGCGACCTATCAATACAAATTTGACTGTACTTAAAAAGCAAGAGGAAGATTTCTTGAGATACGGTCAGGCCTGGGCGGAAGGAGCCAGCAGAACATGATTGGAAGGCGAACATGAGCGAAGTCGAAGGGGACTTCAGCGGTGGATCTTTCACCGGGGATCTGCGCCGCTACGCGGGGATTACCCGGCATTGGGCGTGGCTGATCCTGCTGACCACGGTCCTGGCAGGCGTGCTGGCTTTCATTGTCAGCCGGCAGATCACACCGATTTACGAAGGGACGACGACGGTGCTGGTGAACGAACCGACCACCGGCGGGGACAGCAACTATACCGCCATCCTGACCAGCGAGCGGCTGACTCGCACCTATGCCGAGATGATGACGAAATCCCAGGTGCTGGCAGGGGTGGAGAAGAACCTGGGGTTGACGATGAAGATCGAGGACCTCACCCGGGCGATCGACGTCAGCCCGGTGCGGGACACCCAGCTGATCGAGATCAAAGCGCGCAACCCCGACCCGCAGCTGGCAGCCGGGATCGCCAACCAGATCGTGGCAGTATTCAGCGAGCAGGTGCAGGCGCTCCAGGCGAGCCGCTTTTCCGAATCGAAGCAAAGCCTGGAAGCGGAGCTGGCGGCAACCGACCAGCAGATCAAGGAGACGAGCGACGCTCTGCAGAAGCTGGGCGAGAACGACCAGGCGAGCCGGGACCGCCTGGAATCGGCCCTGGTGCAGTACCGGCAATCGTACACCAGCCTGCTGCAAAGCTACGAAGGGGTCAGGCTGGCGGAAGCCGAATCGACCTCGAGTGTCATCCAGGTCGAGCCAGCGCAGCCGCCCGAAAAGCCGGTGCTGCCGCGCACCCTGCTGAACGTCTGCCTGGCCAGCGTGCTGGGGTTCCTATTGGGGCTGGGGATTGCCTTCCTGCTCGAAGCGCTGGATAACACCCTGCGCACACCGGAGGACGTGAGCGGGCAGCTGGGCCTGCCTGTGCTGGGGGTGATCGCGGATTCCCACTTTGCGGGCGACAGGCCGGCGGTCATCGCCGAGCCGCGCTCCCCGGTGGCGGAGGCGTTCCGCACCCTGCGGACGAACCTCCAATTTGCCAGCGTCGACGTCCCCCTGCGCACGATCCTGGTGACCAGCCCCTCGCCGGGGGAGGGAAAATCGACGATTGCGGCAAACCTGGCGACGGTGATCGCCCAGGGAGGCAAGCGGGTGATCATCCTGGATGCGGACATGCGCCGCCCGACCGTGCACCAGATATTCGCACGTAAAAAATGAAAACGGGCTGACGGACCTGGTGCTCAATGGAAACCACAACCCGGAGCAGCAGCCGCAGCAGACAACGGTCGAAGGGCTGAGCGTGCTGACCAGCGGTGAGCTGCCGCCGAACCCGGTGGAGCTGCTCGGCTCGGAGAAGATGAGCGACCTGATCGAAGCGATCAGCCGCCAGGCGGATATGGTCGTGATCGACTCGCCGCCGGTGATGATGGTGACCGATTCGTCGGTGCTGGCGCAAAGGGTCGACGGGGTGCTCCTGGTCATCCGGCAGGGAGAGACCAACCCCGAGATCGCCAGGCAGTCGCTCGAACAGCTCCGGCGGGTGGGGGCGAACGTCGTTGGGGCGGTGCTGAACGGGGTGAAGTTTGGGCGCTCGAGCTACTACTACCATTACAAGGACTACTACCAGGGAGAGGACGGGCGCTACCGGGGCGGGAGCCGGCTGAAGCTCAGAAAGCGGGCCAACCATTCGAATCGGAGCGATTGAGCCGGTGGGATGAGCCGCATCAGAGGCGTTTCCCGGTGGCTGGCAGACCTGGAGCTGTGGGTGATGGCTCTCCTGGTGGGCGCAAGCCTGATCTCGGCGCGCTGGCTGCTGCCGGCGGTCTGCGTGGGCCTGCTCTTCTGGCTGGTGCGCTGGGCGGCGACAGGGCGGGCGAGCGTGCGCACCGCCGCGGATTGGGGGATTTTGGGGCTGATCGTGATGATCCCGGTCACCCTGCTGGTCAGCGCATATCCCGAGCTGAGCCGTCCCCAGGTGCTGCGGCTGGCTGAGGGAATCCTTTTCTACTATGCCATTGCAAACTGGGCGGGCAGGGAAAGGCGGCTGAGATGGGCTGCCGTGCTGGCGATGGGCGCCTGCCTGGTTTTAGCTGCCAGCGCTCTGGTGAGCGTGGAATGGCCGCAGAAGCTGCCCATTTTTCCTGCAAGTTTGTACGCCCTCTTCCCGGTACGGGTGGCGGACAGCGTTAACCCAAACGTGATGGCGGGGGCGCTGGTGATCTTGCTCCCGCTGAGCCTGGGCCTGATCCTTTTTGGGTGGCGGCAGATGACCTGGTACGAGAAGCTCGCCGGAGTGAGCAGCGCCGTGCTTGGAGGGATCATCCTCGTATTGACCCAATCGCGCGGGGCGTGGCTCGGGTTGGGAGGCGCGCTGGCGGTATTGGTGGCTTTGCGCTGGCGAGGCGGCTGGATGCTCGTGGGAGGCGCAGCGATTGCGCTGCTCGGGATAGCGGCGATCTACGGATTCCCAAGAGCGGCGGAGGCGATCGCGCTCAACCCTACGCTGGGCGGGCTGGCGGGCAGGCTGGAGGTATGGTCGCGCGCCGTATATATGCTGCAAGATTTCCCCTTTAGCGGGGTGGGCATGGGCGCGTACCTCAAAGTTGCCGACGAGATTTACCCGTTCTTTTTGATGGAGCCGGGAAAAGTGGAGCACGCCCACCAGCTCCTGCTGCAGGTGGGGGTGGACCTGGGCATCCCGGGGCTGATCAGCTGGCTGGCTGTGCTGGGAGGCGCCACTGCCTGCGCATATAAGGCGTGGCGGGCGAACGGCGCTTTCAAGCCGGGCTGGATGGCAGGCCTGGGGGCGGGGCTGCTCGCCAGCCAGGCGGCGCTCGTGCTGCACGGCAGCCTGGACGCGGTGACCTGGGGCATGGTGCGCTCTGCCCCGCTGGTGTGGCTGGGCTGGGGGGTGGCGGCGGCAGCCGGCAACCTGGCTGCGCGCCAGGAGCTGGCGGATAGGCACGGTGAGCTGCAGTGAAGGAGCAGGCAGGAACGGCTGAGCAGGAATTGGAGGGGGAGCCGCGAGCAACCTGCCGGGAATCCATCCCGCAGGTAGAGATTCTGCGGGTAGAGATTCTGGGGGTGCGGGTGGACGCGGTCAGCCTGGATGAGCTGATGGCAATTGCTGGCTGCTGGGCGGAGCAGGATAGGCGCAGGACGATCCTGTACGTAAATGCGCACTGCCTGAACGTGGCAGCCAGGGACTGCGCCTACCGGGAAGTATTAAACAGCGCAGACCTGGTCTACGCGGATGGGATCGGGGCGGTGCTTGCCGGGCGGATGCTGAACGTTGGAATCAGCGGCAGAGCGCCTGACCAAGATCACCGGGGCGGACTGGATCGATGCCTACTGCAAGATGGCGGCAGCGCAGCGGATCAGCACCTACGTCATTGCCGGAAAGCCGGGGGTGGCTGAGGCTGCCTGCCGGATTCTGGAAGGCAGATACCCTGACCTGCCGGTAGCCGGATCCGGCACCGGATTCGATGCCGTGGAGGAGGATCAAACAGGATCCCTGGTGGAGGCGATCAACCGGACGGGCGCCAGGGTGGTGCTGGTGGGGATGGGCGTCCCCCTGCAGGAGAAATGGCTGGCTGCCTGGCGAGAGCAGATCGACGCTCCGCTGTGCTGGGGGGTCGGCGCGCTGTTCGACTACGTCGCCGGGGTCGAGCGGCGCGCCCCGCGCTGGATGGTGACCGCCGGTCTGGAATGGGGCTGGCGGCTGCTGATGGACCCGCGCGGCAAGTGGAAACGCTACCTGATCGGCAACCCGCTTTTTGCCTGGCGCGTCGTCCGCGCAAAAATCGGACAGCTGCAGAGGTCCAAAAGCCGGGCGATTTGAAGGAGTTCCGGTAGAATAAAAAAGAGCTGAAGATGCATTCGATACTGTTCGTGTGTACCGCGAATATCTGCCGCTCGCCGATGGCGATGGGCTTGATGCAAGCCCGGGTCGGGGAAGGGAACCCGGATTGGAGGATCGAATCTGCCGGGACGTGGGCGCTGGATGGCGACCCGCCGGCAGAGAAAAGCGTGGAGCTGCTGCTGAGGCGCGGCATCGATATTAGCGAGCACCGCTCCTGCCCGGTGGAGGGCAAGCTGCTGGATGGCTTCAAGCTCATCCTGACGATGGAAAAAGGGCACAAGGAGGCGCTGCAGGTGGAGTATCCACGCGCCGCGGCGAAGGTGTTCATGCTGAGCGAGATGACCGGTCAAAGCTTCGATATACCCGACCCGGTGGGACGCAAGATGGCGTCGTTCGAGCAGACCGCGGGGCTGATCGATGAGGTACTGGAAGAGGGGTTCGAGCGGATTGAGGAACTCTCGCGGGAATGAGAGCATTCCGGAATAGAGCATTTCCTTGAGATCGAGCGATAAAAAGGGGCTGCTGTCCGTCCTGCTGGTAGGGCTGGTGAACGGGCTCATCTTCATCGCCCTGCTCCCAGCCTGGCAGCACTACGACGAGCCGGCGCACTTCGAGTACGCCTGGCTGCTGGCTGCCCGCAGCCGGCTGCCGGAGGCGGCTGATTTCGACCCGGCGATGCGCCAGGCGGTAGCTCGCTCGATGATCGAGGCCGGGTTCTTCAAGCGGCTGACCTTTGCGCCGGACCTGGACGACCCCACGGGGAAGGTGTGGATCGCGCCGGTCACGCAGCTGGAGGATCCGCCGCTGTATTACCTGCTGGCGGCTGCCGCAATGAAACCTCTCGACCGGCAGGCGATCCTGGCGCAGCTTTACGCAGGGAGGCTGGTCTCGCTGGGATTGTTCCTGCTGACCCTGGCGATTGCCTGGGGCGTCGCAGCCGAGCTGACCCCGCCCGGATCCGCCTTGCGCTGGATGTTGCCGCTCTCCATGGCGCTGCTCCCCGGTTTCGTAGACGTAATGACTTCTTTGAACAATTCTGTGGGCGCAGTGGCGTTCTTTTCGCTGTTCCTGTGGGAAGCGACCCGGCTGGTGCGGCGCGGGTTTGCCTGGACGACATTTTTATGGACCTGCGCAGCCGCGCTGGCCTGCCTGGGAATGCAAGCCAGCGCCTTCCTGGCGGCTCCGCTGCTGCTGGTTGCCCTCCTGTTCAGCGCGCTGCGCGGTCCCAGGCGGAAGCTCGCCTGGATCGTGAGCGGCGCAGCGGGGCTATTGCTCCTTTTGGCTATATTCACCTGGGGGGATGCAGCCCTGTGGTTCCGGCAGGGTCCGCAGCCTGAAGCAACCCGGGCGAGGAGCCAGGCAGCGCCGCTGGGGAAATATGCCTTCGCCGTCCACCTCGAGCCGGGGGCAGCTCCGGCTGAGCTGGCGCAGCTCGTCCCGTTGGCGGCGGGAGGCCGGCTGAGGGAGCAGGCATTCACTCTCGGCGCGTGGATGTGGACCGACCGGCCCGGTCTGTACCGGACCCCGCGGCTGGCGACGAACCTGGGGAAGCGCGAATATGGAGAATCGGTCTGGCTGGACGCGACGCCCCGCTTCCATGCTTTCACGGGGATTACGGGCAAGAACACGCTGCGCTCGTGGGTGCTCCTGGCTCCCGCCAGCCAGGCAGCGACCCCCGGCTCGAGCCGGACGGCTACCGTCTATTATGACGGCGTCACCCTGGCTGAAGGGATTTTCTCCACAGACGAGGCGCCCTCTTACGCAGGGAGCGAGGCGAGCAGCGGTGAATGGGGCGAGCGCGCTGTTCACAAACCTGGTGCGCAACGGGTCCGCGGAGAGCGGCTGGCCGCGAGTGAGAGCGCAGGTCGAGCAAATTGGCGCCAGGCTGCTGCCTCATTCAGGGCTCGAGCGGGTCTCTATGGCATTCTACAGCCTCGCAGACCCGGCGGGAGCCGGCTGGTATTACCGGAACAACCTGGGGACGCTCGCCCGCACCTTCTGGGGCAAGTTCGCCTGGGGGCAGGTGCCCCTGGCAGGGCAGAAACCCTACCGCTGGCTGGGCATCCTGACGATCGCCGGGCTGGCAGGCGCGGGCGTCTGGACGTGGCGGCAGCGCAGGCGGATCCCCTGGGATATCGCGCTGCTCTACGGGCTGGCGATAGCAGGTGTTTGGGGACAGGCTTTACTGCGCGGATCGAACTACCTTACCCTGCCCACCAGCTTCCAGGCAGTAGCTCGCTATGTATACCCGACGATCATCCCCTGCATGCTGATCCTTGGCGTGGGATGGAAGGAAATCCTGGGAGGGATCCGCAGGTGGCTGCCGGGAGAGCCTGCCTGGATTTACTACCTGTACCCGGCATTTTTCGTCGTGTTCGATCTCTACGCGATCTGGAGCATCTGGCGCTACTATTACGTGATGTAAGGCCGAAGGCAACTACGTGTGACGTAAAATATAAGTCACCCCGATTTAATCTTTCATAGCTATCCAGTAATTTCTTTTCATAATTCGTGGAAATCGCCCCCCACCCTGCCCTCCCCCAAAAATCGGGGGAGGGTTTTTTATCGGAAAAAAGGATGGGTTGCGGGCATCCGCCCGCAACCCATCCTTTTTTCCGTATTTTTCCCATCCTGCGATAGGTCAAAAATGGTTATTTGATCTTATCCTGCAAGGCGGCGACGGCAGCCTTTAGGACGGTATCCTCTCCGCTCAAGACGCTCTGCGCGGTGACGGGCACGGTGACGTCGGGGACGACGCCGGTGCCTTCGATGACGATCTTGCCGTCGGCAGTCTCGGAGCGACCCGTGGGGAACTGGATGGAGATGTCATCGGGCAGCTTGAACTGTCCCTGACCAACCTCGCCGTACATACCGGCAGTCGGCGTATTGCCGACGACGGTGGAGCGGCCTTCCTGGGCGAGCGCATAGGCAAAGCCTTCGCAGGCGCTGTCGCAATACGAGCTGACCAGGACTGCAACCGGACCGGAATAATAGAGCGGCGCAGGGGTAATGCGGGCGGGGCGATCTTTGGCTTCGAATTTACCGGAGACGTCGTTGTAGTACGAGCCTGTATACAGCTCAATTTCATGGTCGAAGAAGTAGCTGGCAATCTGGTTCGCCAGGTCGCCGGAGCCGCCCGGGTTGGTGCGCACATCGATGATCAGACCGGGGACCTTATTGTCGATCATCTGCCTGATATAGCGATCCCAGAGGTAGGCGGTGAGGCGGGTATCATCCAGGAAGCTGTGGATGCGGATGTACCCCAGGCCGGAATCGGGCAGTATCTGAGCTTCGACCGGGACCGATATGGGGGATTCCTGGAAATCCGGGCGGGACTTCAGGAAAGAATCAACCTCGTTCGCCGCGCGTAATGTCACTTGTTGATCTTGGGTATCCCCGGGATTGCGGTAGCCGATTTTAATGCTGGTGGCGGGAGGGACGTGGGTCAGCAAGGAGACCTGGTCCCTGCGCAGGGCGTGCGGGGTAGAGCTGGGACCGAAGAAGGGAACTACTGCGGAGACTGCCTCGCCGACCGGCTTGCCGTCCCAGGTGAGCAGCTCGGCTCCAGGCTGGATACCCGCTCTCGCTGCGGGCAGGTCGGGCAGCACCTCTTGAACAATGAGGCTGCCATCGCTCAGCTCAGCCAGCACCATCCCAAAACCACCGCCATGTTCCTGGAGGAAGATATCCCGGTCAATTGTATAGCCGACATGCCCGTCGGGGATGCGCAAGGCGAAATCCTGCAGGGTACGGAAAAAGTCATCTTTATTTTGGGCTTGAGAGAAGCGAGGGGCGAATTCCTGATGAAGCGCCTGCCAATCGATATTCTTCAGCTCGGTAAAGGGATATTCGAGCGACATTTTCTTATACATATTCTCAAAGGCAGCGCTGTAGTCATCCTGGGAATAATCGTTGAGAGCACCCACGCCTTCGTTCAGCACAATATCCGGCTGTGCCTCTTTAAAGATGCGGAATGGCTGTTGGTCGAGGTCGACGATAGAGTAACCCGCCGGGACTGCCTGGACGGGGTCGTCGGCGGTGAACAATAAGCCATCCGGACCGAAATCGGAGGGGAATTTTTGCCCGTCATCCGGAGCCCACACCACCAGCTTACCTCCCACGATTTCGTCGTCCTTCTCTGCATCGACGATGGCCGAGGTATAGGCATTCGACCAGCCCTTGCCGTCCCTGGTTTCCAGGAAGGGACCTCCCCAGGTATTGGACCAGTAGGCTACCGCAAATACCTGGATGCCTTTGTCCGCCTGACCGTTGTTATCCACGTCCACAAATGTGCCCTGGGGAACCGAGGGCAGCGCCAGGGAATAGGTGAGCTTGTTATCGGGCTGCAGAACCGCGGGACCAATCGCCTGTTCTTCCGGACGGAAAACGAACTCCTTATCCCGGTGGACGAAACCGGCTTCGTCTTCGAGCATCACGAAAGGCTCGGAGGCGCTCTCGAGGAAAAATGGCGAGGTATAAGGAATATCCCCGGTGATGAAGACAGGCTCCTCCGGATTGGCTGGCGCCCGGTTGGACCGGCGGAGCCAGCAAGGGGGTAGGCGATGCAGTGGGCAGGGGCACCGGGGTGCGCGTGGGCGCGCTGGTCGGTGTGCCTGGAGGTAAGCCGAACATCTGGCAGGAAAGGGCGAGCAGTACACATATGGAAATCAGTAAAATCGAGCGGGGGATAGGTCTGTTCATTCTAATATTAATCCGATCGTATCATCAGGCTCGCTCGTCTCGAAAGGAACGAGCGTTGATAGGGGTTCAAACTGCCACCGGGCATCCCGCTGATTTTCCAGGTTGAAGGCTGCTATTGAACGGTTGATGAAACCCTGGGCGATCTCGTGGATGCGCCATTGGGTAATGCTGGAGGCGATGCTGTTCAGCACAGAATCAGGCATGAAGCGGATGCCAATCGGGACCGGCAGGCGCGCGCTGAGCGCCAGCAGGTAATCGATGCGGGTTTGCTCGCCTTCAGCGTGGAAGATCGATTCACTGGCATAGTATCCCTGGGCAGTCAGAGAATATATGCCGAACTCCGTCTGAACGGGCGGCTTATCTTCGATCGGGACGATCTTGAGCAGCCGCTCGGTGGAGGCTGGGCTGATGCACAGGTCGCAGAACAGCCGGACGCGGTAAATACCCAGCTCTGTCGTGCTGTAGAGCATGCGGTATTCGTCGAGGCTGTATTGATAGACCGTGGAGATATGCGGCAGAAAATGAACGGTACGGCCCAGGTCGCGATAGAAGGCATAAGCCACCGGAAGTGCGGCAGGAAAATTAAATGAGAGCGAAACGGATCCCTTGATTTCGATCATGGACCGAATGGACACACGTTAGATGCAGGAAAAGCGGCGGTTGCCCTCATGATTTGCCACCCTCCAGCTCATCGATTTTCTGCTCCAGCTCTTTGATCTGGTCGACGAGCTCTTGCATATTTTTCTGAGAGGGGATCTGCAAGCGGGAAAGCAGGCGTTCTTCCCATTCCTGGGCGGCAGGGAAAATGTGCTCCCGTTCTTCGAGCTCTGCCTCCTCTTCCTCCACGACCGGGATAGCAGCCGAAAGCAGCTTTTCCAGGAGCGGAACCGCCTGGTCAGCCGGCAGCTCTCCCTGATCGACCAGCTGCAAGACCCGGCGGCGAATTTCGTTATCGACCAGGCTGCGAAAGCCCAAAGAAGCGAATATGCCGCGCTGCAGCGAGCCCAGGCGATCGCCCCCGGACTGGATCAGCCCGGCGAGGACCGAGCGGGGGAGAAAGCCGCTTTTCTTCTTCTCCTGATCGAATACGATCTGGCTGAGGGTAACGGCAGTCAGGTCAACTCCGCTGGCGTTATCGATCACCTGCACCTCCTCACCCCGGCGGATCATCTCGGCAATGCCGTCCAGGGTGATATACTGCTTGGTCTCGGTGTCGTAGAGCTTACGGTTCGGGTAACGTTTGATCACGGGCATAACGATCTCCTTAATCTCCCAAGTGTAACCAAGAACATGTCCTTTGGGAATAGGGAAATGAAGTCGTGGGAGGGGTAATTCTCGGAAAAATGAGTGGATTGCGGGTCGATACCCGCAATCCACTCATTTTTCCGAATATTTCCTGTCCGCCACGCAGGAAGCTGGGAGAAGGGATGAGATAGGGGACAGAAGTCCCCTATCTCAGGCGTGCCCCCCCGAACTTTGGTTCAGGCTCAGGATTGCTGTGATTTCTTCAGATCATCGACCTTTTTGGTGAGGACGGTGATCTTTTCGCTCAGCGCTTCGATGTCCGATTTGGTGGGAACGTTCATGCGCGAGAGGACGTCTTCGATGCGCTTGTTCATCTCATCTTCGGCTTTGGCGGTGCCCTTCTTGCGGCGCTCCATCATTTCCTTCGCCAGCTTGCGCCCGTCTTTCTCGGCGATCTCGCCGCGCTCGACCAGCTTATCGATGAACTCCTCAACCTCTTCCTGGGCAAGGGCGACAGCGCCGATGCTGGCGAGGCTGACTTTGCGGACCATTTCATAAAAAGGTCCATGGTCTTCTTTCCCGTTCTTTGTGGGCTTAACTTTATCAGGTGCTTTGGCTGTAGTCATTGGGTTATACCTCCGTGCAGTCTCTACTTGGATGATTATTGTTTTATGACGCGCTGCGTCGTTATTAATATAACACAGCGCGTCATAGCTGTCAAGTAGAAAAGGTATCAATCAGCAGGTGGACATCGCCGCCGACCGGATACAGGATCGGGCAGGTACAACCGTGGCGGCGGTACTCTTCCACCTTGGCGCGCGCTTCTGCGGGTGTGCCGGAGGCGGTGATATGCGTGGATCAATTCTTCCGGGACCAGATGCTTGGCGCGGCGGATCTGCTCGAGGGTGGCGGGCCAGCCCAGGATGGACTGGATCTCGGCGACGACCTGCGGCGAGACGCCGGAAGCCTTGGCGATATGCGGCTGCTGCGCGAGGTATTGGGTGAGCAGCTCGCGGGTGGTATCGATCGCCCGGTCGTGGTCCGGATCGACCGAGCAGACCACGAGCTGCGGGCGGTCGAGGTCATCCAGCGTGCGCCCCGCCCTCTGCGCCCCTGCGGAGAGCAGCTCCAGCGCTTTATCGTTGTATTCGGGCGGGACACAGTAGTTCAGCACTGCTCCGTCGGCGATCTCGCCGGTCAGCTCCATCATCTGGTCGCCGGTAGCGCCGATCATAATGGGGACGTTGCGCGGCTCGCGGCGCCCATGGACCACGTCCAGCTCGATGCCGTCGACATGGATGAATTCACCGTCAAAGGTGACGCGCTCCATATTCAGCAGGCGGCGCAGGATCTCGACGGTCTCGCGCATGGCAGTGAGCGGCTTGCGCCGCTCGATGCCCACATTCCGGGCGAGCGGGTCCCACCAGGCGCCAATCCCGCAGATCATGCGACCCGGGGCGAGATCATCCAGGGTGAGAAATGTCGCGGCGAGCAGGCCGATGTTGCGGGTCCAGTTGTTGATCACTCCCGAGCCAACCTTGATCCGCTCGGTTACGGCGGCGTAAGCTGCCATCGGGACGATGGCATCCCGCACCAGCCGGGATTCGGCCTGCCAGACCGCTTCGAAACCGTGCTGTTCGGCATAGCGGACGTACTCCAATCCATCGCGCAGGTCGTGAGCATCCTGCAGGTAAAGCGCAACCCGTTCAGCCATGGTACCTCCAATAGGTGAGATGAATTGTGGATTATATAATAGGACTTACGCAGTTCATAAAGGAATTACCGAAAAATGGGGTGATAGGTGGGCGCTAGCGCCCACCTATCACCCCATTTTTCGGACTTTTCTCATTCAACTGCGTAACTCCTAGGATGAAATGAATTGTGGATCTTAGAAATTTACGAAGCACACTGAGAGCGATTACGGAAGAGCCGGTATAAATGGCGCGTCCCAAGGAAGAGAACGACTGACGTCGTTACTACAATCCGAGGGCTTTCCCAAATTTGCTCAGGATCAGGTCATATTATCGTAGAGCGAGGGAGACATGAACATCCCTTCCAGCTCGGCAGCTACCATCTCGAGATCTTCCGGCATGTCGACATCCAGCGCCAGGGAAGGCAGCTCGACCACCTCCAGGCGCGCCCCGGCAAGCGAGGCGCGCTCGCAGTGACGCTGGAAGGAACCCGGACCGAACTCATATTCAATCAATCCGGCTGGGCTGACCAGCAAGGCGTTGGTCCCCTGGCGGTGGCGGTCTGGGGCAACGACCACAACCGGCGGGTGATGGGCGTGAGCGAGCATGACCTGGACGTCCTCGGGAGTGATCAAGGGTAAATCCGCAGGGATCACCAGGACACCGCTGGTGGAATACGTCTTGGCGATCACTGTGGCACGGCGCAGCGCCAGGTTGAGCTCCGGGGCGCCATCCTCCTGCACGGTACCGCGCGTGATACTCGCGAGCCAGCGCCAGGGCTGCCGGGTCGCGGCTGATGACCAGCACCTGCTCGATATCCGCTATGGAGGTGAGTGTTTGCAGAGTATGGACTAACAATCG
Organism: uncultured Chloroflexia bacterium; assembly: GCA_963706515.1. Lineage (GTDB taxonomy): Bacteria > Chloroflexota > Anaerolineae > Anaerolineales > UBA4823 > CAVPMW01. The sequence continues at coordinate 117,032 of CAVPMW010000023.1, forward strand.
CGAGTTGAGATTTTCACGTTCCTGGGGGGTCAGAACTGCAGCCAGGCGGGACTTTCCCCGCCGCAGCGGCTTGACCGGCACAATCGCCCACACCATCATCTGAGATCCTCCCTGACTGCCATGGGCTGCAAAATCATGAGCGGCAGTGCAACTGTGGATTGGCTCGGCGCCTGGGCGAAAACATGGAGCAAATAAATGCTTCCATCTATCATGTATTTTACTCCGCTGCGGCATAATTTGACTTAACGTTTCTGCCAAATTCCAGCACAGCTCCTGCAAGGCGGAGGCGCTCCGCCTGCCCGGGCATCAAGGTATCGGTGGCGAAGGGCAGGATCCCTTCCGCAGCGATCGGGTCGACGAAATCCCGGTCCTGCTCGTCCAGAACGAAGCCCTGGATCAAGCCGAGATAATGCCGGGCGACCGCCAGTGGAGAAGGTACGATGCCCAGCTCTGCGTACATTTTAGCTGCCGGACCCTTGACCGCCCCGCCGCGGATGATCGGAGAGACAGCCAGGGCTACTGCGCTGCCGGAGCGGCTGCTTTCCTGGAAAGCCGAGCGGATGCCCGGGATAGCCAGGATCGGGTCGATGCTGACCCAAGGATTGGAGGGGCAGATCAGCAGCAGGTCAGCCTGCAGCACGGCCTCTACCACGCCAGGGGCAGGGCTGGCATGCTCTGCGCCGGCGAAGCGGAATCCTTTGACCCGGGGCTCGCACTGGCGGTGGACGAAGTACTCCTGGAAAGGGAGCTCGCCTTCATCGGTGAGCACCCAGGTCGGGAGGCGCTCATCGGAAGCCGGCAGGACGGCAGCCGCAATGCCCCAGCGCTGGCACAGGCTGCGGGTGAAAGAGCTGAGCGGCTCACCCGCAGCCAGGCGGCGAGTGCGCTCCAGGTGCAAGCCGAGATCGCGGTCGCCGAGGCGGAACCAGTCCGGTCCGCCGAGCTGGGCAATCACCTCCAGCGCCTGCCAGGTATCCTGCGCAGCGCCCCAGCCGGTCTGCGGATTTGCCAACCCGGCGAGCGTATAGCAGACGGTATCTAAATCGGGGCAGATATACAGGCCGAGGTGCTCGAAGTCGTCGCCGACGTTGACGATGACAGTCAGGCAGCCGGCGGGCAGCACCTGGGCCAAACCTGCCGCCATCCGGGCTCCGCCGACCCCGCCGGCAAGAGCAACCACCCGCGGGGCGCTGGCGGACGGTCCGCCAGACGAGTGAATGCTGGGATGCTCAGGTTGGTTCTCCACGGCAGGGACTCAACGGTACAGCATAGCTTCTTCGAGGGGGAGGCGGGGATAGGGATCAGGCTGGCGGGCGGGATAGCCGAGCAGCACCAGCCCGTGGGGCTCCCAGGACTCGGGAAGGGCGAGGGACTGGCGAACGACAGCCTGAGCGAACAGCGGAGCGCACATCCACACGCCGCCCAAACCGAGAGCATGGGCGGCTAAGAGCAGGTTCTCGCCCGCCATGGCGACGCCCTGCACGCCCATCAGGTACTCGAACGGCTGCTGCTCGGGCAGAGGAGAGCGTACGATTTGAGCTCCCTCCAGGCAGAGCAAAATACAGGCAGGAGCAGCCAGCAGGCGCTCGATTGAACGGTCCACCTGCGCAGCGGCACTGTCCGGGGATTCTCCCGCGGCGAGCAGCGACGCGTAGAATTCGCCTCCCATGGCTTCTGCCAGGCGCTGGCGGTTCTCGGCAACGACCACAAAGCGCCAGGGCTGGCGGTGATGGGCGGAAGGGGCATGCATGGCGGCACTTACGACGGTTTCCAGGAGCGCAGCGGGGACGGGGTCGGGACGGAAGCGGCGGACCGAGCGCCGGGTGAGCAGACCTTCCAGCAGGGGAGACTGATGATCCACTTTGAACGACCTTTCCGGTAAGGCGGAGACCAGGGAATACATCGTGCTAGCGGAATAGATCGGACTCCGCCGGGCGAATCAGCTCCGCCAGAGAGCCATCGCGCAGCGGATAGGGGAAGCCGCGCACGTGGACGGCGGGCGTGCCTTCACCCGCCTGACCCATGACGAGGGACGCGGCTGAGGCCAGCTCGTCGGCGACGCCGACCTCGGTGATGCGCAGCTGGTAGCCGAAAAGGTCCGGGCGGCCGCGCAGGTTAACCAGACCCGGCAGCCCTGAGAGACCGATGGCTGTGCCAACCGTGCCGAGACGCCAGGCGCGGCCATGAGAATCGATGATCAAAACGCCCAGGCTGGCAGCCCGTAGCAGCTTCGAGGCTCAGGCGGATGCGGCAGGCGGAAGCGTCCGGGTCTGCGGGCAGGAGCAGCACCCAGGCTTCAGGGTCGCCGCCTTCTCCCGCTACGTTGGAATGGTCGATGCCAGCGTTGGCGCAGACGAACCCCAGGCGGTGCTCAACGATGACGGTGCCTGAACGAAAACGGACGATCCGGCGGCTTTCCTGCAGAATCAGCTCAGCCAGGCGTGGATCCTTATCGCTGCGAGCTGCCAGCTCGTAGGCGGCTGCCGACGGAGTTACGTCCGGCAGGTAAACCTGGCGACCCTCGGCTTTGGAGATTATTTTCTGGGCAAGCACCAGGATGTCACCCGACTGCCAGGCTAGCTCCATCCGGGAGGCTGCCTGGAGGGCAAGGAGAGCCAGATCATCGCCGGGTTGGACCAGCGGCAGCCCGCTGAGGGGGGTCAGAGTGAGCGCCACAGGGCTTACCTAATCCTTCACTCCGGTCAGGTGGATGGCTGCGGTATGGCTGCCGTAATATTTGTTGATGGCAATCAGCAGCGAGGTCAAACCTTCGACGACCAGGGCATTATCCAGATCGCCAGCGTAGAAGGCGTTCATACCGGCTGCTTCGCTGAGCTGGAGCACGATCCGGGCGTCATCCGGATCATCCGCGCAAACCAGCACATCCACGTTGAGACGACCCTCCAGGTTACGCTTCAAAGTGGTAGCCGGGACATTCTGAAAAGCGGCTACCACGCGCACGCCCGGTCCGAGATAATCCTGGGCGCTGCGCGCAGCCGAAGGCGGGGAGGGCGGGTGCGGGTCGCGGAAATCGACGCGGGCGGTCGCATCGACCAGGATCTTGCCCTGCAGGGATTCTTCGAGGCTCTCCAGGGCAGCCTGGTGGGCAGCCTGGAGGACGGTCAGCACGCAGACTTCCGCCTGGCAGGCTGCATCGGTGTTCTCCATGCCGGAGATGGCTGAACCGCCGAGGATCCCGTTAAGCTCCTGGGCAACTGCCTGGGCTTTCTCGAGCTGGCGGGAGCCAATGATGACCCGGTAGCCAGCTTTTGCCCAGCGCAGGGCGAGCCCGGGACCTTCTTTGCCGGTGCCTCCCAGCACGGCAATGGTCAAAGGAGAGGTTGGATCGAGCATCAGGTGTCCTTCGCGAGAGAAGAATTTGAAATTTTCAAGAGGCGGGCACGAAGCTGCGGTAGCGCTCCCACACCGCCGGAGCTAAATTCCGCGCATTGGCGGTCACCTCGGCTGCGTCCAGGGTGAGCAGCTGGCGGTCGCGCATCAAGACCTTTCCGGCGACGATGGTGGTGGTGACCATGCTCTCGTGGAAGCCGAAGATGATCTGCCAGGGGAGGTTATCGGCGGTGAGCGGGGTGTGGGGATGGTAGTCGACGAAGATCAGGTCGGCGTGCGCGCCGGGTGCCAGGCGACCGAGCGGCGCTGCCGGGAAGAAGGAGCCTGCCAGGCTGGCGTTGTTGTAGACCGCCATCCGAGCCACCTCGCCGCCGGGCATGCGGCGCGGGTCGCGGTGCCATACTTTTTGCAGCAGGTAGGCGGTCTTCCACTCTTCCCACATGGTATGCGAGAAACCGTCGGTGCCCAGGCAGACGCGCACGCCGGCGCGCAGCAGCGATTCAACGTCTGCCGACGCCCACCCCATTGTTCATGTTCGAGCGCGGCTGGTGGGTCACCCAGGTGCCGGTCTCGGCCAACAAGGCGGTCTCGCGCGCATCGACGTGGACCGCGTGGGCGACGATCGTGCGCGGCCCGAGGATGTCGTGGGCGTGCAGGCGGTCGACGATGCGCATGCCGGATTTCGCCAGGCTGTCGTACTCGTCGACTTCGTGCTCGGCGACGTGGATGTGAAACCCACTGCCGGCTGGCGCAGCCTGGCGGCAGGCATCCAGGGTATCCGCTGAGAGGGTCAGGCTGGCGTGCAGGCCGAACGTAGCTGCCAGGCGCGGGTCGCGCAGCTCTGCTGGCAGCTTCCTTGATGAAGCGGACGTTCTCGGCGATGCCTGCCCTGGCTTTCTGCTTGCCGTCGCGGTCGGTGACCTCGTAGCACAGCACGGCGCGCAGGCCGGAGTGCGCTACCGCCTCGGCGATGATATCCAGCGAGCCGGCGATGGCATTGGGCGAAGCGTGGTGGTCGATCAGGGTCGTCGTGCCGTGCTGGATGGCATCCACCAGCATCACCTCAGCCGAAGCGCAGATATCCTGCTCGCCGAGCGATTTATCCAGCGGCCACCAGAGCTTCTTCAGGATCTCGGGAAAATCCTTGGGAGCCGCGCCGGGGATCGCCAGCCCGCGGGCGAAAGCGCCGTAGAAGTGGGTGTGGGCGCAGATGTTGCCCGGCATGACGTACTGGCCGCGCGCATCCAGGCGTCGACCTGGGGATGCAGAGCCAAAAGGTCAGCTTGCGGGCCGATCGCGCTGATGAGTCCATCTTCGACCAGCAGCGCCTGACCTTCCAGGATCTGGTTCGGCTCTTCCCAGGTGATCAGGATTCCATCGGTAATCAACATTTGATCGGGCATGCTGTTCTCCCGCGAGTGTGACTACAATAAGCTTCTGCCAGCGGCGCTGCGCCCGGCGAGCATAAATTGTAACCTAAAAATTGGCGTTCTCAGCGATCACGGCGTGCATTGAAGGTCATTGGAATTTGGGTGCATGACCTGTTGACGCAGGTCACTACGAACCCATAATTATCCACCGTAGCTAGCGACGTCAGTCGCTGGGACGGCTTACGCCGTCACTACGGATCCATATGAATCAAGTGCAGATGCGATGCCAGTAGCTGGGACGGCTGACGCCGTGACTACGGACCCAGGCGTAGGCCGTGACTATGGACCCGGGCAAGTACGGGAAGGCTCAATCGAATACTGTCGGGCAATCTGGATCCGCCAGGGCAGCGAAGGCATCCTGGATGTGGCGCGGCAGGGTGCGCTCTCCGGACAGCTGCTCAGGGATCTCGCCGCGGGCGAAGAAGCCACCTCGCTGGTCTCGTCGCTGGGGGAAGGCGTCCCGCCGATCATCTCGCACAGGAAGACCAGCTTGAAGGCATGAAACAGCTCCAGCAGGCCGACAGGCGGTTGTCGTCGTACACGCCGATCAGCTTGCGGGCTTTGACGATGAAGCCGGCTTCTTCCAGGACTTCGCGCTCTGCCGCCTCGGAAGGCACATCCCCCACATCTGCCCAGCCGCCAGGCAAGGTCCAGCCCCCGTCCATCCGCTCGCGCACCATGAGCAGGCAGCCTTCTTGGAAGACTGCGCCGCGCACGTCGACCTTGGGAGTGGCGTAGCCGCGCTGGGCGGCGAACACTTCCTGCAGGGCAGCCTGATCGATGCCGGTGCCGGCTTGCATGCATCTCGGCGGCGATCTCCGCCAGGCGCTGGTAGCGCTGGCGCTGGTAGTCGTTCTCGGCATAATGGTAGCCCGGTCTGGGAAAGCGCCTGGATCTCGCGCGCCCATTCCAGCCAGCGCGGCACTTCGGGCAAGACCGGGTCTTCTTGGGCTGGCACGGGGTTGACCTCAGGCGGCAGGTTCAGAGCCAGGCGGATCATTTCCTGGTCGACCGGCAGGCGGTCGATGCGCACACCGACGGCATTGATAGATGGCATTGGTGATCGCCGGCGTGGTGGGGATGCTGACGATCTCGCCGACCCCTTTGGCGCCGTACGGTCCCTCTGCAGTGGGATGCTCGACGACGATCGAGGTGATCTCCGGCGTGTGGGTGATGGAGGGAATGCGGTAGCGCGCCAGGCGGTCGGTGAAGACCTGCCCATTCTCGACGATGAAATTCTCGGTCAGAGCAGTTGCCGAGGCCCATCATCACGCCGCCTTCCACCTGCCCCAGCAAACCGAGCGGGTTGATCGCCCGCCCGACATCGTTGGCGGCAATGACGCGCAGGACGCGCACTTCACCGGTGAGCGTATTCGACTTCCACTTCGGCTGCCTGGGCAGCAAAGGAGAAGGCGAAGTGCATGTCGCCGCCTTCGCCGAGCGGCTGGGTCTCCGGAGCCCAATACTCGTAAAGGACGCGCGGCTCACGCCCCTCGGCTTGCATCAGCTGGACGACCTCGCCCAGGGGGACCGCCTGACCGTCCACCTGGGCCAGACCTTCCAAGAAGCGCACCTCGCCGGGGGGCAGATCGTACTTCTCAGCCAGGGTCGCGGCGATCGCCTGGCGCAAGGTCTGGGCTGCCAGGCGGGCAGCGTTGCCGGTGACGTAGGTCTGGCGCGAGGCGGTGGTCGGGCCGCCATCCGGGGTCAGGTCGGTGTCCATGACCAGCACATCGACCTGGTCGGGAGGCAGGTTGAACTCTTCAGCGACGATCATCTGCAGGACGGTGACCAGCCCCTGGCCCAGCTCGGCCGAGGAGGTGCGCACCTCCAGCGTGCCGTCTGGGGTACAGCTCGACTTCTGCGCCGGCTTTATCCGGCGCGCCGCCGCCCAGGCCGGTGTTCTTGTAGCCGACGGCAAAACCCCAGGCGCGGCGCAGGTGCTGCCGCACCGGGCACGGCTGGCTGGCGAAGGGCGTCTCGCCGCCCAGGCGGCACATCTCGGCCGCGACCCGGTCGATGCATTCCAGCAGACCGACGCTTTCGCGCAGCACCTGACCGGTGTTGGTCAGACTGCCCACCTGCAGGGCATTCATGCGGCGCAGCTCGATCGGGTCCAGGTCCAGCTCCTCGGCCAGCATATCCATCATGCTCTCGACGGCAAAGGCCGATTGGGTGACGCCGAAACCGCGGAAAGCTCCGGCCGGCGGGTTGTTGGTGTACATGGCATAGCAATCGGCCTTGACGTGGGGAATTTCATAGGGACCGGAGGAATGAGTGGTGGCGCGGGTCATCACTTTCTCGCCCAGCGAGGCATACGCGCCGGTATCGCCGTACAGCTCGGTCTCGACAGCGGTCAGGCAGCCATCGCGCCTGGCGCCCATCTTGACCCGGATCTGGGTGGCGTGCCGTTTGGGGTGGACGAGCAGGCTCTCGTGGCGGTCGAAGAGCAGCTTGACCGGGCCGCCCGGTGACCTGGGCCAGCAAGGCAGCATGGATCTGACCGGCGATATCTTCCTTACCGCCAAAGCCGCCGCCCATCAACTGCCCGATGACGCGCACGCGCTGCTCGGGCCAGCCGAGCGCCGCAGCGACCTGCTCCCGGTCGGCGTAGGGGATCTGCGAGCCAACATAAATCTCCATGCGCCCATCCGGGGTCGGGCGGGCAATGCTGCATTCCGGCTCCAGAAAGGCATGTTCCGTGATGGGAGTGTGGAAGGTGTGCTCGAGGATCATATCGGCCTCAGCAAAGCCGTGCTGCATATCCCCTTTGCGGACTTTGATGTGCTTGAGCAGGTTGCCGGCGGGATGCAAGGTGGGTGCATCCGCCTGGCGCGGCTGCACCGGATCGGAGATCACCGCTGAAGGTCGTAATCGACCTCGATCAGCTCCAGGGCGGCGGAGGCGATCTGGCGGGTTTCTGCAGCCACGATGGCCACCGCGTCGCCCACGTAGCGCACGCGCTCGCCTACGCCGACCAGCACCGGCCAATCCGGGATGACCAGCCCGTGAAAATGGCTGCCGGGGATGTCGGCAGCGGTCAGCACGGCAACCACACCGGGCAGGCGGGAAGCCTGCTCCACCTCGAGGCGGGTGAGGATCGCGTGGGGGACGCCGGCGCGTTTGACCCGGGCGTGGAGCATGCCTTCGAAGGAGATATCGTCGCTGAAAACAGCCTGACCGGTCACTTTAGCGACCGAATCCGGGCGGGGGCGCAGCACCCCGATCGCATGCAAGGCAGAGCCGGTCAGCGAGATCTCCGGTCCGTGGATCGGGCTGCCCGTGCGCAGAGCCTGGGCAGCATCCAGGATAGAATGCTCGATCGTCGGATAACCCGCGCAGCGGCAAAGGGTATCCTTGAGGGCATGCCGGATGTCCGCGCGGTCAGGGTCAGGGTTGCGGTTCAGCAAGGCGGCTGAAGTCATCAGCTGCCCGGGGATGCAGAAACCGCACTGGACCGCGCCGTGAGCGATGAATGCTTCCTGCAGCGGGTGGAGGGCGGGAGCGCCCGGCTCAGCGGAGGCAGCAGGCGCCAGGGCTGCCAACCCTTCGACGGTGATCACCTGCTTGCCTGCAGCGCGGCCGGCAGGATAGACGCAGGATAGGACGGGCTCACCGTCTACCAGCACGGTGCAGGTCCCGCATTCGGCTTCGTTGCAGCCGATCTTGGTGCCGGTGAGCCCCAGGCGCTCGCGCAGGAGGTCGGAGAGCATCTCACCGGGGAGGGGGTCGATCGTTATAGGATTACCGTTCACTGTAAGCTGCATCTTGGTCACCTATAAGGGTCAATCATCTTAGGCTGAACGCCTTAGGCAGAAAGCTTTAGGAGGAACGCTCCCAGGCTGCGGAGAGCGTATCTGCCAGCAGGGACTGCACCAGCAGGCGGCGGTAAGCGGCGCCGGCGCGGTGAGGGCTGCTGCGGAACTGGGCGGTCTCCCGGAGGAGCGCCTGAGCACGCTGCTGGGTCTCCAGGGCAAACGGCTGGCCGCGCAGCAGGGCTTCGGTGGAGGTCAGCCGGCGGGGCACCGGACCGGAGGGTCCCACCGCGATGCGCACGTCCTGGATTAAATCTCCCTGGCGGCGGAGCCATACTGCGAGGTTTAGGATGGGCAGCGCAACTCCCTGGGGGCGCATCACCCGGCGGAAAGCTGAAGCTTCCTGGGGGCCGCGCAGGGGCAGGTAAAACCCGACCAGCAGCTCCTGCCCGCCGGTCAAGGCGGACTTACCCGGTCCGAGGAACAGCTCGCCCAGGGGCTGGCGGCGCAAGCCGGAGCGGCTGGCGATCTCCGCCTGGGCATCCAATGCGAGCAAGGCGATGGTGCCATCTGCGGCGGGGAGGGCGTGCCCCACGTTGCCGCCCAGGGTAGCCGTATTGCGCACCTGTGGTCCGCCGATCAGGTCCGCTGCCTCGACCAGGGCCTGGGCGTGCTGCTGTACGAGCGGGTGGAGGACGATCTGGTTGAGGGGTACTGCCGCACCGACGAACAGCTCAGACTGGCGGATTTCGAGGCAGGTCAGCTCGGGGACCGCGGTGACATCGACCAGCCGGTGGACGGGGGGGTGGCGGCCTTGCTGCAGGTCAAGGAGCAGGTCAGTACCGCCGGCAAGGAAAAGCGCAGGTCCGGAGGCGGTATTCAGCGCCTGGAGGGCATCTTGGATGGAGTTAGCGAGGTGATATTCTTGCCAGATGGTCATGGATCGGTGTTATTTCCAGCTACATAAAACGGAGGGTGGCGCTTTTCGACGGGTTTTTATCCAAAAGGGAAAAGCCCGACGCCGCCGCAGGTGGCCCTGTGACGACCACCGATCCAGTGGGCTTATTTTAACATGAAAGCCGGGTATTGCCGGAGTAAATATCCGAAAACGATCGGAATTGATTCCCTCTTCCAGCGCCTGAGATCGGGGATGGCGGGTATAATTCGGGCGGGAGTATGTGCAAGCTGCTCCCTTACGGTCCAATTCCTGAGGAGGCATTTGAATGTCTGACCTGCGCAGCAAGACATTGCAGTACGTGCACGATCACCGCGAACAAACCCTGGAGGAGCTGATCGAGCTGGTCAGCATCCCGTCGATATCGACCGATCCGGAGGCAAGGGAAGACCTCTACCGGGCAGCGGAATGGGTAGCAGGTCGCCTGCGTGGGATCGGTATGGAACGGGTGCAGATCTTCCCTCTCGACGAGCACCCGCTGGTATATGGGGAGTGGCTGCACGCGGGCGAGGGGAAGCCGACCGTATTGATCTACGGGCATTACGACGTCCAACCGGTCGAGCCGCTGGAGCTCTGGAACACTCCACCGTTCGAGGCTACCCAGGTTGGGGAGAACCTGTACGGCCGCGGCGCATCCGACATGAAAGGGCAGGTGATCACCACCTTCTCCGCCGTGCGGGCGCTGCAGGCGAACCAGGCGCTGGCGGTCAATGTAAAGTTCCTGATCGAAGGCGAGGAGGAGATCGGCTCGCCCGCGCTGGGCGGGTTCATCGAGACTCACCAGGAGCTGTTGGGCTGCGATTTTATGCTCAACCCGGATGGGGGGATTATCGGGGCTGAAATACCGTCGATCACTTATGCGCTGCGCGGACTGGGGTATTTCGAGCTGCGCGTGTACGGCCCGGGGCACGACCTGCACTCTGGGGTGTATGGCGGGAGCGTGAACAACCCGGCCCAGGTGCTGTGCGAGCTGGTGGCGGGGATGCACGATAGCCAGGGACGGGTCACCCTTCCAGGGTTTTACGACCGGGTTGAGCCGCTAGACCCCGCTGAGCGGGCTGAGCTGGCTCGCCTGCCGATGGACGACGCGTACTTCCTGGAGCTCACCGGCGCACCCAGGCTGTACGGCGAAGCCGGCTATACCACCATCGAGCGGATCGGCGCACGGCCGACCCTGGAGATCAACGGGTTATATTCCGGCTTCATCGGGGAAGGCAGCAAGACGGTGCTGCCAGCGTATGCCATGGCAAAAATTTCCACGCGGCTGGTGCCGGACCAGGACCCGCAGGAGGTTTTCCAGCAGCTCGAGCGATACGTCGCTGCCAAAGCCCCGGATACCGTGCGTTATGAGCTGATCAACTGGGTAGGCGAATGCGCAGCCGTCGCCGACCGCCGCCTGCCATGGGTCACCGATCTGAGCGATGCCCTGGAAGCCGTCTGGGGGAAACGCCCGGTGTTCCGCCGGGAGGGAGGCAGCGTACCGGTGGCAGCCCAGGTGAAGCGGATTCTGGGCGTGGATTCGGTGTTGACCGGGTTTGGTCTGCCTGACGATAACCTGCATGCCCCGAATGAGAAGCAGCACCTGCCCACGCTGTACCGTGGGATCGATGCCCTGGTGCATTTCTTCTGCAACATGGGAGAGATATAAAAATATTTGACCGCCTCGAGAACGAGCCGGAAATTATTTAGCTGTCAGTAAACTATTCATCATATCTTAATTGACTTACGTTGCGGGAGATCGTACAATTCAACTCCATGACTGAGAGAATGCCTTCTTACGGAGGCCAGGCAGTGATCGAAGGGGTGATGATGCGCGGCAGACAGGGCTGCGCAATCGCCATGCGCGCCCCCGACCAGCAGATCGTGGTGCACACCGAGCCGCTGGGTGCGATCTACCGCAGCAAAGCGACGCGGCTGCCCTTCGTGCGCGGCGTGGTGGCATTGTGGGATGCGCTCGGGCTGGGCATGCGCGCCCTGACCATCTCGGCGAATACCCAGACCGGCGAGGAAGAGAAGCTGGAAGGACCGGCGCTGTACGGCGCGCTGGCAATCTCCCTGGCTTTCGGGATCGGGCTGTTCTTCCTTGGACCAGCTCTGGTTGGCGGGCTCGTCGGGCGCGGCTTGCATTGGAACGCCTGGTGGGGGAACATCCTGGAAGGGGTTTTACGGCTGGGTCTGCTGGTAGGCTATATCTGGCTGATCGGACGCTTACCGGAAATCCGGCGGATCTTCATGTACCACGGCGCGGAGCACAAGACGATCAATGCCTTCGAAGCCGGGGCGGAGCTCAAACCCGAAGAAGTGGCGCACTATCCGCTGGAACACGCCCGGTGTGGGACCGCCTTCCTGCTGACGCTGGTGGTATTCTCGGTGCTGTTTTTCAGCTTGCTGGGACCCTTGCCTTTAGGCTGGCGGCTTGCCAGCCGAATATTGATGCTGCCGGTGATCGCCGCGATTGCTTACGAATACATCCGCTGGACGGCTAACCACCTCAGCTCTCCGCTGGTGCGCATGTTAGTCAAACCCAACCTGGCGCTGCAGCGCCTGACCACCTCGGAACCCAACCTGGATATGCTGGAAGTGGCAATTGCGGCATTTTCGGCAATGCGGACGCAGGAAGAGCAGGTCCGCCTGTAGGTGCCCTATCGACGAAGACGGCTGCAAACCAGCTCGAGGATAACCATGTTTGCTCGACCAGTTGCCGTGCGACTGGTGCTGATCGCCTGCTTCTTAGGTCTGGCGGGTTGTGAACCCACCGGCGCCAGCCTGATTACTCCAACAGCAGCAGAACAAACCGTCCAATCATCGGCGACACCCTTATACTCTCCCCGACTTGATGATCGAGAAAATTGAGATTGCCCCAGAGAATGGGGACCTGTGCCAGAATCCCTTTGCTGCGCTTGGGATATTCCTGCGGGTAAGCAACCAGGGCAGCCTGACAGCCCGCCCGTTTACTGTGTCGGTCAACAAACTGCGGAAGCGGGTGGACCAGGAGCTGGCGCCAGGCGAAGAGGCCGATCTTTGGTTCCCGGACTTCCAGCCTGTCAATGCGGTCCTGATCGATATCTATTCACAGGTGGCGGAAAGCAATGAAGAAAATAACGCCGCGCAGCGCGAGCTTGTGGCGCCTACGCCCGATCTGAACTGCTTCCCTGCACCGACAGCGACCGTGGGGATACAGGCTCCGCTGAGCAGCATGGCGGGGCATAAGGGGACCGTCTGGAGCGCAGTATTCTCACCGGATGGCGGGCTGGTAGCGTCGGGCTCGGTGGATGACAGCGTACGCCTGTGGCGGGTCGAGCAGGGAAAGCTGCTGCGCATTATGCTCGGGCATCCTTTCCCGGTGCGCAGCCTGGCCTTCTCGCCGGATGGAGCCCTGCTGGCGAGCGGCTCGTACGACGGGATGGTGCGCCTGTGGCGGGTTTCTGACGGATACCTGCAAAACAGCCTGGCGGGCCATCTCGGCTGGGTGTTGAGCCTGGCTTACGCCCCGGATGGAAAATCCCTGGCGAGCGCCGGGGAAGATTACAGCATTCGCATCTGGCGGGTGCGGGATGGAAAACAGGTGGATATTATTGATGAAGGGCTGACCCGGGTGAACGGGTTAGCTTACTCGCCCGATGGCCTCTATCTGAGTTGGGTCGAGGAAGATGGAAGCCTGAAAGTATACAATCTGGTGGATCAAAATTGGCTCCTCCAGCTGGCAGGGGGTCCACAGGCGGCGCTCTCGCTGGCTTACCGGCCGGATGGCGGGCTGATCGCGGTCGGGTATGCCGATGGGACCATCCAGCTGTGGGATGCCCGGGTCGGCGAGCTGAAGCAGACGCTCAGCGGGCACACCGGAGGAGTGACGAGCCTGGCATTTTCACCGGACGGAACCTGGCTGGTGAGCGGATCGCAGGACAGCAACCTGCGCCTGTGGCTGCTCGATCCCACCGGCGAAGAGTACCAGATCCGGCACCTGCTCGCCGGGCATGTGGGCGCGGTGACCAGCGTCGCTTTCTCACCGGACGGCGACCGGATTGCATCGGCTGGAGAAGACGGAACGGTGCGGCTGTGGGGGGTGGAGCCGTGATCCGCGAGCGATCCTCAACTCGCAAGCTTATCCTCGGAGTGGCTGCCGCCTGCCTGCTTGGTCTGGTCTGCCTGGGAAGCGCGGCATGTGCCCTGGCGCTCAGGGGGTCGAGCCCGCTGAGCCTGGCTGGTGCAAACCCTCAGTCAATGTTCCAGGGGATCACCTACGAACAGGTTAAGCTGCAGACGCCGCGGCCCGTGGTGGCGCATATCTTGCGCATCGACCTGCGAGCGGAGGGAATAGGCTTCCTGGTGACGCCAGGCGACGCAGACCAGGAGCTGCCCCTCAGCGCCAAAACGACCAGCCAGTTTCTGGAAGAATCCAAGGTGCAGATGGCGGTGAACGGGGATGGCTTTACCCCCTGGCATTCGAACGGGCCGCTCGATTACTACCCGCACGCTGGGGACCGGGTAAAGCCGAACGGTACGGCGGCTTCGCGCGGCGAGGTATATTCCGCTGGAGATGGCGAGGAGCCGGTGCTATACCTCTCGCGCACCAACCAGGCGCGCTTCAACGTGCCTTTTGGAAAAATATACAATGCGATCTCCGGCGACCGGATGCTGGTGGAGAGAGAGCGCATTGGCTCAAGACCTGGAAAGCCAGCCGCAGCCGCGGACTGCCGTTGCGCTGGACCGGCGAGGCAGGACGTTAATCCTGATCGTTGTCGATGGTCGCCAGGCAGGTTACAGCGAAGGCATGACCCTGGAAGAGCTGGGAAAGTTGATTGTGCAGGAAGGTGGATATTACGGGATGAACCTGGATGGCGGCGGGTCGAGCACGATGATCACCGAGGGCAGCGGAGGCGACGGGGTGGTCCTGAACTCACCGATCGACCAGAACGTACGGGGTAAGGAGCGTGCGGTGGGCAACCACCTGGGGATATTCGCCAGCCCACTTTCCGAACAGAGTAAGCGCGAAGCTACTCGCCAAGTATCTGAATGACCAGCTCCCGCCGGCGTGGGCGATTATCGAAATCGATGTAGACGATCTGCTGCCAGGTGCCGAGGGTGAGGCGCCCATTGGCAAAGGGGACGGTCAAGGATGGACCGAGCAGCGCCGCGCGCACGTGGCTGTAACCGTTGCCGTCTCCCCAGGCGCTATCATGGGCGTAAGGGCGGTCGGAAGGAATGATCTCGTCGAAAAGCTGGCGCAGGTCCTGCAGGACGCCGTTTTCGTATTCGATCGTGGTCAGGGCGCTGGTTGAAGAGGGGCAGAAGATGGTCGCCGTCCCGTTGGTCAATCCGGATTGGTATACAAACTGCCCGATCTCGTCGGTAATGTCGCGAATGTCGGCATGACCGCCTGTGGAAAGCGAGAGGGAAAAGGTATGGACCGGCATGTGTGCTCCGCAATTGATTGTACACTTAAAACGCGAGAGGGGATAAAATTTGCGGGCATGAGCTTATGTTATCGAGAGGTAATCCATGTCTGAAAAATCGGTGTCTCAAAAGCTGCTGATCAAACCCGGCTGCTCATTCCTTTTGATCAACCCACCCCGCGGCTACCGTGAGCTGCTGGCTGACCTGCCTGAAAACGTATCCGTAGTCGCACAAGCCAGCGCGCCGGTGGACGTGATCCAGTTTTTCGCCAGCACGCAGCAGGAGCTCGAAGAGCAGCTCAGCCGGGTGAAGGCGCTGCTCAAACCCAAGAGCCTGCTGTGGGTGACCTATCCGAAGGGCACTTCGAAAATTCCGTCGGAGATCAACCGGGATTCAATCGTGGAAACTGCCCGGGGTGTGGGCTATGAAGGCGTAGCCATGGTCGCAGTGGATAAGGATTGGTCAGCACTGCGTTTGAAGGTCATCTGAGAGACCTTAAATCCAGGGATAGGTGAGCCTGTGGACAAAACGGATATTTTGCTCCTCTACGACTACAACTATTGGGCAAACCAGCGCGTGCTGCAGGCTGCAGGGCGCGTCAGCACCGAGCAGTTCCTGAAGCCGGCGCCTCTTAGCCAGGGCAGCCTGCGCGGTGCCCTGGTGCATGCATACGGGGCGGAGAGAATCTGGCGGCAGCGCATCCAGGGCGTCTCTCCCAGCTCGCTGCCGGCAGAGAGCGAATTCCCCAGCCTGCAGCCTCTCAGCGAAAGCTGGGCGCAGGAGGAAAAAGAGATGCGCGCCTGCCTGGCGGGGTTGGCGGAAGCGGACCTGCCGCGGATCGTCACCTACCAGAACACGAAGGGGCGAACCTTCAATAACGTGCTCTGGCAGCTGCTGGCGCACGTCGTTAATCACGGTACGCAAACCCGCGCCGAGGCGGGCCTGCTCCTGGCGGATTACGGGCAATCGCCGGGCGATCTTGACCTGATCCTGTACCTGCGGGAGCGAGCAGAAAATGCCGCTCCATCCCCGGCTTGATGAGCGCGACCCTGGTCTGGCTCGTCCACTGGAACGAGGCTGAATGCAGGCAGCGCTCCAGGCTGCTGGAAGAGCTCGGCTATCGCGTCGAATGCCGGCTGGCAGCCGGACCGCAGCTCCTGCGCGACTTGCGCGCAGCCCAGCCGGCGGCAGTAATCATCGATCTGTCCCGTTTGCCCTCGCAGGGTCGTGACCTGGGGATTTCCATCCGCCATCAGAAGGCGAGCCGGTTCATACCCCTGGTTTTCGTGGGCGGAGAGCAGGACAAAGTCGCTGCGCTGCGCAGCCTGCTCCCCGATGCAGCCTATGCCCGCTGGGAGCAGATGGACACGGCTCTGGAGGCGGCGCTCCGCCAGCCTCCCAAAGATCCGGTTGTGCCGGAGAGCGTCTTCGCAGCGTATGCGGGGCGTCCACTGGCAGATCGGCTGGGAATACGCCCCGGGATGGTCCTTGGGCTGGCTGGGGCGCCCGCGGAGTTCGTCAGCCTGATTGGAAAGCCTGCCAAAGAGATAACCATCCAGACGATTGTGGATGAAGAGTGCGATTTAATCGTGTGGTTCCCGCGCAGCCAGAGCGAGCTCCAGCGAGACATACAGAAAATGGCCAGCCTGATCCAGAAAAACTCGCTGTGGATCGGCTGGCCAAAACAAGCCGCAAGAATGCAGACTGACCTTACCCAGGTGGTCGTCCGCCAGGCGGGGCTGGCTGCAGGGCTGGTGGATTACAAGATCTGTTCAATCGACGAGACCTGGTCGGGGTTAAAATTCACCCGCCGGAAAGGCTCAGATCAGTAGATCTGAGATCAGGCTGTCTCCAGGTAGCGCTCGACCTCCCAATCGGTGACCCTCATGCGGGCTTCTTCAATCTCTGACCACTTGGCGCGCTGGAACCCCTCGTAGGTGACCTCCCCCAGGGCATCTTTGAGCACCTGGTCCCCGTCCAGCTCGCGCATGGCCTCCGCCAGCGAGCCGGGCAGCTCACCGATGCCGCGCGCTTTGCGTTCTTCGGCAGTCAGGTGGTAGACGTTGACGTTATTCAGCGGCTCGGGGCAGGGCAGCCTCTGGTCGATGCCGTCCAGGGCGGCAGCCAGCATGACGGTAAACGCCAGGTATGGATTGCAGGCGGGATCGGGGCAGCGCAGCTCGGCGCGCATGGACTTATCGCTGCCGGCGGTGTAGCGGGGGATGCGGATGAGGGCCGAGCGGTTGATCTGCGCCCAACCGATATAGACCGGGGCTTCGTAACCGGGCACCAGGCGTTTGTAAGAATTGACGGTCGGGGCGACCACAGCCGACAGCGCCCGGGCATGGCTGAGCTGCCCGGCAATGAAGCCATAAGCCGGTGGGTGACAGGTTGTACTGGTCGTTGGCGTCGAAGAACAGGTTGCTCCCATCAGCATCGAAGAGCGACTGGTGGCAGTGCATCCCGGAGCCGTTGATCGCCAAAGATTGGCTTGGGCATGAACGAAGCGACCAGGTCATGCTGGGCGGCAATCGCCTTGACGGTGTATTTAAGGGTGAGAACGTTATCGGCGGTCTGCAGCGCGTCGGCGATAGCGGAAGTCGATCTCGTGCTGACCGAGAGCAACTTCGTGGTGCCCCATCTCGACTTCCAGACCCATCCCTGCCAGGGCGTCCATCAGCTCGGTGCGCACCGTCACGGCCTCGTCGTTTGCCGAGAAGTCGAAATAACTGCCGACGTCGTGCGGAACCGGGTGAATGGATTCGACCCCATTGCGCTTGAACAGGAAGAACTCGGGTTCGGGACCGACGTTATAGGTCCAGCCGCGCGGATTTGATCTTCTCCAGCATGCGCTTAAGCGTGCCGCGTGGGTCGCCGGGGAAAGGTTCGCCATCCGGCTGGAAAATGTCGCAGAAGACGCGCGCCCGGCGGAAATCAGCCGGCGTCCAGGGCAGGACGGCGTAGGTCGAGATGTCCAGGACCAGGCGCATGTCGCTTTCCTGGATGCGGGCGAAGCCTTCTATTGACGATCCATCGAACCAGACCCCGTTTTCCAGGGCTTCGCGCACGCGGCTCAGGGGGATATCGACGCTCTTTACTGTGCCGGTGACGTCGGTAAACTGCAGGGAAACGAATTTAACATTATCTTCTTTCAATCGCTCAAGAAAAACTTTCTGATCCATGGCTCTCCTCCTCCTGGTATTTAATTTACCGATTGTAGCAAAATTGACGCAGTTCGTCAACGAGTTTTTGATGACAATCGGCAAAATGATCGGACAAACAACCTATGAGCCGTCATTGCAAGCGTTTTTTGCGAAGCAATCTCACCGAATATGGATGGGATCGCTTCGTCTGCCAATCTGAATTCAAATAACTCTTATCTTGTTCAAGGGGGGAAGCTAGTGAGCAACGACAAAACAGCATGACTCAGGGGATGAGAGAATATTAAGCAGAACCGGCGCTCTCTTGTAGAAAGAGAGGGCATGGGTTATGCTTAATCTTTGCGGGGGTGGTTGGGTCCCGGTGGGCTCCCCGGTCTTCAAAACCGGTGGCGGGTCGCGTTGCGGGCCGCGGTGGGTTCGACTCCCATCCACTCTCGCCAATCAGAATTGGTTTGGGGTGAGTAATGTTAAGCGACGAGAATACGAGCAGATATAACGCGATAGTAGGCGAGGTGTTGGAGATCGATGACATCACCTTGGGGACGGATAAAAGCGGCTATTTAGTGCGCTATCGCGGCCAGTTGAAGGGCGATTCCACCCAGGCGTATGCGAGCCTGGCGGAGAATCTAAAGCCTTTTGATATTACCCCGCTCTTCCGCAACGAGGCGGACCTGGAAGCGGGTAAAAAGAAGAAATCCCTTCCGCCAGCCCAGGCGCAGGCTCAAGCGCAGACGGGGCTGGAGATAGAGCAAGCGAAGAAAGGCAGGGACGTGGTCCTGCTGGAGCCGTGGGTTGTAAAACCGCAGCCTTCGAACCCCTGGATCAACCTGGTCCTGTTCATCCTGACCGCCTTCAGCGTGGTGTTTGCCGGAGCGATGTGGTTCTCTGACGTGCCAATCGATAGCCTGCGGGATATTCCCGCACGCCTTGCGGCTCAGCCTGCCGGCGGGGCTGGCGTTCGGGGGCTGCATGCTGGCAATCCTGCTGGCGCACGAGTTCGGGCATTACCTGGCGGCGCGCTTCCACCACACCCAGGTTACCCTGCCGTACTATATCCCGCTGCCGATATCCCCGTTTGGTACGATGGGAGCCTTCATCCGTCTGAAGGAGCCGCCGAGAAATAAGCGCACCTTGCTGGATATCGGCATAGCCGGGCCGATAGCGGGGCTGGTGGTTGCCGTGCCCGTATTGATCTATGGGCTGTCCCTCTCGCACATCGAGCCGATCAACGTCCCGCCCGGGCAGGGGTTGTTCCTGGAAGGCAACTCCCTCTTATACCTCATCTCGAAGTTCCTGGTGTTCGGGCGGCTGCTGCCGACGCCCAGCTCTTACCAGGGCATGGCGCCGCTGCTTTACTGGCTGCGCTTCATCTTCACCGGGCGACCGCTGCCGTTCGGCGGGATGGATGTCATCATTTCTCCGGTCGCCTGGGCTGGCTGGGCGGGCCTGCTGATCACGGCGCTCAACCTGATCCCCGCCGGACAGCTCGACGGGGGACACTTAATGTACGTCCTGACCGGCAAGAAAGCCAGATACCTGCTGCCGTTCATCCTCGGCGGGCTGTTCCTGCTGGGTTTTGCCTGGAGTGGCTGGTGGCTGTGGGCAGTGCTGATCCTGGTGCTGGGCAGGGTTTACGCCGAGCCGCTGGACCAGATCACGGCGCTCGACCCGCCGCGCCGGCTGCTGGCTGTGGCGGGAGTGCTCCTGTTCATTCTGGTGTTCACCCCGGTGCCGATGATCCAGGCGATAGCCAGCGGATAAGAGTGCATGCGGCTCAATGACCGCCGTACATTGCACCGATACGCGATACAAAAATAGCGTAAATTGTAAATATCATTGCCCCGGTAATCGGCAGGCTGATCAAGGCGAGCAGGTTGATAGATCTTCCTTTCAGCTTTATCGTTGAATTTCCCAGCAATGCTTGCAAACCCACTGAAATAATAAAAAGCAGGGGAATAAGCTGAGAGAGGATGAGCCGCGCACCTGAGGTGATCGGCACGTACCAGGCATAGAGCAGGAAATACAGGCCGAAATATGCCAGGATAAATAACCACTGGAACGGGAATTTTAAGAGGAAATCGCGTGATTTCCGCCAGTAAATCATCCCCGAAATGAATAAAAGGCTTATGTACAGCGCAATATAATTGAAATACCCGAAAGAATGACGCAAGTTGCTGATAACTGTCCGACCCCCATTAAATAACCTTAAAGCGATCTGATTCATCGAATGCTCTCTGAGATACTTCCCCATCGACGGAATCTGGTCGGCGGGCATTTTCGGCCAACCCTGCCGGTCGCCGGCAGCTTTGGTACCTTGCTCGGCTTGTTCCCACGAGTCATACCAGAAGTAGAAGGTGGAATTGACATTGTAAAAATACTGGCCGTAAATCTGCTTGCTGGTGTTGATATATGGGAATACCGTAATTAAAAAGAGAAGCGCGACCAGGGGGAGTCGTCAGCATGGGTTTAAGGATCTCGCCTGAGTATGACCTCGGCTGTGCGCGCAATCTTTGGAGCAACCTCCAACCATACTGGAGAGCGGCAAAAATGATGAATACGAACAAACCCGGCAGGATGGAGGCCTTGGTCAGGTGCCCGAGCCCGGCTACCACTCCGATGGAGATCGCAACCTTGATGGAAGGCTGTGTAAAAAATCGCCACATCAGGAAGAACATGAGGAAGGTAAAAAAATAAAACAGCAATTCTGATTGGAAATACCCGGCTTTAAACATGAAGACCATAAAGGAAATCAACAACATCATATTCAATGCGTGATAGGGATTGAAATAATGAAAAAATATCCCCGCGATAAAGGCGAGAATCAACACGGATAAAACAAGGTTCAGGTATTTACCCTGGGTGAAGAATTCGCTGTTGGTCATCGATGGGCGGTAAAAAAGGGACTGTATAAAAGGGTAGATTGGCATCCGGTTGCGCGCGCCTGAGTAGGTATAGTGCGAGGCGACCATCTTTTTTGCCTCGTTCATGTAATCGCTTTGATCTGTCAAGCGCAGCTTGATATTTACTACTTCGAGCTGGATCACCGAACCCTGGACGTACAGACCCAGGAAGACCAGGATGATGGCGCTGATCAGGATGGGCTTCACGAAGGCTTTGAGCGCCCGGCTGGCAGGGTAGAACAGCAGGATATAGAGCTGAATGGCAGCCAGAGTCAGCCAGACGAGAGGAGGAGCGCTGCGCTGGATGACGACCTGAAAAATAACTGGCAGTCTCACGCTGACGGATTGAGCGGTTCCACTCAGGATGGCAGCATTAATAATGACGAGCCAGACAATCAGCCAGGCGAGGGCCGGCAGGCTGGCTTGCTGAGAAGCTACCCTGCTGAGAAAAGAGCCTGCAGCCACCAGCCAGGGTTCGTCTGTAAACGCTTTAAAACAAAACCAGCCAAAGAGAATTATGATGAATATAAAGGGGGCGCCGGTCAGCGCCTGTGAGGTCGAGAAACCCAGCCTAAGATTATTGGTTAAAGTTTGCGGTCGGAGGATGACGATTAATGCGAGAATCGCTTCGACGAGGGTAACCAC
Organism: uncultured Chloroflexia bacterium; assembly: GCA_963706515.1. Taxonomy (GTDB): domain Bacteria; phylum Chloroflexota; class Anaerolineae; order Anaerolineales; family UBA4823; genus CAVPMW01. The sequence continues at coordinate 138,623 of CAVPMW010000023.1, forward strand.
GAAAAAAATCTGTATCCGGCGTAGATTCATAGAATGGTTGAAATTTTAACTGGTGCTTTGTCCAGGCTCAAAGTAGAATTTGAAATCGGCATTCTTCAGCCTGGACAAAGCTTAATGTGTTCCGTTTTCTGCTTGATCAATCTAAACTATCAGGTTTGACGGAACACTAGCTGCACGAAATGATCTCTACAACCCGGCTTCAACCAGGAGCTCGACCTTTTCAATCGCCGGACCCAGGCTGTAAACCGTGACCTCGAAGGGCAGCTTGCTCCCGGCGTACAGGTCGAGCTCGGCTTCCCACTTGCGGTAACCGACCGGAGCCCCATCCGGGCCATACGCGACTGCCGCCAGCCATACGTGGTGGGCGACTGGCTCGGGCTGGACGGTGCCAGACGCGCCGCTCTGCGGGGTCGCGGTGCCCGCCTGCTTCGGGGGCTTGCGCGGCGGCAGGAGCTCGACTTCTCCGCTCAAGGTGGCTTGCAGCTTGCCCGGGTCGATGATTTGCTTCTGGATGTCCAGGCGGGTGCGGGCATAGCGCTGATCGCCGGCTGGCACGGACACTGAGCTGAGCAGGCGCACCTGGGGTGAGGCAGCCTCGGGGGATGGTGAGAAGATCGCCACCAGCGGCAGCCTTTCACCGGAGGTGAGGATATTCAGCGGCGGGATGGCAACCTGGCTGGAGATGCTTTCACCCTGGGCGTTCGCCAACCCCACCCAGGCAGTAATATTCTCGAGGGTAGCGTCCTGGTCGTTCTCAACGGTCACCAGGCAGGTCAGGCGCCCATCAGTGGAGGGGTAGCAAACCGGCGCTTGCACCAGCAGGGGCTGCGGAGTGGGGGTGACCAGGGCGAGAGGCTCTGGGCTGGGGGTGCCGGGGGGCTGCGCGGGGATCACCAGGGCCGCGCCGACAGACAGCAGGCGCGGGTCCACCTTGGGGTTGGCGGTCTGCAGGGCGGGCAGGCTGATGCCAAAGCGCAGCGCCAGGCCGCCGAGAGTATCCCCGCTGGCAATCTTGTATGTGTGCGGGGTAGGTGTAATGGTGGGGGTAGGACTGGGCAGCACGACCTGCGGAGTAGCAGTGGGCAGAGCCGGCGGCGCCGGTGTAGCAGAAGGGGTGCGGGTCAGGTATGGGGTGAGAGGAATGTACGTGGGTGTAAGCGTGTCCTGAGCGGGGTTTCGCTGGCTGCAGCCGCTCAGCAGGAGGCAGCTGGACAACACACACCAAAGCAGCCGCCAGGCCGGGGGAGAGCGGCGCCAGCGGGCTGGCTCTCCCTTCCAACGAAAGTGTAAGCCCATGCGTTTCATTATACACTTACAATTAAGGCAGGCTACAAGGCAGAGAATTACGCTATGTGCTAAACTGGCATCAGGGCTTTGTCCAGGCTTCATGATTAATTTGAAGTCTGTGTACCAAAGCCTGGACAAAGCTTTAGGTGTTCCGTTTCTGACGACGTTAGCAAAATAATCGGGTCTGACGGAACACCGGGTTGGGATGATGGCAGAAAATGTGATGTTCCAAGAGGCAATCGACGCAGTGCGCCAGGGGCAGCGCCACCGGGCACGCGACCTGCTCACCCGCTTGCTGCGAGCGGACCAGTCCAATCCGGAATACTGGCTGTGGATGAGCTCCGTCGTGGATACGGTCAAGGAACGGACGTACTGCCTGCAGATGGTGCTGCGCCTGGATCCAGGGAACGCCACGGCGACGCAGGGGCTGGTGCTGCTGGGGGTGACCCCTGCGGCGATGACCCTGGCGCCGGTTCCGCCGGTGCGGCGCAAATGGAACGTCCCGCTGCAAGATGTCCCCAAGAAACGCGGCCTGCGGGTCATCTGGGAAAATCCGGTGCTGCGCGGTGTTTTCTTTGTGATCCTGACCATCGTACTGGTGGGACTGATCTCCGGCGGGATATTCGGCTACCGGACCAGCCGGGCGATCAGCGCGGCGCGGCGACCGACCAAGACGCCGGGTCCGCCGCCCACCTTTACGGTCACACCGACCTTCATCCCCAGCGGGCGGACCACACCGACCCCGATCCCGCGGCGCGAGGGTCCTACTCCACTGGCGATATTGCTCGGGGTGAGCTACACCTCCACGCCAGTCTACGTCAACACCCCTCACCCGATCATCGAAGCATATCGCATCGGGCAGCGGGCGCTGGAGAAGGGAAACCTGGCGGCGGCGCTGCAGTCCATGCAGCAAGCCGGGCAGATGGACCCGGGGGCGGCGGATATCCAATACCAGCTCGGCGAAATCTACCTCCAATCCGGAGACCGCGAAAACGCGCTGAACTCCTTAACCAGGCGATCAGCATGGATCCCTTCTTTGCCCCGGCATACCTGGGGCGGGCGCAGCTCGCCCTGCGGAATAATCCTGAAGCGGACGTACTGGCTGACCTGGACAAGGCAATCTCGGTGGATCCCAGCTACGGCGAGGCCTACCTGCTGCGGGTTAACCTGCTCATCCAGCGGGGGGAACTAAAAGCTGCTTCCTCCGACCTGGAGAAGCTGGGCAATTTGCTGCCCGACTCCCCGTGGATCCCTTACTACGCTGCCCAGATCGCATTCCTGCAGGAGAAGCCGGACGAGGCGCTGCAGGATGCGCAGGAAGCCAACCAGCGCGACCTGACCTTCCTGCCGGCATACCGCATGCTCGGCATGACCAATCTGCTCAAGGGGGATGTCCCTGCGGCGTTGAAAGCGCTGGAGCTGTACACGACCTACCAGACCGACGACGCCCTGGCCTGGGCGCTGCTGGGACAGGCATACTACCAGTCTGGCAGTGATTTCGAGGCAGCTTCGAAAGCCTTCGACCGGGCGATCGAGCTGAACGACCAGCTCATGGACACCTATTATTACAGGGGCATGGCGTACGTCGAGCTGGGGGAAGGGCAGAAGGCGGTCAATGACCTGGTGGTGGCGCGCCGGCTCAACCGCGATTCGTTCGATATCAGCCTGGCGTTAGGGCGGGCGCTGCTGCTCGCCGGGCGTGTAGAAGATGCCCGCGCCCAGCTAACCGGCACCCTGGATATGGCGCAGGATGAAACCCAACAAGGTAAGGTCTATTACTGGCGGGCGCAGGCGCTGGAGGCGGCGGGGAGCTTCCCCGCGGCGCGCAAGGACTGGCGGGCGCTGCTGAACCTGCCGAAAGGAGCCGTGCCGGAGGACTGGCTTGTCAGAGCCGACCTGGGCCTGTCGGCAATCTATACCCCAACACCCACGCCGACGATTGTGGTCTTCGAAAGCGAAAGACACAAAGAAGTTCCTTAGGCAAACCGGGCAGACAACCGGACAGGCGACCTGCCCTGCAGATAGAGCGGCGGAATGATTCAAAAGCTGAGGGACCCAAGACCAAAACCCCCTCGCCAGGCGCAGGCTTACCACCTGCTCATCGGGCTGGGTGGACTGGCGGTGCTCGTCTGGATGACGGTTGCGTCAGGTGAGACGCTGCGGATTCCGGACGCATTGCTCATCGCTCTATTCAGCTTGCTGTTAGCCAATTTCCCCATCTCGGTTATGGTGAGTGAATTCAACCTGGTCAACGTGGTTGGGCTGGGAGGCACTCTGCTGGTCGGCGGCGCTGCCACGGGCTGGGGTGTGCTGCTGGGTCTGCTGGCAGGCTACGCCACGCGCCCGCTGTGGCCCAGGCGGATGGCTCCGCACGCGCCGCCTATGAAGCGGAGCTGGCTGGAAGCATTTTACCAGGCAGGGCTGGTGTCACTGGCGGTGGGGAGCGCCTGGTTAACCGCTGAATACGCGTTCGGCAGCGGGACGAGCCTGGTCACCCCCGACCCAGAGAGATACATGCTTTTCTCGCTGGTCTTTGTGCTCGCCCACACCCTGCTGTGGTGGGTGGGAGCAGTGCTCTCAAAGGCAGGGACGAGCGAGAAGGTATCCGGCGAATGGCGCAGTATGGCATTGCTCGAATTCATGCCCCTGCCGTTCATCTGGATCTCCTTGCTGGGGTTCCAAAACTTCCGCTGGATCCTGCTGGTCGCCATAGGGATCATGCCGCTGATCATCGCAATCTTGTTGTACGGTATGGCTGAGATGCGGTTCAGTCTCGAGCAGCGCATCCAGGAGCTTTCCATCCTTAATGAGGTCAGCGACGTGCTGCGCTCGACGCTCAAATTAGACGAGCTGCTCCAGGCGACATACACGCAGATCAACCGTTTGCTCGGGGTGAACAATTTCTACGTGGCGCTGGTAGACCCGGCGACAGGACGCATCTACTATCCCCTGGCGATCAAACGCGGCACCCGCCAGACCTGGGCAGCGCGGCTGCCCGAGGATCGCCTGACCGAGCGCGTGATCCGGGGGAAGATGCCGCTGCGCTACCAGGAAGGCGGCGACGATCCCACCCCCGAAATTGACCTGCCGCACAGCAAGGACAGCCCTACCGCCTGGCTGGGCGTGCCGCTCAACCGCAACGAGCAGGTGATCGGCTGCCTGTGCATGTATTCTTACGATATTGGAGCGGATTTCACCCAACCCGAGGTCGAGATGCTGCAGATCCTCTCGGGTCAGATCAGCGTGGCATTGGATAACGCCCTGCTCTACGAGGAATCTCGCCGGCGGACGGCACAGCTGGAAACCTTCAACCGGATCAGCTCAATGATCAGCGCCAGCCTGGACCCGGAGGAGGTGCTGAGCCAGGTGTGCCAGTCGGTGAGCCGCATCGGCGGGGGAAGGCGCAGCGCCATCTACCTGCTGGAGCTGGGAGAAGGGCAGGTCTGGCTGGCAGCCAGCCACGGCCTGTCGAAGGACTTTTTAGAGGCAAACCAGACTTTCTCGGTCGCCGAAGAGGGCCGCGGCGCCTGCCTGCACCGGGGAGAGCCAGACCTGGTGGAAGATATTCGCAGCAGCGCCGTCAATCCCGCTTACCAGGAAGCGCTGACCCGGGTCTCGATCCAGGCGGTAGGGGACTTCCCCATGCTGACCCCCGAAGGGCAGCTGGGTTTCCTGGCGGTATATTACGACGAGCCGCATCACTTCCTGGCGGAGGAGGTCGAGCTGCTGAAAACCCTGGCTTCCGTGGCGGCGATAGCTGTCTCCAATGCCCGCCAGTTCGTGCGCACCGACCAGGCATTGGAAAACCGGGTGCGCCAGCTGGCGATCCTGGAGGCAGTCAGCCGCGAGCTGGCAGCCAACCTGCATTCCGAGCGGCTGTTCGAGCTGATCATGAACTACGCCAGGGAGTTTACCGGGTCGAAGTGGGCCAGCATCGGCCTGTTCCATCCCGGTCACAAGTCTCTGGAGATCAAGGCCAGCAGCGGCTATTTGCACGAGGTGGAAAGCTTACCTGCCGGTTACGGGCTGGCGGGACACGCGGTGCGCGAGCAGCGCATCATCAACGTCGGCGACGTGCGGCTGGAAGGGGATTACATCGACCGCAGCGGCGGGGAAGCGCGCGCCCACCTGAGCGTCCCGCTGCGCTACGAAGGCCGGGTGCTGGGCGTGCTGACCCTGGAAAAACCGGAGCCGTTCACCTACACGGAAAACGACGAAGCTTTTATCGGGCAGCTTGCCAACCAGGCGGCAGTCGCCCTGGTCAACGCCGAGCTGTACAACGAGATCCAGGCGCGGCTGCGGGAGCAGTCCAGCCTGTACCTGGTGAGCACGCGCCTGGCGGGCGACCTGGAGCTGGGCAGCGTGCTGCGCACGATTTTCCGCGCCATCCAGGCTGCGCTGAGCAACCCCGTGCTGGGGATTTATTTGTGGGAGGAGGAGCGGCGCGTCTACGACCTGCAGCCCGGGCTGCAGGACCTGACCGCGGCGCGCCTGGTGGCGCGCGAGAGCGATTCGGTTCAAATCCGCCGCGAGTCGAAGTCCCTGTTGAACTCGATCCCGGCGCGCGAGCTGGGCAGCCTGTTCCCCAGGCTGCTCGAATCGGTGCCGGTCTTCTTCTCGCAGGAGCAGGACATTCCCGACATCCTGCGCCGGGGCTGGCATGGCTGGCAGGTGCTCCTGCTGCCCATCGTCGTCCACCAGCAGCGCCTGGGGGTGGTGCTGGTCTACTTGGAGCCGCGCCGCCCGCTCCTGGCGAACGAGCTGCAGCTCGTCTCGGCGATCTCCACCCAGGGAGGCATCTCGGTGGAGAACGCCATGCTGTTTGCCGACGTCTCGCACGGCAGGGAGCAGCTCGAGGCGGTGCTGAACTCGGCACAGGAAGGGGTGATGATGGTCGAGGCGGACGGGCGCTTGCGGCTGGTGAACGATTCCATCCGCAGGATGACCGGGGTGGTGCAGGACGAGCTGCTCGGCAAGCCTTTCGCCGCGCTGCCTTCGCAGATGCTGGAGCGCTTTGGCTACGGGCGTGAAGCGGCTTTCGAGCTGGTGCGCTCCCTGGAGCGCGGCATGCCCCTGACCGATGCCCGCCTGACGTACCGCCTGTCCACCCCCATCGAGGAGCTGTACGTGGAAAGGACCACCCTGCCGGTGTGCGGCAGCGGCGGGCGCACCAACGGCCTGCTGATCATGCTGCGCGACGTCAGCGAGGAGATCCAGGCGGCGGAAGCGCGCAAGCTGGTTACCGAGACGCTGGTGCACGACATGCGCTCGCCGCTCAGCGCGGTGGTGAGCGCGCTGGACGTGCTGCAGGACGGGCTGCAGGAGGATACCAACCGCGAGATTCTGCCGCAGGCTTTGGCGGTTGCCCGCCGCGGCGCGGGGCGGGTGCTCTCGATGGTGGAGTCGCTGCTGGACATCTCCCGCATGCAGGCGGGCAGCATCGAGCTCAATCCCAAATCGATCAACCTGCAGGCGATGGTGGATTCTGTCCTGGTGGATTTCATGCCTCAGGCGCAAGATTACGGGATCGTGGCGCGCAACCAGATTGGCCCCGACATCTACGCTTACGCCGACCTGGGCAAGGTGAGCCGGGTGCTGATCAATCTACTGGACAACGGACTGAAGTTCACCCCGCCCGGCGGGGAGGTGTGCTTCTCGGCGGAGAGGTGGAAGGATGACCGGATTGCGGTGCACGTCAGCGATACCGGGCCGGGCATCCCGCAGGAATACCGGGTGAAGATCTTCGACCAGTTTGCCCAGGTGCCGGGGACGCGCAGCCGGCGGCGCGGTTCGGGGCTGGGACTGACCTTCTGCCGGCTGACGGTTGAGGCGCACGGGGGCAAGATCTGGGTGGATTCGCAGCCGGGAGGCGGCAGCACGTTCACTTTCACCTTACCGGTGGCTGAAGAGCTGTGAGAAAATCAGGGTAGAGGAATATCCGAAAACGAGGATCAGGTGGCGCCTTCGCCACCTGATCCTCGTTTTCGGATATTTTCCCTCCCGATTTTGGGGGAGGTGAAGTTGCAGCAGGCAAGAAGTTACCGTAGGTAACTTCCGGGTTGGGTTTATTTCATAATGAATAAGTGCGAAAATGAGATTCGAGACGTTCATATATATGAATCCCGTTAACCTTTAGGTCAGACCTCTTGTCAAGGGCATTTGAGCGCGCTATAATCTTTTGATGCGATTTTAAGCGGTGTGCGTCTGAGATCGCGGGAAGAGGTTAATATGCCGATCTATACCTACCGGTGTGAAAATTGCGGCGTACAGTTCGAGAAACAACAGTCATTTACTGATGCGTCTCTGAAGGTCTGCCCCGAATGCAAACATAAAACCTTGCGCAAGGTCTACCAGCCCGTAGGCATTGTGTTCAAGGGCTCGGGGTTCTATGCGACCGACCACCGCTCACCTTCCGGGACGGGTCGTCCGGGGAGCAAGTCGGAAGACAGCAGGAGCGCGGATAACAAAGCGGAGAAAGAGAGCAGGGCGGAAAAGAGCGAGAGCGCGGATAAGAAGGCGGAGAAAGAGAGCAAGCCGGAAATGAGCGTGAAAAGCGAGAAGAGCGGATCTTCCAGCGCTAAAGAGGAGTAATCCTTCGCACGTATAAAATGAGTGGCGGGAGACCGCCACTTTTTTATTTAATTCACAAAGGACGGCGGGTTCGCAATGACAGAGCGGAGATCGATACTCTAGATAATTATAGGTTTTTCGCCATGTTCAGGCTGGTGGTCTGGTAGCCGATCTGCGCGTACAGGCTGCGGGCTGCCTCGTTGTGGGCGAAGACGTGCAGCATGAGCGTGGAACATCCCAGCTCGCGGGCTATATCTTCCAAAGCCAGCATTGCCTGGCGTCCATATCCCTGGTGACGATAGGCTTCCTGGATTTCGATGTCATAGATGAAGCCTGAAGGCGGCGTCCGGCGACGGTCGACCGCCAGCCAGAGAGTTGCCGACCTTGAGCTGTGCAGCCGGGTCGAATATCGTATACAGGTGGTGGTCGGGGGTGGACAGACCCTGCGGCAGCAGGCGTTCATGGTCCTGGCGCGAGCGCTCCACAGCTTCCGCGGAGGTCCAATAGCCGGCGCGCACGTTTTCGGCTGCGTACACCTGGATGTCGTATTCCAGGAAGGCTTTGAAATCTTCTTCGATCATGGGTACGAGCTGGATGGGCACGGGATGTTACCTCATTATTTAGATTATGAGGCTTATCTGAAAATGGATGAATGTGGGCATTCGCCCGAATTCATCCATTTTTTCGGGCTTCATCACCAATTTAGGAGTCATTACACATTTACCACCCGCGGGCTTTGAGCGGGGTGACCAGGATCGCCAGCGAATATTCCGCCTGGAGGGTCACGGGTGTCATCTTGATCGCCACGATCCCCTCGGCGTACTTCTCCAGGTAGAGGGCAATCCGCTCAGGTGGAATCGGTTCGCGCATCAAGGCGGCTTCGCCGATCAGCACGCCCACGTTTTCACCGTCCGCATCCGTGTTGAAGCTCAGGGCGACGTGCGGGTTGGCGGCGATGTGGCGCACCTTCGCCGCCTGCGGCTGGCTGAAGATCAGGACAGTTTCGCCGTCCCAATGGAACCAGATCGGCCGCGGCTGCGGGGTGAGCCGGGCGTCGACGGTGGTGAGCCACAGCACCTGCTCGTCGCGCAGGCGCTGCTCCAGTTTTTTACCGAAGGGGGTGCTGAAGTCGATCATGAGCTTAGCCTCCAATCGGGAGTAATTTCCAGACGAAGACCAACGGGTCGCTGTGCGGCAGGTTGATGGTGACCGCCAGCGGGTCTACATTGCCGGAAACCCCGTTCTTGCTGTTGCAGTTCTCGTCCATCTGGTTGCTGGTGCAGGCGATGGCGGTATAGGCGACCTGCCAGGTGCCGGCGGAGTCGGGCGGCATGAAGGCGTAGAAATTGCCGTCGGCGTCGGTCATGGCGTCGTTGCGGGTGGGGCTCGTCCCGCCGCCCTGGAGGATCATGAACTGGATGCCGCTGACCGGGTTCCCCTGTTGATCGACCACCTTGCCCTGCAGGAGCTGGACGTTCTGCGGCTGGACCAGCGGGGCAGCCCCGTAATCCTTGCCCTGCTCCAGGAGCTGGTTGAAGACCCAGCCCTGCGCGTCATTCGGCGCCTGGACTAAGATCCATTCTCCGCCGGGCGACCTGCCGGTGACCTTCAGGGGCGTACCCTGCTTGACCTTGGCGAGCACTTTGAACAGGTAGCCGGGGTTCTCGCGCAGGTTGACGTTATCCACGGCAGCCGCGGCGTCGAAGGGGACGAAGGGCGTAGGGCTGGGCGCCAATGTGGGCGTGGGGGAGGGGATCGGGGTAGGCGGCAGGGTCGGCGTGGGCAGCGGCGTGCGCGTGGCAGTCGGGGGCGGGGGCAGGGTCGGCGCCAGGGTTGCGGTGGGCTGCGCCTTCTGGGAACGGCAGGCTGAGAGCAGACCCCCAAGCAGGCTGACGAGCAGGAGAAGAACCGATATTCGTTTCATTTGATCGTTTTCCTGTGAGCAGTTTTATTTAAGAGTTCTGGAATCCTAAATTGGCTGCGCCATTTATCCGGCTGGGCGCTAAAATGATTATACATTGGATTGGTGAGATAATAAATTCGTCCGGATTCGACCTACAGATTAAATTGCGGAGGGAGACATGGATCTGGCCTTAAATATCGAGCTGGTCTTACGTCTGGTAGTAGCCGCATTCCTGGGCTACGTGATCGGGCTGGAACGCCGCCTGACCGGGCATTCCGCCGGCGACCGCACCTTCGCCCTGACTTCGTTGGGCGCAGCCCTTTTCACCGTCGTCTCGCTCAAGGCATTCCCCGAAGGGGACACGCGCATCGCGGCGGGGGTGGTCACCGGGCTGGGCTTCCTGGGGGCGGGGATGATCCTGAAGGGGTCGGAGAAAGAGGTCAAGGGGCTGACCACCGCGGCGAGCATCTGGACGGTGGGCGCGATCGGCCTGGCGGTTGGAGCGGGGTCGTACGCCCTGGCAGTCGTCGCTGCGGCGCTGACCCTGCTCTTACTGGCTTCGGAAACGCTGCTGCACATCGACCAGCGCATCGAGGCGCGCCAGAGGCAGAGACGGATGGAGAAGAAAGGAGGGCCGACTCCGCCGGACGAGACGGGGGGAGCTGGCGTCGTTTGATGGCTACGGGCTTATCTTGATGCAGGAAGGTTCTCCTTGGTTTACTTGGTAGAATCAAATCGAAGGAGATAGAGATATGAGACAGGTGATTATTTACCCAGGTGAAGATGGTTATTTTGTAGCGGAATGTCCCAGCCTACCCGGTTGTATCTCACAGGGTAAAAACCGGGAAGAAGCGATCGAGAATATCCGTGAAGCCATTCAGCTGTATATAGATGTCCTCGTTGAAAAGGGACAACCCATCCCGCCTGAAAAATATGAAACTATCCTTGTTGCTGTATGAGCAAGCTGCCCGTTATTTCAGGACGTGACTGTGTAAAGCACTTGAGAAAGCCGGTTTTCAGTTCCGACGTCAGAGGGGAAGCTATATTTCACTACTAAGATAAGAGCCGTTTACGCAGCTTGTCGTTCCGGATCATCGAGAATTAGATCGTGGCACTTTGCGGGCGATCATCCGGCAAGCAGGGCTCAGTGTAGACGATCTGAGAGTTTGCCATTTTGTACAAGACAGTATCCTATGGCGATGTTAAGAGTACACACCATCTGGCAATATCCAGTTAAACCAAGTCAAAGGAGAAAGAAAATGCCCCAAGAAACGAGAATAGCCCGTACTGTCGTCGGAAACATCGTCTTGTCCTTGGATGGCAGGGTGAACGGTCCGGGTGGCGAGTATGACATGGGGTGGATCGTCCCACATGCAATCACTGACGCGTCGCGAGACCACATGGTCAGCGTCACAAGCCCAGCCACGACGGTGCTCTTGGGCAGGAAGAACTATCAGGGTTTCGGAAGTTATTGGCCAACGGTCGCCAACGACGAGTCGGCAGACCCGCGCGACCGCGCTTTTTCCAAATGGCTCAATTCTGTGGAGAAGATCGTGTTCTCCTCCACCCTGAAGGACGCCACCTGGGAGAACTCCCGTATCGTTGACACCGAGCCAGCTGCAGTCATTAGGGATTTGCAACAGCAAGATGGCGGCGACATCATCGTGCTCGCCAGCGGCAGTATCATCAAGCAATTGCTCCGAGCAGACGCCCTAGACCGCCTGAGCATCACTTTATGCCCCGAGATATCTGGTGGCGGTGCTCGCCTGTTTGAGGATGACCTGCCTCCCTCCTCTTGGACTCTGCGGCTAAGCACAGTGACAGAGAGTGGTGCTCTGTGCTTGCACTACGACCGAGTCCGTGAGGGGAAATAACTACCGCAATCATGGCACCCTACAAATTGCGATTAAACATCCAGTTTTCTTTCACCCAGCCATTTCACCATTTCAGGGTCACGATGGTCAAAGAAACTACTTGTTTTTGTGTCTAAAGTTGTAATAGCCGCCATGTCTTCCGCGCTTAATTCAAAATCAAACACACTGATATTTTCTATCATTCTCTCTTTGCGAATTGATTTTGAAAGAACAATAATTCCTCTTTGTAAAAGCCAGCGGAGAATTACCTGGGCAACGCTTTTTTTGTGTTTTGCGGCGATTGAAAGCAATAATTCATTTTGAAAAATATTATTCCTTCCCTCTGCAAATGGAGCCCATGCTTCAACCTGAACGCTGTTATCTTGTAAAAACTTTTGCGTATCAATTTGCTGATGGAAAGGATTTACTTCAATCTGATTTACCGCAGGCGTTATTTTGTTATGAATCATCAAGTCCATTATTCGGTCAGGAGGAAAGTTTGAAACCCCGATTGCTCTGACTTTGCCTTGTTGATACAGTTCTTCCATCGCACGCCATTCACCATACACATCGCCAAATGGTTGATGAATCAGATACAGGTCAATGTAATCTAATTGCAATCGCTTCAGAGAATTTTCAAAGGCTTTTATTGTGCCTTCATAGCCATTTCTCTGAATCCAAAGTTTTGTAGTGATAAACAGTTTTTCTCTTGCAACACCGCTTTGTTTGATTCCTCTGCCAACCGCCTCTTCATTCTGGTAAGAAGCGGCAGTGTCAATATGGCTATATCCAGTTTGAATAGCGTCAACCACGCTTCTTTCACATTCGCTCGGATCAGTTATCTGAAAAACGCCGAAACCAAGAATAGGGATTTCAACGCCATTGTTCAATTTTACATTTTGCATAATTCTCTCCTTATGTTTCTGCGGTTAATGGTGTCGCTATGGGGTAAGTAGCCTGGTGAACGAGAGCGAGGCTAACGTCCAGGTACCGCTTTGCTGCACATACACTTCTGTCACCACGAAGGGATTGGTGACCTCATTGCCGCCAACGACGGCTACCAGACGAATTTTGTTCAAAAGGATGGCAGTTGTGCCAATGAAATCGCACCGACACTTCCTGGATATCCACATTCTTGTAGTGAATTCCTCCGCTTCTGATGACCTCGAGTTCCTGTTCCTTGGACATGGTTCCGCCCATATGGACAAAGACAGCCTTTTCATGGAAGAGAGCGTCCAGGGAATCTACTTTGCGCTCTGACATCCAGCGCCACTTCTCCTTAGAGAGATTGATTACTTCTTGTTCCGATTTTACATTTTGCATAATTCTCTCCTTATGTTTATGCTGTGTCGCTGTATTTATGACCGCACCACGAGAGTCTAACACCTGGAGTCGACTCCAAGTCAAGGGTTTTGCAAGTGCATTCGAGGAGGAATCTGTACATTCGCAGGTCTCAAATCTCTCAGACCCACGCCGGGGGGGAAGGTTTTCTTCCATAGCTTGATAGCAAATTGGGGTTAAGGGAAGGGGTCTGTCTCAGCGGAGACACTGTCCCGCATCCTCAGCACGACCGATGATAGGCTGGACAACACCCCCACGAATACCACTGGCAGCAGCATTGCCAGCGCACCGATCGTCCCCCAGGGCTGGTCGTCCTGCCCCACAAAAAAGAACCCCAGTCCATATCCCGCTACAATACCGGCGGCGCCCCCAGCCCCCATCGCCCAGTAAGGCA
>CAVPMW010000024.1:0-57998 GCA_963706515.1 uncultured Chloroflexia bacterium
TTTTCAGCCGCAGCGATGTACATTGCCCAGATGATGGCTGCTGGCGAGTTGATCGTCATGCTGGTGGAGACCCGATCGAGCGGGATATCCGCCAGCAGGATTTCCATATCCCTGAGGGACGAGACCGCCACGCCGCACTTACCGAACTCGCCCAGGGCTTCGGGGGCGTCGCTATCGTAACCCATCAAGGTAGGCAGGTCGAAGGCGATGGAGAGACCGGTCTGGCCCTGCTCCAGCAGGTATTTGAAGCGAGCATTGCTTTCTTCAGCCGTGCCAAACCCGGCAAACATGCGCATGGTCCATAGCCGGCTGCGGTACATGGTGGGGTGGATGCCACGCGTGAACGGGTATTCACCCGGCAGCCCCAGGTCTTCCAGGTAATCCAGCTCGCTAACATCCAGAGGGGTGTAGAGGCGCTCGACCGGTTCGGATGAGGTGGTAATGAATTCCGGCTGGCGCTCGGGCAGGCGCGACCGGCTGTTCTGGAGAGTGATCTCCTCCCACTTTTCCTGCGCCTGGCGCAGCTCCTCAAGTTTTTGGCGGTCGTACATGTTTTTCTCCTCGGCAGCATTCGATTATAGCACGCACTTTGCCAGGGCGCTAAACTCGGGAGCGGCGCGCAGCCCATATTGTTGACGCTGACCGGTGCACATGGTACAATCTTTGCGCTTCACGCCCCCATCGTCTAGGGGCCCAGGACGTGGCCCTCTCAAGGCCAAAACAGGGGTTCGAGTCCCCTTGGGGGCACAGCGAGTAGCGAAAAATTGGGTGTGATCTAGCGCATGCGCCGGAGCACATCCTTTTTTTGGCTTTATTGCTATAATTTGCAGAGAAATTTAACTGAAAGAAGGAAAATTCCATGGCTTTCACACGCACTCTCGGTCGTTCGGGAATTGAAGTCAGCGCTTTGGGGATGGGCTGCTGGGCGATCGGCGGACCGTTTTGGGAGGGTGAGACTCCGCACGGCTGGGGGAAAGTGGATGATAACGAATTGATGCGCGCTGTCCAGCGGGCAATCGACCTGGGGATCACTTTTTTCGACACGGCGAATGTCTACGGAGCGGGACACAGCGAGCGCGTGCTCGCACGCGCGTTGGCTGGACGCCGCGCTGAGGTGGTGATCGCTACCAAGTTCAACGCGCTGTTTGACGAGTCCACCCGCCAGGTAACCGGTTCCGACCCGTCGCCTGCCGGCATCCGCAAAGCGTGCGCAGACTTCCTTGCGGCGGCTAGATACGGACTATATTGACCTCTACCAGTTCCACGATAACGGCTTCCCTGTGGAGCGTGCGGGACCGGTGCGCGAGACCCTGGAAGAATTGGTTCAGGAAGGCAAGATCCGCGCTTATGGTTGGAGCACCGATTTCCCCAAAAGCGCCGAGTTTTTTGCGGCTGGAAAAAAGTGCTCTGCTATTCAGCTCCAATTGAACGTATTCGATGATAACCCGGAAGTGCTGGCGATATGCGAAAAATACGACCTGGCGGCTATCAACCGCGGCCCGCTGGCGATGGGCTTGCTGACCGACAAATACAGAGCCACGACGCAGACCTCGGTCGATGATGTGCGCGGTGTGAAAAGCCCGGGTTGGATGAAATACTTCAAGGATGGTCAGCCGAACCCCGAATTTTTAGACCAGCGGGCAGCAGTCCGGGAGATTCTTACCAGCGGCGGGCGGACCGTTGCCCAGGGCGCGCTGGCCTGGATATGGGCGCGCAGCCCTAAGACCCTGCCTATTCCGGGCTTCCGGACGACAGCGCAGGTTGAAGAGAACTGCCGGGCGCTGGAGTTTGGACCTCTGGCTGCGGAACAGATGCGAGAGATCGAGCTGATTTTGGCGCGCAAGCAAGCCGTGTAACATCGCGAGCATGGGCACCCAATTCATTCAGACTGGGCGACGACCTCATAATGCACGACGTTTGGCTCAAATTCGAGTAAAAAATCCTTGTCTTCCGGATAATATTTTGCCGTTTCTACCGCTTCTCCGGCAAAACCTTTAATCGCTTCGAGATTCTCCCAAAACGTCAGGGTGATGAAGTGGGTAACATCTCCCTCGCGCGCGCTCGAGAATATAAACCTTTAGATTGCCGGGGACAGATTGGTAGTCTGGGATCGCGCGGGCTGTGGTGAACTCGCGGTACTGTTCCGCTTTGGTTGAGGGCACTCTGCCATGCCATATTCTGGCGATCATAGATAACCTCCTATTTTTGGTTTGGTGATATTGCTCCGGGTAAGTTGGATTATAACCTTGCCTCTCCGCAATAGTCTTAAACCAGCATTGTTCCTTAACGAAATTCCGAACAATTCAACCGTAAAGCCGAAGCGACCTGGCTCGGATTAAGGTATCATACTGCCTGCATCTATCCTTCGGGCATAGAGGCAATCTCAAGCTGGGACTGATCTGGTTATGCGTGTATAATGTGTTGCTTCCTCCCTTTAGCAGGTTAATGTCGACGTCATCGCCGGATACTTAGAGCTTTAGGAGAGGCTGATCCGCCAATTTGGAAGTTGATTTTCAGCGCACTTCCTGGTCGTCTCCATTACATCTGAAGTAGCTCCGGTCTGGCTTTGGAACGGCATATAGGAACGATCCAATATCGATGGGCTGACCGAGTTGATCTGGGAGTTTTGATTAATTTATGTTGTTATCAATTCTGTTTCTAGTCGTTATCTTTTATATATCTTTCCGCCTTTCACCGCGTGAGCGTGAGGAGGATGCTCATATCCATGGCGCCGGACAGATCGGCCTGCTGGCTGCCGTGGCCCTGTTCGGCGTCGATTATTTCACCTCGTTCTTCTACGGCACCGGAGAAATGATGAGCGCCCTGGAGCCATATGGCTTGCAGAAATACGCTTTAATCCCGGTGGTGGTTATCGCCGTGGCAAACTTCGTCTTCGGCGCATTGTACATTTACTCACTTGGGATTTTCAATGAAGGGGGCGGATCCTACACGGCTTCGATGCGCTACTTGAAGCCCACCCTGAGCCTGATCGTGGCTGTGACGTTGCTCGAAGACTATATTCTGACGATCGTCGTGTCTGCGCTTTCAGGCGGCGACCAGCTCCTTTCTGTCCTGGGGCTGTATGGCACGAGCTGGATCTGGCATTTTGCGATCGGCGCGCTGCTGGCGTTTGTCACCTGGTACCTTACCATTCGCGGGCGCGGTGAGTCCTCGCGGGTCGTGTTCACCTTGTTAGGTGTATTTGCTTTCATGACGGTCGCAATGGGGATTGGCCTGATGTTAGCCAATTATAGGGGCGTTCCCGCCGGTGCCTGCGACCGATACTATCACACACGTCTCGATCGGACAGGCATTGATGCACCTGCTCACCGCGTCGATGAAAGGTATGGTCGCTCTGACTGGTCTGGAGGCAATGTCGAACGGCATCCAGTTCGTGAAAAATGAAGATGCCGGGATCGTAACCTGGGGGAAAAAGAAACTGCCTCGCTTCAATAAATTGTGGGGATTTTACAGCGGAAAATCTGGCATCGGGCGTTTCGTCCAGACCTCCTTTTTATTCTACGGCGGTCTTACTACCTTGTTCTTATCTTATTTTGCAGTGCGTTTCAACGTTTTCGATGGGACATTAGGGCGCACGCTGGTGGGCAATCTGGCGTATTTGGGGTTTGGGCAGTTCCAGGGCGGCACTCTCCTCTTTTGGGCTTACCAGCTCCTGGCAGTGGTTTTACTGGCTGCCGCTTCCATGACTGCTTTCCAGGACGCTCAGGCGACAGAATGGCGCGACGTGGCTATCGGAGAGATCCCGGAAGCCATCATCTATCGTGATCCGCGCGGGACGTTTACCCGCTCGGTCACAGCTACGTTCATTGTTGCCGTAGTGATCATGCTGATCGTGCGCGGGCGAACTACGGTTGCCGCCCCATTTTACGGTGTAGGGGTGTTCTTGCCGATTACGGTGATGGGCCTGGCGATCCGCCAGCATATCAAGCATAACTATACCGGCAAGGTTAAAAAATGGGGGATGGCAGGCGCGACTTTCGCCGCCGCCCTGGCAGCTACTGTATTCATCGGTCAGATCGCTGGCAAATGGAGCGAAGGCGGCTGGGTACGGCTAGTCACTTTTACTACCCTTTTCCTGGCCGCCCACCTGCTCCTGATCTCCCCGCTGGGATATCGCAATCCACCCCAAATCCACCGCATCGTGCGCGATAAAGCGCGGGTGCGCGGTGCGATGGCCTCCATCGTTGAATGGCAATCCTTGAAGATGCAGGAATATCGCTACTCGCTGCTGCAGAGGATAGCCATTGTGGTTTCCCGCGGCTTCCAGATATTTGGAGTGTATCGTCCCTTACGCTATTCTCCGCCACCAGCAGCGGCTGGCGATTATGACCACGCCCTGCATGTGGACCATCCCGAAGCCCCTTCATTCCTCGACCAGTACCTGGATCAGCCAGACGAGCCTGGTCCGGGAGGTAAACCGAAAGAACCGAAGGAGTCGGAGACTAACCCATAGGTAGGGAAAGTGCTTTCCAGCGGAGATATAATTATCCCGGTTTTGATTTTCAGTCCAACAGGAACGGATGAACATGCCGAAAGAATCGAAGCCAGCCAAAACGGTCGCGGAACGAACGAATTCACACGCGGGAACAACCACTCCTACCAGCTATCTGGCTAAGGAGTACGAGGCGCTTAATGCTCTGATGGACATGCAGTCAAACATGGTCCAACGCTTTTTGGAGACCCAGGCACAGAGGGTGGTAGATGCCTGGCTGAGCCATTCGTCACAGCTCCGTTTTACACTGCCTGACCGGGTTGTGTTCAAACCCAGCGATTCAGACGACGCACAAACCCTGCAATTGCCGGCAGAAGAGCGGGAACAGATGGTGGGTGGGTTGATGGATCGGCTTACCCGTACCGATATTGGGGCAACTTTCCGGGAGAAACTCTCCGAGCTGGAAGCCTCGCCCAATCCAGCCGTCGCTACCGCGGCAGGGTTGATCCGTTATAAGACCGCCCATCACATGGTTTACTCGATGCTTCCCTCCGGTCGCAGTGTAACTTATCGTGCTGAGGGAGGGGATGAGATTCCGAGCATACCTGTTGAAGGTGAGCTTCAGCCAGAATCGGCAATCACCGCGGCGACAGATGCGATTGTGGAGCTCGACCCGGGCAGCGCTGAAGAGGGTCGGGGCGAGCTTTTGGTGCCATATGTGCCTGCAGCCAGGCGCTTTTTCTTACCCCAATGGGTAGCTTTCGATGAAAAAGACCATCTGCTGGTCGGAGCGGTGAATGAGGCAGAGGCGAACGTGGCTTCCATGCAGCGCTATCTGGAGGTGCTGCACGGCGCAGTGGCCCTGGCGCCCTATATGGTAGTAGATGAAGCCTATCAGCAAAAACGCTATGGCATCCTGGGTCAGCTCGTCAACCAAGGGCGTGCCCTGGCGCGCTACGAGACGCGAGAAATCATCAAGAACATTAAAAAACGGGCGTCTGCAGGGAGCCTGAATCGAGGATTAAGCTTGAGCCTGCCCTACTTCGACGACCAGGATTTAGTGATGAGGACGCGCGATTTTGAAGTTATACCCGCTGGAAGGATTATGTTCGTCCCGGGGTTAGTCGTGCGGGCTGCGCTCCAGGAGGAGGTGAAAGTTGCCCAGGATACGCGACTTAGCGCTTCTACCCGCAAACACTTGCTTTCAGAGCTGGATAGGTTAATAAAAGGATTTGAAAATTTCTGAGTAAATCCCAAAATTTACCGACGAACCGCGGCTAGTGCTTTGTCCAGGCTCAATGTTGAATTTGAAGTCTGAGCTCCGAAAAATTTCTGGTATATACTAACAATTATGGACGCCAGTCCGATCTACAAGCTGCGGCCTGTCGAGGTCTATACTGCCCTGGAGACCTCGCCATCCGGTCTGACCGAGGGCGAGGTCTCTGCTCGCCAGGACCTTTACGGCAGCAACCTCCTGGTCGCTTTTCCCCCGGCTTCCCCCTGGCGGAACATCTATCGCTACGTTCTGAACCCTCTATCTATACTGCTCTGGGTCGCCGGATTTGTCGCCATCCTGCTGGGCGAGCCGGAGCTTGGGCTGGTCATCTGGGTGCTGATCCTGGTGAACGCGGGTTTTTCTTTCTGGCGCGAATACCAGGCGGGGCTGGCTATGGATGCGCTGCGCAGCCTTTTGCCGGCTTACGCGCGCGTGATCCGCGGGGGCGTCGAAATCCAGATCCCAGCTGCCCAGGTGATCCCAGGCGATCTGCTGGTGCTGGCGGAGGGTGATAATATCCCGGCAGACGCGCGCGTGGTGGAAGAATATGGCCTGCGGCTCAACGATTCCACGCTGACCGGAGATGCGATCGCTGTGCGCAAGTCAGCCGACGCCTCCATTCGTGAAGGGCTCAGCGACCTGGAGCGCCCAAACCTGGTCTTCGCTGGCACCTCCGTTGTTTCCGGCACCGGTAAAGCAGTAGTGCATGCCACCGGCATGCTGACCCAGTTCGGCCGGATTGCCCACCTTACCCAGGCAGTCAAAGAGGAACCCACTCCTCTGCAGGTCGAGCTTACCCGCCTTTCCCGCCGCCTGTTCTGGGTGGCAATTGCGATCGGCGCCCTGGTCTTTGTAGTCAGCCTGTTCGATATTGGCCTGGGGACGTTTGAAGCTCTTTTGCTGGCGACCGGCGTACTGGTAGCAGCTGTGCCTGAGGGTCTGCCAGCCACTATCACGTTCTCTCTGGCGATGGCCGGTCAACGCCTGGCGCAGCGCGGTGTTCTGGTCAAGAAGCTCTCTGTGATCGAGACGCTCGGGACGGTTTCCTCGATCTGCACCGATAAAAGCGGAACGCTTACCCAAAACCAGATGACCGTGCGTGAGGTGTGGGTGGATCGCCAGCTGCTTACGCTGAGCGGAGTTGGCTATGAGCCAAAAGGCGAGTTCTCGCCGCAGCCTGTGGATAAGGCGGTTGCCACGGATCTGCAGGCGTTGCTTGCTGCCGCCACCCTGTGCAATAATTCGCGCTTGAGCCCACCCACCCCCGCCAGACCGGCATGGTCCAGCCTGGGAGACCAGACCGAGGCAGCCTTGCGTGTCATGGCGCTCAAAGGTGGGATCAGCGAGGCCAGCCTTGAGCCGCTGCTCCCCCGCGTCCACGAGCTGCCTTTTGATGCCCGGCGCAAGCGCATGAGCACGATCCACCGGGTAAATTCAGCCGGACGGAGTATTGCGCCAGGGAGTCTACCGGTAGCTGACGTATTCAAGCTGACAGAAAGTAATTCCCAGATTGCTTTTGTTAAAGGTGCACCGCGGGAAGTACTCCAATTGTGCACTCACCAGCTCCTCGGAGACCAAATCCTCCCCCTGGATGACAGCTTGCGCAAAGAAATCCTGGGTGTCAACGATGAATTTGCCGCGAAAGGCTTTGCGCGTTCTGGCGCTGGCGTATCGCGAGCTTCCGCCTCGGACAGGAGCCTACTCAGTAGATGGTATCGAGCAAGACCTCACCTTTATTGGTCTGGCAGGCATGCACGATCCCCCTCGCCCGGATGTATCCGAAGCTATCCAGACCTGCCTGAGAGCCGGCATCCGCCTGTACATGGTCACCGGTGATTACGGCCTGACAGCTGAATCGATGGCGAGGCGCGTGGGCATGCTGCGAGCACCGGATCCACAGATCGTTACCGGAGCAGAATTCGAGCTAATGAGTGACCTCGAGCTGCAATCTGTTTTGAAAGAGGACGTAATCTTTGCCCGCATGGCGCCTGAACACAAACTGCGTCTGGTAGCCGCCTTGCAGGCACTCGGGGAGGTAGTCGCTGTCACCGGCGATGGCGTCAATGACGCTCCGGCGCTGCGCAAAGCAGATGTAGGTATCGTGATGGGCGTGACCGGAACAGATGTTGCCAAGGAAGCTGCCGACTTGATCCTGACCGACGATCGCTTCGCAAGCATCGTTACCGCAATAGAAGAAGGGCGGGCGGTCTACGCTAACTTACGCAAATTTGTCACCTATATTTTCTCCAGCAACGTGCCAGAGATCATTCCATTCCTTCTGACTGCATTACTGAACATACCTCTGGCGTTGACGGTCAAGCTGGTGCTGCTGATCGACCTGGTGACAGATATGTTTCCAGCGATCGGTCTGGGAATGGAAAAACCTGAGCCAGATGTAATGAGCCACCCGCCGCGCCGCCGCGACCAGCCAATTATCGACCGCGGCCTGCTCTTACGTGCGCTTATCTGGTTGGGAGGCATTGAAGCGGTGCTATGCTACTCCGGTTTTTTTCTGATCTTTGCCTTATTCAACCCCGTACCGGCAGCCGGATTAGTCAGTCTTCCACTGGGGGCTGTCCGCCTTCCAGCGGGTGGCGTATTGCTATTAGCCCAAACCGTCTTTCTGGCAGGCGTAGTCATGGCGCAGGTAGGCAACGCGTTTGCCTCGCGGACGGAGATCAACCGGGGCAGGTCCCTGGGCTGGTTCAGCAACTGGTTTCTGATCGCGGCAGTCCTCGCCGATATTGCGATCATCTTGCTATTGGTATATATCCCACCATTGGCCAATATCTTTGGGTTGGTGCCGATCCCATATATCTTATGGATTTGGCTCGTGCTGTACGCTCCGATCTTATATGGATTGGATTGGCTGCGGAAGGCGGTTGCGCGCTGGTGGATCCGCATCCGTTATGTGGAAGGAATCAAGAAGGAGGAGCGATGAAAGTTATCATTATGGGTTGCGGGCGAGTTGGCGAGCAGCTTGCCCAACTTATGGCAGACGAAGGTCATGCTGTCGCAGTGATCGATCAAAATCAGGCAGCCCTGACGCGCCTGGGAGATAACTTCCGCGGGAGTAAGGTGAAGGGGATCGGCTTCGATCGCGATGTGCTGGTGGGGGCGGGAATCGAGCAGGCGGACGCCTTCGCCGCTACCAGCTCGTCCGATAACGCCAATATCATCGCAGCCAGGATTGCCCGCAATGTATTTCACGTCCCTCGGGTCGTGGCCCGCCTGTACGATCCCAGGCGGGCGGAGGTTTATCAACGCTTAGGCTTGTTGACCATCTCATCGACAATCTGGGGAGCAAGGCGCATCCACGAGCTGCTCACCCATTCCGAGCTGGAACCGGTGATGGTATTTGGCAGCGGCGAAGTCTGCCTGTTATCGATCGAAACGCCGCCGTTATTAGTTGGCCGGATGGTAAAACATCTCAACATCACCGGCGAGATCCAGACGGTGGCAATTTCTCGCCAGGGTAGGGCATTCATTCCGCTGACAGGTGCGGAGTTACAGGCAGGCGATACAATCCATCTGGCTGTCCTGGCAAGCTCGTTGGACCGGTTAAAAGAATTGATGGGTTATACAGGAGGTTGAGCCATGTTCGTGATTATCGTAGGCGGCGGAAAGACAGGAACACACCTGGCCCACCAGCTAATCGCTGAAAACCATGCAGTCCGTTTGATCGAGGTCCGACCGGAAGCAGTCGAACGCTTGAAAGCGGAGCTGCCAGCCGAGGTCGTAATTGCGGGCGATGGCAGCTCCCCAGCCACCTTGGAGCGCGCGGGGATCGACCACGCTCATGTGCTCGCAGCAGTCACCGGAGAGGACGAGTGCAACCTGGTGATCACCACCCTGGGGCGGTTTGAGTTCAACGTGCCGCGCACAATTGCCCGAGTGAATAACCCCAAGAACGTTTGGCTGTTCACACCCGAGATGGGTGTGGACGTCGGCCTGAACCAGACCGATATACTGGCAAGGCTGATCGTTGAAGAGATGTCGTTGGGCGATATGATGACCCTGTTGAAGCTTCGGCGGGGTGAGTATTCGCTGGTGGAGGAAAAGCTGCCGACGACTTCGCCAATGCTTGCAGCTCCCCTGAAGGATTTGGATTTACCGGAGACTTGCGTGATCGCTGCTGTGATTCGCGCCGGCAAAGTCCTTATCCCACGGGGTGATATGGTCTTCCAGCCAGAAGACGAAATCCTGGCAGTGGTGGACAATCAATCAATGGAAGAGCTGAAACGCTTATTCGGGTCGCGGCTTACCTGACAGGCTGCGAGGTTCAGAAACCGAATGGAAAAAGCTTTATGTTAGAACCTGTCCGAAAATACGAGGGGTTCCGATTTTGTTGTGTGCGCGGCGAAGCCGCACACACAACAAAATCGGTTCTCCCATCCATTTTCGGATAGATTCTTATTAAGTATAGCTGTCGCAGGAAATGCTTGAAGAATAATATGGTAAGTCGCACGCTATGTACGGAGTTTCGGTATAATGGAATTGGCATTCCACCCTTCATGCAATCCATTTCTGTGATGAGGCTCTAGAATCGCTTTGATCCACCGGTCAGAGAGCAGGAATCAAATGAGCGCAAGCCAGTCGAGTAGTGTGTCCTTCTCAAGTGTAGATGCGGCCTGGCTGCACATGGAAACGCCAGCCAATACGGCGATGATCACAGGCATCCTGTTATTTAGCGAGCCTATGGATTTTGAGCGCCTTAAAAAGGTGATGAGCGACCGGCTGCTCAAGTATGACCGCTTCCGCCAACGTGCTCAGGACCCGGATGGTCGTCTGGGTCTGCCCAGGTGGGTGGATGATCGTAATTTCGACCTGGATTATCATGTGCAGAAGGTCCAGCTTCCTGAGCCAGGTGACCAGGCTGCACTTCAAACCCTGGTCGGAGAAATGATGAGCACCCAGCTCGACTTCACTAAACCTCTCTGGCAGTTCCACTATGTGGAAAATTACAACCAGGGTTCGGCTGTTATTGGACGGCTCCACCACTGTATCGCCGACGGGCTGGCTCTCGTGCAGGTTTTGTTATCCCTGACCGATGAGCAGCGCGACCCTGTTCCACAAGAAGTGCCAGTAGAGGTGCGGGAAGAGCTGAGTCCCTTTGCCCGCTTGATCTACCCCCTGGTGGCTACCTATGCCCGAGCAAACCTTGCCCTGCAGGGTACGCGTCGCATCTTCCTGAGCGGGTTCGATACGCTGGTGACCCCGGCGAAGCTGGTGGGGTCGGGCCGGCTGGCAGCGGACAGCCTGCTTTCGCTGAGCAAGCTCTTACTGCTGCCTCCCGATCGCCGCACCCGTTTTCGAGGGAAATGCGCTATTCCCAAGAAGGCAGCCTGGTCTGGCACCCTCAGCCTGGAGGATGTCAAAGCGGTCGGTCAGATTCTCGGCTGCACCATCAATGACGTTTTACTTGCCTGCGTGACCGGGGCGCTGCGCCGTTATTTGGAACGCCAGGGTGACCAGGTAATTGGGTTGAACATCCGGGCAGTAGTCCCTGTAAATTTGCGCGCGGCGGATGACCTGGACAGCCTGGGAAACAAGTTTGGGCTGGTTTTTCTCTCGTTGCCAATTGGGATTATCGACCCCGTGAAACGGCTGCGCGTGCTCAAGCAGCGCATGGACGAGATTAAGGGCTCTCCGGACGCGGTGGTGGCATTTGGCATCCTGAATGCTATGGGCATGAGCCCACTGCAGATCGAAAAGATTATTTTGCAGATCTTTGGCTTGAAGGGCACTGCAGTGATGACCAATGTGCCAGGACCTCGGGAGCAGCTTTACCTGGCTGGAGCGCCGATGGCTGACCTTATGTTCTGGGTGCCAACCCCGGCTAACCTGGCGATGGGGGTGAGCATCATCAGCTATCACGGGCACGTTACTCTGGGTGTGGCAACGGATGCAGGCATCATCCCGGAACCGGATGAGATCCTGGGCGATTTCCAGGATGAATTCGATTTTCTGCGCCGCTGGGGCCGGCCTCCCGAGCAGATCGCTGCGCCTGGAATCAGCGCTACTCCAAAGCCCCGGCGAGGCATCGAATGGGAACCGCTGCCAGGCACTCACCAAGGCAGGTTCTCGCTGTAAGAACATGGCGTTACCTGGCAGTACTACCTGCCGTGTGCATACCTCCTTGGGAGAGTCCGCTACATCCAGCCAGACATAAATCTCGAGAAACTTTCCAGCTCCGGGGGGCGATCATCATGAATTCGAGACATCCATTCAGCTTACGGCATATTTTCCTGGGTTTGACCACCGCCGGGATTGGGGCAATCCTGCTGCTCTTCCTCGTGTCACCGCTCTCTATCAGCTTGGGTAATGGATCGGTAGACCGTTTCTTACCCATCGTTGCTCACCAATTCCCAACGCTTTCACCTACACCCATCCCTGGAGGGTTGGTGATCAGTGAAGTGATGGTAGACCCGAGCGGGGATGAGCCGGATAACGAATGGATCGAGCTTTACAACCCCGGTGATTTTCCAATTAGCATTTCAGTTTATAAAATCGGGGATGAGGAGCAGCGCGGCGGGGGTGAAGGAATGTACCGCTTCCCTGCTGGTAAGACCATCCAGCCGCGCCAGGTCCTGTTAATTGCCAATAAGGCTTCGGCTTTTCAGGAACACTTCTCACATAAAGTGGATTACGAGTTCCGCTCATCTGTCGATAATGTACCCGATATGTTGGGCTATTCGCAATGGTCGACTGGCAATATCCAGCTCGTTGCAGCAGGCGACGAGGTCTTGATCCTCGGAAACCACGATCAGGTTGTAGACGCGGTCTCATGGGGGAGTTCAGCCTGGGGGTTTGATCCGCCAGTGCCTCAGCCGAATGAGGATTATTCCCTGGCGCGTTGGCCCCTCGGGCAGGATACCAATACCGCTCAGGATTGGATTGAGCAGCCTCCTGATCCAGGATCGATCGATACCAGCACGCCGGTTCCGACGCAAACACCGACTCGCACGCCCACGCAGGTTTTACCGCCCAGCATCGTGATAAATGAAATTCATGCCGATCCACATCCCATGTTTGGGGATGCAAATGGAGATGGGGCAGTGCGCGAGGCGGAAGATGAGTTCGTAGAGCTGGTCAATTCAGGCAATCAGGCAGTCGATTTGAGCGGCTGGAGGCTGCTGACCGGTTTCACGCTGCTCCGGCACATATTTCCGGATGGGACGATTTTACCTGCAGGTAAGGCTCTGGTCATTTTTGGCGGTGGGGTACCTCAGGGAGCTTTCGGTAACAGCCAGGTGCAGGTGGCATCCACCGGAAGCCTGGGTTTGATAGAATTTGGGGATATGATCCACCTGGTGGATGATCAGTCCAGCCTGGTAGTTGAGTACAGCTTCGGGCAGGAAGCGAATCAGGACCAGTCGATTACCCGCGATCCGGATGTGACTGGAGAAATATATGTCCTGCACACCCTGGCAGCTGGCTCAGCGGGCACCCTGTTCTCTCCAGGAATGCGCGTGGACGGTGCACCCTTTGTGCCTTAAAAGCAACGGGATTGGATCCTGAGCGTGATCCAATCCCGTATTGTCATCTATATAGGGATAAAAAGGAATTTACGAAGCCAATCCGGATATCTTGCGGATTACCATGACCACTTTACTCTGCACCTGCACCGTAGTGGGGTCGTCGATGATGATGGGCTGCATGGACGGGTTTGCAGGCTGCAGGCGAACCTTACCATTTTCCAGGTAGAAATATTTCAGGGTAGTTTCTTCTTTATCTGTGAGCCAAACTGAGACCATCTCGCCGTTGTAAGCCTGGTTAGCCGGTTTCATGATTACGATATCGCCGTCATTGATCATGGCGTCGATCATCGAGTTCCCCTGCACTTCCAGGGCGAACAGGTCGGCGAGATTCCTCTCCCTGGCGGGAAGCATGCTGCGAGCAACATCCACCATACTATCCGCGTCGAATAGTGAGAAGTCCGATCCTGGAATGGGAAGCGGAGAACCGGCAACAATACGCCCGAGAACAGGGATTTGGATCAGCTCATCCACAACCTGGCGCAGGTTGCGGGCAGTCTGTTTGAGTGAACCGGTTACCGAATCAAGTGTGGCGGCTGTAGGTCCAACCATTTCGTTATAAGGTTTCAGCAGGCGGATGCCGCGCGATACGTGCTGGTCCCGTTCAATGAAACCCATTTCCTGGAGCTGCTCCAGGTAGTAATTGACGACCGAGGTAGAGGAAATTCCTGTCTCGTCGCAAATTTCGCGGATGGAAGGCGGGTAGCCCGGATCGACCTGAAAGTGATCCAATACTTCCAGGATTCTCCTCTGTCTTTCACTCAAGCCTTTTTTACGTTTTCGGGCCATCATAGCGATTACTCCTTCGATGATAGAACAATCGTTCCTATAACGATATAATAACACGAACATGCGTTCTGTGTCAAGTGTTTTTCAATTTAACTCTCCTTCTCTCTCCGTCTTGTGGTTTAATCGAGCTCAGGAGAAATCATTGCGCTATCAAAAGATTTGCGGATTGCCAAAACCTGCTGCGGGAAAGGATCCCAGCCGAGCAGGTTGTCGTGACGTGCAATCTTTTGTTCGACGCTTTGCTGCAGCTCATACTGAGATGGTCCCGGCAGTTAACCCCAACGGGGATGTTCAGGCGACCGGACGGAATGTTGCAGAGCCGCTCGCTCACTCCAAAGTGGGGGAAGCATAGCCATGGATTTTTATACGCGGCTGGTATACGCCAGGCAAAACCGTCTATGGGGTGGTCTGGCTTATTATTTGTTGAAAGCACTGGGCGCTGAGATTCCGCGCTCGGTGCGCATCGGGCAGGATTTCACATTGGAACACGGCGGTTTTGGAGTGGTGATCCATTCCAGCGCAGTCATTGGAGACCGGGTGAAAATTTATCCGGGAGTGACCATCGGCAGGTCAGATATCTACCTGCCCAGCGAAGCCTCGCGCTTCGCTGGGCTGATTATTGAGGACGATGTCATCCTGGCGCCGGGCGCGAAAGTCCTGTGCAAGGAAGGGATGCTCTTCGTCCGGCGAGGAACAGTGGTCGGCGCAAATGCCGTCCTGCTGGAGTCAACCGGCGAGGGGGAGATCTGGGCCGGGATACCGGCGCGCTGCCTTGGTCCCCGTCCATCGGCTGGGCAGCCGCCCGAGCAAGAGTGAGAGGGCGACGCTTGGATAGTGCAGTAGCGCCACGCATTGGGATTACCCCGCGCGTAAGCGGGGTGGGCGGCATGGTTTCCTTCCAACAGCGGCTGCTGCAGGGTCTGGCTGAGCAGGGATTCCAGGCAAGCTTCGACCTGCGCGAGAGATCCATAGAAACGGTGCTGGTCGTCGGGGGGACCCACCGCCTGGATGAGTTAGCCGCCCTGCGCAGGCGAGGCGTGCGGATCGTCCAGCGGCTGGATGGAATGAACTGGCTGCACCGTATGCTGCGGACAGGCTGGCGCCATTTCTTGCGGGCAGAGTACGGCAACTGGCTGCTCAATTTGATCCGCACCCGCCTGGCGGACCACATCATCTACCAGAGCGAGTTCTCCCGTCGCTGGTGGGAAACTGCCCGGGGTCGGGCGCCCTGCCCGAACACACAGGTGTACAACGCAGTCGATCTGGCCCGCTTTCGCCCGAACGACCGCGACCAGCGACCTGCGGATTGCTACCGGTTATTGATGGTCGAAGGTCGCTTGATGGGAGGCTACGAGATGGGCCTGGAGGTCGGTCTTTCGCTGGCGGCTGGTCTGGCAGAAGGGCTGGCAGGCGCGCGCTCTCCCCTTCCCGCTCGACCGGTCGAGCTGAGCGTGGCAGGTCAAGTCGGAGAGGCAGCCCAGGCCCGCTTCATGGAGCGGGCACACGCCGCTCAGGGAGAGCAGCCGTACTCGCTACGCTTCCTGGGAACGGTGGAGCAGGCTGACCTCCCGGCTCTGTATCGGTCGGCGCACCTCTTCTATTCCGCCGACCTCAACCCTGCCTGCCCTAATGCAGTCATCGAGGCCCTGGCTTGCGGGACGCCGGTGCTCGCCTACGCTACCGGGGCGCTGCCAGAGCTCGTGGATGAGGAGGCAGGCAGGATTATCCCGTATGGCGCTGATCCCTGGAGGCTGGAACCGCCCGACCTGCCGGCGCTTGGTCCAGGGAGGGCTGGAGATCTTACTAGGCCAGGAGAGGATGCGCCGGGCGGCTCGTCTCCGGGCAGAGGAGTTTTTTGGATTGGAGCGGATGGTTCAAAAATACCTCGATGAATTATTTACCGGTGAGCACGCTGGATGAGGCTGAATTGAGCCCGCATACCAACCCGGTGCTCGGATTAGCCTCGCTGGCCGCGCGCCTGCTGCCTTCCCAGATGAAGGAAGCGCTCTACCGCAGCGGGCCTTTGGCGAGCGCTCTGCGGCGCGGCCTGAACCGGGCAGCTCCTCAAGGCCTGACCCAGGTGCAGGTGGCTGCAGGAGGCCTGGAAGGTCTTTCCCTTTGGTTGGATTTACAGGCAGAGAAAGATTACTGGCTGGGGACGTACGAGCCGGCCCTGCAGAGGGCAATCATCGAGCTGGTAAAGCCGGGTTGGGTTGCCTACGACGTCGGCGCCAATATCGGGTATATCAGCCTGCTGCTTGCCCGCCAGGTGGAAGCGCAGGGGAAGGTGTTTGCCTTCGAAGCGCTGCCGGCGAATGCAGCCAGGCTGCAAGCAAATATGTCGCTGAACGAGATCGGCAGCCGCGTGCAGGTATCGGCTGCCGCCGTGGTGGATCGCTCCGGGCCGGTCGACTTTCTCCTAGGGGCATCAACTTCAATGGGTAAAGCCAAAGGATCTTCCGGTCGCCAGGAGAGCCCTAACCCGGAATCTTTGCAGGTCCCCGGCCTCAGCCTGGATGATTTCGTCTACCAGCAGGGGAATCCGCCTCCGCATGCTGTCAAGATAGATATCGAAGGGGGAGAGATATTAGCTTTACCGGGCATGCAGCACATATTGACCGAGAGACATCCGCTGATCCTGATCGAAATACACGGTCCCGAAGCTGCCGAGACAGCCTGGAAATTACTGAGCGAGACAGGCTACCAGATATGCCGGATGAGCTCGATGTATCCGCCGCTGACCCGACCGGAAGATCTGGATTGGAAAGCCTATCTGGTGGCGCGTTAACGAATGGAAGCTCTCACCTTTCCTGGTCGCCTGGGGATCCAGCAGCGCGTTCTTCCTGCATATCGCGCTCCTTTCTTTGATGCTCTCGCGGCAGCCTGCCAGGGCGGGCTGATGGTTTTCGCCGGGCAGCCGCTCCCGGACGAGGGGATTGCTCCGCTGAAAACCCTGTACAACGCCCAAATAGCCTGGGGCACAAACCATTACGTGTCCCGCCCGGGTTCTCCGGTCTACCGCTGCCGCCAGGAAGGGCTGTTGGATTGGCTGCAAAGCTGGCAGCCCGATGCCCTGATCGTCGAGGCGAACCCTCGCTACCCGTCAACCCCGGCTGCTATCCGCTGGATGCACGCCCACGGGCGACCGGTGCTGGGCTGGGGGCTGGGCTCTCCGCCGCTGAGTGGCTTGCTGGCGAGCTGGCGGCTGCGCAGCCGCCAGCAGCTCCTGCGGGCAATCGATGGGGTGATCGCCTACAGCCAGCGCGGGGCGCAGCAGTACCAGGCACTTGGTTTGCCAGCTGGGCGGGTATTCGTCGCCCCAAACGCGGGGGCTGCGCGACCCTCCCAGCCGCCTCCGGAGAGACCCGGACAATTTTCGGGCCAGCCAATCGTCCTGTTTGTCGGTCGCCTGCAGAAGCGGAAAAGGATCGATAATTTGCTGAGAGCGTGCGCCGCCCTGCCAGAACACCTGCGACCTCGACTGTGGATCGTCGGCGATGGTCCTGCCCGCCAGGAGCTGCAGTCGCTGGCAGCCCAAATCTACCTCCAGGCTAAATTTATGGGGGGGTTATATGGAGCGGAGCTGGAAGGACTTTTTGCGCAGGCAGACCTGTTCGTTCTTCCGGGAACGGGAGGGCTGGCGGTCCAACAGGCTATGGCCTGGGGTTTGCCGGTGATCGTAGCGGAAGGGGATGGGACCCAGGACGATCTTGTGCGGGCAGAAAATGGCTGGAAGATACCCGATGATGATCTCGATGCATTAATAACCGCCCTGGAGGGTGCGCTGTCCGACCCGCTCCGGTTAAGACAGAAGGGTGCTGCTTCGTACAGGATCGTTCTGGAGGAAATTAACGTGGAGCAGATGGCGGCAGCCTTCATACGCGTCCTGAACAGCGTGGAGGCACGGCATTGAAGAAGGTCAATCTGGCGTCAATGAAATTGAGAACCGCCTCCACATGAGCAGGCTGAGAATCCTGTTTGTTGTGGACGGGCGCTCTCCGATCGCCATGAACTGGGTGCAAGGGGTGGTCGCAGCCGGTCACGAGGTGCATCTGGCATCGACCTTCCCGTTCGCGACGGATGTAGCGCTTGCTTCCAGCCGGGTGTTTTCGGTTGGATTGAGCGCCGGACTGGGAGGCAGCTCAGCAGGGAGCGTAAGCCCGGGCGCAGCCCGCCGCTATCTCCCCGCCGGGGCGCGGGCTGAGCTGCGCCACTGGTTGGCGCCGCTCACCTTGGAGGCGGCTGCTCGCCGGCTTCAGGCATGGGTGAGAGAACTCGAGCCAGACCTGATCCATGCCATGCGCATCCCATACGAGGGGATGTTAGCCGCTCGTATGCAGGGAACTGCCCCTCTGCTGCTCTCTATCTGGGGGAACGATTTCACTCTGCATGCCAGGTCCACGCGGCGGATGGCTCGCCTTACCCGCGAAACCCTCCAGCGTGCCAGCGCCATCCACGCCGACTGCCAACGGGATATTCGCCTGGCGAGGGAGTGGGGTTTTCCAGTCGCTCTACCGACGCTCGTGCTGCCAGGCGCAGGGGGTGTGCAGCCCGAGCTTTTCTTTCCCCCACCCGGTAAACTGCTCCCCGAGGGGGCTGCGCCTCTGGAGCAGGAGCCGATTGTGATCAACCCGCGCGGGGTGCGGGCTTACGTGCGCAACGACACTTTTTTTCAAGGCAGTCCGCCGGGTGATCGACCAGCGCCCCGGCGTGCGCTTCATTTGCCCGGGTATGGCAGGGTCCGCGCAGATGCTGCGCTGGGTGCGCGAGCTGGATCTTGACGAGCATGTCTCGCTGCTGCCCCTGCAAACACGGGCGCAGATGGCAGGGCATTTCCAACAGGCGCTGGTGGCAGTTTCTCCCAGCACACACGATGGCACCCCAAATACGCTGCTCGAAGGGATGGCTTGCGCTTGTTTTCCGATTGCTGGTGATATAGAATCGCTGCGGGAGTGGATCGTTCCCGGGGTCAATGGGCTGCTGGTCGACCCGGGGGATCCGGCAGCCCTGGCAGATGGGATCCTGCTGGCGCTCGACCAGCGCGAGCTGCGATTGCGGCCGGGCAGCTCAACCAGCAGCTGATCGCTGAGCGAGCTACCTACCCGGTGGTAATGTCCAAAGCGCTGTCCTTCTACGAATTCCTGGCTGCAAGGGAGGCGAACAGCCGCTAGAGGTGAATATATAGTCCTAGCCTGCTTCAACCTGACAGGGGAATAAAAACAGCCAGATCATATACGTTCGATCTGGCTGTTTAAGGCGTTGCAAAGCTCAATCGATGTAGGCTTTCAGCTCGCGCTGGACACCGGAAGCGCGCAGGCGGCGCAGCGCCTGGGCTTCGATCTGGCGCACCCGCTCGCGGGTGACGCCCATCCGGCGACCCACCTCGTTGAGCGTGAGCGATCTGCCATCGATCAGCCCGTAGCGGAGCTGGATGATCCTGGCTTCGCGCGCGGGTAGCTGGTTGAGCAATCCGCTCAAGTGCTCGCGCAGGATATTTACTGAAGCCAGGTCGTCCGGGTTAGGCGAGTTGTTGTCTTCGATGAAATCCCCTAATACGTTGTCCTCCTCATCGCCGACGGGCATTTGCAGCGAGAGAGGTTTTTGGGCCAGCTTGAGCAGCTGGTCCACTTTGAACACGGGCAGCCCCAGGGCGTCTGCCAGCTCTTGAGGTGTTGGGTCGCGCGCCAATTGCTGTTTGAGTTGGTGCTGAAAGCGCAGCATGCGATTGATCCGGTCGCCCATGTGTACGGGGACGCGGATGGTGCGGCTCTGGTCGGCGATTGCACGCGTCACTGCCTGGCGTATCCACCAGGTGGCGTAAGTGCTGAATTTAAAACCACGATGGTAGTCGAACTTTTTAGTGGCGCGATCAGGCCGATATTCCCTTCCTGGATCAGGTCCAGGAAAGGCACGCCGCGTCCCATATACTTTTTGGCCACACTGACTACCAGGCGAGAGTTAGCGATGATCAGATGTTCGCGCGCCAGCCAGCTGTCTTCAATCTGACAGCGCAGCTCGATTTGCCGGCTCTGGCTTACGTTGCCATACGCCATCTCTTCGCGTGCCATATGCCCTGTTTCAATCCGCCGGGCAAGCTGCAGCTCTTCATCTGCGGACAGCAGCGGGATGCGAGTGGCTTCTTTTAAGTACAGCCCAATAGAATCGCTAGCATCAATGCTGGCGAGGTAATCCTCGTCTAAAACCAGATCAGCCTCGATCGGGTCGGGGAGGGCAGTCTCGGGGAGCTCGAAATCATCGTCGTTTTCATCGACGTAATCAATCCCGGCACTAAGCAGGGCCTGAAAAGCCTCTCCCAGGAGATCTAAATTTTGTTCAGCCTCGGGGACTAAGTGAAAAAGATCTTCACTTTGAATATAACCTTGGTTGTGACCCAGCTCTACCAGCTTAGCGATGACCGGATCCTGGACCTGCACACTTGGAATTGCAACAGTCAAGCGATCGACGGTGGTATCAGTCATATTCTTTTTTAATTTATCGGATAAGGTGCTGACACAGATATTACATTATACCACAGATTAGAAAACTTAGCAAGTTTTGTGGGATATTTTTTATTTTAAAGCATTTATTATTGATGATCCGAATACCGCCGACGGAATTATGAACCCAATCAACCACGAAAT
The DNA here is from genome assembly GCA_963706515.1 of uncultured Chloroflexia bacterium. Taxonomy (GTDB): domain Bacteria; phylum Chloroflexota; class Anaerolineae; order Anaerolineales; family UBA4823; genus CAVPMW01. The sequence continues at coordinate 20,698 of CAVPMW010000024.1, forward strand.
TGCGCTTGACGCCAATCTAGCGTGCCAATGCTAGAAAGAGAGAACGAGAATTCCTCTAATTGACTCAGACTGCTGCCTCAGGCTGCTGACTCAAATTTGGATGGGGTGACCTTCGCTGGCGTGGGCAGCTTCCATCAGGGTCTCGCTGAGGGTCGGATGGGCATGCACGTTGCGGGCAATCTCAGCCGTGGTCAGCTCCATCATGGCTGAGATCGTCAATTCAGGCAGCAGCTCGGTCACTTCAGGACCGATCAGGTGAGCGCCCAGGATTTCCCCATAGCGAGCATCGGAGATGATCTTCACCCAACCGGCGGATTCTCCCAGACCGAGCGCTTTCCCGTTAGCCTGAAAGGGAAAGCGGCCTACCTTGATTTCATATCCCTGTTCTTTCGCCTGAGCCTCGGTCAGGCCGAAGGAGGCAACCTGCGGCTGGCAGTAGACAGCGCGCGGCATATGGTTCGTAATCCAGGACGACCGTCTCTGCGCCGGCGATATTTTCTGCGCAGACAATCCCCTGGGCCGAGCCCACGTGAGCCAGCATCAGCTTGGCGGTGACGTCGCCGATTGCCCAGATGCCGGGAACATTGGTTGCCATGCGGTCGTCGATCTCGACCGCGCCGCGCTCGCTGATCTTCACCCCCAGCTCTTCAAGACCAAACCCGCGGCTGTTCGGTTTAAATCCGATGGCAACCAGCGCCTGTTCGGCCTCCAAAGTTTTTTCGCCTTCTGCCTCACTGGAGACTTTGACCTTAACCCCGGTTTCAGTGGTTTCGAGGCTTTCAACCCGGTGACCGGTCAGGCTCTTGATCTTGCGCCGGCTGAACGCCTTGGACAGCTCCTTGCTGACTTCCTCATCTTCCAACGGCAGCAGCTGCGGGAGCATTTCCACAATCGTTACATTCACTCCATAGGAGTTCCACACGGTGGCGAATTCTACCCCGATCGCCCCTGCACCGATGATCACCACCGACTTGGGCAGCTCGGTTTGCAGGATCGCCTCCATATAGGTGACCACTTTCTTTCCATCGATCTGCCAGCCTGGGCGGTACTGCAACGCTGGCTCCGGTAGCCACGACGACGTTTTTAGCCGAATGCTCCTGCTGCGAACCGTCCTGCCCGCTCACCTGGACGGTGTTCTTCCCGGTCAGCCTGGCTGTCCCCATATGGACGTCGATCCCGTTTTTACGCATCAAAAAGCCCACCCCTTTGACCAGGCGATCGGAGACAGTGCGGCTGCGTTTCACTGCCTGGCTGTAATCCAGGGTCAGGTTGTCGAATGAGAATCCGAATTCCTTACCGCCTTCACGCAGCATGTAGGCAACGTCGGCGTTCTTGAGCAGAGCCTTGGAGGGGATGCAGCCGATATTCAAGCAGACGCCGCCCAGCCACTGTTTATCGATGATCGCAGTTTTCAACCCGAGTTGGGCAGCTCGGATGGCGCACACATATCCGCCCGGCCCTGCGCCGATCACGACGACATCATATTCACTCATTCTTATCTCCTGTAGTGGGGGATTTAGCAAACCGCTGGGAGTATTTATTCTTCACAAGATCATGATAAAGCGGTTTGCTGAAGTTATATGTATAACTTCAGTGATTGGCTGTTCTAGTATGGATTTTGTAAAAAAATGTTCAGCCAATCACCAGGCTCCAGTTTTGCAGCGATTCTACCACCATGCCCAGGAATTGGTCGCCAAGCACCCCGTCCAGGATGCGGTGGTCGAACGTAAGGGTCAGGTAAGCCATCGGTCGGATAGCGATTGTATCGCCGCCGGACGGGTCGCTTGCCACCACCACTCGTTTTTGGATCGCGCCGACTCCCAGTATCGCGCATTGGGGCTGGTTGATGATCGGAGTAGCCAGCAGCGAGCCGGAGATGCCGTGGTTCGTAATCGTAAAAGTGCCGCCCCGGACTTCGTCAGGTTTTAGCTGGCGGGAGCGCGCCCGCCCGGTCAGGTCGTTGAGGCTGCGCGCCAGACCAAGCAGGGAGAGGGCATCCGCATTGCGGATGACCGGAACGATCAGCCCATCTTCGCCGAGCGAAGTCGCCACGCCGATGTTGATTTCCTGGTGCAGGAGTATGCCCTCATCGGTCCACGAGGAATTAACGCCAGGATGAGCTTTTAACGCCTGTGACCGCGGCGCTGACGAAGTAAGCAGTGTAGGTCAAATTGACCCCGCTGCGGGTAAATGCATCCTTGTTGGCTGCGCGGTGGGCGATCACCCGGCTCAGGTCGGCTTCCATTACTGTGGTGACATGCGGCGCGGTGTGCTTGCTCAGCACCATGTGCTCGGCAATGATGCGTCGAATAGGGCTTGAACGGCGACGATCTCTCCCGACGGGACGATCTCTCCCGTCAGCGGCGCTTACCCTGTGTTCAAGCATCTCTCCCACCGGGGGAGACGCCGGCTCCCCTCAGTGCTGGATTGCAAGCCGACGAGCTCGCGGCTGGGTCTGGCGTTCTTCCAGGAACGCCAGCAGGTCCCTCTTCGTAATGCGCCCGCCCTGACCGGTGCCCTGGACCTGGCGCAAGTCGACGTGCTGTTCCTGGGCAATTTTGGCTACAACCGGAGAGATGAATCCCAGCTCCCGGTCGCTGTCCAATGGGTGTGGCAGGGGCGGCTGGCGGCTGTGCGTTACCCGGCAGATCAACTTGCATCGAATGGTAAGGGACCTGTGGCATTACTGAGTGACCTTCGCCTGGCTGCAGCAATTAACGCCAGCGGAGCAGCCAACGCGCACCGTCGCTCCTTCTGCGACCAGGATATCTAACAGCACGCCGGCAGACGGGCTGGGCACTTCAGAGTCGACTTTATCGGTATTGATCTCCAACAGCGGCTCGAATTCCTCTACGGTATCTCCTTTGGCTTTAAGCCATTTGGTGACCGTGCCTTCAAGTACCGCTTCCCCCAGCTGGGGCATCAGAACCTGGATTGGCATCATCCCTCCGCATCCATTATGGATATTTTTTCCTGGATATCATATTCATCGAATAAATTCAGCATGGCTGTAATTCCGGTGGGGCAATCTGCGCTCAGTTTAAATACTGCATTGCCGGGAATACCCCTGCCAGTCAGTTCAGCGGTAAAAGACGGGATACTTAGCAGGGTCTGCCTCATTCATCATCTCGTAAACGGCATCGAAGACCTGCTCGACATTTGGCTTCGACCAGTAATCGCCGTCCGAGCCGTATGCCGGGCGATGCTCCTGGGCTGGCAGCGTGCGCGGCGGAGGCGAGTCGAGCCAGCTAGTAGCCGCCCTGCTTTTCCATCACTTCCTGCAGCATGTAGGCTGTCGTCCCGCCGGGGACATCTTCATCGATGAAAACGATGCGCCCGGTCTTTTTGAGCGACTCGCCGATCCTGCCATGCAGATCGAACGGCAGCAGGCTCTGCACGTCGATCACTTCCGCTGGAATGCCCACCCGCTTCAGCAGCTCGGCGGCCTCCAGCACGATCCGGCAGCAGGCGCCGTAGGTCACCAGGGTGACATCCTCTCCCGCGCGGAGCACTTCCGGCACGCCCGGCGGCACGGTGAACTCGCCGATATTTCCGGGCAGCTTCTCCTCGCTGGCGGTAGCCGTTCAGCACCTCGACCACAATCGCCGGCTCGTCGCTGCGCAGCAGGGTGTTGTAAAACCCTGCCGCCTGGGTCATATCGCGCGGCACCAGCACGTGCATGCCGCGCACCAGGTGGATGATGCCCGCCATCGGCGAGCCGGAGTGCCAGATGCCCTCCAGGCGGTGGCCGCGCGTGCGCACGATCACCGGCGCCTTCTGCCCGCCGTTGGTGCGCCAGTGCAGGGTTGCCAGGTCGTCGGACATGATCTGCAGGGCGTACAGCAGGTAATCCAGGTATTGGATCTCAGCGATCGGGCGCAGACCGCGCAGCGCCATGCCGATCGCCTGACCCAGGATGGTCGCCTCGCGGATGCCGGTATCCGCCACACGCAGCGGGCCATATTTCTCCTGCAGACCGCGAAAGCCCTGGTTGACATCCCCCAGCCGGCCCACATCCTCGCCAAAGGCGATCAGACGCGGGTCTCGCTGCAATGCGGCATCGAAACAGGCATTGAGCACCTCAAAGCCAAGCACGAGCGGCGAGGTCTCGGTATAGATCGGCGTCGATGCGGGGGACGCGCAGGGCTGACTCAGGCGAATCGCTGTACAGATGGGAATGGTAGCGCTCGGCATTGAGCGGCTCTTGAGCTTCCGTCCAGTCGATCAGCGGTTGGCGGCAGGCTGGCGCTGTCCTCGCGCAGGAGCAGCAGGCTTCACGCGCCGCCACCATGATATCGCGCCGTAGCGGGGTTGAGCTGGCGCCCAGCATTTCGGCGACCTGGGCAAGCTCGGGTGGGTGGGATGATTTTACCGCGGCATCCCGGATCAGCTTCACCACCTGCTTGCGCTCCTGCCGGATCGGTTCCTGGTAGGCTTCCCAGGCTTGCCGGCGCTGGTCTTCGACCCACTGGCGGTCTTCCCTCTCCATCTTGCTCCAGCTCGTCCGGTGCGACGATTTCCTGATCCAGGATCCAGCTGCGCAATCGCTTCAGCCAGTCGAACTGCTGCTCCCAGGCCAGCCGCTCTTTCGATTTGTAGCGCTCGTGGCTGCCGGAGGTGGAATGCCCCTGCGGCTGGGTCAGCTCGGTGACGTGGATGAGAGCCGGGATGTGCTCAGCTCGGGCAGTCTCGCTCGCCTGCCGGTAGGCTTGAAGCAGGGCGGGATAATCCCAGCCGTGGACAGCATACAGGTCAAACCCATCCCGCGAGCCGGGCAGGCGCTGGAAACCCCTGAGCAGCGCGGAGATATTCTGCTTGACCATCTGGTATTCGTTGGGCACGGAGATGCCGTACCCGTCGTCGTAGATGGTGATTACTGCCGGGCACTTCAGCACGCCGATGGCGTTGACCGCTTCCCAGAACACGCCTTCCGCAGTGGAGGCGTTGCCGATCGTGCCGAAGGCGACTTCATCTCCATGCCGGGAAAACTCGCTGAATCCTTTCAGCTCCTCCAGCTCCCGGTAGAGGCGCGAGGCGTACGCCAGACCGACCAGGCGCGGCATCTGCGCCGCAGTCGGCGAGACGTCTGCCGAGGAGTTGAGCTGAGCGGTCAGGTCTTTCCACGACCCGTCCGGGTTGAGGCTGCGCGAGGCGAAGTGTGCGTTCATCGCCCGTCCGCCGGTTGCCGGGTCGGCGTCCAGGTCGGTGTGGGCGTAGAGCTGGGCAAAAAACTGCTGCACCGTGGCCAGCCCGCAGGCGAAGATAAAGGTCTGGTCGCGGTAATAGCCTGCGCGGAAATCGCCCGGGCGGAAGAAGCGCGCCATGGCAAGCTGGGGAAGCTCCTTACCGTCGCCGAAGATGCCGAATTTGGCTTTACCGCTCAGCACCTCACGGCGGCCGATTAAGCTGACCTGCCGGCTCTGGTATGCCAGGCGGTAGTCGTGGATGATCTCTTCAGGCGTCAGGGGAATATTCAGGCTTTCGGCCAGGGAACCATGCAATTCTTTTGTTTCGCTCAGCTTTGGAGTGGTCTTGCTCATTGCTTTGGATTAAATACGCTCGATGATCGTTGCAGTGGCCATCCCATGCCCGATGCACATGGTTTGCAGCCCGTATTTTCCCCCGGTGCGTTCCAGCTCGTAGAGCAATTTGGTCATCAGGATGGCTCCTGTTGCGCCTAAAGGATGCCCGTGAGCGATCGCGCCGCCATTGGGATTCACGCGCTGCATGTCGGGATGCAGCTCTCTCGCCCAGGCCAGCACGGCGCAGGCGAAGGCTTCGTTGATCTCGATGGTTGCCATATCATCAAGGCTCAGACCTGCGCGTTTCAGCGCCTGCCGGGTCGCCGGAATCGGGCCATCCAGCATCAATACCGGATCTGAGCCCACGGCGACCCGGGTATCCACTCTGGCGCGCGGAGTAAGGTTATAACGACCAACTGCCTCGGGTGAGGCTAACAGGACTGCCGCTGCCCCGTCGCTGACCTGGCTGGAGTTGCCGGCGGTAATCACACCGCCCGCTTTGAATACAGGGGAAAGCGCAGCCATCTTCTCACGGTTTGGCGGCATGCGGACACCCTCGTCGCTGCAGACCTCGCGCCCGTCCGGGCGAGTAATGGGTACGATCTGTTCGGCGAAGTAGCCCTGCTGGATGGCGTGCATCGCACGCAGGTGGCTCGTATAGGCGAAATCGTCCAATTCGTCCCGGGAGAGAGACCACTTCTCTGCCATCAGCTCCGCACTGGTGCCCTGGTGCACCAGCTCGTAGGGGAAATTAGCAGGCCATTGCTGAGGGTAGTCGGCGCCCAGGGGTTGGTGTGACATCATTTCAGTCCCGCCGGCAATTACCAGGTCCATATCGCCGGATAGGATCGCCTGAGCGGCGAAGTGGATAGCCTGCTGACCCGAGCCGCACATCCGGTTCAGGGTGACCGCGGGGACGTGGACAGGGAAGCCCGCCCGGAGCACGGCAAGCCGCGCCAGGTTGGCTCCCTGGTCCCCCAGAGGGGTTACACAGCCCCAGACAACGTCGTCGACCCAACCGGGATTCACTCCCGCTTGCTTCAGGACGGCGTTCAGCACAGCAGCTGCTAAATCTACGGGGGCCAGGGGAGCCAGGGCTCCTTGGGGTTTACCGATCCCTATGGCAGTCCGGACGGCAGAGAGGATGTATACTTCGCGCATTTCCCACTCAATTTGGAATACTGAAGGAGACTGAAGCAGTTAAAGCATACCACAAAAGTCCGAATTTGTTATCCGCCCGACAGGACTGCAGTATTGGATTGGGGTAATGGCTCTGAAACTCCGGGAAATGGTCTTGCTGTTGAGCGAGCGCTTGTCTATACGTGAGCAAACCGCTGAAAACATTCTAAATTCAGAGAATATTAAATTTGCGGTTTGCTCTTAATGATTGGCCGCTATAAAGCCGAATTAATGTAAAATTACTTTCGGCCAATCATACTGGCACCTATGGATGCACTGCGCATTACTGCCTGGGATAGTGATCGCCCACCCGCCATGCACGAGCTGCAAATGCTCATGGAGCAGGAAGGACTGCACCCGTACTCCTGGTCGAATGCTCCAGGAGATATCTATCCTGCCCATTCTCATTCTTATCATAAGGTTATCTACGTCGCCCGCGGTTCAATCACCTGGATTATCGGCGAAAATGATGAGGAATATGAGACCCACCCCGGAGACCGGGTGGAGCTTCCGCGCGGCACACAGCACGCCGCCCGGGTGGGCTCGCAGGGTGTGACCTGCCTGGAAGCTCATTTGTAAGCCTGGCTCTTCTCCAGCATATCGTAGAGCAGCACGCCGGCAGCGACTGCCAGGTTGAGCGAGGTTGCCCGCCCGTGCATTGGCAGACGGAGCAGGGCATGGCAGATGCTCGCCTGTTCGTCGGTAAGCCCCACGCGCTCGCTTCCCAGCAGCAGCAGACGGGGAGACTGGTAAGCTTCAACCGAGCGATAATCCTGGCTGGCGTGCGCGGAAGTCCCATAAAGGGTGTACCCCTGCCGGGTTGCCCACCCCGAAAATTCAGCGAAACCAGCCTGGACGACTGGATGCCAGAACAAGGTGCCCATGCTGGCGCGAACAGCCGTGGGGTGATAGGGGTCTGCAGATTCATCCAGGAGGATCAACCCGCTGGCGCCCACGGCATCCACCGTGCGCAGGATCGTGCCGATATTGCCCGGGTCCTGCGGGTTAACCAGGGCTACACCCCATGGAAAATTGGCAATCCCCAGGTCCTCCAGGCGCTGCTCTGCTCGCTGCGCGACCGCTAACAGACCCTGCGGGTTATCTTTTTCGGCAAGCGTGTTGAAAACCTCATCCGTCAAGGAATAGACCGGGATGCCTCGGTGTTCTGCCTCTTCGACCAAGCCCAGGCCGAATGCGCCCTTTAACCGCTGCGGGGCAACATAGAGGCTATCGAAGGTGAAGCCTGCCTCGAGCGCTTCGCCCACCGGGCGGATCCCCTCGATCACAAAAAGTCCGGACGCCTGGCGCATTTTTCGCTGCCTGAGCGCCCGGACTTCCTTTATTTTTGGGTTCGTCCGGCTGGTGATGGTTTGCATGCTGGCGGGCTTAGGGGAGCCGAGGCACCCAGGCGAGCACATTGGTGCCCTCGCCCGGGAAAGAGGTAATCTCTACGTCGCCGCCGACTTTGCGAGCGCGTACCTGCATGTTCGACAGACCGTGACCGAGAGTGGTGCTCATCTTACGCACATCGAACCCGCCTCCGTTGTCGGCAATCTCCAGCAGCACTCTTTCGCGCGCGGTCCACAAGCGCACGTCTACCCGTCGAGCCTGCGAGTGTTTGGCAACATTCGCCAGCGCTTCCTGGCAGATATGGAATAAGGTGGTGGCGTTCTCGGCAGGAAAATCGGTGAGGTTGTTATCGGGTCCTGCCAGGGTGATCTCGATCGCCGAGTTGGCTCGGAATTCTGCAGTCAGGCGCTGCAGCCCTTCCATGAGGTCAGCTCCATGGAACTGGCGCGGGCGCAGGTCGAGAATATAAGCGCGAATGTCATGGATCGTTGAGTTCAGGGTTTCGATGGATTGCTCGATTTTTCCCCGCGCCTGTTCGGGATCATCTTTAAGCGCCATTCGAGCATAATCCAGCGCCAGGCCAACCCCGTAGATCGATTGGATGATCCCATCGTGCAAGTCCATGCCGATGCGTTCACGTTCTTCAAGAACTGCCAGGCGGCGTCCCTGGCGGTGCAAACGGGCATTTTCGATCGTGATCGCTGCCCAGGCTGCTATCGCCAGCAGGTTGTTGATTTCCCGGTCTTCAACCTTGCGCGGCCCACGGGCTCCCAGGCTGATCACCCCAATAACGTTGTCGCGTGCCTTGAGGGGGATGACTGCCAGGCAGCTGTAACCGGCCTCGATGACTGCCCGCCTTAAATAAAGCATATCTTTCTTTGGATCCAGGTTGATCAGCGGCTTTCCCGTCTCTGCCACGAGGCCGATTGTGCCTTCGCCGATGCGGAAGCGGTCGCGCGTCCAGAAAGCCTCCGCCAGGTCGCTGCGCTGCAGGGCAAGGTGCAGCTCTCTTTCGCCGTCTTCTCGCAGGAAGATCTCACCAACCTCAACGTTTAGATAGCTCATTACCCTGTTCAATGTCAGGTTCAGGACCTCTTCAACATCGAGCGAGCCAGCCAGTGAAACTGCGATATCATTCAGCAGCGCCAGGTCTTCGTTTTGCTGTCCCAGGATTTTATCCCGGCTGACCAGGTCTCCGTACAGACGAGCGTTGGTAATCGCTACGGCGGCATACGCCGCCAGCGTCTCGATGACCCATTCGTCCTGTTCGGTAAATTCGGGATAATCGCGCTTATTGGTGAGGTAAATCTGCCCGAGGTGCCTTTCACCGAGCAGGATGGGCACTCCCAGGAACGAATGCATCTCCGGGTGGTGGGAAGGAAAACCATAGCGCCGGGGGTCGAGGGCGATGTCCGGGATACGTACGCTCTGCTGATTGCGATGGAAGATGCCCAGCAAGCCTTTACCCTGCGGTGGATGGGCTATCCTGGCGATCTCCTCTGCAGGCATCCCCACCGGGATGAACTCCACCAGGCTGCCGTGATCATCCACCACACCCAGGGCGGCATACTCCGCTCCCACCTGCTCGCGAGCGATTTGGACGATCCTTTCCAGTACAGTTTTAAGGGAGAGCTCGCTGACCAGCTCCAGGCTGGCTTGATGGATTGCTGCCAGGCGATCTTCCAGTTGTTCGCGAGTAAGAATGACCATCAAGAATCCTGTTCTGTAATAATTTTACCCTAAATAGTCTGAGTAAGGCTACTCTGATAGTTTTTGCCAGGGTTATCGCGTTAAAAAACACAATTGGAATGTTTTAGATAAATGGCAGATAGAGATAGCTCACGTATACCCGGTTTCTACAACCGTACCCTGGAAGAACGCAGTCGCTTGTTGGCTGCACAGGCTGGCCTGGAGCAAGCGGATCTGGATGCCTTGACCGGCACGGCCGGGCTGACTGTGCAGCAGGCAGATCACATGGTCGAGAACGTGGTCGGGCTTCACGCGCTTCCACTGGGGATTGCACTCAACTTCCAGGTAAACGGACGGGATGTGCTGGTCCCCATGGTAATCGAAGAGCCTTCGGTGGTCGCCGGTGCGTCTTTCATGGCCCGGCTGGCCCGCTCCGGAGGGGGGTTCTCTGCCCACGTGACCCAGCCGGAGATGATCGGCCAGATCCAGCTGATGGAAGTGCCCGACCTGGCAGCGGCTCGCCTGGTTTTACTGGAAAATAAGGCGCAGCTGCTGGCAGAAGCGGACCAGGTTGACCCGGTGCTGAAGCGCCTGGGGGGCGGGCCGCGCGACCTGGAAGTGCGCCTGATTTCTGCATCGCCCGCCGGACCGTTCCTGGCGATCCACCTGATCTACGACGTGCGCGACGCCATGGGGGCTAACGCAGTTAACACAGCAGTGGAGCGGATGGCGCCCAGCATTGAATCCCTGACGGGTGGGCGGGTCTATCTGCGCATTCTGTCGAACCTGGCTGACCGGCGGTTAGCCAGGGCGCGCTGCACGATCCCTCTATCCGAGCTGGCATTCGCAGAGTTCCAGCCAGAGCAGGTCCGGGACGGCATTATCGCCGCCTGGGCCTTCGCCGCCGCCGATCCTTACCGGGCGGCAACCCACAATAAAGGGATCATGAACGGCGTAGACGCAGTGGTGATCGCCACAGGAAATGACTGGCGGGCAGTTGAAGCCGGAGCGCATGCCTATGCCGCGCGCGCCGGGAGGTATACTTCGCTGAGCACCTGGGGTAAGGATGCCTCTGGGAACCTTACCGGTACCCTCGAGATGCCGATGGCTGTCGGCATCGTCGGGGGGGCGACGCGCGTCCATCCGACCGCTCAGGCGGCGCTGCGGCTGATGAAGGTCACCAGTGCGGCTGAGCTCGCCGAGATCATCGTCGCGGTTGGATTGGCGCAGAACCTGGCAGCTTTGCGCGCTCTCAGCCACGGAGGGCATCCAGCGCGGGCATATGAGCCTGCATGCACGCCAGGTCGCGATCGCAGCCGGCGCAAAAGGCGATGAGATCGAGCGCCTGGCTGGACAGCTTGTTCAGGAAAAAGTTGTACGGATAGACCGCGCAGAAGAAATATTATTGACCTGGCGGAAATCTTAACGGATGCGGTATTTATTTTGAATAAATCGGTACTTCAATTCGATATGCGATCTCGAAAACAGGTAAAGGCAAATATATGACGGATGACAATCGTAACCACCTGCTGTTAAAGCCCACGCGACCGGTTGGTCTGGTGGGTTATGGAGCTTACGTACCGCGTTATCGTCTCCCGGCAAAAGAAGTATCGCGGGTTTGGACCGGCGGTCAGGGCGGCTTGCCGATCAAAGAAAAGGCTGTGCCCGGGCTGGACGAAGACGTGGCTACCATGTCGATCGAGGCTGCCCGCAACGCTCTCCAGCGCAGCGGCATCTCCCCGGCAGACATCCGGGCAGTGTGGGTAGGCTCGGAATCCCACCCGTATGCAGTCAAGCCGACTTCTACGCTGGTAGCCGAGGCGATCGGCGCCGTCCCTAACGTTCAGGCGGCGGACTGGGAGTTCGCCTGCAAAGCCGGCACCGAGGCGATGGTCGCCGCGATCGGTTTCGTGGGATCGGGTATGGCGGACTATGCCCTGGCGTTGGGCGTAGATACTGCTCAAGGGCGCCCGGGGGATGCCCTGGAATATACTGCCGGCGCCGGCGGGGCAGCTTTTCTGCTGGGTCCAGCCGATGAATCCCTGGCGGTGATTGCCGCAACCTATTCTTACGTTACCGACACGCCCGACTTCTGGCGCCGCCAGTACCAGAAGTATCCCGAGCACGGGCAGCGCTTTACCGGGGAGCCGGCTTACTTCAAGCACATTACCGAGGCTGCCCAAACCTTGATGGACGCCAGCGGCACAACTCCCGCAGATTACAAGTACGCCGTATTCCACCAGCCGAATACCAAGTTTCCCCAGCGGGCAGCCAGCTTGCTGGGTTTCAAAAAGGAGCAGATCGAGCCAGGCTTGCTGGTGCCGGTAATTGGCAATACTTACGCCGGGGCTGCCATGATCGGTTTGACTGCAACGTTGGATATCGCCGAACCTGGCGACCGCATCCTGATGGTGTCCTTCGGATCGGGGGCAGGGTCGGACGCCTTCGATATTACCGTCACGCCAGCCATCCTCGAGCGGCGCAACCGGGCATTGTCCACCCGCGATTACATTGCCCGCCGCACTGAGATCGATTATGCCACCTATACACGCTTGCGCGGCAAGCTGGTGATGAAGTAAAGGGGTACAGCATGGCTGATAGCATGGCTGACAGCAGGGCTGACAGGATGACCGACGTGGTTATCGCCGGCATCGGTCAGACCGAAGTCGGTGAGCATTGGGACGTGACTCTGCGCGAGCTGGCTTTCGAAGCATGGGAAGCCGCCTGCCGGGATGCTGGTGGGCTCCAGCCCCAGGCGTTGTTTGTGGGGAATATGCTTGCCCCGCAGCTCTCCAACCAGGCTCACCTGGGCGCATTGATTGCCGATTTTGCCGGCGCGAGCGGGATCGAAGCCATGACCCTCGAATCAGCCGGGGCTTCCGGCGGGGCTGCCTTGCGGGCGGGTTTCCTGGCGGTCGCTTCCGAGCAGGTGGATATGGCGATGGTGCTGGGGGTGGAAAAATTTACGGACGTGGTCGGTTCGGGAGGTTGACGAAGCCCTGTCAACTTCCCAGGACAGCGATTACGAATCCGTGCATGGGATGACGCTCACCGGTCAGGCTGCCATGCTGATGCGCCGCTATATCCAGATGTTTGCAGTCCCGCGCCCGGCGTTCGCCGGATTCCCGATCACCGCCCACGCCAACGCAGTGAGCAACTCGAAGGCGATGTACCGCCGGGCGATCAAGGCTGAGGCTTATGCCAGCGCAGAACTGGTCAGCGATCCGATCAATATGTACGATGTAGCGCCTAACGTAGATGGCGCTGCAGCGGTATTGTTGACCCGCCCCGATCTTCTACCTCCGGATTTTCCCCATCCATTGGTGCGCATTGCCGGCTCCAGCCTGGCGAGCGATACGCTGGCTTTGCACGACCGGCCCGACCCGTTGACCTTTCACGCCGCGCGCCACTCTGCCGAGCGCGCCTGCCGGCGCGCCCGCATCAGCCCGCTCCAGGTGGATCTGTTCGAGCTGTACGATGCTTACTCAATTTATGCCGCGCTTTCCTTGGAAGCTGCCGGGTTCGCCCCAGCCGGGCAAGGCTGGCAGCTGGCTCAGGATGGGCAGATCAGCCTGGGGGGTTCGCTTCCGATCAGCACCCTGGGAGGTCTCAAAGCACGGGGCAACCCCGGAGGCGCGACCGGGGTCTACCAGGCGGTCGAAGCAGTGCTGCAGCTGCGCGGGGAGGCAGGCGCCAACCAGGTGCCCCACGCCCACCGGGCGATGGTCCAATGCCTGGGCGGTCCCGCATCTTCGGCTGCAACCCACATCCTGGAGGTCATGCAGTAGATCAGGCGCTCAGGTTACAGAAATGTTATGTGAAAAAGGCAATTTGATAGTTCTTGATAGGTCCAGAACGCTACACTGCAAGCTATCCACGCAATTATCCGGTAAATTTATTGCTTAAAGGAGATCAAAATAATGGAAATTCCACGTCATTGGCGCTTACGCAAACAACGCTACAGCCTGGTGGGAGAGGTATGTCCGCACTGCGATGCTAAAATATTTCCGCCGCGCGACGTCTGCCCGGAATGCGGGGGCGAGGCGAAGACCGAATATGCTTTCAGCGGGCGCGGTGAGGTTTATTCCTATACGACGATTTACGAGCCCCCCGCGGGTTATGAGGATAACGTGCCCTATACGGTAGCCCTGGTCAGGCTGGAGGAAGGACCGCTGGTTACTGCCCAGCTCACCGACCTGGGCGACCAGCCGGTAGAGATCGGTACCCCGGTGGAGATGGTCACCCGCCGCTTGCGCCAGGACGGCGACGAGCGGGGGTTGATCGTGTATGGATATAAGTTCCGGCCGGTGCTTGCCGGTCCGCAGTAGACGCTGACCAACAATAGTGAGAGAAAGCGCCCTCCAATCATGGAAGGCGCTTTTTTTATTCTTCCTCGAGTACTTGATCAATCCAAATGTATTATTTTTTTGAAAATTGGATCGCATTTGCACGGTTTGGATGATCAAGCATTATTACAGTATATTAATCCTGATGAATTTAGTTATACGGCATAATTGCGACTTATCAATATTCCGTATAATTAATAGTTGGGTAGCTGCTCTGTGGATAATTTCGGTCTATAATGGGGTTAGACGTAAGGATTGAGCCTGCGGTTCTTGTCGGTTTTCTTTGTCATTCTGACCGCCGATGGTGCCACCAACTTCAAGGTGTCCCGCTATTCTAAGGTGAGCCATTGCCAGTCACGGACCAATAGACGACTGGGGACAGCGTTCCATAATCCGCCGGCGTTCATAGAAGAACGTTCGATCAAGACGGGCACAACAGGCGCGGCAAGTTGATACAGGCATTACATTTAGGGTAGTTATGGAGGTAATCACGAATGCGAAACCCTCACATTTTAGTGATTGTGTTATTCCTTTTTATCCTGACCGCTACGGCATGCAGTGCGCCTGGATCGATCGTACTAGAAGCCGGGGGCGAAACCGGTACCTCGGCGGCCCTCGCAACAGATACTCAAGCACCCTCCCCCACAGCTACCTCCGAGCCTTCTCCCACACCTACCCCAGAACCATCCCCCACGGCTTCCCCCGAGCCTTCTCCCACAGCTACCCCCGAACCACCCCCCACAGCGATGCCGGCCATCCGTCAGCTGGAAATCGTGGAATGGGCCGAATATCCTTATGCCAACCTGGCCGATCCTCAAAACACAGATACTCGCGTGGAAATCCTCGTCCGCAATCCGAATGAATTCTCGGTACGAGTAAACCTGGACGGAGTGGAATTAAGATTGCTGAACGCAGCCGGGGAAATTGTGTACACGAACGCAAATCCGACTTTCTACATTTGGGAAGGTTCCTGGATTCTGGGGGGAGAAACCGTGCCAATTTCCGCCTGTGTATGCTTTGAGACTGACGGTGTGGCAAAGCAAGAGTGGGAGTCCCTTGAACTGGTTGCCCCCCTTGAAGCGGCACCGGGAATCGCCTACACAACCGATGTGGACGTCGTCATCGGTGAGTTTTTCTCCCTCGAGGAAGCCCACCTCGGCGGCGATGTATTGGGAGCAGAAATCACATTGGTAAATACGAGCGGTCAGGTATTAAAAAGCTTCGAGGCGCGCGTGATCGCACGGGATGCAAGCAGCAAGTATGTCGGGGTGGCCATCTACGGCTCATTTGGCGACCGGGACAACTCTGGAGATTATGTGAAAATTGAGCCAGGCGCGTCAGGCGGTGGCATCGTCGTTTCGGAGATTGACTATGTGGACGGGCCGCTTGATTATGAAGTTACAGCTATCGGTATTCTGGCAGAAAAGTAGATGGAACTATCTATAGTAGAGTCACAAAACTTTTAAAGGATGGCGCTTCGATGATCACCCTTGGATACTACCTGAACATCCAACAGAATTTATGGGACTGTACTTAGATATCACCAATGCGGACCGAGTTGTATATACAGTTATAAGTTCCGGCCCGCGGTTAGAGATTAAAACAGTGAAATTTAGAAAAGAAGCGCCCTCCTGATCAGGAGAGCGCTTTTGGTTATTGGGCAGAATTACACTGCTGAATGCAAGTAGAACCCGAAATATTATTGGTCTCACGGTGGCATGCTGGTAGGTCTGGTCCGCATAAGCCCTTCAATTCGATCAGTGTCCCAGCAGCACCAGGATGCCGGCGAGTCCCACGAGCATCACGATGAATACCGAAAGGCGTTGGATGAGGCTGGCTCTTGAAGCACCAGGCAGGTGAACAATTCGACTCCTTCTGCCTTCATCCACCCACTCGTCAATTTTTTCCTTACCTCTTACCTCAAGAAAATACTGGTTCATGATTAATGCTCCTTTAGCGTGTGCAGGCACGCGACTGTGAAAGTAGGTATATCAACCCACCGTCCACGCCGGTGGGCCCATCTTGTGACAACGGCAACCAGCCACCCAGCGCCTTGAAAAATATTGTGCGGATCGATGGGAGTGCGGGCAAACTGGCGCACTCTGCCTTCTTGACCTGATCGATGGATAATCCGCTGCCACCATTTGACTGGGAGATAACGGCTGAGGTTGCTGCCGCTTCGCGCACGGTCAGCCCGATAGCCGCCACGAGCGCAATTGCGATGCAAATGTATATAAAACGCTGAACATTCATTGTGATCTCCTTTTGCTCCTTCCAAGATATCGTTGAGAAACCAACGTCCATGAATCAAGCTTAGCAGCCGCACGATTACCTAACTTGCCATTTCTTACCAAAATTCTCCAAAAGGCTGGATAATGTGCTATGCTCTAGTCCGCGAGTGTTCGGCAATCACACGCCGGACGGGAAGATTTCTTTGGGAGGATAGGTTTATGTCCGCATCAATTCCTGACAGCACTCTGGAGAAATTCACGAACTTCGGAGATTTGCTGCGTTTTCTAAGACGCCGCGCCGGCATCACCCAGCTGGAACTTTCCATTGCTGTCGGCTATAGCGACGCGCAAATCAGCCGCCTCGAACAAAATCAGCGCCCTCCGGACATTCCAACCATTGAGGCGCGCTTTGTCCCTGCTCTCGACCTGGAAGATGAGCCGAAAGTCGTTATGCGATTATTAGATTTGGCTGCCAATGTGCGCCGTGAGGATGCGCCTGGTTTGGGAATCTGCCCGTATAAAGGCTTGAGCTATTTCGACGAAGCCGATGCGGATTTATTTGTGGGGCGAGAAATCTTGACCAGTAAGCTGACCGAGCGCATCCTTTGCCTGTCATCTAATGAGTCACCCGATCAGATCCATTTTCTGGCTATCGTTGGTGCATCGGGCAGCGGTAAATCATCATTAGCGCGCGCTGGCTTGATCCCTGCACTGCGCTGGAATAAGGCATCCGCGGAATGGCAGGTATTTGTCCTGACTCCGGCTGACCATCCCCTTGAGAGTCTGGCAGCAGCCCTCACGCAGGGTGATCCATCGGTCGCTGCGACAGCCGCATTTATGGATGACCTGGCGCGTGACCAGCGCTGCCTGCACCTGTTCGCCAGTCACAAGCTGGGCTCTGCCAAAAACTCGCGCGTATTGCTTTTAGTGGACCAATTTGAAGAAGTTTTTGCCCTGTGCCGCTCGGAGCTAGAAAGAGCATCGTTTATTTACAATCTGCTCACGGCTGCCTCGGAAGTAAATGGTCCGGTGATGGTTGTTATTACCTTGCGTGCAGATTTCTATTCTTATTGCGCAAATTATTCCGATTTGCGCGAAGCCCTGGCAAAGAGTCAGGAATATATCGGTGCCATGAACGACGACGAATTACGTCGAGCAATCGAAGAGCCCGCGCTGCGCGGTCAATGGGAGTTTGAACCCGGGCTGGTTGATTTATTAATGCATGAAGTGGGTCATGAGCCCGGTGCTTTGCCGCTGCTTTCCCACGCACTGCTGGAAACCTGGCAGCGACGGCGCGGCCGGATCATGACGTTGAGCGGCTACACCTCCTCAGGTGGAGTGCGGGGCGCTATCGCTGAGACAGCCGAGGCTGTTTTCACCGATCGGTTCACGCCTCAAGATCAAGATATCGCCCGCCGCATCTTCCTGCGCTTGACTGAATTGGGTGAAGAGCCTGCCTCAGGCGATACTCGCCGCCGCGTGGCGCTCACCGAATTAACCATGAGACCAGAAGAAGCCGATGCAACCCGGAATGTTCTGAAGGTGTTAGCAGATGCCCGCTTGATCACCACCAGTGAAGAAAACGTTGAGGTCGCCCACGAAGCATTGATCCGTGAGTGGCCGAGATTACGCGAATGGCTCGAAGATAACCGGGAAGGATTGCTCATCCACCGGCGACTGATTGAAGCCTCGCAGGAATGGGATGATCTCGCCCGTGAGCCGGAACTGTTGTATCGCGGCGCCAGGTTGATCCAGGCGCAGGAATGGGGTGAGACATATCAGACTGAAATGAACGATTTGGAACGCGAGTTCCTGGATGCTTCCATCTCGTGGGCTGAGCAGGAGATGGCTGAGCGGGAAGAGCAGCGACTGCGCGAGCTCGAAGCGGCACAGAAATTGGCTGAAGCGGAAAAACAGCGCGCTGAGGCACAAACGAGATTCGCAAGACAATTGACCAGGCGCGCTGTGTATCTCACGGGTGCGATGATCATAGCCTTGCTGATGGCTTTCACGGCGCTGTACTTCGGTTCGCGGGCACGGCAGACTGCGGTCACTTCCCAAAATGAGCGGCGGATTGCAACATCGCGTGAATTAGCCGCTGATGCTCTCAACAATCTAAGCGTGGATCCCGAACGGAGTATGCTGTTAGCCATGCAGTCTATTTCAACGACCCGTTCAACGGATGCTACCGTGCTCCCTGAATCATTGGAAGCTTTGCATCGCTCAATTGTCTCCTCCCCAATCAGGTACATGCTCGAAGGACACGGGACGAAGGTGTTAACTGCAGCGTTCAGCCCAGATGGAAAATCTCTCGCTACGATCGGGGATGACGGAACAACGATCCTATGGGATTCCTTAAATGGCGCCGAGCTGCGCCGTTTGCCGGGTACTACCCAAAAAAGGGAAAACCTTACTGATCAGCGGCTCGCGTATAGCCCGGATGGCAAGCTGCTCGCAGCCTGCGATAGCGACCAGATTAAAATCTATAACCCATCTACCGGAGATCTCGTCATGACCCTTGAAGGCGAGCAGGCAGATGCATCGGCTGTGGCTTTCAGTCCGGATGGAAAATACCTTGCTTCGGGGAGTATGGATGGAAAAGCGCGGATTTGGGATGCCAGCACAGGTGCTCTGCTTCACCTTCTGTCTGGTCACTCGGACGCTGTGGAGAGTGTGACTTATAGTCCAGATGGAAAATGGCTGGTAACGACTAGCGATGATGCTACGTTTAAAATCTGGGATGCAGCCACCGGCGCATTGTTGCGCGATTTTACCGGGTTTAGCGGATTAATCGACAGTGCTGCTTTCAGCCCCGATGGAACCCGCCTGGCGTTTACCGCAGACGGCTCGTTGCATGTGTGGCAGGTCGATATCAATTTGGTCAACGAAAACTATGCGCTCACCAAGCACGAGATTTATACGATACCGGAGGGTGGCGCTGTCGTATTTAGCCCGGACGGAAGCCGCCTGGCTGCCGCTGCCGGGGATGTGGCTAAAGTATGGGATGCTGCCACCGGAGGCGAACTGATGACCTTGGTGGGTCATACCGGATGGGTGAGTGATGTGGCTTTCAGCCCGGATGGTGAGCGCCTGGCTAGCACAAGCCTGGATAAAACAGTGAAGATATGGAGCCTTGAGCCTGGCGCGGAATCGGTCACGGTTTCCGGCCCAGGGGCAGTTTATGGGGTCCGGCTCGCTTATAATCCGAACGGGCAGGAGTTTGCGACGAGTGCAGGGGACGGCTCGGCAACCATCTGGGATGCGACCAATGGCCAGCCTCTGCGTACTTTTAGCGGACACGATCGAGAAGTCTTGAGTGTAGCTTTCAGCTCCGACGGAAAGCGCTTTGCAACAGGCAGTCTCGATACCACTGCAATGGTTTGGGATAGCGCCACCGGGAAGAAGCTGCTAACCCTTTCCGGTCACGAGATGGGGGTGCGGGATATTGCCTTCAGCCCGGATGGAAGCCTGATTGCCACCGGAGGTTTCGATGGAAAAGCCATCCTTTGGGATGCAACCAAAGGTGAGCCACTGCATACGATCCTCGGACATGAAGGTCTCGTGCTGGGAGTGGCTTTCAGCCCCGATGGGACCCACCTGGCAACCTCGAGCACAGATAAGACCGCAAAAATATGGGATGTGAAATCAGGCCAATTGTTGCTTACTCTTACCGGTCACACGGATGGGATACCAGATATCGCCTACAGCCCCGATGGTACGATGATCGCCACGGGAAGCGGGGATGCAACTGTAAAAATCTGGGATGCAGCCACGGGCAAGGAGCTGCGCACGCTGCCCGGCCACGGCTCTCAAATCCAATCGGTTGCCTTCAGCCCGGATGGCAAAATCCTCGCCTCGGGAAGCGGTGACCATACGGCGAAGCTGTGGGATGTTGCAACCGGTAAGGAGCTCCTAACTCTCCCTGGAGACCTGGGTGGTGTGACTGGAGTTGCTTTTAGTATTTTAGATGGAGGTTCCAATCTCGTCGTCGCCAGTGCAGATGGCGTGGTACGGGTATTTCTCCTGAACACCGACGAACTTCTTCCACTGGCCCGATCGCGTGTGACGCGCTCACTTACCGACGCGGAATGCCAACGGTATTTGCACGTCGATCAATGTCCAGGTTCGTCATCTTGGCAAAGCAATAAATAATACAATAAATTATATTGGACTTACGCATTTCGCTGAGGAATTGCCGGAAATAAGGGTGAAGGGCGGGCATATGCCCGCCCTTCACCCTTATTTCCGGACTTTTTCCTTTATAACTGCGTAACTCTTAATGATTATATTGGTTTTAAACCGTGTCTGATTAACCCACGGTGCAAATCTGCATCTCACTCCAACGTCGGGATGCGCCGTACCAGCTCAGCCCAACCATCACCGGTCGCTTCCTGGATGAGCGGTTTGACCTGGGCGAATATGGGAGGCGGCATCACCATTTGCCAGATCCGGGTCATGTTCTCGCGGTCGTCGTCGCCCAACAGGGGGAACATCCAGGCGATCACCTCGGGGAAGCGCTCTTGCGGCACGGTGCTGGACATGATGCCGACTGCCTTGCCCTGATCAGGCAAAGACACTCGCTCCCGCATGAGGCGGTATAAATGAGCGTCTTCCTTCCCGAGGTGGATGTCGAGGTGGAACTTGAACGCTGCCGTGGCGCGCGCCGTTTCCAATGCGTCGCGTGCCGCCACCGCCGCGTCCAGGGCGTCGAACGCTGCATCCAGGCCGCGGTGGTCTCTCTCGTACGCCTCGGCGACCGACGGCGCGACGGCTTCCACCGCTGGGAAGATAGCCAGCTCCTCTCCGTGGGCGTGCCAGACCAGCACTTCGTTGAAGAAGCGGAAGCGCTCCACCGCCGGCGTTAGCCCCGCCACTCCGCGCGCCGAGTCAAGCGCTGCAGCGTCGATCCCGCCCATGTCGCGCCTGAAAGCATTGTGGATTGCCATGATTGCATCCAGTGGTTCTGCCATTTTTTGTCCCTCCCGGTATTTTCGTTTTTAAAAATATACGATAGGAAGATTATAGTACAGGTGCACAGGAATCACGGTCGAAGCCCACCTGATTATATGGCGATTGCCGTGACTGCCTCTCGCTCACTTCGGAATACAGCGCAGATGATCCCGGCTCTCTTCCACGATCTCCCATTTTCCGGACCGGTTGAGCTTCTCGAGCGTCCTCTGGCGCGACTGGTGCCCATCGTCCAGCACCAGCACGCCCTCCGGGCGCACGATCCGCTGGAGCTCCGCCAGCAGGGCTGCAGGGTCGCTCACCCCGAAAAACATGTCCAGGGCAAACGCCATATCCGCACAGTGGGTGGGAATATCGGTCGCATACCCTTTCGCCAGGATGGGTTGGATGTTCTTCAAGCCCTGGGCTGCCATCTTCTCTTTCACAGACTCAAGCGCCAGCTCCTGCACGTCGACCGCATATACCCTGCCCAGTCGTCCGACTAGTTTGGCGAAGCGGACTGTGTATCTCCCCGGACCACAGCCATAATCGACGACGGTCATCCCCTCCCGGATTCCGAAGCTCGCCACCCGTTTATCGATGCTCGGAAAGATCGCGTCTTTGAGTGCCATCGTCGCGGACATCATGCGGAAGGCGAAGTCCGGCATTCTGTCTCGATCAGCGTTTGACATTATTTCTCTCCTGGGTGGATATTATTCCTAAACAGCGACCGCCAGTTCAGATTAGTGACAGTACGAGAACATTGCCCATATTCATTAACACATTAAAACCCTGCTCGCTGGCGCAGTTCCCGGGCAAACTGCGCCTTAATACAGGAACGGCACCAGCTTCCAGGTATGCTGGCAATACTGCCGGTAGTCATCGCCAAACGTGGTGAGCAGCATGGCTTCTTCCACACGGATGCGATAAATGTAGATGCCGATCAGGAGCAATGCCAATACCAGCGTGGCAAGCCAATTGGCGAGTGCGAGCCCGAACCCTATCCAGAACAGAATAGAACCCAGGTATCCCGGATGGCGGATCACATGGTACGGGCCTTGGGTGACGATCACCTGCCTGTCGGTCACGCGCAGCGTCCGGGAGTAAAACGCGCCCAGGACGCGCATCGACCAGACGCGCAGCCCAATGCCCAGCAGCATGATTGCCAGACCAAGCCAGCTGACCGCAGGCAGGTGGATCTGGCCTACCCCGAGGTAATCGAGCAGCGGCGGCAGGATGACAGCTACGCCAAGCGAAGCTCCGATCAAGAGGGTGCTGCCCCGGTCGGAATCGGTCGTCTCCAGGCTCCTGGCAGAACCTCTCTGGCGAATAGACAGTTCTATGACGAAAAAAGCTGCAACAAGCAGATACGCGACAACCGCCTGGGTCATGCTGCCCTCTCATCAAGGAAATTGGGACCGCACATCATCCCTTAGAGACCTCTCTTGCAGCGGACGGCAGCGAGCTGACCAGGCGCAAGACTTTTTCCGCCAGGCCCGGGCGAGCCTGTTTGTTGACCCACAGCTGCGCCTCAGGCGCCCACAGCAGGATGCCGCTGAGGTGGAGAAAATCCTTGTAGAATGCGGCCGGGCTGGTGTAGCGGCTGACGGCATAAAAGGAAGGATCTTTCCCTTCTACCCTGGTTTTTATCTCCTGCATGAGCCTGCCCAGGTCGATGGAGCGCGCCAGCTCCTCTCGGGTATGGATGACCAGCAGGTTGGCCATGCCGGGCTGCATCTGTCCCAGTTTATCCAGCAGGATGCGCAGGATGCGCTCCTCTTTGCGCGGGAGGTCGATGGCGCTGCCACCGGCAGCGCCATCTACCTCCTCAGCCCGGATGCGGGCTACTTCGATATTGAATATCAGGTTGGCCCGGTAGGTGACGGCAAAATCGGGGCCGCGCCGTTTTGCGCTGGCGTACGGCTCGTACGCCACAGCTCAGGCGGCGGTCGTTGAGCAGGCGGTAAGCGACCTCCAGCTCGCCGCGCAGGTCCAGAAGGCTTTCCGGCTCGCGGGTGACGCGGATTTTCTTGCGGATCTTATCGCGGTAGATCTCGACGAAGGCGGTAAAGCGCGAGGAGGCTTCCATCCACTGCAGCAGCGTGGCGGAGAGCAGGTGCGGCTGCTCATCGAACACATAGGCGATCAGATCGGCCTGTTTCGTCACATCCCTATTATAAGGGAAGCAGCTCCTTCAGAGCCAGCTCGGTCAACGTCTCCAGGTGTGCAGGTTACAGTCGGCTGACCGCCAAAACGGTCGACGTCCAACTACCGCTTCATATCCATTCTAGATTAACAATCAGATTAGCCGGAACAGTATATTGGCAAAGGTAATAATAGTAACTATAATATATACTGTCCTTGGATGATGATAGATCCAGGATAACTCAATTTATATAAGCTGATTTCCCGTTCGGCATGTTGGTGCTGTTCTTTCCGCCAGACGATTTGGATAAGGCATACACAGTCGCATGAAGGTCATCTCTGCTCGTGTATCTGCCATACAAGTCCGGATAACCAATATGGCACCCATGACTAAATATCCGACCCCATCGCGGATGCATGCAGTAGCCTGCAAACGGGATGAGGGAAATCTAGATCACCCAGATAGTCAGATCAATTTTATAGTGTGGAGGAGGAGGTGGTATATCGACAAACTTTCCCAATTGCCCTCGATACCGGACCGCTATGCAACCTGTGATTCTTTGATTCACCCATTCGAAAGGAGAGAGAAATGTCCAAGAAATTGATGACGCTGTTTGGCATGGTAATGGTCGGCGTATTATTGCTGACTGCCTGCGCGCCAGCCGCAACACCAGCTGCACCTGCCACTCCTCAAACGATTGTACAAACCGTGGAGGTAGTCAAAACGGTCGAAGTCGCCGGAACTCCTCAGACCGTTGTGCAAACAGTCGTGGTGACACCTCCACCTGAGGCAAAGCCTTATGAAGGCGTTGAGCTCAACGTCCTGACCTTCACCGGCCCGCAGATCGCTGAACCCCTCCAGCGGCGCGGTCCAGACTTCGAAGCGCTGACCGGCGCCAAGGTGAACGTGACAATTGTTCCCTTTAGCGACCTCTATCAGAAAATCCTGACCGATGCCGCTACCGGGACCAACTCCTACGACGCCTGGGTCTTCGACCCCCAATGGATGGGCGATTTCATTAACCCTGGCTACGTGGAAGACCTGACCGACCGGATTAAAAATGACCCGAGCATCCAGTGGGATGACATCGCGCCATTCTTCCGCGACTTCAGCGCCACCTACGGCGGCAAGATTTACACTATCCCTCTAGATGGCGACTTCCACATGGTCTATTACCGCACCGACCTGCTCGAGCAAGCCGGCCTGAAGCCTCCCGAGACCTGGGACGATTATCTGGCGATTGCAAAGCAGTTCCATGGCAAAGACCTGAACGGCGACGGCGACCCGGATTATGGCTCGTGCATCTCCAAGAAGCGGGCAGCTCAGGCGTACTGGTTCGTCCTCGACTTTGCGGCCTCCATGATCCAGAGCCAGGGCACTTCGCAGGGTACCTTCTTCAAGCCTGACACGATGGAACCCCTCGTTGATAATGAGGCTTTCCGTAAAGCCATGACGCTATACAAGGAAACCGGCAAGTATGGTCCACCAGATGAGCTGAACCTGGACGTAGGTAATACTCGCAGCCTGTTCACTACTGGTCGCTGTGCCTTATCCATGGACTGGGGTGACATCGGCACGCTGGCGATTGATCCAGCTACTTCTAAGGTGATCGACAAGGTAGGAGCCTCTATCCTCCCGGGTTCCAAAGAGGTATTGAATTGGGATACCGGCAAGCTGGTGCCCTGCGATGCAGACGACCTGCCCTTACGCAGTAAACGGCGTGAACCATGCTCCCTTCGCCGCTTACGGCGGTTGGTCTGGCGCGATCAACGCCGCGGCAGATGCGAAGAAAAAGGATGCTGCTTATGCCTTCTTCTCTTACATGAGCGCACCGGCTCAGTCCAATGAAGACGTCACTATCGGCAAGACCGGCTATAACCCGTACCGCACTTCGCAGTTCCTCAACCGCCAGGCATGGGTGGAGGCGGGGATGAGCCCAGCTGCGGCGACCAATTACCTGGGTGCGATCGAAGGCAGTCTGAACAGCCCCAACATGGTGCTCGACCTGCGCATCCCGCAGAACCAGGCATATGAACAGGTTGTACTCGACACCGCTGTTTCTCAATACCTGGCTGGCGAAATCGACCTGGATGCCGCCATCAAGCAGATTGTAGATGGCTGGAATGAGAAAACGGACGAGCTGGGACGCGATGCCCAAGCAGAGGCTTACAAGGCCACCCTCGGCGTACAGAAGTGATCTGGCTGTACACCTCCGGATAATTCTTTGATCCATTCGAGGCCCGGCTCAGCCTGGGCCGGGCCTCGAACCTCCAGATTACGGAATTCATATGACATCTGATCAAACCACCCTCGAAGCGGGTCAGCTGCCGCCCAGCGAGCCGGTCGCTGTACCCCAGGCCAACCAGTTCCTGCGGGTCACTTCACGCGCCGATCGCACTGCCAGCAGCGTGTTCATCATGCCTTCCGTGCTGGTGGTGCTCTTCCTGGCGATATTTCCGTTGATCATTTCGCTCTACCTGTCCTTATCCCGCTTTCAATTTGTCAAAGGTGGGTTTAAGATCACTTTCGTTGGACTGGCCAACTTTCGGAAATTATTCTTAGGCAGCGAGAAATCGCACTTCTTGGGGGTTTTCGGTCACCCTCAGTGCAGTAGGCTGGATGATTTTCGCCAGCGTCATCGCCTTATTGATTTATGCGCTTGTTTCGGGGCTTCATCCAGCGCCGGTTCAAAGCCCGCTCCCTGGTTGCCAATATATTGGTGTTTTTTTTCATCACTTCATTGATTTGGCTCATCATTGCCACCCTCAGCCCAGGTGGACGCCCGGGGACCATGGTCGTCACCCTGTGTTATGTTTATATTGACATTTTTTTCCAATACTTCATTGGGCTTGGACTGGCCTTATTGGTAACTCAGCCGCTCCGTTTCCGGCGATTTTTCCGGGTGGTGTACCTGATCCCGATGATGATCACCCCGGTCGGCATTGCCTACATGTTCTATATGTTGGTAGATACCGATAAGGGACCGTTCCAGCCGATCTGGCAGGGTTTGGGTTTGGGCATGTTTTCGTGGGTGAACAACCCCTGGGGGGCGCGCGGCGGTATGTTAGGCGACATCTGGCAATGGACGCCGTTCATGTTCATCGTCCTCCTGGCTGCTATCGAAGGCCAGTCTCTGGAATTGTTGGAGGCGGCACGGGTCGATGGCGCCAACCGCTGGCAGGCTTTCTGGCACATCACCTTCCCGCAGATCCTGCCGGTCACCACCACGCTGGTCCTGATCCGCATGATCGAAGCCTTCAAGATCGTCGATCTGCCCAATTTTTGACCAACGGCGGACCCGGTACAGCAACCGAATCGCTTACCTTGCAGTCCTTGATCGCCTGGCGCACACTGGATTTGGGAGGCTCGGCGGCAATTGCCTATACGTTACTGTTCCTGGTCACCTTTATTGGCATGTCTTATATCAGCCTCATCCGCCGGCGGGTGACAGGAGAATTGTGACTTGTTAAAATCACTTTTCCATCGCAAGACACTTTTTGAGCCATCCACCGGGGAAAAAGTGCTCATCTACATAGGTTTGATCGTATGGGCAATGGTTTGTTTATTTCCCATCTACTGGCTGATCGTCACCTCTTTCAAGCTGCCCATCGATGTGGACAATGGCCCATTCTATATCCCCTTCGTGGATTTCAAGCCCTCATTGCATGCCTGGCAGTACATCCTGGTGGGGGATTTGGCCAACGATACGCGCAGAAACTTTTTAAATACCTTGATCGTCGCTCCAACCAGTGCAGCCATTGCTTTGTTTTTAGGAACAGGTGCTGCGTATCCTTGATCCGCTTTGAATATCGCCCACGTCTGGGGTCGATATTAGCCTTTATCTTATGCCTGGCAGGGGCAATTTTTGCCATTACCTTGGGCGTTAATTGGCAGATAGCATTTGGAGCCGCACTGGCACTATTCCTGATCGCACTTCTAACCATTGGCAGGCGCTTCCAGCGCAGCCTCAAGAACAACGACATTGCGTTCTGGCTGATCTCGCAGCGCATGCTGCCGCCGGTTGCCGTCGTAATCCCCATCTATATCCTTTTTCAGCGTCTGGCGCTCCTGGATACGCGTACCGCTTTGGTGATCACCTATGTAGCCGTCAACCTGCCCATCGTTGTCTGGTTGATGCGCGACTATTTCACAACGATCCCCATCGAGCTGGAGGAGTGCGCGGCGATTGACGGCGCTTCACGCTACCGCATCTTCCAAACGATCGTCATCCCCCTGGCAGTTCCCGGCCTGGTAGCCACATTCCTGTTTATCCTGGTCTTCGCCTGGAACGAATATCTGCTGGCGCTGTTCCTTTCCGGTGCAAAATCTCAGACCCTGCCCTTGACCATTGCCGCTCAGAACGCTACGCGAGGTCCCCAGTGGTGGTACATGTCGGTGCTGATCTTGATCATGATCACCCCGGTGATCCTCATCGCCATTGGTCTCGAGCGCTATATCGCCCGTGGCCTGTTAGTCGGCGCGGTCAAGGGCTGATCGGTTATGGCCAGCCGATGATCATTGAACCAACGGTGATTACACCCTCCCTGAATTCTTTGGCGACCGGGAGCATATCCTGGTGGAGCATGGTTCGCTAAAAGCTGCCACCTTCCGCTACCAAAATGGTGTCTGCGCTCTGCGCCTGGAGAACAATTCCGGCGAGCTGGTCATGCTCCCTTACCAGGGGCAGCAAATCTGGTCCGCAGAGTTCTATGGGCGCAGCTTGACTATGAAATCGATGTTCGCCGACCTCGCCAAGACTCGCGAATACCTGGCGAACTATGGCGGTTTTTTTCTGCACTGCGGCGTTACTGCTATGGGTGGACCTTCAAAGGAAGACACTCACCCTCTGCCACGGCGAGCTGCCCAACGCCCCCTATCAAAAAGCTTACCTGGTAGTCGGGCAGGATGAAAAAGGCGCTTACCTGGCATTGGGAGGCCAATACCAGCACACAATTGCCTTCAGCTGTAACTATGTAGCTGAACCATTGCTGAACTTATACGCCGGATCGGCAATATTACGGTTAAGTATGGACGTCAGAAATCTCAAAGAGACGGAGATGGAGCTGATGTACCTGGGACATATCAACTTCCGCCCGGTGGATGACGGACGGCTGGTGTACAGCGCGCTGAAGGATCCTCGCCACGTCAGAGTGCGCACGAATATTCCCTCATATCCGTCCAAAAGCGGGTTACGTTGAATTCCTGGACGAGCTTAAGGCCCATCCTGAAATGCACCATTCTTTGACCCCGGGGCTGATGTTCGATCCGGAAGTTGTTTTTTACATCGACTATCTTGCCGACGAGGAGGGTTGGGCGCATACTTTGCAGATCCACCCGGACGGGACGCGGATATGTCCGCCACCGCCCGGCGCAGCTCGATAAAGGTGTGCGCTGGATCTGCGGAACTCCCGACCAAGCGCGCTGGGGATGGTCTCGCCCGCTACGGCCGAGCCGGAGGGCTACCTGGCAGAAAAGGCAAAGGGCAACCTCAAAATCATCCTCCCAAAGGCAGCTTCCATTTTGAGGTCGAGTTGGCGCGGTTTCTCCCGCTGAAGCCAGGAAAATAGAGAAAAAGATCGAGAGGATTATTTCAGATCTTCCAAAAATACCGTTGGCGAGCCAGGCAAAGAGACCCTGGACTATTGGGAAACCAATAGGACTAGAAGAATGGATGCTTCCAGCAGAGTGGTGCAGACCGGCGATTGAAGCTGATCAAAATATTAAATGTTAAAGGAATAAAAGTAATGGCTACCATCAAAATGAACCCGCCAGTGAATCGCTTGATCGGCAACCCCCCCAAAGTTGGCATCCGTCCGACGATCGATGGACGGCGCAAGGGCGTGCGTGAAGCCCTGGAAGACACGACGATGGGCATGGCGCGCAGCGCAGCTGACTTTCTCAGCAAGAACCTGCGCCATCCCAACGGCCTGCCGGTCGAATGCGTCATCGCGGATACCTGCATCGGCGGGGTCGCCGAGGCGGCTCAGACCGCTGCCAAATTCGCCAGAGAAGGCGTGGGGTTATCGCTCACCGTCACCCCCTGCTGGTGCTACGGCTCGGAGACGATGGACATGGACCCGCTGATCCCGAAAGCGGTGTGGGGATTCAACGGCACCGAGCGCCCGGGCGCGGTCTACCTGGCGGCTGTGCTGGCGGCGCACAACCAGAAAGGGCTGCCCGCTTTTGGCATTTACGGGCGCGATGTGCAGGATGCGGGCGACACGACGATCCCGGAAGATGTGCAGGAGAAGATACTGCGTTTCGTCCGGGCCGGATTGAGCGTTGCCTGGCTGCGCGGCAAGTCGTATGCCTCGCTGGGCGGGGTCTCGATGGGCATCGCCGGCTCGATCGTCGACCAGGCTTTCTTCGAGAGCTATCTGGGGATGCGGGTAGAGTCGATCGACATGAGCGAGTTTACTCGCCGCATAGACGAAGGCATTTACGATCCGGAGGAATTCGAGCGCGCGCTTGCCTGGGTAAAAGAAAACTGCCCGGAAGGCAAAGATTACAACCCGCCCGCAGAACCAGCGCAGCCGGGCTCAAAAAGATCAGGATTGGGCAGTCTCGGTAAAAATGGCGCTGATCGCCCGGGATATGATGGTGGGCAACCCGCGCCTGGCAGAATTGGGTTTTGGCGAAGAAGCCCTGGGCCACAATGCGATGGCCGGCGGTTTCCAGGGGCAGCGCCAGTGGACGGATCATTTCCCCAACGGCGATTTTATGGAAGCCATCCTGAACACCTCGTTCGATTGGAACGGCATCCGCGAGCCGTACATCTTCGCCACCGAAAATGACTCGCTCAACGGGACGAGCATGCTCTTCGGCCACCTGCTGACCGGTACCGCCCAGATCTTTGCCGACGTGCGCACCTACTGGAGCCCCGCGGCGGTCAAACGGGTTACCGGCTATGAGCTCAGCGGGCGCGCCGCGGGCGGCATCCTGCACCTGATCAATTCCGGCCCGGCGGCGCTGGACTGCACCGGGCAGCAGGAGATCGACGGCGAGCCAGCGATGAAGCCTTATTGGGAGATCACTCCCGACGAAGTCACGCGCTGCCTGGCGGCGACCACCTGGCACGCCAGCATCACCGAGTACTTCCGCGGCGGCGGCTGGTCGACGCGCTTCAAGACCCGCGGCGGCATGCCGGTGACCATGTGCCGGCTGAACCTGGTCAAAGGGCTGGGTCCGGCCCTGCAGATCGCCGAAGGCTACACCGTCGACCTGCCGGCAGAGGTCCACAGCGTGCTGGACGAGCGCACGAACGCCACCTGGCCGACGACCTGGTTCGTGCCCATTCTCTCCAGCAGCGGACCATTCAGGGACGTCTACACCGTAATGAACAACTGGGGCGCCAACCACGGAGCGATCGCCTACGGGCACATCGGCGCGGATTTGATCACCCTGGCCTCGATGCTGCGCATTCCGGTGTATATGCACAACGTCCCCGAGGAAAATATCTTCCGGCCGCACGCCTGGACATCTTTTGGCGCCAATGACCTGCAGGGCGCCGATTTCCGGGCGTGTGCGAATTTCGGGCCATTATACGGCAAGTATTAGCGCACAGATTACACAAATGAGAGTACTCATTATCTCTGCCAACACCCTGCCGGCCTCACCCACCGGTCCGGCGTACGTAGCCGGCGCGGCATCTGGCAGCCGGGCACACGGTAGAGGTCTTCGAATCTCTGTTCGCTCAGGACCTGCCGTCTGAGCTGCAGGCGCAGATTGCCCGCTTCCAGCCTGAAGTGATCGGTATTTCCATCCGGCTGGTGCACGGGTACGTCATCGACGAGGGCACGGAATATCACACCCGGCACCTCGATCTGCGCATCCGCGTGAAAGAGATCGTGGATTGCATAAGAAAAGCCACCGCCGCGCCTATCATCCTGGGCGGTCCCGGGTTTAACTATTACGCCCAGGACTGGCTGGAATACCTGGACCTCGACTACGGCATTCGCGGCGAGGCGGATTTTTCGTTCCCGCTGTATTTGAAACGGTTGGGGGAGGGCGGGGATATCAGTACAGTCCCAGGATGCGTTTACCGGCAAAATGGAGGATTCGGGTCAGCCCCGCGCGAGCGGGTTGCCGACCTGGACGCGACCGCCCTCCCGGCTTACGAGCTGTTCGACCTCGAGCGTTACGCGGAGTTCAATATCCCGCCGGGGATCCTCACCAAGCGCGGGCTGCGCTTTTCGCTGTACCTACTGCCCGTACAGCGCGATGGAAGGGACCCGCTACAGGTTAAAATCGCCGGGGCGCGTGGTGGCTGAGATCAAGCATATTCTGGAAGTAAAAGAACCCAGGCGGTTCATTTTCTGCGAAAATAACTTCAACGTCCCCCGCCCGCACGCCGAAGCCATCTGCCAGGAAATCATTGACCAGGGATTATCCATTTCCTGGGGCAGCGGCGACCTGCGCCCGCTGGGGGTCACGGAGGATTTCTGCCAGTTAATGGCCGCTTCGGGCTGCAACTACATCAACCTGTCCATCGAGAGCGGCTCGGATAAGATGCTGCAGTGCATGCAGCGCGGCTATACGGTTGCTCAGGTCAGGCAAGCCCTGGACAGCCTGGAGGGGTCAGGGATTCCCTATGGAGCTTCATTGATGATCGGCGCTCCGGGGGAGACGCCCGAAACCGTCGCCGAATCGCTGGCATTGATCGATAGCTATTCCATCCCAGCCGGCACCTGGGTGACGATCGGGATCTGCCTGTGGACGCACCACCAACAAATGCTCGAGACCGCCCGGCGTGAAGGACAATTTACGCAGGATAATGAGCTCTTCAGCGGGGTGAATTATATGTCTCCGCAGCTGCCGCGGGATTATATGGTTGAGCTGATCGCGACCCTGCAGGCAAGGCAGGGATACACCGTACAGGTCAATAAACCGTTTGCGGAATACAGGTGACTATGATATGAAGTATTCCAATTTCACGAAAGTTATTTGAATCATTCGGATCGTCCGTCCGACACGCGACCCGCGCCGAGGTTCTCAAAGCTGCGGATACCGCGCTGCGCCTGGACACTGCCACGCTCACGGTACAGCCGCACTATATCCGCCTGGCTGTCGAGCAGCTCAAAGGCTCCGGGGTGCTGGTCGGTACGGTAGTCGGGTTTCCGCATGGGAATGAAACGCCGGATATGAAGGCTTACCAGGCGAATGTAGTCATGGACCTGGGAGCCCAGGAGATCGATATGGTAATGAACATCCCTGCGCTGCTGAACGGCGAGCAGGAATTGTTTCTGGATGATATCCGGGGTGTGGTGCAAGCTGCGCGGGGCGCCAAAGTCAAAGTCATCACCGAGAATGGCTACCTGTCCCAGGAGGAAAAACGACGAGCCTGCCAGTGGATTGCCCAAGCGGGCGCAGATTTCGTAAAAACCGCGACCGCTTATGCGGAGGGCGGCGCAACTTTGGATGACGTGCGTCTGATGTATGAAGCAGTCGAAGGGAAGTGCCTGGTCAAAGCTGCGGGGGGCATCCGCAGCGTCCCCGAGGTCCTGGATTTCCTGAAAGCAGGAGCACGACGGTTCGGCTCGACGAGAACCGACCAGTTTGTGCAGGCTTACCGTGAGCTGCCCGAAGAGCAGCGATTCGCCTTTAGTGAGTTCATCGCGGACCTGGCGATATAATTCAAAGTGTCCTGCTGTAATATCCGGATGCCGGACGCCTGAGAGTGGAGGCTCGTTCTACCTGCCATCTTCTCCTCTGCCCAGGGCTTGATGGCAATCCTGGCACACCTGGCGGGTGCTCGCCTCATTTACATACATGACCTGTGCGTTCCCATCCGTGGCATGCCCGCCATGGCAGCTGGTGCAGGTCGCGGCGTTTGGATCTACTGCCTGCCAGCGTCCCAGGAAAATGTGGAAATGATTATTGAAGTTCTGCAGGTTGAAAATATTATGATGGCACTTCAAACAATTGCTTTCCCCAAAGGGTTGGGTCAGTTTTGCCGGCTGGACTGCGGTATGGGTGTAAAATGCCAGGGCGTTATGCGCCCCGAGCAGCTCGGCGCTTACCCGCCCGGTCACGCCCTCGCCTGAGTGGCAATCAATGCAGCGCGTCTGCTTGGCTGTATGGAATGAAGCAAGGTCCACGGGCTGCGCATCCTGCGAGCGCTGGTAGAAAGTAGATTCAGGCTGGGTATGGCACGATGCGCAGAAAGCGTCGTGTCCTTCTTTGGTAGCGGCAAATGTAAACCCGCTGGCGGTAAGCAGCACAACCACACCCAGCACTGCTAGAATTGCCAGCATTGCAGGTGATGGTTTCAGATGGATACCTTTTCGTCGCCTGGCGTTTTTCCTTTGTTTTCGTTTCGTGTTTGGCATGGATGATCCCTGTATTCAGGAAGCCTTTATCCAACCCCGCAATGATAATTTTCTCACCAGAAACCTGCTAAAAACATGAGAGTGTTCTGAAATGGATATTAATGATTTTTTGGCTTCGTATGCTCCGCAGATTCAGTCGCTGGTCTTCCAGCTGCGCGATTTAGTGCTGGCTGCCTTCCCGGGCGCCATCGAGCAGGTGGATCCCCCATCAAAGATCATTGCGTATGGCACCGACCGGACTTATCGCGGACTGGTGTGTGCGATCGCGCCTTACCGGGAGCATGTCAACCTGATGTTCGCCAGGGGAGTTGAGCTGTCCGATCCGCAGCACCTCCTCGAAGGAACGGGTAAGCGCGCCCGACACGTCAAAATCCAGACCTCCGCGGACCTCGAGAACCCGGCCCTGTTGGATTTGCTCAACGAGGCGATAAACCTGGAGTAAAAGTCTTTACTCGGCCGAGGAGTGCGGGTTGTAGAATGGACCCAAGGGAATCGGTTAATCGTCGTTTTCAATGAATATAGAGAACTCTGCTAATTACCAGGTTCAAACGAGCGATAGTCGCTGTCCGGAGTGCGGTGCAGTCGTTGCTGGCGGACGCGATGGGTGCCAGGCTTTGTTAGCCGGGCTCAGCGCCCAGGTGTATGCGGACCAGCGTTTTGCAGCCGTTTACAACCTGGCATTCGATACGTATTGCATGCAGCACGTGGAGACGTACTGCCGCTCAGCAAAATCTTATGCGGCCCATCTCACCCGCTTGTGCTGCGGGCTGGAGTTTGAGGGCGCTCCCGAGGTTTATGCTGCAATCCAGAGCTGGCTGAACGGCGCTTCGCCGGTGGCAAAGCCTTCCGTCCTGCCATCCCGGGGACGGTTAACCATAGCCAGTGTGATTGGAGCCCAATCGATAGCAGAACACAAGCACCTTGTGCGCGCCTGGGCAGAAGACGTTTGGGGAGCTTACGCTGTCCAGCACAGCCTGGCGCGGGGATGGGTCCAGGCTGCCTTACAGAGGCAGGATAAAGCTTGAGTTGGGTAGGAGGGGTAACCGGTGACTTCGTCAACCTTCTCAGACCCCAGAATCGCAAAGCTTTACGAGCATGTCCCCGCAGACCAGCATAGACGGCTTCTAATTTTCCGCCAGCGTTTTCCTTACCGGACTTCAATGATCGATGGGGTGGAGTGGCGGATCATCGATACACTGTCAGGCAGTTCAATTCTCTTCGTGCCTGCCTCAGGAACGGGTGTTGCAGAAGTCGGCTGGCAGACGATCGAGCATCTTGCAAAGAAGTATCGGGTCATTTCGCCCGATTATCCACCCCTGGGTGACCTTAACGCCATGTTCTGCGGGGTGATCGAGCTCTTCGACCAGCTGGGGATCAGCCAGGTAGATGCCCTGGGAGGCTCCGGAGGGACGTTGTTCATGCAGCCATTCATGCTGACTTATCCTGAACGATTTGGCAAGATTATCTTAACCACACCTGTCCCACCTGATCCAGCGCGTGGCGAGCAGATCAGTAGTTCCTTGAAGTGGCTGCGCTGGATGCCGACTCCCATCCTGCGCTGGCTGACGATGAAATCCTTCGAGCGATTGTTGAGCGCTGATTCAAACCAGCCAGATATGGCGCTAACGAAAGCGCTGCTCAAAGAGGTGGTCCAATACCGCCTGCAACGTAAAAATTTCCTGGGGATGCTGGCTATGGTCGCGGATATGACCGACAGCTTCAGCTATTCTGCACACGATCTTCAGAAGTGGACAGGGCAGCTGCTGTTGATCTTTGGAAAGGATGACCCGGCAACCCCTGAGCCGGTACGCGCTAAGATGCTCGCTTTATATCCAACCGCGCAGGTGAAGGTGTTCGAAGGGGGACACGGAATAGCGGTGACCCATCAGGCGGAATACTTTGCGGCGATTGACCAGTTTTTGGATCATTAATCGCGCCGGCGCAGGTACTGTTTCTACCTTCCCACCCGGTTTGCCCCCAGGCCATTGACAAATATCTCTAAGAACCGGCGAAAACTCTCGTCGCAGTCGAGCGGCAGGCCAAACCCACCCGCCAGCTCTAACGCAGCAAAACCATGCACCAGGCTGCGCAAGCCACGCGCGGCGTGTACAGCATCTTCGCCTTGTAATCCTAAGGAAGCCAGCACAGCCAGAACGATTGCCAGGACGCGGTTTTCCGTCTCCTGAAGCTCGGCATCGCCTGGATTTTGCACCCGTGATGCGCTCAGGGTCGCCATATAAACCCCTGGGTTTTCCTTGATATATGCCCGGTACGCCCCAGCAAGCGCGATCAACGCCTGTGAGCCGCTTTTACCTATGGCGACCTGAGCCAGGCGGTCTGCCAGCATCCTGGCATTCAGCAAAGCCAGCTCGCGGTATAAGCCAGGCAAACCAGCGACATGGTTGTAGAGTGAAGGTGGCTGCACGCCGAGCTTGGCTGCCAGGCGGTGTAAAGTCAGCGCCTCGACGCCGTCCGAGTTGAGCAGCTCAGCGGCAGCCTGGACTACTGCAGAGGTGGTCAGGCCCGCTTTAGGCGTCATGCGGATCCTCTTTCGCCCAGCGTAAGCTCTGCAAGAAGGACAGCGCCAGCGGCGTAACCACCTCGGGCATCTCGGCATGCGGGTAGTGTCCTGCGTCTTGGACCATGGTGTAGCTTGCCCGGAGGCTCTGCGCCACCCACTGCGCTTCGCTTTCAGGGACTTTGAAATCGCGGTCTTTGCTGCCCATCAGAACCATTGTGGGGGATTTGACCTGAGGCAGGCGCATTTCTGAAGCCGCTTTACTGGCAAACAGCATCTGGCGCAGAGCTTCCAGGCGACCCGGTTCTTGCAGGTTGGCGCGCAGTGCCTGGCTGTATTGTGAGAAGTCATCCGGCTTGCGGGTCGGATACAGGCTGGCGTAGTAGCGCTGCCATGTCGCCGGTCCCCAGGGGCGGCTCATAAGTATAGAGAAGAGCAGCTTGCCCTGCCAGTCACCCCCGCCGCGGACGAATGGACCGATCAGGACCAGCCCGGCGACGGACTGCGGCGACTCGGCTGCCGCCCAGACCCCGGCTCCAGCCGCCATGGAGGTGCCGATAATGGCAGCCGGACCGGCATCCAGGCTGCGCGCCAAAGCCAGGATATCGCTGCCGATCGCCGCGACGGAATAATCAGGCCAGTTAACGCTCGTCTCGCCATGGCCGCGCACATCCATGCTGACCACCCGGTAGCCTGCGGAAGCAAGTCGAGGCGCTAAAAACCGGTATTCGCCCCGCAAATCTCCCATGGAAGGGACGCAGATCACCAGCGGCCCGCTGCCGCTGTCGTCATAAGCGATCGAACCGCCCTCAATTTTAAGAAAATTGGTGCCCATAGATCCTCCGGGTAATAAGTCAGAACTTTCGGTTACAGTCTGATTTGAGATTTTAACTAATAATATTAGTATTATAACTAATATTATTAGTTTTGTCAAGGTGATTTTAGTGTGCCGGCTGCCTTTATATACCTGAGCCCTCCAGACATTATTTTGGTTGGAGCCCGCGCAGTTCGGATGTAAAATAGTAACGTCAAAAGATCTACACAT
>CAVPMW010000025.1:0-14277 GCA_963706515.1 uncultured Chloroflexia bacterium
AGGTCGACTGGGTCGATAAGGTGGAATAAGGGGCGGTATTTATTCGCCGTTTCTACGATATTATGTGGAAAAAATCAAGCAGCCCAGGAAAACCTGGGCTGCTCTGTCTAACCTGATCCTTTATGGTTCCGGATTACCGGTTGCGGTGTGGCGCGGGCAGATCAATCCCACGCGGGGCGGTCTTGTTCACGCCGCGCACCGGCTCGGCGTTCACCGTGCCGCTGAAGCAGGTGACGCTCGTCCCCTGGAACAGGCTGCTGGTCAGCTCGACACAGTTCTGCCAGGCTCCGGCGAACACGGCGCGCGCCGTGTAAGGTAACTGGAGTTGCCGCACCTGCCTGACCCGGTACAGAAGTGACCACAAGCTGGTCTCCTTCAGCTGGGAGCGTACCCGCTCCGTTGTAGTAGGAATTCTGTCCCGAGTTGCCAAACTTGTTTTCAACACCCACCGTGAGGAAGCCGCCATCGCCGTTACCCGTTACCGGGCCAAAAGCGTAGCTGATGTCTTCCACACCGTTGACGCCGATCCAGATCTCGAAGCTGGTGGTATTCGCAGAGCTGTATTCTTTCACCGCGTCATAGTCGATCACCAGCCAGGTGCTTACGCCGTCCGTTAGGGTAGCGATGCGCATCGCACCACCCGTACCCGGGTTGAGGTCGGTCCAGAAGGGCGCCAGGACGTTGTTCGGCGGGTTGGGATCCGGCAGGCTCTGATTGACGTACTGGATATCGCCGCCTGTGCCGCCGCCAACGACGACATAGCCGTCGCTGACGAGTCCAACGCGGGTATAAGTCTCACCGGCGAAGACGAACGCAGGCACGTTGAAGTTAGTGATCGTCTCGTCACCCACACCAGCAATCGGTGCAATCCCAAAGAGGGATAGCGGCAGATAACCTCCTGCCGGTGATTCTCCTGGAGCGATGCTGACGGTAGGCGCCTGAGCGGCAGTTATATCGCCGCTGGCGGTGATCAAACGGTTCGTCACCTGCGTCCCGCCGGTCAGGCTGCCGTTCACCAGGACGAGCTGCTTGGGCAGGGTATCTGTCAGGCTGAATGAACCACCGGTGAAGGCAGTATTCGATACATCGATCGTGCAGTTTGTCGTGCTCTTCAGGCCGACAAGATCTGCAGGATCGCAGTTCTTGAGAGTCGTGACCACGGGTTCTTTGCGCACGAAGGTGATGGGGAACTTGACCGTGATCGGGGTCATGTCCTTGCCCCAGTAAGTGCGCATGTACAGCGTTGCAAAGCGGGTCTCACCGAGCGGAACTGTGCTGCCGTCAACCGAGATGTTGAAGGTGTAGTTTCCGCCAGCGGGTACGTTGAACAGTGACGGTACGGTCACTTTCACGTCTGCCGGAGCATCCACCCAGGTGATCCAGTTGGAGGGCTTGCTCAGCACGCTGTGGACGGTACGCTCGACGGTGATCTTGCCCGGCATGACCGGCACGTACAGGCTGGGATAGTTGGAGTTCCACAGCTGATCCGCCATTGCGACGTAATCTGCGCCGCTCTCGTCGAAGGTCAGCCCGGGGTTGCCGGCTACGTTTAGATCGACGCGCCCGGAGCCATCATCGAAGGCATTCGCCGGGGTGGCTCCGTCTTCCTTGACAACGCCGCCGTAGGCGCTGGTCATGATGGCTGACTTGATCTGCCCAGGCGTCCAGGAGGGATGCAGAGCCTTGATCAAGTGCACCGCTGCCAGCGATGTGCGGGCTGGACATCGAGGTCCCGGCGATCGCCTGGAACAGCTCACCAGCAGGGCCATTGTCGGCCGTCACAGGCGGCACAAGCGGATCGGGGGTCATGCCCGCCAGGATCTGCACGCCGGGGGCGGTGATATCGGGCTTGCTGACGCCCAAAATCTGCCCGGGGCCGCCGCGCGAGCTGAAGGAAGCCATCACGTCGCCCTGGGCGGGGACCGCTGCGCCAGCTGGCCAGGAGGCCGTTGCACCGGGGTTGGCTGCCAGGAACGCCAGCAGCGCCTGACCCTGCGAGAACTGTATCTGCACAGCAGGCAGGAAGTGGTTGTCGGATTCTTCGTCGGTCACCGCTGCGCTCTGGTTGTACAGGATCATCCCAGCTGCGCCGCCTACCGAGACATTGTAGCCCTTCTCGATACGGCCGTTGTTGCCTCGCTCGCAGACAACGATCATCCCGGTCACACTACCCGGGGCGTAGGGATCGAGGCAAAGCGGGTCCGTTGCCGACACATAAACAGGCGCAGGACCACCCGCGGCAGTCAGTGAAGTTCCGGTGAGCTCCAGACTGGTGCCCCCGCCGCTGATCGTGGCGGTCGTCTGGAAGGCGCGCGGGCCAGTGCTGGCAGCAACCGTCGCTACCCACGGCTCGCGGTGGTCGGTGGTATCGGCACCGGGTCCGGCAGTTGCCCGCCGAGGCGGCGACGAATACGCCCGCATTGTAGGCATCCAGGAAAGCCTGGCTAACGACATCGGAGAAGGGGTTGCTTCCACCGCTGATGGAGAAGTTGATCACGTTCACGCCATCCAGGATCGCCTGCTCGGCGGCTGCCGCCGAGTCGCTGCTGTAGCAGCCTTCGTTCTGCGCAGACGCGGTACATGATGACCTGGGCGCGGGGTGCAATCCCGGAGATAGTTCCACGGTCGACGCCGAAGATGCTGGCGTCCACGCCGGCGTTGCCTCGCCGCAGTGGAGGAGGTGTGCGTGCCGTGTCCTTCGTCGTCACGGGCAGAATCAAACTCCTCAGGGAGCAAGCCAACTGACCACCTTGTAGGTATCCAGGAATTCGTAGGCGCCGATCAGCTTGTTATTGCAGGTGAAGGGCGCATCGTTCGGATTCCAGGCGGTGTTGCCGAATTCACAGGGGTACGGACCGCCGGAAGGAGGTGCATATGCCTTTCCCGAGGGGTCCGGGTCGGAGAAGGAGGGGTGCTCGGGCCAGATGCCGGTGTCGAGCACACCGATCAGCACACCTTCGCCCGCGCTCTCCTGCCCGCCGAGCTGCCGCCCAGGCTGTCGGCGCACCGATGAAGCCAGGGCTGACATCCGTCTGCGGCTGTCGCAGCTCATCGACTACCACTTTCGTAACGCCCGGGTAGCTTTGTACTGCGGCAACATTCTGGCTGGGTACGACCAGCGAAGCGCCGTTGAAGATCTTGCTGAAGGTATGGGTCACTGTGCCGCCAGTCGCTGCTGCCAGCTGCTGGGCGTTCACCGAGGAATCGAAGGTGACGATGAGCGGGACCACGCGGAACTGGCTAGCTGCCTGAGCCGCCCGGCTCTGAGGTTGGGCCGGAGTAGCCGGTTTGCTTTCCTTATTCGACTCAAGCGAATAAGGTTGAACCAGGGGTGATGCGATCCGGGTACGGGGCTCAACCCGCCTTGCTGGGCGGATGCCGCCGAAGTGAGCGACATAACGAACACCAGGATCATAATGATGTAAAAAAGCTTGCGTTTCATTGAAAATCTCTCCTCTACATGGACATTATTGATATCACTAACGGTTTATACGCTCGGATAACGACCTGTCCAGCTCGTTTTAGGGATATCTTAGCTCGCCACCTCCTTCCTAAGTTATTTAATTTTGCGGTTCGGTTTCCGGCAAACGACGGTTAAATCAAGACTTCGCCGCAGGATTTTCATCCCCGGCGGTTCCACTACCGGAATATCATAGATCATTCGATTTATCGTGCAAACTTACGCTGGTTGTATTACCCAATTCTCGCCCCTGTTACACACCCGATGTTTACTTTCCCATCCTAATATGGATACACATCGTCTTATTAATTATTTTAGCAGAAACCTAACAAATATGCAAGCAGTTTACCCTTAAGATGAGACAAATCGCACCTTTCCCGTTGGAGCCCATGGCGAGCGCCGGATATGTAAGATTGTTATTTCCCAGGGCAAGATATCCCTGCTTCTTGACCTGGCCCTCAACCTTGCCCGCGCCGTTGATCTTTGGCGCAACTGCGAACCAGGCAATGCCCGCCTTGAGCTCGCCATCGACCCAGACCGCGGTGTCTGTGGCGCCCCAGAGCATGCCTTTGACATACCAGGTCTGCTGCATGCGGGTATCATTGGAGTTGACGTGCACTTCCACTTCATTGTGGGCAGGCTCGCCCACGAACAGGAGCTGCCAGCAGCCCGGACCGAATATGGTGGGCGTGGTCGTATTGTTGATACAGTCGGCGAGCGGGATGCTGCCAGCTTTCTGTTCTGACCTGGCGGGGAAGACGTAGGTCTCGCTGTTGGTCAGGCGGCTGGAGATATTCAGTGCGGGGAAGCTGAATCGAGCGACTTGGTATTGGTCAGCCCCCACAGTCCGATGCGCCGGGCAGTCCCGGTCGGGTTACCGGTCTCAAAGCCATCGCCGGCGATGGTGCTCAGGAAATACTCCGTGCCGTTCTTCTCGCTCGAGTACTGACCGGCAGGTGAATTTGCTGGCCACACTGTAAACCCTGGCGAGCCATCGACGGAGAGATTTTCGACCAGGGTCATGTTGATCGAGGCGGGATGAGCGGCGAGCTGCGCCTTCGAGAAGGCAAACACCTGCGCAGCGTTATAGCTCGGTCCAAATGTGTCGTACTCGTTGGTTGAAATGTAGACGCCCCAACGATCAGCGCCGATGTGCGGGTAATCCTGGAAGCAGGGTCCGGGGACCGTCCCGTCCAGGGTGCAACCATGGTTGGGCGTGCCATCCGTGCCATCGTTCTGGGCTGGGACGTGATAGATGGTCCACAGGCCGGTCGGATCGCCAGTGTTGCTGACGGCTACGTCGATCGAGTTCTTGCCGTTGTAGTCGGCGGTTGTGCCAACGTGGTAAAGCGTGGTTACCGCGGCAACGAAACGTTGGTTGTCAGGGTCATAGTAACAGATTGGGTCGATTACATCCGGTCCATATTCTCAACGATCGATACAACTCTAAGCGAACGCATTCGTTACTCCTTTTTGTTTTTACGGATGTGGTGTAGGTCGAATATATCAACATTTCGCCTCAACTTCCTGAAATATCCATTTGATCGTGAGATCAATAATTGGATAAATACGATCTATTTGTAATTTTAATCAAGTCCGGCAAATAAACAAGGCATTTCGCAATGTCTTCACAGAGGGTTAACTTGAAAAAAGGGCAGATCTTAATGCACATCCTGTATATAGGGAATTTTGTGATAGAATCCAACAACTTCATCTGACCAACCTGCCGGGTTGGTCTTTTTCTAATCGCCGCAATGAAGGCTTCCGTTGCCTTCAACAAGATAGTCTTCCAGGAAAGGAGAAGAACCATGAAATCCCCGACAAGAGCCGCATATCTGATCGTTGTCCTGCTGCTGCTGTCTCTGCTGGCAGCCAGCTGCGCCGGTCCAGCGGCAACCACCTCGGCTCCTCAGCCAACGACAGCCGAGCAGCCGACATCGCCTCCAGCCGCCGAAAAACCGACGGAGCCGCCGGCAGCTGAGACCGAGGCTCCAACCGAAGCGCCAGCTGCAGTACCGCACCAGCCGGCGGAGAAGTTTCCCGCAGTGAGGTGCTCGTTTACGCCCACCCCACAACCTTCCCCAACCTCAATCCGGCCGAATCCTACTCGAACGACTCGGTAGTGATGTCCAACTGCTACGAGACGCTCACTTTCTACAACCCGCCTGGCAGCGCCGAGATCCTCTCACCCAAGCTGGCGACCGAGTGGTCTTCCAACGCGGACGCCACCGAGTGGACGTTCAAGATCCGCGAGGGCGTGAAATTCACAGACGGCGAGCCGCTGGATGCCGCAGCGGTCAAATGGGCGATCGAGAACACCAAGACCCTCGCAGCCGGCGCAGCCTACATCTGGGATTCGGTGGACAAAATCGAGGTGGTCGATCCGATGACCGTCAAATTCACTCTCAAGTTCCCTGCCCCGCTCGACCTGATCGCCTCGACCGGCTATGCCGCCTGGATTTACAGCCCGAAGACATACCAGGAGAAGGGCGCGGACTGGCTCAACGAAGGCAACTGCGCCGGTACCGGCCCGTATACCATCGAGAGCTACGAGCGCGGCACACGCCTGGTGATGACCCGCAACGAGGATTACTGGGGCGGCTGGAAGCCGGGCCAATTCAAGAAGGTCGTCTTTGACCTGATCGAAGACCCCACCGTCCGGCAGCAAAAGATCGAATCCGGCGACGCAGATTTCACTTACGATGTGGCACCCGATAACCTGGCGGCGCTGCAGAACAATCCCGACCTGAAAGTCTATACCAACCCCAGCTACCAGAACCTGATCGGGATGTTCAACACCAAGAAGCCGCCATTGGATAAGGCAGAGGTGCGCCAGGCGCTCTCCTACGCGTTCCCCTACGAGGCGTTCGTGCAAGGTGTCCTAGGCGACCGCGGCGTCCAGGCAGTCGGACCAGTGCCAGCGACCATGTGGGGTCACTCGGACAGCCTGCCCAAGTACGAATACAACCTGGATAAGGCCAAGGAGCTGCTCACCAAAGCCGGCTACCCGGACGGCGGGTTCAAGCTAACGATGACCTACGCCACCGGCAACCAGGACGAGCAGCAGGTGGGCGAGCTGTGGAAAGCTGAATTAGCCAAGCTGGGCATCGACCTGGAACTGCAGCCGATGAACTGGGAAGCGCAGTGGGACCTGGGCAAATCTGACCCGGCTAAGGCGCAGGACGTCTTCGTCATGTACTGGTGGCCAGACCTGATGTCACCCTACAGCTTCCTGTACTCACTGTTCCATTCAGAAGAGAAGCCCAACTTCAACCTGGCTTATTACGCTAACCCGACATTCGACAAGACCATCGACACAGCCAACGAGACCTCCGGCGTGGACAAGCAGAAGGCTTCGGACATGTACGTCGAA
Source organism: uncultured Chloroflexia bacterium (assembly GCA_963706515.1). Lineage (GTDB taxonomy): Bacteria > Chloroflexota > Anaerolineae > Anaerolineales > UBA4823 > CAVPMW01. Next base: position 6,834 of record CAVPMW010000025.1, read on the forward strand.
GCACAGAAGACCCTGATCGACGAGGCCGTCTCTGCCTATTTCTACGATCAATCTAACAACCACGTCGCCCGGGCGGATCTCAAAGGCTTCGTGGATAACCCGGCCTACCCGCACGTGGTGTTCGTGTACGATTTGAGCCGCTGAGATCAGAAGATCACCCAATAATAGAAAAATCCGGCGCAGATCTGCGCCGGATTTTTCTATAGCTCCCCAAATCGGTAAAAGCCCATGTTACTATATCGGATTATAATTGTAGAGTCTTATGGGCCGTATCTGCCCTTTTTTGGGCAAATAACTTTCAAGATACCATTCAAGCGCTTATGGAGCAGGTTTAGGCAGCGAAGAAGAATCATCGCGCCAGGTAGGCCGGATTGAGCACCTGGGGGAACGAGCAGAAGCGATCACGTCGCGGACCGAATTAGGAGATGGAACGATGTCCAAATTGATCCACGGAATTCACCACGTCACGGCGCTTGCCGATGTTCCGCAGAAAAATGTCGATTTTTACGCGGGAGTGCTCGGACTCCGCCTGCTGAAAAAAACGGTCAACTTCGACGCGCCTGAAGTGTATCACCTTTATTTTGGGGACGAAACCGGCACACCCGGATCGATCTTGACCTTCTTTCTCTATGAAGGCATCCGGCGCGGCAGGCACGGAAACGGCATGCTCAATGTGACATCGTTCTCTGTGTCTGCCACCTCGGTTGGATTTTGGGAGAAGCGGCTAGAACATTTCGGAGTTGAAGTCCAGATCGCCCCAGGAGAGGTTTGAAAACGAGATCGTGCTCGCCTTCGAGGACCCGGATGGATTGAGATTAGAGCTGGTCTTCAATGACAAGGACAGCACGACCGGGTTACAGCAACGACCACATCCCGCTCGAGCATACAGTCAAGGGATTTTACGGCGTCGAGATCTGGGAAGAAGGGTATGAACTGACAGCCGGCTTGCTGACCGGACAAATGGACCATACTCTGATCTCTGAAAAGGGAAATCGGTTTCGCTTCGCGGCCAACGATGCACCTGGCTGCTACGTCGACATTGTCTGCTTACCGGACAGCTTGCGTGGTCTGGGAGGCGGCGGGACGGTACACCACATCGCCTTTGCGACTCCGGATACAGAGACGCAGTTGGAGGCGCGGGCGAGGATCATCGATCTCAATCCGACGCCCGTCATCGACCGGCAGTATTTCAAGTCGGTCTACTTCCGTGAGCCGGGCGGAGTGCTGTTCGAGATCGCGACCGTACCTCCGGGATTTTCAGTCGATGAATCTCCCGCTGAGCTCGGCACCGCCTTGAAGCTCCCGCCTCAATATGAACGATATCGCGATCAGATTGAAAAGATTCTTACACCTGTGAGTGTGGCTCTTGAAAAATATTGATCGCGATATTTGCAGGAAGCCAATCGTAGTGGCGACGTCAGTCGCTAGAACGGCTTACGGCACCGAACAAGAATCCACATCCGTTAAGTGTAGTGGCGACGTCATGCGCTAGAACGGCTTACGCCTTCATTACGAATTCATTTTTTATCAATGTAATTTCCCCCTCCAGACCTCTTGCAGCTTTCGATAATCGATAAGAATGATCCCTTCCTCGGCGACGATCTCTTTCGCCTGCTGAGATATCAAAAAATCATAATCCGCCTGGCGCTCGTGATTACCGGCAGGCTCCAGGGCCAGCAGCTCGGGGGTGTCGAGCCCCGGATGGACCGCCCATTCGCTCAGACCGGCGGGCAGCTCGTGCAGCAGCTGTGCAAAACGGGCAGGTTTAATGCCCGGATCTATGATATAGCTGTCCAAAAAGTCGTAATCGATGGTCGGGAAACCCTGGCTTTGCAGTTTTTCGATCGAGTCCCGCCCGATCACGCGCAGCGCCAGCCCGTATTCTTTTGCCAGGCGGATCATCAGGTCGAATATATCTGTGCGGTCGCCGAAACGCAGCGCATGCCAGTCCAGGTGGGTGGGCGCGAGCCCGGCTGCCAGCACGGTTTCGATCTGCGCCCTGAACTCCAGCTCCAGCTCATCCAGCTTCACCTGGGCGAGGCGGGCGTGGCATTGCGTCAAAGTTATAGAAATACCCGAGGTGATCGACCAGGGAGGGCACCTTTTCCCTGGAAGTCAGCGGACCCCAACGGTAATCAGCCGGGTCGCTGATGGCGGTGAGGTGGACGCCGAAGGGAATTTCGGGATGACCGGCGAGGAAATGCATGGCGTGCAACGCCCAGGGACAGGGGACCATCAAGGTCGTCGAGCGGACCAGGCCTTCTTGCAGCGTGCGCATGATCGCCTGGTTGATCGAATGGCACATCCCAAAATCATCGGCGTTGATAATCAATAAACGCGCCTCAGCCGGGTATCCCAGCCGGCGGTTTGTAAGGCGTTTAGAGACGGGGCTCATCACGCGGGTTACTTCGGCAGCCAGTACTCGAGCTGGATGTTATCGGGGTCGCGGAAGGCGACGTATTGATGCCCGGTGAAATATGTCTCGACACCGGCAGTTTCAACCCCCGCGGCGAGCAGCTCTCGAGCCAGCTCAGCCAGCGCCGCTTCGTCAGGCGCCTTGAACGAGAGGTGGTCCAGCCCGATGCGGAACTCGCTGAAGCGGTCGCCCGGCTGCGGCTGGCGAGAGGGATAAAAGAAGAACTCCACCCCACCTGAGATAAAGAAAAAGCCATCCAAGAAGTCACGCAGCTCGAAGCCGAGCAGACCGCCGTAAAAATCCTTCGCGCGGGGATATCTGAGACGGTTAAGATGACGTGGTCTAGTCCGCTGGTTTGCATCGTTGAAACTCCTTTCTAGATGACATATCCAGGTCAGGGTAAATGGTTTTTATTGGACGAGCACACACCGGAAGCTGAAGTAAACCGCCATTTTATGCTCGCATGTAATTAAAATCCTTATGGCGGTTTACTTCGTTACGACAATCATTATAATCGTCATGATCTTTATCACTATCCCCACACTTGGCATTAAGCTAATATTAATAAGGTTGGCAGGCAATCCGGCTTGCCTAAGTTTATCTTGGAGATAGACACGCGCACGGACGGTTACATTCAAGATTTCCTATTGGAGGCAACGTGGTTTCACAGAATGGTAATTCCAAATCGGTCATCATCATCGGGGCAGGCATCGCCGGGCTGTCCAGCGGCGTTTTCGCCCAGCGCAATGGTTATCGAAGCCGTATCTACGAGATGCACAGCTTACCCGGTGGCTTGATGACCTCCTGGAAGCGCGAAGGCTACGTCATCGACGGCTGCATCCATTGGCTGACTTACTCAAACCCAAAATCCAATTATTACCCGCTGTGGGAGGAGATCGGGTTGATCCAGGACCGGCAGATCTTTGACCCGGAGATCATGTTCCGCTACGAGAGCAAAGACGGCAGAACCCTGAATTTCTACAGCAACCTGGACCGCCTGGAAGAAGAATTATTAGCAGCTGCTCCGGAAGATGAAAAACTGATCCACGAAATCTGCGATGCCGGGCGAAAAATGCTGGGCTTTAACCCGCCTATCGGGGAAGGCACGGGGATGCGCGGCTTGCTCAAATCCATGGAGGGCACTGCTCATATGGTTACCCTGCTGCCGACGCTGCGCAAATGGGGCGGCATGACCATGGCGGAGCTGGGAGCTCTCTGCAAGAATCCATTCTTGCGCGAAGCATTAATAAACATCTGGTATCCCGAGATCACCGCCGGTGCATTCATCTTCACCCTTTCTTTCGCCCACGACCATACAGCCGGTTACCCGCTCGGCGGATCGCTGCCGATGGCGCTGGCGGTGGAGAAGCGCTATAAGGACCTGGGTGGGGAGATCCATTTTAGCAGCCGGGTGGAGAAAATCCTGGTCGAGAATGACCGGGCTGTCGGTGTGCGCCTGGCGGACGGTAGCGAAGAGCGCGCCGATTACGTCATCTCCGCCGCCGACGGACACGCCACGATCTTCGAGATGCTCGAGGGTCGCTACATCGACGATAAAATCCGCAAGATATACCAGGAATTTCCGCTGTTCCCAGCCATCATTCTGGTCGGTCTGGGGGTAAAACGAACTTTCAACGAGCTGCCATGCATCACCGGGGGCATCAGCATCCAGCTGCGCCAGCCGATCATGATGGGTGAGGAAAGCGTGGAAAAAATGGGGGTGATGGTCTACAACTTCGACCCGACCTTTGCGCCTCACGGCAAGACCTCGATAACCGTGGTGCTCGACACGCATTATCCCTACTGGAAGGAGCTGGCTGGCGACCCAGAAAGCTACAAGGCTGAAAAGGAGCGCATTATCGATGAGGTGATCTTCCGCCTGGAGCAGCGCTTCCCAGGTCTGGCTGACCAGGTAGAAATGAGCGACATCTCCACCCCGCTCACGTTCGAGCGTTATACCGGGAACTGGCAAGCCAGCTATCGAAGGATTTCTCCCCACGCCTAAGACCTTCATGGCGGTCATCCCAAAAACCCTGCCCGGGTTGGCGAACTTTTATATGGCTGGGCAGTGGGTGCAAGCTGGCGGCGGCCTTCCCTCGGGTCTGATGACCGGGCGCGAAGTCATCAGTAAAATATGCAAACAAGACAGGGTAAAGTTCATCGATTAGCTAACCCGATGTGCGGGTTTAATCGATGATAAGGTCAGCGAAGTGAAGCGGCGGCAAGCCAAGTTGTTGGCAGAAGAAGATAGCAATCGTATGGCTCAGGATCTTGCGCAACCAACGAGAAAAGAAGTGCCAGACATCTCTGGCCCACACTCTTTTGGCATGAAACCGCTCCGTCAGCTGACTGAACACCGTATCAATCAAGTAGCGCTTATGGCTCAACCATCTCGGCCAAGGTTTCTTCTCACGTTTGGCCAATTTATACGGCGTCAACCAGATCAAGCCTTGCTGCCAATCCTTTCTCTTTCAAAGGTGGGCTCCAGTAGTTGCGATCACCCAAAGCCCAGCCTTGAACGCCTTCAAACAGCTCTTCGGCCACATGCAAGTCGTGCACATTGGCCGGGGCCAAACGGAAATCCGTGATGATGCCCGGCAGGTCTGGTGCGCACATGGGCTCGCAGTCCCAAGAAGGTTTGGCGAGCAACTTCATCCCGGCCAAAGGCCGTCTCTCCAGCCAGGAGGCGACAGCGGTAAGCCCGCGGAAAGCGGCAGGCCGGAATCGGCAGGCTATCGGTGATCGAGATCAGCGGATCATGCTCGATCTCCCCGATCAACGTCGACCACAATTGTTGTTTGACGGCCCACAGGTTGGCTGCCTGAACGCACAAAGGTCGTGCGATGAACCTGTTCCAACGCCGGAAACCAATCGCTGTAATGCCTGCGAAAGTAGCGAAAGATACCACTATCTGTATCTATGCCCAGAAATTCGCCTACAATTTCCATCGTCATCACTTCGCTATCGCTCAAGGTGGGCTGCGGCCCACGCTGGCGCAGCCGTTTGTCTTTCAGATAGTCGTCCACGAAGCAGAATACGCTGATCAGAAACGTGGTAATATCCATTGGCGAGACCTCCGTTATCGGGTGTTGGCTTGGCAGCTACACTTGTACGGCGGTCTCTTTTCTATGTCAAGGTGCTAAGGAAACTTGCACATCGGGTTAGCTAGTAAGTTGGGTTCGAGCGGCACCAAGCATACCGCTCAAACCAACCTACAACTGCCAATTATTAGAATAATTTGACTCTCATCTAATTTTAATATACAATTTGGGTAACGACCTGATTTCAAATTTTACAAACATAGAACTCGGAATTAAACGACACTATAAGGTTTGATAACAAGGGTACAGTACATAATAGCCGCTGACAGTCAGACGTCAGCGGCTATTATGTATTCTCATCGAACTTGATATTTCAAAAGGAGGAATAAAATGAAACGGCTACTTTCGATTTTCTTACTTGTTCCACTTATGATCGGTTTGGTGACGGCTTCCCCAGCAGGGGTGCTTGCCCAACATACCATCCAACGGCGAATATCGACCTGATTATCCAAACGAATGGCTCCGTGGAGGTGCTGGCTGACCAAATCCGTTCCCTAAACGGGAACGTCAATTATATATTCCGCAATGTACCTGGAGTAGCTGCGACAGTCCCGTTCGATAGGATTGGGGCAGTCTCAAGCCTGCCGGGAGTGAGCTCTGTACAAAAAGATTTACCAATTCGTTTACCGGAAGGTAAATTTACCAATCTGTCCGGCAATCGAACGGCAAAGCCATGGACATTCCCGGTTCAGACAAGCGGGGTCGTACGATCTCTACCGGCCAGCCTACCTCAAGCGCCAGTCGATAACCAGAGTCAAGGGTTGCAAATTTTATGTACACCGGCGCTGACCAGATCTGGCAGGAGACCGGCCGCGGTGCCGGGTCGGTACGTAGCCGTGGTCGATACGGGTGTCAGCGCGCAATAGCTGCCTACAGCATGCAGTGATCGGCGCGCCAGGATATCCGGAAGGTTTCAATTCCACCGAAGATGGTCTTCCGGCAACCGACTTTAACAACGCTCCCCACGGCACCTGGGTCGCCGGGATAATTGCTGGTAATTGCATCCTGGACTTTTCGGCTAATCCAGACGACCCGTTATACCAGGCCATTCTTACCTATATGCACTGGCCGCCGGACTTTGTGCCTATGCTTGGCCAGGCGCCTCAGGCCCAGATTTACCCGGTTAAGGTGTTCGACACCACCGGTGGAGGATCTTGGTGGACAGTGCTGGCCGGCCTGGATCACGTCCTCAGCCTTAAGCGGGATGGTTTGCTGGATATCGATATCATCAATATGAGCCTGGCCTTTCCCGCCCTATATGATGAACATGACATTTTCGAGGAGATGGTTGACCAGCTGACAGAGGCAGGTATATTAGTGGTCAGTGCAGCCGCGAATGAAGGCGCCATTCCGAACAGTGTCATGACGCCAGCCAGCACTAATGGGTCACTGGCCGCTGGCGGATTGGACTATGCGCCTACCACGCGAGTCTTTTTCGAGCTGCTCGGTTTATACTTCGGTCCAAATTGGATTCCGCTGGATGGCGATGAAGTGGCAGGCATGGGAATGGTCATGCGTCCAACCGACGAGACCCGGGTGATTGATTTTTCCAGCCGCGGCCCACTAAGCAATGGACAATTCGCTCCAGATCTGACTGCTCTGGCATATGTGCCACTGGTGATCAATCCATTCGACCAGATCGATTACAATTCGGGCACTTCCTTTGCTTCACCCACAATCGCGGGGGTCGCCGCACTTCTGAACGCCTATCGTGAGAACGTGCAAGGCCAGGATACCGATGCGATTGCCCTCCGCAATGCTCTGTTTAAGGGTGCTAACCTGGAGGCTGTCGGAGAATCTATGGCGAGGGATAAATGACACTGGCTTACGGCGCGGTTGATGCAGTGCGTGCCCTGGATTTGCTCAAAAGCGGAAAATTGAAGCTGAAATACCCGGTAAAGGTTGGCCAACTAAAGGCAAACATTCT
>CAVPMW010000026.1:0-7043 GCA_963706515.1 uncultured Chloroflexia bacterium
GAATTCCATAGGCAGCATCATCTCGCTTTCAGCTCAACTGGAATCCATCCATCCCCCACGAAACGGCAGGCCTATGCCGGTCAGCGCGTTATCCAACATCTCGCGCCCAGGGTCGGGTTTGCTCTTACGGTCGCGTTCCGGGTCATCAATCCGGTCAGGATTTCTGTTTAATGCGTCCTGCTATCCACGGACCGATCGTCTCGTAAGCCGAAATCAGCACCGAAAGGTGCCTGGCATCCGGAATGATGCCTGCCTGAGAACCTTCCCTGACGCTCTGAGCCAGGCTGGCAAATGCGATAACCTTCTCGGGTTGAAATAACTCATCCTTTTCACCAATCCACAAGCCGAAGGGAGCGTCGAGGGCGGCAAACTGCTCGAACGGTGCGTACGGCATGAGCGCATTCGACATGTTGACCGTGATCGAGCCGACCAGACCTGGGTCTGAGGCGAGCAGTTCGGCCGGATAACTAAACTGGACGGCATAATCGTGCCCGTGCTCAGCACCGCCGCTCATGGCATTCGCGGCGAAGGCAGCCCCATCCACCCTGGCAAAAGGTACAGCCAGATCAGGGCGTCCTGTCTCCGAATGCAGCCCAAAATGGGGAGAGAGGAAGATGTAGCCGCTGATGGGTTCCCGGTCAGGCTGGCTGGAATAGTTGAGGGTCAGGCCTCCACCCGACGAGTGCCCGCCCAGGAAGAGCGGGAGCTGGGGGAATTCTCTGCGAACGTGCTGGATGAAGGTCGTAATATCCAGCCAGACTTGCCTGGGGCTGGGAGCATCGCCGCGCAAGCCTCCGGAATTGCCATGACCGCGGATATCGGGCATAAAAACGACCGTATTAAATTTTTTCTGCAGTCCATTGCCGATGTACTGGTAGCTGGCTCCGCTGTGCGCCCCGCCCCCATGGTAGAACAGCACAGCTGCATCGGGTGCAGCGGGCATGTAGCGCCGGTAAGAGAGCGAAATGCCATCGCTGGCGGTGAGCAACTCGGGAGTAGCTGGAGTGACTTTTTCAGCTTCTTTCAATTCCTGGAGAGAAAAAGAGGTGGCTGCCATATTCTATTCCTTTCACAGTGTGCTCTAACGAGATAAGAACCTATCCGAAAATTAGAGGGATTCCGATTTTGTGGTATGTGCGGCTTCGCCGCATATACCACAAAATCGGTTCTCCTATCCAATTTCGGATAGATGCTAACTCCTACCTGATTGCTAGACAATAAAGTATATCATCCACCACAGGAATTGTTTAGACAAAGAAGTGAGTTTTACTGCGGCAGCTTTAGCAATTCGGTGAAAGAAATTTAATAATCTGTTATAAAGCATACGGCGAATTGCTCAAGTGATTGGCCTAATTTGATATTTCGGGCTGTAAAAATACTTTCGGCCAATCACATTTGCCTCGCTGCGAACTTTTCTCATCCATTTGGGTTATTGCTCCTATATAATTTGGTATATCGTGCTCGGAATTCAATTCCAATTCGACCTGGACATAAGCACCAGGGAGGGAAAACAGATGAAAGCGCTCAAAACGCTTCTCATTATCGTCGTTGTGCTGGGAGTACTCCTCCTTATCGGTTGGGGGGCTTTTCGCTGGTTCACCCACCAGGCAATCCCCCAGACCAGCGGTAAGATCACCGTACAGGGCTTGAGCCAGCCGGTGGAGGTCGTGCGCGATGCTTATGGGGTCGCTCACATCTACGCTCAAAACCCCGCCGACCTGTATTTCGCTGAAGGCTACACCCACGCCCAGGAGCGCTTCTGGCAGATGGAGTTCCAACGCCGGGTAGGCGCGGGGCGCCTATCGGAGATCTTCGGCGATACCACCCTGGGCACGGATAAATACCTGCGCAACTTCGGTTTTTACGACCTGGCTCAAAAGACGTACGAGCTTCTGGACCCGGAGACAAAGGCGCTCCTCGATGCCTATTCCGCCGGAGTCAACGCGTACATCTCAGGACGCTCGCCGGCGCAGCTCGGCCTGGAGTTCGCCCTGCTCGGAGTGCAAGGGAATAAGTGGCAAATCGAGCCGTGGAAACCGGCGGATTCACTCGTCTGGGGGGAGATGATGATCTACGACCAGGCGGATATCCTCAGCCCAGAGCTGTATAACATCGACGCCCTGGCAGAAGTGGGCCAGAAGATGTTCGATGACATCCATCTCACCGAATACCGGGCGGACCGCCCGACGATCATCCAGAGCAGAGACCTGCAAGGCGCTCAGCGAAGGATACCTCCCAGGCTAACGCCTCTCGGGCAAAAGCCGCCGGGTTGGGACCGGAAGAGATCGCCTACCTGCTCAAATTCCGCCAGGAGATGAAGTCCAACCCGGTGGGACAGCAACTAGCACAGCTGGGCGTGGGGCTTTCCGGCGGGTCGAACAGCTTCGCCGTCTCAGGAAAGCTCACCCAGACGGGCAAGCCGCTCCTGGCAAACGACCCGCATATGTCGATCAACATGCCTGCTTTGTGGTACCAGGTTGGGATGCACTGCACGCCAGAAACCGCCGATTGCCCGTATAACTTCCGCGGGTATTCGCTGCCAGGCGTGCCCGGCGTCTTGATCGGCTTCAACGACCACATCGCCTGGGGGCTGACCAATGCCTCCTTCGACGCTGAGGATGTTTTCATCGAGAAGATCAACCCTGCCAACCCGAACCAGTACGAAGCCGACGGCAAGTGGGAGGACATGCAGGTCAGGCGGGAAGAGATCAAGGTGCGCGGTCAGGAGGAACCGGTCGTGATCTACGTGCGCAGCACGCGCAATGGGCTGGTCGCCAGCGATTACCTGGTGGACCGCAAGGAATTTTCATCGGGGACGAATGGCCCTGAGCTGTACGCGCTGTCCTTCGCCTGGACTGCGCTGCAGCCGGTGCGGTCGGTTCAGGCTGTGATGAATGTCAACAAAGCTCAAAATTGGGACGAGTTCGTCGCCGCCATCAAAGACTTCGAAGCCGGCAAACAGAATTGGCTATACGCAGATACGGAGGGCAATATCGGCTACTACATGCCCGGCAACGTGCCCATCCGCGCCGGCGGGGATGGGACCCTGCCTGTGCCTGGCTGGAACGAGGCTTACCGCTGGACGGGGTTCATCCCCTTCGATGAGCTGCCGCACGTGCTCAACCCCCAGCAGGGTTTTATTGCTGCGCCGAACAACCCGCAGGTGCGCGCTGCAGACTATCCCTACAGCCTGGGGGTGGTCCAGGACCGCGGGCAGCGCGCCGCACGCATCACGAGCCTGATCCAGGGGGATAAGGACGGCATCACCATCGACGATATGTCCGCCATCCAGACCGATAACCAGGAAATTGCCAGCCTGGAGATCCTGCCCTACCTGACGGATTTAAGCCTTGAGGATGCCGATCTCTCAGCCGCCCGCGACCGCCTGGTGAAATGGGACGGGCAGATGTACACCGACCGCCCGGAAGCGGCTTTGTACAACCTGTTCTGGAAGCGCTTGATGGCGGATACCTTCCACGACCAGCTCAGCCCTGACCTCAACCCAGATGGCGGTACCTACTGGGAGGATGTCATCTATAACCTGCTCAAAGATCCGCAGAACGCGTGGTGGGACGACCGCAGCACCGCCGATAAGGTCGAAACCCGGGATGATATCCTGGGAGAGGCGCTCGAGGAAGCGTATTCCGATGGATTAAGCACGCTGGGCAAGGATTTCAGCGCCTGGAAGTGGGGCGACCTGCACACGATCACCTTCCGCAACGCCACCCTGGGTAAATCGGGCATATCCCTGATCGAAAATATCTTCAACCGGGGTCCATTCGCGGTCAATGGGAGCACAACCTCCGTGCAGAAAACCTGCTGGGATGTAAACGCCGATTCATTCGAGGCAGATTGCATCCCGGCGATGCGCCAGGTGATCGACCTGAGCAACCTGAGCGGCAGCCGTATGATCCACAGCGTTGGGCAGAGCGGGCACCCATACGACGCGCATTACGACGACCTGATCGAGCTGTGGCGGACCTTCAAGTACATCCCGGTGAACTGGACGCGCCCGGAGGCGGAGGCAGGCAAGCACCAGACACTCGTGCTGACTCCATAAAGCCAAAAACAAGACATTCCGCCGATGGCAAACGCGCATTAATCGCTATAATCCAGCGCATGTGGATGAATAAACCCTCAATGAGACCGCTGAGCGGTCTGCTTGTTCTATTAATTTGCTCGATATCCTTTACAGCCTGTGCGCAACCCCCTGCCGCAAACCCGGCGCCGGCAACCAGCCAGGTCACCCCAACTTCCATACCGCCTACCCCAATCCCAGTATTCCAGTTAGAGGATCTAAAAAATATGGAATACACCCTTCAGGCTGCTGCGGAGGCGCTGCCCGATTCGAACGGCAAGATTACCCTGAAAGACGGGCATTTCGAACAGGTATATCCGGGGGCAGCTTCGGGGGTTGTGGTGGATGAGATCAGCGAAGCGCAAGGCGACCTGAACGGCGATGGGCGCCGGGATGCCGCCGTTGTCCTGGCGGTCAGCACGGGAGGCAGCGGTGTCTTCGAATACCTGGTTGCGGTGTTGGATGAGGCTGGCTCTGCTCTGCAGTCCGGAACTGCCTTGCTGGGCGACCGGGTCAAAATCAACTCGCTCGCCATCCAGGACGGAAAGATCGTTGTCGATATGCTGACCCAGGGTCCAAACGATCCGTTGTGCTGCCCCACCCAAAAAACCACGGCGAGCTATCTCCTGAAAGACGGTGAATTAATCCCCGCAGGTCAGTAACCAACCCTTAATTAAGATGTTTATGTGATCGGCCGTAGAGCTTACGCAGTTCCCAAAAGAACTACTGTAAACATGGCACATCCCGAATCTCATATTCGGCCTTACTCACCGTGAAATAAGCCCCACCCGAAGTTGCCTGCGGCAACTTCACCCTCCCAAATGGGGAAATATCGGAAGGGGCGCAAATGCGCCACCTGCTCATCGTTTTCGGAATTGATCCCCTTCCTGGATGAATATTTTCAGCGGTTTGCTCAGTCACGCGGCAGGCGCATAGCGCTCGAGCAGCTGCTCCAGCTCGTGCGCTTTCTCGCCGATTTCCCCGCTCTCGAAATGGTGGATTTCCAACAGGTGAGCCAGATCCTGGTATAAGCCGGGCAATTCCAGGATTTCCTCGACCTGCTCCCGGATCCATTTATTGTATGCGAGGGGATAGGTGCGCCGGGCGATGAACAATGCCTGCAGGAACTCCTGGTACGAGTTGTACAACCGGTCGAATGACTGGAAGTACAGGCCGCGCTCCAAATACAGGGGGATGTGAGCCAGGTTGTTCGAGCAGAACCAGCGCACCGCCTGCAGGCGCTGGCGGCGCAGCTCTTCAGCATAATACGGCAGCCAGCGCTCTTTCAGCTGATCCAGGTAGCTGCCCGCCTGCCATAGTGGAACGCTGTAAACCAGGAAATTGCCGAGCTGGATCTCGAAGTCGTCCGGTCCGGCGGCTTCGTCCTGCGCGCCCGGCTGGAAATCGCCGTCGATGATATCCGGATGCAGGTCAGCGTACCTGCCCGCCCGGTTCATCGCCAGCACCGCCGGATGGCTGCTGGCAAAGGTCTCCAGCTCCCGCTCCAGATGTCCCTTCTGGAGCTTCAGCTTTTCCGGCTGGACGAGCAAGACGATATCCAGGCAAGAATCGCGGGTGGCTACCCCGCGGGCGATGGAATTCACCAGCAGCACCGCGTCCAGGTCATAATTTTTGGAGAAATACTCGCAGAAAGCCTGGGAAGCCTCTTCGTGGGCAGGTGTTGGATATATCGGGTGGAGTTTTAGCATTTATTTAAGCAGCCAGGAACGCTGCAAATCCCTCTCCGAGGGCGATCCCCAGCGCTTCCTGCGAATCCGTCAGGCGCAGCCAGCTCGCGGCGGGGGGCTGCCGGGCGTCAGTCTGCCCAAGGGAACCGTCGATTATCGTCGCTCCTCCCTGAAGCAAATCCTCCAGGAGGACGTCCTCGCGCGCCGCCTGGGCAGCCTGCGCCGAGTCCAGCCACGCCAGCCAGGGCAGCTCCTGGCGGGGAAGCGCTTCGCCCTCCAGCTCCGCTTTGAACACGACCAGGCAGCTCAAGGACCGGTCTTGCCCCTGCCAGGGCTGGTGCGGCGGCGAGCGGTGCTGGCGAAAAACCAGGGCGGCGGGCTTTTCCACGCCGCTGATCTCTACCCATGCCAGATCTGCTGCGCCGCGCACCAGCAGGGTCCGCTGGCACTCCAGCAGGCGAACGGAGCAGCTGGCTGCGACCGGTAACCCGTAAGAATTCGCACCCGATCTCCTCGCCCGCTTCGCGCATGACCCCGGCGGTGAGCGAGGCATCCTCCGCCTCCAGCTTGCCGCCGATGCCGGTCAGCTCCAGGATCGTGCGCTGACCATCGCTTTTGGGCGGGCGGATGCCATACAGGAAGCGCCCTCCCTGGCGCAGGATCAGGCTGGTCCCTAAAAATGCGCCGGGTGGGATGAAGTCTTCCAGGCGGGAATCTGTCATAGGGTGAAATACCCTTCCGCAAGATTTGTAATAGTCCAAAATCCTATCAAAATAAACGAGCGATGCCGTATCTTTAGCGTATTTAACTGGCGATTACTTAGTTACAGGTTTATGTTAAAATAATATTAGAAGATTTTCATAAAATCAAACCTGAATATTCTGGAGGCAAAATGGCGACCAAAGCACGTTTCTCCCGAACGCTGATGGTACTCCTGGCTCTCATGCTCCTCCTGGCGGTGGAGGTCCTGCCGGCATTGGCAGCAACCGGCAGTGTCAACCTGACAATCACCAACAAAACCGGGGTTGCGGTACGCGTAACTCTCAGTGGAGACCGGAACTATTCAATCAACGCTGCTCCCGGAAAGTCGGTGACCCTCATCTCTCCTGGAAATTATACGTTCAGCTACCAGGCATGCGGGAAAAACGTTAATAAGAAGCTGAAGATCAGCGGGACAAAGGCGAAAATAAATATCGCTGCCTGTCCTATGGCTACAGTCCGCTTTGAAAATGATACGCATGCCGGAATGACCATGTACCTGCGCGGACCTGCTCCCT
>CAVPMW010000027.1:0-12794 GCA_963706515.1 uncultured Chloroflexia bacterium
GGAGGCGGCGATCTGTTTACTTCAGCCGGGCGAGCGCCCTGACCGGAAACGTGCCGACGCCCTTGAATTTCGGCGGGATGGCGCTGAAAGTGAACCCCTCATCGGGGAGCTGACCGAGGTTGCAGAGGTGTTCCACGATCAGGATGTCGGAGCCGAGCAGCGTCGAATGGACGGGGCGGGTCTTGCCCTGGGTATCATCGATGTTCATTAAATCGATCCCGACCAGCCTGGCTCCGCCCCGCTGCAAATAAGCTGCAGCTTCTTCGGTAAGGTATGGATGTCCGCTGAAGTAGCCCTCGGTATTCCAATGTTGGTCCCATCCGGTGTGCACCAGCACCGCGTGGTCCCTGATCTCCCTCTCCCGAAAGAGCTCGACGCCGACCGCCCTGCCGGTGCGGCGATCCGCGAGGATAACGATCCCTTCGAGGTCGGTGAAGCTTTCCAGGCCAACCTCAGACAAGTCTTTGCCGTTCTCATAACGATGGAATGGGCAGTCCAGATAGGTCCCGGTATTGGAGATCATCTCGATTTTTGCGATCTGGAACTCGGTCCCAGGAGCGTAAATCTCGCGTGACTGCTCCCGGCTGAGGTAGTCACAAATGACGGGCGCCGGAAAGCCCTTGTAAGTGACCAGCCCGTCCCAGATCACGTGGCTGAGGTCGATCAAGGCAGCAGCCCCCGGGCGGGCACCCCGGGAGGGGCGCTTGTGCGCTTCAGTGATGATTTCTTTGTTGAGAATGCGGACTTTCCCGACCATCAATAAGCGCAGGTCTGCGACCAGTGTTTCAGCCAGCTCCTCATCTGAGATATCATTGCCGGCGATGTCCAGGCGGAAACCCTGACCCTGCAGGCTCCCGCCGTTGGTAAAGTCAACCTCGAAGTCGAATTTCGCACGTTTATCCATAATGCCTTCCTTTACCCGAACACTTCTGACGGACTTGAGTTTTCATCTTTTACCCTCATCTCCTTAAGCAGCTTGCCTGCTCAGCGCTAAGCCTGATAGCGCTCTGCAACCTGCCCGGTGCGGCTCTGCTCGAAGAGCCGGCGCTGGTTTTCGTCGATTTGGGCTACCAGGCTCGGGTCAGCGAGAGCCGGTATACAAATTACTTCACCGCGCTCGAGCCCGACCAGTGAGGCCTCGACCAGGTCCTCCGGCGCCATTACCAGGCCAGGCGGATACTGCCCCGGGTCCATTCCCATCCGCTGGTGAAATTCCGTTTGCACCACACCCGGGCAGAGCGCCTGCAGTTGGACGCCCGTCCCTTCCAGCTCATTGGCAAGGATTTGGGTGAACACGTTGATATAAGCTTTGGTAGCTGCATACGTTGCCCGCTTGGGCAGCGGCGGCGATGGCAGCGAGGCGCTGTAAGCCAGGCGCGAGGAAACATTGATAATAGCTCCCTGACCGCGGGCGATCATCCCCGGCAATGCAGCCCGGGTAAGGCGGGTCACAGCCAGCACCTGCAAACGGATCAGCTCCTCCGCGCGATCTGGCTCGAGCGATATGAAGGGCATATAGCCACCGAACCCGGCGTTATTGACGAGCATGGCCAGATCCGAGGCATTCGCGATGCGCTCCTCGACCGCCTGCAGCTCAGCCGGCTGGGTAAGGTCAGCCACAAGGACTTCGACTGCGACCGAGTGGTTTTTCCTTATGTCATGGGCGAGGGCTTCCAGACGGTCGCCGCGGCGGGCAACGAGGATCAAATCATATCGGTCGCCTGCGAGGCGTTTTGCGAAAGCTGCGCCGATGCCTGATGAGGCACCGGTCACCAGGGCTTTTGGGCGTGCAGGATTTTGGGTTGTCATTGCCTCTCCTGTGAGTTGGAGTGTGTAGATGGAAATTGGAAAATTCAGATTAGAAAGAGGGGAATCGATTTCCCCAATGCACTAGCTGAGGATAAATCATAAACCAAAATTGCCGGGTAATATAACCAATTTACTCCGAAAATATCCGCGATTTGCAGTCAGGCGGTTTAATTTAGATAAGTTTCACCCAAGCCGTCGCTGGATTGCCGCGGCGATCTGGGTCATTAATTCCCTGTCTCGCACCAAATTGAATTTGATCGACTGCCGGTAATCCTGCTCATAATACCAGACCGGTCCCCGGCGAAGCTCCTCTGGCTCAGACCTATAGCGCGGAAATACGTGAGCATGCAGGGCGGCATCGGTATTTCCTAAAATCTCGTAATTGATCCGGAAGGCGTCCGTGGTTTCCAGCAGAGCGTCACCCAGCGTCGCCATATCCAGCAGGAAACGGCTGCGCTGTTTTTGATCGAGTGCGTTCAGGTCCGGCAGGGCAGGGTCGGCCAAAAGGATTGAATATCCGCGCAGGAACTGAGTATCTCCCAGGACAGCCCAACCGGAAGGCATCTGGCAGATGACCGTCGGATTGGTCCCTGCGCGCGCAGCTTCAACGCGCTGCTGAATGAGTGTAGTCATTTATATAGTCCTTTTCTAGTGTTCCGTCAAACCTGATTATTTAGAAAGAATCGGTAGAAACGGAACACCAGCCTCCGGCGCGATTCCGCTCGAAGCACTGGCAGACTCAAATGCCTGATTATAATATCAGGGGTTTCGCAGTTGAAGGAAAATAACCTGGAAATACCGGATAGATCAGCGGGGAATAAGCGGCAAGTAGATCGATTTCTCTGCGAATCTGACCTGCACGGGCGTATTTCTATCGATGATTGTATTATCGCCCAACTGACCATGGTTGTTCGATCCCCAACCCCAAACCGAGCTATCTGACTTCAGGGCCAGGTTGTGGTAGTCTCTGGCGGCAATCGCGGTCACATCGCTTAATCCGCTCACCTGCACGGGGATGTGGCTCTCGGTATTCGTCCCATCGCCCAATTCGCCAACGTCATTGCAGCCCCAGGTCCAGACTGTGCCATCTGCCTTCAGCGCCGAAGTATGGCAGTCTCCCGCGGATACAGCGATCATATTGCTCAACCCGCTGACCTGGACGGGAATATTAC
The DNA here is from genome assembly GCA_963706515.1 of uncultured Chloroflexia bacterium. Lineage (GTDB taxonomy): Bacteria > Chloroflexota > Anaerolineae > Anaerolineales > UBA4823 > CAVPMW01. The sequence goes on from CAVPMW010000027.1 coordinate 2,982, forward strand.
TATCAGTGGTTGTGTTATTCCCTAACTCGCCGTCGCGGTTTCTCCCCCAGGTCCAGACTGTGCCATCGGAGCGCAATGCCACGGCGTGAAACCATCCGGCGGAGGCCTGGGTTACACTCGTTAAGCCGTTCACCGCCACCGGGGAAAGCTTGAACGTATTCGTCCCATCGCCCAGCTGACCATATTCGTTTTCACCCCATGCCATGAGCGTGTGTTCGGGCAGCAAGGCCAGGCTAAAAAATCCCCCGCCTGTAATTGCGATCACGTCATCTAATCCATCGACCAGGACCGGTACATTCCGGTTGGTCGTCGTTCCATCCCCTAACTGGCCGGACGAATTAAAGCCCCACGCCCATACCGTTCCGTCCGACCGGAGCGCCAGGCTGTGGTACCCCCTGCCGCCCAGGGCGATCACTGAGCTCAACCCGCTGACCTGGACCGGTGTATATCTGTCCGTAAATGTCCCATCCCCTAACTGACCCATCGAGTTCCAACCCCAGGCCCAGACGGTGCCGTCTGATTTCAGGGCAAAGTTATGGCTTTCCCCGCCCATGATTGCAGTAATCGAATTCAGATATCCCGCGTTGCCGGGTCCGTGCACCTGAACCGGCAGGTGGCGATCGTTGCTGAAGTCCGGAGGTGAAAATGTGGAAAATGTGCCATCCCCCAGCTTGCCAAACCAGTTGAAACCCAGGTCCCATACGGTACCGTCTGACTTTAGGAATACAGAGTCCCTTGCACCACCTCCGATAGCGGTCACGACCGGTGGGAGGGTCACCCCAGCTTCGACCTGCCCCGCCTCAGGACAGTCGATAACAGCTCCGGTTCCATCATAGCAGATGGGCATGCCTGCTTGCGAGATCTGGAGCGTGGCAGCATGGACCGAGAAAGCAGCCAGGAAAAAGAGCGGCAAAACGATTAAGAAGCGAACGACGTGCATTGGACCCCCACTACAAACGATCCGGGTGATGACTCATTTATATCAGATTTTATTACAAATATCATTTCCCTTGCAAAATTGTATACAGTTATTGGAATTTGAGAATAAAGTATATTTTCAAGCCAGTGCCTGAACTGAGTTCAGGCACCGAACTCAGCCGCCTGGCTAAGCTGCCTCAGGCGGTATAATAGATCGTCAGACCGAGATAGAAAGCAGATTAATGGACCTCTTTTCCCACGCCATGGACCAACGCCTGAAGAGCGAAGCGCCGCTAGCCGCGCGCATGCGGCCGCGCACCCTTGATGAGTTTATCGGGCAGGAGCACATCGTGGGTCCGGGGAAGCTCTTGCGCCGCGCCATCGAAACCGACCGCCTGTTCTCTTCAATTCTCCTGTGGGGACCGCCGGGCAGCGGCAAGACCACCCTGGCAATGGTGATCGCCAACCTGACCAAGAGCCACTTCGAGACGCTTTCCGCGGTGCTGGCTGGCAAAGCCGAGCTGAGAGATGTCATCGACAAATCCATCGAGCGGCGCAAGCTCTACAACAAGCGCACCATCCTGTTCGTCGACGAGGTCCACCGCTGGAACAAAGCTCAGCAAGACGCCCTGCTGCCTCACGTGGAAAACGGGACGCTGACCTTGATCGGGGCGACCACCGAGAACCCATATTTCGAGGTGATCGGCGCGCTGGTCTCCAGGTCGCGCGTTTTCCAGCTGCGCCCACTGGAGGACGATGACGTGCGCCGCATTCTCGAAAGCGCCCTGCAGGACCCGGAGCGCGGCTACGGCAAAAAAACCATCCGGATCGACGAAGAAGCGACCGCCCATCTAATCCAGGTGGCGGGAGGCGACGCCCGCAACGCGTTGAACGCCCTCGAGCTGGCAGTGGAATCAACCCTGGTGGAGAAGGACAGTGTGATCCACATCACCCTGGAGGTCGCCCAGGAGTTGATCCAACGGCGGGCGGTGCTTTACGACAAGGACGGGGACGCGCATTACGACACGATATCTGCCTTCATTAAATCGGTGCGCGGCTCAGACCCCGATGCAGCTCTCTACTGGCTGGCGAAGATGCTCTATGCCGGCGAAGACCCGCGCTTCATTCTAAGACGCTTATTGATCCTGGCTGGCGAGGATATCGGATTGGCAGAACCGCTCGGGTTGGTGGTTGCCAGCGCTGCGGCGCAAGCCTTCGATTACGTCGGCTTGCCGGAAGGGATTTATCCAATCGTCGAAGCGACGCTGTTCCTATCCACAGCTCCCAAATCCAATACTGCTACAGCCTATTTCAAAGCCTTCCAGCTCATCGAAGACCAGGGCAAGCTGGAGGTGCCTCAGCATTTGAAGGACGCCAACCGGGATGCGCGCGCCCTCGGGCATGGTCAGGGCTACGTCTATCCGCATGAAGATCCCAGCCACTTCCTCCCCCAACAGTATTTACCGGGTGAGCTGCTGGGCACCTATTTCTACCAGCCTTCCAGCCAGGGGTACGAAGCCCAGGTCGAGGCGCGGCTGGCCCGCTGGCGTGAGGCGCAGCAGCGCGCCCTGGGGATCGAGCAAGCTGAAACCCTCCCGGAGCTGCCGGAGGCAACCATCAAAGAGATCAAGGGGAAGCACAAAGCTGCCAGGTAGTTTCCTGGCAGGTAACTATCCGCGATTATTATGCCAATGCTCTTATTGATCCGCCACGCAGAGAATAACTACCTTAAGCTGAACCGGCTGCCAGGGCGCCTGCCGGGCGTCCATCTCAACCGGCGCGGCAAGGCTCAGGCGCGCCTCCTGGCTGAGCGCCTGAAGGCTGCTCCGATAAAGGCGGTATACAGCAGCCCATTGGAGCGCGCCATGGAAACGGCGCTGCCTTTAGCCAAAGCGCTGGGGCTGGAGGTAATCTCACGGCCCGGGCTGATCGAGACCGACGTCGGCGAGTGGCAGGGCGCATCGATTAAGAAATTAGGCAAGCAGAAATACTGGCGCGTTGTGCAACAGACTCCCTCCTTAGCCCATTTCCCCGGCGGTGAGAGCTTCCTGGACGGCCAATTGCGCATCTGCCAGGAGATTTCTGCGTTGGGTGCGCTGCACGAAAAAGAGGATTTGCTGGTCGCGGTCTCGCACGGCGACCCGATCAAGCTGGCAGTGGCCTATTACCTGGGCATGCCGCTGGACCTCTTCCAGCGATTGAGCGTTTCCCCGGCGGCGATAACTGCCTTGATGCTCGGTGAAGGGTTCGTCAGAGTGCTCACTTTAAATTATGATCCGTCTCTTACATTTACTAAACCCTGACTCTGGTATACTACTCCACACTAGGCACCGCATGACTGCCCGGAGAGGATAATGCCCCCGATCGAACTAGAATTGAAGCCAGTAACCCATATCACCGCCGACGCGATCGGTCAGCCCGGTAAAAGGGTCTTTTACCTGCAGGGTTGGCAGGAAGAGCGTACGATTACCCTCATTGTCGAAAAGATCCAGCTCCAATCCCTGGCAGTGGGGCTGGAGCAGTTCCTGGCTGAAATCGATGAAAAATACCCCGGTTTGGTGGAGGCTTCTCCCGACTATGTCGAAGATAAGATGCACATCCATCCGCCGGTTGACCCGCTCTTCAGGGTAGGCGAAATGGGTTTGGGCTACGATCCAGACGCAGACATGATCGTACTGGTAGCCCGTGAGCTCCTGGCGGAAGAGCAGCCAGCCGAGGAGGCCAGCGTAGTCCGCTTCTGGTGCACCCGCTCCCAGCTGCGAGCGATGGTGCGCTGGGGGCTGGAGGTCAGCGGGCGCGGCCGTCCGATTTGCCCCCAATGCGGGCAGCCTATCGATCCCGAAGGTCATTTCTGTCCCAAGAAAAATGGACATCTGCACTAAGAACCTGTCCGAATATACGAGGGGTTCCGATTTTGTGGTGTGTGCGGCTTCGCCGCACACACCACAAAATCGGTTCTCCCATCCATTTTCGGATAGATACTAATCTTGCCCGCTGAATTCCGGGTAAGGAACTCATTATCAGGTAGCTCAGGAAAGCGATCGGCAGCGGTTTATTGTCTGTGATCAATCAGGGTGATGAAACGGTCCTGAAATCCCTGGAGAATGGGGAGCTGAATATCCAGGGGGAGTTCATGTGGGGCTCCAACTACACCTTCCTGGCGCGAGTCGAGTACCAGCACGCGCAGCTGCAGGCTGTGTATAAGCCGACCCGGGGCGAGCGGCCATTGTGGGATTTTCCACCGGCAAGCCTGGCGGGTCGCGAAGTGGCTGCCTACCTGGTCAGCGAGGCGTTAGGCTGGCGTTTGGTCCCACCCACGATATACCGTAAGAAAGGCCCGCTGGGACCTGGCTCGCTGCAAGCCTTTGTCGAGCACGACCCCGAATATCATTATTTCACATTCAATGAGAGCGATCGCCAGCGGCTCCGCCCGGTGGCGCTGTTCGATCTGCTCATCAACAATGCTGACCGCAAGGGCAGTCACGTCCTGCTGGACGAGCAGGACCACATGTGGCTGATCGACCACGGGGTATGCTTCCATATCGAGGACAAAATCCGCACGGTGATCTGGGATTTTGCCGGCGAGCCCTTCCCCGACGCGCTGTGCAGCGACCTGACCGCTTTCCGCGCGAAGCTCGCGACCAAGAACGGGGTTGAACCGGAGTTGGCGCTGCGCCTGAAGCCGTATTTGACCCGCGGGGAGATCCAGGCGCTGGCTGCGCGCGCCGATCACCTGATGATGCTGGGGCAGTTCCCGCCCCCGAACCCTTACCGCCGCCACTATCCCTGGCCGCAAATTTAGGAGCACAGCATGCCGCACTTCAACCTGGCCTTGTTGGGGTTTGGAAACGTCGGACAGGCGCTGGCGCAACTGCTGCTCAAGAAGCAGTCTGAGCTGGAACGAAATTACGACATTTCCTTTAATGTTACCGGCATTGCCACCGGCAGGCATGGAGCAGCCATCAACCCTTCCGGAATCGAGCTGCGCAGTGCACTACAGGCAGTCGAGCGTAAAGAAAGCCTCAACCGGTTCTCGCTTGGAACCCGCCCCTACCGATTCGTTCGATTTCATCCGCCGCTGCGGAGGCGATGTGCTGTTCGAGAATACGCCGGTCAATTACGCCAGCGGGCAGCCGGCGGTAGACCACCTGCGCCTGGCACTGGAGCTGGGCATGCACGCGATCACCGCCAATAAGGGACCGGTGGTGCACGCCTACCGCCAGCTCAGCGAGCTGGCAAGCGCCCAAGGCCGCAAATTTTACTTCGAATCCGCGGTGATGGATGGAGCGCCGATTTTCTCATTGTATCGGGAGACGCTGCCGGCAGCCGACATCCGGTCGCTGCGCGGCGTGCTGAACTCGACGACCAACCTGATCCTCAGCCGCATGGAAAGCGGGGAGAGCTTCGAGCAGGCGGTGGCTTACGCCCAATCGATTGGGATCGCCGAATCCGACCCGAGCGGGGACGTCGATGGCTGGGACGCTGCGGTGAAAGTGGCTGCCCTTATCGACGGTATGGATGGATGCACCGCTCCTGCCGGAGCAGGTCGAGCGCCAGGAATCCGCAGCATCACTCCCGAGAAGGTGCGCCAGGCGCGGGAGAATGGCGGGCGCTGGAAGCTGGTCTGCTCGCTGGAGCGCCAGGGGGACGGCGTGCGCGGCCGGGTGCAGCCCGAGGTCGTGCCAGCCGGATCACCGCTCTACATGGTAGAAGGGACGACCAGCATCCTGCAGATCGAGAGCGACGTCCTGGGACTGCTCTCAATCATCGAGGAAAACCCCGGTCCGCACACCACCGCTTACGGCCTGCTGGCAGATTTTGTCAACTCGGTGCGGTGAATCCTCAAAAATCGGAGGGTTATCGGAAAACGGACGAATTGTGGGCAGGCCGCCCGCAATTCGTCCGTTTTTTCCGTATTCCCCTTCCGCCGCCGATGGTGGCTTGGGGTTTAATCTTTCAAGTGAACAGCGGCTCGTAGAGACCTGCCTGCTAATCAGCTCCTCCTGCTGAGCGGCGCTGGCAAAGTGGGGTGAAATGCTCACCACGCCTCCAGCATCAGCGGCAGGACCTGGACGTCGCCAGCTGTGCCAGGTCGGCCAGCGGAGAGGGCAAAGTTTACCCCCTCCTGGATCTGCCCGAGGCGGTGAACGGCTCGTACCAGGTATTGTGGGTGTGCGGGCGGTCGCCCCACGGACCTTTGGTGATGGCCTTGATCGCCATGATGCCTGGCGTCCCGCTGGCGGCAGAGTGCTGGATCAGCTCGGCAGCTTTCTCACGGTAGGCAGGGGCTCGGCATATTGGATGAAGTTGACCGGGAAGATGACGAGTCGAAGTCGAAGCGCTGCAACGCCTGGATAAATATGCCGGCGTGTGCACTCCGTGCCCCAGGTGATGCCCAGGTATCGGCCAGCCCGGCATGCCGGGCTGGACCAGCGCCTCCAGCGCGCCGCCGGGCGGGTGGCTTCATCCAGCTCGGCGAAGGTCGTGATTGCGTGGAGCCGGTACAGGTCGAAGCGATCGGTCTGCAGCCGTTTAGCGAGGCCTCGGCTCATCCGCCAGTTAACGTGGCGCGCCCGCTGCATGGTCTTACAGCCCAAGAGAAGCGCTGGCGCTCGCGGTGCCTTCACCCAGGGACCCAGGCGCTCTTCGGCGCTGCCATAGGAAGGGGCGACATCGAGATGGTTGACTCCAGCCTGGATCACCAGCTCCATCACCTTGTCGGGCATCTCTGCGTGGAGGAGGAGAAGGCGAATCCGCCGAAGATTGCCACGCTGCTCATATGCTCTGTGCGACCAAATCGCCGGGTTTCCATGATTACACCTCCAGTAAGGATAGAACTGCTTTGTCCAGGCACAAAGTTGAATTTGAAGTCTGAGCTCCAAAGCCTGGGTTTAACCGAACAGGTTGGAGCCGATAAAGCCGGTCGAGCCGGTGACGAGGACATCTTCATGCCAGCCACTCCACGATGGTGGCTTCACCCTGACCGACGCCCACGCACAGGGTTGCCAGGCCGTAGAAAGGCGCGGGCGGATGGGGCGCGGCGGCGCATCTCGTGCAGCAGGGTGGTCAGGATGCGCGCCCGGAGCAGCCCAGCGGGTGGCCCAGGGCAATCGCCCCGCCGTTGACGTTGGTGATCTCGTGCGTCAGGCCCAGCTCCTGCATCACCGCCAGCGACTGCACGGCAAAGGCTTCGTTGAGCTCGACCAGGCCGATGTCTGTCGATCTGCAGCCCGGCGCGTGCCAGCGCTTTGCGCGTGGCCGGGACCGGACCCAGGCCCATGATGCGCGGCGGCACGCCCGCCGCGGCCGAGGCGACGATGCGCGCCAGCGGCTTGCAGGCCCAGCTCGCTGGCCTTTTCGTGCGCTCATCAGCAGCAGCGCGGCCGCGCCGTCGTTCAGCCCGGAGGAATTGCCGGCGGTGACCGTGCCACCTTCTTGCGGAAGGCCGGCTTGAAGCGCGCCAGCGATTCCAGGCTGGTATCGCGGCGCGGGCGCTCATCGGTGGTCACCAGCAGCGGGCTCGCCCTTGCTTCTGCGGGACGGGCACCGGCACGATCTCTTCGGCGAAACTTGCCCGAGTCGATGGCGGCGATCGCCCGGCGGTGGCTCTCGCAGGGCAAAGGCATCCTGCTCTGCGCGGGTGATGCCGGTCTGCTCGGCGATGTTTTCGGCCGTTTCGCCCATCGATTCGGTGCCGTACAGCTCCTGCATCTTCGGGTTGGGGTAGCGCCAGCCCAGGGCGGTATCCCAGGCGGTCAGGTTGCCGAAGGCGAAGGCCTGCTCGGCTTTGGGCAGCGAGTAGGGGGCGCGGCGACATGCTCTCCACCCCGCCGGCGATGAAGACCTCGCCCTCGCCCGCACCGGATGGCGCGCGCCGCCAGGTTGACCGCGGCCAGCCCGGAGGCGCACAGGCGGTTGAACGTCACCGCCGGCACGTCCACCGGCAAGCCCGCCAGCAGGGCCGCCATGCGCGCCACGTTGCGGTTGTCCTCGCCGGCCTGGTTGGCGCAGCCCAGGTAGACTTCTTCGACCAGGGCCGGGTCGAGCCCGGTGCGCTCGAGGAGCGTCTTGAGCACCAGGGCGGCCAGGTCGTCCGGGCGGACGGGGGCCAGCGCGCCGCCCAGCGCGCCGATGGGGGTGCGGATGGCATCGATGATGACAGCTTCGGGCATAGGGTTTGCTCCTAGGGGATCGAGTAAAAAATAAGGTTAATTTATTCTACCATCGCAGGCGGTGCGAAGGCGGCTCTTCCCGAAAGCATCGAGACAGCTTATTGAATTGACTTGTGAAATCAGGTATAGTATTAGTGCAAATCCAGCCTGAAAATATACAAATTAACCAAAAGGAGTACGCCATGACCGAGAGCGTGTACAAGGTAGTGGAAATAATCGGCTCCAGCAGCGAGTCGTGGGAGAAAGCGGCAGCCAACGCAGTAGAGACCGCAGCCAAGACCCTGCGTGACCTGCGCATCGCCGAGGTGGAGTAAATGGACCTGCACCTGGAAGACGGGAAGGTGGTCGCCTACCGGGTAAAGCTGAAGGTTTCGTTCAAAGTACGAGAGCGAGGAGTGAGAGGAGAATTCTCAGAAGTTCGTTTTCTCCATCTCCAGCAGCCATCGCTTATCCTCGAATCCCATGTGCCGCTGTAACCGCGGAGGCTGCCATCCGCGCCGACGACGCGGTGGCAGGGGATGACCAGCGGAATGGGATTGGTGGCGTTGGCGTGCCCGACCGCCCGTGCCGTGCCCGGGTGACCGATCTGGGAGGCAATCTCGCGGTAAGTGCTGGTCTGACCGTAAGGGATGGCATAGGTGGCTTGCAGCGCCTGGAGTGGGAAAGGTGGCAATGGGACGACCAGTCGATGGGCATCTTTATTCGCTGCGCTGGCCGCGGAGGTATTCGGCGAAGCCGCCGGCAGGCTAGAGCGGTCTTCCCAGAATCATCCGGCGACGGGTCGTAGCCGCGGCGGGTGAGATCCGCGAGGAAGGCATCCCGGTCGTCGAGCAGCGAGATGGCGATCAGACCGGCAGGCGAGACCGCCAGCCATAAGGGACCCAGGGGCGTCTCAGGGAGCAAGGAATACCAGGCCAGGTTCATGTGAAGTCCTCCACTTTTGCAGGATTTTTCTCGTTTTTAAGCAATTTTCACAAAATTGTTTGGTCTTTGTGGGCTGAGCGTAGGGTAATCGTAGGGTAATCGTCAAGCAGACCTGCTACCTCTCTGATAAACTAAGCATCGAAGGGCGATTTCTCTTCTTCTCCTCCTTAGAGAGAGCCGGGAGCGGCGTACCCGGCCCCTCGTTGATTTTCAGGCACTTAGCCAATTGCGAACAGATAGTTTTCGCAATTGGCTAAGTGCTTTTATGATTGGCCGACTATCGCCTGTTGGCATTTGAGATCTATTCGGCAAGTCATCATGCCCCTAATTCTCGTATAACCAAAACAATCGACAGTATGGTCGTTGACCATGCCGGTAGCCTGCATGTGGGCATACATGATCGTGGGACCGACGAAATGGAAGCCGCGACGGATCAGGTCCTTGCTGAGCGCCTGAGCCGCGGGCGTCTGGGCGGGGATCTCGGAGAGGCCGCGCCAGGCGTTGTGCAGCGGCGAGCCGCCGACGAAGCCCCAGATGTAGGTGTCGAAGCTGCCGAACTCCTGCTGGATTGCCAGGAAGGGTGGGCGTTCTCGATGGAAGCGGCGACCTTGCGCCGGTTGCGTACGATGCCCGGGTCAGCCAGCAGCGTGGCGAGTTTCGCCTCGTCGTAGCGCGCCACGTTCCGCGGGTCGAAATTGTCGTATGCTTTGCGGTAGTTCTCGCGCTTGCGCAGTATGGTCGACCAGCTTCGGCCGGGCCTGGGCGCCTTCCAGGATGAGGACCTGAACAGCACGCGGTC
>CAVPMW010000028.1:0-10475 GCA_963706515.1 uncultured Chloroflexia bacterium
AGCGGCAGCGCTTTTATTTTATAGGTCGGAAGGATGACTTGATTGAGTAATAAAATATTTGCGATGAGCATTCCGGATACAACTGTTACACTTATTGCAACACTCCACCTGGGAATGAGGTTCCATAATCCAAATCCAGTTAACAACATAATTGGACCAATTACTGGTAATAAATATCGACCTTGGTAGCAAGATTCCATGCATTGGGTCAAATTTAACGATGAGGATTCCTTCCAGGACCAGAAGAATAGAAAACCCTAAATAAACCATAAAATGACGTTGCAGAGTATTAAGCTCCCGCAGCCTGCCTTTTAGCCAGGCCACCGCAAATCCTGCCAGGCTGAGCAGTAGCAAAACGCGAGCAGCTATATAAAACCAATCGGGTGCACGAACTACCATCCACCCGAATGTCGCCCAAAAGGATTCGAACTGGATCCGCCAGAAGTCACCAATTTGCCCAAAGGTCAAAGGCAAATCCCGCTGAGTATGGCTGTATATTTGGGTATAAACATTCCAACCTAACGGATCTTTATAGACAATCTGGTTGTATAAAAACCATGGGCTTGCTAAAACGAAGACCGATACTATGAGAGCCAGCAATCCTTTGCCGAGAAATGCCCATGATCGTCTGGTTATCGAAATAAAGATGAGCAATAAAATTACAGTGATTAAAACTGAAATGCCGGTAAGCTTTGCCAGAAAAGCCAGAGCTGCAGTAAATCCCAGCAGCCACCAGTTTTTCCATTTGTCTGGCTCCTTCAGAGTTCGATAAGATTGCAGCCATGCAGCTGATGCAGCTAAGATAAGTAAGTTGTCGTTATTTAACACCGTGCTGATAAACAGGAACTGGGGGGTTAACAGCATCAGCAGTGCTGCCAATAAGCCGATTCCTAAAGTCTCTGGAAACAATTCCCATCCCAACACCAGAATCAATAGGACAGATCCTGCTCCCAAAACAATCGATCCGAACCTGGCAAAGTGTAAAGTTTTAACTTGTCCTAGATATGGAAATGTATCTGCCGAACCATGCAGCCCGCGATTTTGGTTAGGATACAAATAATTTGGGTTGGCTGTGAATGATCCGCGAATATCCTTAAGGTTGGATAGTGAAGCCGGGATTGCAGCAATCAGGTAATATAGAGGCGGTTGATGAGCTTCGGCCCCTCCGGGCTTTCCTTGGATGGGCATACGCCTTCCATTTGCCAGGGTATACACGTACCCAAAATGTCCGGTTTCATCGGGTGCCTCAAATGACGGTACGAGTATGCTGTAGGATATGGCGAGGATGAGATAAAGGGTGAGGAACTAAGCCAGCAATTATGATCTTGTGTGAAAATCTGTGCACGATATTCAATTTTAATCCAACTGCAATCGATTTTCCGATTAATTTGGATTCACGCAAATCCCAAAGGGGTTATTGAAGAGCGGGGTGAATAGTGAGCGATCGTGCTCGCAGCGCTTTATATGTTCAGTTTCCGCCTGTTTGATCTTAATAGTCAGGTTTGATGGGCAAACTAAGTTCAGTCACAAAATTTTTGACTGATGGTGCTTCGCTAATCAGGATTGGAAAATACCTGAACATCCTACAGAATTATTGTGTCTGTACTCAGGCTGAATCCGATCGGTTGATCATTCTCAATATGGGTGTGAGCAGCGCTTCCCGCTCATACAGGATGACAGTCCCATCGGAGAGTACCTGCCGCGTCCCCTCGTCCAGCGGTTGGCTGAGCCACGCAAGCCCGGCGATCCCGTACTCCACTTCCGGTCCGCCGCGGTACCAGGCGCGGACCGAAATAACCGGCCCATAATCTTCTAACTGGAGACGCTCCACCTCGCCGAACTGACCTGCCCAGGTTGTATCATCCAGGTAGCGCCTCGGCGTTTAGGACAGTAAGATCAGGTCGATGTCTGAGCTTGCCGTCGCTACCCCTCGTGGGCGTATGAGCCGACTAAGGCGACGGCCTGTATATCTATATTTTGACTTGCCCATTCGCGAACCGCGGTGAGGAAATCCCGGATGTGCGCCTGGGTATACCCGTTCACCCCTTCAGTGCCCCAGCCAGGATGCCGCGCACGAAGTATCTGCCCAGCAGCAAGAAGAACACGCAGCGGGATTGCCACAGTGATCAATCGCTGCAGCCATTTGCAGGTTATATAGCACCAGGGTGGTGCCTTGCGCAGAAGCCATAACGACCTGAACGGTCTGGGTCTGCTGGGAGGAGAGCGAGAGCGCCAGGAAGAACTCGTTCCACACCTGGGTGAAGATGATAATCGCCATCGAGGCGTAGGCCGGCAGCGAGATCGGGGACAACGATGCGGAAGAAGATCTGCACCCTGGAGGCGCCGTCCACTTCGGCGGCTTCCTCCAGCTCGCGCGGCACCGCAAGGAAGAATGTGCCCAGCAGGACCGAGGCCAACGGGCATATACAGCATCAGGTAGCTCAAGATCATGCCCCAGTAGCTCAGCGCCAGGTGCGTCTTGGCCATGATCGTGACCAGCGGGATGATCACTGCCTGGTAAGGCAGGTAGAGGGCAATGCCCACCAGCACGAAAAGAACGTCGGGCGAAGGTGCTGCGGTTGCGCGCCAGGTAGTAGCCGCCAGACCACCGAAGAACGCCGATAAGACCGTCACCGAAACGGTGATGATGATCGAGTTGACGAGGCGGGAGATCATCGCGGTCGGGAAGATCGGGCTGCCGAACAGCACGTCGGTGATAGTTTTTCCATTGCGGGTTAAGGGTAGGCACCAGGTAGTTTGCTTCCATGGACCTCGGGGATGGATTTTAGCGGAGGTGTTCACCATCACATAAACGGGCAGCAGGTAAGGCGATGGACAGGCCGACCAGCACGACGAACGACGAGGACTTTTAGGGATTTGCTTTTGCTGGTCATTCGAACCACCTCTTGAGAGCGTAGATGGTGTAGGGAATGACGATGATGAACGCCAGTAAGAAGATGATTACGCCGATGCGCCGCGCCCAGCGGCGACCAGGTGCTGCTGGAAGGTGGTGATCCACATATTCAGCGCCAGCACGTCGGTAGAGATCCCGGTCCGCCGAAGGTGACGATATACACGATGTCAAACACCTTCAAGGTTGAGATCAATAAAAGGAGACCAGCACCAGGATCCCGGAGCGGATGTTGGGGATGATGATCGAGATCAGGATGCGGATCTTCGATGCGCCATCCACCGTGGCGGATTCGACCATCTCCTGCAGCTCGGAGGTGCGGAAAGAGGATTGGATAATGATGACTGCAAAGCCCAGATACTGCCAGATGAAAATCAGGATCAGCCAGTAGGTGGCAGTATCCGGGTTTGTCAGCATATCTTCAGCGGGGAGTTGATCCCCAGGTTGGCCAGGATCGTATTGAACACCCCGTTTGTCGGGTTGTACATCCAGGACCAGATGGTTCCGGTCACGATAAACGACATCGCCACCGGGTAGAGGATCAGCGTGCGGGTGTAGCTTTCAACGCCGCGATAACGGGCTGAGCTCCAGGATATAGGCGATCAGGATGGCGACGATGACGGTCGGGATCACGCCCAGGATCAGCCATTTCAGGTTGTTCTGAACATCGACCCAGAAGCGCGGTCTGGTTGAACAGGAATTGATACCACTTCAAGCCCGCGAAGGTATAGTCAGGCCGGATGATCTTCCAATTCGAGAAGGAGACGTAGATCGTCCAGATCAGGGTGCCGTACAGGATGGTGACAAAGAACAGCAGGGGTCCAGGAAGACCAGGTTATCGACGAAGGAAAATTTCCCTCTCTGGCTTTTCGTGAGCTGCACGCTGATTACCCCTTTCTACTGTTAGAGTCGCCGGCTTTGATGCCCAGGCTAAGCTAAGTGAACACTTGCTTGCCGGGATTGCTAGTTACAAAGATGTCTCTGAGGCGGTAGGACTCCCGCTTCAGAGACAACTGATCAGGTTGTAACGTACCAAACCTGGTCAAATGAATTACCCGGCTTGCTTGCACAGATTTTATGGCCACTGGTACCAGGAAGAAGCCATCCTTGACATCGTAGGTGGTCATCATGTCGGCGACGGCCTGGATGGTGCTTCTGCCACGTCCGGCTCTGACCAGGAAGGAGGACAGGATATCCCAGTAAATCGGTTGGGCGGTGGCCGGGAGGATCGAGCCGTGCTGGTCCAGGATCAGCTTGCCGGGATTCTCGGCAACGAATTTCTGCAACTCCTGGCGGATCGGATCGGGGAATTCCGTCGGATCGATGTCGGTGCGAGCAAACAGACCGCCCTGGGTGACGTCGGTCGGGATCTGCAGCTCAGGGGAAGCCACCACCTTCAGCCAATCCATGACGACTTCTGGATATGGGAGCGCCGGCTGCCAGGCCATAGGTATCCGGGTGGAAGAGCAGGATCCGGTCGGGCTTCTGCGGGAAGGTCACCGCGCCGAAGTCCACACCGGAGGTCACCTCACCGCCCTCGGTGAGAGCGCCGATCGCCCAGGTGCCCATCAGGGTCATGGCAGACTTGTGCTGACCGAGGTAGCCAACCGCCTGATCCCAGGTGAGGCTGGAGTGATCGCTCGTTCATGTAGGGTCTTGAGCTGGGCGAGCTTCTCCAGCGGCTGTCTTGTAGGCGGGATCCTGGGCGACGTCCGTCTCGCCCTTGTAGAGCTTGACGTAATTTTCGGCGCCGGCCTGCTCCAGATACAGGCTGTCGAACATGAAGGCGTCTTCCCACTTCTCCTTGGAGCCCTGGCTGATGCAGGTCAGATCGGGCTTGGCAGCCTTGATCGTTATCGCAGGCAGCTACCAGCTCATCGAAGGTCGTCGGGGGTTCGATGCCCAGCTCATCGAACAGCGCCTTGTCGTAGTACAGGATGTTCTGGATGTGCATGTTCAACGGGACGACGTACGGATGCCCGTCGACGGTGACAGCCTTGGCGAGAGGGCCAGGGATCTTGTTGGCGTAATCCAGCTCCGTCTACAGATCATCCAGAGGCTCCAGTGCGCCGGCAGTCGACATAACCTTTCAGCTCAGCGCCGCCCAGGGTCTGGAAGGTGTCTGGCGGTAAACCAGCGGTCATACGGGCTTGCAGGACCGTGCGCTGGTTCACACCGCCGCCGCCTGGGACCGGGTTCTGGACGACGGTGATATCCGGATATGCGTCCGCCAGTGCCTTGAACATGGCATCGGCGGCTTCTTTCTCACCGGGACCAGTCCACCAGTGGAAGATCGATCAGCTCTTTCGCTTCAGGCTCAGGCGTGGCGGTAATAATCTGCGTTTCGGTCTTCACTACCGGGGTGCCTGCCACTTCGACGATCTGGGTCTCGATCGACTTCGACGGTCTTGATGACTTCTTGCACCTGAGGGGTAGGTTGTGCGCATGCTCCCAGCAGCAGGCTCATAACCAGCGCGGCTGGGATTACTATCTTAAGGAATTTAGACATCTTCTTCCTCCGATCGAAAGTGAATATTGTTTGGAGACCGGGCGTTCGAACCTCACAGTCTCTGGGAAAACCGTTTAGGACCGGTTCTCGGGGAGCCCTGAATTTATATTTGATCAGGGTCTCAGGTACGCTGCAAAAAATTTTGCGGGGATATCTTGACCGCGACCACCTCCTTCCTAACATTTAACCAGTAGTAAAGACCAGCGGTTTAAAGCAGAATGGGCACCTCGATTCAGATCCAAGCTATCCGATCTGGACAGTGTGGTTCCTCAGTGGAACTTCCGCCGGTAGACCTGGTTAGACGAATGGGTGTCCATACAGTGGTTGGGGGACGTTAATTATTATTGTCCGGCCCGTTTTTCAACTTTTATTGACTCTAATTTACCATTAAATCCATAATTGTCAAGCACGGCAGAGTGGTGTTGTTGTTCAGCGAAAATGTCACCTTCTAAGTGTTCAGCGATAATGTCACCCCATGGACACACAGGTGATATTGACGATGAAAGAACAACACAAAGTGAAGATGATCGTAGATTACGAAAGCGGGAAAGTCACTGCACGAAGGGCGGGTGAATTGCTGGGGATCAGTAAACGGCATTTTCGGCGGTTGGTGGCTGGCTTTCGTCAGCGCGGGGTAGGAGCCCTGGCACACGGGAACCGTGGTCGAAGTCCTGCCAACCGCATCCCAGAGCAGGTGCGTCAGGAGATCCTGCGGTTGGCCAAGGAGACCTACTCCGACTACAACGACAGCCACTTTACTGAAGAATTGGCTGAGCAGCCTGAGCCGATCGTGGTATCGCGCTCGACCCTGCGGCGCATCCGGCGGGCAGCCGGACAGGGAAGTCCCCGGAAACGCCGAGCGCCGGAGTATCGCCGCCACAGGAAGCGCTACCCGCAGGCGGGGATGATGCTGCAAACGGATGGCAGCCATCATGATTGGCTGGAAGGTCGCGGACCCTGGCTGACCCTGGTAGGGATGATCGACGACGCCAATAATGAAGTACCCGGGGCAGTCTTCCGGGAGGAAGAAGATGCCGCCGGCTATTTCCTGGTGTTAGAGCAGGTCTGCAAGCGGAAAGGGATCCCGCAGTCCATCTACGCCGATCAGCACACTATCTTTCAGAGCCCCAGCCAGCCAACCGTGGAGCAGGAACTGAGCGGCGAGCTGCCGCGTACCCAGTTCGGTCGCCTGGTGGACGAGCTGGGCATCCAGCTGATCGCTGCTCGCAGCCCACAGGCTAAGGGACGCATCGAACGGATGTGGGGAACCTTGCAAGACCGCCTGGTCAAGGAGCTGCGCAAGGCCGGGGCAAACGACCTGGAGAGTGCCAACCGGGTCTTGGCAGCTTACCTGCCCAAGTTCAACGCTCGTTTTCCGGTCGAAGCGGCTGAGCCTGGCTCAGCTTATCTTCCCTGGCCAGCGGAGCAGGATCCGCCAGACTACTTCTGCTTCAAGTACACCCGCATCGTGACCAATGACAATACCATCCCCTTCAACACCCATCGCTTGCAGATCCCGCCCGGACCAGGGCGCAAGAGCTACGCCAAGGCTAAGGTCGCTCTGCACCACTACCTGGATGGCAGCCTGGCCGTTTTCTACCAGGGACAACACCTGGTCACTTTCCAGAGCGCCACCTCCGCTCCGCCTCGGGTGGGTCTATTCCAACCGGCAACCCCCGCATCATTGCCTCCTCAGCCGCAAACGGTCAGCCAGCCCAAACCACCCAGGCAACCCTGGAAGCCTCCGGCTGACCACCCTTGGAGGCACTCTAAAATATCTCTGAAAGGCAGGAAATTGGGATGAGCAACCAGGATGAAAAAAAGACGAGCAGACCGGATAGCTCCTGGCCTTCTCGCCTTTCCTTTGGGGTGCTTCAGATTATACTTACACCCTGCCAGAGGTCAAGGTGACATTTTCCCTGACCAGTTAGGGTGTCATTTTCCCTGAACAATGACAGCATGGCACAGAGTGGAAGGCTGGTTTCAGCTCATCGCTCCCGTTCACTTATCCAGGTAATAATGCATAGGCAGATCGATATCCTCGGTTTTTCCCCCGTATAAGGCAGCCAGCAGCGCGCTTAGCGCTGCCAGCCCGCAGAATATCACAAAAACCCGCAGCGTTCCGTTCAGCTGCAGCAGCCCGAGCGAAGTCAAGGCGAAGCTTACCCCTCCCGAGAAGAGCACACACAGCAGGATGCTGCCGGAAGTGCGGTTGAATATCCACGCCTCCAGCACGGAGAAGGCAAGCCCCAGGGGCAGGTACGCCCACAAGGGAACCAGCCATCCTATTTGTGATAGCTGCCCCGCTAATGGCGCCAGCCAGACCAGCCACAGGGCGCCGATCAGCAGGCTGGCTGGCACCCAGCCGATGCGCCCCTGCCAGCGGGGTTGGGCGTAGCCGCGCCAGCCGAATTCGACCGGGATCGCCCCGCTGCTCAAGACGCTGACCAGATACAGGATGGGCAGCAGCAGCAAGATCGCAGGCGCTTGCTCCGGCGGAACTTCGAAGCGGGCTGCCAATCCTGCCAGGTTCGCCGCTGGACCTCCCAGGAGGTAGTCGATCCCCAGGGCAAGCAGGGCAGCCGACGGTGGGTCCGAAAAATGCCAGCACGTACCACCGTCTGCGCACGCGCCACAGCCAGAGCCCGCTGAGCAGGCTCTTAACCCCGGGCCAACCGCGCCCGGTCCAGCGCACGAGGATTGCCGCAGCGGCAGGCGCCGACAATCCCAGCAAGTAGTAAAAACGCAGCGCTTCCCCCGCGCGCCATGCCGCCGGGATCCAGACCAGCCAGCTCAGCCCGAAGGTCACGGCAAAGAAGCTTGCCAGGGGATAACGGACCAATATCGATTTCATTGAAATCCCACTCACTCTTTATTCTAACTGATCGCATGTTGAAAATGCCTGCGGACCGCATATAGCTAAATGCGATTACCCTATCTCTCGTGCTTCAAATCCTGGCATATCTCGTTATAATTATCCGGAATTTTTCTTTCCGTTGAGTATAAATCTTATGCGAGCAGCGAAAATCCTGGCACGCTGATTTATTAGGTGAAGTGATATGGTGAAATTCACGGAAGATACCATCATCATCGGCGCAGGGCAAGCAGGACTGGCAGTCAGCTACTGCCTGTCCCAATACGGCAAGCCCCACATCGTGCTCGAGCAGGCGGACTGTCCCGGCTCTGCCTGGAAATATGGTCGCTGGGATTCGTTCACATTGAACACGCCGAATTGGGGCATCCGCTTACCTGGCGGGGAGTACGCTGGCACTGACCCGGATGGCTTTCTCGGGTGGGATGCCCTGGTGGCTTATTTCGAGAGCTACCAGGCTGGCAACCAGCTTCCGGTTCGCTTCGGCGAGCGGGTTATTTCAGTAGAGCGCAGCGAGGAGGGCTACACGGTGCGTACAGAGGATGAGACCTGGCAGGCAGCCCGGGTGGTAGTCGCCGCGGGGCTGTACCAGCAGCCGAAAATTCCCCCGGTGAGCTCGGGCATGCCGGACGGTATCCTGCAGATGCACTCGGGTGAGTATCGCAATCCAAGAAGCGCTGCCTGCGGGGGCGGTGCTGGTGGTCGGCTCAGGTCAGTCCGGCACCCAAATCGCCGAAGAGCTGTACCAGGCTGGCAGGCAGGTTTATTTGAGCGTGAGCAGCGCAGGGCGGGCGCCGCGCCGCTACCGCGGGCGGGATATATTCTACTGGCTGGATGCCAGCGGCTTTATGAGCAGTCCACCCAGCCGGCTTCCCTCTCCTGGAGCACGGTTCGCCGCCAACCCGCATGTCAGTGGGAATAACGGCGGGCACACGATCAACCTTCACCAGTTTGTCCGGGATGGGGTGGTTCTGCTCGGGCACCTGGGTGAGATCCGCGGCGGCAAAATCGAGATCCAGGGGGATTTGGGCGCTAACCTGAAAAAGGCAGATGAATTCGAAGCCTGGATCGTCAGGATCGTCGACGAGTATATCGAGAAGAATAACATCGATGCACCACCGGAGAGACTCCCGGCGCTGCATGACGGGTACCAGCAGCCTGAGATCCGCGAGTTGGATTTCCAATCTGCGGGAATCAGCGCCGTTATTTGGGCGACGGGCTATCGTTTCGATTTCAGCTGGGTGAAGCTCCCTGTATTTGACAGCTACGGATTTCCCATCCAGAGCCGCGGGGTAACCGGGGAGCCCGGGCTGTATTTCGTCGGGCTGCCCTGGCTGGTTAACCAGAAATCCGGCTTGCTGATGGGGGTGGGAGACGATGCAGCTTATATCGCCGCGCACCTCGCCAGCAAGCGAGCTAAGCCCATTCTGTGTATGAAGCGCTGCATCCGGGAGCTTAATTTGGGCTGCGGATTACTGGCAGGTAAATACTGCTTCGCCGGTGTGCCAGCCGAGGTTCCAGGGGTGACAGCCCCCCCCGCTCCACCCGCGGCGGGGTAGCATACGGCTGGTTTGGGTTGTATCCACCCGTGTTGGGCGTCTCGATCCACGGGAAGGGTAACCCCAGTGCTCGGGCTGCCCCAACCAGGAGCAAACCTGCGACGAGCAGGAGAGCGATGACCAGGATAAATGTGCGCATAGATTGCGAGCCTCCTCTCTCACGCGGTCAACGCATTATACCAGCGCCCAAGCAGGTTTGCTGGCGATGCTCGTGCAGCGATCGATGTTATACTATTTTCCAGAAACTTCGTGGTTGGCAGACAAGTATTTTTGCAATTCGAAATCTCAAATATCGGCCATTGCACAATTTATCCCAAACTTGGAGAACCATATGCCCAGCATCGTCTATTACGGCTCGCCCCGCCAAACCCACCTGAAAGCCGAGGAGACATTGCCCGCCAAGCTGGACTTGCTCCTGGAGCGCCTGCAGCTGCGCGAGCGGGTGAAGGATGAGCTGGTAGCGATCAAGATGCACACCGGACAAAATATCGGCTACTCGACCGTCCACCCGGTGTTCGTGCGCAAGGTGGTGCAGGCGATCGTGGATGGCGGCGGCAAACCCTTCATCGCCGACGTGACCTGGGACGGGAAGGCGCCGAGCAGCGCGGGGTTCTCACGAAACCC
>CAVPMW010000029.1:0-9584 GCA_963706515.1 uncultured Chloroflexia bacterium
TATGTTCATCCCTGCAATGAATACTGCATTTAAAGACCCCGCAGGTCTGATTTTCTTGCGTTTCCACTTTTAGTGGAAGCGGATGTAAGCTCATTTCTTTTCTGGAGGGGAAAGTAATCCAATGCTCGCCAGCTTGCTGTGCCTTGCGCGCAGTTCCGGATTGGAATGAGACCGTCCTACCTGCTGGGGGTGGCTGGGGGAATTCCAGGGCGCTGTGCCTGGTGGCAGAGCCTAACGGGAAAATCGTCGGTTGGGGGCGGTCTGCCCCGCATCACCCAGCTGCCTTGACCTCTGGAGAGGCGCTGGAGGCAGCCGCGGCGAGCGTGCGCCAGGCTCTGGCGCAGGCCGGCCTGCAGCCCGGTCAGGTCGCCGCGGGTTGTTTCGGGCTGGCTGGTCGTGGGGCCGCGAAAGGTTTCGGCGCGGCGCGTGTTGTCCTGGATAGCCTCGGCCTTGCTCAACAAGTTACCTTCAAAGCTTACCCCCTGCTTGCCTTGCGCCGATACCCCGGACGCTGTGGGGCTGGTAATCTCCGCAGAGCGGCGGATGGCGGCTGCATCCGCACTCCGCAGGGGGCGGAGTGGCACTCCCCCTGGTACAGCCAGGAAGGCGCCGGCGAGTTCGCCGTCGGCGAGATCGCAGCCGGTGAGCAGGCGCTCCAGGCTGTCTTTCAGGCTGCCGATGGGCGCGGCCGCCCGACGATGCTCACCGAGCTGGTCCTCCGCCTCAAGGGCTTATCCAGCCCTGCTGAGCTTGCCCGCCTGGCAGCCGGCGGTCTCGCCAGCGGGGAAGCCGGCGATGAATTCAAAGCTTCCCTTGCGCCGCTGCTCTTCCAGGCGCAGCAGCGCTATGCTGACCCGGTCGCAGCGGACATTCTGCTCGCTATCGGTGACGAGCCTCAGCCGCGTGGCGCTGAGCTTATCGGAGCGTCACAGCTTACTGCTCGACCCGTTCCCGGTAGTACTGGCAGGTGGGTTGTTTAAGGGGAAGGCACTCTGCTGCCGGAAGCGGTCAGCCTGAGTGTCGCACGCCGCGCCGTTCCGCAGGCGCGCCTCGTCCTTGCACGGCAGGAACCAGTATTGGGCGCTCTGCTCTTCGCTTTCGATCCGTTCGGCGAGCGTGTAACCGCCGAGCAGATCGGTCGCATGCAGGCAACCCTGCCTGCCAGGGGTTTTTCGCCGGCGGATGAGGGGAAATTTCGGAAAAATAGATGAATTGAGGGTAAATGCCCTCAATTCATCTATTTTAAACCTCCGCTCCTCCGCAAGCTGCGTAAGACCAAAAATCAGCAGTGGATGACTTATGCGATACTGCCTGCAGAACCAGTATCAGGCCGGGTTATTCGAAGGCGGCTCAGCTGAAGGATTGCCTCGGTGGAGATTCCCCGGCTTTGCGGTACCAGTCCAACCCGTGGTAGAAGACGCTGACTTGCGCCAGACCGAACCAGACCAGGAAGAGATCGACTGCCAGCGTCGCCAGGTTCACCCAGCTTCTCAAGTTCGCCTGCAAGGTAGCCACGATGCCCTGGAGCTCCGTGACCTGACCGTGCACGTCGGTTATCTGACCGCTCAGCCCGCCGACATTTTGGCTGAAGCCAGCTACCAGGTTCCCGATCAGTGGGATTTGCTTTACCTGTTCGATGAGCTGGTCGACGGTTCCCAGCCCGCCTTCGACCGATTTCAATCCAGTGTCCACTCCTGCCAGCACCTGGCCGGTGTGCTCCAGGAAAACGCTCCCCTGGTGGATTGCGAGCTGGTTGGCTACCCAGCTTCCCACGATCCCCGAGAGCGCAATGGCGATGCCCAACACGCAGATCACCATCACCAGGACTGCCAGTATTTTCTTGAAAGTTTCCATGGGGTTGGTCTCCCTTTCGGATATGATCGATCTGCGCCTGGCCGGCTCTAGAGGCTTTTTCAGGCCAGGACGCGCAGATTGATCCCGATAAATAAAAGTATGTATATAAAGAAAAATACTACAAAAAATTCGTGGTATCTTTCACGCTTCGTGCTCGCCGCAACCAGGTTGAGCGTGAAAAGCAGGAAGATGGTTACAAAATAGATCGGACCCTGAGCCAGAAGGTGGCTTACCCCTTTCAAGCTGGTATCGATCAGGTCGATCGGCGAGAGCAGCGCAGCCAGGAGGAAGAATAGACGAGAATTGGAGTAATACTGCTCCTTGAGGTCTGCGCCGCTATCGATGTGCTCGGGGAAGAGCAGCGCCGCGAGCAGGTAGCCGATTACCGGGCTGAGCAGGACGAATACAAACAGGAAGAAAGTCCATTTTGTCTCGACCTGCCAGCGATACAAGATCCACCAGTTCATCAGCAGGTAGAGAAGCACGTTGATCCCCCAGAATGCATGCACCCAGTAGACGCGCACTTCATGCCGCACCTGGACGAGCTGCCCGTACCCCGCCAGGATGCGCGTAATTCCCAGGGCGAGCACGATGGAGGTCAGGACGGAGAGGTAGGCGAAGGGGGACATTCGAGCGGTTTATAGCGGGTGGGGAGGATGTTATGGACGCGCTAAATATTTATGGATTAATCGATATATCGAACCATTCTGAGGTGCTGCCATTATCAGCGAGTACTGGAACAGGGTTTCCTGTAATTCCATCCACAACTTGAATCTGCAGATGGAAGGGTTTCTCAGGAGCGGAGTCCGGTAGGTCAATCCGTAAGTGCTGTTCCACCAGATCTCCTGTTAACCAATGGCGCGGTGGGTACCCTATCTCTTTTCCAGGAATCGCTTCACTGCTTGTTAGCAACGATCCATTAGGATCAATGATGTTTACTCGTGTAGTAAAATTATGCTCAAGCTGTTTTGCTTGCCAGAATAAATTCAAACGCAAACGATTATTTGCCTTGTCAGCATTATATTCATATCCAATCAAATCTACTTTATCATTAAAGCCTACATGAAATAAGTTTGGAATAGTATTCACCTTTGACAGCGGCAGCGCTTTTATTTTATAGGTTGGAAGGATGACTTGATTGAGTAAAAAAATATTTGCAATGAGCATACCAGTTACGACTGTTATGCTCAATGCAAGACTCCATCTAGGAATGAGGTTCCATATTCCGAATCCAATTAACAACATAATTGGACCAATTACTGGTAATAAATAGCGACCTTGATAGCAAGACTCCATGCATTGAGTCAAATTCACGATGAGGATTCCTTCAAGGACCAGAATAGAAATCCCTAAATAAACCATAAAACGACGTTGCAGAGTATTAAGCTCCCGCAACCTGCCTTTTATCCAGGCCAGTGCGATACCTGCCAGGCTGAGCAGTAGTAAAACGCGAGCAGCTATATAAAACCAATCGGGCGCACGAACCAGCATCCAGCCAAAGGTCGCCCAAAAGGATTCGAACTGGATCCGCCAGAAGTCACCAATTTGCCCCAAGGTCAAAGGCAATATTCCGCTGAGTATGGCTATATATTTGAGTGTACACATTCCAACCTAACGGATCTCTATAGTTGATCTGGTTGAAAAGAAACCATGGGCTTGCTAACACGAAGACCGGTACTATAAGAGCGAGCAATCCTTTGCCGAGAAACGCCCATGATCGTCTGGTTATGGAAATATAGATGAGCAATAAAATTACGGTGATTAATACTGAAATACCGGTAAGCTTTGCCAGAAAAGCCAGGGCTGCAGTGATTCCCAGCAACCACCAGTTTTTCCATTTGTCTGGCTCCTTCAGAGTTCGATAGGACTGCAGCCATGCGGCTGATGCAGCTAAGATAAGTAAATTGTCGTTATTTAAGACCGCGCTGATAAAGAGGAACTGCGGGGTTAACAGCATTAGCAGTGCTGCCAATAAGCCGATTCCTAAAGTCTCTGGAAACAATTCCCATCCCAACACCAGGATCAATAGGACAGATCCTGCTCCCAAAACAATCGATCCGAACCTGGCGAAGTGTAAAGTTTTAACTTGTCCTAGATAAGGAAATGTATCTGCCGAACCGTGCAACCCGCGATTTTGGGCTAGTATACAAATAATTTGGGTTCGCTATGAATGATCCGCGAGTATCCTTAAGGTTTGATAGTGAAGCTGGAATTGCAGCAATCAGATAATAGAGAGGCGGTTGATGAGCTTCGCCACCTCCGGGCTTTCCTTGGATGGGCATACGCCTTCCATTCGCCAGGGTATACACGTACCCAAAATGTCCGTTTTCATCGGGTGCTTCAAATGACGGTACGAGTAAGCTGTAGGAAATGGCGAGGATGAGATAAAGGGTGAGAACTAAGCCAGCAATTATGACCTTGTGTGAAAATCTGTGCACGATATTCAATTTTATTCCAACTGCAATCGATTTTCCGATTAATTTGGACTTACGCAAATCCTAAATGAGTAATTGAAATACGGGGTGAATAGCGAACGTTCGTGCCGCAGTGCTTAATGTATTCTGTTTCCGCCTGATCAATCCGATTAATCAGGTTGATCGGAACACTAAGTTCAGTCATAAAATTTTTGAATGATGGTGCTTCGCTAATTAGGATTAGAAAATACCTGAACTTCTAACAGAATTATTGTGTCTGTACTTAGGCTGAATCCTATCGCTTGATTATTCTCAAAATGGGTGTGAGCAGCGCTCGCCCGCTCATACAGGATGACGGTCCCGCCGGAGAGTACCTGCCGCGTCCCCTTGTCGAGCGGTTGGCTGAGCCAGGTAGGCCCGGCGATCCCGTACTCCACTTCCGGTCCGCCGCGGTACCAGGCGCGGACTGAGATAACGGGACCATAATCCTCAACCTGGAGGCGCTCCACCACGCCGAAATGACCTACCCAGCCAGTATCCTCCAGGTAGCGCCTTGGCGTATCGGTCAGAATGATCAGGTCAATGTCTGAGCTTGCTGTCGCTGCCCCGCGGGCGTACGAGCCGACCAGGGCGATTGCCTGTAAATCGCTTTTTTTACTCGCCCAGGCACAAACTGCAGTCTAGGAAATCCCTGATGTGCGCCTGGGTATACCCGCTCACCCTTTCAGCGCCCCAGCCAGGATGCCGCGCACGAAGTACCTGCCCAGGAGGAGGAAGAATAGCAGTGGCACGATAACCGTTAACATAGAAGCCGCCATTTGTAGGTTATAAGGAGAGATCGTGCTTCCCTGGTCATAGCCATCGCTACTTGCACCGTCTGGGTTTTTGGGGTACTCAATGTCAGGGCAATGAAGAATTCATTCCAAACCTGGGTAAATATGATAATTGACACGGAGGCGTAAGCCGGTAATGAAATGGGGGAAACGATCCTGAAGAAAATCTGTACTTTGGAGGCTCCATCCATCTGACCGGCCTCTTCCAGCTCCCGGGGAACCGATAGGAAGAATGTCCCCATCAATACTGATGCCAGGGGTATGTTTATGATCAAGTAAGACAGAATTAAGCCAAAATATGTATTAGCCAGCCCACTTTTAGCTGTGATTGTCGTCAAGGGAATGATCACCGCTTGATACGGCATGTACAACGCTATTCCCACCAGAACGAAGATTATCCTGCTGAAGGTCGTCCTGGAACGACTAAGATAATACCCTCCGAGACCACCGAAGAACGCAGCCAGCGCAGTAACTAAAACTGTTATGATCGTCGAGTTTATGATTGGGTGCTGCATCGGGATCAAGAAATCCCGGCTTCCAAATAATGCTGCCGTATAATTCTGAATTTGCGGTACCCGAGGGAATGCCATGTAAGTTCGCTGTGTGGATCTCTGGCAACGTCTTCAGAGAATTGTTAATCATTATATAGATTGGCAGATATATATATACAGCTCAGCAGTACCAATACAACATATACAATGATTTTTAGGGATTTGCTATTGCTTTTCATTCAAACCACTTCCTTAACAGCGTAGATGGTGTAGGGAATGACAATGATGAATGCCATAAGGAAGATGATTACCCCAATCGCCGCCCCAGCTGAGGCCAGACGCTGGTCATAGGCGGTGACTATCATATTTGTCGCCAGTACGTCGGTCGAGATACCGGGTCCACCCCTGGTTACGATCCACACGATGTCAAACACTTTTAGCGTGGAGATCAACAATAAGCGACACCAGCACCAGGATGCCCGAGCGAATATTGGGGATAATCACCGAGAAAAGCGTCCTTACTCTGGAAGCTCCGTCCACGGTGGCAGCCTCAACCATCTCGATCAGTTCCGAAGTACGGAAGGAGGATTGGATAATAATGACCGAAAAGCCCAGGTACTGCCATACGAAGATTAAGATCAGCCAGTAGGTAGCCGTAGAGGGGTCATTGGTAAATGTAAACGGGGAGTGAATACCAATGTTGCCCAGTGTGGTATTTATCACACCTCTTTCAGGTTGATACATCCACGACCAGATCGTCCCGGTCACCACGAAGGACATCGCAACCGGATACAGGATTAACGTCCTGGACGTAGGCTTCAACCCCCCTGATAGGCGCCAGCTCTAATAGGTAAGCGAGGAATATCGCTAAGACCACTGTGGGGACCACTCCCAGTATCAGCCATTTTAAATTATTCTGGACATCTACCCAAAAACGACCCTGGTTAAATAGGAACTTATACCATTTCAATCCAGTAAAGGTGTAATTGGCTGCTGTACTGACCCAATTCGCCGTGGAAACGTAAAAGTTCCAGATCAGCGTCCCATAAAGGATGATCAGGAATAACAACAATGGCAATGTAAATACCAGGAATTCTGTTACGCTTGCCATTTGCCTTCGACGTTTTTGCGTTTTTTGCGTTTTCGCCGCTATCACGTGATCCACCCCTTACTAGACGGACTAATTCCACTGAAAGAGAAATTAATCTCTTCTTTAAGAAAAATCAGGTAAGGATACATGTGGATCATGCATCCTTACCTGTTTATCTAATCTAACGCATTAATCTTACGAATGAATCTTTCACCCACAAGGTAACCGTTAGCCGCTGAGCGTCTAGGGCCACTTGTACCAGGCGGCCCCGTCCTTGACATTGTAGGTTGTCATCATATCAGCAACCTGCTTGATAGTCCCCGCAATATCCGGCTTCTGCTCAGCGAACAAAGACGAGATGATGGTCCGGTACGCCACCTGAGCAGCATTTGGCAGAATCGTGCCGTGCTGGTCAAGGATCAGCTTATCCGGGTGATCGGCTACAAACTTCTGCAATTCCTGGCGGATCGGGTCCGGGAAGTTCGTAGGATCGATATCTTTTCGAGCGAACAGACCGCCCTGGGTGACGTCCGTGGGGATCTGCAGCTCAGGTGAGGCTACCACATTCAGCCAGTCCTGGCATTCCTTTGGATCGGGAGCGCCAACGGTGCAGCCGTAGGTGTCGGGATGGAATAGCAGGATGCGCTCAGGTTTCTGTGGGTATGTCACCGCACCGAAATCTACGTTAGGCTGCCAATTGGAACCCTTGATGAAAGCCCCTATAGCCCAGGTACCCATTAGGGTCATTGCGGCCTGTCCAGCGCCGACCGCGTCGACCGCCTGGTCCCAGGTCAGGCTCGAGTGATCTTTGTTGATATAGGGTTGTAGTTTGGCAAATTTCTCCAAAGAGTCCTTGAAAATGGGATCCGTGGCGGGGTCAATCAAGCCCTTCATGAAATTTACATAGTACTCCGGACCACCCAACTCCATCATGATGGTATCCAGGACGAAGACATCGGACCAGTCGTTCTTTGAGCCTACCGCCAGACAAGACATGTCTGGTTTGGCTTTCTTGATGGTATCGCAGGCTGCAACTAACTCATCATAGGTGGTTGGCGCTTTAATCTTCAGTTCGTCGAATAACTTCTTGTTGAAGTACAGGATGTTCTCCAGGTGCATATTCAACGGTACCGAATACGGATGCCCATCAATGGTAACGGCATTCAACAGCGGTTTCGGAATTTTGTCACCATACCCTGTTTGTGTATAGAAATCGTCCAGGGGAACTAGCACCCCGCTGTCGACATAATCCTTTAGCTCGGCGCCACCCAGGGTCTGGAAGGTATCAGGCGGGATGCCGGCTGTAATCCGGGCTTTCAGAACAATGCGGTGTTCTGTGCCACCACCACCGGGTACAGGATTCTCAACCAGCTCGATATTCGGGAATTTAGCCGCGAGTGCTTTGAGGCATCTCATCCATGGCCTCACGCTCACCAGGAGCTGTCCACCAATGGAAGAGCTCTAACTTTTCCTGTTTTGGCTCGGGTGTGGCGGTAACCACCTGGATTTCAGTCTTCACTACCGGGGTGCCAGCCACTTCGACGATCTGGGTCTTGACGACTTCGACGGTCTTGATGACTTCTTGCACCTGGGGGGTAGGCTGGGCGCAGGCACCTAGCAGCATGCTCAATGCAACCACTGCTGGGATTACTATCTTAAGGAATTTAGACATCTTCTTCCTCCGATCGAGAGTGAATATTATTTGGAGACCGGGCGTTCAATTCTCGCAGTCTCTGGGAAAAACCGTTCTGAACCGGTTTTGGGGTACCCTGAATTTAGATTTGATCAGGGTCTCAGGCGTGATGCAAGAAATTTTAGCGGGTGATATTTTGTCCGGACCACCTCCTTTTAGATTCAAATACCAGTTAATTCAGAGATTTAAAGCAGAATGGACACCCGATTCAGATCCAAGCTATCCGATTGGACAGGGTGGTACTTCAGTGACTTTCGCGGTAGACTCTGGTTGATGAATGGGTGCCCATTCAAATGGTGGGGTGAACGCTAAATATTCTGTTGTCCTGTCCGTTTTTCAACTTTTATTGACTCTAATTCTACCATTAATTCCATAATTGTCAAGCATGGCAAAGCCTGCTAGGCTGGCTTCAGCTCATCCCTCCTGCTTCCTTCACTTATCAAGGTAGTAATGCATCGGCAGATCGATGTCCTCGGTTTGGGCCCCAAAGACGGCAGACAGCGCGCGCTGAGCGCTGCCAGCCCCGCTGAAGATCCAGCGAAAAATGGAAGAGTTCCACTGAGCTGCAGCAGACCGAGTGAAGTCAGGGCGAGCGTACCCCTCCGGAGAAGAGCACGCACAGCAGGATGCTGCCGGAAGTGCTGTTGAATATCACGGCCTCCAACACCGAGAAGGCAAGCCCCAGGGGCAGGTACGCCCACAGGGGAACCAGCCAGCCTATCTGTGAGAGCTGCCCCGCTAACGGCGCCAGCCAGACCAGCCACAGTACACCGATCAATAGGCTGGCTGGCACCCAGCCGATGCGCCCCTGCCAGCGCGGTTGGGCGTAACCGCGCCAGCCGAGCTCGACCGGGATCGCCCCGCTGCTCAAGCGCTGACCAGATGCAGGATGGGCAGCAGCAGCAAGATCGCAGGCGCCTGCTCCGGCGGAACCTCGAAGCGGGCTGCTAGTCCTGCCAGGCTTGCCGCTGGACCCCCCAGGAGAATAGTCGATCCCCAGGGCAAGCAGGGCAGCCGCGGTGGGACCGAAGAATGCCAGCACGTACCACCGCCTGCGCACGCGCCATAGCCAGAGCCCGCTGAGCAGGCTCTTTACCCCGGGCCAGCCGCGCCCGGCCCAGCGCACTAGGATCGCCGCAGCTGCTGGTGCCCACAATCCCAGCAAGTAGTAAAAGCGCAGTGCTTCCCCCGCCCGCCATACCGCCGGGA
>CAVPMW010000030.1:0-216428 GCA_963706515.1 uncultured Chloroflexia bacterium
GGAGCCTCGCTGATATTTGTGCGGCACCCGTTTGCCTTCCGGTGTGCCCAGATCGAAGGGCTGCTGGACAGCCTTGAAGATGATATCCAGCTCCTGCAGCTCGTGGACGATCTCCAGCGACCATTCCCAGGCGATCCACTTTGTGGACATACAGCACCTTGAACTCACCACGGCGGGCAGCTTCGCGCATGGCATTGATCCCTGGACGGTATTTCTTGCGGTAAGCCGATTGGGCTGGATCGGCAAACACCTTGACGATCTCGACGCCATCGCGTTCAGCCTGTTCCTTGATCTGGCGCAGCTGGGCATCCAGACTGAAGGAGTCGCTTTGCATCTCAGATGAATAGCGAATGTAGGCTGCTCCAGGGAGGGGGGAAGAGTCTTCTCTTTGCTTGTATCGGTTCATCTTATTCAATCCTTTCGTTCGAAGTAGTAATGTGGGGTAATAACAGAGAAAACTATCCAGATTGTTTCACGGCACACCTCCAATCCAGGAGCAGCCAGGGTGATCATTTAGCTGGTATCGTTCGTCTTTTCCTGGTTGAGCGCCAGGTAACGGCGGTTGATGCGCGCCAGCCATTCGATCAGGCTTTGGGGAAGCCTGTCTGGAAGGTCTGCTGCTCCTGGGAAGGGGTTATATCATCTCCAGAAACCGGTTTTTCTTGTGGGTCAGGGTTTTCGGAAAGTTTTGACTTACACTCTCATCTGCCATAATTGCACCTCATACTCTAAATAGTGTTGAATGTCTCTTATGCGCTTTAGGGGGTAAAAGAAAACTCCGGTTCTGACATCATGATGTCAGAACCGGAGCGTTGATTGTGGATTTCTCTGTAGTTTGGGTTATTCCTCCTTCAGGTTACTCCAAATCGATAACTGACCAGATTTTTTCCCCTAAGTTACAATTGCCTGCTCCCACCCCTTACATCCTCTTCAATATCGCTTCCGGCTCTTGCTCAGAGTAAATTACCCCCGGCACTCCTGCCGATAGAGGCCCATTCGAGTGGCTATTTTGCTTATATCGCTCGAATAATGAGCAGGATCAATGCCACAGAGATTATGAGCCTGACTGGCAGGATATCGTTTAGAATATATCTCAGATTGAGTTGATTGCTACTCTACCGACTGGTTTTGTGCAGATCGAAATGGGCTTCACAAATTTTCCTGTACAGTTGACAAGTTTCATCGGGCGCGAGCGGGAGATTGCTGACGTCAAGCGCCTGCTATTCAGCTCGCACCTCGTCACGCTCACGGGCGCGGGCGGCAGCGGCAAGACGCGGCTGGCAATCCAGATTGCCAATGCGGTGAGCGAAACATTTGCAGATGGCGTCTGGCTTGTGGACCTGGCACCGCTGCGCGAGCCTGCACTCGTGCCGCAGCTCGTTGTGGAAGTGCTCGGCTTGCGCCCGACCGCAGACCAG
Source organism: uncultured Chloroflexia bacterium (assembly GCA_963706515.1). GTDB lineage: Bacteria > Chloroflexota > Anaerolineae > Anaerolineales > UBA4823 > CAVPMW01. Next base: position 1,419 of record CAVPMW010000030.1, read on the forward strand.
CCCTTGCTGGAGACGCTGCTGAGTTTTGTGCGGTCAAAACAGTTGCTGCTCATTCTGGATAACTGCGAACACCTCAGGGAAGCCTGCGCCCAGCTTGCCCAAGGATTGTTGTCCCAGGCGCCCGACCTGCGAATTCTGGCGACCAGCCGCGAACCCCTGGCGATTGCCGGCGAAACGATTTATCCTGTCTCCGGTCTCGCCTGGCCTTCTGTCAATGCGAAGCTGGAAGACAACCCGCAAGACTTAATGCAATATGACGCCGTTCGTCTGTTTGTTGAGCGGGCGCGCGCCATCTCGCCCAATTTCAACCTCACCTCTGAAAATGCACGATCAACCGTCGAGATTTGCCGGCGGCTGGATGGTCTCCCCCTGGCGCTGGAACTGGCCAGCGCACGCGTCAATGTGTTGACTGTTCAGGAAATTGCCGCACGCCTTAATGACCGTTTTGCTCTGCTCACCTCCGGCCAACGAAGAGGCCATGAGCCGCGTCACCACACCCTGCGCGCGGCCATCGATTGGAGTTATGCGCTGCTTACGGCGGATGAGCAGATTTTACTGCGCCGCCTGGCGGTTTTCGAGGCCGGCTGCACGCTCGATACGGCCGAAGCCATCTGCTCAGGGGAGGGAATTGCCGCAGAGCACACACTGGATCGGATCTCCTCACTGGTGAGTAAATCATTGGTCATCGCGGATACCATTGGCCGCACCCAGGCGCGCTACCGCCTGCTCGAAACGATCCGCGAATATGCGCTCGAGAAACTGGATGAGGCGGGCGAAACGGCGCGGCTGCGCGACCGCCACCTGGACCTGTTCCTCGCCCGGGCTGAAGAAGCCGCACCGAAACTGAACGACGCCTACCAGCAGCTCTGGCTGAACTGGCTGGAAGGCGAGCACGACAACCTGCGCGCCGCCCTGGCCTGGGCGCTGGAAAGCGGCCGGATCGAGGCAGGACTGCGCATCGCCATTGCCATCACTCGATTTTGGGAGATCCGCGGTTATGTCCAAGAAGGCCTGGTGTGGTTCGAGCGTTTGCTCGCCCAGGCGGACGAGAGAATTTCTCCGGCTGTCCATGCCAATGCCCTGGTTTATGCCAGCTTTCTGGCGATGTTCCTTGGCAATGCTTCGGCAGCCACGGCGTATGGACGTGAAGCCGTCGCCCTGGCCGAGGCGGCCGGGGATGAGGGCAACCCGATCCTCATCCTCGCCCTGGCTGGCCTGGCCTCTGGAGCGAGAGTGGCAGGTGACTATCAAACCGCATTCACCATCGGGGAGCGGGCGATCCAACTGCTGCGGGACTCGTCCGGGCCCCCATTCTATCTGGGCATGACCTTACTTGCCCAGGGAGAAGTAGCAATTGAGCTGGGTTACTATGATACTGCCCATGCATCGCTGGACGAGAGTCTGGCAATGGCCCGGGAGGCAGGCGATGCCTTTCGGATCGCGCATGCACTCAACTCCCTGGGTGATCTGGCGCGCTGCGAAGGGAAATATACCGAGGCGCACAACCGCTTATGAGAACAGTGTAGCGCTTCTGCGTGATGTTGGTGCCCAGCACGATCTGGCCTCTGTTCTGCATAATCTGGGACACACCTGCTTGCACCTGGGGGATGTCGAGCGCGCTGATGCTTTATTCAGTGAGAGTATGGCAACCCACCAGGCCGAGCAGAATATGCCTGGTATGACAGAATGCCTGATTGGCTTCGCGGCAACCGCAGTCGTGCGTGGATTGCCAGCTGCCGGCGCACGCTTGCTCGCCGCGGCCGTTGCACTGCGTGGGCAGCGCGCCGCATCGGTATGGCAGGCGAACCCGAATGGAGGATGAACAATATCTTGAGCTCGCTCGCGCCAAGCTCACAGATGCCGAATTCCAGGCGGAGCAGGCGGCCGGGCGCGCCATGTCCCTTGAGCAGGCCGTAGACTACGCCCAGAATCTCCCGCTCAAACCAGAAATTGCACCGGCGCTCGAAGAAACACCGGATGGCCTGACCGGGCGCGAGCGCGAAATCGCCGCGCTGATCGGGCAGGGCAAGACGAACGGCGAGATTGCCACTGAACTGGTCTTGAGCAAGCGCACCGTTGAGACGCATGTCAGCAAAATCTTATCCAAGTTGGGATTGACCAGCCGCGCCCAGATCATGCGCTGGGCGATTGATCATGGATTGACCCAAACCCCCGCATAAGCCGCAAGCCATATTTCTGTCAAGCAGCGGCCACGCCTCGAGGTGTGGCCGTCTTTATGTTTATCACCCCGGTTCCGGTCAGGGAGTGTGCCAAACCTTTCGCCACTGATTCAGCACATACTTCAAAGATACGTGTGCATCTCCGTGTATACACTGATGACAATTTATATCTTATTTGTCATAATAGCGGTGTCATAAGAAATACACACAATCAATCGTTTTCACAAGGAGTGATCAACATGATCAATATAGAAAAGAGCATCATCATCATGCGACCGGTTGAGGAAGTATTCGACTTACGTGAGTGACCTAACCCATTCTGCCGAATGGCAAAACGGGTTAACGGAGATCCGCCAGATCACCGAACAACCGTTGGGAGTTGGAACGCAATTTGCCTTTGTGCGGACATTTCTGGGCCGGAAAATGGAAGCGAATAATGAAATCACCGAATTTACGCCGTATACCACGGTGGCCTTCAAAACGATCTCAGGGCCGATTCCTGCTGAACCATCGTACCATTTCGAGCCAGCAGAAAAAGGCACGAAACTCACTTCGAAGATCAAAATGCAGCCCAGGGGTTTTGTCAGCCTGGCAGAACCGCTGATTTTAGCCAGTCTGGAACGGGATGTGGAAGCGAACTTGAAAGTTTTGAAAAACATGTTGGAAAGCCAGGCTGTGAGAGCCTGATTTTAGGAGCAATGAAATGGCTGAGAATCATCATGGGATTAAGCTTATAAATTCAATCTTGATCCAACGTCCCATTGAAGAGGTTTTCGACTACTGCTTCGATCTCGCAAACGAGCTCAAATGGAACCCGGATGGACTGCTCTCACTCGAAGCCCTGACGCCACGACCTATCGTGGTCGGCACAAAATTCCTGGCAGTATGGAAGGGAAGTCCGCCCATGACCTGTGAATACAGGTACATCAACCGCCCGGTCGACTGGGAGGTCTATGCCAGCGGGAAGGGTATGGATGCTGTTTTCCGTGGGGAGGTAGCAAAGCAGGGCAGCGCGACCCGCTTGACAGTGACGATGCAACTGCTCCCCCGAGGATTCCTACGGTTGCTCTCGCCAATCTTGAGGCGCTCTTTTCAACGCGGAGAATTAAAAAACCTCGCCAGTATCAAGGCGCATATGGAAGGCTCTGCCCAACCCAATTTACCCTCTCAATCCACCACATTATAAGGGTACCCACTATGACCGTAAGTACGGTGTCCGCCCAAAATACCCGCTTCAAAGTCGGATGGATCGTCTTGCTCGTATCCGCCGCCTTGATGACTTTGGGTCATTTGAGCCATGATTTCTTGTTATGGATGAACCCACCCTTTTTATCGGTCATACTGCTTTCAACCTCTATGCTTTTCTCATCATCTTGATCCCATTTCGGCAGGGTGAATAAGTGGGCATGGGTTGCCACCTGGATTCTCCCGGTCGTTTTGATTTTGACAGCATCCTTCGTCCCTGAGATAGTCGCCTTTTTATTTTGGGGTGGCTGCCGTTTGTGCGATGGGACTGCTATTCACGATGCGGGATTTCTTTCCGAAGGGATAGCCCTCCTCGCAATGCTGAATATTCCGTTCTGCATCGTCTGTCGACCCTTCTGATCGAAGTTGTATGGCTATTCGGTTAATGGGTCTGAAAAGCATGCGACTCCCTTGGCAACTGCCCTATCCATTGTCGTTTTCTTCGATGCTTTTGCGTGGCTGGTTGGCACGATTCAACCCCGTTTTATGCATTCTCGCAAGGGCGTCTGCCAACGTTCGGGGGCATTCGACTCATGGGAGGACCTTTTGAGAAGCTGGGTATCGAAGCTTTGATCGTCGCCGGGATTGGTTACACCATCGTCAGCGGACTGAAGGTCCTAGCAGGGTATTGGTTATGGGGCTACAGGAAGGATGGCGCGGTCCTCGAGGCGATCCTGCTGGGCCTCAGCGCCATCTTTCGGTATGGTTTCGCCCTGCCCCTGGGACCGCTGATTGGAATCATCCAGGTTGTGTTATTAGCCCTCGCCTGGAGCTCCCTGGTTTGAAACAATCTTTCCCCGAATTTTCCTGCATTGATGAATGAACATTAAGGAGACGGGAGTGATTACAGCTGGTCAACCTGATACCATCACCCGTCGCATTTTTGATCAGGTCTTCCTTCAACCAGGCGATTTTACCGCCACGAAAGAGCTGCTGACAGGGCAATGAAGGCCTTTGGGTGTGATGGAGGACCTGCTTGATGAGCTTAACCACAATTACAGGAATTGCTCTGATTTTGAGCACTCTGATCTATCATGGTGGTCTTGCCTTGCTCTTTGCCCGAGCGCAGTTTGGCGAAGTATTGAATCTTTCTCGTAATGAGAAGCTCCCCATCATTGCCAGGCATCCAGCCGCATACCGGCTGGGTTGCCGCATCGTACTGGTCGGATGGATTGTGGCGGCTTTGGGATTTGTCATGCTGACAATCCTTCTTCGAGACGCAGGAGATCCAGTCATCTCCACCCTCGCCGCCGTATTGTTTCTCATTGGGATTGTCTCAGCCATCGGTTTTTGGGCGCTGCATGTCCCGGTGACCCTTTTGGCCGCGGAGGAAATCCGCCCGCACCACAAGGGTTCCGGAATATTACGAGAGCATCCAGAGAGCAGCGGATTCTTTTATCGGCGTTTATATCGTACTCGGATTGCTGGCTACGGCAGGGTTTGGATGGGCTTTGCTCCAGACCGGTTTTCTGCCGGGGTGGGTCGGATGGGTTACCCTCGGATGGGGGTTACTCTGGGCACTGGCGTTTTTGAAGACTTCCAACGGAATTCCATTACTTCCCATGGTGATGCAGGTTGTAATTGGCATATCTCTCTTACTCAAATGATAAAACGAACCGATTCTCTCATCCATCGCATTTTCGAAGAGGCCTTCAACCAGGGCAATCTGGCGGTTGTGGACGAATTGCTATCTCCCGACCATTTCGCCCACAACGCTTTCGGCGGTGCTCCGAATGGCCCACAAGGTCTGAAGTGGCTGATCGCCATGTTCCGCACCGCCTTCCCAGATCTGCATTGTACGATTGAGGATGAAATCAGCGTGGGTGATCAGTTTGCCGCGCACTGGACGATGCGCGGCACGCACAAGGGATCCTTCCTGGGCAACCCGCCGACTGGCAGGCTAGTCGTGGTGCAGGGCATCATCTTCGCCCGCACTGAAAACGGCCGGATGGTCGAGGACTGGACCTTGACCGACCAGTTGGGCATCCTGCAGCAGCTCGGATTGGTTCCGCCACCGGCAGGAAATTAAGTTGGGGACTAATAAGCGTCTTCACATGAAAGAATCGCAACCCATCGCAGGAGAATTGATATGGCCAACAGACCATCCAAAAATTTGCTCAGAGTTCTCAATATCGCGAATAACATCCATGTCGGTCTTTATCGCAAGAGCCGCGGTAAATTCGCGAACAAGATCGCCAATTTACCGATTCTACTCATCACGACGTTTGGGCGAAAGACGGGCAAACCACATACGAACCCGGTGGTCTATATCGAAGACGGGCAAGATTATCTGGTTACGGCCTCGGCTGGCGGGACGGATTGGCACCCCGGCTGGTATCTCAACTTGGAGAACAGGCCAGAAGCCACAATCGAAATCGGGGATAAAACCTTCAAAACCAGGGCAGTGATCATAAGCGGCGATGAACGGGTACGGTTGTACGAAAAGTTTAAAACTGCCAGTAACAACTTTGTGAAATACGAAAAAGGCACAAGCCGCATGATACCGGTGATCCGCCTGACATCCACTGGAATATTGCATTCCAAACCCGAGTTAATCAAGGAGTAACGACATGACCCCCCGCCTCGCCCGTTCTGCTGGTTGGGCTTCTTACTTCAGCGGTATCGCTGCCATTTTAGGTTTGGTGTCCCTACTCTTGTTCTTCGGACTTGAATCCGCGCCGAATACCGGGCAGGGAGTCCATATTTGGGGCCCAATCAGCGACATCTGCCCTATCCTCCAGATGCTTGCCCTAGTGGTCGTCGCAAGGGCGCTTTACCAATCGCAGCGGTCCACCGCGCCTGGCCTCAGCCTGATTGGCAGCACAATCGGGATTGCAGGGATGCTGGGAGTGGCGCTGCTCCAGCTACTCCTGATCGTCAAGGTTATAGCGTTTGAACAGGAGGTCGGCCTGGTTCTTATTGCCACTGCCGCGGTTGGTGTGTGGTTGATCTTCGTCAATTTTTTGGGCCGGCGCCAGGGAAGTCTGCCCTCGCGGCTCGCCTGGCTTGGCATCGCGGTCGGCGCCGCCTTCGTATTGGAGCCGGTGATGCTTTCTGCAGCGGGTGGAGCAGTTGCCTGGCGGGTTTTTATGTCAAACTATCTACTCCTGGCCGGGAGTGCTGTCGTATTCCTGATCTCGTATGTGGGCTTCCCGGTTTGGGCGTTCTGGCTGGGGCGCGTATTCTTGAGGGTAACTGCAACTGTGGAAAACACGAATATGCCGAACAATGTGCAATCCGATAGAGAAACATCCAATTTTAGTAAATAAGGATCATCCTCTCATGAGCAATCGAAAGGCATCCTTGCTTGCAGGTATGTCCGCTGGGGTCGCCGGTCTGCTGGTCTTCCTGGTGATCCATCACTTCTGGATCAAGCCGATCTGGTTCATCCTGCCGATTGGGCTGGTGATTGCCGCCATCGGAGGGTTAGCCGTTGGGTGGGCATACGGTGAATTGCTACCCGGCTTGCCGCGACGACCGTGGACGACTTTCGCATGGTTTGCTCTGATTGGCCTCACTCTGGCCCCAGCGGTCGTCATTGCCCAGCTTCGCCCGCCGCTTTTCACCGGTACCGGCATGAACGTCATCGCGACTGTCAGCGTTGAGCAGGCGGCGGTCATTTTTATCCGCGACTTGCTCTTGCCGGCGGCAGTTATCGGTGGTCTATGCGGGTGGCTGATCGGGCGAACGAAGCGAGCAGTGTTGGCGACTGCCCTGGCGGGATTTGTTTTCGCCATGGGGCCAGGGCATAACGTACCGTTCCTGGGCAATCAACCCGCAACCGGAAAAGGCATCATCTTGCTCATTGCTATTGTACTGGCGGCTTCGATCGTGCTGGTTGAGGGGCATGCGGCACTGATACGCAGAAACATGCGTTTGCGTAATAAGTTGATTTCTTTTTAGTTGGAAATGGTTAATACAATAGTCAAAAAAGGAGACTTTTAATGTTTGATATCGTTGGAATTCTCATTCTGATTGTGGTCATCGCGGTTTTCGGCTTCTTGACCACACGCGCCTGGAAAATAAAAAACCCTTTCCTGAAATGGGTCGGGGTATTCCTGACTGGGCTGCTGACACTCATCCCTGCGGCGCTGTTGGTATTGGCGCTGGTTGGCTTTTCCAAGCTGAATAAGCATTACGATAACCCGGTTGCTGCGATCCAGGTAGCCGGGAACCCGGCGCAAATCGCCCGTGGTGAGCAACTGGCCCATGCCTGCTCGAGCTGCCATTCCCCTGGCAACGAGCTTCCGCTCTCTGGATCGAACTTCGGGGTGAAGTTTGAAATGCCGCCTATGGGCACGCTCTACGCTCCCAACCTCACGCCCTCTGGCGATATCAATGATTGGAGCGATGGAGAGCTTATTCGTGCCATCCGGGAAGGGGTGCATAAGGATGGCCGTTCGCTGCTGATTATGCCGTCGGATAATTTCCGGAACTTGAGCGATGAGGATGTCCAGGCCCTGGTCGCTTACCTGCGTTCGCAACCTGCTACCGGCGGACCCACCCCCAACAATCAATTCAACATGTTAGGTGCGGTTTTCATGAACCTGTCGGATTTTCGCACCGCCCAGCAGCCCGCAGGCCGCGTGACCGCACCCCAGGCTGGAACGGCGGAATATGGCAAGTATATGGTGGATGTTCTTGGCTGCCGGTCGTGCCATGGCGACCAGTTGACAGGGCAAGGTGGACAATGGCCAGCCCGGCCCGCCCCCCGGTCCCAACCTCACCCAGATCGTTCCGCAGTGGACGGAGGAGCAGTTTATGACCTTCTTCAACACCGGCACGCTACCGGGTGGAGGGAAAGTGCCCATGATCACCTTGACCAGCGGATTTTCGGAACCAAGAATGCCCTGGACGAGTGTGCGGGCCTCTACAACCGACGATGAACTCAAGGCCATGTATTCATATCTGCACAGCCTGCCTCTTGTGGAAAGCCCGGCCAGGTAAAAGCGCCGTTCCATGTCGTTCCGAGTTGTGGGGTCTTGCATATTAGCAATGGATTTCTCTGCTAAGGAAGACCCTGCTTGACCGCACGGCCTAGTTCTTTATAAGGCTTGTTGTGCGTGGTCGTGTTACGGGCAGGGATAACATCTTGTTTTCCCATCCAGGATGGTTTCACAGACTATAGCTGGGTATTTGATTTTTCGGAACTTGCCCAGGATTTTCCACCACTGCCTTAGGAGCAGCTTGGATGTAATTTAGCTGGTGTTGTTCGTCTTTTCCTGGTTGAGCGCTTGGTAACGCCGATTAATGCGCGCCAACCATTCGATCAGACTCTGTGGCAGCCTGTCTGGCAAGGTTTGCTGCTCCTGGGGATGGGTTATATCATCTCCGGAAACCCGATTATCTTGTGGGTCAGGGTTTTCGGAAGGGTTTTGACTTACACTCTCATCTGCCATAATTGCACCTCATACGCTAAATAGAGTTGAATGTCTCTTATGCGCTTTAGGGGATAAAAGAAAACTCCGGTTCTGACATCATGATGTCAGAACCGGAGCGTTGATTGTGGGACTCGTTGTAGTTTGGGTTATTCCTCCTTCAAGTTACTCCAAATCGATAACTGGCCAGGCTGGATGATATTGCTCCGTTTACCAGACGACCTTCTACCAGCAGCGATTTGGCTGCCTGATGTTCCAGCGCCCAATCTAACCGGGTCTTTGGATTGACAGAGATCAGTACTAGGATAGTCTCGGTCAATTAGCTGCTTTGAGGGCGCGCTCGCGGAAGTACGTGAACTCGAATGGGGCAGGCAGGCCTGGGAGTGATTTTCCAGTCATGGCCGCCTCCTTGAATATCCTCGGGGAAACTGATCGTATCGGTTCACCTTCGTCACCTGGACACAGACGTCTCGCAGGCGGAGGTCCTATTCTGTGGCTGGCCGTTTTCCACGTCCACTTCCTGCCAGACGACTGTGACCGTTTTTGCATCTTGCACAACCCCTCAACACGGCGTATCATACAATTACAATCACTTCGGGCTTGAGCTTATGACTACTGAGTTCGAACGCCTTAAGATCGCCCTGAAAGACCGCTACCTCGTTGATCGGGAGCTAGGCGCGGGCGGCATGGCAACCGTCTACCTCGCGGACGACTTGAAGCACCATCGCCAGGTCGCGATCAAGGTCCTCAAGTCGGAAGTGGCTGCGTCTGTGGGTTCGGAGCGGTTCTTGAGGGAGATCGAACTCGCCGCAAAGCTCAACCATCCGCATATCTTGCCATTGTATGACTTCCGGGGAAGTCGATGGCCTCCTCTACTATGTGATGCCATATGTAGAAGGCGAGTCGCTGCGCGAGCTGCTCGACCGCGACAAGCAGTTGCCCTTAGAACAAGCCCTCCAATATGCGCTGGAAGTCGCGGATGGGCTGACCTACGCGCACGCGCAGGGGATCATCCATCGGGATATCAAGCCGGGGAACATCCTGCTGTACGGCGGCCATGCCGTGCTCGCAGATTTCGGAGTTGCCCGGGCACTATCGCTGGTTAGTCCCACCTCGATCACGGAATCAGGCACCACCGTGGGGACTCTCGCCTACATGAGCCCCGAGCAGGCCTGCGGCCGTGAGGTCGATGCCAGCACCGACACATATGCACTTGGCTGTGTGGTGTACGAGATGCTCGCCGGTGAGACACCGTACACCGGCCCTACGCCTGCGGCAGCACTGGCGCGGAAGCTGGTGGATCCGGTGCCGAGCCTCCGGCTGATTTCGCGACACGATACCAACCGGAGTGGAGAGAGCAATTGTGCGTGCGCTTGCCAGGGTTCCGGCAGACCGGTTTACCACGCCGCTCGAATTTGTCAGGGCGATGGAACGCGTGGCAGTCCCCTCTTCGGGTGCAGGGAAAAGGTCGGCTGATCAGGCTCCTCTTATCGAATCCCTGGTTGTCCTGCCGCTCGACAATCTTTCAGGCGATCCCAATCAGGAGTACTTTGTCGAGGGGATGCACGAAGCCATTATCAGCGAACTCTCCCGACTCGGCACTTTCATGGTGATCTCCCGCACATCCGCCAAGTGCTACCAGCACACCACCAAACCGGTTCCACAGATCGCCCGGGAGTTGAATGTGGATGCCGTCGTGGAGGGCTCGGTGCTCCGCGCGGAGGACAGGGTGCGTATCACGCTTCAGCTCGTAGAAGGGTGCGATGACCGGCATCTCTGGTCGCAGAGCTACGAACGGGATCTCCGGGATGTGCTGGCACTTCAGCGGGAAGTCGCCCAGGCCGTGGCGGGTGAGATCCGGACAGCAACGAGCCCTGCCGAGCGAGGAAGGTCAGAAGCGGTCGCACGACCGGAAGGCACTCAACACCCGAACTCTAAAGCTTACGATACGTTCCTGAAAGGGCGCTACCACTTCGCTCGGTATGGGGAGGGGAGTCTCTGGAGATTGCGATCCACCATTTCGAGCAGGCTATCTCAGAAGATCCGACATTCGCCCCAGCCTATGCAGCTCTCGCGCAACGCGCTGGTGAACGTGGCCTGGTTTTCACCGGACAAACTATCGCTAGCGCGGGAGAATGCGGAGAGGGCGGTTGCGCTGGACCCCTTTCTGCCCGAGGGCCACGCGGCACTCGGATTTGTGCTGAATCAGGAGTGGAATTGGCAGCGATCGGAGGCAGAGTTTAAGCGTGCAATCGAGCTCGATCCCAATTCCTCAACAGCCCACCAGTGGTACGCACAACTTCTCCGGGATTTGATGCGAAATGACGAGGCCCTCAGGGAGGCTCCAGCGCGCTCATGAGCTGGACCCGCTCTCGCTGAATGCTTTCACCATGGTGGGTTGGGTGCTCTACAACCAGCACCGCTACGATGAGGCGGTCGCCTTGTTGAATGAAGTGTTGGAGCTTGATCCAAATTATGCACTTGCCATCTACAACTTGGGCATCGTTTACATTTACAAGGGTATGGGTGAAAAAGCTTTATCGAGTGCTCACGAAGCGGCGCAACATTGGGGGGACAAACAGGGCCAGCTGCTCAGTTCCTTCCTGCTCTGCGCTGGTTACGGACTCACCGGGCAATCTGACCGGGCAAAGCAGGTATTTGCAGAGTTGGAAGCCCGGGACCTCCCTCCTTCTGTCACGGCTGAACTCCTCCTGACACTTGGTGAAAAAGAAGCGGCTCTAGACTGGCTGGAAAAAGCTTATGAGCAAAGGTCATCACTGTTGTCAAACAGTATGTCGGAACCCGTGTGTGACAGCGTTCGCAACCACCCCCGCTTCCTCGCACTCCAGAAAAAGATCGGCCTGGCCTGAATCGCCCGCAGGCACACCTAAGAAAAATTTACAATATCAAACCGATCAAAGTCGCCTCACGACCATGAGGGTGATATCGTCGAACGGGGTGACGGAGGCTGTGAACTCTGTGATGGTTTTTTCAACCCGGGAAATAATCTCAGCCGCGCTCTCTCTTATATGTTCTTCCAGGATTTGTTGAAGGCGCAGGAGGCCAAACGCCTGGCTCGCCTGATCCTCTGCCTCGGTGATTCCATCCGTATATAGAAAGATGAAATCGCCTGGATCGAGTTGTATGGTTTTTTGTTGATAAGGGATCAGGGCATCCGCTCCCATTGCAATGCCGGTCCGCGTCAACTCAATGGGTATCATTCGGCTTGACCCGGCACTGGACTGATAAAGGAGCGGTGGGTTATGGCCGGCATTGACATACGTGAGCAGCCCGCTGACAGGATCGAGCAGCGCATAGAACAGGGTGACAAAGTAGCCAATATTGGAATCCCCGCATATAGACCGATTGGCGTGAGAAATATCATCCGCCGGGGTAGGCGAATTTCCTAAGCTGGCGCGCAGGATGCTTCGGCTGACTGCCATGAACAGCGCGGCGGCCATTCCCTTGTCGCACACGTCTGCAATGACCAGGCCAAGTTTCCCATCCGGCAGCGGGATGAAATCATAGAAATCGCCCGCTACCTCACGGGCAGGGTTCCAGAACCCGGCAAAATCCCAGCCGGGAATCTGGGGGACCTCTCCTGGCAGCAGGCTGATCTGCAACTGGCGGGCAGTATGAAGTTCCTGCTCCATGCGGGCTTCTTTCAAGGACACTTGGTATAGCCGGGCATTTTCGATCGCGATGGCAGCCACGGAGGCAATGACGCCTAACAGGTCCAGGTCTGAGCTGGTGAACACATTAGCCTTGACCCGGTTGTCGACATAGATGACGCCCGTCACGCGATCCTTGACCTTCAAGGGGACGCACATGACAGACCGCAGCTTGAGATTCTGCGACGCTCTGGCGTCCGCTGAAGCAGATCATCCGTCTGGGCATCGCTGGTCAGGATGGGCTGCCCTTCCCGGGCAACCCATTGTACAGTTCCGCGTGATATTTCAAACTCCGGGGACTGTATATCATGGTGGTCGAAACCGCGTGCCGCCCGGAAATCCAGGGTTCCACTCTCCTCCACCAGCATCACAAAACCGCGTTCAGCCTGGATCGTGGCGATCACTTCGTCCATAACACGGTTCAGCACCTCGTTTAAGTCGAGGCTTGATGTAAATGTCTGAGTTCAAGGCGAAAGAGCAAGGCGAATCGATCACCCGGAAGAGAGGAAAGAACAGGAGAGGCCATAATCCCTCCACTTGCGATTATAACTCTCGCAGGACTTCACCGATCACCATAATTTGTGAATTAAACCGTCTCTGCAGTGGCAAGCCTGTTAGCTCGTACTCCCTCCACAGAATGCAGCTCCTGACAATATGAACGATAAGTACCGTACTGAGAGACTTGAACAATTTAAATTAGCGTAGAGACGAATAGCCCGTTTGTTTGAGAAAGCAAGGCTGGCTTGATTTGTATATTTTAATAAGATTGGAAATATTTTGTTTTATTCTTACGCCTTCTTTTTCATAAATATATGACCTATCCTGAAGTTCAGGATAGGTCATGGTGACGCTTATGCTGGTTGAACTTGGAGAGCAAGCTGTGCGACCGGGTCTTTCAACTGGCCGTTGTTGAGCCAAAGGCGAATCTTCCGGCTTGGATCCTCTGGCGAATGCCTGCCAGTTGCAACGGATTGCAGGTTTGCCTGTAGGACATCCTGTCCTACAGAGTGTTTTAACCGGCGGTCCATCTCTTCCAATTCGTGACCGGACTGCTCGACCTCGTTAGACCACTTTCGCAGGGGGATGAAGTCATGTTCAATCTCCGCAAAGTCAATCGCCTGGCGTAGCGACCGGATGGCATAATCAAAATCATAACAAACCATGGCCGCCTCCTAGTCAAACCCATGACCGCGCTCTTTAGGTGAACATTTCATCCATTTCAGCCGTCTTGACTTCTTCGGGCACAGGTGCTTCAGGCAGGCTGGCAGCACTGGCTTGCACCCACAAGGAGACGGTCCGGTGATGAATTCCAAAATGCCGGGCGATGCGCCGCAAATTCATGCCGTCCACATACATCTGCACGGCTTGCTGGCGCATCTCATCCGAATAGCCATGCTGTTTGGGCTCAGGTGTGTACTTGCGACCACAATGCATGCAGCGGTACCTTTGTGAACCGGATTGGGTCTTACCGGCTCTGTTTTGGCGTGTGGTTTGTTGACAGTGAGGACATGTTTGCATAACATTATTTTAGCCCATATTTATAGCCACTCCCCACCAGCAATATATAGCCAACATTTGGGTTCAACAAAACTTCCATACCCACCCTCCAGCTCTATCTATAAGGACGCAGGGTCAATGCCTGTCATACTGATTATACATCCAAGTAAACGCCGCAAATTATTGGTGCGACTTTGACGTGGTATCATATAACCGTGGTCGCTTTCTACCTGCCTGGTGGCATCGCCGTATACACTTTTTCGCTCCTGGTAGGCTTGGGCGCCGCCCTCGGTCTTGCCTGGGTGCTCTGGCAGGCGCCCCCAGAGAAAGCCCGGGTGCGCTTTAACGCCGCTCTGTGTGCTCTGGTTGGCGCTCTTATCGGAGGCCGGGCCAGCTTTGTGATCGGCAATTGGGCATACTACAGCCTCCACCCGGGGGACATCCCCTTGGTCTCCCTGGGTGGGTTGGGTTGGCCAGGCGCCCTGGCGGGTGGGTTGATCGCCCTGGCAGTCTACGCCCGGCTCAGCGATGAGCCTCTCGGCTCGCTGGCCGATAGCTTGCTCCCTTTGTTAGCCCTGGTAAGCGTGTCCGCCTGGCTGGCCTGCTGGCTGGATGGCTGTGCTTATGGCTCGGCGGCAACCAGCCTCGGGCTGCCTGCTCCCGATGAGTGGGGGCAGGTTGCGCTGCGGTTCCCCGTTCAGCTGATTGGCGCTGTCCTTGCCCTGGCAGCTTTCGCCCTGGTCGAGCGCTTGAAGAATTCCCCCTTGCGCCCCGGCACTGCCGCCTGGATCGGTTTGTTCGCCCTGGCAGCAATCTTGTTCGGCCTGTCCTTCTTGCGCGCGGACCCCGTCATCCTCTGGCACCGCTTGCGACCGGATGCCTGGGCTGCCCTGATATTCGGCGGGATCTCATTGCTTGCACTGCTATTCGTTCCCAGATAATTGGGGAGTACATTTATTTTTCTTCAGCCATCACGAACAGATACCATGCGCCTGACCCTTGCTCTTGCCCAGATTAACACACGCCTCGGGGACCTGCGCGCCAATCTGGACGAACACTTGCGCCTGGTGCAGGAGGCGCACCGCTCAGGCGCTGATCTCCTGGTCTTCCCCGAGCTCTCCCTCACCGGCTACGTTTTACAGGACCTGGCTACATCGGTCGCTTTACACCCTACGGCCTCCGATCCGCTTTTCGCCCGCATGCTGGAGGCCAGCCAGGAGCTCGATATCGTGGTCGGCTTCGTGGAAGAAGACCGCCGCAATCGTTTTTATATCGCCAGCGCCTATCTCTCAGCCGGGCAGGTGCTCCACGTGCACCACAAGCTGTACCTGCCCACTTATGGCTTGTTTGATGAGGGCCGGTTCTTCGCCTGGGGTGATTCCGTGCAGGCTTTCGACACCCGTTTCGGTCGCCTGGGGCTCTTGATCTGTGAAGATTTCTGGCATGCCTCCCCGCCCTACCTGCTCTGGCTGGACGGCGCAGACGTCCTGATTTTCACTTCGGCTTCTCCGGGTCGCGGCTTGAGCAGCGAGCCCATGCTGGAATCAGCCCGCTGGGTAGAGCACATCAACAGCGCGTATGCCAGCATGTTTACTTGCTTCGTGGCCCACGTCAACCGGGTTGGTTTTGAGGATGGCCTTAACTTCTGGGGAGGCTCCACCCTGTTCGACCCCGCCGGCGAGCTGGTTGCCAAAGGTCCCTATCACGAAGAAGCCCTTACCCTGGCTGAGATCGACCTGACCCAGCTCCACCGGGTGCGCGCCCGCCTGCCCTTGCTGCGTGATGAGCGTACCTCGCTGGTGCAGCGCGAGCTTGGGCGCATCCTGCAGACGAATTTACCGAACGACCGCGGTACTTATTGATTCCACTTCCCTGACCGCACCAGAAGGATACTGGATTCCCGATGATCGACTTGAATATCAACACCGACCTGGCTCGTAAGATCCTGACTGGTTTCATAAAGTCTGAGATCACCCGCGTTGGATTCAGCCACGCGGTAATCGGGCTCTCAGGAGGGGTGGATTCAGCTCTGTCTTGCTATCTTACGGTTGAAGCGCTGGGTGCAGAGAATGTCCTGGCTGTGCGCATGCCCTACAAGACTTCCGCTCCTGCCTCACTTGAGCATGCCCAGCTGGTCATTGATACCCTGGGCATCCAAAGTATCACCCTCCCCATCACCCCACTGGTCGACCCATTTTTCGAGCAGTTCCCAGAATTGAGCTCCGTGCGCCGCGGCAATGTCATGGCGCGCGCCCGCATGATTGTCCTCTACGACCAATCCGAAGCCTTTCATGGTCTGGTGGTGGGCACCGGTAACAAAACCGAGATCCTGCTCGGCTATACCACCCTGTTTGGGGATGCAGCCTGTGCGTTGAACCCGTTGGGAGACCTGTACAAGACCCAGCTGCGCCAGATGGCCTATGCCGTGGGCGTGCCAGAGGCTATTATCGCCAAGCCTCCATCCGCCGACCTGTGGAGCGAACAAACAGATGAAGGCGAGCTCGGTTTCACCTATGCGGAAGTCGACCAGCTGCTCTACTTGCTGGTGGACCAGCGCTACAGCCCGGAAGACTGCCTGCGAGCCGGATTTAGCGAGCCGTTTGTCCGCGCGGTGACCGAAAGGGTCCGCCGCAATCACTTCAAGCGCGTTTTACCGCCCATTGCCAAGCTCAGCAACCGCACCGTAGGCTACGATTTTCTATACCTGCGTGATTGGGGGACGTAACCGGGCTCAACATGCCTTTACGCATCCCGCCTGCTTTCCATTACCCCCGCTTCCGCTATCTCTGGCTGGGGTTGATGATCTCCATTGCCGGCTCCCAGATGCAGGTCTGGGCGATCTTCTGGAACATCCGCACCCTGACCGACAAGCCTATCGCCCTGGGGGGCATCGGGCTGGCGCGCCTGCTGCCAATCGTCCTGCTCTCCCTGATCGGCGGGACGTTGGCCGACAGGGTCAACCGCCGCAATTTGCTCTTTATCACCCAGAGCACAATGGCCCTGGTCGCTCTGACCCTGGCAGCGCTCAGCATGGCGGGACGCCTTGACCTGTGGCATATCTATCTCCTGACCGCTATCCAGGCGTCCGCGCTGGCATTTGATGGCCCAGCGCGCCAGTCGCTGGTTCCCAATTTGGTCCCCGCAGAAGCATTGCCCAGCGCCTTCAGCTTGAATTCCATCGCCTTTGAGATCGGCGCAGTGGTTGGTCCTGCCTTGAGCGGACTGGTCATCGCTTATTGGGGTCAGGCATATACCTATCTGCTCAATGCGATCTCTTTCCTGGCGGTGATTGTTGCCTTGATCGCAATTGGTCAGGTGCCGCAGCAGATCGTTAAGCGCCAGGGAGCGGCGATAAACATCGCGGATATTCGTGAAGGGATCAATTTCATCCTCAATTCACCGATCATCCTTTCCACCATGATCCTGGACTTCTTTGCCACTTTCTTCTCTTCCGCCAATACCCTGATGCCCTTCATTGCCCGGGATATCCTGCACGTAGGCCCGGTCGCCTACGGCTGGCTGTCCTCTGCCCAGTCGATCGGTGCGGTGGTTGCCTCGGTGTGATCTCGCAATTTACATCCATCCGCCGCCAGGGACCAGTGTTGCTGATTGCAGTGTATGGTCTTTGGTGCGGCAACCATTGTCTTTGGTCTGTCCCGGAGCTTTTCTGCTGACGATGCTGGCGTTGATTGTCATGGGCGGCGCCGATGCGGTCAGCACCATCATCCGCAACACCGTCCGCCAGCTCCAAACCCCCGATTACATCCGCGGGCGGATGACCTCGATCAATCAGATTTTCTTTATGGGAGGTCCGCAGCTGGGTGAAATCGAAGCTGGTGCGGTCGCCCAGCTCTTCGGAACTACATTCGCGATCGTCAGCGGCGGGATTGGCTGCCTGATCGCGGTAGCCTGGACCGTCCATCGCTGGCCGATCCTGCGTACATTCAATGGCGACGAGCCGATCCAGGCTGGCGCTCAGGCGGATTGAACCCTAACCCTGCAGAGATTCCCATTCCGCCAGCAGCCCTTCCAGCTCAGACTGCACACGCACGTACTCTTCCCCCAGCTTCTGCACTTTGCTTGCCTCCCCTGGCGGTTTCTCCAGCCGGCGCGTCAACGTGTCCAGCTGCGCTTCTAAGGTTGCTACCAACCCTTCCACTTCCACCAGGCGCTTCTGCCTGCGCCGCTCGTCCTGGCTGGGGCGGGTAGCGGGGCGAGCTTTGTACACGACCTCTGCCTGCCGCGCCGTTTGCTCCTCCCGCTGGGCTTCGAGTGCCGCGTGGTACTGGCTGTAGCTCCCGGCGAACACGTCCAGGCGGGATTGCACCGGATCGATCTCCCAGATTTGCGTGCCCAATGCGTCGATCAGGTAGCGGTCGTGGGAAACCAGCAAGATCGTGCCGGAAAAATCCGCCAGCACCTCTTGCAGCTCTTCCTGAGCGGGGATATCCAGGTGGTTGGTCGGCTCGTCCAACAGCAGCAGGTTAGCCTGGCTCAGCGCCAGCTTGGCCAGGGCCAGGCGGCCTCTTTCCCCGCCTGAGAGCGTTGCAACCGGCTTGAATACCTCTTCGCTGGTGAAGAGGTAGCGCGCCAGGTAGTCGCGAATTTCTGCCAGCAGCATTCCCGGCGCGACGGCCTCGATCTCCTGGACCAGCGTGCGCTCGGGGTGCAGATCTTCGTGCGCCTGGGCAAAGTAGCCGATTTGCAGGCTGGCGCCCAGGATCACCTCGCCGGATAGTGGAGGCAGCTGCCCCAGCAGGGTTTTCAGGAAGGTGGTCTTCCCTGCGCCGTTAGGGCCGATGACCGCAGCGCACTCGCCTCGCAGCAGGACCAGGTCGGGCGCAGTGAACAATGCTCGGCCTTCGTCTGCGTAGCCAATAGTTAAGTCGCGGGTGCGCAGGACCAGGTCGCCAGAGCGCAGGAGCGATTTCATCGCCAGCCGCAGGTGAGGCGGGCGGTTGCGCGGCGCCTGCAGGCCGCGGATGCGCCGCTCGACCTCCTCCACCCCCATCGTGTGCTCGGAAATATCCGCCAGGCTGCTGATTTCCGCCCATTTCTTGCTCTGCACCGCCTGCACGCCCAGGCTCTCGATCGCTTCCACCTCGCGGCTCAGGCGGCGCAGCTTGCCCTTGGCCTGAGAAACCCGCTGCCCGGAGATATTGCGCTTGATGTAATCCAGCTCTTTGAGCAGGCGTTCCTTCTCTGACTCGAATACCTTCTGCTGCAGGTCCCAGCGGTCCTGCCGCTGCTGCAC
Organism: uncultured Chloroflexia bacterium; assembly: GCA_963706515.1. Lineage (GTDB taxonomy): Bacteria > Chloroflexota > Anaerolineae > Anaerolineales > UBA4823 > CAVPMW01. The sequence continues at coordinate 20,644 of CAVPMW010000030.1, forward strand.
GTAAGCGCTGTAGTTGCCGCGATAGGCTTCGAGGCCGGAAGCTCCCATCTCCCAGACGTGGTCCACCACCCTGTCCAGGAAATAGCGGTCGTGGGATACGATCAGCACCGCCCCTTCCCATTGGCTCAAGTAGCCTTCGAGCCACTCCACCGCGGTCATATCCAGGTGGTTGGTCGGCTCATCCAGGATGAGCAGGTCAGGGTTGGAGAGTAGCAGCCGCGCCAGGACCGCCCGGGTGCGTTGGCCTCCGGAAAGCTGGGGCAGTGGGCGGTCGAAATCGCTCTCCTCAAAGCCCAGCCCGCTGAGCACCATGCGCGCGCGCGTCTCGTAGGTATAACCGCCCAGGCGCTCGAATTCATGCTGCAAGATCCCATAACGCTCGAGCACTTCACCTGCCTGGCGCGGATCGCTCATTGCCTGCTCCATCCGGCCCAGCTCGGTTTCCATGACCAGCAAGTCCTGCAGTGAAAGCAGGCATTCCTCCCACAGGGTATGCCTTCCTTCTAATCCGGCTTCCTGAGGCAGGTAGCCTATGCGCAAGCCGCGCGCCCGCTGGATTGTCCCAGAAGTTGCCTCATCCAGGCCCACCAGGACGCGCAGCAGGGTAGTCTTTCCGATCCCATTCGGTCCGACGACAGCAATGCGCGCCCCGCGCGGGACAGACAGGGATACCCCCGTGAAAATATCCACCGCGCCGAAGGATTTGGCTAAATCGGCGGCTGCGATCAGCGACATAGCGCAGATTATACCGTGATATAATCTTTGCGCTTCCGGCTCCGAACCCAAGCCGTGTGATTGGCCGAAAACAATTACACAGAAGCGATCATAAAAATCGCCAATCACTTAAAGCAAATCGCAATTTCATGAACTGGTTATTATTAGAAACTTTCTGCGGTTTGCTCGTTGCACGAGGAATGAAATAAGATTTATGGAGAACACCGCACCGACCGAAACCCAGCTTCCTAAGAAGACGCCCTGGCTCAAATATGCCGTACTGGCTGTCTTCGTGCTGGCTGCCCTGTTAACTGCCTACCTAACCTATATCAGCGTGCGCGACTTCGTCGCCTCCTGGAATCTGACCAGCCTGCCCGGCGTGCCCGTAGTGCTGGACCCCACCCCCACTCCGCAGCCTGGGGCTGAAACCACCGATGTTCCAATCGCTCAACAGCCCGCTCCGGCAGTCGGCCCGACCCCGGTACCCTGGGACGGCGCCAGCCGGGTCACTCTGCTGGTGATGGGTCTGGATTATCGCGATTGGCAGGCCGGTGAAGGACCGCCGCGCACCGATACGATGATCCTGCTCACCCTGGACCCGCTCAATAACACCGCCGGCATGCTCTCCATCCCGCGTGATTTGTGGGTCAATATACCCGGTGGTTTTTACAACGGCCGGATCAATACTGCTTACCAGCTCGGCGAGGCGTATAAGCTGCCCGGCGGCGGACCTGCCCTGGCAGCCAAAACTGTGGAAGAGCTGCTCGGGGTGCCGATCGATTACTATGCCCAGGTCGACTTCAACGCCTTCGTGCGCTTCGTCGACGAGATCGGCGGCGTCAAGATCGACGTGCCAGAGAAAATCACGATTGACCCCCTCGGCGATAACAACGTCAAGACCCTGAAGCCCGGTGTACAAACCATGCCCGGTGAGCTCGCCCTGGCCTATGCTCGCGCCCGTAAGACCGAGGGCGGCGATTTTGACCGCGCCAGGCGCCAGCAGCAGGTCATCCTGGCGATCCGCAACCAGATTTTGCGCCCGAAGATGCTGCCCTCTACTGATCTCGAAAGCCGGCGTGCTGTACAACGAGCTCTCCTCTGGCATCCACACCAACCTGAACCTGGATCAGGTCATCCGCCTGGCCTGGATGGCAACGAAAATCCCCGAAGAGCAAGATCAAGCACGGCATCATCGCCCCGCCCGACCAGGTCAGCCTGTATAAAACCCAGGACGGCCAGGAGGTGCTCAAGCCGATTACCGAAAAGATCCGCCTGCTGCGCGACGAGATCTTTACCGCCAGCGGACCGACCAGCCCGGCGGCGACCGGAATGCCCATCGCCGACCTTTTGAAGCAGGAGAACGCCCGCGTGCGCGTGCTCAACGGCACCTATACTGCCGGTCTGGCTGCCACCACCAGCGATTACTTGAAATCGCAGGGGATCAATGTCACCGAGACCGGCAACGCCAGCCAGGTCCTAGCCAACTCCGAGATCACCTACTACACCGGCAAGCCCTATACCCTCAAGTTCCTGGTGGACCTGTTAAAGCTCGGCGAGTTTCGCCTCCATCACCAGAATGACCCCGCCAGCCCGGTAGATCTCACCATCACCCTGGGCAACGACTGGGCGAACAGCAACCCCATGCAGTAAGCGAACCTATTGAAGGGAAGGCGGGGGCAATATCCCACCTTCCCCTCGCGAATACCTGGCAATTGCACCGATATTCCTTAAGTAAAAGATCGACGAAAGATTGGAAGAAGCCTGAAATTGCCGGTGCTCAGAGTGCAATTGCTCGTATAGTAAACCCAATTGAGACCAATCGTTATTTAGAAAAGATTGGGTTTACTATTACGGTATGGATACCCTGACTGGTTCCGTGGAGCGTATCACCTATTACAACCCGGAAAATGGGTATACTGTGCTGCGCCTCAGCCCCGAGAGCGGCCGCCTGCCTGGCGGTCGCCGCGTCGAGCTGGTCACGATCACCGGCAACCTGCCCGAGCTGACTCCCGGCGAGCACCTCTATTTAAAGGGGAGTGGGTCACCCACCCGAAACACGGCCTGCAGTTCCAGGTAGAGGTGTGCGAGCAGGCTCTGCCGGCAACCATCGCCGGCATCCGCCGCTACCTGGGCTCGGGACTGGTGCGTGGCATTGGGCCGCGGCTTGCCGAGCGCATCGTCGCTCACTTCGGCGCAGCCACCCTGCAGGTGATCGAAAACCAGCCGGAGCGCCTGAAGCAAGTCCCGGACATCGGTCCCAAGCGGGTGCGCATGATCGCCCAGGCCTGGCAGGAGCAGCGCCAGGTCAAAGAGATCATGCTCTTCCTGCACTCGTATGGGGTCAGCACCAACCTGGCGGTCAAGATCTACAAGCAGTACGGCGACCAGGCCATGCATGTGGTGCAGTCCGATCCTTACCGCCTGTCGCGGGATATCTTCGGGGTGGGTTTCAAAACCGCTGACCGCATCGCCCAGTCGCTGGGGTTGGCTGCCGATCACCCCTCGCGCATCGAAGCCGGCCTGGTGTTTGCGCTGCAGGAGCTGGTCCAGGATGGGCACGTCTTCGCTCCCCGCAGCATTGCTCAGCGAACGCGCCGTCGAGCTGCTCGCCGTGGACCCTGGGCTGATCGACCCCGCGCTGCAGCGCCTCGCAGCCGGCGACCGCATCTTTCTCGTGGATTTGCCCTTGCCTGCCGGCAAGCCCGAGCTGAGTCGCTATGCGGCTCCCAGCCTGCCGGGACGGAACTCCGCTCCTGCCTGCCGTTTACCTGGCTGCGCTCTACCAGGCTGAGACGGGCGTAGCGGCCGCGCTGCAGTCGCTCATGAATGCCTTCCCCACCCGGCTGAGCGATCTCCCGCCCATGTTCGTCAGCCTCGACCCGCAGCTTTCCCCTGAGCAGCAAGCCGCCATCCGCACCGCCCTCAGCCAGCCGCTCAGCGTGCTCACCGGCGGCCCGGGCACCGGCAAGACCACCGCCCTGCGCGCCCTGATCGACGTGCTCACGACTGCCCGCAAGGCTTACGCCCTGGCCTCCCCCACCGGGCGCGCCGCCAAGCGCCTCTCCCAAGCCACCGGGCGCCCGGCCAGCACGATCCATCGCCTGCTCGGCTTCAACCCCGGCGAGGGATTCAAATTCAACCCGCAGAACCCGCTGCCGGTTGACCTGCTGGTGGTTGACGAAGCCTCCATGCTCGACCTGCTGCTGGCGAACAACCTGCTCAAAGCTTTGCAGCCCGGCACGCACCTGCTGCTGGTCGGCGACGTCGACCAGCTCCCTTCCGTCGGCGCAGGCGACGTGCTGCGCGACCTGATCGCCAGCGGGCTGGCTCCCGTCACCCGCCTGAGCGTCATCTTCCGCCAGGCAGCCGGATCGCACATCATCACCAACGCCCACCGCATCAACCAGGGTCAGGCTCCGCTGTTTGCCAAGGACAGCTCCGATTTCTTCCTCTTCCCCGCCGAGACCGCTGAAGAGGCCGGCGATTGGGTGCAGGAGCTGGTCTGCGAGCGCATCCCGCCCGCTTCGGCTTGAACTGGCGCGAGGACATCCAGGTGCTGGCGCCCATGTACCGCGGCCCAGCCGGGGTGAGCGCCCTCAACCAGCGCCTGCAGGCAGCGCTCAACCCTCCGGCCGCCCACAAGCCGGAGAAATCGCTCTACGGGCAGACCTTCCGCCCCGGCGACAAGGTGATGCAGGTGGTCGAACAACTACGACAAGGACGTCTTCAACGGCGATATCGGTTTCATTACCAGCCTCGACCCGCTCGAGCACACCCTGACGGTCGATTTCGAAGGTCGCCCGGTGGATTACGACTGGAGCGAAGCCGACCAGCTTACCCTGGCTTACGCCGTCTCGGTGCACAAGGCGCAGGGCTCGGAGTTCCCGGCCGTGGTGCTGCCCCTGGTGACCCAGCATTATCTGATGCTGCAGCGCAACCTGCTCTACACCGCCGTCACCCGCGCCAAGTCGCTGTGCGTGCTGGTCGGCAGCCAGAAAGCCATCCAGATCGCAGTCAAGAACGATCAAGTCGCCCGCCGCTTCACCGCATTGGACTGGCGCTTGCGCGATTAACTGTCCCTAAAAATTGCCCATCCCGCCAGCAGCAGCCCCAGCGGCAGGAACCCGCCCGTGCATAATGGGTTCGGCCTGTCCTGGGTTGAGCCCTGGTTGGGAGAGCTCTGCCCCGGCGTCGGGTTCGGATTCGGCGCAGCCGTCGTCTGCGGCTGGATTGCCGGCGTCGCTTGACCGGCGGCACCTGGCTGCCTTCTGCCACCACCTCGTACGCCGTCCCGTCTGCCATGGCGATCACCGACGGTCCCAGGGCGAAGGCGCCTGCCAGCTCCGGGTCCGCTTTCGTCAGCGCAAAGAAATCATCCGATAGAAAGGCCACTTTCACGGTCTTGCCCTTGGACGGGTCGTAAGCAGTATCGATCCAGGTGCCATCCTTCAGCACGAAGCTGTGCGCGCCCACCACTTTAACCTTGCCGCCTGCCTCCTCGGCGCTGGGAGCGGGCGCTTCGGCGTTTGCCAGCGAGCTTTGCCCGGCAGCCTTCTCCACCGCCGCCTGTCCCGAGACTGCCTGGGTCGGCATCGCCTGCATCTGGCGCAGGGCATCCTCGGCGATCCGGCTCTGCTCGGCCGCGCCCAGCGGCAGCGGCTCGGTCACCAGGTAAGAGGTATACGGCGTCACGATCCCGTAGCGGATGCTCAGGCGCACGATCTGGTCGATGGTTTCCTGCTCGGGTCCGTTCAGCCGCACCTGGTTGAGCAGGTAGCCGATCTTGCGCGTCGCCCACAGCCGCGGCAGGGCAGCCAGCGCGGCTGACGCCTCGCGGCTGTCCTCTGAAAAATGCTGCTCAGGGAAGAGGAAGGACTGGCGCTCCCCATTGACCGTGCCGCTCAGCAGCACGTCGCTTGCCCCTCCGTCGCGGTAGCGACCCACTGCGACGATCTGCGAGCCGTTGAACAGGTCGGGGAGCGGGGAAGGGTAAAGGTCGTAGGTCTGCATGCCCCCGAAATCCAGCTTCAGGTCGGTCAGCACGGGCGTGCTGATCTTCGCGTAGAAGCCGGAGAGCACTTCGTCGATGCGCTCGCCCGGCTGGACGTAGGTGCTGGCGCCGTGATGCGCTTGAGCCAGCGAATCCAGCAGATAGGTGTCCACGTCGTAGCCCACGCCGAAGGCGAACAGGCGCAGGTTCTCCGGGGCGGACCTTGCCAGGTTATCCAGGATCTGCTGGCTTTCCACCACGCCGGCGGTCGGCAGCCCGTCGGTCAGGAAGATCAGGTAGGTGGCCTCTCCGGGTCGACCATGCCGGCTGCTTCCAGCAGCGCCCGGTTGATATCCGTGCTGCCCTGGGCGCCGAGCTGGTCCACCCAGCGCTCCGCCTCGGGCGCTTCATCGGCCGAGCGCAGCCCGCCGGCATACTGCTCCACGCCGGTGCTGAACGAGATGACGTTGAAGCGGTCCTCAGGGTTCAGATGGCGCAGGATGTAGCGCAGCGCCTGCTGGGCCTGGCTGAACTTCTCGCCTTCCATGCAGCCCGAGCGGTCGAGCACCAGCAGCACGTCCTTGGACTGGACGGTCTCGCTCGCCTGCGGGTCAGGAGCCAGCAGCAGCAGGAAAAATCCATCCGGATCGTCCGGGTCGCTGGGGTCGCGGTAGGAAAGCAGGTGAAAGGCTGAGCTTCCCGCTGTGCCAGCACCCGTTTTATCCCCTAATGAATAATACAGGACGAAGTCTGCGTCGGGGGTAACGTTCTGCGCCTCATAGCCGGCGGTTACGTGCTGGTCATCCGCCCGGTCGATCTGCACCTCGTGGCTGGACGAGTAAACCGCCCGGATGGGTTCCTGTGAGCGGATATCGACGCTGACTGCGACCTAATCCAGCGGCAATTGCGAGAATTTCTCCGTGTTGAGCGGGTAAACGTAGCGCACCAGCCCGTTCTCTGCGCTCAATGCCTGCGAGTATTCCAGCTCGATGCGCCGCTCGCCCTTGGGCGGGATGGGAAAGACGCGCGCCTGCACTGCTCCCCGGTCGGCGTATTCCAGCAGAGCCGGGTCTTTCAGGCTGTTTACGATCTCCCAGTACTTCTGGCGCGCCTGCTCGGCGCTCAGCACCTCGCCTTTCACCGGCTGGTCGTCGATCCACAGGGTGAAATCCGATACGGCAGCCTCCGCGGCAGCGGGAACATGTACGTTCCCTCGATCGGCCAGTCGTTGGGGTTGTAGAATACCTGGTCCACGTGCGTCACCGCTACCTGGTCCTCGATGGTCACGGTCACGTGGTGGTAGCGGATCGCCAGCTGGCTCAGCGGCGGCGGGACCGGGCAGGGCATGTCCAGCGGGCAGGGCGGAGGCGGGCACGGGTCGCAGCGTGGAGGCAGGGGGATGATGATGCCGTCGGCGCGCGCCGGCAGAGGGATTAACAGCAGGGCAAAGACAAAGATGAAAATGAGCGCTTTCTGTTTCATGGCTTACTCCTCCTCTTTCGAGCTGGTGGGCAGCTGAGCTGTTCCTGCTGCGTAAGTGCAGTCACTAGACGCTGACACTCAGGCCAGCCCGGCAAAAGTTCCGATGGTATAATCAATTCGCAAGCTGTTACAGGCACAAAGTGCTCAAATGGCTTTGTGCCTGTGATTGGCATTATCGATGAGCTAAAGTTAGGAATCTACTGAGACTATGTTAGATAAACTTGCTGGAATTGAAGAACGCTACGACGAGCTCAACCGGCTGTTGATGGAAGCCGGCGACGACTACCAGCGCGCCGCCGAGCTGAACAAGGAGCGCATCGACCTGGAGCCGCTGGTGAGCAAGGCGCAGGAGTACCGCCAGGCGCTCGGTCACCTGGCCGAAGCTCAGGCGATGCTCGATACCGAAGAAGACCCCGATCTGCGCATGCTTGCCGAAGCTGAGCTGGCTGAGCTGGAACCGCGCCTGGAGCAGCTCGAGGCCGAGCTTAAATCCATGCTGCTGCCCAACGACCCGCGCGACCAGCGCAATGTGATCGTCGAGATCCGCGGCGGCACCGGCGGCGATGAAGCCGCCCTGTTTGCCGCCGACCTGTTCCGCATGTACAGCCGCTACGCCGAGCGCCAGAACTGGACGGTAGAAGTGCTCTCCCAGAATGAGATCGGCATCGGCGGCTTCAAAGAGATCATCTTCCTGGTCAAAGGTCGCGGCGCCTATTCACGCCTGAAATACGAGTCGGGCGTGCACCGCGTCCAGCGCATCCCGGTGACCGAATCCCAGGGTCGCATCCACACTTCGACTGCTACCGTAGCCGTGCTGGCCGAGGTGGATGAGGTGGAGATCGATATTCCCGATAGCGATATCCGCATGGATGTGTACAAATCCGCCGGCGCGGGCGGGCAAAACGTGCAGAAGAATGCCACCGCGGTGCGCATCACCCACCTGCCGACCGGGATTGTGGTGCAGTGCCAGGATGAGCGCTCGCAGCTCCAGAACCGCCTGCGGGCGATGAGCATCCTGCGCGCCCGCCTGTACGAGATCGAGGAGGAGAAGCGCCGCGAGGAGCGCGAAGAGACTCGCCGCTCGCAGGTGGGCAGCGGCGAACGCGCCGAGAAGATCCGCACCTATAATTACCCCCAGTCGCGCGTTACCGACCACCGCATCAACCTCTCCACTTACAACCTGCCGGCAGTCATGGATGGCGACCTCGATGAGTTCATCGACGAGCTGGCAACTCGGGATGAAGCCGAGCGACTGGCTGCGGTCGGGATGGAAGAATAATACCCCGCTCCCCTGATTCGATGCTGTTAACCGTACTTGATGAAGTCAGCGCCCGGCTGGAGGGGCTAAGCGACACCCCCCGGCTGGACGCCCAGGTACTGCTGGCGCACCTGCTGGGCGTGAGCCGCACCTGGGTGCTGGCTCATCCTGAAGCTGGAGCTCACCTCCGACCAGCATACGCAGCTGATGGCTGCCCTCGTACGCCTGGAGTCCGGTCAGCCGCTGCCTTACGTGTTGGGCGAGTGGGAATTCTACGGGCTGACCTTCGAGCTCACCCCCGACGTGCTCATCCCCCGCCCGGAGACGGAGCTGCTGGTCGAGCAGGCGCTGGAGTGGCTGGCTGACCGCCCTGCGCCGCTCCTGGCAGCCGATGTCGGCACCGGCTCGGGATGCATTGCCATCAGTCTCGCCGTGCATGCGCCCCAGCTGCGCCTGCTGGCGAGCGACCTGTCCTGGCGGGCGCTGCAGGTGGCGCGCGGCAACCTCGCTCGCCACCGGGTTGAGGGTCAGATAAGCTTGCTGCAGTGCGACCTGCTGCCGCCGCTCTCGGTCCCCCTCGATCTGCTCGTCGCCAACTTGCCTTACATCCCCTCCCCGGTTTTGCCCGGCTTGAGCGTGAGCCTCAGCGAGCCGCCTCTCGCCCTGGATGGCGGGCTTGACGGTCTGGACTATCCTGCGCCGCTTGCTGCTCTCGGCGGCTCCCGGCCAGCGGCCATGCCTGGCGCCTGGCGGGCTGCTCCTGCTGGAGATCGAGGCCAGCCAGGGGCAGGCTGCCCTCTCCCTGGCGCGCCAGTCCTTCCCCGGCGCCGAAATTCGCCTGCTCCCCGACCTGGCGGGACACGACCGCGCGCTCTACGTACAGACTTGATAAACTGCCGGCTTATCCCCCCTAAATAATATCCAAATCCTCCCTTAATCATTTTTAAATAAGTACCCGTTATACTTGCGGGAATTAATCGAAAGGCTTGTGTTAGCCCTCGATTTTTAGAAAGTTAACGAACCAAGGAGATATTACAATGAAATTTTTGTTACCGATTAAACCGGTCCTGGTCCTGCTGTTGGCTGCAATGATTCTGGCGGCATGCGCCAGCCAGCCAGCCGCAGCGCCCGCCGGTTCCACTCAGCCAGCTGCGCGACTCAACCGCCGGTCAAGCTACCGAGCCTCCCGCTTCAGCCACCCAGCCGCCAGCTCAGGTCACCGATCCTCCCGCTGCCGCTACCCAGCCGCCGACTGAGGCAGCCCAATCCGCAACCTCCGCCCCCGCCAGCGGGAATGCTCTCACCTTGCAGATCGTCCCAGGAGACAGCACAGTCAGTTACGAGGTCGGAGAGACCTTTTTCAATGAGAATAATCGCTTCAACCTGGCTAAGGGAATCACCCCTCAGGTCAGCGGCACGATCCAGGTTGACACGCAGAACCCGCAGAACTCCTCGATTGGGCCGATCACCATCGATATCAGCCAGTTCACCTCTGATAGCGGTCGCCGCGATAATATGATCCGCAGAAATTTCCTGGAATCCAGTCGCTTCCCAACCGCCACCTTCACCCCTACCTCGCTCGATGGCCTGCCGGCAAGTTATACTCCCGGGCAGCCGCTTACCTTCAAAGTTACCGGCGACCTGACCGTCCGCCAGGTTACCATGCCGGTCACTTTCGATGTGACTGCCGCCCTGGACCAGGGCGCGCTGCAGGGCTCGGCGACCACCACGATCAACCTGAGTGATTTTGGGATTGTAGTAGAGATTGCGGGTATGTTGAAGACGGAGGACCAGGCCAAGCTGACTCTGAACTTCGTCGCGCGCTAGCATCCCCCTACGGCTGAGTTGGTATAATAAAACTCTGTTCAACCCTGTACCCCGCAGGAGGCCTCAGGCGCCCTTCGGGGTCAGGAGTTGAGCGATCTCTGATCCTATTCGAGAAGACTGCTGAGGAAGGGGTGTCAGCACATGACCCAGCTCCTGCAGGGTAAGCGCATCCTCCTGGGGGTAACCGGCTCCATCGCCGCATATAAAGCGGCTGAGCTGGCTTCGAAGCTGGCGCAAGCCGGCTCCCAGGTCGATGTCATCCTCACCGAATCAGCTGCGCGCTTCATTTCCCCGCTTACTTTCCAGTCCGTCACCGGACGGCGCGCCTTCCTCGATAGCGACCTGTGGGGCAGCGAAGGGCACGTCCTGCACATCGGTCTGGCGCAAGGCGCTGACCTTCTGGTGATTGCCCCGGCTTCAGCCAACACCCTTGCCCGGCTGGCTGCCGGCATGGCAGACAATCTTTTGAGCCTGGTCGCGCTGGCCGCGCAGTGTCCCCTGCTCGTGGCGCCCGCCATGGATGGGGGTATGCTGGCCCACCCAGCCACCCAGGCGAACCTCGAAATACTGCGGCAGCGCGGCGCAACCATCCTCGGTCCTGCCGAAGGTCACCTGGCCTCTGGCCTGACCGGTCCGGGGCGGATGGTCGAGCCGCTCGAGCTGTTGGGGTACATCCGCCTGGCGCTGGGCCGTTCCGGACCGCTGGCTGGGCGCAGGGTGATCGTCACAGCCGGCGGCACGCAGGAGCCGCTCGATCCGGTGCGCACCCTGACCAACCGCTCCTCCGGCAAACAAGGCTTTGCTCTCGCTCAAGCTGCCCTGGACCTGGGCGCCCAGGTGACCCTGATCAGCGCTCCTGTCCCGCTCGATACCCCGCCCGGCGCCCGCCGCCTGGAGGTCACCACCGCACAGGAGATGCTCTCCTGCCTCCTGGACGAGCTGCCTGGTACGGACGTCCTGGTGATGGCAGCCGCTGTAGCTGATTTCCGCCCGGCTGCCGTCGCAGCCCAGAAGATCAAGAAGGAGGGCACGGTCCCCCCTATCCAGCTTGAGCGCACTGTGGATATCCTCCGTAAAGTTTCCGAGGTCAAATCTTTCAGCGGGTGGCCGCGCCTGAGCGTGGGCTTCGCTGCCGAGTCGCAGGATCTTCTGGCAAATGCCCGTCAAAAACTGGAGAGTAAGCACCTGGACATGATCGTTGCCAACGATATCTCTGCCCGCGACGCCGGCTTCAGTGTGGATACCAACCGGGTTACCCTGCTCTATGCGCCAAACCCTGCTCTCGCGACCCTGGTCGAGCCTCTGGAGCTGATGAGTAAGGAACAAGTCGCCCAGGTGGTCTGGGAGCGGGTAACCACCCTGCTGGCCTCGCTCTAATGTTGATCTTGCGCCCGGTCCGGGCCGAAGACGCCGATCCGCTGTTTCCACTCGTCTATAGAACGCCGATCGCGGATACCCTCCTGTGGGATGGGCCAAATTCCCTCAAGGAGTTCCGCCAGAGCCTGGCTGAACGGGCCAGCAAGGTGGCGCGCGGCGAGCTGCACCTGTTCACCATGGTCGACGCTGCCTCCGATCAACCCCTCGGATCCATCGATATCCGCCAGGAAAATCCGGGGTTCCGCGCCGATATTGGCCTGTGGGTCGGCGCTCCTTATCACGGTCAGGGATATGGCACCCAGGCTGTCCGTTGGGTAACCGCCTACGGATTTGAGAGACTGGGGTTGGAAAAAATCGACTCTTATGTCTTCGTCGGCAATTCAGCCAGCCGCCGGATCTTCGAGAAGAACGGATTCCTGCTGGAAGGCACTATCCGCAGTGCAGATCGCAAGCGCGGCCAACCCATCGACGTCTGGGCGCTCGGGATCACCCGCAGCGATTACCTGGCAGCTGCCTCCCCGCAGGAGTGGATCGTGCACCTGTGCACCCGCTCGGAGTGGGCAGCGGCCCTGCACCGCGGCTACTATCTCACCCGCTCGTTGCAGGAATTCGGCTTTATCCACTGCTCCCGGCCCGAACAGATTTTGCAGGTTGCCAACGCCTACTTCCGCTCGCAGCCGGATATCGTTGCCGTCTGGCTTTACCCGCGCCTGCTGATCGCCGAGCTGCGTTGGGAGCCGGTCGAGGGCGAGCTCTTCCCCCATCTTTACGGACCGCTCAACACCAACGCAGCTTTCGCGATCACCCCTCTGGTTCTCGCCTCAGATGGCTACTACAGGCAAATACCCCCTTCGCCTCCATTCCCCGGCGATCACCGGGAGTGAGATCCTCACCTGACTGGAGAAGAAACTTTAGAGATAAATCTGTAAGGTATTGGTGGGAAAATGCCCGGATTCTTATCGTTCATGCAATGGCAGATAAGGTAAAATTAAGTAAAATAGGTTCGAATATAGTAAACCCAACTAAGATTTTGAACTTAACCGACAACTCGAAATGGGTTTACTAAGGGGCAAACCGCCATTGCATGTTCCTGTGTATTCAAAATACTTTTGGCGGTTTGCCAGGTTTGACTGTCGGTAAATTATTTTCAAAAGCAAAAGAGGAGTCTCGGATGGCACTTCAGGTTGGACAGCTGGCCCCAGATTTCTGTCTGGATAGCCAGCTGGATAAGCTGATCCGGTTAAGCGAATATCGCGGCAAGTGCAACGTTGTCCTGGCCTTCTTCCCACTGGCCTGGACACCGGTTTGAACGGCGCAGATCCCATCTTACCAGGTAGCCTTAGACCGGTTTGATGGGGTCCAGACCCAGGTTCTGGGTCTCAGCGTTGACAGCACTGCCTCACTGAAAGCCTGGGCGGAAAGCCTGGGAGGTATCACCTATCCGCTGTTGAGCGACTTTTATCCGCACGGAAAGGTGGCCTCTCTGTATGGCGTGTTGCGACCCGAAGGCTACACCGAGCGCGCCATCTTCGTCATCGATAAGCAGGGTATCATCCGCTACGTGGACGTTCATGATATCGATCTTCAGCCCGACAACGAAGTCTTATTCGGCATCCTGGATTGGCTGGAGCCGGTTGGCGCAGCGCAGTATGCTGCCCGGACCAAATCCCTGGCGGTTGCCGCGGCAGATGCCACAGCAGATGCTGCAGCAGTTGCCACAGCGACAGCCCCCGCTGCTGATCCCGCGCCTGAAGTGGAGCGCCCAGCCGACGTGATCATGTATTGCACACCCTGGTGCCCCGGCTGCCGGCGTGCCCGCGTCTTCTTCCGCGAGCACGATATCAACTTCGTCGAGATCAACATCATGCAAGATAGGACTGCCGCACAGCGTGTGCGCGACTGGTCCAATGGAAAGGAAATCACACCCACCCTGGATATCAAGGGGACTATTGTGGTTGAATTTGACCAGGCACGCGTCGCTGCACTGTTAGGCATTAAAGTGTAAAATACAGGTAGAAGAGGTGGCGACGAGACCAGGATCACAAGGCAAGCAACGGTTGAGCGGGATTATCGTCTTTGCACTGCTCCTGCTGACTATTCTGCTCGCCTGGACTCTCTCAGTCGGACCTGGGCGGGCGGACGGCGGCGGGTTCCCTACCTCGACGAGTGCGCTTGTCTTCCCCACCTCGACGAATGTGGTCTTCCCCACCTCCACGAATGCAGTCTCTTTCCCAACAGCGACGCTTCCTTTCCCCACCGTCATTTTACCCACCACCGAGGGGCAGGAAGTTGTAGCAGAGACGCCTGATCCGCTATCGCAGATTACGCCAACTCCTGCAGCTTCGCCCAGCAGGTCGGGCCTGGCTTACCTGTGCTGGCCGATGGGCCTGGCGCTGATCGTGGCGGCTATTATTGGTGCAACGTTTATCTTCAGGCGGGTCGTAGCCTGAGGCCTGTCCGCTCGAATTGCGGTTAACCAGATATTTGAGTGCAAGCCAGCTTATACTCTCGCGCGCCCCAAAGCACGGACATCCGCTTAGCAAATTCTATGAGCCCATCTCTCTTGAAAAGCTCCTGGAGTATATAGTAAGATATTAATCCGTACAAGGATATACATTAATGCAACCATTCCGCGCCCGTACGACAGATCAATTCAACCTGCCACGTCGCATCAAGCGCTTGAGCGACCTTGCTTACAATCTCTGGTGGACCTGGCATCCTGAAGCGCAGCGCCTATTCGCCAGGGTTGACGAGGAATTGTGGGAAAGCGCCTATCACAATCCGGTGGTATTTCTGCGTCAGGTACTTCCCGCCCAGCTGGCTTCTGCCAGCGTGAACCGCTATTACCTGGAGGTATACGATCGAACGGTGCGTTCCTTCGACCTGTACATGAGCAAGACCTCAGAAGCCTGGTTCGCAGAGGAATACCCCGAGCTGCGCCACCGTCCGGTGGCTTATTTTTCTTTTGAATTTGGCTTGCATGAATCCCTGCCGATCTATGCCGGCGGTCTGGGAGTCCTGGCAGGTGACCAGATCAAAGAAGCCAGCGACCTGGGCATCCCCCTGGTCGGAATCGGTTTTTTCTACACGGAAGGCTACTTCACCCAGCACATCACTGAAGATGGCTGGCAGGAAGCGATATATAACCGCATGCACCTGGAAGATCTGCCCGTGCTGCCGGTTATGGATGAGACGGCAAGCCGGTGACCATCTCGGTCGAGCTGCCCGATCGCGAGGTTTTTGCACGCCTGTGGGAGGTCCATATTGGGCGCGCCCCCCTATACCTGCTGGATAGCAATGTGGAGCAAAATACACCCGCCGACCGCGCCCTCTCCGCCCGGCTTTACACCAGCAACGTGGAGCTGCGCGTATCTCAGGAGATATTGCTGGGGGTAGGCGGCGTGCGCGCCCTGCGCACACTGGGCTACAACCCCTCGGTCTGGCACATGAACGAGGGCCATTCAGCCTTCCTGGTCCTGGAGCGCATCCGGGAGCTGGTTGAAGCGGACCACTCCTTCGAAGAAGCTGCCCAGCTCGTGCGCGAATCGAATGTATTCACCACCCATACCCCGGTCCCTGCCGGTAATGATGAGTTCCCCATGTGGCTGGCGGATAAATATTTCTCCCCTTTATGGCCGCAGCTTCAGCTCACCCATGATCAGTTCATCGAGCTGGCTTGCCATACGGTCTCCTGGGGAGATACGTTCAGCATGCCTGTGCTTGCCCTGCGCTTCTCGGAGGGTCGCAATGCAGTCTCCGAGCTCCACGGCCGCGTCTCGCGCAATATGTGGAATTTCTTATGGCCTGACCTGCCGGTAGATGAAGTCCCGATCACTCATATCACCAATGGCGTCCACGCTGGCAGCTGGATCGGTCGCCGCCTGGTGGTGCTTTTCGACCGCTACCTCGGTCCGGATTGGATGGAGCATGTGGATGATCCCGAGCTTTGGGAGCTGGTATCCAATATCCCGGATGATGAGATTTGGGGTGTGCGCAAACATCTCAAACGCAAGCTGATCGCGTATATGCGCGAGCGCGCCCGCCAGCAGTGGGTGAAAGGCGGCACGCACCCGGTCCAGGTGGTGGCTTCTGGCGTACTGCTCGACCCGTACGCCCTCACCATCGGTTTTGCCCGCCGCTTCGCCCCTTACAAGCGCGCCAACCTGGTGTTAACCGATATTGAGCGCCTGCTGCAAATCATCGACCGCCCCGAAATGCCTGTCCAGATCATCTTCGCCGGAAAGTCTCACCCCGACCATGAAGGTGGCAAGCTGTTGATCCAGGAAGTTTACCGTACGGTCAAGCGCGCCGAAAGCGCTGGACGTTTGGTCTTCCTCGAGGATTACGACATGAACCTGGCGCGCTACCTGGTGCAGGGGGTGGATGTGTGGCTGAATACGCCCCGCCGGCCCAACGAAGCCAGCGGCACCTCCGGTCAAAAAGCAGCGTTGAACGGCGTCTTGAACTTCTCTGTCCTGGACGGTTGGTGGCGGGAGGGCTATAACGGCGTGAACGGTTGGGCGATCGGACAGGATGTGGATCTGGACGACCCAACCGTGCAGGATCGGGCGGATGCGGAGAGCCTGTATAATATCCTGGAAAGCGAGATCGTCCCGCTCTATTATGATGTCAATTCCTCAGATGGAGTGCCGGTGGAGTGGATTGCCCGCATTAAAGAGTCCATCCGCACCCTGGTCCCCCAATTTAACACACGGCGCATGCTCAAAGAATATACTCAGCGCCTGTACCTGCCGGCCATGCAGAAACGCCGTGTTTTAGAGACCCCCGCGGATTAACTCTCATGGAACTAGTCTTCTCTACACAGGCCCTGCTCGGAGCGGGGCTGGTATTCCTCTTGCGCGTCACGGATATGTCCCTCGACACCCTGCGCGTGCTGGTTGTGGTGCGCGGTCGCAAAGGCATCGCCTGGGTGCTGGGCTTTTTCCAGGCAGCGGTCTTCGTCCTGGCTATCGGATGGGTCTTGAAAGACATCAACAACCCCGTGTATATCATCGCTTATGCCGCCGGTTTTGCCACCGGAAACGTGATCGGCATGTGGCTCGAAGAGCGCCTGGCTATCGGTCACACGCATCTGAGCATTATCAGCTCTAACCGCGGCAGCGCGTTAGCCGAGCGGCTGCGCGCAGACGGGTATGCAGTTACTGAGATTCCCGGTCGCGGCAAGGATGGCATGGTCACCATCTTGAACTGCTCGGTACTGCGCAAAAACGCAGATAAAGTCCGCAAGATTATTAAAGAGGTCGACCCCGACGCTTTTATCACTGCCGAAGATGTCCGCCCGGTGCGGCGCGGTTTCTGGCGGGCCTGACCCTACGAATTCCGCGCTATAATCACCTGAAATGAAGCAGCTCTTACAAAATATGCGCAGCGGTGAAACCATCGTCGCTGAAGTGCCTGTCCCTTCTCCGCAGCCCGGTGAAGCCCTGGTGCGCAGCGCCGCCTCTCTGGTTTCGGCGGGAACCGAGCGCATGCTGGTAAATTTCGCCGGAAAATCCCTGCTGGGAAAAGCCCGCTCACGCCCCGACCTGGTGCAGCAAACGCTGCAAAAAGCCCGCCGCGAGGGGCTGCTCACCACCTTCGAGGCTGTCTCTAACCGCCTGGAGCAGCCCATGCCTTTGGGGTACTCGTCCGCTGGGACCATCGTCGCCCTGGGCGAGGACATGGCTGGCTTCCAGGTCGGTCAGCGGGTGGCTTGCGCCGGAGGCGGCTACGCTGTCCATGCAGAATTCGTGGCTATCCCGCGCAACCTGCTCGCTGTACTCCCTGATTCCGTAGATTTTGAAGCCGCCGCCTTTACCACCCTGGGAGCGATCGCCCTGCACGGCTTCCGCCTGGCTGAAACCGGGCTGGGGGAACGGGTGGCGGTCATCGGGCTTGGCGTGTTAGGCATGCTCAGCCTGGGCATTGCCGCCGCAGGTGGCTGCCAGGTGCTGGGTATCGATCTTGACCCTCGCCGCGTAGACCTGGCAAAAGGGTTGGGCTTCCAGGCTGTCACGCGCCCGGAGGCGGTCGA
Source organism: uncultured Chloroflexia bacterium (assembly GCA_963706515.1). Lineage (GTDB taxonomy): Bacteria > Chloroflexota > Anaerolineae > Anaerolineales > UBA4823 > CAVPMW01. The sequence goes on from CAVPMW010000030.1 coordinate 38,326, forward strand.
AGCTGCCCGCGCTTTCACCCACGGGACCGGTTGTGACGCCGTCTTGATTTGCGCCGATAGCCTGTCCTCCGACCCGGTGGAGCTGGCTGGTGAGATTGCCCGCGACCGGGCTCACGTGGTCGCCGTTGGAGCAGTCGACCTGGCGCTGCCGCGCAAAACCTATTACGAGAAAGAGCTTACTTTCCGCGTCTCGCGCTCCTATGGTCCTGGTCGCTACGATCCCGCCTATGAAGAAGCCGGGCACGACTACCCGATTGGCTTTGTACGCTGGACTGAAGGGCGCAACATGGAAGCCGTCCTGGACCTGCTGGCTTCCCACCGCCTGGACGTCCTCCCGCTGATCACCCATCGTTTTCCACTTGACCAGGCTGCCGCAGCCTACGAGCTGATCAGCGATAAAGAGGCGCAGCCCTATTTGGGCATCTTGCTTACCTATCCCGAATCTGCTGCCGCAGCGTCCCCTTCAGCCGCTGCCCCGGCGCTATCCGTGCCCACCCTGCAGCATGCCCGGGCAGATAGCTCCACTCGCCTGGGCGTCCTGGGCGCCGGAAATTTTGCCACAGCGGTGTTATTGCCTGCGCTGGGTAAGCTGCCGGAAATTACCCTGGTGGGCATCGCCTCAGCTTCAGGCGCCAGCGCCCAGAGCGCAGCCGACCGCTTCGGGTTTCAATACGCTGCCGGCGACGCGGACCGGGTGATCCACGACCCGCAGGTCAACACGGTCGCAATCCTCACTCGCCACCACCTGCACGCCTGCCAGGCGGCGGCTTGCCTGGAGGCGGGCAAGCACGTCTTTTGCGAGAAACCCCTCGCCTTAAATGAACCGGAGCTGGATCAAATCGTTCAGGCTCTCGACCGCCAGGAACAGCCCACTCTGCTCACTGCCGGCTTCAACCGGCGTTTCGCCTCGCTGGCTGTGGAGCTGCAAACCTTTCTTGCGGGGCGCATGGAGCCGCTTTTCGCCTCGTACCGGATCAATGCCGGCAGCCTGCCCACCACTCATTGGCTCAACGATCCTCAACAGGGCGGCGGGCGCCTCATCGGAGAAGGCATCCATTTCATCGACTTTCTAGCGTTCCTGGTCGGCGCTGCTCCACTATCAGTTTCCGCCCAGGCATTGCCCGCTGGCTCTCCCGCCTATGAGGAGGACTTCGTAATCACCCTTTCCTTCCCGGATGGCTCCCTGGGGACGGTCAGCTATCTCTCGAACGGCGATCGCACGTTTCCAAAAGAACGCCTCGAGGTATTCTGCGGCGGGCGAATTGCAGTACTCGACGATTTCCGCAGTCTGGAAATGGTTTTCCAGGGCAAGCGCGAGATTCATCGCCTGCGCCTGCGCCAGGATAAAGGTCACCAGAACATCTGGCAGGCTTTTAGCGCCGCGATCCAGGCTGGCGGACCGCCTCCCATCCCTTACGCTCAGCTCTTTGGTGTAGCGCGCGCCGGCTTTGCTGCGCTGCAGTCATTGCGCAGCGGGCAGCGCCTCATCGTATCCACCTGAACCGGTGATTGCCGTGCCCGAGATTGAATTTAGCTCCCTGGAGATTAACGGTTTCGGCGGAGCGCCGCTTCCCAACCGCTTTCTGCGCCCGAAAGGCGCAGCGCCGCCAGCCCTGGGCGTTATTTTCCCTGGTTTGCGCTATTCCTGTGACATGCCCTTACTCTACTACTCAACCCGGCTCTTGCTCCGGCGCGGCATAGCTGTGCTCCAGGTCCAGCGCGATTATACCCAGCCCGCCTATCAGTCCGCTCACCGCCTGGAACAGCTCCAGATGCTGGGCCAGGATGCGCAGGCAGCCATCGCGGGTGGGCTGGCTCAGGGGGGATATTCGCGCCTGGTCCTGGTCGGCAAGTCGATCGGCACACTGGTGCTGGCTTACCTGAGCAGCAGCCTCTCGCAACCGCCCTTTGTGTCGGTCTGGCTTACGCCGCTGCTGAACCAGCCGCTCCTGGTCGAGGCGGCGTGCAGCAGCACCTCACCCGGCTTGTTCGTTGCCGGCAGCGGCGATGCCCTGTACGATCCCGCTGCGCTGGAGCGCATCCGCTCCACTGCTCAGGCTGAGGTCCAGGTTTTCCCTGGCGCAGACCACAGCCTTGAGCTTCCCTCCGACCTGCCGGGCTCGCTGGCTGTCCTGGGTGAATATCTGCAGAGCCTGGGCAGCTTCCTCGACCGTTATCTCAATCACTCCTGACCTGTGACTTCTCCTTCTAGCCGCCTTTCCCTGGCATTCAAGGCCTTGCGCCAACTGGGCCTCCGTCCGGTGGGCGCCTACGCCTGGTACCAGCTCGAGCTGCATTCCGGCTTGCTGCGCTGGCGCACGCCGCTTTCGGCGGCAGACTCAGCGGGTGCCGCTCCGGCAGCAATCCTGCAGCCCATCCTTTCCGGCTTACCTGACCGGGATGCCCTTGCCTCCACGCTCACCGAAGCGGGATGCCAGCGCTTACTGCTCGAGGCTGAGGAGATCACAGCCGGCCAGGTTCGCCTGTTCGGCGGACCTCCTGTCCCGCTCCGCCTCGAGCTGACTGGTCCTCAAAAGCACTGGTCTGCTCGCCAACCGGTCCCGGAGGGATTCCAGCCGCCCGGTGAGCCGCCGGATATCAAGTGGGTCTGGGAGCCGGCCCGCTTCGCCTGGGCGGTCACCTTGGCGCGCGCCTGGTTGGTCACTGCTGACGAGCGCTTCCCGGCATCATTCTGGAGCTACACTGAAGCCTTCCTGCAGGCGAATCCGGCAAACCTGGGCGCGAACTGGGCGTCGGCTCAGGAGGTTGCCTTGCGCCTGATGGCGCTTTGCCTGGTCTGGCAGGTCTTCTCGGCTTCCCCGGAGACTACGCCTGAGCGCACCTCCCGTCTTTCGCAGGCCATCGCCGAGCACGCCGCCCGGATTCCGCCCACCATGGCTTACGCCCGCGCCCAGAATAACAACCACCTGCTGGCAGAAGCTGCCGGTCTGTACACCGCCGCGGTTTTCTTGCCAGACCATCCCTCAGCTCCGCGCTGGCGTTCTCTTGGCTGGAAGTGGTTTAACCTTGGGCTGCAATCCCAGGTAGCCACAGACGGCGCTTACACCCAGAACAGCGCCAGCTACCAGCGCCTGGCTCTCCAGCTCGGCCTGTTTGTCGACCGCCTGTCGCATTCCGCCGGGCACGTCCTGCCGCCCGCCAGCCTGAACGCCCTCGCCCGCCTCACTCAGTGGTTGCTTTCTTTAGTTGATGGGCTGAGCGGTCAGGTCCCGAACCTGGGTCCTAACGATGGGGCATACTTTCTGCCTCTTACGGCTCGCCCGTATCAAGATTATCGCCCGGCCCTTCAAGCTGCCAGCCGGGCTTTCTCAGGGGTGCCAGCCTTCGCCCCCGGCGAATGGGACGAGATGGCCCTCTGGCTGGCGCACTCGCCTGATTCTGCCCCAGCCTCAGCGGGTGATATCTTCCAACCCGGCGAGCCATCCTCGCATTCCCAGGCTTCGCCCGCATTGGATGCAAGCCCCCACGTCTTGCGCCCGGGCGGTGGAGATGCCTGGGCTTACCTGCGTGTCGCCCGCTTCACCAGCCGCCCCGGGCATGCCGACCAGCTCCACTTCGATCTGTGGTGGCGCGGCCTGAACCTGGCGCGCGATGCCGGCACCTACCTGTATAACGCTCCCACCCCCTGGAATAACAGCCTGGCGCGCACCTCGGTGCACAATACCGTCACACTCCATGGGCAAGACCAGATGACCTGGGCCGGGCGCTTCCTCTGGCTGGATTGGGCTCAGGGTCAGGTGCTCTCGCGCGAAAGCGCAGCCGATGGCTCTCTCGAGCAAATGACTGCCTACCACGATGGTTACCGCCGGGCAGGTGTCATCCACCAGCGCAGTGTGGAGGGCGCGCTGTGCGAGCTGGATCGTTGAAGACCTGCTCCTGCCCGCCCGTTCCGAGCCTTCTCCCGGGCTCCCCGCAGGAGAATCTCTCGAAATTAAAGCTACATTGAATTGGCTCCTGCCGGACTGGCCCTGCTCCCCCCACCCTGACGAGCCATCCGCCTTACTGCTGGCCTCGCCCTATGGACCTGTCAGCCTGCTGCTCGACGTGCGCTGCCCGGGAAACGTGAATTCTGCTCCGCTCTTGCAGGTCGTGCGCGCTGCTGAGCTCGTGCTTGGCTCCGGCGAGGTCTCTCCAACCTGGGGCTGGTACTCGCCCACTTATGGCTATAAAGAGCCGGCGCTGTCAGTCCGCCTCACCGTCGCAGCTGCCCTGCCGCTGACTCTGATCACCACCTTCTTGCTGCCGGAGCCCCTCGCAGCCAGCCATGCCTGATTCCTCTTCCCAGCCTGCTTCGCCTGCCCCCCATCTCCTGCTCATCCACCAGGCGTTCGTTGCCCTGGATGAGCCCGGCGGCACCCGCCATTATGAGCTTGCCTGCGCCCTGGCGGAGCGCGGCTACCGCATCACCGTCATCGCCAGCCCGGTCAGCTATCTCACCGGCGCCTCCGCCCCACATGCGCCCTCCCAGGAAGCTGGTGTGGATGGCAACGTACGCATCCTGCGGGCGTACACCTACCGCGCCTTGCACCGCAGCTTCTTCCACCGGGTGCTCAGCTTCCTGAGTTTTATGCTGTCTTCCTTCTGGGCAGGTCTGCGCCTCCATCAGGTGGACCTGGTATGGGGCACCTCACCACCTATCTTCCAGGCAGCCAGCGCCTGGCTGCTGGCTCGCCTGAAAGGTGTGCCCTACCTGCTCGAAGTGCGCGATCTGTGGCCCGCCTTCGCCATACAGGTCGGCGTGCTGCGCAACCCGCTCTTGATCCGCCTCTCGGAATGGCTCGAGTCCTTCTTGTACCGCCATGCCGACTGTGTGCTGGTCAACTCCCCAGGCTTTATCGAGCACGTGCGCCTGCGCGGCGCTCGCCGGGTGGAGCTGGTGCCGAACGGCGCTGACCCGCGCATGTTCAACCCGCAGGACCGGGGCGACGTCTTCCGCCAGGCGCACAGCCTGGAAGGAGCGTTTGTCGCCATGTATGCTGGAGCTCACGGCATGTCGAACGATCTGGAGATAGTATTGGAGGCTGCTCGCTTGCTGCACGACCAGCCCGAGATTCGCCTGGTCCTGCTCGGCGACGGCAAAGAGAAGCCTGCCCTGTTAGCCCGGGCGCGCGAGCTGGGGCTGGATAACCTGCTCTTCCTGGCGCCCATCCCCAAGGCAGAGATGCCTCAGGCCCTGGCTGCTGCAGACGCCTGCATTGCCATCCTAAAGCCCATCCCCCTGTATGCCACAGTTTATCCCAACAAGGTGTTCGATTACATGGCTGCCGGACGCCCGGTCATCCTGGCGATCGACGGGGTCATCCGCCAGGTAATTGAGCAGGCTCAAGCCGGTGTATTCGTCCCCCCAGGCAATGCCCCTGCCCTTGCCATGGCTATCACGAAAATATATGCCGACCCTCAAGCCCGCCGCCAGATGGGTGAGAACGGTCGCAGCTATGTCGAAGCGCATTTCGACCGCGCGATTCTGGCGGATGAGCTGGCGGCAGTGCTGGAAAGTTTACGCCAGCCCGGCTAAACCTATTTCTGATATCGGCCAATTGGGCAGCACATCCATCTCCAGCCCATCCCGCTGCCCGCTGATGTAGCGGTAGTATCCCGCCCCGGCGATCATTGCCGCGTTGTCAGTGCATAGTGAAAGCGGCGGGATGTGCACCGGGCACGGCGAGCGCTCCTGGACAGCCTGGCGTAAGGCTTTGTTGGCTGAGACGCCCCCCGCAACCAGGATATTCTTCGCCTGGTAGGTCTCTGCCGCCTTCAGCGTCTTGCCCACCAGCACGTCGATTACCGCTGCCTGGAAGCTGGCTGCCAGATCCGCTACAGGCAGCTCGGGGCGGACCTTCTCCAGGCGGCGCACCTCGCGCATGACCGCCGTCTTCAACCCGCTGAAGGAGAAATTCCAGGAATCGTCCAGCCAGGCGCGCGGGAACGAAAACGCCCGTGGGTTGCCCTTCTCAGCCGCTGCCTGGATAGCTGGCCCGCCAGGATAGCTCAAGCCGATCAAGCGCGCCACCTTATCGAAAGCTTCGCCCGCCGCGTCATCCAGGGTCGCCCCCAGGGACTGGTATTGCAGGTGGTCCTGCGCCAAGACCAGCTCGGTGTGCCCGCCAGAGACGATCAGCGCCAGGAGCGGGAACTCCGGCTCGGCGGGAGCTTCGCTCCCTACTCCGGCTGGACCGCCCCCTGCCGGGTACAGCCAGGCTGAGTAGATGTGCGCCTCCAGGTGGTTCACCCCTATCAGCGGCAAGCCGCTGCCCAGCGCCAGGCCCTTTGCCACGTTCATACCCACTACCAATGAGCCGGGCAGTCCCGGCCCGCGCGTCACTGCAATAGCATCTACATCGCCCAGGCTCATGTGCGCCTGAACCAACGCCTGCTCGACGACCGGGTAAATGGTCAAAATGTGTTGGCGGGAGGCCACTTCCGGGAACACGCCCCCAAAGCGAGCATGCAGGTCCGCCTGCGAGGCTACCAGGCTGGACAGGATAATCCGCCCGCTCTCCACTACTGCCGCGGCGGTTTCGTCGCAGGACGATTCCACCCCCAGGATGCGCACTTGTGGAAGCGCTGGTGTCTCTTCCGCTTTACTCTCAGCCGTCTGGGCTTTCTCTTTCACGCTGTTTTTCCCTCATCCTTTATTTTATCGGAAGAACCAGGTCCAGCGGATATTCCGCCAGGGTTTCCATTTCGCCGGATGGCTTAACCCAAAGAGTATCTTCCAGGCGCACGCCCAGACCTTGCTCAGGATAGTACAACCCCGGCTCGACCGTGAACACGGCGCCTGGTCTCAGCACCTCGTCATCTGTTCCGCTCATCCGGAAGAATGGTCGCTCGTGGATGTGCAGCCCCACCCCGTGTCCCAGGCTGTGGACGTAGCCATTTTTGGTTAGTGGATCGCTGCGCAGGGTAGCATGACCGCGTTGCTCAAACAGCTCGCACGTCCGCTCTTGATAGGTCCTGCAGAGCGCACCTTCTTTCAGCTCAGCGTGGATCTGCTCGTACACACTGCGTACGTCCTCATACAGCTTCCAGGCCTCCTCAGTGGCATAGCCCAGGCACCAGGTGCGGGTGAGATCGTAAAAGTATCCCCCGCCGCGCTCGCACGGAAATATATCGAAGACGATTGGCTGCCCCAATCGGATGACCGCCTGCGGGTCTCCTACGCTGTGCGGCACTCCTGCGTCGTAGCCTTGAGCGAAGATCGTCTCTTCCGGGTTTTCAGCCCCGCGCTCCGCCAGCCACAGGTTAATGCGCCCCTTGACCTCGCCGATGGTCAGCGGCTGGTCATCCGCGGTCACCAGCATTCCATCCTTCGCCCGGTGGGAGGTCAAGAAATCCGCGGCCTCGCTCACGACGCCTGCCGTAATCTGGCCCATCTTCCGGATGCGCCTCACCTCGCTATCATCTTTAGTCGCCATGGCTTCCAGCAGCACTTTGCCCTGCATATCGCCAGCCAGTTCCAGCCCGGGCAGCGCTGCCTGCAGCCCGCTGAACAAGGCGAAAGCATCGCCGGCTTCCATCAGTCCGAACACCCCCACTTTGCCTGAAGTGACCCCCAGGTCGCTGAACATCAGCTGGTAGCGTTCGATGCTCGCCTGCAGCTGGTCGCCCCCCGCCTGCTTGAGCAGCTCGTCTATACGGTAATCGTTCAGATTTTTTACCTTGAGTCCCGTCTTGGCGGCATTATCCCGCTCCATAGACCAGTGGAACAATGTGGCCTCGCCGCCGCGTGGCTTGATCAGATCAGCCCGGGTCAGGAACGCGCCTCCTGTCAGGTACACCATCGCCGGGTTGTGCTCCCCGGGTCCCACCACGAGCAGCGCATCCCAGCCTGCCGCTTCCATCAGTGCATCGATTTCTTGTCTCATAAGTAGACCGACCTCGTCAAAAGGATTGTCGCGAGGATCACCAGCCTGCCAGGGCTGTCTGCAGCCCATCCAGCAAGCTATCCTCTTCCTCGGGCAGCACCGTCCGGGGATCCAGCACCACCCGGTCAGCTTCCAGGCGGGCAATGATTGGCGGCTGGAGCTCCCGCAGGCGCTTCTGGAATCGGTTCGGGCTGCGCACCGGCAGCGCCAATAAAGTGGTGGGCAAGGTCTCACCCGGCAGGCTGCCCCCGCCCACGGTAGACTGTCCCGCGACCAGCTCGCCGCAGCCCAGGCGTTCCTGCCAGACCTGAGCCCTCGCTCGAATTTGTTCGCCTGGTGCAGCGATCATCCGCCAGACAGGGATTTCGTCCTCCGCTTCGTCCTTCAAGTAGTGCAGCAGCGTCGCCGTCAGCGCCGCCAGGCACAGCTTATCTGCCCGCATGGCGCGCGCCAGCGGGTGCTTCTTCAGCTTCGCCACCAGCTCCGCTCGCCCTACGATGATCCCGGCTTGAGGTCCTCCCAGCAGCTTATCTCCGGAAAAGCAGACCAGGTCTGCGCCAGCTTGAAGGGATTCCTGCACCATCGGTTCGTGACCCAGCCCATAACGCTCCGTATCCAGCAAAGAGCCGGAGCCCAGGTCGTCCACCAGCGAGATCCCAGCCTCGTGCGCCAGCCCAGCCAGCTCGCTCAGCGTGGGCTCTTCGGTAAAGCCCAGGATGACGAAGTTCGAGCGGTGCGCCCGCAGCAGCAGGGCGGGTTTTCCCTCGAGCGCCGCCTGGTAGTCGCTTAAATTCACCCGGTTTGTCGTTCCTACTTCCAGGAGGCGCGCCCCCGATTGCTTCATCACCTCGGGCACGCGAAAACCTCCCCCGATCTCGACCAGCTGCGAGCGGGCGATCACAACCGCCCGGCGATGCGCCAGCCCTGTTAAGACCAGCAGCACTGCAGCCGCGTTATTGTTCACCACCAGGGCGGCTTCCGCCCCGCTGAGCTGCTGCAGCAGCCCTTCGGCATGCACCAGCCGCGAGCCGCGCTGGCCCGTCTCGAGGTCGTACTCCAGCGTTGAGTAGCCCGCCGCCACACCCTCCATCGCCTGGACCGCCGCCCGGCTGAGCGGGGCTCTGCCCAGGTTGGTGTGCAGGATCACCCCCGTAGCATTGATCACTGCCTGTAAAGTCGGTGATGTCCACTTCACCAGGAGCTGCTCAATCCCTGTGAACAGCTCATCGCCCCCCTGTATGGTCCTTCCCGGCTGGTAGTCCTCTCGGATTTCTTTCAGTGTAGTTCGGACGGCATCCACGACCAGCGGTCGCCCGTAGTGGGTGATCCAGCGCCCAGCGGCTTCACTCTGCAAGATCTGTTCTACCGACGGCAGGGCGCGCAGGTCGCTCATTGCCTCTACGGTTTCCACTGGCTGCGCTCGCGCAGTCGCAGCAGCCATTCGATCAATACCAGCCCCAGCCCCAGCATCACCGCAATCACCGGGTTCAGCACTCGCCCAATCTGCAGCCAGGCCAGGGTAGCCACGTAGATGCCTACCCACAACGACTGGCGTAAGACCACCAGCGGTGTGGGCGGCGGTAAGCTGGAGAAACGCCGGTTCAAGAAGGCTACCAGCGGCAGTACCGTCCCGGTCAACGCCAGCATGAGCGTAAAGAAAAACAACCAGCGCGCGCCCCCGCTGGGTGTGCTGAACCGGATCACAGCGATCAGGCCGCCCCACCCTGCCAGTATGAGGATGAGCGCCGCCGGAAGAAAATACCAGACCGAAGGGGAAGTGCGAGTATCTGTCATGAATGTTTTCCTGGTGCTGACTGGAGATTGTCACAAACATTATACATTAACAGGAAGGGAAATATTCGAAAAAAAGAAGGATTGCGGGTGGATGCCCGCAATCCTTCTTTTTTCGTAATAAAAATTCTCTTTACGCTTCGCTGAACTGGCCTTCGATCACTTCGCCTTCGTCGCCCGGTCCGTTGCGCTTGTATTCGCTGCCGCCGCGGCTCGCACCCGGCTGCTCAGGCTGAGCGTAAAGCTGCTGGCTCAGCGCGTGGAAGGCGATCTGCAGTTCCTCGCTCAACCGCTTGATCCGCGCGGTATCTTCGCCTTTGGCTGCTTCGCGCAGCTCGTTAACCTTGCTCTGGATGTTCTCCCGCTCGCCCGCCGGCACTCGCTCGCTCAGCTCACCCAGGGTTCGCTCCGTCTGGTAAACCAGGCTGTCGGCATTGTTGCGCGCTTCCACCAGCTCCCGGCGCTTGCGGTCATCTGCCTCATGCTCGCGCGCTTGCTGCACCATGCGCTCGATGTCGCCCTTATTCAGGTTGGTCGAGGCAGTAATGGTCACACTCTGTTCCTTGCCCGTCGCCTTATCCTTCGCGGATACGTTCAAGATTCCGTTCGCATCGATGTCGAAGGTCACTTCGATCTGGGGCAGGCCTCGCGGCGCGCTGGGCATACCGTCCAGCCGGAAGTGTCCCAGGCTCATGTTGTCACCCGCCATCGGGCGCTCGCCTTGCAGTACGTGTACGTCTACTGCGGTCTGGTTGTCCTCTGCAGTAGAGAACACCTCAGTCTTGCGCACCGGAATGGTCGTGTTGCGCTCGATCAGCGCTGTCATTACGCCGCCCAGCGTCTCCAGGCCCAGTGAGAGTGGGGTTACGTCCAGCAGGAGCACGTCCTTGACGTCGCCTGCCAGCACGCCCGCCTGGATCGCAGCGCCGACCGCTACCACCTCGTCGGGGTTCACACCCTTGTGGGGCTCTTTACCGGTCAGCGAGCGCACCAGCTCCTGTACCATCGGCATGCGGGTTGCGCCGCCTACCAGCACCACCTGGTCCATCGCCGAGGTCGCCAGGTTTGCATCTCCTAGGGCTGCATTGAACGGGTTGCGCAGCCGCTCTACCAGGCTTTCGGTCAGCTGTTCGAACTTCGCCCGGCTCAGGCGCAGCTGCAGGTGCTTGGGACCCGCTGCATCCGCCGTGATGTAGGGCAGGTTGATCTCGGTCTCCATGACCGATGACAGCTCGATCTTGGCTTTCTCTGCCGCCTCGCGCAGCCGCTGCAGCGCCTGGCGGTCCTTGCGCAGGTCGATGCCCTGCTCGCGCATGAACTCATCGGCCACCCAGTTGACGATTTCCTGGTCCCAGTCGTCGCCGCCCAGGTGGGTATCCCCGTTGGTGGCTTTGACTTCGATCACGCCTTCGCCCACTTCCAGGACGCTCACGTCAAAGGTGCCGCCGCCCAGGTCGAAGACCAGGATGGTCTCGTTTTCCTTCTTGTCCAGCCCGTAAGCCAGGGCAGCCGCCGTCGGCTCATTGATGATCCGCAGCACTTCCAGCCCGGCAATCCGCCCGGCGTCTTTCGTCGCCTGGCGCTGGCTGTCGTTGAAGTAAGCCGGCACGGTGATCACCGCTTTGCTGACCGGTTCGCCCAGGTAAGCTTCGGCATCCGCCTTGAGCTTGCCCAGGATCATGGCTGAAATCTCCTGCGGGCTGTATTCCTTCCCGGTAACCGGGACTTTCACCCGCGCATCGCCCGACGGTCCGCGCACCACCTGGAAAGGCACCATCTTCCGCTCGCCTTCCACCTCGTCGTAGCGGCGACCCATGAAGCGCTTGATCGAGTAAATCGTATTATCGGCGTTGATTACCGACTGGCGCTTGGCGGTTTGTCCCACCATGCGCTCACCATTTTTATTAAAGGCAACCACCGAGGGCAGCAGCCGCGACCCTTCCGCCGTAGTGATCACAGTCGGGTCGCCCCCTTCCATCACCGCCACCACGCTGTTGGTAGTGCCCAGGTCAATTCCTATTATTTTAGACATTTTAATATTCCTCGCTTTCTCGGCTCTATAGACATATTCTTTACGCAGCCCAACGGTAATTTCCGCTGAAATGGTTATTAAGTAAACCCATTTCGAGTTGCCGGTTAATTTCAGAATCTTAGTTGGGTTTACTTAAGGACCTGCGTAAGTTCCATAGATATAAGCTAGAATACCTTTCGAATGCAAGAAATCCGTTAACGCTGTATAGGAGGAATATCAACATTTCGTGCAAAAATGCCCAAAATTGACCTTCCAGCTATTAATCTAAATCCGCGGAATGGCTCCAATTTCATTCAAATCTACAACAGAATCGTGAACCTCACAGCGCGCCTCTCCACGAACCTTAAAATATCAAATTTATTAAGATTAAAGGGGGATTAAAATTCATAAGCGAGTAAACTTGAAAATCCCTCAACCATATCTGGCGGTTAACCAATGGGCTACCACCGTCTGTATGCATAGTACCGAAGTACTATTGACCAGCCCTTCCGCGCCCCTGGTTCAAAAGTTTCTTTAAGGTTCACGAATCTTAAAGTATTTGGTTTTTTTAGACTAGCGTAGGGCATTAGTATTGTGCAACTGCCCCTCTTTCTGCTAGAATACAAGAGCATCATCAAAGACAGGTTTTGTTAAGGGGGGCTGCTCCATCCAGGTGATGGGCCCGCTGTAGAGGCATCTTCATAGCTGCATTATTCATATCCCTGCCGTGAGGGACGGTAGGGTTTAGCCTCGCACTGCCTTTTACAAAACCGAACTGGGAGAGGAGAGATTCGGCATGAAAGCTGAACAGGCCTGGCAGGCTGCCTTGGGCCAGTTACAGATGGAAATGCCCAAAGCTGCCTTCGATACGTGGGTGCGTGGCGCCGAGCTGATCGCCTATGAAGATGGCAGTTTTCTAATCGGTGTGCAGAATGCGTATGCGCGCGACTGGCTGCAAAGCCGCCTGGCCAGCACGCTCACCCGCATTCTCACCGGCATTATGAACCGCACGGTAGAAGTGCGCTTCTCCATCTGGCAAAAACCAAACGAATCCAGTCGAGCTAAAAACCGTCGCTGCCGCTATTAGCTGCACCCATTCTTGCGGTTGAAACCCAAACTCAAAACCCCACCCTGAACCCGCGCTATACCTTTGAAAACTTTGTGGTTGGCGCCAGCAACCGCCTGGCGCATGCCGCCTCCCAGGCGGTAGCCGAGAAACCGGCCCAGGCGTACAACCCACTCTTCTTGTACGGCGGCGTCGGGCTGGGCAAGACCCACCTGCTGCATGCCATTGGTAACCAATGCTCGCAGAGCGGTCTGCAGGTGCTGTATGTCTCCTCCGAGGAGTTTACCAACGACCTGATCAACGCCATCCGCAGCCACACCACGCAGGCCTTCCGCGACAAATATCGCAGCATCGACGTCCTGCTCATCGATGACATCCAGTTCATCGCCGGCAAAGAGTCCACCCAGGAAGAGTTCTTCCACACCTTCAACACCCTGCACGGTCAAGACAAGCAGATCGTCATCTCCTCCGACCGGCCGCCCAAGGCGATGCTCACCCTGGAAGAGCGCTTGCGCTCGCGCTTCGAGTTGGGGCCTCATCGCCGACATTCAGCCGCCGGATATCGAGACCCGCCTCGCCATCCTGCACGCCAGGACCGAGCGCTCCGGCACCCACCTCCCCGCAGACATCATGGAGACCATCGCCCGCCGGGTGCAGTCGAACATTCGCGAGCTGGAAGGCGCTCTCACCCGCGTCATGGCCTTCGCCGACCTGAGCGGCCTGCCCTGCACGCCCCAATTGGTCGAATCCGCCCTGGGCGACCTGCTCCTCCGCCACGCCGATCTCAAGCCCGACGAAGTCCTGCGCCGTGTCGCCGAGGTTTACGGAGTCACTATCGAGCGCATCCTCGGTCGTGACCGCTCGCGCGAGGTCACCCAGCCGCGCCAGGTAGCCATGTACCTGCTGCGCGAAGAGGCCAAGCTCTCCCTGCCCGCGATCGGTGAGGCTCTGGGCGGGCGCGATCACACCACCGTCATGTACGGCTGCGAGAAGGTTGCCGATATGCTCGAAAGCGACGACCGCTTCCGCCGCCAGGTGGTCGCCATCAAGCAGCAGCTCTACGGTCAGCGCAGCTACTGATAATTACGAAATCCCGGAAAACATAACCCATCCCGGTTCTCATATTCAGTCAAAGTCGTTATGAAATAACCCCCACCCGAAGTTGCCTGCGGCAACTTCACCCTCGCCAAAATCGGGAGGGAAAATTTCCGAAAACGAGGTTCAGGTGGGAAAGGGCCGATGGGGGATGGGGGATGGGGGATGGGGGATGGGGGATGGGAATGTTTATTACAGAAAACATGATCACACGAAAAGAGTAATTTCGGGGTGAATCATGTTTTCAGCACTTTTTAATTTTAGGACTCAGCGCAGGATCAGCGGCTGGAGGATCGCCAGCACTACCATGATCACAAAGAACGATCCCGCCAGGATGCCAATCCGCCGCAGGTCGTGCTTGATCGGGGTGTAGTCCGGGTTGAATTCAACCACCAGGGGGCGGCTGGTCTCCACCGTCGGCAGAACCGGCTTGGCTGCCCCGCTGCTGCTCGTGCTTCGCTGGGGAGTTCCTCTTCTTTTTCGCCATTTTTCGTCTTCCTCTCTTACAAGCTCATCTCGCACGCCGCGGGTGCAGCCGTGCGCGGAGCATCATTTTACCACCCAATGGCTTTACCCGCCACTTTTCAGCCTGGCTGAAACTACGATGCGCTGCTTATCCACCATGTAAGGGTAGCACGAGACCAGGGTCACCGATGGCTGGCTGGTCGCGGCCATCACGTCCACCATGGTCGGCTCGACGATCTGGCTGTCGGTCACCACGTAAGTGTAGGGCCGCTGGTTGGTGTACAGCACGATCTCATCGCCCGGCTGGAGCCGGTCGAGCTCGCGGAAGATCTCGCCGAAGATATCGTTGTGCGCCGAGAGCACCACGTTGCCGTCCTCGCCCGGGTTCACCGAGCCGATGTGCTGCCCGACGCCCTTCTTGAGCTGTTCCCAGCCATCGCCCTGCACCACCGGCGCGTCCACCTGGAGCGCCGGGATTTGCAGGCGCACTGCCTGCTCCGGTCCGGGGGTCGGCACCGGCACGTTGGCGATCGACTGCACCAGCGGGCGCAGGTGCTCGGGGATCTCGGCCTCGTTCGGCTGCGCCCCGCCCGGTGAGTTGGGCGGCGTGTGCCCCGAGGGCAGCACCAGCGCCACCACCAGCGGGGTGGGCGTCAACGTCGGCTGCACCATGGCCGCGGAGGCTTCCTTGTTCAGGTCGCGCAGCACGTTCATCCCGCTGTAGATCACGAAGATGAACCCGATCACCGCCGCCACTTCCACTGCCAGCAGCAGGTAATCGACGATCCGCCGCGGGCGCGAGCTCCGGGTTTCTTCGCCTTCCCCGTACCCTTCCACCTGGGTTGGCCAGCTTGCCAGCGGCGCCGTGTCCTCGTCTGGCACCACCGAGACCACGCGCCCGGTCTTGCGGTAGCGCTCGATCCGCTTCTGCCGCGCCGAGCGGCGTTTCTCCATCAGCAGCCAGCGCAGCTCCTCGACCGTCAGGTCCTCGGGGGTCTTCTTCTTTGCCATAACCGCGATTATAACCTAAGAGGGATTAAGGAAAATTGCCATCGTATAATGTAGGGGCGAAGTATCTGCCCTGGGTAGTCCTCTCTTAAGAGTCCCTTACGGCAGATGCTTCGCCCCTGACAAGATGAAATTCGATCCGCACATCCACCAGCGCCGCTCCATTCGCCTGAAAGGCTACGATTACACCCAGCCCGGCGCCTATTTCATCACCCTGGTAACTTATGGACGTGAATGCCTGTTCGGGGAGATCACAGGCGAGACTATGCGATTAAGCCCCTTGGGGGAGATCGTCCAGCCAGCCTGGTTGCGCTTGCCATCCTTCTTCTCCATCCGCTTGGATGTTTACGTGGTGATGCCGAACCATTTCCATGGGATCATCTGGCTTGGGGCGGAGCGTACGGGCGAAGCATCTGCCGGGTCAATTCCAGTCTCGGGTAATACCTTGGCGGCAGATGCTTCGCCCCAACCGCCGAAAGGCACACAACCTGGCTCGCTGGGTGCCATCCTCCAGAATTTCAAATCTACCACCACGCGGCGCGCCAATCAGATGGATGCCCTACTCGGCACTCCCCTCTGGCAGCGCAATTATTACGAGCACATCATCCGCAATGAATCCGAATTAGACCGCATCCGCCGCTACATTCTGCACAACCCCGTTACCTGGGCAGCAGACCAGGAAAACCCGCGGGGTCGATATAACCTGCCCAAACCAACCCCATCGGGAAGTACGACCCGCCTATCATAGCGACCCGCCCCTATCGTCGCAAATTGCCCGGAATATCCGGAATCAATCGAACTCGCTGTGAAGACGGAAGTTTCAGCTTGGCCGCGATGAATTGCTGGTGGCTCAGTAAAAATCCTGAGGAAATGGTGCGGATTTCTTCGATCTCCTCGAAGGAGGCCTGCCCATCGCCGGCTGCGACGGCAAATAACGTGTCCAGGAAGCGCAGCCGCTCGTCTTCGCTGGTGACCTCGAAGAACTGGCGGGTTAAGCGGTAGTAATCCATCCCTTTGCTGACCTCGGAGGCCGCCATCTCAACCACCACCGCCGCTTCAGCCTGCGAGATTCCCCAGTTTTTTTGTACAGCCTGCACGATCACCTGGTTTTCCGCCTCGCTGACCTGCTGGTCGGCGTAAGCGACGCGCGCCATTAACCCGCCTGCCAGGCTGAGCTTGCGCAAGGCGTCCTCGGAAATCTCGGCGGGGATGTTTTCCTGCGCCAGCCGGCGGCTCACATCGTAGTAGATCTTGTTTTTGACAAAATCGTCCAGGTACTGCTCCCGGTTGGGTGCCGCCTGCACGGCTTGCGCGCGGCTTTTCACCCTGCCCCGGGTGAACAGGCTCCAGCGTCCCGTCCCGCCGATGTGTGCGTTCTGGATCGAGGTCTTGATCTCTTCGATCACTGCCAGCTCTGCGACGTCCGCCGGTCCAGCCACCTGGACCATCTGGTCCAGCGCCTGGAGCGCCTGGGTTTTTTCCGCATCGGAGGCCAGCCTGGCTTCCAGCTCAGCCACCAGCCGCTGGCGCTCAGCCTCCTCGACCGGGGATTCGATGTAGATATCGATCTCCGCCCAATCCTGGGCGGTCATCCCTTTCAGGTGGAACAGCATATCCTTGAGGCAGTTGATCTCATCGTTGGTAATCTCACCATCTGCCCAGGCGGCGGCGACCATCACCTTAGCCAGGCTCAACAGTACACTCTCATTTGACATATCGGTTATCTTTCCGTGGTAAATCAGGGCTGCTGGGCGAACCCAGTGAATTTCCTGCCAATTCTAATTCAAAAACCCAGAATGGTAAGGGAGAAGCATCTGCCGAAATGCCAAATCTCTAGTATCATCCCTGGGGGCAGATGCTTCGCCCCTGACAAGATGAAATTCGATCCTCGCCTCCACCACCGCCGCTCCATTCGCCTCAAGGGTTACGATTACACCCAGCCCGGCGCCTATTTCATCACCCTGGTAACTTACCGGCGTGAATGCCTGTTCGGGGAGATTGAAGGCGAGACTATACGATTAAATCCATTGGGCGAGATCGTCCAGCAAGCCTGGCTGCGCTTGCCATCTTACTTCCCTATCCGCCTGGATGACTTTGCGGTGATGCCGAATCATTTTCATGTAGGGGCGAAGCATCTGCCGGGTCAATTTCAGTCTCGGGTAATACCCTGGCGGCAGATGCTTCGCCCCAACCGCCGAAAGGCACACAACCTGGCTCCCTGGGTGCCATCCTCCAGAATTTCAAATCTACCACCACCCGGCGCGCCAATCAAATGGATGCCCTACATGGCACTCCCCTCTGGCAGCGCAATTATTACGAGCACATCGTCCGCAATGAACCCGAATTAGCCCGTATCCGCCTTTACATCTTGCACAACCCCATTGCCTGGGCCGAGGACCGGGATAACCCCGCTGGGTCGATATAACCCGACCCAAACGAAACCACCCCCATCCGGTTGGGGCAGGTCAAGACCCGCCCATTCTCTCTTCAGGGACGCCCAACGCCCCGGTCTGGATTTGCTGGAACATATCTGCCGTTCACATCCTTGCTATCGGATTCCAAAGCCTTACAGATATGACCAATAGCGACGCTCGCATTTTTCAGTCGCTCGGTCTCGGAAACACAATGCTGGTACTGTCCGCGGATATCTTCCAGGATCACGCGCAGACAGGCTGCCATGCTTTGCTGGAGCTCCCGGCTGTCAGCGTTTCCGCCGGAATACTTAGAAGTTTCCATATCACTCACCTCCTTTCTGCCTGCTCGCTTGCTGAGCATTGCTGCTGATTAGGCAGTTGCCGGTCGCCGGTCATAGTCGAGCGGCGTAATCCGACCGCCCGACTTGAACGGTGGGCAACCGGCAACTGCTACAATCCCGCTGGGCGTCTTGCGAGCGAGCAGGCAGTTTATTGGCGGCGGGGGATACAAACAGCACTGGGCATCAGCCCAGTTCCATATCCGGTTGCGTTAATAATAGGTGAAATATTGATCGGAAATTTGAAAGCCGATGGTTTGGATAATCTAATTGCCTATCTGCGAGAGGGAATGTAAATTAATATAACAATTTCCTGAATTACACCAATAATTTTGTGGAAATAGGAAAATCTTGTGGATTAATGGTATCAACGGAGAATGGAGGCATTAATTTGGGTCTTGCAGCTTCTCGGAAAGTTCATCTATGGAAATCCTTAATAATGGCACCTAATCCATTCAGGGATAGTCTTTTTTAACCTTGACGATAACTTCAGCTCTCCCCGAAAAATATATTCAAACGATGTCGAATTGATAGCTGTGATAACTGGCTAGGTAAGCAGAAGCACGGGTGCTTGCGCAGCGTGTATCTTAAAGCAACGCCAGCATATTCCTCGGATGGTCTCGCCGAAGGCAGCCCTTACAACAAAGAACTATATTTCCTGACGTGCCTTGTCTACAGGAATGAAATAGTGTCTGGGTGATCCATAAGCACTTCCATTTCAAGTAGGGTTTTATTTTCAAGAAGGGTTTTATTCCTTCTCCTTGAATGCAAACAATTGGCGGCTATCCCCCAAGAGAATAAATAAAGATTTTGTCGTTGGGTCATACGCTAATTCATATCCGCCGACCATATCTTCTCCATTCAATGTAAAAGGTCCATTTGAGAATTCAATCAGGGTGGTGCTCGTCCCAGTGTCTATATTAATTCCCAGAAGTTTTCCATCCCGTGTCAAGACATACGCAAGTTTTTTGGCAGGTGAAACTGCTATATTGCTTATAACAACATCGTCAGCCTTCCACAAGATATCCCCTGTCAAACTCTGTACTGCATAAGCGCTCCCCATCGTGACTCCTGATCGCAAATATATGTGATCTTCCATAAACACGGGGGCCATACGTAATTCGCGATCCAAGCCGATTCGCCAAATCACTTTTCCTGTAATTGTTTCTTCTGCTTCCAATTCGTTCATCAAAATGGGAGAAACGGTTATATTGGCCGTCTTAATATATATTTTCCGACCGTGAACATTTTCAATCACTTCTCCGCTTTCAGCATTTAGCCGGGAAAACCATTCAGGGACGGTCGAAATTTGCACTTCGTTTCCAAAAACAAATATATATAGCAGACCTCGACCGGGAAGTGACTGTGACCACAGCACATCTCCCGTGGATAAATCAAGTTTCTTTACAGATGGCACTCCACCATTACCAGCATAAAGCTCGCCAGGAATTGCAGTAATTGCTGATAGATTTTTATGTTCCGTTTGCTTTGTATTTATACTATCCCAAACCGCTTCTCCAGATGACCCATCCAGGCAAATTAGACTTTCTTCGCTATTGCTGGACATAGAACCGTAAAATATTACATTTCCAGCGCTAGCAACCATTCTCGGCATGAAATCGTCTTGTTCAGTGTATATATTGGTAAGGGACCATGTTTCACTAAGACCCAATAATTTTGAAGGCGAATGGTAGGAAGCTGGAGTCGGAAATGGTACAAAAAAAGGATTGCATGCAGCAAAACCAACCATACAGAATGTAACCACGGTAAGGAGAAGCAGCAAGCTCTTATTTTGCATCCCTTAACTCCCCGTAAGCTCTCGCATAGTCATAGGGTGCGTCCCCGACCCACCACCCTTTTACTCCCCACATCCCATCTTCCTGACATCCTCCCCGACCGCTTCTCCCCATTCCGGCTCATAATATCCCACCTCGACGTATCGATGAAAACTCGACCACGGCCATAGATCCACGCTTTGCGCCAACCCGTGTTTCACCGGATTATATAGGTGATTATATTGGGATTTTTGAAAAATGGTGCGTCGGGGACACATCCTACAACTGTCGGGGATTTTCCGTTGATCACTTATCACAGAATGATTATCGCGCCGATGCATGCAAATGCGCTCCCCTTCTTCTCCTGGTTCGGGAGAAGAAGGGGTTAGGGGTTGATGAGGCTGTCTGGGCACGGCGGCGCCATGCCCCCACCCAGTGCTCCCACTCACTGCTCCCACCAATCTGCGACCGGTCGAAGAACCCTCAGGGCTTTCACAAGAATAATTGACATCCAAACCAAGGGATGGTGTCATTGCGAACCCGGCGTTCTTTGCCGAACGGTTTAGTACACCGTCAAGCAATCTAATTTCCGCCGGCGATGTTGAGTGATGAGATTGCTTCAGGCTCAAAGAACGAGCCTTCGCAATGACAGGCATCGACCTTGTGAAAACCCTGGAAGAACCCCTTTGCTCTTCCATTATTAGAACATTAGTGCTATAATTATGCAGGGATCTTCTCCTCCCCCGGAGAGCTGCAGTGATCCATCTACCTCGTCTCAAACCACAATTCACAAACCAGGCCCTCCTCTTATTCGTTCCTCTTCGTTTTTTCGCGGAACGAATACCCCTATTGCCCCGCTTCTCCCCTTCGAGTATGATTAACCCGCGCAGCTAATGGCGATGTTTCCTCCATCCACCTTCCTCGTCTCTGCCCTCTTCCTCGGCATCCTGTTCCTGCTGGTCGCCCTGATCGTCTTGTTCCTGCTGGGGCACCGCTGGCAGGCAAAGACCATCTCCGGTCTGGGTTCTCAGCGCCTCGCCCTGCGCCGCCTGCGGGACGCTCAACGCGAGATCGAGCGCATCCTCCAGGATTACACGCACGAGACCCGCCCGCCGTATGGCCCGGCGGTCGCCGGCCTCCAATCCCGCCTGGCTTCCCTGGCAGCCCGCCGCCTGGCGCTGGAGAAAGGCTATGCCGCCATCCAGGAACGTTCGCGCCAGGCCGGCTTGAGCCGTACCCGGGCTCTGCTCCAGGCGCCCTACCTGTGGTACACCCTGCAGCGTGAGCTCTCCCGCCAGGTGGAGCAGGCTGCCTCCCTGGAGGCTGACCTTTCCGCCGCCCGGGACTCCGCTGCCGAGCTGGAAGGCCTGCCCTGGCAGGTCGCTTTGCAGGCTCGCCAGGTCGGCGACCTGCACGCCCGCCTGCAGGGGGTGCTGGAAGACCTGCAAGCCCGCCACCTCAGCGGCGACCCGCTGGACGCAGCCCTATCCAAGGACGCCGCCTGGAGCGACGACCTGGCTCGCATCCCCACCCCGTTCTTTACCGCCAGCCTCCCTGCCGACCTCGCCGAAATCGACCCGGTGACGGCAGCCGACGTGCACGCCTTGCTCGAAGGCTTGCGCCCCGAGCTGGGTGCCCTGCTCGACCAGGCTGGCCTCTGGCGGGCCAAGTGTGACCTGGCTGGCGAGCGCGTCGGCGCCCTCGCCCCCTCGCTGGCCTCCCTGGAAAACACCCTGGCTCTGCTGCCTCCCAGCCTCGACCCGGCTGACGAACGTGACCGCCTGGCTGGATTGCAGGTCATCGCCCACAATCTGGAGGCCACCCTGCCTCGCCTGGAAGTCGACAGCCTGGATGAGGTCATCGAGCAGGCCGGTCGCCTGCAGGAAGCCGCTCGCGAGCTGGAACGCAGCCTCAAGCAGGCTCGCCGCCACCTTCCCCTGCTCGAGCAGAACCTGGCTGAGCTCGACCGGCTGCTCAAGGACCTCTCCGCCCGCCTGGCCTCCCTCGGCACGCAGTCCATCCACCCCATCGCCTGGGGACCCAGCAGCGACCTCCTGGCGCGCTTCAGCCAGCAGGTCGCCGCCCTCGGCGCCCCAGACCAGCCGCGCACTCCCGATCAGGTGGAGACCGGTCTGCAGTCCGCCGGAGCTTTGCTTCCCCAGGCTGCACAGCTCGACCGCACGCTGGGAGGGGTCGCCAGCCAGCACGCAGCCCTGCTCGCCCTGCTGAGCGGTCCCGACCTGGCTCTCGGCCCGGATTGGCTGGCGCGCACCCAGAAGTTGGTCGAGGCGGTGGTGGCTTACGACCCCGAGAACTGGCCGCGCCCCGACCGCGCCGGCGACCTGCCCGCCGATCTGCAGTCCCTGACCGTAGGTCTGGGCACCCCGCTGGTGAAGAACCCGCTCCAGCCCATTCCCGAAACCGGCCTGGCGCTTGATCTCGAGGAAGCCCGCCAGCTCTCCTCCCGCTCCCAGGATCTGAAAGCCCGCCTGGAGCGCATCCAGTCTGCTTTGGAGCAGGTGCAGACCAGTGAGAATGCTGCCCGCCAGCAGCTGGAGGGGCTCCGCCAGGTGCTGGCCCAGCTCGCCCCGCTGGCGCGCTCCAACTCCCTGCTGGGTGGGCTTGCCACAGCTGAGATCAGCCGTTTCAGCGCCGAAGAAGCGCGCCTCGCCTCGGCTCTGCAGGAGCCGCAGGCAGGCACGGTGGATAAGAAAGCCCGCGCGGTCAGCCTGCTGGCTCAGCGGCTGGAGCAGAGCGGCAACGCCTGGATCGTTAAGCTGGAGCGCGACCTGCAGGCTCAGCAGCAGCAGCTCGGCGCCGCCTTGAACAGCTTGCAGGCTATCGCCCCCTTGGATGAGCCGGCAGTCGAATCCGCCAGGCGGCTGCTTGCCTCCGGGCAGGCCTTCTCCACTCCAGCCTCTGCCCAGCCCTCATTCACCCCCCTCGATAAGCTGCTCCCCGAGCTCAAGCGCCGCAGCGATTACTGGCAGTCCTGCCAGGCTGCCCAGCACGCCCTGGACGATCTCGCCGAGCCGCTCCAGGCTTCCTTCAGCGAGTCGGTGCGCACCCGCCAGCAGGTGCACGCCTGGTTCGCCAACCTGCCGGAGTGCCTGCGCGACCCGCATTGCTGGCCCCCGACCCCGCGCACCCTGCTCGCCGAGCAGACCGAGCTGGGACGCCTGGACGACAGTTGGAACTCGCTCAAGGACAAGCCGCTGCGCGCCATCAGCCTGGTTGCCCAGCTTGGCAGCCTCACCGCCCGCTACCAGACCCTGCTGGAGAAAGCCAACCAGGTAGCCGAGAAAGCCGCAAACGACCAGGAGCGCGTCGCCTCCCTGGAAGACGACCTCGACCGCCTGGCAGCCCAGTGGGAAGAGCTGTGGCAGGCGCACCGCGATAACAGCCAGACCACCGCTGAGATCCGCAAGCTGCTCGCCGACCAGGATGGCGAGCGCGACCTGCTCAAGCGCCAGTACCGCCAGGGCGCTCGCAGCTACGACCAGGTCCTGCAAACCCTGCAGGCTCTGCAGCGCAAGGCCCGCCTGGCCCAGGTGGTCATCGACGACACCCACCTCCTGGACGTCAACGGTCGCCTGATCGCCTATAAAGGCTAACGAGTGTCATTGCGAACCCGGCGTCCTTTGCCGGTGCTCTTTACCCGGTATTCTTTACCCGGTGTTCTTTACCGAGTGACGCAATCCCCCGCCCCATCAGCAAGTGTCATTGCGAACCCGCCGTCCTTGCGGTGCTCTTTACCCGGTGTTCTTCACCGGGTCCGGCGTCTCTACCGGTGTTCTTTACCGAGTGACGCAATCCATCCCACAATCGCTTCATGGCCAGCAAGTGTCATTGCGAACCCGCCGTACTTGGGCGGGTGAAGCAATCTCATCTCTCCAATCTCCTATCTTCAATCTCACCTCTTCAATCCCATCTCTTCAAACGTCAGCCCGGTCCCATCCAGCCTATATTGACAAATATGAGAAATTAGGGTCAAATACCCCTTGCGCTTCGCTTCCCGCGTCCAACCCCACCTAACCGAATAACCGCTCAAGGAGGACACATGCAAGGTCTGATGATGGATTATCCGTTGACGTCTGACTCCGCTGCTGGATCGCGCCCGCCGGTTGTTCCCCAACAAGGAGATCGTCACCAAAGCCGGGCCGACGCCTCGAGCGCTACACCTATGCCGAGATGTCGCGGAGCGCGTCGGCGCGGCTGGCCAATGCCCTGGAGAAGCTCGGCGTGCAGCGCGGCGACCGCGTGGCGACCTTTGCCTGGAACAACGCCCGCCACCTGGAGCTCTATTTCGCCGTGCCCTGCATGGGCGCGGTGCTGCATCCGCTCAACCTGCGCCTGCCCGGCGACCAACTGGCCTACATCGTCAATCACGCCGACGACCAGGTGCTCTTCGTCGATCCGCCGCTGCTGCCGGCAGTGGAGAAGCTGGCGCCCGCACTTCAAGAGCGTCCGCCACTACGTGGTCATGGGCGACAGCGTCCCCGAGACCACGCTCGATCCGGTCTACGCTTACGAAGAACTGCTGCGCGGCGTCCAGTCCCGATTACCCCTGGCCGCAACCTGGACGAGAACGACGCGGCGGCCATGTGCTACACCTCGGGCACGACCGGCAATCCCAAAGGCGTGGTGTACTCGCACCGCTCGATGTACCTGCACAGCCTGGGCCTGACCATGACCGACTCGTTCGGCCTGTGCGAGCGCGACATCTTCATGCCGGTGGTGCCGATGTTCCACGTGCTGGCCTGGGGCACGCCCTTCGCCGGCACCATGTTCGGCAGCAAGTTCGTCTTTCCCGGCCCGCATCTTGCAGCCGCGCGATCTGGCCGAGCTGATCCAGGCCGAGAAAGTCACGTTCGCCGCGGGTGTGCCGACGTTCTGGATCGGCCTGCTCACACCTGCTGGATAAGGAACGCTACGATCTGAGCAGCGCTGCGCGGTGATGATCGTCGGCGGCGCGGCTGCGCCGCAATCGATGATCGAAGGCCTTCGAGAAGAAGCACGGCCTGAACGTCATGCACGCCTGGGGCATGACCGAGATGTCCCCGCTGGGCACCGTCAGCCGCCTGAAGAGCTACCAGACTGGACCTGCCCGAGGCCGAGCAGTTCGCCTCCGCGCCAAGCAGGGCACGCCCGTGCCGCTGGTGAGATCTGCGCGCCATCGACGAGCAGGGCAAGGAGATTCCGTGGGACGGCAAGACCTTCGGCGAGTTGGAAGTGCGCGGCCCGTGGATCATCAGCAGCTACTACAACGACGAGCGCTCGACCGAATCCTTCCACGATGGCTGGTTCCGCACCGGCGACGTGGTCACGATCGATCCGGACGGCTTCATGCAGATCGTCGATCGCACCAAGGACCTGGTCAAGAGCGGCGGCGAGTGGATCTCCAGCCAGGATCTGGAGAACGCCATCATGTCGCATCCCAAGGTGGTGGAGGCGGCCGTCATCGCCATGCCGCATCCCAAGTGGCAGGAGCGCCCGCTGGCCTGCGTCGTCCCCAAGCCCGATTACAAGGACGACCTCACCAAGGAAGAGATCTACGAGCACTCTGCGCCCGCAAGTATCGCGCGCATGTACCTGCCGGATGACATCGTCTTCATCGAGGCGGTGCCCAAGACCAGCGTGGGCAAGTTCGACAAGAAAGTGCTGCGCGCCCAGTACAAGGATTACGTCATGCCGGAGAGATAAGCTGGCGCAGGCAGCGAACGTAATTTTAGCTCGAGCAGGGCGTTCGCTCCAGGCGCACGCCCTTTGCTTCTCTTTTGGAAAGTGGTAAAATGGGTGCGCTTGGCGGAAGCTGAGCGCAAGCCGAGATTGCCCCAGTAGCTCAGTGGATCAGAGCACTTGCTTGCGGAGCAAGGGGCCGCGCGTTTCGAGTCGCGCCTGGGGCGCCTATATATAGGTGATGGACAAGTGACTACTCCCATATCTGGCGGTATGGGAGTTTTTATTTTGAAAAAGTACTGCGTATGTACTGCAATTGGGGGGAAGACAAAAACGGCAAATTCATTGTGGCCGTCTATATAACCTGTATGGTGTAAAAAACCTATCCATGGGTATAAACCTGAGAAGAAGGCTGTCTTTGGTAATCGTGGATGATGCCTCCCAGGATATTTCGCCTCCGTATTGGACCATTTCGGTTCTGTTCTCGTCCTGGAACTGAAACAGGAAATCTCTGACCGATCCCTTGATGTGGGCGAGCATGGTTGTAGTATTGATCATACTCTTTCAGAACACGCTGAAGGTGATTTTCATTTAGGATCAGGATTTGGTCCAGACACTCTTCGCGAACAGATCGCACCCATCGTTCAGCAAAGGAATTCGCCCTGGGGGCTTGAAAGGGAGTATGAACGATTTCTATCTTTTCTGATGAAAATACAAGATCGAACGATGAGGTGAATTTCTTATCGTTGTCATGGATGAGAAAAGCAATCTCTTTAGAATCATCGTTCAGATTCCAGACCAGCTGCCGTGCCTGTTGTGTAACCCAGGTTGAGTCAGGAGCGGTTGTGCAGCCAGCCAAATGGATACGTCGGGTACCCAATTCAATAAAAAACAGAACGTAGATCGTTTTAAGCCAGATGGTCTCCACGGTGAAGAAATCGCAGGCCAGGATCTGATCCTTGTAGTGTCCCAGGAAGGCTCGCCAGGAACCAGAAGATCGTTCACTGGTAGGTGGTACCCGATGTCTCTTTAGAATATTGCGTACTGAAGAGGCGCACAGTTTGTAACCAAGTTTGAGCAGTTCACCCTGGATCTTGTCGTAGCCCCAGCGCGGGTTTTCTTTCGCCAAACGAATAATCAACGCTTCAAGCTCAGGCGAGATTACTGGTCTGCCCGGTTTTCCTTTTCGTTTGAAGGTCCACTTACGACGAACCAGTTCTCGATGCCAGCGCAGAACTGTATCCGGTTTGAAGATCAACATGACCTGATTAAGATGCTGGCGTGCACCATCCTTGAATCTAGAATACTTGTCCAAGAGTGTCGCCAATACCATTCGTTCTGGATCAGATATTCGCGGAGGCGTTTTTGTTTTGCGTTGTAAGATGCGCACCTGTTGGCGAAGGATAAGAATCTCCAAATCTTTATCACTTTTAGAGGTTCTCAAGATTGCCACCAGATCGAAAAATATGGAGAACAATGACATCAGCAGTGTTGAGATCATGAGCCTTCCTTGAGATATGGGTTCTTCAAGTCAAACAGCTTACCACAAATCGGTAAGCTGTTTCAAACTAATGAAGATATCGCTTTACTCAGGGCAAGTAGGCTATCCAGAAGGTGTGGATGTATTATTTACACCTTACACCGGGTAATCTCGACCGTATTGTCGCTGGCGACCCAACTCAGCGCAAACACGCATAGAAATACCAAGAAAAGAAAGAAAACATACTTTTTCATGTCACATTTCCAGTAAAGTGATATAATGATGCTGAAATTCGGAATTTCCGAAAAGGAGAAAACCTGAAATGACGACCAATACCATTCAAGTGCGCAAGAAGGGCAGCATCACCCTCCCGATGGATCTCCGCACCAAGTATGGGGTGGACGAGGGCGATATCTTCACGTTGATCGACATGGGCGATGGATCTTTCCTGCTTACCCCTCGCATCTCGCAGGTCAACCGGCTGGGAGATCGCGTTGCAGAAATTCTTGGCGAGGAAGGCGATTTCCCTGGATGATCTGTTGAATACCCTGGACGATGAGCGCGAGCGGTATTACCAGGAACACTATGTCCAGAAGAATGACATCTTCTTTGACAGCAGCGCGTTGATTGCCGGGATCGTCTCTGCCCAGGGAGCAGCACGAGCGCTTTTACTGCTGGCCGAGGATGAAAAGATCCTGATCACGGTCTCGGAACAGGTCATCGCCGAAGTCGAGCGAAACATCGCCCGCAAAGCTCCGAAAGCGGTGCCGTTCGCCCGAGAGCTGATCCTGCGTGCCAACATTCGGATTCTGCGCGACCCGCCCAGTCGAGGAAGTTCGCCCAGCACCAGGATTGGATCAGCCATCCCGCCGATGTGCCCATTCTGGTCGCTGCAGCGCTCGCCCGAGTAGACTTCCTTGCGACCTTGAACACGAAGCATTTCATCGATGATCCTGAAGTTGCTCGGCGCAGCGGCCTGCGGATTGGCACACCGGGCGATGCATTGGCCTGGGTCCGAGAGCAGTTGTCCAAAAAGTAATTTTTCAAGTCAATCCTCCATGTTTTAAAAACGTGTCACCAATCATTTGCTTTGGGTACTGGTATCCCCAGTTGATCGGCCAGCACTCTCAAACGCGTCAGCGGCGCATCGGCCAACGCTGTGCCCCAATCGGTATTCCAGGGGCTGGCGCCGCTCAATTCTCGAGTAAGTAGGTCGATCAGCTCATCAGCCGGCAGCCCTGCCAGGCGTTCCAAGACACCACCCGCACCTCGGGATGGATCCTGGATCAAGCGGCTGACCGCATGCCCAATTGGGTCGCGGATGCCGCTCCCACCCTGGCTGGCCGCATACAGCAGCCAGGAAATGAAAGATTGCGCTGTAACCCCTTTTTCTAAAAGCAGTTCCTGATTTTTGGTGCTGATTCGATTAAGGGAAAGCAAATCGGGTAAGATCCAATCCCCAACCACCACCTTTTTATGGATCGTGCTATTCTGATCATCGTCGTCTAAACTGCTGCTTCCGGAAGAGGTGGTTAGCGTGTTAATCAGGTGTTTAAAACCAGGTGTTAAAGAGTTTAAACTGTGCCATTCGCGCCAATCAGGTGTGCCACTTGCGCCAATGGGATTGGCTTCGCTGGCCTCGCTATGCGTGCCATTTGCGCCATTATGTATGCCCTTGCGCCAACGGAAATGACTTCGCTGTCCTTGCTATGTGTGCCACTTCCGCCACTATGTGTGCCATTTGCGCCAATGAGAATGTAATCGCTGACTTTGCTATGCGTGCCACTTGCGCCAATCAACTGGATTCCAAGTACCTGGCTGGCCTGTTTCTGGTCAGCCTCGGTCATAGGTTCGCCCAAACAGACTTTGAAGCGGCACGGTGCATTTTCCCAGGAGCCTGCTTCTCGCCAGATCTCCTTCACGAAGTTGGCGGCACTGCTCTTCAGCCATTCCCAGATGGTCTTGACTTGTTTGGTACCCAGGCAATTGGCCGCTTCGTTGTACCCGCCAGACAGGATCACCTCATCCCGGATTTCACCGGTGCGTGGATTGATGTAGCCGCGATCGCGAAGCAGGGTCACCAGCCAACCTGCACCCGGTCCTAACTTAGGAAGCCAATGTGTGACGAAGTAATGGGTCAGAATGACCAGGTCATTGGGTGGGATCAGGTGTTGAGTCAGCTGCTCTGCCAGGTCCTGGAATTGGGCACTCTGACTCTCCGGGATCGAACCGCACACACCAGCAATGACCTCCTGGATGGAATGGGGTTCATTAGTGATCTCTTCTACCTTCACCTTGTCTGGCCAGGGGATCAGCTCATCGACCGGTGTCTCCAAAGCTTTTTCGAGAACGGCCAAAGGTGTTTTACCCTGGGCCAGCTGCTGATACAACCAGGCACGCAGCGAACGTTCGTCATAAGGCGTGAGCGGTAGGGTCATCGCCACCCGATAGGTCCGGGGGAATGGTGCGGACGCCCATCCTTGCCCGGCTCCACTGCACAGGAGAGTCGACCTGCGTCACCAACCCGCGCAGCCGGTTCCAGGTATCCGGTCTGGCAGCCCAGCGCCAGAACGTACGCAGGCTCATCCCGGCGAAGCGCGCCACTTTCTTGGATGGCGCATTAATCTCTTTTCAGGCTTTCTGGATGCTCCCGCTTCGTAGGCTGCCTGGCGAAAGCCGACGTACAGCCAGGCCAGCTCCGGGCCAAGCAGAGGGATATATCGCAGGAAATATCCTGGGACCACGATCACCTGGTCGGGATGGACGATCTCGTCATAGATCGACTGGTATTCTGCCTGAAGCGACAGCACCTTTGGATGTTGCTCTGGAACAGGGGCTTCTTCATTTAATATTCTGACCTCTCCTCTACGCTCAGGCATCTCTTCCATAACCGTGAACTGCACTTCCACCGGCTGGTCCAGGATGCCGGTCAGCAGGCGGTTGACGGTGCTGGTCAGGCGGCTGGCTAACCAGTCTCTGCCGTAGGCGTTGGGTATGCCAACGGTTAATACGCCATCATCGAAGGCAACGAAGTGAGCGCTGCTGACCCAGGTATCGAAGGCGGCTTTGGACATCTCCAGGCGCAGCTGATCCAGTGTCATCTGCCAGGCCTGTTCCGGGGTGATTGATGTGACGTTCATGGCTGCCTCCTTCCGTTGGATCCAGGGTGTTCAGAGACCTTGCCGTTTCCCGGTCTTATGCAGGAACTTGCCGATCGCATCTTCCGGAACACGGAAAGTGCGCGGGCCGAATTGGATGGCTTCGAGCTTGCCATCCCGGATCCAGCGGTACACGGTTTTGGGGTGGACGCGTGCCCACTCCGCCACTTCGGGTACGGTGAGCAGGTTCCGGGCATTCCATGTGCCCGGGATGGGGTGTGTAGCTTGTGTAATCATCTCCTTTTCTCCCGCCGGCTTCTGGGGGAGAATCAAAAAGCCGGCACTCAATCTGTTACGATTGAGTGCCGGCAATAAATGCAAGCAATATCGTCGCTATTCTACCTTACGTGCTGTTGAACGGGCACCCATACAACCCACGGTGGAAAAGGCCTTAGGTAACATCTTTGAGTTGTATTATGATGGAAATTTTTTGTGGAAAAAACAAATGGAAAAAAAATAAATTCAGTGGTTCGGGATTGGGCTTTTGAGATACTTCTGCTGTCAACTTATAGTACTGAGCTTGTCAGCGCTAATGGGTTTTCTGACAGATGTCCAAAACTCTCCTTAACGGAATACCCCTTGTTTTGGACGTCCAAAAGGGGTTTTGGACAAGAAAAGCAGGCTTTAGGACATCAAAAAGGTGGTTTCGGTCATCAAGGTTTAGGATGTTTCGGATCATTATGTCGAGCGTTTTGGACACAAAAATTGAGTTTTGGTCAGGCATTCATTTGTCCGAATTGTACAACTTTAAGGCACACCAATGAGTTCTCCTCCGTTTCCTCACAAGGCTGGTCAGCACAGCCAAACCATTAGATTCCGGACTAACCCAAACATCCGATTAATCGTGCAGTTCATTGATGACAGCGTTGTCCATAGCGTGCGATCTTCGATTACAGCGGCCCGTATGCTTTAGTGACAAATCTGAGCCGACCAGGATTGGAATAAATAATATCTTTCTTCAGGGGATTATTTTCGTACGAAATCAGGTGAATGATATAAGCGAACCTGGATGATCCTTGCAAACAGTTTCAGAAATTGTCGCAAGCATTCCTTTAGTCGTTCTTTGCATGGAGGTTATATCAACCGACCGTTTGAAGCCAATTAACTTGTCCCGTCCGACAAGGACAAATGTCCCTCATTTTCCCCAACCATAAAAATCTGTATATAATAAGTCCAGTACTTACAATCGAATAAATACATCGTTAGGGTACGGCCATACGTTAGCAGCATTTCCGCTGGATGTATGGCTTAGTTTTTTAAACGTATAGGCAACTCAATTTAATTGGAGGTAAACCATGGAAGAGATTTACACTATCCCCGAAGTAGCCCGCTACCTGAAGCTTTCCAAGAGCAAGGTGTATTACCTGGTGCAGGTCGGAGAGATCCCCCATCTGAAGATCGGGCGCAATGTCAGAATAACGGAAACTGAATTGAAGGGCTGGCTGGAGAAACAGACGGATCACCAATCAGATTAACTGGTAGTCTACAAAGACTGAAAAAATCACAGAAAACAGATCCTTCTCCAATTTCAAAAAGTACCTGCGAGTATTAAAGGCGAAGAGATCATTGTCTGAGTCCTTCGACCTTCGCAACTGCAATTTGGAAACAGGAATTATTACTCGGTCCATCGTTCAAAATATGACTTTTTCAATTTTTCCTCAGATGGTATATAATTGGAAATAACTAGATCAATTGTTCTGGTTATTAGAGGTGGTGGATGTCCAATCGGAGAGCGAGAGGTGAGGGGACCATCTATTTTATGGAGAAGAGAAACCTCTGGGTAGGTCAATTAACCCTGCCGGATGGGAAAAGAAAAACCAAATATGCCAAGACCCAGAAGGCAGTCAAAGATTGGCTGTTAGTACAACGAAAATCGATTGCCGAAGGGATCCTGATCGACGATCAAAAAATCACTATCAAGGAATTTGTACACCGCTGGTTGGACGACGTCGCCGTCCACCGGCTGCGCACGTCCACTTTTATCACCGATCAACGGATTGTGCGCAACCATATCGATCCCACGATCGGTCACCTCCGCCTGACAGAGCTCAAACCTGCCCACCTGCAAAACCTGTATTCGGAGAAATTGAAGAGCGGTTTATCCAAGCGGACGGTCAGGTATATTCACACGATCATCCACCAGTCTCTGGATCAAGCCTTGAAATGGGGGTTGGTCGCCCGGAACGTTGCCGACGCAGCCGAAACACCAACCCCCGATCAGAGGCCGGTAGTTCCGCTTACAAAGGAACAGGTCGGAAGGCTGCTTGAAGTCCTGAAGGGTGACCGGTTATACCCGCTCTATGTTGTTTTTATCGGATGCGGACTTCGTCGTGGGGAGGCTCTGGCGCTGACAGTAGACTGTATCGATTTTGAGGAGAACGTAATCTACGTGCGCAAGACGATCCAATCTATAACTGGCCATGGATTGGTTTTGAGCGAACCTAAAACAGTAAGGTCGAGACGCGCGGTTGCCATGCCGGATTTCGTCAAAAATGTCCTGAAAGATCATTTGGAACACCGCACCGTGGAGTCCGAATTCGTTTTTTGTACATCGGTGGGCACGCCATTTTTACCGCGCAACATTATGCGCTACTTTAAGAGGACTCTCAAACAAGCCGGGCTGCCCAATTCGATCCGCATCCATGACCTCCGCCATACCTTCGTGAGCTTGTTGCTCTCCAAGAATACACCGCCAAAGGATGTTCAAGAGATTGTTGGCCACGCTTCATTCTCGACGACTGTTGATATTTATGGTCACTTAATGCCGGGAGCCATCCATGAAGCTGCCAAAAAAATGGATGATTTCTTCGATGAAGTTAGCCCTGCATAATTACTGCGCATGCGCTGGAGTGATGGTATTTTCGGTAAGGAATGAATTTAAACGACACAATATATGACCTGAATCCACGAAAATTGCAGTTTCTGGGCATAACTGACACGATGAATGACTGGAATTTACCAGGACCCGGTTTGCGGAATGAGGAGTATATCGTCTATAACTATCCCCTCATGAATAACGACTTTCATGCGGCACTTATCGAGCCGGTGCTGGAGCAGCTGCAGCCCGAGGGCATGCTGGGTGGCATCACCAGCCAAACAGGTTTCATCCTGAAATCTGTGCAGCGTAGGGTAGAAGAGATCCTGCTCAAAGAGCGCCGTTCGGTTGCCACGGCCGATTTGAGCTGCGGCATCCTGTATATGGCAATGAGGAGATTGTGGCATTTACTTACACGAGCAAAAAGCTGACTCTATTGACTCATAGTACTGTATATGGTACTATGTTGGAGCGTTCAATGAGCAAACGTAAGAAAGCACTGGAAAAGCTCAGGCAGAATGTTAGGAATGTACGTTACGAAGAATTAGAGACAATCCTGCTTGGAATGGGTTTTGAGCGCCTCGAAGGCAAAGGCAGCCATTCAAAGTTTGTATTTGGCAAGCACATTCTAATTATCCCTTACCAAAAGCCTTTTCTAAAGCCGTACCTGGTTAAGCTCGCCTTGCAAGAAATTGAAGAGATTGAAGAATTGGCAAATGAGGAGGACGAAGATTGAGGCAGGTGTGTCATGTCCCGCAAAAGTATTGAAGAATATCTGTGTTTACCCTACAGGATAGAGATTTTCCAGGAAACGGATCTGGACAACCCCGGGTGGGTTGCACGCGTCCGTGAACTGCCCGGCTGCATTACTCAAGCCGATACCTTTGCAGAGCTAGGTGAAATGATTGAGGATGCCAACCGCGCCTGGATTGAAGCTGCGCTGGAACGGGGAATTCCCATCCCAGAACCGCGCGCGGAGGAGGAGTACAGCGGCAAATTTGTTGTCCGCGTGCCCCGTTCTTTGCATCGCGAAATGGTTGCCTTAGCCGAAAAAGAAGGGGTCAGCCTCAACCAATTTGTCAATGTGGCACTGGCGAGATCTATTGGCGCACTCGTTCCAGCAGATGAGGAAGTTTATCGCAAAAACAGTGCCAACCCTGAAAATTTATAAGTCTTATCCCGAAAATGGTGCTCGAAAATCGATTGACGAGCAACGTTTTGTACTGCGTAAGTACTGCGTATGGCCAGGATTTATCGGAAAAGGTGGTTTTTTTGGAGAAAAATCACCCCCCAGATATGGATAATTATCGATCACAAAGCTATTATTGTCCATATTTAGCGCGTATCGGATAGAGTGGAAAACCGGGACTCTGGTTTGCGGAGCAAGGGGCCACACGTTCGAGTTCGCGCCTGGGGCGCCTGATTGTGGCGGTAATTGATTACAGGACCGGAATATGCATGGGTTCCGGTCGCTTTTTATTAAATCATGCGAAATTACGACAAGCAGGGTCCTATTCGGTTCCACACCAGTCTACAGCCAGGAGAGCCAGGGTTTTCGTTACTGGAACTAAGTCCTCCCAGTGAATATATTCATCTGCAGCATGTGCGCCACCGCCTCGTACGCCGAAATGAATCCCTGGAGAGTTGAAATCCAGATGGATTGTATACAAATCTGATGGAGCTGCTAGCGGCCGGATTTCAAGCTGGTGTTCAAAAATCTCCTCAGCGCAGCGGTTTAAGGAGGTGGTTAGCGGCAAATCGACCCTGCAGGGAGTTTGCAATGCTATGAACGTTCTATATTGCCGGATCCAGCTTCACCACGGTGTCCAAATTATGTGGCTTATCAGGATCAAGTTCTTTTGCTATGGACCGTTCAAAAGCGAGCATCTGTCCAACCGGTAAATAGAGGATGTTGCGGACCGTCTCATTCAAGCCAGAATTGAAAGTCACGTCGTGGCCAACTTCGCCAATCTCTAAAACCTGCCCGCCCAATCTGCGCGTATCTGCCAAAACAGCCATCTCGTAAGCCGAGTTCGTTCCAGATACCAATCCCACTACCAGGGTGTTGGAGGTTACCATTGACTTAGGCCCATGGCGGAATTCCATGAAGTGAAACGGTTCACTATGACTAAGGGACATTTCCTTCATTTTCAAACTTAACTCACAGGCTAACCCATAGCGCGGACCGGAGCCCAGGAAATAAAACCGGTCCAGCCTCAAATCCTGACCCAGTTTTTGGGCAAGCAGGGAATAGTCCTGGAGGATCCGCCTCCCAAGTAATGGCAGTCCGTCCAGTTCGCGGAACAGATCTTTACGTCCAGCACATAAGGTCGCAAATGCTGCGCTGGCCAATGCCAGGGTGGAAAATGCCCGCGTCTGCGCCACGCTGCGTTCTGCGCCAGATGGAAAAACCAGGTTGAGTTTTCCTATCTGCGCCAACGGCATATCTGGATAGCAGGAGAGGGTGATCAGTTCTCCCAGGCCGTTGGCTTTGAAAGCCTCGCAGGCATTAAGAGTCTCACTCGTCTCTCCGGAGCGGCTCACTGCGACGAGCAAAACTGACCGTTTTACCGGATAGGCAGAGTGGGGGTAAAGCCACAGCTCGGAAGCAGGTATTCCACGGCTGGTGACGCCGGTTAATTCCTGGAAAATAGCAGCTGCCGAAAGAGCAAGATAATAGGTCGAACCACAACCTGTAAAAAGCACCTGGTCAAATTTCCCCCAGAATTCCTGAATAGTGTGGCTTTGCGTTTTAAGTAATGATAGCGCATCTTCCCACGCCTCAGGTTGAGAGTAGATTTCCTCTTTTGTGTACTGTCCCCTGATCTTCATTTTTTATATTAACTCCAATCATTTCGCAAATGCATCTCAATTTCGGTGTAAATCCAGAAGTTTAGCATTCCGCCAGCAGACATAGAGCATTGCAAGCCGATCTCGAGCACATCCTCGTGTATGATTGTCCGGATCAGATCCCCATACAGACACATCTAAAGCAGCTGTGGGTCTAGTTCTATTCGCCGCATATGCTTGCCTTATTCAATCCGCCTGGTGCAGTATTAGCCGCCGTGCAGATTGCATACTCTACCCAATGCGCCAAATATGTGCATAAATAATCATAACCAATCATATTGTATACTATAATGTGAATTATTACGAGTGATTTAAAGCTCCGCCAGGGATAATCCATACATGAAAACACGCCTCTCCCCCAACCTTAAAGCTCAATGCCAGCTAAGTAAAGTCAAAATAATAATTACGTTGGATGTTCAGCTATTTTCCAACCCTAAATAAGCAAACCGCTGAAAATATTTTTAATTAATCGGTGCTCTAATTGGCGGTTTGCTCCAATGATTGGCCGTCTTTGCGCTGAATTTTATGAAGTTACTTTTCGGCCAATCACATAGCAAACCACCATCTTTCAAAAGTTTTGTGACTGTACTAAGTAGATCGTCTCGTAAATCTTTTCAGGCAAGAGGCTGGCAACCAAGGCGAAATGTGCCCTAACTGCTTAAAATTACTTGCGAGACGGGCTACTAAGTGATCGTTCAGGATTAGATCGGAATACCCTTTCCATTCATACTCTTCGAGGTGAGAAACCATGCTATCCAAAGGAAAAGAATACATCACACTGGTAACAACCATGCTAGATCGGATCATCGAAGAGCAAGCGGTAGCGATTGACAAAGCTGCTGAATTAATCACGTCGGCCCTACTTGAAGATCATGCTCTATTTGCTTATGGCAATGTCCATTCGGCTTTTACCATCGGTGACCTTTACATTCGCGCCGGTGGGTTGGCTCTTCTCAACCAGATTACGGCCCCAGTGCTTTCTTCCCTTGAGTACGATCCTGCATCGTTATGGGTAGGGATGGAAAGGCTGGAGGGTTACGGCAAATTAATTTTTGAGACCACTCCAGCCAAGGCCGGGGATGTTTTGATGGTAGTCTCAACGTCAGGCAGAAACGCTGTGCCAATTGAAATTGCCGAGAGTGCCAGAGCCGGGGGTTTGCAAGTGATTGTGCTCACTTCGATGCAATATACGCTCCACCAGCCATCGCGGCATAAGAGTGGAAAACGTTTGTACGAATTTGCGGATGTCGTCATTGATAACTACGCAGTCCCCGGAGATGCAGCGCTCAAGATCGATGGCCTGGCCGTACCTTTTTGCCCTACCTCGGGCGTTATCGACACCGCAATCCTGCAAACCATTATGGCTGAAGTAATCGAGAGGATGGTGAAAGCTGGGGCTAATCCACCTGTTTATATCGCCGGCAATCTCGATGGTTTTGCAGGATATCGGGCTACTTTTGAAGAGGCTGTCAAGCGAAATAAACATCGCATCTTTTATACTCCGCTGATTTGAAGCCCTGAAAGTGCTGTATGGTTTTTTTGGGTATTGATCTTGGCACTTCTACTATCAAGACCGGCATCGTTTCTGAGGCTGGGATCGTGCTTGGCCTGGCGCAGCGTGAATCGCCAATTATCATGCAGGGCAACCTGGTGGAGTTCGATGTCGAGCAGGGTTGGCAGCGGGTAGTGAGCAGCATTCATGAGGTGCTCAAAATCAGTGGTGTCAACCCAATAGAAGTCGGCGGATACTCCATTGCCTGCCAGGGACAAACCTTTGTGCCATTAGATGCCCACTGTCGGCCGATGCGTAAAGCTATTGCGTGGCTCGATCAGCGCGCGACCGAAGAGCGCGATGAGATCCTGGCAGCTTTTGGTGAGGATCAGATCTATGCCCACACCGGACTTGCACACCTGAATCCTGGCGTCATGATTTGCTGCCTGGAATGGATGCGGCGCAACGAACCGGAAACCTATCAGCATGCCAGTTATTTTGTCCACATAGCTGACTATATCCATTATCGGCTTTCTGGCAAATTAATCGCCGAACGGTCGGTTTATTACTGTAGCGGCCTTTACGATATCGCAACCGATACATGGTGGGCCGAGATGCTGGCTTACCTTGAACTATCGCCAGCTAAGCTTCCCAATCTGGTCGATTCGCCAGTGAGCATTTCTACCCTGACAACCCCGGCAATCAATGAGACGGGTCTGAGCAAAGAGACGCTGTCGGTTAGCGGCACCCTGGACGTCGTCGCCAGTGTTTTGGGCGCTGGACCTATCGCAGCCGAGAAGGTCATTCTGAACCTTGGAAGTACCATGCAAACCATGATGACCTTCTTCGATCGAAATCCACTACTGCCCCAACGCACAGTTTGGATTTTTGGGCATGTGCTGGCTGGGGCGAACGTTGGTGTACTTTGGCGCGAAACGGCGGGTTTTTCCCTGCGCTGGTTCCGGGATGCGTTCTGCAAGGAGGAGATGAGGCTTTCTGCTGAAAGCGGCCTGGATGTGTACGACCTGATCCTTTCAAGCGCTGAGAGCATTCCAGCCGGCTCAGACGGGCTTCTTTTCCTACCCCATTTGCATGGGACAACGCTCCCAGAACCACACCCCGAAGCCAGAGGTGTTTGTTGGGGTATCTCTCCTATTCACACGAAGGCTCATTTTGGGCGCGCTCTTCTGGAAGGTAGTGCCTACACCTTGCGCGAAAACCTGGAGATCTTCAATCGTTTGGGCGTCACTTGTAGCGAGATAATTGCATCCGGGGGCGGCACTCGCAGCCGATTGTGGAATCAGATCAACGCCGATGTAACTGGGATTCCACTTCACCTGTTGAGATGCAATGAATCAGCGGTGCTCGGCGCTGCGATCTTAGCTGCCTGTGGAGTTGGTCTGTATGCGAGCATTGAAGCGGGCTGTCGGAGTATGGTCCACCTGGCTGACCTGGTTGTACCTGATCCAATCCATCAGACAATCTATGACGAAGGTTACCAACGATACAAGGCTTTATTTCAGGCAACTACCCGCTTGTGAGCGGATATCAGCCAGTGTGTACGGGCGGAGTTGATTGATGCCCAGTTAGGCGAGGTTGGGTACTTTACCGACGGTGGGTAAAATGTTTGAACAATCTCCTTGATCTTCCTGAATATGGAGGAGTATAGGCTTATTACTAGAATCTGTCTCAATTTGCGAAGCTGACTGAAGGGGTTTAAGGGATGGCATGGATGCCAGAGTTAACACGTATCCATCCCGGATCTGCCACCATCCGGACAAATGGGGAAACCCTTGTCGATGGAGTGCATAACCCTCCAGCCTGCAAACGTCCCATTCAATCTGGAAAGGCACCCAGGACCGCCATGGATCCATTACAGGCTCGATCAGGCAGGAGACGCTGCGGGTGTCCACGGTCAGTCCCAATCGTAATGCCTTGAGAGCTGCCTCCTTTGCGCTCCAGATAGCGGTCACCAGCACATCGCGCGTTTGGATTGGGATGCGGTCAACTAGAGCCGCTTCCATCTCCGTAAAGTAATCCTGCACAAACCCGGGTGGGAGCACTGCGACCCGTTCGATATCGGCTCCCAGGAGTCCTGAAGGAGCTTCAGGGGAGGGCGGAGATCCGGTCGCAGCGCAGAAGGCCAGATCGCCGGAATGGCTGATGGACAGCGTGACCTGGAGCTGTTTGCAGCCTGAATTACAGATCACATAAGGTGCGCCATCAGCATCGTTAGCAATGACAATCTCATCCAGCTCGGGGGATCTACCTACCTCCCGCTGGATCATCGACTGGACCAGCAGTTTTGACGTCCACCGCCCCAGCAGCCAGTCGTGCCTGCGCTTTTCGGTCTTCAGCGCGGCGAATTGTTCCTGCTCACGCCTACCCAGAAGCCCGGTCGGCGGCTGACCGCGACTTCTGGGTAGGGAGATCTTGCGAGGATCGCACAAGCCATTGGATCATTTTCAAGATCAGCGATTATGGGCCATCTTAAGCGGATCACTGATCACTGCACAGGAACAGCGGTTGGCAGCTTCACTGTCCGGTAGCCGGTCAGCGCCAGGTAGATATTTCCGCTTTCATCCACCACCTGAGCATCGAACCGGTCGCCGTTATCCGGCGTCTGGACCAGAGCCAGCAAGCGGCTACGCTCCCCTTCTTCGACCCGATCCGGTGCGCGGTAGACGGTTACAGAACCAATCGCTGTCGGCAGCGCCAGAATTCCTTTGTTTTTCAGCTCCCAAACCCCTGCGGTCTGCAGGCAGAGCTCGATCAGCCTTGGACACATGATGTCGGCAGCTTCAGCCGGTTGTGTGTTAGGCGGCAGGGATGCGACCATCAAGCCAACCGCCTGGTTCTCGCTTAGTTGGACGCTCTCCAGGACCCGGTAAGCCGGTCCATGGAAGTAAATGCGGTAGATGTCGCTGGCATTGACAGTCAGCCAGTCCGCAGGAGCGGGCGTAGAGATCATCCTGGGGATCTCAATCGGGCTGCGCGTCAGGCGCACGTTCGCGGTGAAATGCACATTCTCCTGAACCGATTCCGCCTCCCTTGACCCGAATTACCCGGCGGGACTTCAAAGCGGATTGGGCCAGCAGCTCCCCTTCTCCTATAAGATAAAGGGTTGCGCTCAGATGCAGCGTTTGGGGCTCCATCTGGAAGAATTTGAATGGCCGCTCGAAGGCTTCATCCTCCACGCTGGCCACCTGATATCCGGGAGCCATGGCGCTGGCGATCTCGGCGAAAGCCTCTGTACCCATCACACCGGGCAGTAGGGGCGTGCCGTCCATGATATGGTCGTACAGGAATGGCTGCACCTTCGGGTCCAGCGTTGTCTCCACTTCCACGCCGCTGTACAGCTTGGCTGCTATCACCTTGCCTAACATCAGCAGGGGCGGTTTACATTCCGCTAACCAATTAGAAGCGTTCACCGGGTCCAGGCCGCCCGTCGCGTCCCACTCCTCGGTCAGCAGACCCAGCTTCCCGCCGACGACGATTTCGCCTCGCCTACCGCTGCAGGTTAACTCACGCCGGATGGTGGGAATGCCGACTTCTGGGGGCAGCAGCTCGATGCCCGCAATCTCCATGATCTTCGGGATCGAACCGCGGCACGCCATTCCGATCTCGGCCCAGGCTGTCCAATCGATGACCAGGGCGCGTGTCTCCGGCCGCCACTGGCGCATGCTGCTGGTGACCTTGCACATCAAGTCATTGGCAGCGCTGTAATCTGTCTGACCGGCGTTCCCAAATCGTCCGGCAACCGAGCTGAAGGCGACTGTCGCCCCGATGGGCATGCCTTGGGCTGCTTTGAGCAAATTGAAGAAGCCGTCAGCCTTCACGCCGAAGACCAGGTCGAACTGCTGCGCATCCTTATCCGGAAGGTTGCGGCTGATCTCCACGCCGGCAGCGTGGACGAGGACATCGATGCGCCCATGACGCTGGCGGATCTCATCGATGGCTGCCGCAACCGCAGGGCCATCCATCAGGTCCACGCTGCGGTAAGAGGCCTCGCCGCCAGCCGATTGAACCGCTTCGATCGCTCGCAGGGCTGCTTCCTCACGCTCGACCGCCTGTAGCTGCTTCTCGATCTTCACCGGCGTTGGGTGCTCGCCGCTGCTCCTGGCCTCCTCGATGAGCTTCTGTTTCAGAGCCTCTTTATCTTTACGGAATAGGAGGATGTACGGGCTGTGAGGGTCCGGCTGAGGGACGATATCCAGCAGGTAGAAAATCCCCCCGCTGGCTGCTGCCAGGTCGGCTATGATGGCACTCGTGATCCCGCCTGCAGCGCCGGTAACGACAAAAATGCTCTCCTTGTTGAGGACCAGGCCGGGGAGACCATCTTCGGTTGGCTGTTCGGCGAGTCCGATCGAGAACCGGTCTCCCTGATAGTAGCCCACCTCGACAATCCCTGGATCGCTCACTGTCTCTGCGATGAGCGACTCGGCCAGCTCGGCCGGCTTGCGGTTCACCTCAAAGTCCACGGCCTTGACGAGCGCTTGGCTTCGTTCGCGTTTATAGGCTTTCGTAAAGCCTGTCACCGCGCCTCCCATGGGCGCTGTTGCGCCAGCTCCCGGTCCGTAGCCATGCAGGCCGCCCATACGGGTAGCCGCCAGCAGGAAAGTCCCTGGCCCGCTCACGAGCTCGTACAGGCAGCGCATGGTGTGGTAGAGGTTTTTCACCCGCCGGCAGTTCAGATCCCGCCAGGATTCTAGGTCGATCTCTTCCAGACCTGGCTCTACGTCCAATGCCGGCAGCCAGTAAACACCCTGGATTGAGCCGGCCTCCAACCAGGACTTCAGTTGGGCTTCCAGCGCTTCGGCCTCCAGCGCACTGGTTAGGGTCAGCACCTTCACGCCGCGCTTCTCCAGCCGGGAGACCAACGCCTCGCCGGCGCCGCCCTCGTCCATCATCACTACCACCCGGCTGTTTGCATCCAGGCTGACTCCGGTGCTCTTACACTGCTCGATCGGCGGTCGTAGGACCGGCACCGGCACGCGGCGCGGCACCCGGTTGGCGTTCTTCTATAGTGTGGGAATGCGGGCGTACATCCGTGGGCGATGGTTGAGCTGCCACGGGTTGGATCTCTCCCTCCGTTCTTTCCTCTTCTCTTTTTTTTGTCTCGAGGTCCGGCTTCATCTCCTTCACGAACTGGATGACGTGCGCCAGGGTCGGGTAATCTCGCAGCTTGAGATCGTCACGCCGCGGGATATCGAAGGCCTCCCGGATGGCAAGGATCGTCTCGGCCTGCTTGACGGTATCGATCCCCAGGTCGGCTTCAAGGTCTAAATCCAGCTCCAGCATATCTTGTGGATAACCGGTCTTTTCGGAGACGATCTCCAGGACGCGTTCGGTCACAGGATCGGATGCGGGGTTCGGCGCTGGGCTGATATCTTGCTCAGGGTGGAGCGCGGCCATAGAGGGTGAAGGTTGGGGCTCTACTTCCCCTTCACTTTTATTTGTCTCGAGGTCCGGCCTCATCTCCTTCACGAAGCGGATGACGTGCGCCAGGGTCGGGTAATCTCGCAGCTTGAGATCGTCACGCCGCGGGATATCGAAGGCCTCCCGGATGGCAAGGATCGTCTCGGCCTGCTTGACGGTATCGATCCCCAGGTCGGCTTCAAGATCTAGGTCCAGCTCCAGCATATCCTGTGGATAACCGGTCTTCTCGGAGACGATCTCCAGGACGCGTTCGGTCACAGGATCGGATGCAGGGGCCGGCGCAGGGCTGATATCCTGCTCAGGGTGGAGCGCGGCCATAGAGGTGAAGGCTGGGGCTCTACTTCCGCTTGTACCTGCTGTTCACTCGTATGGGGTTCAGGCGATGAGGGCGCTGCGGCCGCGATCGGCGGCGCTTCGACCAGCGGCTGCCGTCCGTCATTCGAACTGTTCGGTCTCGGAAATCACCCCGGTGACTGGCGCTGGCAGGCCGCTATCCTTCATCTCTTTCATCTTTCGACCTTCATCGATCACTGGAGGAGCCACTTCAGGGATGCCGTTCCCGGGGATGGTTGCCCGCAGCATGGGACCAGTGCCAGGGCGCCAGCTGCTCGGTGCGGGCGGGTGCGTCGGCACGCGTT
Organism: uncultured Chloroflexia bacterium; assembly: GCA_963706515.1. Lineage (GTDB taxonomy): Bacteria > Chloroflexota > Anaerolineae > Anaerolineales > UBA4823 > CAVPMW01. The sequence goes on from CAVPMW010000030.1 coordinate 81,726, forward strand.
GCAGCTTTGACCCGCAGCACCCGCTTCTCCACCTCCGTCGTGGGCCAATCGTAGCCTGTGACCTGCCCCAGCCAGTACTGGTACTGCAGCCGGTTATCCGGTTCGATCCGGCCCGCCGGGGATGCGGCGCATCAGCACCATGGCGATCTGCGAGCCAAAACCGGCAGCCAGGTGGAGGGCATATTGCACCGGATAGCGGCCTCCCCGGCTGAGATTGAGCGGGCCGAGCTCCGGATCATATTGTCGGTGGTTGGGCACGGGTGGGACGATGCCGTATTCCAGGATCTTGACCGCGATCACATCTTCGATGCCCACGCCCATTGGGTGCCCGGTAAAGCCCTTGGTGTTGGAAATGACGATCTCATTTGCTGCCTCACCGAAGACCTTGCGCAGAGCAACCACTTCAGCCGATGCGCTGCCGCCGCGGGCGGGTGTGAAGGTCTCATGAGAGACGAACACCGTATAGGGGGCGATGGCGTGGCGGTGAATGCCGAAGCGCCGCTCGGCGGAGGTCAGCAGGTTCTCCATCACCCCGGCGATATGCTCGACGTCCAGGCGGGTGGCATGGAAGGCGCTGTTGTTGATCTCGCTGCTCAGCATTTCGACGATGCCGCGCATGCCGCGCTCACGCGCCGCATCTTCGCTCTCCAGCACCAGCGCGCAGGCGCCCATACCCATGATCGTCCCGTGCCGGCGTTTGTCGAAAGGCAGAGCTGCCTTTTCGACGCTGTCGTCGGTCGCCAGGGCTCCGGCTGCCAGTAAGCCCGCGCCGATCCATTCCAACAGGTTATCGCCGGTAGCGTTATCCGCTCCGATCACGATAACCCGCCGGCAGCGACCGGAGCGGATCCAATCCTCTGCCAGTGCGATGCCCTGGGTGGTGCTGGCGCAGGCCGCGTTAACGTGTGCGTTCGGGCCGCGTGCCCCGATATATTCGGCGAACTGGCTGTGGCCCATCGACAGGATGCGGAAGATGAAACGCCGGTCGAACTCGTACGGCTGGCGCTCGATCTGCTCCCTCAGCGTACAGATACGCCGCATGATTTCATCCAGAGTCTCCGCGTCGCCGGTTCGTGTGCGCAGTTCCTCCAGCATGTTGAGCTGCTCGAGCTGGTTTTGATACGTGTAGTAGCGTCCGAATTCGTCCGCCAGGCGGTCCCCGCCCGGGAACGCGCTGGCAAAGATAATCCCGGTTTCATCCCTGAGGGATTCCGGCAGCATCCAGCGGTCGGGCAGGGATTTGCCGGTAGTGGTCTGCCGGTAGTTCTGCACCAGCGGAATGCCGGCTTCACGCAGGGCGTCCAGCCCGGCTGCCATTGCCAGTTGCGTGGTGATGTCCAGGGCTTCCACCAGCTTTGCTGGTACACCGTACTCATCGGTGAGGTCGAAAGCTCCCGGCCTGCCTGCCAACCGCAGTACCTCGTCGGGATCCTCGATGACCTCAAACCTCCCGCCGCCGTCCTCTGCTTTCACCAGTCGGGTAATCCGCTTCTCCAACACTTTTTGCTTGAAGCGCTCCGGGATCAAGTCGATGAATTGCTCGCCGCGCAAGATACGCAGGGCGTTATCCGGGTCCATCACTCGTTTCTCTGCTCCTGGCAGCCCAAGCCCGGTGCCGGTGATCACCACTGAGCCCAGGGGTACCTCGTTGCGGTCGTAAGGCTGGCGGGCGCTGACCGTATGCTGCGGCTGGACGGCTAGTTTTATCGCTTGAGCCAGGAGTTCGCCAAGTTCTGCGATCGTAGTGGGGTTGGTTTGTGGAAGCTTATCGTCCATTGCCGGTTTCTCCTCGGTCGGAGCAGCGGATGGAATGGAAACCTGTATTTCAGGCTCTTCACCCGATCCTCCGTTTCGCCTGGAGCTTTGCTCCGCTGATCGCCGGCTCACACTCTCCAGTTGGCTGGTGGTTTCCGTTACCGGCTCCACGCTCCTTGCGCCATACCCGGCTGAATACAGGCCGCACAGAGCCTGGTTGAAGGTGGGCAGCTCGCCAATTTTCGGATGGTTGGTGAAGAGCGAGACCACCCCGGGTTTGCTCCCGAGCACATCGTCCACCAGCCCCTTGAGCGCTTTCTTCGGCCCGACTTCGACGAAAGTTCGAACACCGGCGCTGTAGAGCGTCTCCAGCCCTTTGATCCACTGCACCGGCGAGGCCACCTGCTGCTCCAGGATATCCTTGATCGCCTCGACAGTGGTCGGGTAAAAATCGCCGGATACATTGGCCACAATGGGCAGTTCGGGCAGGTAAATGTGCAGGCGGTCCAGCACCTGGCGCAGGGGTTTACCCGCCGGCGCGACGATCTTGGTGTGGAAGGCGTGGCTGACCGGGATACGCCGGGCATCGAAGCCCTTTGACTGGAATTCCTGGATTGCCTGCTCAACGGCCTTGCTGACGCCGCCAATCACGCATTGGTTGTAGCTGTTGATGTTCGCCGTCACCACGTACCCATCGATCTCGGCCAGTGTGTCCTGGATCACCTGGTACGGAGCCATGACTGCCGCCATCCAGCCGTTGTCTTCCATGCTGTGGAATGAGGCCATCTCTCGCCCGCGGGCCGCCACGGCTTCCAGTGCATCATCGAACGGCATCACGCCGGCCGCGATCATAGCACCGTATTCCCCCAGGGAATGCCCCATGACCATATCGGGTTTAAAGCCGTATTCACCCAGCAGCTTGAACAGAGCTGTATCTATGGTCAGCATCGCCGGCTGCGTGATCTCGGTCTGCATCAGGTCGAGCTCAGCCTGCTGCAGTTCCTGGGGATCCTGGCTGTCAACGAAAATGTAGCCCGTCAAGGGCTTGCCCAGGATCGGGTTCATCACCCGGTCGCCATCCCTGAACACCTGTGCCACGCACGGTTCAAATGCCTGCAGCTCACTTCCCATGTTCAGGTACTGGCTGCCTTGACCCGGGAACAGGAAGGCGATTTTGCCCGGGTTGAAGCCGCTGCCGCGGAAGATGCCCTGTGCCTGTAAAGCTTTCCACGCCTCGGGGTTATCGAAGCTCATCGCCCGGTGTGCCTTCTGCAGCCGGTCGAGCAGTTCCTCCGGCCCGCCGTAATCGATGACCAGCCGCTCCGGAGCGCTGAGGTCGGCAGCCTTGGGCGCTTCCCTGGCTGGAGCTCCGGCTTCCTCAACTTGTTTTATCGCATCTTCCAGCTTGTTTTTTAGATCGTTCGGCGAGCCGGCGCCCAGTGCCAGGATGCCTCGCACGGGCGGTTTGCTTAATTGGGAACGTACTTCTGCAAAATAACGAACCTCTGGCTCCCGGTCGTGACCTTCCAGGCTTACCCCGGCGTAGTTACGCCGGTCATTGGTGAGCGAGCCGGGTACATGCTCTTCCAGGACCACATGGAAGTTTGTCCCGCCAAAGCCATAGGCGCTGACCCCGCAGCGCCGAGCTGCGCCGTTAGTCCCTACCAGGGACCACTCCCTGGCGTCATGGTTCATGTAGAACGGTGTACGATCGAAGTTAATATTGGGATTGGGCACTTCGGCGTTTAAAGTTGGGGGCAGGATTTTATGGTGCACCGCAAGGGTTGCTTTCAGCAGACCGGCAGCTCCGGCGCCTGCTTTCAGATGCCCGATGTTGCTTTTGACCGAGCCCAGGGCGATACTCCCGCGCGGCGCGCTGCCGAAAACGCAATCCAGGCTTTCCACTTCCACCACATCGCCTACCTTGGTGCTGGTGCCATGGGCTTCAATAAGGGTGACGGTCGCCGGGTCAAGACCGGCGCTCTCCCAGGCACGTTGCACAGCTAACTGCTGGCCAATGGGGTTTGGAGCGTAGATGCCTTTGCCCTTACCATCGCTGGAGCCGCCCACGCCGCGCACCACGGCATAGATCCGGTCTCCATCTCGTTCTGCGTCCTCCAGCCGCTTGAGCAAAAAGGCTGCTGAGCCCTCTCCCATCACAAATCCGTCTGCGCCCTTGCCGAACGGGCGGGTGCCGGTTGCGCTGAGTGCTCCGATCTTGCAGAACTTGATAAAGCTGGATACCCCCATGTTATGATCCACGCCTCCCGTCAGGACGGCATCGACTTTGTGTTCCACGAGCAGCTCGACGGATGCTTGCATGGCAGCCAGGCTGGCGGCGCAAGCAGCATCGGTAATGAAGTTCGGGCCGCGCATATTGAAGATATTCGCTACCCGGCCGGAGATAACGTTGGCCAGCTCGCCAGGCATCGAAGTCTTCGGTCACCGGCGGGAATTGTTCACCGATCCGCTCCTGCCAGCCTTGAAGGATAGTCTGGCGTAAATCGGAGGGGAGCCCGGTGAACTCAGTGACAGACTTCAGGGCACGCGCATACTCGGGGAAAGCGGTCTTTGCGTAGGTGAGGTAGTGCATCTCGCCCCCCATCGCCGTACCCAGGATCACCGCCGTATTCTCCAGGTCCAGTGGACGGCTGGGGTAGCCGTAATCCTCCAGCACCTGGGCGGTGATCTCCACAGCCCATTTCTGACCCTCGTCCATCGCTGCTGCCACCTTGGGAGGCACATGGTAGCTTTTCCAGTTAAATTCAAAACCCCTCACCCATCCGCCGATCTTACTGTATGTCTTATCCTCAGCAGTTGGATCGGGGTCATAATAGTCCTCAGCGCTCCAGCGTTCTGGGGGTACATCCGTGATGCTGTAGCGCTTATTTAAGATGTTCTCCCAGAATTCGGCTACATTCATGGCGTCGGGTAGGATTGCCCCCAGCCCTACGATAGCTATGGCTCGACTGGATGAATCATTCATAATCCCATCTCCGTGGCTAACTGATAAATCCTCTACCAAGATAAAGGTTGCATGGATAGATTATTTTCCGCCTCTGGTTGCGAGAAGTCACCGCCGACACCTTAAACAGTGAAGGAGCAGGTCGCACGCCTCAAACCTTCCAGACCAGCGCCACTGCCGCAGCCTGCACAATTTTCCACCGGTAGCAGCTTGCTGCCAGAGGCTGCGCTCGCACCGGGTGGTAGCCTGGATTAAATGGGTTGGGGATTCAGGAGTGAGAGCATCGCCCTCCCCAGCAGTTTCCGCCTCAGTCAATTCGTACTCTAACTGGGTATCCCATTTTGACCTCATGCCATTCATGACCGGCTCCAGACCATGGCTGTCCATTACTTCACTAATCATTCGGAAACACCTTGTTTAGCTGCTCCGCAGCGAAATCCATGTCCACGATCAGGCCGGCTTGCGCTTGGTAGATCGCGGGCAGGTCGAGCGAGGCGGCCAAGGATTGCCCGCTGAGGGACGCGCCTTCCGGCATCGCCCCGGTCACCCATTGCATCCCCTGCGTGGCTGTATTGAGTGCCACCTGCCGGGCATAGATGCGGGATAGGGCCTGGCGGGTAGGAATATCCAGGGGGATCGCCTGTGTCGGCTTGCTCTGGATGCGTTCGGCGAAAATCGCCGCTGTTTCTGTCATCGCGATCATCTCTCCCAGCCGGAACAGCACGTGTTGGTTGCGGGTCAGCCGTTCGAGCCGGCAGTGCTCCAGGATCGCTGCCAGGGCGTGCAGCGCCAGGGAAGCCGGACCGGCGCCGTTCCCAGGTTCGGCGCGCTCCACCGACTGGAGCCGGTCCCCCCACTCTTTGTAATACTCACCCCGTGTCTTTAAGTGCAGTTGCCAGCGGTCGCGTGCGATGGTCCATTCCATGATTTCTGAAGTGCCTTCGTAGATCGTCGTGATGCGCACATCTCGCTTGAATTTCTCCACCATATATTCGCGGGCGTAGCCATATCCCCCGAGGGCCTGGATGGCATCCTCAGCGGCCCGATTGCCGGCCTCGGTGGCGGTATATTTGGCCACGGCGCCCTCGGTAGCTAACCCCTCTTCGCGGTTGTCCAGGCGTTCCGCTACCCATTCGATATAGGAGCGAGCGGCCTCCAGCCGGGCTGCGTTGGGCACGATTAATTTATGAGTGTAGGCTTGTTTCTGGCTCAGGGGAGCGCCGGCTTGGACCCGGCCCTGGGAATAACGGATCGCACGCCGAAGAGATTCCCATCCAACTCCCAGCCCGAATGCGCCAACCATCAGGCGGGTGTAGCCGAAAACAGCCTGGGCCTGTACCAATCCCTGCCCCTCGACCTGCCCGACCAGGTGATCCGCCGGGACGTAAGCCTCTTCCAGGTATAGGGCAGCTGTGTTGCTGGCGCGGATGCCGTGCTTATCTTCGGGCTTTCCTTGTTTAAAACCGGGGGTGTCCCGTTCGAGGATGAACCAGGAAGGGCCGCCAGGGGCAACTGCCAGGATGGTATATAGGTCCGCTTCGCCGCCATTGCTGATCCACTGCTTGCGACCGCTCAGACGGTAGCCGGTCACCTGGCCGTTTTCCTGGACGGGGACAGCCCTGGTGGTCAGCGCAGCCAGATCGGATCCAGCCTGGGGTTCAGTCGCTGCGTAAGCCATCAGCAAGGCTTCTTCGGCGATACGACCCATCCAGAAGGCTTTCTGCTCCGGAGTACCTCCGAAGGTGAGCGGGTCCATGCCTAGAAATGTGGCCAGGACGCCGGTTGCAATCCCCAGGTCTATCGACGCCATCAGCTCCGACACGCGATAAATGTCGTAGGGGCCGGCTCCCATCCCGCCGTATTCTTCCGGGATGAACAGCAGGTGCAGGCCCAGTTTGGCAGGGTCATATAATTCCCGCAGGACTTCACGCGGGAACTCATCTCGGCAGTCCAGCTCCAGCAAATACCCAGGCGTCAGCTTCCGCTCGGCATACTTCTGGAGAGTCGAGAGGATCAGATCACGGGTTTCCTGATCTAGTCCTGGCATTCTAACCTCCTGGGGAATGTGGTGTTCCCCAATAGAAGACATAGGACTGGAATAAAAGAGTCACTGCCCTCTGCGACTTCAAGGGCAGTGCTCACAGCTATTCAATTGCAGATAGGAACTATGATTTCAATTTTGAACAACGGTAAATGCTTGTATCGTATTGCCCCTTAGGTGCCAATCGATAGAATTTCCGGTTAAGTTAACAACAAAATACCGTTGGCAATATTGAAAGGTACTAACAGTTTAGACTAAGTATTGCTCGATTCAAGTAGCTTGTGTCACTACCTGTTTGTGTCTTTTGTCACATTAAGTGTAGAGAGCTGCCCGTCTCTCCCGCCTGCTCTTGCGCCGTAGCCTAATCCGTGTGCTGGATGTGGAGGCTGCTCTTGAGCCTGGCGGGCTCGGGTTCGAGTGCCCTGCGCAGGCTTCTCACGAACCGAGCAGCCGCCTCTGCCGGTCGAGCTGACCCGGAAACTGCCTCGATCAGCGCCGACCCGACGATCACCCCGTCCGCCAGGCGGCCCACCGTCTGAGCTTGGTCGGGTGTCGAAATTCCAAAGCCCACTGCCACTGGTACGTTGGATGCGCGGCGTGCCCGGTTGAGGAAAGATTCCAGGTCTGTCGCAAGGCTTTCGCGCGCTCCCGGTCACGCCTACCACGGAGACCAGGTACAGGAAGCCGCTGGTGCGTGCAGCGATGACAGCCGTCCGTTCCGGTGTTGAAGTGGGTGCCAGCAGGTAGACCAGGGCGCACTGACTGGCGCGGCAGGCAGCTTCCAGGGCAGCCGCTTCTTCCGGCGGCAAGTCCGGAATAATAAATCCATCCACCCCGGCAGAAGCTGCCTGGCGGACAAAACGCTCCACGCCGTAAGCCAGGATGGGATTGTAGTAACCCATCAGCAGCAGGGGCTGGCTGACCTGGCAGGAGCGCAGCTCGGCGGTTATCTCCAAGGCTCGTCCCAGCGTCATGCCTCGCTCCAGGGCAACCTGGGTTGAGCGCTGGATGGTCGGACCGTCTGCCAGCGGGTCGGAAAAGGGGATGCCCAGCTCGATCAGGTCCGCGCCTGCTTCGGCAATGGCCTGCAGGATGGGCAGGGAATCTTCGGGCGTGGGGTAACCCAGGGTGAAATAGGGCATCAGAGCGGCGCGCCCCTCCGCACGGGCATTGGCAAAGGTTTGAGAAATGTGCTCCAGACCGTTCATTGGCCCTCCTTCCGGTTTTGTAAGGCTTTGACGACGATATCCAGATCCTTGTCGCCCCGCCCAGATAGGTTGACGAGCAGGACCTGGTCGGGTGAGCAGGTCGGCGAGCGGCGGATCGCCTCGGCTACTGCGTGGGCTGATTCCAAGGCTGGCAGGATGCCTTCTGTGCGTGCCAACAGGTGGAAGGCTTCCAGGGCCTTTTCATCCGTGGCGTAGGTGTACTCAGCCCGCCCAATCTCCCGCAGGTAGGCGTGCTCGGGTCCCACGGCGGCATAATCCAGGCCGGCTGAGACGGAATGGGTGGAGGCGATCTGCCCATCCGCATCCTGCAAGACGTACGAATAGGTCCCGTGCAGTACGCCCGGTCTGCCTTTAGCCGGGTCCGCAAAACGGGCTGCGTGGTGTCCGGAGGCAATCCCCTCACCGCCCGCCTCGACGCCAACCAGGCGGACGCCGGTATCCTGGAGGAAAGCCTGAAACAGGCCGATGGCGTTGGACCCTCCGCCCACGCAGGCGATGCACACGTCGGGTAGCTTCCCGGCTTGCTCCAGGATCTGTACCCGGGCTTCATCCCCGATCACCGACTGGAAATCGCGCACCAGGGTCGGATAGGGATGAGGTCCCAGCGCAGAGCCAAGCAGGTAATGCGTGTCTCTTACGTGGGTCACCCAGTCACGGATGGCTTCGTTGATGGCGTCCTTGAGGGTACGGCTGCCGTTCTCCACCGGGCGCACTTCGGCGCCCAGCAGCTGCATTCGCAGCACGTTGGGCTGCTGGCGGGCGATGTCCAGCGTGCCCATGTATATGACGCACTCCAGTCCCAGCAGGGCAGCCGCAGTAGCTGAGGCGACGCCGTGCTGGCCTGCGCCGGTCTCGGCGACTAATCTGCGCTTGCCCATCGCTTTGGCTAATAAAGCCTGCCCGAGAGCGTTGTTGATCTTGTGCGCTCCCGAATGGGCCAGGTCCTCCCGTTTCAGGAATATCTGAGCTCCTCCCAATTGGGCGCTCAGGTGGCGGGCATGGCTCAGCGGGGTTGGGCGGCCCACGTAAGTCTTGAGTAGTTGATCCAGCTCATTCTGGAAAGCCGGGTCCTGGCGCAAGGCCTGATAAGCGGCTTCCAGCTCTGCCAGGGTCGGCATAAGCGTTTCTGGGACAAACTGCCCACCGTAAGGGCCAAATTTAGCCGGAAGCCGGTTTATCGTATACGCAGGCTGCTGGAGGGTAGGATCGAGGTGAGAAGGCGCAAGTGTAGTCATCGCTTCGACTCCTGGACGAGCGTTGAGCGCGGCGTCCTGGTGGCGCGCCGCGTGGATAAAAGCACGTATTTTTTGGGCATCCTTTCGACCAGGGGACGTCTCTACACCTGAAGCCACGTCCACTCCCCACGGCTGGACCTGGGCGATTGCCCTCCACACGTTTGCCGGGGTCAAGCCACCCGCCAGCAGGATGGGCTGCTCTCTGGAAAGGCTGCGGGCCAGCCTCCAATCGGCAGTCTGTCCGGTGCCGCCGTATTCTCCCGCCTGGTAAGCGTCGACCAGGCAGGCGGGCGGGTTTTTCCGTGACCGGTAATGGTGGAGGGCCTCCTGGAGGTCCCGGGCTTTGCCGGAACGCAGGGCTTTGAACGCCCGTTCGCCCAGCGCCTGCAGGTCTTCTGGGGGTTCGTCGCCGGAAAGCTGGGCCAGGTCGAGGCCGCAGCCATCGAGGATGCTGGCGATTTCCCTGGGAGGGGTATTGACGAAGACGCCGACGGTCGTTATGCGTACCCCGTGCTCCTGCAGCCCGGCAATAATGCGGCTGCATTGGTTGGCGGTCAGGTAGCGCGGGCTGGGCGGGTAGAAGTTGAAGCCCAACAAGTCTGCTCCGGCCTCTGCTGCCTGCAGGGCGTCCTCCAGGCTCGTCAGGCCACAGATCTTGACTTTCATGGTTGGGGAACTCCTGTCAGCCTGTCCCGCCAGGCTCCTCACCTGGGCGCCGATATCCGGGGCGGTAACAAGAGCCTCGCCCACCAGGATGGCATCCACGCCTGCCTTGGCCAGGCGGGTTACATCGGCCGGGGATCGGATGCCGCTTTCAGATACCACGCAGATCGTGGAGGGGATGAGTGGTCGCAGGCGCAGGGTTGTTTCCAGGTGCGTAGTGAAATCGTGCAAATTGCGGTTATTGATCCCTATCAGGAGCGGGTCACAGGACAGAGCCAGGCTGAGCTCTTCCGGGTTGTGCACTTCCACCAGCGGAGCCATCCCCAGTGTCCTCACCAGGGCGTGCAGCCTGCCCAACGGTCCTGCTTTTAGGCCGGCGGCGATCAGTAAGACTGCATCTGCTCCTGCCGCCCGCGCTTCGTAGACTTGATAAGGATGGTAGATAAAGTCTTTGCGCAGCAGGGGCAGGCGGGGAGAAAGGGAGGCCACCTGCCGGAGATGATCGAGGCTGCCATGGAAGTACCGTTCGTCGGTCAGCACGCTGATCGCCGCCGCGCCGTTTTCCAGGTAAAGGCGGGCCAGCCGAATAGGATCCCCATCAGAGGCCAGCAAGCCGAGTGAAGGGGAGGCAAACTTGATCTCGGCGATCAGTGCTGGTTTGACCGAGGCATCCCTTAAAGCCGCTACGAAGTCCAGGGGCGGAGCGGCTCGCAGGGCCAGCTCCCGGACCTGCTCCAGAGGCTGGATGCGCCGCCGGTGGGCTACCTCCCGGTGCTTGTGGGCGAAAATTTCAGACAGGAGGCTCATCTCAACGGCTCATTGGACCAAAGCAGGCTGCTGGCTGCCCAGTCGTTGGCTTAAGGCGACCAGGGCTTGCAGGCAGGCCAGGGCGGCGCCGCTTTCCAGGGAGTGCCGTGCCTCCTGCAAGGCGGCTTCGAAATCGATATCCGTGGTCGCCAGGGCAGCCGTTGCGTTGAGTAAGACCACATCCTTGCGCGGGCTGGTGTCTTCGCCAGACAGGATGGCGTACAGCAGGCGGGCGTTCGTTTCGGGGTCGCCGCCGCGCAGGTCATCGGGCGCAGCCCGCCGCAGGCCATATTCGGCGGCATCCAGCTCGTAGGTGGTCACATGCCCGTCCTGGAGATGGCTGACCCGGTTGGGGCCGCTGGTGGTCAGCTCGTCCAGGCCTCCATGTCCATGGACGACGAAGGCCGCTCGCCCGCCCAGCCCGCCCAGCACCTCAGCCAGCGGGTGTGTCAGGGCCGGGTCGTACACCCCAATCAATTGGTGGGTAGCTCCCGCCGGATTGGTGAGCGGTCCCAGCAGGTTGAAGATGGTGCGCTGACCCAGCTCACGGCGCGGCTCGATGGCATACTTCATCGCCGGGTGAAATTTCGGTGCGAACATAAAGCCAATTCCCACTTGTGCGATGCATTCGGCTACCTGTTCTGAGGTCAGATCCAGGTTGACGCCCAGGGCTCCCAGCACGTCAGCGCTGCCGCAGCTTGAAGAGGCAGCCCGGTTGCCGTGCTTGGCTACCTTGCGCCCGGCCCCTGCGACCACAAAAGCCGCCGCTGTGGAGATGTTGAAGGTATGGGCGCCGTCGCCGCCGGTACCGGCCGTATCCAGTAAGGGATCGCCATTGGTGTGCAGTGTCACGTGGTTGGCCTGTGTGCGCATCGCACGGGCGCTGCCGGTGATTTCGTCTACCGTCTCGCCTTTCATACGCAGGGCAACCAGGTACCCGCCAATCTGGGCCGGGGTAGCCTGCCCGGTCATGATGATCTGCATGGCACTTTCGGCTTCCTCTGCGTTTAGATTCTGTCGCTGCATCACTTTAGCAATGTAGGGTTTTAACATAGCGTTCTCCTTTCTTCAATCCAAAACTCTATATAGCGCTTTCAAATAGGGCTGGCTCCAGCCCGCTTCGCTAACTGTAAGGGATGCTGATCTCTTGCTTGCTCTTTAGATGGACAGCTTCTCCTATGGATAAGAAGTTGCGTAAGATTTGCTTTCCAGGTGCGGTCAGGATTGATTCGGGGTGGAACTGCACGCCGTAAATCGGGAATGTGCGGTGGCGGATGCCCATCAGCTCGCCTTCCCTGGTGAATGCCGCAACCAACAGCTCGTCTGGAAGGGGCTCGGCGACGATCAAGGAATGGTAGCGAGCGGCTTCGAACGGGCTGGGGATGCCCAGGAACAGGTCTTTGCCGTAGTGGTAGACCGGAGAGGTCTTTCCATGCATCAGGCGGCTGGCGCGTGTCACCCTGCCGCCAAAGACTTCGCCGATGCACTGGTGGCCCAGGCAAACGCCTAAAACCGGAAGTTGTGGCCCAAGCCGGCGGATGACCTCTCCGGAAATCCCTGCCTCTGCCGGGGCTCCTGGTCCAGGAGAGATGACGATGTGACTGGGCTGCAGCGCCTCCAGGTGGCTTACGGTGACGGCGTCATTGCGGAAGACGTGCACCTCTGCGCCTAGCTCGCCTAAGTATTGGACCAGGTTGTACGTGAACGAGTCGTAGTTATCGATTACAGCAATCATCGGATACCTCCAGAGAAATTGGATGGGTTTTGTTCGGCCAGCTCGACAGCCACAGCCAGCGCCCTGGCCTTATTCAAGGTTTCCTGATATTCGCTCTCCGGCACTGAGTCGGCTACGATGCCTGCCCCGGTTTGGACGCTCACCGTCTGGCCGCGCATGCACATCGTGCGGATGGTGATGCACGTGTCGGATGAGCCATCGTAAGAAAAGTAACCCACCACGCCGGCGTAAGGGCCACGGGGAGTGTTTTCCAGTTCATCGATAATTTGCATGGAGCGAATCTTGGGTGCCCCGCTGACCGTGCCGGCTGGAAAGGTGGCCCGCAGCAGGTCGAAGGCATCGTAGGCGGGCAGGAGCTCGCCTTCCACCTGGGAGACGATGTGCATGACGTGGGAATAACGCTCGACTGCCATCTGCTCCGGGACCTGGACCGTGCCATATGCACAAACGCGTCCCAGGTCGTTGCGGGCCAGGTCTACCAGCATGACGTGCTCGGCGCGCTCCTTGGGATCGGCCAGGAGCTCTCTTTCCAGCCGCAGGTCTTCTTCCGGGGTACGGCCGCGCGGGCGCGTGCCGGCGATGGGACGGATGGCCGCCCGATTCCCATCCTGGCGGGTGTGCATCTCCGGGGAAGCGCCGAGTAATCGGAAAATGGGTTCTCCCGCCAGCGTATCGAAATCGAAGAAGAACATGTAGGGGGAAGGGTTGATCCGCCGCAGAGTGCGATAAATGTCGAACGGCTTAGCGACGGTCTCGCGTTCCAGCCGTTGAGAAAGCACGACCTGCAAGATATCCCCGGCTGTGATGTGTGCTTTGGCCTGTAAAACAGCCTGGGTGAACTGCGCGCGGGTCATGTTAGAGCGTAGCTCGTGACTTGGAGCCGCCTGGGCAGTGGTTGGCAGGGCTTGATGGGGCAGGGGCACTTCCAGGCGGCGCTGGAGCGCGTCCAGCCGCTCCTCCGCCTCGAGCCGGGAGCTTTCTTCATTGCCATCCAGATGGATATTGGCAATCAGCAACAGCCGTCCGTAGGCATGGTCGAAGGCCACCAGGGTGTCGGTCAGCAAGAAAATGCCTTCAGGGAAGTCGGGGTGGGGTTTCAGGGACACGCTGGGCTCGAAAAATCGCACGACGTCGTAGCTCAGGTATCCAACCAGGCCGCCGGAAAAACGCGGCAGGCCGGGTACCGGCAGGGGGTGGTAGCGTGCGATCTCGGCGCGCAAGGCGTCCAGTGGATCCGTTCCCGCCGCTAGAGAGTGCTTTTCCACGCCCTGGGCAGAATGCCGTTCCATGGCGCCGGCGCGTAGGACGAAAGCCTGGCTGGGATGCACGCCGATGAAGGAGTAACGGGCTACCTGTTCTCCCCCGGTAACGCTTTCCAGCAGGAACGATGGTCCCTGCCCGGCTAGTTTTAGATATACGGAAACCGGAGTCTCCAGATCGGCAGGCAGCTCGCGTACAACCGGCAACAGATTCGGCGCGGTCGCACCGTCATGGATGGATGGGGGTTGGGGTAAGGTTTGTATGGGTCATGAGGCCTCCAGAATGAGCAAGCGGTAAACAAAAATCCTCTCTCGTCACTAGGGACAGGGAGAGGGCTCCCGTGGTGCCACCCTGGTTAGGCCAGCCAGTTAACAAAAATCCCCGCCTGTAATGCGACGGGGAAGAGGAGCCAGCCTCACTCATTATCGGGTACGAGCGATCCAGTATAAGTCGTATCGCCAGATCGTTTAGATACCCTTTGCTTTGATAACGGTAGCAATTCCGGCGCAGGCTACTGGGCAGGTTTCACCTTTTGCCTTGCAGCTCTGAGGACCATTCCACACCGCCGTACGGGCAGGGCTCTCACCTTCTCCTGCTCTCTGTACCGCCGTTGCGGCGTGTACTTTTCCTCGTCACAGCCTTTTCATAGAAAGTTGATGATTTATATCAGTAATTGGAACAGTTGTCAAGATGATTTCTGGGGAGGGAGTGACCAATCACGATGGGATGGCAAATTCGAAGACATGAGCCGGGTATTTTGGGAATGCCTGTTTAAAAAGTTGCCGTCGGTTGAAAGCAAAAACGAACAGTTTTACGGCATTCCGCAAGGCATCTATGCAGCGGGAGAAACAACGGGATTTTCGAGCCAAGCGGGCCAAGTAATGTCGCAATTCAGCGTTATCCGCTTCCACAGAATAAGTATCCCGCTTGCCTTCGGAGACGGTGTATTTACCGGGATAGTAAACCAGTAATTGATACAGGTCCCACTGGTCACTGAAATATTGTTGTGCGCGTTGGCCTTGGTCAGACAACCTGCTGCATAACTTCTTTCTGTCTTTCCCAGACGACTTCCCACCCTACTACGCAGCGTGTTTTTTCGATCGACTGCAGTTAGGATGTAGGCTTTGTTTTTTTCTCCCCGATGAAGGTGAAAAGCTCATCCAATTCAACCGTTTCATTCTCCGCTGGGTTGGGGCTCTCGGGCAAACTCGCTGCAAGCGCATTGACCCAGTTCGCAACACTTTGAGGACTTACTCCCAGGTGACGAGCAATTCGGCGAAAGTTGTTGCCGTCCACATAGAGTTGCAGCGCTCTATGCCGTACTTCATCCGGATAGCCGTTGATATTCGCCTCGAGGGCGTAGCGAGCACCACAAGAATTACATTTGTAACGTTGGCTGCCCGACTTGTTGCGCCCATCTTTGACTTGGTCAGTTGTGTTTTCGCAATTTGGACATCTTTTCATTTTGTGATCATATCACATCTGGTTTGGTCACTCCCTCTGGGGATCAGACGAAAGACCGGCATCACTATAGACGAGGAAATGGATCGATAATGGTCTACACCAACCCTGAAACGCCCCCATAGTTAATCTTGACCGTTCTGGAGTAGGAAAGCGGTTAGCGCCTCAATCTCGGCCTCACTCAACCCTAAATCTGGCATCTCCGTGTGGGGTTTTACCGCTTTCGGATCGGACAACCACAGGCGCAGGTATTCTGGACTGGTTTGGTAGCTGGTCAAGTTTGGACCCACCTCGGTTGAGAAAACAAAATAGCGAGAATCCACCCGTTGGTTGACGTGGCAGCTCAGGCAGCCCTTGGCGATGAATAAAGCCTCGCCTTGTCCACCAAGGTTGCTTGGGGCAGGGGCTGTTATAGATTTACTCGTCTCGGCTGGGCGGGAGGATGCTGCGGCGATGCCTGCCCGTACAAACCCTGCCACGCCCACCAGCAATCCGATCACTATCACTGCCATCGCCCACCTCGATCGCCGGCGCAATGTGAATATCAGCCCGATTCCGGCGACAGTGATGCCGATCAGGCCGACGAACATGGTACTGGAGGGCATCGCGGCAGCGATCAGGCGGCTGAGCGGCGCGGAGGACCGGGCTGGATCGACCTGTGCCATGGAGAGCAGAGCACCCGGCTCAAGTACGGTTAGCTCCGGCATGGGCTGATCCATGCCAAACGCCTGGATAGACCAGCGCCAATTGCCGCTCTCCGGCAGGGTGAAAGTAGCGCTGTAGTGTCCGACCTCGCCATCATCGACAGCGAAAACGACGAAGTCCTCGCCGCTGGCAGTGTTGTTCAGGTGTATCTCCGGATCCAGTCCGCTCAGCGGGGTCCTGCCGTGCTGGCGCACTGTGAAACCGATCGTCAGCGGCTGACCGGCGACGACCTCCCCCGGCAGTGAGTCCAGGCTGATCACCGCCCAACCGCCTGCAAGTGCCGGGGAAAAGAGCATCAGGGATAAACACAGGGCAAGCAATACCAATAACGAATGCCGTATCATTAAACACCTCCTCTGGAATAGAAGATAAAAACAGGACTTTATTCATCCTATATACACCGGAGGAGATTCAATGGTTCCACAGCATGTAGATCAACGCTGGATCGGGCTGAGTGATTCGGCGACTTTGATCGCTTCATCCATCGTCAGGTCGCTCTCCAGGCGGTAGGTGAGGCCGTCCTGCTCCCAGATGAGCACGTGCCCGTCCACCAGGCGACGGAAGTCCACACTATCATTGGTCAGGCGCAGCGGGTAAGGTCCTTCTGCCCACAATGCATCATGACCATTCACCTGAGTCTGTTCAATAATCGCTGGATGCATCTTGGTCACCGCCCACGACCCGGGGCTGATGGCATGCAGGCTGAGGAGCACGCTGTCCGGTTGCTGCGGCTCCGTCCAGACCAGGAAGAGCACTTGCCCATCTTGATCCTGTAGATAGATATGGTCAGGCTCTCCCAGGTCTGGCGGGTAGGTCGGCAGAGAAGGAGTGAAATGCAGGCGCTCAAGCACCTGTTCCAGAGTGGTTTCTCCTTGAAGATCGAGCAGTGATGCCAGGTAGATGGGCGTCGGCGTGCGGGTGGCGGTGGGAAGCTCGACCGCGGCTGGCTGCTCCTGAGTGGGGGTGGAAGGCGCTAGAGTTGGGGTGGGGGTTGCCGTCGGTTCGACCAGGAAGATCCTCACCGCGCCGATCTGCAGGAAATCCAGCACGGCGGCGCGCACCGGTGGGACGAGCAGGATGGTCGCCAACAATAAAATCAGGACAGCCGCAATTGCCCAGGCAATCCTGCGGTTGGTGTCTGCGCGGGGAGCGCGCCCCTCTAACAATCGTCGCCGGACGCTCCCGGCGATATCCGGCGTGGACGGGTAAGGCAGCTCACGGGTGGCTGCCAGAATGCGATTTTCCCAGTTCTCTATCGGTGTTTCGTTCATTCCAGGTATTCCTTCAAGCCCGGATAATCCGATTCAACCACCTGGCGCAGCCGGTCGATGGCGCGGTGCAGGCGGGATTTCACCGTGCCGGGAGCTGTACCAAGCGCATCAGCGGTCTCCTCGACGGACATTTCCAGGAAGTAACGCAGGTAAATCACCTGCTGGTAATCAGGCGATAGCTTCTGTACTGCCTGCCAGAGTGCCTGTGCCCGGCTGCGTTCCTGGCTGGCGTCTTCCACCGATTTCAAGTGCCTGGGCTCGGACTGCCAGAAGCGCTGCAGGGCTCCCAGGTAGCGTCCCACCGAGCGCCTGCGGTTGCGCGCCAGGTTGCCAGCTATGGATAGCAGCCACGGTCTCAGCGGGCGCTCGAGGTCATAGCGCTGGAGCGCATGGTAGGCGCGCAGGAAGGTCTCCTGGGCATTGTCCTCAGCCTCGTCTGCATCCCCCAGCAGCAGATAAGACAGGCGGAAGACCGGTTCCTGGTGCAGCTGCACCAGGGCTTCCCAGGCGGCGTCATCTCGCTGTAGAGCTTGCGTTACCAGCTCACTCTCGCTCGATTGGACTACCAACCCGACATCTCCGGAGAGGTTTCCTTTTGTAAATACTTACACCTGCCAGGTCCAAAAGGTTCCAAAAAAATCATTCACCATAGAGCACACAGAGTATACAGAGTTATATCGTATGTTTTCTCTGTGACCCCTGTGTGCTCGATGGTTTACTCGGAGTGTATCATTCGTTCAGGGAATTCCAAACGCTGGTTCGGAAAGATACCTGTCATTCCGAAACCCTGCCTCTTTGCAGGGTCTAGGAATCTCTGAGGCCATGCTCCTGGTTACCCCTCCGGCAGAAAAAGATTACAGTCGCCTTGGGGATTTCTCGCTGCGATTGAGCGATCTAACAACCAAGCACACCTTCCGCTATGAAAGGTATCAGAATAGCGGTCGGGTGCAGCGCTTTGTCAGGTGTTGCTACTATATCCCACAGTTATGACTACATTTCCCCTTTTGTGCCCTTTTTCAACGTAGCGATGAGCCTCGACGATCTGTTCCAATGGATAGCACCGGTCTATGACCGGTTTTAGCTTGCCTGCCTCAATAAGCTCTTTGAGAAAAATTAGATCTTCTGGTTTAGGGTCTCCCGAGGACTTAACGGAAAGGAAATATCCCTTTTTCTTCAGTGCTTTTTTACTGAGTGAAGGCGGACTCTTGCCTACTGCGTCAAAAATAACATCGTAGGTGGCAGTGCTTTTGGTAAAATCCTCTCGCGTATAATCAATTACCTGATCGGCGCCAAGAGATTTCACCAGTTCGAGATTCGCAGTGGAGCA
Organism: uncultured Chloroflexia bacterium; assembly: GCA_963706515.1. Classification (GTDB taxonomy): domain Bacteria; phylum Chloroflexota; class Anaerolineae; order Anaerolineales; family UBA4823; genus CAVPMW01. The sequence goes on from CAVPMW010000030.1 coordinate 100,180, forward strand.
CACCCCGCTGACTTCGGCACCGAAGTACCTGGCAAGCTGCACCGCATAAGTCCCTACACTTCCGGAAGCTCCATAGATAAGAACTTTTTGTCCCCTCTGGATATTTGCTTTTCTAAGAAAACCCAAAGCGGTAAGTCCCCCGCAAGGGACAGCGGCAGCTTCTTCATAAGTCAAATTGGCTGGTTTGATTGCTACAAACCCGTTTTTTATCTCCGCTGCTGCTTCAGGAAGGCATCGATACTCGGCATACGTGCCAAAGCCAAATCCGGCAAATGCAAAAACCTGGTCACCGATCTTGAATCGTTTAACGTCCTTGCCAACCGCTTCGACTTCCCCGGCCAGCTCGAACCCTAATATCGTTACTTTTTTTGGCTGGAAGAGACCATTGAAAAGTCTTGCTGCAAATGGATCAGGCTTACGCATGCGCCAATCCCCGGCAGCGACCGTTGTCGCATAAATCCGTATCAGCACTTCATCATCCTTGGGGGCAGGTTTATCTACCTCTTTGAGCTGAAGAACATCCGGTGGTCCGTATTTTGTGTATACAATGGCTTTCATTATTATTTCCTCACTAATACCCGAATTGGTTTCAGCTAAATCTACTCTAGGGTTATGACCACATTTCCACTTTTGAATCCCAGATTCGACATAGCGGTGCGCCTCGGCAGCTTGTTCCAGCGGATAGCATCTATCGATGATCGATTTGTACTTTCCTGCCTCAACAAGCTCTCTGGTAAAAACCAGGGCTTCAGACTTTTCGCTTGCCAGCGCACAGATTACTTTCTTGCTGCCAGATATTTTCGTCAACATCATTTGAAATACGGGTTTCATCTTGAAGCTGGCTAAAAGATAAATTCCATTCGGCGTGAGCGAGTTTTTACACTGTGAAAACGAGCTCTTGCCCAAAATGTCAAAAATAAGGTCATAGGTCTCGCCGTTTTGAGTAAAATCCTGTTTAGTGTAATCAATGACCTTATCTGCTCCCAGACGCTTTCACGTATTCTACTCTCGGGGTGCCGCATACCGCGGTAACTTCTGCCCCATAATACTTGGCAAGCTGGAGCGCGGCTGAACCGATCCCTCCGGAAGCGCCATTGATCAGCACTTTGTGCCCGCGCTGAAGATTACCATGGCTGAGCAGGCTCGTCGCCATGATTGCCCCATAAGGAACAGCCGCGGCTTCCGCATAGGTCATATTGGCCGGTTTAATTGCCACCGACCCGTCTTCAGGCATACAAAGGTACTCGGCATACGCCCCCATCCGCTGACCGAGATATCCAAAAACCTGGTCACCTTTCTTAAACAGCTTTACATCCTTGCCTACCGATTCAATCTCCCCGGCAAACTCGCTCCCCAGGATATTTATTTTTGGCTTGGTGAAACCAAAGTACATGCGCGTGGGAAGCAAGAGGGGCAGCGGCATATGGAACTCGGAGGAAGAGATATTTTTGAAATTGCGGGCGGTTAAATCCCCGTAATTTACCGGTGTCGCATGAACTCTGATCAATACTTCATTGTCCTTCGGGGCAGGTTTTTCTACCTCGCTGAGCTGAAGAACATCGGGTGGTCCAAATTCGGTGTATTCAATTGCTTTCATCTTTTATCTCCTATAAGGTCTTATCGTCTAATTTGTTGTGGCAAAAAGCACTCAAACGGGGTCGTCATCGGAAGTGTATGAGAATACTTCTTCCAGGGGCACGTCAAAGGCCAGCGCAATCCGAAAAGCCAGCTCCAGCGAAGGGGAATATTTGGCGCTTTCGATGGCGATGATGGTTTGACGGGTCACACCCACCTTTTGCGCCAGTTGTTCCTGGGTCATTTCGTCGTGGTGAAAACGCAATTTCCGAATATTGTTTCGAACCTGGCGTTTAGCCATATTGAACCCCCCGTCGATACAAATAGAGCTGCAAAACATCCCCAATGATTTCCGCTGTAAGGGAGAAGAAGATAATCACACTGAACATCACCAGGGGAGGCTGATGGAAAACAAAGGTGAGCATGGCAAGAAAAACGCCGACGGAAAACGTAATGTAAGATCCCTTCACGCCTTTCAGCTCGATCAGTTTGTCGCGCTCATCTTCGATCAAGCGTGGTTCCTCATTAGATTGAGTTTTTATGGCATGGACAATGCTGAGCACAATGCTGGTGAGTATATTGCCGACAATATTCAGATACGATGGTGGCGATGATGACGATTACCCACAGGAGGAAGATTTCTGACGAATTTAAGCCCTCTTCCTGGTACATGCGCAGCCAATTGACCAGATAGTAGCCCAAAACCAACAGGTAGCTCACGCAAGATACGGTAATATTGGATTCTCTGTATGACATATTTTTCTCCTCATGTCCGCTTAAACTTACTTTATGTAAGTTATCATGTACATATAGTAATATATTTTTTACAATATGTCAAGTATAGCTTACATTGCAAATCAGAATATTCATCCACTGGGTGCGCTCACAGAGTTTGATGTAAATAAAAAACGGTCGCTCGAACACGACCGTTCTAATGGTTTTCTGTACCCCCTATCAACAATACTCTTTATTAAGCTTTGTTATTTTGGAATATCACTAAAACTGCCTATCTATTTTATAACCTGTTCCGACTTCCCGGCGAGCTTTGGCGGCGTACCTAGTATCAGGTTGCCAAGATGGTTTATATCACCGTGATGACAACTTTTCCTTTGGCATGTCCACCTTCAAGATACCGCATCGCTTCAGGGACCTCACTTAACGGGTAGCGTCTGTCGATAACCGGCGTGACTTTGCCGGCTGTAATAAGCGCTTCTAAAATCGCCAAATCTTTTTGATTGTTTGGTTTCCACATCACGATGCCCATTTTCTTGCTCCCGGTCATTGAAATCAATGATCCCAGGGTGAAGGTTTGAAGTATTGCAGCCAGTGAACCTCCGATCATGACATAAACACCGCTGGGACTCAAAGCACGCTTGTAAGCGAAAATCGAGCGAGATGCCACGACCTCGAGGATCAAGTCATACCCCTGCCCATTTTTGGTGAAATCCTCTTGAGTGTAATCAATCACATGGTCTGCACCGATCGAGCGCAGCATGTCAAATTTACTCGGGCTGTCCACACCAGTCACTTCTGCCCCGCGCGATTTGGCAATCTGCACCGCGAAGGTACCTACACCACCACCCGCCCCATTGATCAAAACCTTTTGTCCAGGCTGAATCTCTCCTTTATCCGATAGAAGAAAACTGGGCGAAGATGATCCAGCACCGCGCAGACTCTGCAGGGCGACGACTCCTGCTGCGGGTACGGCCGCAGCTTCCTCGAAGGTCATACGGACCGGTTTTCGCCTTAATGCACTTTCAGGAACACATACGTACTCCGCAAAAGCCCCATACCCCAACGGGAAAGACAAATCTCCCCATATCTCATCACCTGGCTGAAATTGTTTTACGTTCCTACCAACTTCTTCTATCCGCCCGGCGATGTCCGTCCCGAGGATCTTGTGCCTTGGTTTTAGAGGTCCCTCGAAACGAGCGCTCCATGTACCTCTCAGAGTTTCAAAATCAGCCGCATTTAAGGATGCCGCATGGATTTTTACCAGTGCTTCATCCTCCTTGGGAGTAGGTTTTTCCACCTCTTCGAGCTTAAGAACATCCGGTGGTCCGTATTTGGTGTATACAATGGCTTTCATAATTATTTCCTCACTAATATCCCAATGTGTCTCAGCTAAATCTACTCTATGGCTATGACCACATTTCCATTTCTGAACCCAGATTCGACATAGCAGTGTGCCTCAGCCGCCTATTCCAGCGGATAGCATCTGTCGATGATCGAATTGAACTTTCCCGCCTCGATGAGCTCTCTACTTCCTGGTTGTTTGATCATACGGCCTGCTGCTTGGACTTGAATATGGAATAGCCAGACAAACCAATGCCCACAACGTATAAAACGCTCAGAACAACATTCACCTGCCAGCGTCGCGTTTCCGATGGGTGCGGAAGCGATAAAGGCCATCACTTCCACAAAGCCGATCACGAACAGCAACACCCAGAAGGCCCATTTTTGGCCGGCGATCAGGCTTTTTCGGATGAGCAACCACACCAGCACCGAGAGAACCACCGAGCAAGAGTTGTACAGGATCGTCAAAGCATTGAGCGATGCAATGACCTTGGCATCCAGGCTGGCGATTTCAGATTTTTCAAACACCATCACCAAAAGTGGGGAGTTTGCGTTGAAAATGACGACACTGGTCAATATCAAGGCGGCGAGGAGGAAATTGATGCCGCTCCAGATTGAGAGAATGGTCGAACCTCTTTTTAACATTTTGCTTTCTCCTTGTGATGTGTTGTGTCCGCTTTTTAAGGTCTATTCCACGAGCATTTACATGTAGCTGAGCGGGGAGGGTTTTAGGGAGGGTCTTCAGCCCTCCCTCTCCCCTATATAGCAAATCTATGCCGCGCTCAAAAGCTCGTTCGTCGCTGTTTTCGCAGACCAGGAAGCGATTGCAGATGGATTGAATCCTTTAACGATCAGCCAAACCGCCAGAACCATTTCCTGCAAAAAAATGGGAAACGCCAGGGGAATGTAGCTGGTAATACGGTTACCGCTGAACAAGGCCAACACGCAAGCCGCCATCATCAGGATGATCGCGACGATACCGAAGCCCGACAGCCATCGGGGAATGAGCCGTGATTGGAAGAACAGGTAGTAGTACATAAATGCACCCAGGCAGAAGGCGAACACCGCCACCAGCGCGGCGTGGTCGTGTACGCTCACCAACAAATCGCCAATAGCCTGAAGCGACGTACGATCGGCAGCTCCCGCTGTTGTGAACTGCTGGCCGAGTGTCAGCAGGGACAGCAGGCTCACGACGCCGACCATGTAAAAGACCGCCTCCAGGGCCCTGAAGACAACAGATCCAAGGGCCAGACCTGCATTCGACCCCTTCATGACCGGATACATCGCGATGGCTATGCCGGCACTTGCAAAAGCGGCGACGAGATAGAGCAACGCTCCTGCGGCCACCTGGTTCGTATGTGCGGAGAACCGAGTGAGGTAGTCCGTACCAGTCAGAACAGGTGTGAGCGCCGCAGCCACGAGAGATGCGACGGTCGCAATGATGAAAATCACGCCTGTAATGACCGCAATCTTTCGAAACGAAAGTTTTACTTTTGGATCTATTCCGGTAGTCGATTTGTTTGTGTTCATTTTTTCTCCTTTTTGAACGATTGATAATTTGATATTGGACTTGGATAAACAGTGATCGCCACCATATGTCCGCTTCTAGGTCTATTCCACGAGCATTTACATGTAGCTGAGTGGGAGGGTTTTAGGGAGGATCTTCAGCCCTCCCTCTCCCTATATTGCAAATCTATGCCGCGCTCAAAAGCTCGTTCGTCGCTGTTTTCGCAGACAGAGAAGCGACTGCCGACGAATTGACCCCTTTGGCGATCAGCCAGACCGCCAAGACCATCTCCTGCGGGAATATCGGCAGATTGAGAAGCATCTGCACGGTACCGAAGCCGGGGATGACATGGAGCATGACCAGTACGCCGCCGATGGTGACCAAGGTAATGCCAACCAACCCCCAGACGGAGAGCCAGCGCGGGACAAGCCGGTATTGATAAAAGAGCGAGTAATACATGAAAGCGCCGATGCACCAACACAGCAACATGGCGCCATGGCTCAGCCAATCGGTTCCTGCGTTGATTACTACACCTGCGGTTTGAAAATACGATGCATCCGGAGCTCCAGCTTTTACAAATTCCTGGCTTAATGCCAATAGGGCTATTAAGCTGATTGCGGCAACAATATCGAGCACTCCCTCGATAACCCTGAAACCAACCGCGCCAATCGCCAGGCCTTCGTTATATTTTTTTAGAATTGGATACAGCGCAAGGCCAATACCGGCACAGGCAACGCCCATGATAAATATAAGCAGCGCAAAGATGAGCATCTGGCCTTCATTTGCAGAAATCTTAATCAGATAATCCGGAGCATCCAGAATAGGTTTTCCAATAACAGCACCCAGTGTGCCTGAAACTGTCCCAATAATAAATAGCACGCCCACAACTGCTGCGGTCTTTCTGTTTGTCCCATGGGGACTTTCTTTGGTCGTATTCATTTTTTTCTCCTTATTGTGATTGATTTTGGCGTAAACAAGCCGCCTACGCCTATTTACGATTTGACATCTGACACATCTGCCTGGCCTGTCCCGAGCGTGGTCGGGGGACCGGGTTCGACAGGACTGACCGAGACCAATGGCATGCCCAAATCACGCACTTTTTTGAGCAACCCATGCAACGCAGCCTGATCAACCACCGGGCCGGTTAAAAGCGTATCGCCATTCTCTTCCAGCGTGATGGTCAGGCCCTCAAACCAGTCTGTCCACTCGCGGCCCAGATGGCCCTTGATCCTGATCTGATAGACCACGGGTTGACTTGGAGTCGGTTTTGGTTCGAGTTCGTTTGACATCACCTTGTACCTTTTGTGGCCGGTCATTACAGTCCGTGCCACTTGCTCAATGTACAAGGATAATATCCCCCACACAGTGTTAACGAACAGACACTTTAGTGTTGGTTATAGGTGTTGTTTTTAGTTATTGAGGGGAAATGTTGAGGAAAATTGAACCTTACAACAAACCCAGCTCGCGGGCACGGGCTACAGCTTCGGTGCGACTTTGAACTTGCAGTTTGTCAAAAATTTTCCGGTTGTGCCCTTTGACCGTGTCCAGGGCGAGGAAAAGCCGCTCGCCAATCTCACGATTCGAGAGTCCCTGGGCAATGAACTTGCAGTATTTCTAACTCGCGTTGGCTCAACGGCTCGATCAGAGGCGCTGGCTCGATAAGTAGCTGGGCAGTGGGTAGATCAGGTTTGTCTTCGCTTTTCCGCTGCTCAGCTTCAAATGCTGCCAGTAGCTTGTCTGTGTAGTCGGCAATCCTTGCCGCGGCATGATTTCACGCGCGGAAGCTTCGCGAAGCAGTTGCATCATGCTTGAGCCTTCGTCAAGGAACATGCGGACGTAGCCCTCCGGCTCGGCCAACGCAAGAGCATGCTGCAAAGGCAAGAGAGCAGCAGGGAGGTCACCTTGCGCGTGATAAGCAAGCGCCTGCAATACCAGAATTTCGATCACGCTTCCCTTCCTCCCGCCTTCTTCCGCTGCTTTCAGCAGACGCTCCAACAGCCCCATTACCTCAGAAATGGAGCCATCTGCATGGTCGCTCTGATAGCGGGCCAGGAGCACCCTGGCCAGGGTGATGTGATCGAACTCGTGCAGGTAGCTAAGTTCGTTTTCAACGGACAGTCCCTGCTCACGCGCCCAGCCCAGCGCTTCACCCAACCGACCCTGGGCCACCCACACCCGTATCTTCCGCGTCGCGATCGGACGCACATTCGGGGAAAAGTTAGCATCGTATAGGCGCTCGGCCTGGTCGAGCAGGTCGAGCGCGCCATCCAGATCGCCTTGGGCTTCCCGTATGCGCGCCATCGCCGCGCACCAGCGATACGGGTTTTGCGGTAACCCGGCAAGCTCACCCAGAGCCTGGCTTGTGAGCAGGTGCTGCGTGGCGGTCTTCAGATCGTTATGCTCATAGTGAAGGTCGCTCATGCCCACGTACATATCTGCCGCTCCCCGCAGGACTGGCGCGCCCGGCTCCGTCGCCCACTGCAATGCCCGCTCATAGGTGGTCATGGCCTCGTGGAGACGGCCTTGCGCAATCTGTATATCCGCCAGGACGATGGCGCCGCCGATGGCGGGAGAGATGTACCCGGCCAGCCGCACATTCGCCATGCCATCGGCAGTCATCCGGCGGGCGGCCTCGAGATCCCCGCTCGCCCATGCGGCGAGCCCCAGAGTCGAGGCTGCCCCACCGAGCATCAGATGGTCGTTCTCAGGTGCGAGATCGAGCACCCGTCGAGCGTTTTTCACGGTCTCGGGCATATCGCCCCGGGCCAGGGCCTGCGCGGTACGGAGAAGGGCGATCATACCCGGCAGACGGCGAAATTCCTCTTCGTCCACGACGACCATCCCCGCCGCCGGGGATTCCGGTCGCTCGCGCATATCGGCCGTCCGTGTCCAGCCACCGTTCGGCGTCCCGCAGTCGAGCCTCAACGGCCTCTAGCTCTCCGCCACCAAATAATGCGTAAGCATAGTCAACGCTGAGCACCGGCCTGAAGTGGACCAGCTCGTCGGGTAGCGCCTTTAGCCAGCCAAGCTCCGTGACCGTGGCTTCCTGTCTATTCCTGCGCATTTCTGGTACTGCCAGTTCGACCAGGATCGCCGCTCGCTCGAAATCCTTTGCCGCCAGCGCGTGGCGGATCGCATCGGCCGCCGAACCATTGTGCTCGTACCACTCGCTCGCGCGCTGGTGCAATGCGTCGACACTCACCTTTGCATTCCCTGTAGATAAGGCTGCTTCGCTGTAAGTCGCTGCCGCAGTACATCAGCAAAGAGATGGTGATAGCGGTACCAGCTGCCGCTCGTTATCCAGCGGGACGATGAACAGGTTGCGCTCGACGTTCGAGGTCTCTTCCAGCGGTTTCTTGCCCGGCAACAGAGAGGTCGAGCAGAACGGCATCACACAGGGAACCGCACAGCCGCTCGAGAATGGAGTGTCGCAGTAAGAAGCTGTGAATACCTTCAGGCTGGCTGCTGCAGCACCTCTTCAACCAGATAGTCCAGCACGAAATCGGTGACTGCCGGTGAAGGATTGGATGAAACTGGCTTGCGTCTTGATGCCCCTGCATCGAAAGCGCGGCCAATTGCAGGCCGGCAATCCAGCCTTCGGTGCGGGCTTCCAGGGCGGCGATGTCTTCTGCCGAGAGGTTCAGCCCCATCACCCGGTTGAGAAATTCGGCGGCTTCGGCGGGGGTAAAACGCAGGTCGGCGGCACGCAGCTCGGTCAATTGGCCCCGGGCGCGTAGCCGAGCCAGGGGCAGATGTGGATCCTCACGGGTGGCAATGACCAGGTGCATCTGTGGCGGCAGGTGCTCGAGCAGAAAGGTGAGGGCATTGTCAACCGGTTTGGAATCAATCACGTGGTAGTCGTCCAGGACGAGGACGAAATTGTCCGGGATGGTGGTGATTTCATTGAGCAGGGCTGTCAGAATCGATTCGGTTGGCGGTGGCTGAGGGGATTGGAGCACACCCAACACCCCTTCTCCAATATTCGGCCTGCAATCGTCTGCAACGCAGCGACGAGGTAAGTCAGAAAGCGGGTGGGGTCGTTATCCCCTTCGTCCAGCGACAGCCAGGCGACCGGTCCGCTCGCAACCGGCGACCCATTCGCTGACCAGCGTGGTTTTGCCAAAGCCGGCGGGGGCAGAGATGAGGGTCAGTTTGCCGCTGCAGGCCCTCATTCAACCGCTCGATCAGGCGGGGGCGCAGGACAAGGTTCGGACGAGCTGGTGGAATATAGAGCTTGGTGGTCAGTAAGGGGATAAACATCCTATCCCTAATTATACATTTAGCGAATATCGCGAGCTAATGCAGATGAGTATAGGCTGCGTTCTTGAGCCAGCTCGTGCAACCCAAACGGTTTAGATAATGGATCGAGAAATCTTAACAAATCCTGTACAAGAAAATGCGGGCGGATAATCTCACAAGCTTGTAGAATTATACAAGCAGGAGTGGTGCGACCGCCGGTGAGTATGCGCTCAATCTTTGAAAATCTATTTATTTTGGCGCTCAACGAAACAAACCGCTTGGTAGAGCACCGATAAATTGGAAATATTTTCAGCGGTTTGCTTGTGCAATCGAGTTGAATTAACCGATTCGCATGTCGTTGGTATCGATCGAACGCCCACAGAGCATCCTTGGTTTTACTTTACAATGCGGAATTTGAGATGTGTTCGACCGCCAGGTAGCTCCATGACCTTCAATCTTTCCAGCAACATCTGTCCCATGCCTCCATCTTCAAACAGCCGCAGACCGCCGCCGAGGAGCACCGGCATGATGTCAATCTCCAGCTCATCGGCAAGTCCTGCCTGGAGGCACTGCTGTGCGGCACTCGCGCCACCGATAATAACGACATCCTTGTCGCCTGCGGCAGCTCGCGCCTGGCTGATGGCGCTTTCGATGCCGTCCGTTACGAAGTTGAAGGTCAAGTCGCTGGTCTCTTTCGGATGCTTTTCCGGAGGCTCGTGGGTAAGGACAAATATCGGCACTTGAAACTCGTAATTTCCCGCATACGAGTCCGGATCTTCTGCCATTGAAAACGCGTTCCATCCCATTACCACCGCACCGGTGTTTTTTATGGATTCCCGCAATGGCTCAGTATCTCGCAAGGTCTCGAGATCAAAATAAAGTGCGTCCACGCTGCCATTACGATCGTTGATGTACCCATCCAGCGACATGGTCATACCCAAGATAACTTTTCCCATGGAGATTTTCCTTAGTTACTCCTTACCTATTACTGGCTGGTAGCGCAGCAAAACGACTCCCGACTTGAACGGCGTGGCTTCGACGAGCTTCAGGCTAGCCCTGTCCCCGTCGTTAAAGAGCCGCATTCCGCTCCCCAGAACGAGCGGATAGACCAGGAGATTGAATTCATCAACGAGCTGGTCTTGCATCAGCGTCTGTACAAGCTTGCAGCTGCCATGGACCAAGATATTCTGGCCGGGCTGCTGCTTCAGTCTACTGATTTCTTCCGCGATATTCTCTTTTATCAGCTTTGAATTGTGCCATTCAGCTGATTCCAGGGTTGTTGAAACGACGTACTTGGGAAGGTTGTTCAAACGGTCAGCAAATTCGTCCGTCCTGGACGGCCAGGCAGCTGCGAATCCCTGGTAAGTCACCCGTCCCAGGAGTTGTGCATCACTCGCAAACAGCTCATCGTGCTTAAACTTCTCGATTTCATCATTCCAGTATGGGAATGACCACAGATGCGGCGCTTCCATGACGCCATCCAGGGTCAAGAACTCGGTTACCACTACCTTTCTCACGTCAATTCTCCTTATTTGAAGTTTATGAACGGATGCTTCCGTTGTTCCAAAGAAATACCAGGGCGCTGAGAATTCGGCTAAGTTGCACATGCTAACCATCAGCCCAGGCACTCACAACACGGGATTATATATTACTCCTTACCTGATTGCTGGCTGGCAGCGAAGTAAGACAACGCCTGAGCTGAATGCCTTTGCTTCGGCTCTCCCAATCACCTGTTCCTGGTGGTTGTTTTGGTGGACGTTGGTTCCGGCATTCCCTCACTTCCCAAGCTCGCGCCCGCTGGCGGGATATTTTGGTTGAGGCGGAACAGGTTGGCCGGATCATAGCGAGCCTTAATGGCTGCCAGCCGGTCCCAGGTCGCTCCCGGGTACGCCTCTCGCACCCGCGCCTCGCCCTCGTCGCCCAGGAAGCCCACGTACGCGCCGGAGTCGCCCTGCTGTACGGCCGCGGCGAAATCTGCCACCCAGGCTTTGCGTACAGCCTGGTCTTCGGGTCCGGTGTAGAACGCGGCCAGGTTCACCATGATCCGGGAGCGGCGGTGGGCGAACGCGGTGGCCTCGACCGGCACACGCGCCATCGCCCCACCGAGCACGCGCAGTTGTGCGACGCGCATCGTAGCGTCGGATGACTGGAGATAATCGAAGATCGTCTCGGCTGCCTCGCGGTCGATCGTGTCGAGGAACATCGTGTGTCCTATCGCTGTCGGATGATAATCACTCTCTTCGGGCGGGTAGACCTCCGGGTAGCGCATGGGATGGAGCATGTCGGCGAGCGGCGCGGCGAGCGCGCGGAACGGCGCCAGAGCACGTTCACCGGCTTCGACCTGACCAGCGTAAACGAGCAAAGCCAGCACGACCAGCTTTCCGTGGGACTCTGCGGGCAGGAACGGCATCGGCGGTGCGGGCATGACGTTGGCTATGGTCGACAGCTCCTCGGGCGCAGCCTCCGCCTCGGCGATGAATCCAGCGATGACCTCGGGTGTCGCCGGCAGGACCAGCATCCCGCCCAGGACCGAGTCCACTTCATGCAGCCGGAACTGGAAGCGTGTCGCCACGCCGAAATTCCCACCGCCGCCACGGATCGCCCAGAACAGATCAGGATTGGTCTCGGGATCGGCGCGCAGGAGCTGTCCATCTGCCGTCACCACATCCGCAGCCAGCAGGCTGTCGATGGTGAGGCCGTGCTTACGCACCAGGTAGCCGACCCCCCCGCCCAATGTGATCCCGCCGATTCCGACCGAGCCGGTGTCGCCAAACCCGGTCGCCAGGCCATACGCATCCGCCGCGTTTGTATATTCGCTGGCAGTCAAACCCGTCTCAGCCCATGCCGTGCGTCCTCTGACATCGATATCCAGGGCGCGCATGTCCGCAAGGTCGAGCACGATCCCGCCTTCGGTGACGCTGTGACCGGCGGGGCTATGGCCTCCGCTGCGTACGGCGAGCTCCAGTCCGCTATCACGCGCCAGCGAGACAACGCGCGAGACATCAGCCGCATCTGCAACCCGGATGATGGCTGCCGGATGGCGGTCGATCCCGCCGTAGAAGATGGAGCGCGCCGCGTCGTAACGGGTGTCGGCTGGGACAATGACCTGGCCCTTGAAGGCCGCACGGAGCTCTTGGATCGAGATGCCCACTCGGTCGAAACCGGGTGAGGCTTCCCTTCCGTAGGATCCGCTGCTCGCATTACTTCTGGTGTTCTGATTATCCGGTAACATTTGTTGTCTCTCCTATTCAGAGTATTTAGACCAATAATAGAACAATTATTCTATCAGAGTATACAACATTTTCTCCGAAAAGTACAGATTTTAAGGAGAATTTCTCACATCAAATGCCGCGAGCAGTTAGCCTCCCAGGAAGTGCCGGCTGAGGCGCCAGCTTCAGCCAGCCGCTGGCATATGGACGAGTTCCATTGGACTCAACGCGTCTCACTTGGGATTGCCGAGTACGTCACGTCCCATGGAGCCTACATTGAGAGACTCCGTTTATTGGTTTAAACTATTGTGGAGCTTCCTGCAAGACGCTGCTACAAACTGTAATTTAGCGGATGACAACGGGGCAGTAGAACAGGCGCCGCTTCACCGCCGCCCTGGCAGAACCTGTGATCTGAATATCCCCTTGCAGACGGATATCCTCCGAAGAGCTGCCGATGAATATATCGACCTTTCCTGCTTCCACGACCAATTTCAGGTGCTCGTCATAAAAAGCCAACAGGTCGACTGGCAACTGGAAGACCAGCCTGCGGCTCTCTCCTGGGGCCAGGGTGAGGCGGCAAAAGCCTTTGAGTTCCTTCACCGGGCGGGGGAGGCTGGCATATTCGTCGCAGACGTATAGCTGCACCACTTCATCGCCGGCGACTCCCCCTGTATTGGTGATGGACAAGCTGATCTCTACACTTTCGCCGGATGTGGCTGTTTTGGGTGAGATTTGCAAATCGGTATACGCAAAGGTGGTATAGCTCAATCCGTGTCCGAACGGGTAGAGAGGCGCCACCGGTGAATCTGCGTAATCGACGTACCAGTAGGAGCGTCCGCCGGATGGCTTACGATTGTAATAAATTGGAACCTGGCCCACCGAGCGAGGCACGGTGACCGGCAGCTTTCCGCCCGGATTCGTGACTCCAAACAATACGTCAGCAATGGCGGCCGCGCCCTCTTCTCCGGGCAGCCACGCCTCCAGAATGGCAGGAACGTTCTGATCCAACCAGGTTATCGATAGCGGTCGTCCGTTGACCAGTACAGCCACCACCGGCTTACCCACCGCCACGACGGCTTTGACCAGCTCCTCCTGTATGCCGGGCAGCCCCAGCTCAGCGCGATCGCGCGTCTCCCCGCAGGTGCAGTCCGGCACAAGACCGGACTTATCTCCCAGCACCAGGATGACCACATCAGCTTGCGCGGCCAGGCGCACAGCTTCATCGAACCCGGAACGATCTGTGCCGTTAACACTACACCCAGGAGCGAAAAGTATCCGGGTGTTCGCATCTGCGCGAGCTTGAACCTCTTCCAGGACAGAAGGGACCAAAACAGAATGCCGGCGCAGATGAGCTTCGTCTACACTTGCAAAGAATGCCGGACGGTGCGTAGACACCAGCCGCATCATTTCCAGCATAGACGGGTAGCTGTAATCGCCCAGCAGATTGCGGGGTTGATTGGCATTAGGACCGATGACGGCGATCGTGCGCAACGGCTTGAGATGACCGCTGAGAGTCGCTTGTGGGGAAAGAGGCAGCAGGCTGCCCTCATTCTTGAGCAACACCAGGCTCTGGCGGGCGATCTGTCGCGCCAGGGAACGCTGTTCGGGCGTCTCGAAATCCTCCAATACCTTTCCCTCGTCCACATAACGGTTTTCAAACAAACCCAGTGCAAACTTGGCTTCCAAAATTCGCCGGACGGCGCAATCGATGTCTTCCATAGAGATTTCACCGGCTTCGAATGCAGCATGCAGGGGCTCACCATAGCATTCCTGCGTGGGCAGCTCCTGGTCAATGCCGGCTTTGAGCGCCTTGGCGGCGGCTGCCTGCCAGTCTGGCACTGCGCGATGGAAAGAATGGAGCATTGCGATGGCATCATAATCTGAGACCACCAGACCTTCGAAACCCAGCTCATCTCGTAATAAATCGGTCAGGACCGCACGCGATGCAGCCACTACCTCATTATCCAGCTCGGGGTAGGCGTTCATGATCGATCTTAAACCCGCCTCCTGGATGGCAGCCTGGAATGGCATCAGGTAGACATCCCACAACGTATTGGAACCTACCTGGGAGGGAGCGCAATTCAAGCCACCGGCTGACAGGCTGTGACCTACAAAATGCTTGCCGGTTGCCATGAGCCCAGTCTGCCAGTCGTCGCCTTGCAAGCCGCGGATATAGGCTGACCCAAGCTGCGAAACCAACAACGGGTCTTCACCAAATGTCTCTTCGGTTCGCCCCCAGCGCGGGTCGCGGGAAATATCCAACACCGGAGCCAGCGCCTGGCGCGCGCCGACTGCCAGCAGCTGCTTGCGGGTCTCAAACGCCATCCGCTCCGCCAGATCAGGACTCCAGGTGCTCGCCAGGCCGATAATCTGGGGGAAGATCGTGCCACCCAGCCCCATGTAACCTACACAGCTCTCTTCATGCAGGATGGCAGGGATGCCCAAACGGGTATTGTCCTGCAGGAACCGCTGAATTGCATTTCCTGCACGGGCAGCCTCGAGAGGCGCCAGGGTGCTCGATCCGCCGACGCGGGTGACCTGCCCGATTCCATTCCCAAACCTGGCTTGCATCTTCGCCGCGGACAATTCATGATCCACCAGTAAATCTTTGAACCATATCGAGCTCATCTGAGCGATTTTTTCATCCAGGGTCATGCGGTCAAGCAGGTCCTGTACGCGGGTCGATACCGAATACGCTGGATTAAGGTAACGAGGCTGGGTTTGGGTAATATCCATGAGTTTCTCCTCTAAAATTGCGATCTTCTACCCATCAACCTTTGAGTGCACCGGCAGTCAGGCCGGAAACGATCTGTCGTTCGGCGAACAGGTAAAAAATGACCGCCGGTACGGCGGATAAGGTCACGAAAGCCGCCACCAGCGCCAAATCCTGGCCATATTGGCCCTGGAACTGCATGGTGCCCAGCGGCAAAGTCCAGAGGCTGTATCTTTGTCGAATACCACCAGGGGGACGAGCAAATCGTTCCAACTGACGATCATGGTCAATGCTGCGACTGCCGCCAAGCGCCGGGCGTGCCAGCGGGAGCAGGATGCGCCAGAAGAAGCCAAATGACGGTACAGCCATCGATGTAAGCCGCATCCTGCAGCTCGACCGGGATCGCCGCGAAGAACCCGCGCAGGATCAGGATATTGCCGGATATCAGAAAGGCAATTTGCACCACGATGACGCCCCAAGATTGTTGAGTCAGATCCATCTGGCGCAGCACGAGATAGACGGGCAGATGGCAACGTTGATGGGGAACATGAGGCCCAAGGTGAGCAAGTTGAAAGCCAGGCCCTTGCCCCGAAAGTCCATCCGGGCAAACACAAAGGCGGCCAGGCTGCAAATGAACACCACACCTGCCGTTGTCACCAGCATGACGATCAGGCTGTTGCGCAGCATGATCCAGAAGGAGGCTGTCCTCAGAATCTTGCGTGAAGTTCTCCCAATGCGGCGGGAATGGGATGGTGTATGGGCGTGTCATACATCTCACCGCGCGTCTTGAGCGCTCCGAAAACCATGATCACGATGGGCACAATGATGATCACCGAAACCAGGAAGAGGATGAGGTACTGCAAGATCCTGGGCAGGTTTCTTTGCAGGTGCTGTTCTGCGAGACGTAACTGGCTGCCATAGACCGGTTCTTTCTAGATGCCGCCCAGGTAATCCGGTTGGCGCGCCAGCCGCTGGTAAACGAAGCGAAAAGACCAGGCAGATCAGGAACATGACGATCGCCACGGCGGAGCCGTACCCAAGCTAGAAACGCACAAAGCCGAAGCGATACATATAGGTCGCCATGACTTCGCTGGCATTGACCGGACCGCCCTTCGTCATGATCCAGACCAGGATGAATTGCTGCAGCGAACCCAAGACGGACAGATAAACGCACGTGCGGATGGTGCTGCCGAGCAGGGGCATGGTGATGTGGGTCAGCATCTGGCGTCTGTTCGCGCCGTCGATGCAGCGCAGCTTCTTCGATTTCCGCCGGGATGTTTTGCAAGCCAGCCATAAACAGCAGCATGTAAAATCCGAAATATTTCCAGGTCAGCACGACAAAGATGCACGCCAGGACCGGTCTGCGGTGTTGCCCAACCAGGCTTGGGCCTTGACACCCGGGAATGAGGACCAAAAGCGCATTGATAAAGCCGCGATCCGGATCAGGATTAAGCAGGCCCAGCCACATGATGGCCGTGATGACTTCGGAAAAAACGTAGGGCATGAAAAAGATGATGCGAAAAAAGGCGCGCCCGGGCAGATCACGCCCGACCATGAGCGCCAGCGCCAGCGCCAAGGGCAATTGAAGAGTCAAGGAGAGCACGACGATCAAGAGCCCGTTCCTTACGGCTTTCAGGAATACCTGGTCGGTCAGGATGCGCTGGTAATTATCCAGGCCAACAAAATCGACGGCTGGCCCAAAGCCTTTCCAGTTGAAAAGACTGTAGTAAACGGATTGAAGAATCGGATAGATGACAAAAATGAGGAAGAACACCAGGGCTGGCAACAAGAACAAGAAGATGGTCAGGCTGTTCTCGAAACTGGCGGGAAGAACGATATCGCTGCGGTCGGCCAAAGCATCCTTGCTTGGCGAAGCTGATTTCATCGCAGCTATTCCTCTATCTGGCAAAAGTGCGGGGATCGAGCATAGTCAGCCCCAATCCCCGCACCATTCAGCGACAGAGCGACTTACTTCAATTCTTGGCTTGGCCGAGTCTTCGAGCGCCTGGGCAGCCTGCTCAGGTGTCAGCGTGCCGGCGAAAATTCCCTGAACGCTGTCGTTCACGACCGAGCCCACCGCCGGCGGCATGTACTGGTCGTAGTAGAGCTGGAAGTACTTCGCGGCGGCCGCGCCCTGCTGGACGAGCTTGAGCATCGGATCGGTCAGACCCGACTTCACCGCCTTTGACCACCGGCACCGAGAGGCCGATCTTGGCTTGGCAATCTGTGAATCGACGCTGCTCAGGTACTTGAGGAAGTCGACGGCCTCGGGCGGAGCATTCTTGCCGATCGCAAAGCCATTGCCGCCACCGAGGGCGTCGGCCGCATCGCCAGCGCCGCCTTCAACGGCCGGGAAGGGGAACCAGCCCAGCTTGTCGCCAAGGCCCTTCTTGTCGACGCTGGCGTCTTTGAAAGCGCCGGGAGCCCACTGACCCATCAGGTCCATGGCGGCCTTGCCGCTGGCCATCACAACCTGCTCATCGGGCCAGGTTGCGCCCAGGAAGCCATCCTGGAAAGGCTTGAGGGCGATCAGCTCCTGGAGCTTCTTGCCGGCTTCGACGAACGGCGGATCGGTAAAGGCGCCCTTGCGGCTGTAGGCCGCATCAAAGGCAGCCTTTCCGCCGAGGCGGACAGCCAGGTACTCCCACCAGAAGGCGCCGGCCACTTGTCTCCCTCGCCCAGCGCGATGGGGGTGATGCCGGCGGCCTTGAGCTTCTTGACATCGTCCAGAAGCTCGGTCCAGGTCGCCGGCGGGTTGGTCAATGCCGGCCTTGTGCGAACAAATCCTTGTTGTACCAGAAGCCGACCATGCCCATGTCCCGTGGCACGCCGTAGTTCTTGCCCTGGTAGCTGTAGACACCCAGAGCGCCGGGTGAGAAGGTATCCTTCCAGCCATCCGCTTCCAGATCGGCGGTGATGTCCTTGAGCAGCCCGGCCTTGGCATATTCGTTCATCATGCCGCCGCCCCAGCTCTGGAAGATGTCGGGCGGATTGCCGGATTGCATGACGGTCGTCAGCTTGGTCTTGAAGGCTTCGTTCTCGAGCACCGTGATCTCGATCTTGACATTCGGGTGGGCGGCCATGTACTCATCGGCCATCTTTTGCCAGAGCGCCTTTTGATCATCGGCGACCTGAATGTGCCACCAGGTGATGTTGACTTTCGGCGCCTCAGTAGGTGCGACGGTTGGCTCAGGTGGGCGGTCGGTTCAGGTGCCGTCGGTTGGCTCAGGCGCAGCTGGTCGGCTCGGGTGGTTGCGCCTGGCGTCGGCTGGCGCCGTGGTGGGCTGGCAGTCGGGGGCTGCGTTGCTTGGGCGCAGGCTGTCAGCACGAAAGCAGCAATGAGCAAAAAGCTAAATACTTTAATCAGCTTGTGGGACATTTTTCTTCTCCTGTGGAAAATCAGATTCAAAAGTTTTTAGGAACGCTGAGACAATCGAGCAAAGGGTGGTATGGCGTATAATTTGAATGTGTGGATGCTCCTTTCCTTATGAGTGGCCTCACATAGTTCAGGCAGGGTTGGTGATCCTTCGACGGTTAGCCAGCCCTGCCCTTTATGGCTGAGGTTGAAGCACGGATAATTAGCTCGGTGGGTAGCTCGATCCGGCTGGTATCTTTTTCTGGATTTTTTAAGATGCCCAGCAGCATTTGGGTTGCAACCCGCCCCATTTGCTCGAGAGGCTGCTGTACGGTTGTCAGAGGGGGATACACCAAAGCTGATTGCGGGATGTTATCGAAACCAACGACGGAGATATCGTCAGGGATGCGCCAACCTCGATTGCGGACAGCGTCCATCACTCCCATTGCCATCACATCATTCGAGGCGAAGATAGCTGTTGGGGGGGATCATCCCATCCAACATAGCCGATGCACCGGCATAGCCATCAGGTTGGAAAAAAGTACCTTCATAAATCAACCCCGGCAGCTCGGGAATATGGTGAGTGCGCAGCGCCGAACGATATCCTTCGAGGCGGTCTACGGCGCAGCCCAGGTCCATGGAACCAGTGATAAAACCGATTCGCTGATGTCCAAGTCGAATGAGATATTCCGTAGCTGTATATGCACCTTGCCAGTTGGTAGCGCCGACGGCGGGACATTCCTCACCGGTGCCCTGATGGTCGATGAGGACAAATGGGAAATTGCGGCGCGTTAATGTCCCGACGTAGTCAATGGGATTGCGAGGTAAAACGAGCAGCAGACCGTCTACCATGCCTTTAGCCAGGTTAGAAACATAGCTGACCTCTTTGCTGGCAGCCCGGTGGGTGGTATAGAGTATGAGGTCGAGACCAATCAGACTCAGTTCACTATCAATGCCTCGGATTATCTCGCCGATATATCCGGTGCCTAAATCTGGGACAAGCACACCAATTGTATTGGTCTTGCCCCCAGCCAAACTGCGAGCCTGGCGATTGGCCACAAACCCCAGCTGTTGCATCGCTTCCAAGACGCGCATCGCGTGTCTCGGGTTTCACGTGAATGTCGTTGTTGATTACGCGGGATACAGTTCCGAATGAAACGCCGGCTTCAGCGGCTACGTCAACAATCGTAACTTTCGAAGACGAATTCTTTTTCAAGTCTTTGTAAGCGTTTACACAACTATTGTCGAATTTGGTCTCGCAGCTTATAAATCAGCCCAATTCAGGTCATTATAAGCAGCCAAAAGGCATATTTCGCCCTTTTATAGCTGGTTTAACAAATAGAAACGCAATATAAATTTGGAAGCGTTTACATGATTATAGCAGTCTCAGCGACCCAAGTCAAGAACAAAATTCCTTTTCTTAATCGGGATTGGGAAGTATCAGGTCGCCTGGAGCATGGATAGCACTCTGCCGGTAAACGAAGCGATAGCGCTTGCCCTGGGAAGCAAGCTTTAGCGCCGCCGCGATTGCCCTACCCTCCTGGCGATTAAAGGTTGAACTGAAATTCTCGCTTTCAGATACCTTCGATAATAATATCTATATGACTTACGCAGTTCGCTGAGGAATTGCCGGAAATAGGGGTGTAGGGCGGGCGTCTGCCCGCCCTACACCCCTATTTCCGGACTTTTTTCCTTCAACCGCGTAACTCCACCTCTAATCAGGTCCGCTGGGCGGTTGGAAGAGCTCCACGATGATGCCATCCGGGTCGAGCAAGTAAATTCCCCAGCCACCTTTGCTTGGGCCGTCTGTAATCTCGACCGGTAGAGAGCGGAACTGTACCCCAATTGCCTTCAAGCTCTCGTACGCAGCTTGCAAATCATCCACTAGAAGAGAGACGTGTGAGCTGCCGACATTGTTTGGATGAACTTCCTGGTATGACCCGCTGGGTTGTACATATTCGAACAGCTCAATTTGGTGCTCCGAGCCAGGAATGCGCAGGTGAGCGCCTTTCACAACGCAGCCAGGTAAGCCAACAATCTCGCCAAAATACTCGTCGGTGATTTCTCGCTGCCACAGGATTTCGCAGCCTAATATCCCTACGTAGAAAGCCAACGAGCGTTCCAGGTTTGAAATCGTGTAGCCTGTGTGTTCAGCCCCGGTGACTTTCAAATCCCTCTCCTGAGTAAAGATAGAGTTTAGAACAGCTGGTAAGCTACCCAACCGCCGTCCACGCGCATTGTCTCGCCTACGATGTATGCAGCCTCGTCACTGGCCAGGAAGAATGCCGCCTCGGCAATTTCCTGAAGCGTGCCAAGCCGGCGCAGCGGAGTTCGGCGAATGTAAGCGTCCAATTTAGCCGTGCCTTCATCGATTCCTTTTTGCACCATTTCGGTCATTACCACGCCGGGGGCTATGCCGACCACCCGCACACCGCGTTTAGCCCACTCGATGCCGAGGGCCTGGGTGAGCATGATGACGCCGGCCTTAGGCACGCTATATGCCACGCGCCCCTCGATGTATTTAAGTCCTCCCGAAGAAGCAATATTGATAATGACGCCCGAACCTTGTTTGAGCATCTGTTTTCCCACTGCCTGGGAGCAATAAAAGACGCCGGAGAGGATGACTGCGATACTCTCATCCCAGGCTTCTAGCGAAAGCGACTCGGCAGGGGCTTTGTGGGCGATCCCGGCATTATTCACCCAGACATCGATGTGCCCATGCGCCTGCGTAAGCCTGTCAACCAGGGCAACGCTTTGCTCGGATAAACGCACATCGAGCGGTTCGAACGCGGCGGATATCCCCTCGGCGTGCAGGGAAGCAGCTGCCTGGATACCCGCCTCAGGATCCAGCTCAGCTATGACCACATGCGACCCTGCCTGCCCAAAACGGCGCGCGATGCCCAACCCCAAACCCCTGCCTGCGCCGGTAATGACCACGATTTTCTCCGCATTCATCTTCTCTTCCCTACTCATATTTTCGTATCTCTGAACCTGGTCAGCTGTTCTCCGGGAATCCCAGCGCATTCAAGTTGCCGTACGGCCCACAGCCGCAACCTCCCTGAATGATGTCAGCTATCCTCCGGGAATCCGAGCGCATTCAAGTTGCCATACGGTACCCAGCCGCCATCTACCCGCAGGTTCTCCCCCGTCACGAAACTCGACCGGTCAGAAGCCAGGAACAGAACGGACTCTGCGATATCACTGACCTCAGCGAGCCTTCCGAGGGGCGTGCGATTTACATATTTTTCGAGGGTTACCGATCCTTGCCGGGTCAGACTTTCCGTCATTTCAGTGCGGCAAACGCCCGGTGAGACGCTGTTAACGCGGATGTTGTACTGCGCCCATTCCGCAGCCAGTCCTTCTGTAAGCACGATCAGACCGGCTTTTGCAGCATCATAAGCCGTGCGCATCGGCCAACCGCCCATGCCCCCGATCGAAGCAATATTGACAATAACACCCTCGCGTTGTGGGATCATCGCCTGGCGGGCAACTTCCTGGGTCATGAAGAAAGCTCCATTCAGCATCACGTCCATTTGCAAACGCCAGTGCTCTTCCGGAATATCTTCTGACTTGTGCAAGAAAAACACGCCGGCATTATTGACCAAAATGTCGATCCTGCCGTACTGCGCCAGAACCCGGCGGGTGATATTAATACAAGACTCGACCCGGGTAACGTCCAGAGGGATTGCTGCGGCCTGGTAACCTGCCGCTCTCAATTTTTCGGCGGCTTCCTCACCGCGGTCTTCCACCAGCTCGCCGATGATAACGGTAGCCCCCTCGCGGCCAAATACCTCCGCGATTCCATATCCAATGCCGCGCCCCGCGCCGGTGATGATTGCCACGCGATTCTCTAATAACGCACCCATCGATTGCACCTCTATTATTAGGGGAAAACTTTTATTGCTGCATTTGTTTACATTACTGCGCTAATGCTGCGCAGGATTGACTCGTCCACCCCCATGCTGAGAGCTGAGCACCTATGCAGATTATTCTCCAGCAGTCGATCGGAACTGAGCGGCATTCTCGAATTGCCCCTACATTACCCCTAATTGGGTAATTTTCATCTCATTTCCACGTTAGTATACCATACCTGCACCGGGTGTTTTATCCCAGCGCTGCCGTAGAGCGTCGCAGGACCAGCTCGAAGCCAATCCGGATTTCCACGGGCGGCACATCCGTCTCTGCGGTATTCTCGATCCGTCGCTGCAGCAGTTCGATGGCGGCTTCAGCCAGCCGCTGGTAGCTGGTCGCAATCGCTGAAATTGGTGGGTTCGAGAACGAAAACCAATCCAGGTCATCGAAACAAATCAGGGAGATGTCTTCAGGAACCTGTATGCGATTCTGCTGCAGGATGCGCATGACCCCAGCCATCAGGGCATTCGAAGCCACAAAGATGGCCGTAGGCGGGTTGGGCAAGCAAAGTAAGTCCTCCACAGCGATGGCGCCCCACGTAGCGCGCAGCGTGCCCAGCTTGTACAGGTTATCTTCGAGCGGAAAGCCCGCTCGTTCAAGAGCCTTTAGAAATCCCTGCCAGCGATCCAGGTTGCTCTTGAACTTGATGTCGCCGCCAATATAGGCAATGCGCCGGTGCCCCAGGTCGATCAAGTGTTGGGTTCCTGCCTGGCTGCCGTCGAAATCTTCAAAGACAATCGTATCCAGCAGGTTATCTTCGACCTTCCGCACTATTGCCACGGTGGGTATATGCTGGTCTACGAGATAAGTCAGCAGTTTCTTATCCGGCGCAGCTGGGACCCAGATCAAGCCGGCTACGTCCTGACCGATCAGCTGGCGCAGTGTGGTTTCTTGAATGCCAGGATCATCGCGGGTTGAAGAGAGCATGAGCTGGTAGCCTCGGTCAGCCAGCAGCTGGCTTATTGCATCTGCCAGGGTGGTGTAGTAGATATTTAATAGATTGGGAATCACCAGACCGATGAAATGGCTGCGCTGCAGGCGCAGCTCCTTGGCGCGCAGGTTCGGGTAATAATTCAGAGATTGCGCAGCGCGCAGCACGCGGGCGCGGGTGTCTTCGGAGATATAGCCGGTATCATTCATCACCCGCGAAGCAGTCGCTACGGAGGTCTGAGCAATTTCTGCAACTTCTTTCAGCCCAGGACGTTTGTTCCTTGAAATTGGCATCTTCTACTCTCTATCTCTTGCGCTATCTGACGCACGCGTTCGATTGAGTTGTGCCGCATGAACAGGTCAACCACGCCCAGGATCAAAGGGCGGTCGATTTCGGCGAACAGGCTTTCCATATAGGTTGTAAATTCAGCGCGCCCTGTACCCTCTTCCAGAATTGGGCTCGGGATGCCGCCCCAGATGACCGGACCGGATTCCCAGGCAGCCCAGGCATCCTCAAACCGGCACTCCGTAAGGGGGTAAGGCGAAAAGGATTCGCAGACATCCAACCCTGATTCGGCCAGTAATCTTAGCAATGGTTTCAGATTGCCATCGGTGTGGCTGCCCACTTTTTTGCCTTGCCGGTGCAAGATCTCGCTATATTTTTGATAGGCAGGGAGACAATATTGCTGGAATAACTTCGGGTTGGTCATCGAGCCATGCAAGTTATCGGGAAACTCAACATAAGGAGCATCAAGCGCGCTCAGCCGGTCCAACAGCTCCAGCATCTGCCAATCCAGCACTTCCAGCAGCCGCTGGATCTGCTTGGGATGGTCGTACAGGCTGTAGAAAAGTGACATTTCTCCCAGGTATTCCAGCAAGACTTGCTGGAAGGGGATGCGGAGCAGCAAGGGGACAACGAAGGCGTTCTCGCCCAGGCGGGCCTGCTCAGCAGTATAGTTCTCGAAGCGCGGGACCCATTCCAGCCGCTCCAAAATGTACTCTATGGTTTTGAAGTCGGCTTCGTCCTTGATCAAATGCTCTTTGAGGTAAGGATCGGTCCCGGTCAGGACATTTTCTTCCAAGAGCATATGCTGCAGCCTGAGCCTGCCCGCCGGAGTCACCAGCTCGATAACCGTCGTTCCAGCCCGGTCGGTAGGCACGTAATCCCACATCCCGGGGAAGTTTTCGAGAACGGCTTCGGCCTCGTGCGCGATCTGCTCGCCGTTAAACCAGACGTAGCACCTCAACACCCCTCAAACGGTAGGCGAATGGGACGGTAAACTTGAGCTGGCCGATGTTCAGGGTCCGGTGCAGTTCAGGGAGAGTCATCTCTCGAAATTCCGCCGGAAGCGTGCCCTGTTCGCTGGTGGCTCTTATACCAGGTCTCTAACCGGGTAATGAACGGAATCCTGTCCGGCTGCTTTCCCTGCATGACCGCCAGCGCACACTGGCGCATCGATCCGGTTGATTCCACGCTAATCCCCCTTTGTTCTATTTCACCGCGCCGCTGGTCAGGCCCCGGATGAAATATCGCTGTCCGAACATGTAGACGATCACGATCGGGATCGTAGCGATGAGCAAGCCAGCCATCGTAGCCGGGATATCGACGATAATTACGCGAGCGCATCGAGGCGATCCCGACCATCAGGGTTTTTAATTCGTCCTTCTGCATGAAGACCAGGGCAATCAACAGCTCGTTCCATACCCACAGGGCATTGACCACGATCAGGGTGATGACGGCTGGAGCGGAAAGCGGCATCATGATCCTGCGGAAGATGCCAAAGTTGGAGCAGCCATCCATGCGCGCGGCCTCAATGATCTCGCGCGGGATGGTTCTGAAGAAGTTCGTCATCAGGTAAATCGAGAATGGCAGCAGCAAGCCGGTATAGATCAGGATCGTACCCTGGTAGGTGTTCACCAGATGCCAACGGACCATCGAGACGAACAGCGGCACGACCATCACCACCGGCGGCACGACCATCAGGGAAAGGATGATGTTGAATAAGGTCCGCTTCCCAGGGAAATTCATCCGGGCAAAGGCATAAGCTGCCAGGCAGGCAATCATCAGGGAGATCGTAACGGCTCCGACGGTGAGGATCGTGCTGTTGGCAAAACGGTTGAAAAACTTTTCGCCGGCCGATGCGTTTACAAAGTTATCCCACAGCAGGTGGCTGGGCAGTCCCCATTTGTTAGCAATGTATTCGGACTTGGTCTTAAACGCCGATACCGTCATAAAATATACCGGGAACAGGGAGAGCAAGGTAGCGAAAATTACAATCGTCTGGCGCGAGAGCCCGCCCATCCAACCAGTAAGTTTTTTACCCGCTAGCATGCGATATTCTCCTATTTCCCGGATGGATATACTTTCTTATTCCCATCAAATAACGCCTTCAAGATTGTCCGAATCCCCGCGCAGCCTCAGCTCCAGGAAGATGAACACCCCGGTGACCAGCAGCAGCAAAACCGCGACCGCTGAGGTTAAATTGGGCTGGTTATAGCGGAATCCGGTCAGGTAGATATACAGCTCGGTGACCATCGTGGAGTTGCCCGGTCCGCCACCGGTCATCACATAAACGTAATTGAACACCCACGAGAGCATGGTGATGACCGAGATCACCGAGAAGAACTCAATGACCGTCGCCAGCTCGGGGATGGTGATATACCAGTGCAGCTGCCACCAGTTTGCCCCATCGATTTTGGCCGCATCAAACAGCTCCTGTTCGACAGACATCAGCCGCGCCAGGAATAACACGACGCCAAACCCGACTTCCTTCCAGATGATGACAAACATCAAGGTGGGGAGCGCTAACCGTGTGCTTCCCAGCCAATCCAGCGCAAAACGCTCCAGGCCGATCCGGGTCAGAAATTCATTCAAAACCCCGCTAAGTTGGAAGATATAGGAAAAGATCAGGCCGACGACGGTGATGGGCAGCAGGTAGGGCAGGAACAGGGTGGTCCGGTAGATCTGCCAGCCGCGGATGCGCTCGAACAGGAAGATCGCCAGCAGCAGGGCAATGACGACCATGATCGGGACACAAATCAGCAGCAGTAGATTATTCTTCGCTGCCTGCAGGAAGATATCATCTCGAAAAATCGCCTGGTAGTTCTGCAATCCGACAAAGACCGGCTTGCCCTGCATGGGCCGCTGAACGCTGAGGATGATCAAGCGCACCAGGGAATACCCAAAAACGAGCAGCAGGCTGGCCAGTGCAGGGGCAAGGTAAAGGAATGGCTCGAGCTTGCGTTGAAACCGGGTGAAGGCTGAAATAGAGGTGTTCTGCCGCTCTGAGAGCGGCAGAACACCTCCGGTAGAAGAAGACCTCATTTCGCCCAGGTCTCGAAGTTCTTCACCGCATCTGGGTTCTGTTCACGCCACTTCTGGGCAACCTCATCAGCCATCGCAGCCAGCTCTTCGGGCGTTTTATCGCCGGAGAAGAGCAGCTGGGTGCCGGCAAAGTTGGACTGCTCGTCCAGCATGCTGGGGATGAAGTTTTCAAGGTTTGGACCGGCAACAGTCGTATCCCACTCGTAGATTTGTTTGAGCGTTGGCTGGTCGATCAGGCTGGTATCCATCCGGTTGTCAGCCGGGATCACACCGGTGTCCTTGAACCAGGCATTCAGGCGGTCGGTCGTGTGCATGAACATCAAGAAGTCCGCCGCTTCCTGAGGGTGCTCGCACCAGGAGGTGATGCCCCAACCCTGGGCGGTGACGACGTAATCATCCGCCAGCTTGCCCGATGCGTAGGTGGGGACCTTCATCACGTCCATCTTGTCCCAGCCGATGGTGTCGGCCCAGCCCTTGAGGAAGGTGTCGTTGCCAAAGATCATGGCGGCTTTGCCCTGGACAAACAGATCCTGGCCTTGCTGGTAGTCCAGCGAGTTGATATCCTTGTTCCAGCAATCCGGCTGCCTTCAGCTCATCCAGCCGCGACCACCATTCAGCGAACTTGGGGTCGGTAAATTTTGCATTCCCAACCGAAGCCGCCATGAAATCCTTTTCGCTGTCAGTGGCTGGCGAGCCAGGATCGAGAACAGCCAACCGCCAAACCAGCCATCTTTCAAACCACCGGCAATGGGTGTA
Source organism: uncultured Chloroflexia bacterium (assembly GCA_963706515.1). Classification (GTDB taxonomy): domain Bacteria; phylum Chloroflexota; class Anaerolineae; order Anaerolineales; family UBA4823; genus CAVPMW01. Next base: position 127,777 of record CAVPMW010000030.1, read on the forward strand.
ACGCCGATGGCGTTCAGCTTGGCACAGGCAGCCTTGAGGTCATCCCAGGTCTTAGGCGGATTCTTCGGATCGAGCCCAGCCTGCGTAAACAGCTCCGGGTTGAAGACCAACGGGTTGCCTGACAGATACCAGGGTACGCCCCACAGCTTGCCATCGTAGGTGCGCTCGAAATTGTTGATGTAATGGGCAAGCTCGTCCGCAGGGATCAGATCATCTACTGGAACGATCGCGCCGCTCCAGGCATTTTCCAGCGTCCAGACACCGCCCCAGAAATATTGGATATCGGGGCCTTGCTTGGCGGCTGCCGCGGCCTGAAAGGCCGGGATCAGGGTGTCGGTGGATTGCAGGACAGCTTCAATCTCGATATTGGGGTGCTCTTCTGGTACATGGCGATGGTTTCATCCATCCATTTTTGAGCGCCAGGAGCTTCCTGCTCGCCCCACCACCAGACCACCAGCTTGACTTTCTCAGCGGGGACTTCAGTTGCCGCGGGGCTTCGGTAGGCGCGGGCGCTTCGGTGACCACAGGGGCTTCAGTGGCCGCGGGTGCTGCCGTCGGAGCTGCCGGAGGCTGAGCACAGCCCGCAGCCAGCGAACCTAACAGGACGATTATGATCAGGAACCGTAAGTGAGTTTTCATTTTTCTCCTCTAGAATTATGTGTCTGGAAATCTATTGGCTTATTTCGTCGAAGCGTAAGGAGCTGTGTAAGGATTGCCGGTGCACCTCCTTGATGGGAATTATCGAATTTGTCCATGATATAATTTTGCTGGATGTGAGAACGTTTACATATTCATATTTAGCATTAAGCTCCACCTTTGTCAAGTAGCACAATCGCCTAATCAGAAATTCCACATTTTGCCGCCAAAAAACCGAGGTTACCGATGCCCGTACGCTCGCTGAAATCGAATTGGCTGCGCTTTTTAGGGGCTGATGAGATCCACCAAATCCATGAGGCGGTCTTGCAGGTCCTGTGGGAAGTAGGTGTCCGCATCGAATGGAGACCTGCCCTGGAGATCTACCACAGCGCCGGGTGCCGGGTGGATTTCGAGAAACGGATGGTGTACATTCCCGAAGATGTCTTGAAGCGTGCTCTGCAGGCGGCGCCCTCCTCCTTCGAGCTGCACGCGGCCCATCCGGAGAATGACATCCTGGTAAACCTGGAAGATATCTACACCATTGCCGGTTCTTCTGCGCTGTCGGTCCTCGATCTGGAAGGCAGCCATCGCCCAGCCACCCTGCAGGACCTGATCGACTTCACCCGCCTGATCGATGCTCTGGACCAGGCTCACATCATGCATGCCATGGTCATCCCGCAAGACATCCCTCAGACTGGTTTTGACCGGATCTTGTTCTCCACGATTCTTAAAAATACGGACAAGCATTATTACTCTCAAGGTCAGGGTGGTCAAAGCGTCCCTGACCAGGTCGAAATGGCGGCTGTAATCCAGGGCAGCACACAGGCCGTTGAGAGCGGCCCCGTGTTTAGTTTTGTCGTCTGTTTTAACTCCCCGCTTGTCCACAGCGCCGAGCGGCTCCAAGAAATGATGGATTGCGCCCGTTTCAACATCCCCGTCTGGCTCGAGCCCACCAACATGATGGGTTCAACCGGACCTATAACGATCGCCGGAGCGTTGGTCGAACATACCGCGAATTCTCTAGCCGGGCTGGTGCTCATGCAGCTCCTGAATCCAGGGCATCCTTGCATCCTTTCCATTGCCTCTGGGGGTTTCAACATGCGCTTTGGAACCTATGTCGCGGCCTCTCCGGAAGCAGTCTTGCTCCATTGTGGTACAGCCCAAATGGCTCATTACTACGGGCTGCCCTTCCAGGGAGGCAGCGGTCTGGATAGCTGCCTGCCCGATGCACAGGCCGGGTATGAGCGCATGCTCCAGGCGATCCCGATGAGCCTTGCTGGCGTCAACTTCATCCACCTGGCTTTCGGGATGATCGGTCAGCTGCTCACTTCTAGCTACGAGCAGGCCGTCATTGACAACGAGATTTTCACGGCTGCTTTCGAGCTGCTCCGGGGGATCGAGGTGAACCCGGTGACGCTGGCGGTTGACCAGATCAAGGATGTTGGTCCGGGAGGCCAGTTCCTCACCCATTCGTTCACCTTAGCGAATTACCGGCGTTACCAATGGCAGCCCGCCCTGACCGCCCGCCTGGGGTGGGACCAGTGGCAAAGGGTGTACGGCGGTAAGGATCTACGCCAGCGCGCCAACGCCGCGGCCCGTAAAATCTTGGAGGCGCACCGCCCTGCGCCCCTCACCCAGGCGCAGGAAGCCGAGCTGGATCGCATGGCACTCGCCTTTCAGCAGCAAGCTATCCGGACCAGTTAACATTAATAGGACTTACGCAGTTCGCTGAGGAATTGCCGAAAATAGGGGTGTAGGGCGGGCGTCCGCCCGCCCTACACCCCTATTTTCGGACTATTTTTCCTTCAACTGCGTAACTCCTAATTAAATTTCACATCTTCCACGCGAGCAGATAGGGACGCAGCTAAGCTCTCACCAGGGGGTAACCAGAGTGCCTGACCCTGAGCGACAGCCTGGGCGAGGGGTAGCCTGAGTTATCATCCTGTGCCCGGTTTTCAGAAAGTAATCGTCAGCCCGCCATCCACAGTGATCACTTGCCCGGTCAGGTAGGTGGCGTCTGGTCCAGCGAGGAAGAAGAAAACTCCAGCCACCTCCTCGGGCAATCCCGCCCGTCGCAGCGGCAGGTGATGACCGTCCACGTAATTCTTTTTGAACCACTCGCCCTCGGTCTCGTCTTGCCCATTGACGATGCTCATCGGCGTCTTAATAAATCCTGGGGCCACTGCATTTACTAAAATATTCCGGTCCGCCAGTTCCAGCGCCAGGCTGCGGCAGTATTGGTTAATGGCAGCCTTAGCGGCAGAGTAAGAGCTGGAGCCGCGTTCTGCACGTTCACCGTGGATTGAGGTGCAGTGGATGATGCGACCGCCAGCCTTCATGAAGGGCACGCTCATCCGGGTCATATAAATCGCCCCGTTCATCAAAGTGTCAAAACACTTTCGCCAATCCTCCAGGGGCGAGTCGATCGCATCAGCTGCCTGAAACACGCCGGCCACGTTTGCCAGCACATCCAAAGAGCCCCACTTTTCTCGGATTGCAGCAGCCACCGAATCGGCAGTCGCCGGGTTGCTGAAGTCTCCTGGGCAGATTAGATGGTTTCCCTGAGGAAAAGATGCAGCCAGGTCGCGCAGCTCTTTCTCCCGCCGGGCAGTTATGCACACCTCCCATCCCTCCTGAGCAAAGCGCAAGGCAGTGGCGCGACCGATGCCGGAGGAGGCCCCCGTAACGACTACTTTTTTATTCTCAACCATCGTTCACTCCTTAATCGACAAGATGGAAGGTGAGCAGCTCGCAGCCGTCCTCTGTCACGAGTACGACATCCTCCAGCCGCACACCGCCGATCTCAGGTAGATAAATACCTGGCTCCAGGGCGATGACCATGCCCGGCTCCAGGGCTGCGGTGTTGTAAGGGACGATCCGGGGCTCTTCATGATAGCTGGTACCGATGCCGTGACCGGAATGGTGCGGGTAGACTGGGTAGCCTTCCTTCCGGATCGCATCCCGCAGCATCTCGTCCAGATCGCAGGCCCGGAGGCCCGGGCGAACTGCACTCACCCCGAGCTGTAAGGTTTCTCTGACGAGCCGGAAGACCCTGGCGAGCGCCTCAGCCGGCTGGTCGACAAAATGGGTGCCGGCGTTATCCCCCCAGTAGCCTGCCAGTCGCGGCACCACATCGACGATGACCGGGTCTCCTTTCTGCAGCTTATAACCGCCGGGCAGCCCGCCAATTTCAGCCGTGCGCACGCCCGCCACCAGATCGGCTAACACCGGCAGTCGACCGGAGACCAAGCCTTCCAGATGGGCTTTCACAGCATTCCACAGCTCGATCTCAGAAATGCCAGGCTTGAGCTGTTTGCGCACTTCCCTCTGCGCGCTGTCGCACAGCCTGAGTGCAGAGCGGATCAATTCGATCTCGTCCGCTGATTTAACGGCACGCAGTGGATCGATCTTTCCATCGATGGCGCGCAGAGCAGCATTGGGCAGAGCATCCTTGAGCACCTCACCGAATGGCGCCGGCAGGTAGTCAAATTCCACACCCACCTTGCCTGAGAGAGCCTTATCTGGCTCCAGCAGAGCGCGGAGCGCCCCAGCCTGGTTGTGGAATCCGGCAACCGGCGCCTCGATCGTGTACGCTATATAGTCCTGCACTTCGCTGCCAGAGGTACGGGCGGAACCTGATTCCATATCTGAGGTGAGCATGACCTGGCGGTCCCCCCGCAGCCAAAACAAGGCGGGACCGCCTTCGAAGGGGCTCGGTCCGGTCTGGATGGGTGGGGCATAGCCGGTTAGCCAGGTTACGTTGAACGGATTCGACAACAGGATTGCCGCCAAATCCTGCCCCTTCATCCAGTTGCCAAGTCGCTCAAGAGCATGCTGGTTCATCCATGGCCTCCATATTTCCGGATTCGTGGGATTTTTCTGCAAACGATTTCACAGCACATCTTTTATAGCATAGGAATTAATGAATGTCAACAACGCAGGTATGCAGCTGGTTTCCGCTTGAGAATCGGGCATACCGCTCAAAAATAGCCGGTTTTGGGTGTTAAATAATGGCTGCGTCTCCGCAAGACGCCGCCTCAACTTGTTTTGGGGTAACCCACAACGGTTGACTTTGGTCAAAAGTTGTGCTATGTTAATATCTGTAAACGTTCTCATATCCATGCTCTCCTGGAGGTAGCTATGACAGAGCCCAATGTTCACGCGGTCCATCGCAGCTGGGATCGCTCATTTCCGATTATTGATCGCGCTGAAGGTATCTACCTCTTTGATCGTTCCGGTAAGCGCTATATTGATGGCTCGGGCGGGTCATCGGTCGTCACCTCGATTGGTCATGGGGTCATCGAAGTGGCGCAGGCGATGTATGCCCAGGCTGAAAAATTCTCTTTTTACCCGGCTCACGCTTTTACCAATGAGCCGTTCCTGGAGCTCAGCGATCTAATCGTCAGCCTGGCCCCGGGGTCTTTGAAAGATAACAGCCGAGTCTGGGTAACCTGTACCGGCACGGATGCCACCGACGACGCAGTGCGCCTGGCTCGCCAGTATTGGGTGGAAGCGGGTAAGCCCTCGAAATACCTGATCATCGGACGCTGGCAAGGCTTCCACGGGAACACGATCTCGGTTGCCGGATTCTCAGGGATCACTTCACGGCGCAATATCTTTCAACCGATGTTCGTCGATTCGCCGCATATCCCACCCGCCTTCTGTTACCGCTGTCCCGTTTGAAAAAACATTCCCAGAATGCGGGCTGCTGTGCGCTCGAACTTTGGAAACCACCCTGCGCCAGGTCGGTCCGGAAAATGTGGCTGCCTTCATCGCTGAGCCGGTTGTCGGTGCAGCGCTCGGATGCGTCCCGGCGCCAGAAGGTTATTTCCAGATCATCCGTGAAATCTGTGACCGCTACGAGGTGCTTTTCATCGACGATGAGGTTATGACTGGCTGGGGGCGCACCGGAAAATTATGGGCAATCGATCACTGGGGAGTAACGCCCGACATCATTGCTACCGCGAAAGGTATGACCGCTGGTTATACGCCGCTCTCTGCGATCATCGCACGCGATGACCTGTGGCAGGTCCTTCAGGAGAAGCATTCGCCCTTTAAGGCCGGGCATACCCTGAACGCCAATGCCGTTTCATGCGCCGGAGCCATCACGGTGATTAACTATCTCTTGGAGCATCATCTCGTCGAGAATGCCCACGAGCGCGGTCAGCAGGCACTCGCTGGGCTGCGCAACCTGATGGATCGCCATCCGATTATCGGCGATGTACGCGGTTTGGGTATGATGTTCGGCTTCGAGTTTGTGCAAGACCGTGCGACCAAAGAGCCGTTCGCTCCGCAGCGGCGTCTCAGTCTGGCTTTTGAGCAGGAGGCGCTGCGCCATGGCCTGATCACCTACCCCTGCACCGGTACGGTGGATGGGGTCCTGGGCGACATGGTCCTCATGGCGCCGCCCTTGACGATGACCGCCTCACAGATGGACGATCTGCTTTCCATACTCGACGAAACCCTGTATCCGGTTGAAGAGGAATTTGAAACGAAGGGCGCGTGAAGCTATCCCTGGCAATCCAGACCCCAGAGGTTCCCTTTCAGCTTCCGGTTGCCCTGCTTACTGGAAGCCTGGATGAAAAGCTGTGCAAAGCGGCTTCGCTCGGAGTCGATGGTGTCGAGCTGATGTGTTACGACCCGGCGTCCCTGGATGTGGAGTATATCCGATCGAGGTTGGATGCCAGCGGGCTGGTAGCCGCCGCAGTAGCCAGTGGAGGCTTGGGGGTCGCCGGAATCACCCTGCTCCATCCCGACGCCCAAATCTGCGAGGTAGCCCGGTCCCGCCTCACTGACCTGATTGATTTCGCTGCCAGGCTGGGAGCTCCCTTGGTGACCATTGGCGGTTTTCGGGGGCGCTCAAACGGCGATCCACGAGCTTCGCTCATCCGCCTGGGTGAAATCTTGAGAGAGGCAGCCGCGATAGCCGAGGATTGCGGCGTCCGTCTGGCAATCGAACCTATCAACCGTTATGAAAGCGACCTGATTGTGAATGCCGCCCAAGGCCTGGCGTTCCTTAATCAGATAAATCACCCTGCGCTAGGTTTATTGTTGGACACTTTCCACGTGAACATCGAAGAGTCCTCCTGGACTGAGCCATTTGTCCGCGTATTTGCCGCCGGAAAGCTATTTCATGTGCACCTCGGGGATAACAACCGTTTGCCGCCAGGTAAAGGCTTGATCGATTTTCAGGCCATCCTCCAAACCTTGCATTCAGTTGGCTACCAGGGGTTCCTCTCAGCCGAATTATTGGCTCTTCCAGATGCGGAGACTGCGGCCGCGGATACCTTCACCTATATGCGTCCACTGCTGGAGAAGGTCATATGAAGCTAAGCTGCTTGCCTGTGTCTTTTTTTGAAGAGATCCTCACCGGGAAGATGACGCTGGTCGAGTGGGCGTGTATTGGCGCCGAAGCCGGTCTGGATGCGGTTGACCTGAGCATTCTCTTCTTGCCTGAGCTGACGTCCGGTGCAGCTCGCGCAGCGCGCCGCCAGATACATTCTGCAGGTGTGCGCGTGGCAATGCTCACCACCTATCCCGACTTCACCCATCCGGATGCCATGCAGCGCCAGATCGAGCTGGACAAGGAATGCCAGGCTGTTTCACTGGCAGCCGAGCTGGGAGCGGATCTTATCCGAGTGACCGCGGGACAGGCTCACCCGGAGACTTCCCTGGAGCAGGGCGTTCGCTGGGCGGTGGAAGGTCTGGGATGCCTGGTAGGACGTACCAGGAGTGAGGGCGTTCACCTCGTTTATGAGAACCATGCAAAACCCGGCGCGTGGCAATATACGGACTTCTCACAGCCGCCGGAAGTCTTCCTGGAGATCTTATCCGGTGTCGCCGATCCGGGGCTGGGCGTAAATTTTGACGCAGGCAATGCCACTGCCTTCGCGGCCGATCCGTTGGTTTTACTTGAACAGGTCCTGCCGCGCTTGACCAGCGTGCACGCCTCAGACACCTCCACACGCGGCCAGCTGAATCACACCCTCCTGGGTACAGGTCTGACACCTTACCCTGAGATTTTTCAACGATTGAAAAGGGCCGGTTGGGACGGCTGGATTTGTATGGAGGAAGCCTCGCATCGAGGCCGGGAAGGCGTTTTATTAGCCACTGATTTCATCCGCAGCACTTGGGCTCGTGCGTGATTATTTTGAATGGAGATTTAACTTGGCGCCTCGCGTAGTTTTTTTGCACACGGTTACAACCCTTGCCGGGCTTTTCACCAATCTCTCCAAAGAGCTGCTCCCGGCTGATCTGGAGGTGATCCATATCGCCGACGAGCTCTTATTGAAGAGTGTCCTGGCTCAGGGCGGGTTATCTCCTCTCATTCATCGCAGGGTAGCGGAACACGCGATCGCCGCCGAAGAGGCGGGTGCGGCGGCGTTCCAATGTACTTGCTCTTCGATATCGCCCTGCGTGGATACCGTTCGCCCACTGGTCGGCATCCCGGTGCTGAAGATCGATGATCCGATGGTCGACGAGGCTCTCCGGCTTAGGAACCCGAATAGCTGTGGTTGCCACAGCGCTGACTACGTTGAAACCAACCAGCGAGCTGGTTCATACTCGGGCAGCGGATTTGGGTTATTCCGTTCAGGTTGAAACGGTCTTGTGTGAAGGCGCTTACGCCGCACTGCTCGCCGGTGAAGTAGCGACACACGATGCTATTGTGCGAAGGTATTTGATGGGCTTGATGGATCGGAACGATGTGATTATCCTGGCTCAGGCATCGATGGCTCGGGTCGTGGAAGGCATTCCTCCAGCAGAAGCCAGAATCCCCATTCTATCCAGCCCACGCCTGGCGGTGATGCGGTTAGCCGACGTGCTTGGTTCCCCTGCCTGACGACATTGTTATAACCATTCAGCTAGAACCGCAAGAATTTCTTCAACCTGATAGGAGGATGATATGAAAACCGGCGCTAAAGGCGGTACCCTAAAGATTTTGTCCGATGAAGAGCTCATCCGGATCTATGAGTCTTCGCTGTCGCTGCTCGAAGACCCGGGTGTCTACAGTGAGTCGGATTTGTTCCTTGACATCTTCGAGAAAGGCGGCGCTCGGGTGAACCGGGAGGCGCGGACCATCCAGGTTGGCCGGGATATGATCGAAGCTGCGTTAAAGTCGGCTCCGCACTCGTTGGTGCTATACGGCAGGAATGATCCCGAGATGGACTTGCTGCTTGAGCCAGGCCGCGTATATTATGGGATGGGAGGCACCTCCGAGCCCTTATTTTGGGATTGGGACCAGTGGAAGTCGCGGCAGCCTACCAAACAAGATATGATCACCAGTACGCGTGTTGGACATGCCCTGGCGAATATCGATTTTGTCCAGACGCTGTGTATGTCGGGTGAGATGCCTACCAGCACTATTTTTTTTCATGACTTTGATGCCATTTTCCGCAACACGACAAAACCGACGGTGATCAACATCCTCGAGCGCCCGTTCACCAGCCGCCTTCTTGAGCTGACCGCGGCTGCTTCCGGCGGAGAGAGCGTACTGCGCGAGCGTCCCAGCGTGCTGGGGATTGTTACCCCGATCACACCCCTTAAAATAGCCGTAATGAACGAGGGGCTGGTAGATGCCGTCCAGGCCGGGGTGCCCATCCTTTATTCGCCCGGCCCACTGATGGGCGCGAGCGGTCCCGCTACGGTTGCTGGGACTCTGGTTATAACCAACGCCGAAGTGCTCTTCGGGGTCGTGCTGACCCAATTGATCAAACCGGGCGCACCGGTTGTGCTTAAGCCGGATACGGATGTTTTTGATATGAAGACGACCCAATGCACCTACGGCAGCCCCGAACAGGACCTCGGAAAGGTGGCGATGGTCCAGCTGGCTCATTTTTATAACCTGCCCATCTATGGGCTGGGAGGTGGCGTGGAGGCGAAGACACCCGACGCGGAGGCGGCAGGGGAAGCGATGATGGGCATTCTCCTCAACGGTCTGGCTGGAATGACGTTGAACCAAAGCCTGGGCACGCTGTCTTGGGGTTTGTACGGCTCGCAGGAGATGGTGGTGATTTGCGATGAACTGGTCCATATGGTCAAGCGCATCCTGTCTGGGATTGCGGTAACCGACGAGACATTAGCGCTCGACGTGATTCGCAAAGTGGGCCAGGGCGGCAGCTTTTTATCGGAGGATCATACCGTCAAGTTCTTCCGCCAGGAGCTGTTCTTTCCCCGCTTATTCCGGCGCCAGACGATCGATCAATGGCTGAACAGCGGGGGGAAGATGATCCAAGAAGTCGCCCACGAGCGCGTTTTGGAGATCCTGGAAAAGGCTGGACCGGTTGAGCTGCCGCCCGGAGTCGATGCCGAGCTGGAGCGGGTGCTGCGCAGTGCAATCAAAGAGACTTGACAACATTATTTATTATGCTATTATCTTATTAAGATAGATTAACAGTTGAAGGTAATTGCCGGAAAAGTAGGCCGGCAATTCCGCAAGCGACTGCGTAAGTCCATAAGAAAAGCATAAGATGCAAACTCGCGAAAACGGGCCGGTCACGGTGACAGATTATGTCGTCAACAGTATTCGTGAACGAATCCTGGCTGGCTATTATGTCGCCGGCGCACGGCTCGACCAGCAGACGCTGATCGAGGATTTCGGCGCAAGCATGATCCCTGTTCGAGAAAGTCTGCGGCAGCTCGAAGTTGAAGGGTTCGTGCAGATCCACCCGCATCGCGGCGCTTTTGTTGCTGAGCTTTCCATAACTGATCTTAAGGAAATCTATCTGGTACGCGAGGTACTGGAGGAAACCGCCGCTCAGCTGGCTGTACCCAATTTGTCTGCCCATCAATTGGATGAGCTCGCTGCGTTGGTCGAAAATATGGAACGCGCTACGGAAGCCAACGATTATGCCCGCTTGTTTGATCTCAACCGCGAATTTCACTTTACCATCTATGAAGCCAGCGATAACTCCCTGCTCATTCAAATGATCAGCGGCCTCTGGGACCGTTCGCGAAGGTACCGCCAGCTCTACACCTATCTTCCCAGGCGCGCTCCGCAAGCCTTGGTTGAGCATAAAGATATCTACGCCGCTTGCAAGGCGGGCGATAAAGTTTCCGCGGGATCAGCGGTGCGCAATAATGTTCGCCAAACCACCGTGGGCATCCTCGCGAAATTTAACGGGGAAATCGAATAGCATGGAAAAACAACTGGCAGGTAAAGTAGCAATCGTGACCGGAGCCGGACAGGGCATTGGCAAGGGCGTGGCCCTGCGCCTGGCGCGCGACGGCGCACATATCGTGGTTGCCGAATACAGCCCGGAGACCGCGAGCGCCACCGCTGAGGAAATACGCCTCCTGGGAGGGCGGGCTTTATCCTACCCAATCGATCTATCGCAGGTAGAGCAGATCCAGCCGATGGTCGAGCGGGTGGTCGGGGAGTTCGGGCGGATTGACATCCTGGTCAACAATGCCGGCCGGGTGCAGACAAAATATATGCTCGACCTGACGCCGGAGGATTGGGACCGTGTGGTGGATACCAACCAGCGCGGCCTGTTTTTTTGTCTGCAGGCTGCGGCGCGCCAGATGATCGCTCAAATCCCTGAAGAGATTCGGGCTGCCGATCGTGCCCCGCACAGCTTTGGAAAAATCGTCAATTTCGCCTCCATCGCCGGTCGGAGCGGTCGCCCGTATTCCACGCATTACGCTGCAGCCAAAGCGGCGGTTATCAACATCACTAAATCGGCGGCGTTGGCATTGGCAAAATACAACATCAACGTCAATGCCGTCGCGCCCGGTGTGGCGCCTACCCCAATGTGGACCCAGATTGACAGGGAACGCGGCGAGCTTTTCGGCAGCAAACCGGGCGAGGCAATGCACAACTTCATCGAAACCAACATCCCTCTCAAACGAGCTTCTTCTATTGAGGATTTAGCCGGGGCGGTGAGCTTCCTATGCTCGCCCGATGCTGATTACATCACCGGACAATGCCTGAACGTGGATGGCGGCATCGAAATGGATTGATCTCCACATGCTGCTTCAGTCATTTTGAGTATCGTCGGTTGAATTTTGAGGTTGGCGCAATTTATTCTGAATGAGAGGAAACGTTGATGAAAGTTGACGCTCACCAACACTTTTGGAACCTGAATAAGATTGACTATCCGTGGCTGGTACCGGACTACGGGCCCATTTACGCGAACTTTTTCCCGCGTGACCTGGCGCCGCAATTAAAGGCAGCCGGCATCGACCGGACAGTGCTGGTTCAATCGATGAACTCGTTCGAAGACACTGCATCCATGCTCACCCAGGCGGAAGATTTCGATTGGATTGGGGCGGTGGTCGGCTGGGTACCTTTGCTCGATCATGCCGCCGAGCGCAAAGCCCTGGATCGCTACTGCAAGCATCCCAGGTTTCGCGGAATCCGCCATCTTATCCACGAAGAAAAAGACCCGGATTGGGTCGTGCAGCCAGCCGTGATCGAAGGGCTGAGAATCCTGGCAGATTACGGCATGTCGTTCGACGTTGTGGCGGTCTACCCCAACCATCTTAAGCATGTCCCTACCCTTGCCGAAAAGGTTCCTGACCTGACGCTGATCATAGACCATCTTGCCAAGCCGCCTATAAAGGATAAGCAGATGGGCGCCTGGGCAGATCAAATCGAGCCTCGCCGCGCAGTATCCGAATGTCTACGCCAAAGTGTCGGGCCTAAACACCGCCGCTGACTGGAGCAATTGGTCCGCGGCCGATCTCAAGCCCTACATCGATTTCGCCATCGAAAAGTTCGGCGCAGAGCGATTGATGTTCGGCAGCGACTGGCCGGTAGCCATCCTGGCAGGCGATTACGCCAGGGTGTGGGCTGAGACCAACAAAGCGCTGGCTGGTCGTTCGCCAGCGGAGATTGAGGCAGTCTTGGGCGGCGCCGCGGCAAAAGCCTATCGTTTGTAAAATGAAAGAGCCTATCACAATGCCACGTATTGTCAATTCCGCGGACGTTCCATGGGGAGACCATCCCCGCTTCGCCGGCGTACAGATGAAACCTTTGCTGACCCGGGTCGATAATGAGTTAGCCAATGTCAACATGGTGCGGGTCCCTCCAGGTAATCAAGTAGGCTGGCATGCCCATGGGACCCAGGTCGAAACCATCTTCCTGCTTTCCGGTCAAGCGGTGCTGACCGTAGATGGCAACGAATTACCGATATCAGCGGGGTGCATCGCTGCGGTACCCATTGGAGCCGAACATTCGCTGCGCAACGTCGGATCTGACCCGATTGAGCTGATCGCCTTCTTTACCCCGCCCAACATCTGATGGCTTCGCACATCCTCGACTCCCAATTCCTCAAAGACCTTTACGGGACTCCCGAAATGCGGGCTGTCTTTGACGATATGCATTTGCTGCAAAAATGGCTCGATACGGAAGTGGCCCTGGCACAGGCTGAGGCAGAACTGGGGATCATCCCGGAGGCCGCTGCTGCGGAAATCACGCGGTGCGCCCGCGCCGGTCAGCTCGACCTGCCCCGCCTCAAGCAGCTGATCGATCAGACCGTACACCCCATCGTGCCGGTCATCCGAGTTTTGCAACAGGCCTGCAGCGGGGATGCCGGCGAGTACATCCATTGGGGTGCGACCACGCAGGACATCATGGATACAGCGATGATCCTGCAGATTAAGGAAGCTATCGCTATTCTTGAAGAGCGGCTGGCAAGTTTCGCGGTCGTTCTGAGCGAGTCTGCGTTGAAATACCGCGACTTGCTGATGGCCGGGCGCACCCATGGCCAGCAAGCCCTGCCGGTCACTTTGGGATACAAAATAGCCGTCTGGCTCGCCGAAGTGGACCGGCACCGCACACGCCTGGCACAAATCAAGCCGCGCGTACTGGTTGGAGAGTTTGGGGGTGCGGTAGGGACGCTGGCTTCTGTAACCGCTTCCGGTCTGCAAATCCAGCAGGGCATGATGGAGCGCCTGGGGTTGGGCGCGCCGGTCATCTCCTGGCATACCGCGCGCGATAATCTGGCGGAATTCGCCTCGATACTGAGCCTGATCGCGGCGACGATGGGTAAGATCGCTAACGAGATCATCAACCTGCAGCGCACCGAGATTGCCGAAGTGGAAGAGCCATTCAACGAGGGCAAAGTGGGATCGAGCACCATGCCGCATAAGCGCAACCCGATGCTGTGCGAGGCAATCCTGGCCCTGGCGCGCTTGGTGATCCGCAGTACGCCAGCCGCAATGGACGCGATGATACAGGAACATGAGCGTGACTGGGTTGGCGACCATATCGAATGGGCCTATTTGCCCGAAATTTGCATCATGACCGATGGCGCCCTGCAGTTGACTGAGCGAGTGATTGCCGGATTGAGAGTTTATCCGGAACGGATGCGGCTTAACCTTGAGCAAACGAATGGATTGATGCTCTCCGAAGCCATAATGCTGGCCCTGGCGCAGAAGATGGGGCGCCAGACCGCGCACGATGTGGTTTACGAGTGCGCCATGCGGGCGGTTGAGCAAGGATTGCCTTTCCGCCAAACCCTGGCTGAACATCCCAAGGTGGCCTCGCTCCTGACTGTCCAGGAGATTGAACGTTACCTCGATCCGGTTCACTATACAGGCTTAGCCGGGCAGTTTGTAGATCGTGTCGTACAAAATCACTCAGCAATGGAGTAAAAAATATGCCTCTTTCCGTCAATCGTCTGCCAGACGCCTACCGGCAGATGCTCATCATCCGCAAGTTTGAGGAAGCCATCCGCGATCTTTACCAGAACGGCAAGATTCGCGGCTCATTCCATCCTTGTGTGGGTCAGGAAGCCACAGCGGTCGGCGGCTGTTGGGCGCTGCGCAAGGAAGATTACCTGACCTGCACCTATCGCGGGCATGGACACGCGCTTGCCAAAGGCTTGAGCGTACGAGCAGCCATGGCTGAAATGTTGGGCAAAGCCACAGGGTGTTCCAAAGGCAAGGGTGGATCGATGCATTTCACCGACCCGTCGGTAGGTTTACTGGGAGCGAATGCCATTGTCGCAGCCGGTGTGCCGCACGCAGCCGGAGCTGCACTGGCAGCCCAGCTGCAGAAGCAGGATCGGGTGGGGCTGACTTTCTTTGGGGAAGGCGCGGTCAATCAGGGGGTGTTTTTCGAGACCTTGAACCTGGCGGCGGTCTGGAAATTGCCGGTTATTTTTGTGTGCGAGAACAACCTCTACTCGGAGATGACCCCATCGCATGAAACCACATCTACTGTGGAAACGTACAAACGCGGCGGCTCGTTCGGGATGCCGGCAGCCGTGGTGGATGGCAATGATGTCGAGGCAATGTACGCTGCAGTCGAAGAAGCCGCAGACCGCGCTCGTTCCGGGGGCGGACCAACCTACATCGAGGCGATGACCTATCGCCTTTGGGGTCACATGATGGGCGACCCGGAAGTCTACCGGACGAAAGAGGAGGTAGCACAGGCACGCGAAAATGAGCCGATTGCCCGTCTGGGGCAGCGCCTGAAGCAGCTCGGATACAGCGACGCCGACCTGACCAGACTCGAGGCAGAGGCGGAAGCTGTGATTGCTGATGCCCTCCAGTTCGCTGAAAACAGCCCTGCCCCTCTTCCCAGCGAGGCATTTACGGACGTGTTTGCGTAAGGGAGAAGCGTATGCCAATTTTGACTTATGCTCAGGCTCTCAATGAAGCCCTGCGTGAGGAAATGCAAGCCGACCCGCGCGTATTTCTTATGGGCGAAGATATCGGCCTCCACGGCGGCATCTTTCGTGTCACCAAGGATTTGATGGACGAGTTTGGCGCCGAACGGGTGCGCGATACGCCGATCAGCGAAGCCGGGTTCGTAGGGCTCGGAATCGGGTCGGCGCTGGTCGGAATGCGCCCGGTGGTCGAGCTGCTGTTCATGGATTTCGCGCTGGTTTCCGCCGACCAGATTGTGAACCAGGCTGCCAAGCTGCGCTATATGTCAGGTGGGGTTGTCTCAGTGCCGATCGTGATCCGCGCTCAACAAGGAGGCGGGCGCGGCAATGGGGCGCAACATTCGCAATCTTTTGATAGCTGGTTCGCCCAGATCCCAGGTCTTATCACGGTCGCGCCTTCCACACCCGCGGATGCAAAAGGCTTGCTCAAATCTGCCATCCGGTCTGACAATCCGGTCGTCTTCCTCGAACACAAGCTGCTTTACAACACCAAAGGTGAGGTTCCAGCGGGCGAGCATATTGTTCCGATCGGCAAAGCGGATGTGAAGCGCGTGGGGCGCGATATAACCATTGTCACTTACTCGCGCACCGTGCTGTTTGCCCTGGAAGCCGCCGAGCAGCTTTCGCGCAGCGGCATTGAAGCCGAGGTGATCGATCTGCGCACGATTGAGCCGCTGGATATGGACACGATCCTGGAATCGATCCGCGGTACGGTGAGGCTGCTGGTCGTGCACGAATCGCATACGAACTGCGGCTTAGGCGCGGAGATCATTGCCCGTGTCAACGAACAGGCACCGGATACTTTGATCACGCCTGCTCGCCGGCTCGGCGCAAAGCATGTGCCTATCCCGGTGGCAGAGCCTTTGGAAAACGCAGTCCTGCCGCAGGTTTCCGATATCGTAAAGATCGTGGAAGACATGATGTAAAGGAGCCCGGTCATGATCCAAGGTTTCTGGCATGTTTCATTTACCGTCCGCGACATTGACGCTGCGGTCAAGTGGTACACCGAGGTATTGGGCCTGGAGTACGTTCGCTCTCAAGAGCAGGCGAACGAATATACCGATAAGCTGGTTGCCTTTAAGAATGCCCATCTCAAGGTGGCACAGCTAAGAGTGCCGGGCGAGACCATCCCGCTCTCGCGCCATCACATTGAATTGGTGGAATATGTCCACCCGCGCGGCGACGATATTCCCCTGGATACCAACCGCACGGGCGTGGGTCACTGGGCTTTCATGGTGGATGACATCCACAAAGAATTCGCAAGGATGAAAGCGCTGGGCGTGAACTTCAAGGCAGATAAGCCGGTTGCCATCGAAGCCGGCGTCAACAAAGGCGGCTACACCGTCTATTTTACAGATCCCGATGGGATCACGCTCGAATTGATCCAGCCGCCTCCTCCGTGAGCTGCTTGTGGGTGATCGATAATTGGAGATACTGAAAATGAGCGAATTAACCTTTGTCACCAGGCTGCCCATGCCTGAACAACCACACCCGATCGTGATCATCGGCGCGGGAGGCATCGTCAATGACGCGCACCTGCCCGCTTACCGCAAAGCAGGTTTTATTGTGGAAAGTATTTTCGATATTGACCAGGCGCGCGCCCAGCGCACGGCGAGCGCTTTCGAGATATCAAAGGTTTACAGATCTCTCGATGAATCCATCGAATCAGCGCCACCCGGGGCAGTGTACGACATCGCCGTACCCGCTTCGGCTATCCTCGATGTTCTGCCGCATCTTCCGGACGGCGCCGGCGCTCTGATCCAGAAACCGATGGGGGAGAACCAGCAGACCGCGCGCGCTATCCGCGATCTGTGCCATGCTAAGAACTTGAAGGCAGGCATCAACTTTCAGCTGCGCTATGCACCCTTTGTTCTGGCAGCCCGCAGCATCATTGAGCAGGGAGCCATCGGTGAGCTGCACGATATGGAAGTGCGGGTTACCGCATACACCCCCTGGCATCTGTGGACGTTCCTGGAGACAGTCCCATTTGCCGAGATCATTTACCACAGCATTCATTACCTTGACTTGATGCGCTCTTTTCTCGGCGATCCGCTAGGAGTGTACGCCAAATCGGTCAAACATCCCAAGGCCGCACGCATCGATGGGACGAGCAGCGATTACGCGCTGGATTATGGTGATTTTGTGCGCTCGGTCATCACCACCAACCACCATCATGAATATGGGCCGAAACACCAGGAAAGTTACGTCAAGTGGGAAGGCTCGGAAGGCGCCGTTTTTGGTCTGATGGGTCTAATGCTGAACTACCCGAAAGGCGTTCCAGACCAGCTGGAATACTGCCTGCTGCGCGAAGGCAAACAGCCAGAATGGATTCCGGTGCCGCTGCCCGGAAACTGGTTCCCGGATGCTTTCATGGGTACCATGGCTGCTTTACAGCGTTATGCAGAAGGCAGCACAGACTGTATGGACACTTCAGTAGACGATGCTTACCGCACCATGTTACTGGTGGATGCTGCCTGCCAATCCAGCCAGTCGGGCGGTGTGTCTTTTGCGCCGCCGGCAGATTAGGAAGGCAGGGAAGATAGGTGAGGACCCGGTGATGGACTTTTCTGTCGAGGAGTAAAATGGAGGTTAATGGATTCCCTAAAGAATAATGAGGTAAGCCGGATGTCAGGGGGTAAATAATCAAAAGGCAATAATGATATATGTCACGAAGTATTGGTGACAATTTTGTGTTTATTGTTCTATTGGCTGCCAATTGACAACGATGCTTAAAAACTATATAGTGTTATTGTGTTGATTTGACAAAATAACCCCAAAAAACGAAAAGGTTTGCCGCTGTCTTGACCACCTACGAACGCAGGCAATCGATCGTCCAGCTTTTCCAGAAACAGTCCGGTTTGCGTGTTGCAGACCTGGCGAAAGCGTTGGATGTATCGAAAGGTACCATACGGAATGATTTGGATGCGCTCGAAGCGAAAGGGCTTTTAACCCGTGTCCATGGCGGAGCGGTTTTGAGCAGGCAGCCTTCCCAGTTCGACTATTCATTCATTATCCGCTATCACGAACACGTCGAAGCCAAGTCAATGATGGCCCGCGCCGCGGCGGTGCTTGTCGAAGACGGAGATTCGATTTTGCTGGATGCAAGCACAACGGTCTATTACCTGGCCCAGGAATTGTTAAATTGCCATCACCTGCGGGTGATGACAAATGGAGTCGATGTCGCCAGGCTGTTGGCGAAGGATTCCACCAATACAGTGATTTTGCTAGGCGGGGTTGTTTCTTCCAATGGATCGTCAGTCACAGGCTCTCTGAGCGAACAAATCATCCGTAATTTGCACGTCCAGAAGGCGTTTGTCTCGTGCAGCGGATTTAGCCTGGAGCGCGGGCTTACGGATGTCCATCTTTCCGAGGCCCAGCTTAAAAGCATCGGTATTGCCACTGCCCGTGAAGTAATTGCATTGGTCGACTCATCTAAGATAGGCAAGGAAGATTTAACCCCCTTTGCCACAATCGACCAGATTGCCCATTTATATACCGATTCCGGCATCAGCGAAACCTGGGAAATGCGGCTGAAAAATGCCGGCGTTTCCTTTACGGTTTGCCACGCGTGATAGAAATATTAAAGAAAAGCAAATTAGGTCTTGCGGTAAATCCTTTCTGAACCGCGAATGTCTTAGGTCAATTAAAAAAGGAGAATGACTGATGAAAAGGTTTGGACAGGTCATTGGCGTAAAACCCGAAACGTTCGACCAATACGTCAAGTACCATGCTGCCGTGTGGCCCGAAGTTCTGCAAATGATATCTGAATGCAACATTCGCAACTACTCCATCTTTCATAAAGACGGAGTTCTGTTTGCCTATTTCGAATATACTGGCGCTGATTTTGACGCCGATATGAAGAAAATGGGCGACGATCCCAAGACCCAGGAATGGTGGGCCATCATGATGCCCATGCAGGAACCCCTCAAGACGCGGGCGGAGGGTGAATGGTGGTCAACGATGCAGGAAGTTTTCCACACGGACTAGCGAGGACGATCCATGGAGAGAACCGAAAACTGTTTAAAGAAATTGGAACGCATGAATAAGGCCCTCAGGCACGAGGAGCCCGATCGTGTTCCTGTCAGTGATTTCTTCTGGGGGAGTTTCCTGGAGCGCTGGCGCAATGAAAAAGGTCTGCCCGCGGATACCGATGTCTATCAATATTATGACCTCGACTGGCTCGTGACCACCCATAACATGGATCCTCACATCAAGGATTTCGAGATCCTGCACGAGAATGAAGAGGAAGTCGTTGTTCGCACCGGTTTCGAGGCGGTGCTGCGCAAGAAATTTGCCGATCCCATGCCCGAGTTCACCCATTTCGAGACCGATACCATCGAAAAGGCCGAGGCTTTTGAGTTCGATGATCCTGCCGACCCGCGGCGCTTTTTCAGCGGCGGTGACAATCAAATCGGCGGCGTGGGCGATGGCTATGCCCGCAACCTGCCGCCCTGGATCGAGACGGTCAAGCTAAACCGCCCGAACATCCCTGTTTATGGCAGCCAATGCGAGGCCAATGAATACATGACCCGCATTGTTGGCGGGCAGAACCTGCTGCTCTGGGCCGGACTTTATCCCGATCGCTTCGGCCAGTTCGTCAAGCGCACCAACGAGTGGGCGCTCGAGATGCTAAAGGCTCTGATCAAGGCTGCTGATGGCCTGATCGATGGTATGGTCATCTGGGGTGATGTCGCCTACCGCAAAGACCTTTTCTTCAACCCCGATTACTGGAGAAAATGGTACAAGCCCGGTCTGGCAGCCATGGTCGCTGCCTGCCACGCGGCCGGACTGCCCGTTATTTACCACGGCTGTGGCAACGTGCGCCGTATTTTTGAAGATTTTATCGAAGTTGGCATCGATGCCTACAACCCGCTGGAGGCCAAAGCAGGCATGGATGTCGTTGACCTGCGCCGCACATACGGTCACCGGATTGCTTTCTGCGGTAATATGAATGTAATGGAATGGGCCGGGTGCAGCCAGGCAGAATTGAAGCCGATCGTCCTGCGCAAGCTGAATGCTGCCAAGGGCGGCGGGATGATTTTCCAGTCCGACCATTCCGTCCCCAGCAATATCTCTGCCGAGAACTACGAGTATGTGGTTAACCTGGTGCGTGAATATGGTCAATACCCGCTGCAGCTCGGCGATTACGATATCCCTGACCTGAACTGATGGTTATCAGCTTACAATAGAGACCAATGCGTTTACAGTACCTGCTGCCCGACCAATTCAAAAAAGCCATCAACGAAGGTTGGCCCCTGCTGGTGCCTGCCGGCTGCATCGAGTACCACGGTCCCGCACCTGGCCTTGGGGCTGGATACGCTGATCGTCGATGAGCTCATGGAGCGGGTATCTGCGCGCATCAACTGCATCATCGCCCCGCCTTTTTGGTACGGACCAACCGGCTCTGCGGTCAGCGGTCCGGAACAGGGAACGCTGGATGTCTCTACAGAACGCTTTGGCCGGCACGCCAGGGATGTGTTGAGCAGCTTCTGGGACATGAATTTCAAATGGATCATCGTTTGCATCCACCATCAAGGGCTGGATGGGCCAGAGTCGCTGGCTTTGCGTCAGGCTGCAGCCGAAGTCACCTTTGAAAAAACCCGCCAGGGACGCGGGGATGCCTGGTGGGGAAAAGCCCCACTGGCGCCAGAAGACAATGTCTTCGAGCGCATTCAGGTCTGGCCATCGGTGTTGCCTGATGCAGCCTCCAAGGGCGTGGTAATGGCGGATCACGCCGGCTACTACGAGACCTCGCTGTTGATGGCCGTTCGCCCAGAGCTGGTCCAACTCGATTTTCTCGGACTGGATGCACCCTGGTTCAGCCGGGATGCCCGGAAGGCCAGCATTCAAGCAGGTGAGCAAATGTGGCAGTCGATGGTCGACGCCTGGGTGCAAGACCTTTCCAGGCTGATCCGCCCTAAACGACCTTCTCCCCAAGATGTAACCATCCAAGGTCTTTTCTGACAGGAGGTGACCAATCAAATATGCCTAATCGGTAACCAATTTACATTTTAGCCACCGATAACATCTAGACGATATGATCTATAAAAAGGAGAGAATGATGACAGGCAAAAAGAAGATTTCGCGACGTGATTTTTTGAGGATGTCCGGCCTGGTTGCCCTTGGTAGTGGTGTTGCGGCCTGCGCGACGGCTCCCACCGCTGCCCCTGCCACCGAGGCCCCCGCCACCGCCGCCCCTGCCGCCACCCAGGCTCCAGCTGTCGTCGGCAAGCCATTCGATGGCAAAACCGTGCGCATGCACGCCATCAGCGGCGGCAACTACGACGAGCTGTACAAGCTGATCCCCGAGTGGGAGGAAAAGACCGGCGCCAAGGTCGAGTTCGTTTTCAAGGGCAACGGTTTTGAGACCGACAAGCGTCTGGTCCAGGATTTTGCGGCCGGCACGGTCGATTACGATGTCTGCTGGGACCACAGCAGCTTCTTCTCCGCGTACGTCAAGGCCGACGGCCTCGAACCGCTCGATAACTATTTCAGCACCGATGACCTCAGGGACTTCATCCCCAGGCTGCTGGAGGCGACCACCCGCGATGGCAACCTCTGGGTCATCCCGCGCCTCTTCGACATCTCCTGCATGCACTACCGCACCGACCTGGGAATCAAAGCCCCTGAAACCTGGGATGAGTTCAAAACCACCGCCCTGGATGTCACCACCAAAAACCCCGGCGTCTTCGGCACCCAGTTTGCCGGAAAAGAAGAGGCGCTCACCGGTCGCTTCTATGAAGTGATGACCGCCGAAGGCGGCAACCTGTTTGACGACAAGTGGAATCCGACCTTCAACAGCGCGGCTGGCGTCAAGGCCGCCACGATGTTCGCCGACCTTTACACGGCCAAGGCGATGCCGCCCGACATGACCAACTTCCTGTGGGACGACGTGGCCAAGCAGTTGGTGAGCGGTCTGATCGGCCTGTACACCGAATGGTACGGCTGGTACTCGTACTTCCAGGATCCCAAGTCCAGCAAGGTCGCCGGCAAGTTCGACATGGCCCGCCAGCCTAAGGGCGATGGCAACATCCACAGCGGCTGGGCCGGCCACCACGGCTTCTCGATCACCAAGGCCGCCAAGGAGAAGGAAGCTGCCGCTGACCTGATCAAGTACCTGACCAGCGTCGAGGGCAGCCGCATCGAAGCCAAGCTGGGCATCCTGATCGCCCGCCAGAGCGTCTGGGACGAGATCATCAAGGAGGCCGAAACCTCCACCGACCCGCTGGCCAAGAAGCGCCTGGAGCTCGGCCTGCTGCAAGCGAAGGAAGACTTCAAGACCCCGCCGCTGATCGCCGAGTGGATTCCGTTCTCCAACATCTTCTATCCCATCATGCAGCAGATCATCCTGGGCGATGTCGAGCCGAAGAAGGGTCTCGACGATGCCGCAAGCCAGATCCACGATATGATGTCGAAGGCTGGCTACTACTAAATCGTACCCTATCACTGCCCTTCGGGTGGTCAATCACTCGAAGGGCAGTCCATATCCGGACGAGGAATAGCATGACATATGCTGTCAGCCAGGAAGCAGTTTCCAGGCGAAGACCAGGTTTTCAACTCAGCGAAAAACATCTACCCATTGCCCTGATCCTTCCGAGCATCATGATCGTCGTGCTGGTGGTTGGGCTGCCAATGGTGTATTCTTTGTATTTGAGTTTTACCAACTTCACCTTTACCACAGCCCACAGCTACAAGCTGATCGGGTTCCAGAACTACTACAGCCTGCTGTTCAAAGACAAATTGTTCTGGCCCGTCTTTGGACGTACCATTCTATTCACCACCCTGGCGGTCAACCTGGAATTTCTGATCGGTCTGGGTATCGCGCAGTTGATGGCGCGCGCCATCCGCGGGCAAAGCCTGGCGCGCACCTTGATGATGATGCCGATGATGTTCGCCCCGATACTGGTCGGTTTCCAGTTCAAGTGGTTTTTCAACGCCCAGATCGGCCTGGTCAACAACCTGTTGTACACCCTCACCGGGCAGACGCATATGATCCCCTGGTTGATAGACAAGCACCTGGGTTTTATCACCATGCTGATAGCAGAGATCTGGATGAGCACGCCTTTCATGGTGGTCATCCTGGAGGCAGGGCTGCTCTCCCTCCCCGAGGAGCCATTCGAGGCCGCCGAAATCGATGGGGCATCCGGCTGGCAGAAATTCCGCATGATCAGTCTGCCGCTGCTGCTGCCGTTTATTTACACCGCCATGGCGATCCGCTCGCTGGATATAGCCCGGGCGTACGATGTCGTCAATATCATGACCGGAGGTGGGCCCGCAAATCGCACCGAGCTGATGTGGACGTATGTCAACCGGCTGGCTTTCGGCGGACAGCAGTTTGCGATGGGCACTGCCATGTCTTTCATTACGGTCATGTTCAGTTTCCTCTTCACTTATCTTTTATTCCGAAATGTTCTAAAAAGCCGCTGGGCAGGAGAGATGGGCGAATGACACACTATGCCGGCACCACCAAAACGCGCCATCGACGTGACCGAACGAAAAACCTGGTCCTGGACGTTGCCCTGTGGGTGATCCTGTTCATATTTTTCATCCCGGCTCTGTGGATCATCCTGACCTCCATTCGTAACCGGAATGAGATCGATGCCTTTCCTCCGGTCTGGATTCCCACTGGCTTTACCCTGGACTCATATAAGATTTTATTTGGCATGCCAACACCTGAGGGCGCATTCGGAATGGGCGGCGCCATGCCGGTAGCAAAATATGCCACCAACTCGATCGTGATCGCCCTTACGAGCACCTTTTTCGCCCTGGCGATCGGCACGATGGCAGGCTATGTCTTCTCGCGCTTCAAATTTAAAGGCAAGAATGGGATCTACCTGGGCATGATGCTTGCGCGCGCTATTCCGGGAATAGCCTTGAGCCTCCCGCTTTTCATAGTTTTTGCCCGGGGCGGGTTGACCGACACCATCACAGGTATGATCATCATCTACAGCACCCTGAACATCCCCTTCACCATCTGGTTGATGGATGGCTTTTTCCGTGCCATCCCCAGGGAGCTGGACGAAGCCGCGCGCATCGATGGCTGCTCTTTATGGCAAGCCTTCCTGTACATCTCACTCCCGCTCGCCCTACCCGGTATTGCTGCTGCCGGTATTTTCGCCTTTTTGACTTCCTGGAATGAATTCGCCCTGGCGAGCATCATCACCCGCACGCCCGCTTCGCGCACCTTTCCGCCGGCTCTATTTGAATTTACCGGTCAGTTTGTCTCGGACTGGCGTGGCATGACCGCCATGTCGGTCTTGATGCTGATCCCGGCAGTGGTCTTCGTTTTGCTGGTCCAGCGCCAGCTGGTGCAGGGCCTGACCTCCGGTGCGACCAAGGGTTGAGCCACCTGGCACGCTTGCCGATCTAAAATAAACGATACCGTTTTGCAAAGCAAATATTCAAGAGGAGAACTTGATGGACGAGATCAAAATGATTTACCAGGCAGTTTTGGAAGGTGACGCCGATTCCGCGAAAGAAGGTGTGCAAGGAGCACTCCGGGCCGGTCTACCCGCCAACAAGATCATGCAGGAAGGTCTGATTTCCGCCATGCGTGAGGTTGGACGCCTGTATGAAGAAGGTGAGTATTTCGTCCCCGAAATGCTGATCGCTGCCCGCGCCATGCAGGCTGGGTTGGAACCCCTCAAACCATTATTAGCCCAGAGCGGCATTGACACCGCCGGGCGGGTTGTCATCGGCACCGTCAAGGGTGACCTGCACGATATCGGCAAAAACCTGGTCGGTATGATGCT
Source organism: uncultured Chloroflexia bacterium (assembly GCA_963706515.1). GTDB lineage: Bacteria > Chloroflexota > Anaerolineae > Anaerolineales > UBA4823 > CAVPMW01. The sequence continues at coordinate 152,780 of CAVPMW010000030.1, forward strand.
CGAAGGCGCCGGTTTCGAAGTCATCGACCTCGGCACGGACGTCACTCCTGAGAAGTTTGTCGAGGCAGTGCGCCAGCGTAAACCCCAGCTGCTCGCGATGTCTGCCCTGCTCACCACCACCATGGCGTCCATGGTTAACACGATCCAGGCGCTCAAGGATGCCGGAGTGCGCGAGCAGGTCAAGGTCATCATTGGCGGCGCACCGTTGACCCAGGAATACGCCAACCGGATCGGTGCGGATGGTTTCTCAGCGGATGCCAGCTCCGCCGCTCGTCTGGCTATGTCCCTCGTCGAAGGTTAAGCTTTCGGACCGGACAAACCCTGCCTGGAGGTAGAGATGGCTAAAAAGCCAATCATGACATCCCGCGAACGCGTACTGGCAGCGATCAACCATCGAGAGCCGGATGTCCTGCCGGTGGATTTGGGCGCCACTCCCAGTTCTGGCATTTCAGCCATTGCTTACTACAATCTCAAAAAGCACCTGGGGCTCGACGGGCGGACCCAGGTGTACGACGTGGTCCAACAAGTTGCCCAGCCCGAAGACGCCATCCTGGACCGTTTCGGTATTGATGCAGTAGATATTGGTCGCACCTTCAACAATCGTCCCGAGGACTGGTACGACTTCACGCTTCCCCAGGGCATGACGGTGCAGTTCCCCGCCTGGTTCCATCCGCGGCAGCTGCCCGACCAGGGCTGGGACGTGATCGATAAGGATGGCACGCGTATCGCTTATATGCCCTACGGCGCAACTTTTTTTGACCAGACCTGCTTCCCCTACCTGGATGGTTATCCGTCCGATTTCAAAGACCTGCCCTATTGGATGGGAAAAGTGCATTGGTCGGGGCTGGCACACAGCCCCTGGGACCACGCCTCCGAACCCGATTTCTGGCAGCAGCTGCGCCAGCGTGCCAAAGAATTGCGCGCAGTCATCCGATCGCGCCCTGGTGGTCGTTGCGGGCTGCAATCTTTTCGAGTGGGGCACCTTCCTGCGCCGTATGGATAACTTCCTGATGGACCTGGCCTCCGACCAGAGCAACGTCGAGCGCTTGCTGGACGCCCTGCTGGAACAGCACCTGCAAACCCTGGAAAAAGTGTGCGCGGCCGTCGGCGATGTGGTCGACATTCTGCGCTTTGGCGATGATCTGGGAACCGACCAGGGGCCTTTCATGGCGCCCAAAACCTATCAAAAATTATTCAAACCGCGTCACACGCAGCTGACCGAGTACGTCCACCAGCACAGCCAGATGAAGACATTCCTGCATTCCTGTGGATCGATCTACAAGCTGCTGCCCGACCTGATCGAAGCCGGTTACGATGTCATCAACCCGGTGCAGATCACCTCGCGCAACATGGAGCCGGAAAGGCTCAAACAGGAATTTGGAAAGGACATAACCTTCTGGGGCGGCGGAGCTGACACCCGCCATATTTTGAACCAGGGCACTCCCGAGCAGGTCAAAGACCACGTGCGCCGCAATATCGACACCCTATCGCCCGGCGGCGGTTTCGTCTTCAACACAGTCCACAATATCCTGGGGGATGTCCCACCTCAGAACATCGTGGCTATGTTCGAAGCAATAGACGAATACCGTTAGAAGAAGAGTAGCTTATCGCGGTCCCTCAGTCTACGGCAACCATAACGCTGGAGGCTTTGATCACGGCATAAGCCGGTACGTTCTCCTTCAGTCCCAAGCGGTCCACCGACTCGTTGGTGATGATGGAGACCACTTCTACCCCGCTGCCCAGGCGAATTGTCACCTCTGAATTGACCGCGCCGCGGGTGATTTTCGTGACGGTCCCTTTGAGAATGTTGCGTGCACTGAGTTTCATTGCCTGTCCTCCGTTTGCTTTAAAAAATCCGAATAAACTACACCTTGAAATTATACTTATTTCAATTCGTATGATACCAGTACTTTGATCATCAGGAGAGAAATGAAAGAGATTACAACTAAGATAACCGATATGGTGAGTGCGCTCTCCAAATTTCTTTCAAATCCCAGGTAAATCGCGATCGGCATGGTCTGCGTCCGGCCGGGAAAACTTCCGGCGAAGATTATGGTTGCTCCGAACTCGCCCAATGCGCGCGCCCAGCTCATCATAAGACCACTGAGCAAGGCAATCTTGGAAAGAGGCACGATTAAGAACTTAAAGATCTGCCAGCTGCTGGCACCATCCAGCTTAGCCGCTTGTTCTATCTCCTCATCAACAGCAGCAAACCCCAGCGAAGCTGCCCGCACAAAGAAAGGGGCGGCAATAAAGATTTGGGCGATCACGACCGCCACCGTCGAAAAGGCTATCTCGATTCCAAAATTATCTAACCAGCCGCCTATAGAACCTCGCCGCCCCAAGGTTAACAAGAGCGCCAGCCCTGCCACCGAAGGCGGCAACACGAGGGGCATGTCGATGATGGCGTCCAGCACTTTTTTATATCGGAATTTGTGCCTGCCCATCAGGTAAGCCAGAGGAGTGCCGAGCAGGAAAATCAGCCCCACACTGACCAGCGTGGTTTTCATGCTGACACTTATCGCCTGGAGCACCGTTTTCAAACCAATATTCGCCACCAAATCCCACAGTGAGGTCCGGGTAAACAGCATCACGATGGGAACTGTGATCAACAGGATCAGGGGAAGGGCAGAGATCCACCAGGCTTTCTCCACCCAGCGCTCCGAAGATCCGGACTGGTTCGTTGGTTCGAGCGAATGAATGGCTGGCTCTCCAGATATCCGTAGCCCGGGAAGATCTTTTTCCATTAAATTTAACTTCACTAAAGTTACTTTATGGGGATGAAATTATATTTCGCCAGGATATCCTGCCCCTTTTGTGAGAGCACTAGATCGATGAAAGCCTGTGCCAGGTCCGGATTCTTACTCTCTGTGACCGGTGCTATCGGATAGGACGCGATCACGTTCAACGCGTCGGGGATATCCAGCCGGCCAACTTTGCCGGCATCCTGCCCGGAGATATCGCTGGTGTATACGATGCCTGCATCGGCTTCGCCCAATGCCACTTTGGTCAGCACCGATTTGACGTTGTCCTCGTAGGAGACGACGTTCTTCAGGACATCGTCCTTGAACGTAGCGCCGAAAGCCGGGTCAGCAGTCGCTTTATCCAAAAAGTCCAGAGAATATCCGCCAACCGGGACTTCTTTGGCGGCTAATATCAGCTTCAAGCCGGGGTTAGCCAGGTCTTTCAATTCTTTCAGGCCGGCCGGGTTATCCTGAGGGTAGATCACCACCAGCCGGTTTTTGGTGAAGGTTTGTTGCGTTCCACTGACGATCCCTCCCGCGTCGATGACCGCTTTCATTTGGGTCTTGTTGGCGCTGGCGAATACATCCGCGGGAGCGCCCTGGTTGATCTGCTGCGCAAGCTGCTGCGAGCCGGCGAAGTTGTATACCACCGTCGCCCCGGGATGATCTGTCTCGAACAGCTTCCCAATTTCACCAAAAGGTTCGGTGAGCGAAGCCGCGGCGAAGACGTCGAGCTCAGCTGGTTGAGCAGGGGCAGAGGTCGGCGCTTCTGTGGGCGCAGGTGCTTTCGTTGGCGCAGCGGTCGGCTCAACTGCGACCTGGGTGGCAGCTGGCTGCGTCGCACAGCCGGCTAATATCAAGGCCAGGATAAGCAATACTAAAAGGGAAGTTTTCAGTTTCATGATCGTTTCTCCTGATCACAGAGTTGAGAACAATGCATCGCAGGCAAACTCAGCAGATGACTTCGATCTCGCCCGAATTCTGGGGGACCGAGTAGCCGTCCAGCTTGCGTACTGCGCTGCGCAGCTCACCCGAGTTTAGATATTCAAAAAAAGGCGTATAGCGTTTGTCTGAAACAGAGCTGAGCGGCACTGCGATCTCATACGGTTCTTCGAATAATGGAATGAAATCTAATCCAAATTCCCTGGCGACCGCCGCGATTCCAACCCCGGCATCGGCTTGACCTTCAAGGATAGTCCTGGCTACGTCAGCATGCGAATTCACGACGTGCGCGTAGCCGGGGACCAGCTCAGCCTGGATGCCGAGCCGGTTTAAGTGGAGGTCCAGCCACTGGCGCACGCCGGAGCCCGGTTCGCGGTTCACGAATCGGATATCCGTGCGCCCCAGGTCTTCCAAAGCCCGGATCCCCAATGGGTTCCCGGGCTTTACGATCAACCCTTCTTCACGCCGGTAGACGAGGACCAGTGCCATCGATTGGCATGGAAACAGGTGGCGGATAAATGAGCGGTTGTATTCCTCGGATTGAGGATCGATGAGGTGACAGGTGCTCATCTGGCACAACCCCTGGCGTAGGGCAATCAACCCATCCAGACTGGAAAGTGGAATGGGCAGCAGGAAGAACGGCGCTCTCTTTTGAGAAAAAAAGGCTGCCAGGTGCTGGACGCCCGAATCCATCGAGCCAATGGTGATGCTGATCTTTTCTTTTGGAATCTCAGGAAGCACCGCCCGGTGGATGAACAGGGCGCGCTGCGTGGCGCGGTAATACTTCTCAGGTCCGCCTTGCACAGGGCGCGCCTCGATGAATTCGACCAAACCAGCCGCTTCAAGTATCTTCAAATGGTGACGGATGTGAGCCGGCGTTCTGTCGAAGGATTCACCCAGCTGGGTGAGCGTCGCCTGGTCTGCCATCAGGCTTCTCAGGATCGCAAACCGCTCAGGGTGTCCCAAAATTTTGAATAGATCAGAATCTTGCATTTTCTCCATTATTAAAATACTTTCATCCAATCCCGAATGCAAGAAGATTAAGTTTTTTCTTAATCTTATCGGGGCAGTTTATCTCATATCCGCATCGCCGTCAAGGCCAGTTTTTACCCTGCCCCTGGCAAGTGGATTGCTCTACTTCATGCCATCATTCCAGTGATTTACGATTATTGCCGAGGAGAAAGACTTAACAGACCGCTTATTGTATATTGCCCGGCGCAACCCCAATGCACAGGTTATTGCCATGCAAGCGCTCGGAGACAGCCACCAGCCCCTCGACAAACCACATATGCCCGAAAAAAATACAGGATGATCATCTTACAGATACTCTGTGGCCTCTGACCAGTAAGGTTGCTTTTCCACGCCTCCGTACCCGCGTGCAGACAACGAGCCACAAATAGCAGCCAGCTTGAGCGAGCGCTCTGTGCTCCAATCGTGCAGGTAACCGTAAAGAAAGCCGGCGTTGAAAGAGTCGCCAGCTCCGACCGTATCGGAGACTTCAACCGGGAGGGCCGCGCTTCGATATATTCTCCCCGCCTGGCAGACCATTCCACCGGCTTGCCCCATTTTTACTGCCACGATTGGCCCATAGCCAGCCAGCTCGCTCGCCGCGGCTTCGATAGTGGCTGTCCGGGTGATGGAGAGCGCCTCAGTTTCATTCGGCAAAAATACGTCGGTAAGGGCAAGCAGCTCTTTCACCCCCGTCCATTTCTCCGTTGGGTCCCAGTTCGTATCGAGCGAGGTAGTTACTCCGCTCCGGCGCGCCCGGGCGAAGAGGTCCGGCACCCCAGGCTGGAGGTTGGGCTGGATGAAATAACCGGCTACGTGCAGGTGCCGGGTCGCTGCCAGCAGGCTATCCGTAATATACTCGGCGCGCAAGGCTGCAATAGCGCCGATGTAGGTCAGTATCGCCCGGTCGGTGATCCGGTTCAAAATTACGGTTAACCCCGTGCGCTGCTCCGGATCGATGATTACCGGCGAGACATCCACCCCGCGCGCTTCGAGCATTTCGAGCATGAAGCTGCCAAAAAAATCTTTGCCGACGACTCCGCTGATCGCCACTTTCAAACCCAGGCGGGCAGCACCGCAGGCAAAAATTGCTGCCGAGGCTCCGATGGTCAAAGTCGCCTCGTCCACCAGGATTTCGACCTGGTTGAAGCGCGGGTCAATGTCCGGGCTGGTCAGGATCAGGTCAGGATTTACTTCGCCAACGACTAATATGTCATATTTTCTATCCACAGCTTTACCTGATTATACGAACGAGACCTCATGCACGCCGTTTATCGTTTCAGTCCGGTCAGGGAGATGCCCTCGATAAACTGCTTTTGCGCAAAGAAGAAAACGATGATTAGCGGCAGGATGCTGATCAATGCACCCGCCATGAGCACCGTAAATTTCCCGCCCTGGGTCATTTGCTGCTGGAAGAACGCCAGACCCACAGTCAGGGTAGTGTTAGGGACCGAGGGCAGGTAGACCAGTGGGTGGAGCAGGTCGTTCCAGGCTCCCTGGAAAGTGAAGATTGCCAGGGCCGCCAGAGCCGGTCTGGAAAGAGGCAGGTAGATGCGGGTGTAAATCTGCACGAGGGAGGCGCCATCGACCCGCGCCGCGTCCAAAAAATCGCGCGGGATGGTCAGGAAATATTGGCGCAGCAGAAATGTGCCGAAGGCTCCGCCCCAAAAAGCCGGCAGAATAAGCGGCATCTTCGTCCCGATCAGATGGATGTACTTGAACAGGATGAAGTTAGGGATCAGCGTCACCTGTGAAGGGATGGTCAGGGTAATGAGCAGCAGGATAAAGAGCAGGTTGCGGTAGCGAAACTGGACCGCAGCGAAGACGAAAGCCGCCATCGAACAGGTAATCAGCTGTCCGATGGTAACCATGATGGAGATCAAAAAGCTGTTGTAAAACAGCAGGGGGAAATTTATCTGGACGTTCAATAGCTCGCGGAAGTTGTTGAATGTGAATGGATCGGGAATCAGGTTCTTGGTGTACTGGTTGGCGGGAAGCTTAAAAGAAGTGGAGACCATCCACAGGAAAGGCGTTGCCATCATGAGTGCACCGGCGATCAGTAAGGCATATGTAATGAGATCGAGCATCCTTTTTTTTCTGTGTCTACTCATAGACCACATACCTTCTTTCCAGCCACAGGTAAAAAACCATCAAGAACACAACGATCAGGGCCAGCTCAATTGCCTGTGCGCTGGCCCCTCCGTAATTGAAAAAATTCCAGGCATTGCGATAGATTGAGAAGACCACTACCGGAAAGGAGCTGTCGCCCTGCCCCCGGCGGGTGAGCATATAGATATAGTCGTACGCCTGGAAGGCATTGATGGTAGCGATCAAGGTCATGAAAAATATGCTGGGCGTGATCAGGGGTATGGTCAGGCGAAAGAACTGCTGGGCGCCGTTCGCGCCATCTATGCTGGCTGCTTCGTAATAATCGCGCGGGATGGCTGTCAGCCCGGCCAGGAAGATGATCATGCCTTCACCGATGGCTCCCCAGACGTTGACGATCACCACCGCAAACATGACGTTGCTGGCGCACAGCCAGCAAACCGGAGCCAGACCGAGGTGTTCCAACAGGTAATTCAGCAGGCCGGTATCCTTGCCGTAGATCATGTTCCACACCAGGGCGGTCGCCACCGCGGAAGTAACGACAGGGAGAAAGTATAAGGTGCGGAAGAACGCCCTGCCGCGAATCGGCCGGTTAAGCAGCACCGCTACCAACAGAGAAATGACCACGACGATGGGGACGTAAACCGCGCTGAATTTAATCGTGTTGCTCAGCGCTTTGGAAAAAGCCGGGTTGGTAAATAAGCTGGCATAGTTTTTCAGACCCGCCCAGGTGGGGGCAGTCAGCAGGTCCCAATTCATCAGGCTCAGGATCAGGGTAGCAATGACCGAGCCGATTGCGCCGAATATCAGCCCAATCAGCGTGGGAGCCAACAAAAACCACACCCACAGCTTTTCTCGCCCCAGGGGACGCAGACCGTAGATCATGAGCTATCGTTCTAAGGGTTCAGCTATTGATTCTTAGCCAGCACGGCATCTGCCGCCTGGACAGCCTCATCGAGGGTTGGATCGAGCTCGGTCTCACCGGTCCAGATGGTCGCCATCCCATCGCCGACCGCGGCAGACCACTCGTCATATCCCTTGAAGACCGGTTTCATATGCGCAAAAGCGAGCGAATCCAGGAACATCTGCTGGTTGATGTCCGCCGTCTTTTGTTCCAGGAAAACCGGACTCTCAGCGACCGACTTCAATACCGGGATCGCCAGCCCCAGTTCAGCCAGGGCGGTCTGCCCAGCAGGGCTGAGCACGTACTCGATGAACTTCCAGGCTTCGTCGGGATGCTTGGAATCCTTGGCAATCACGAACCCGGCACTGTTGACACTGGTTGCCTGACCCGCGGGACCGGTGGGCATCGGAGCAACGTCCCATTTGAAATTCGCGGTGGCATAACCGGGAATAGCCCAATGCCCAATAGGTATCATCGCGGCGATGCCAGCCTGGAACAGATCCAATCCATACTGCTGGGTTGTTGTACTGTCGGGCATGGATTTGTCTTTCCACGTCATATCGTCGAAAAGCTGCCAGGCTTCGCGTGCCTTGGGTTCCCCAATCAAGGTCTTAGTATGGTCGGTGTTGATGATGTCTCCGCCATAGCTCCAAATTGCCTCGCTCCAACCGGTCTCCATGTCCCATAAATCAGTAGAAAAGCCATATTGGTCGATCTTGCCATCGCCATCCTTGTCCTTGGTGAGCTTTTTGGCTGTCTCGCGCAGATCATCCCAGGTCCAGCCGGCTTGCGGGTACGGGACGCCGGCTGCATCGAACATATCTTTGTTGTAGAACATGACGATGGTCTGGAAATCACGCGGCAGCCCAAAATAACCATCCGGAGTCTTATACGCCTCCAATGTGATCGGATAAACGTCTTTGAGCAGGTCCGGATTCTGGTCAATATACGGCTGCAGGTTTTGGAGCGTCCCGCGCGACTGGTAATCCAGGTAGAGCGGTGCATCCATGGCAAACACATCCGGCGGCGTACTGGCTGCCAGCAGCGTCTTCAGCTTCTCCCAATATGATTCCCAATCGGAGACTTCCACATTGACCTTGATGTTCGGGTTGGCTGCTTCGAAATTGTCTACGATCTTCTGCCAGACCGCCAGCTCTTCAGGTGCGCCCCAGGCCATAAATGAAACTTCGACCGGAGCGCCTCCAGCAGGAGCGCCCTGCTCGGCTGGAGCCTGGGTGGCGGCTGGGTTTTCGGTCGCGGCCGGTACTTCGGCCGGGGCCTGGGTGGGTGCGCCGCCGCATGCAGAAAGCAGCAAAGCGACAATCAAAAACACGAACAGGATCATTTTCTTCATCGCCTTTTCTCCTTATTTTCGAGCCGATCCGGTTAATCGCACACTGTATGCCTTTTACAGACTGTAGGCTTTTTATCTGTCCTCGGTCAGGCTTGCGCTGGGGATGCCTCCAGCAACAGAGATCCCTGGAAACGAACCTCCAGGCTGGCCTCGGGTCCCTGAACGAAGCCCAGCGCTTGGTCCCGGACGTAATCGCGGAGCTGGTACTTTCCGCTGCCCAATCCACGCAGAATGATCTGCCCGTTGTAGACATCATCCAGGCTTTCCGCATAGAAAGCATAATAAATATGATTCTCCTTGCGGATGGCATGTCCTTCTGGATAGTCGAATGCCAGGTCATAAAGATTCAGATATTCACCATCCGATAGGTGATACTGTGAATAGATTGCGAGCCAACGCTTCATCGATTGCTGTTTTTCCCCGGTCAGCGCCCACCACTCCTTCAGGCGGGAAGACAAGCCTGGATCCGGCGGCCAGATAAACTTGGTCGCAGGCACACCGCCGGTGCCGATCTCTGACGCAAAATCGATTCCGCCATCGGAGAGCTCCACATGGTCGGCAAATACTGCCGCCGTGGGTCCCAGCAGGGCTTTGTAAAATTTGATCCGCTGGCGGATTTGGGCGCTGCTGGTGGGATCTGCGGTCACCGCCTGGTCCATATGGGGCAGTAAAGAAAAGGTCGGCGGCGTCCCGCAGGGGCAGATCTGAGTAACGCTGTATGGCTTATACGTGCGAGTGATCTCATGGATGATGCGGTAGACAGTAGCCAGAGCTTCGGTTGATTCCTGCGGGCGGCTGTGGTGATGAGCCGGGTTGTAGCAGGCCGGTACGCTATAGATATTATCGAGCTTATGACCATCAAAACCCCAATCGAGGATAAAACGGCGCGTCTGTACCGAGATATACTCCTGCACTTCCGCTAAGGCAGGGTCCAGGATTGCCAGACCGCGGTTGTTCCGGGCCGGACTGCCATCCTCGTTCAAGATCAACCAATCCGGGTGGGCATGCAAAATATCCGCCGTCCCGTAGGCATAGCTCTCCCAACCGCCAACTCCATCCTCCACTGCCAGGGGATACCACCAGAGCTGGGCAAAACTGCCTGCCTGGTGCAGGGCATCAACCATCTCGCGCAGCTGTGCTTCGCCGCCGGGGAAGGTATCAGCGCGCGGGTTCCAATCCCCATAATGATCGAACCAACGATCGTCAAGTGTCAGCCAGTGGATCCCTAGCTCTTTTAAGACGGGCAAGACGCCGGTGATCTCGGATGGCAGCACATCGAATTCATATCCCCACGAGCACCAGGCCGGCGCGTAGTCTTCAGGGTCAGGCGGGGCAGGCAGCAGCCCCCTATCCGCAAGGGTTTCTCTGTATAAGCTCAAGGGGCTAAAAAAATCACCCTGGTGGATTGAAAAAAGTGTAGCCAGCCCGCTAACAGCTTCGCCGGGCAGCAATTCACGCTCCTGGCGCAGCTCCAGGCCTGCCGCTACACCACCTCGAGCGTCGACCGATACCGGCATGTACCAGTCTTTTGGCTCAGGCTCGATGTGCGCCAGGGCTAAACCTATCTGCCGATTCCAAAAATAAAGCAGGGGGATTCCCCCGCCTTCAGCATTATTCAAGTGTCCCAGGAAATTGTCCCGCTTGAATTCGTGCGGCAGTGGGAAAGCAAAATCCTGTCCCCAGCTGACCGCGGCGCCCTGAAACGTCCAGGGGCGAGCGCCAGGTTCTGCCTCTGTAAGCCAGTCGCCCAGCCTGACAGCGGGGCAAGTCAGGCGATCTATCCTCACCGGCTGGCTGCCCCGGTTCTCAACAGCAGCCTGCAGGATAAAGGCATTCGCCCAGTGGGGGGAGCGCTGGATGCGAATGGTTTGCCGCAGGCGGCAGTTAGCTGGCATCTCACGGTTGGCTTCAATGCGCCATTCCGTTCCGGAGGTATGGACGGTAGTTACCGGACCCGGTTCGAGACGGTCAGCGTATTCCGTCGAGGTGCTTAAAATGTCCTGGTCCCCATCCCATACGGATAGACCAATCTCCGCCAGGGAAACCTCTTCATAAACCAGCCTCAGCCGCAATGCGGGTTCTGCTTCGATAATTATTTTCAGCTGCGGAGTAATCTCAATCGGCTGCATCCGGCCTCTCAGTCTAAATCGATTGGTGCAGTATCACCCGTTGTGCGTTGTGCTGATAGACCTTCTCCAGGACTTCCGCTGGAAGGTAAAGCCCGCTGACATGCCAGCGTCCCTGCAAGGGGATTTCTGCGGCATTGTAATTGAAGTATTCGTCGTCGGTTTCCAGGAAGCGATAAGTCAGGCGGTAAGCTTCCAGGTCCGGTCCAAAATCCAGCCCAAAGAGTATCCTGTCGGGGTAATTCAAGAAGAAACGCCGGGCAGAGTACGGCTGGCGCCCCAGCTCGCCGAGGCGAGCGCTGATATCCACGTAAAAATTCGGGCAAAGCTCCAATACGCCGGCTACCCATTCGAGGTTTTCGGCGTAACAGCCCACGTGGGCGCCAATGAAAGTGGTTTGAGGGTGGCGCTCTACCAACCGCTTCAACGCCTCCAGGATGGATATGAAGGACGGGTAGGGCGGGCTGGGGAACTGCCACTCCGGGTGAGCGTGCAGCTCCTCCCAGCGCTCATTGTGTTCATCCAGGGGGTCAAAGAAAGCCACCGGGTCAGCTACGTGGATCATCACCGGGAGGTTCAGTTCCCCGGCTGTCTCCCAGATCGGGTCCAGGCGGGGATCGTCGATCCTGGCGAGCTTGCCTTCGTGGTCGCGCACCTGCAATCCGAACGGTTTCCAGATTTTGAGACCCTCGGCGCCCCACTTCTGCTGCTGGCGCAGCCTGCTCGCTGCCCACTCCGCGAAGCGTTCGCCATGCTCCGGCCAGGCTGACCAATCGACGCCGCCAAAGACACAAAACCGCTCCGGTGCGTTGCCCTTCAGCCGGTCAAGGTGATTTTGCAGGATCTCCTCACCCCAGCCGCCGTCCAGGTCCACGTAGGTGATCACCCCCGCTTCATCCAATACGTCGAGCAGCTCAGACAGAGGCCGGTTGATCCAGCCGCCGCCAAAATCATCCCCCAGGTGGTTGTGGGCATCGATCACCGGAAAGCGCGGACGGTTCACCTGGGTGGTCTTCGTTACCAGTCTTGGGCGCGGGCGATATTCGTCCAACGCCATCCTTTTGGCCGGATTAGACAACGATCACCTGCACACCTTTCTGGCGCAATTCCTCTACATATTCGAAGGGGGTATCCTGGTCAGTAACCACCACATGCGCAGCAGTTACCGCTCCAACCAGCACCGAGCTGACCCGCCTGAATTTACTGTGATCCACAACGACAACGATTTGCGAAGCAATGCCCATGATTGCCCGGTCGGTCATCGTTTCGGGCAGGTAATCATTGGTATATCCATGGCGGGTGTCCACGGCGCGCATGCCCATAAATACCCGGTCAGCGCGCACCTCGCGCAATGCCAGCTCGGCAATATGACCGATCATCGAGTATTCAGTCTGGCGTAACATTCCGCCAATAACAATCAATTCAATATTTGCCCGGTCGACTAATTCATTTACCACCGGTAAAGAGTTGGTAATAACAGTCAGGCGCAGATCACGGGGCAGGTGGCGAGCAACTTCCAGTACAGTCGTCCCACTTCCCAAAAAAATTGTCTCGGCGTCATGGACGAGCCCGGCTGCTGCACGTCCGATACGTTGTTTTTCCTCAGCCTGGTTTTCCTGACGCTGCAGCACCGGTAGCTCCGGCGGCGCATGGCCCACAGGCAGCGCGCCCCCATGGATCCTTTGCACCTTTCCCTGGTCGACCAGCGCATCCAGGTCGCGCCGGGCTGTCGCTTCGCTGACCGAAAACTGCTCACAAATCTCGGCCACAGTGATGCGCGGGCGGCGCCCTAGCAGCTCGAGAATACGCTTCTGCCTCTCAACGTTCGATAAACTCAGGCTGGAGTGCATATTCTATCCAATGCGCCAGAAATGTGCATAAATAATCAAAACCAATCATATTGTATACTATAATGTGAATTATTTCGAGTGGTTTTAAGCTCATCCAGGGATAATCCATATATGGAAACACGTCTCTCCCCCAGCTTTCAAGCTCAATACCTGTTAGAGATCGTTCAGGATCAGAAACAGGGCATTCCCCGTGGAATATATTCGGTTTGCTCGACGCACCCGGATGTGCTTGCTGCCTGTATGCGCCAGGCTCAAGCCGAGCAGCTGCCCTTGTTAGTGGAAGCCACCTGCAATCAAGTCAACCAGTTCGGCGGCTACACAGGGATGACGCCGCAGGATATGATCGCCGCCCTGGGAGCTATCGCCCGGAGACAGGGTTTTCCATTGGACCGGTTAATTCTGGGCGGAGACCACCTCGGCCCGAGTCCCTGGCAGGCAGAATCTATTGAGATCGCGCTGGGAAATGCACATAAGCTGGTCGAGGATTTCGTCCGGGCTGGTTTCACGAAAATCCACCTGGATGCCAGCATGCGCCTGGCAGGCGACCCGGTCGATCAGCCGCTTTCCCCTGAAGTCGCAGCTGCCCGCACGGCTGCATTATGCCTGACAGCCGAGAGGGCAGCGCTCGAGATGAATATGCCGGTTCCGCCGCTTTATATTATTGGCAGCGAAGTGCCCCTTCCGGGTGGAAGCCCGGAACACGAAGATACCCTAAGCGTGACCTCTGTGGAAGATGCCCAGAGGACCATCCATCTTACCCAGGAAGCTTTCCAGGCGCTGAACCTGGACTCAGCCTGGGAGCGCGTGATAGGGCTCGTGGTCCAGCCAGGGGTCGAATTTGGCAGCGATTATATTATCGACTATGATCGGACCAAGGCGCGCCAGCTTTCCGCTTTCATCGAGTTCCAACCCCCAGCTGATTTTCGAAGCTCATTCCACCGATTACCAGCGCTGCCAGGCCCTGACAGAGCTGGTCGCGGATCACTTTGCCATCCTCAAAGTCGGACCAGGACTGACGTTCGCTTTCCGGGAAGCCGTCCTTGCCCTGGCGGCAATCGAGCAGGAATGGCTGGCTCACCATTCGGAGATCACCCTCTCCGGCATATTGGATGCCCTCGAACAGGTTATGCAAGACGACCCGCGCTATTGGTTGAAATATTACCGGGGGGACGAAAATGATCTGGCGATCTCGCGTAAGTACAGCTTCAGCGACCGCATCCGCTATTACTGGCCTGACCGAGCGATCCAGCAAGCCCTGGCCCGGCTGCTGCACAACCTCGATCGATTTCCGCCGCCCCTGCCCTTGATCAGCCAATACCTGCCGGTGCAATACCTGCACCTGCGTTCAGGCACCATCACCAACCATCCGCAGGAGCTTATTTGGGACCACATCCAGGAAGTGGCAGCCTGCTATTCCCAGGCTTGCCAGGCCTCAGACAGGTAATCCGGCTGAAGCTGCATTCGATCCCGAATTTTACGTCCCTGCCACTGCCGGCCTCTTGATCACGTACCATGCCGCCACATATCCCTGGACTCCAGCGCTGTCTCGCACCTGGATCCACTGGCTGACCACACCAACCTTCTGCTCCGCCTGGGCTAGAGACTCTATCACCAGCAGCTCGGCGTTGAGCGGCTCGCGCTTGATCAGGGTCGCATCTGAGATCACCGGCTGGCTGCGCAATGCCACGCCGTCCTCGATTGTACGCAGCACCAGGTTGGCCTTCTCAGGGGGTGTGACAGCCACACCTAAAGCTGAATCCTGTCGCTTATCAGAAAGATACCAGCCGGCGCAAAAGCCCTGGCTGCCCTCGATGTCTTGTACCTTGATCCATTGACCTTGCACGCCCAGCTTGAGGCGCGCCTGGGCTTCGGGCTCCAGGACCGTCAGCTCGGCGTTGAGCGGCAGACGCTTGATCAAGGTAACATCTGCGACGGCAGGCTGGCTGCGCAGCGCCAGGCCGTCCTCCGCTGCGTACAGGATGAATTGACTCCCCACGGGCCGCGGCGCTGGGGACGGTTGGGGGGTTGGAGCTGGCGCAGGTGCGGGCGCGGGAGCAGGCTGCGGGGAGGTGGATACGTACCAGGCAGCCACGTAACCCACATAGCCTTGCTCGGCGTCCTGCACGTTCAGCCACTGGTTTATCACGCCGACCTTTCCCTTTGCCACAGCAGCCGGTTCCTTCACGTAGAATCGAGCTCCGCTGGGCAGGCGGCGGATCAGGTTTCCGTCGCTCACGAAAGGCTCCTGGCGCAAGGCCAGGTCGTCTGCAGCAGCGTAGACCGAGAAACCCGTATCCTCGAGCGCTACCGGCTCCGGCTTGGGGCGAGGCGGCTGGGCGGTGCCATCGAACCAGACTGCGGACTGGATGATCTGCCCCGGGTCACCCGCAAAGCCGTAGCGCTGGGTCAGCAGCACTTGCTTGGTCTCGGGTGGGTAAGGCCAGGGATCCTGGATCAGGTAGTCGTCGCCCTGCTTGGCGTAGACCACCACCCAGTGGTTCTGCAAACCCTTCGCCGGTGAGTAATCCACTTCGACGATCACCGGCTTGCCGGCTTGCAGGGTAGCATCGATATCAGCCAGCGGGGCTGGCTGCCCTTCGCAGGGGACATACTTAATAAAGCGCACTCCCGGAACGGCGTTGGGGAGTGCTGCCGGGATAACCAGCGCACCAATAAAGCCGCCAACAGCTTTCATCTTCCTATTCAAGGTCGCAGGATTCTCGTCGGCGCCGAAACCATCGGCAACCATTGCCATGCAGGTCAGCAGGCAGCCGAACTTGCCGATAGTGATCACATCATCGCCGAGGTCCTGATTCTTCCACTGCGGGTCCTGTTGAGAGAGCGGTTGAACGGTGAACATATTTTTCCTCCTAGGATGATAGAGCGCAAACCTCTGCCCCCTCCCGAGCCCTTCCGCCTTCAGGGAGATGGAGAGTAGTAGAACAGGGACGTCATCTGCACGGTCCCGGATGGTACGAGGGTAAGAGATATAATATACTACAATTATATTTACATCAATACACTCTTATTTGGTCGGAATTAATCCGGATCGATAGCCTGATTCAATTTGTATTTATCTCGGTTAGTAGAATCTGCCTTACCTGGGAGGAGATGTACGTGAATGGGCATTCTTCGAACAAGGTTTATGACCTGGAGATCAGCCTTCACCGTAGGGCGCTAGGGGTTGAAAGTCCGAATACTGACGCGGATTATCTCGTCGAGCTGCGCGGCAGCCGCCCAGACAGCGCCGCGGATGTCCGTCCGGAACAAGGCATGGCTCGCTTTCCCCGTGCCGAACTTCGCCGGCGGCAAATCGATATCCCCGCCTATGGGCAGCTCCTGACTGAAAGTCTGTTCTCCGACCCAAAGATCCGGGAGGGATTCAGCGCAGCACGCGCCAGCGCCGAAGCGGACCAGGCTGGACTGCGTGTACGGCTCCTCATAAGCGAGGACGCCTACGAAGTGCACAGCCTGTTCTGGGAGACTTTACATTTTCCCGGAGAAGACGCTCTGCTCACCCTGAACGAGAACCTGCCGTTCTCCCGCTACTTGAGCAGCAGCGACTGGCGACCTGTTGGCTTGCGCGCCAAGGGTGAGCTGCGCTGCCTGGTAGTGATTGCCAACCCGGAGAATTTGGGGAAATATCAGCTTCCACCTGTGGATGTAGATGGTGAGATGGCGCGGGTGCGGTCCGCCCTGGGGTCGATAGAAATCGACGTCTTGAGCGGAAAGGATCCCGAGGCTCGCCCAACGCTCGATAATATCTTGGCCCGCCTGCGCGGAGAAGCTTTTGACCTGGTTTATCTGGTTTGCCATGGGGCGCTTGTGCATGATGAGCCCATCCTGTGGTTGGAAGACGCCCAGGGCCAGGCGGCGCACATTTCCGGCATGGATCTGGCGCTCCGCTTCAAGGAGCTGGATGCCCGCAAGCTGCCCCGCCTGGTGATCCTGGCATCTTGCGAGAGTGCGGGGGCGGGTCAGAGCTCTGCGAATACCCCTGCGGAGGTGGGAGATGGCGTGCGGGTTGCCCTGGGTCCGCGGCTGGTATCAGCGGGAGTACCTGCCGTGGTCGCCATGCAGGGCCAGATCAGCATGCAAACGATCAGCGAGTGCATGCCGGTGTTCTTCAGCGAGCTGCTCAAAGATGGGCAGATCGACCGGGCGATGACTGTTGCCCGCGGGGCAGTGCGTGAGCGGTTCGATTTCTGGATGCCGGTGCTGTTCATGCGCTTAAAAGACGGCATGATCTGGTACGAGCCCAGCTTCCGTAATCAGGCAGGTCAGAAAGTGGAATTCGATAAATGGCCATCCCTGACGAACAGCATCAACAACGGGAGATGCACGGCCATATTGGGCTCAGGGCTTATCGAGCCGATCCTTGGCTCCCTGCGCGAGATTGCACAAGATTGGGCCAGCACGTATGCTTACCCGCTTTCGCCGTACGAGCGAGATTCGCTCCCCCAGGTGTCCCAATACCTGGGGATTGACCAGGACCGTCCTTTCTTGCTTGATGAGCTAGGTAACACGCTGCGCAGAAGGATCCTGACGCGCTTCGCGGATGTCCTCACCCCGAAAAACCTGCCTCAGAGCACACCTTTGGATGAGCTAATAACTATAGTAGGAGCCGAATTACGCAAGGATGATCCACTCGAGCCCCACCGGGTGCTGGCTGCCCTGCCGATAAAGGTCTTCGTTACCACCAACGTCAATTCACTCATGGCGGATGCGCTCAAAGACGTTGGCCGGCAGCCGGTGGTGGAATTGCTGCCCTGGAATGATGAGCTCCTGGCGGACTACAAGGACAGCTCGATCTTCGTGCAGGAACCCGGCTACCGGCCGAGCGCTGAGCGCCCTCTCGTCTACCATCTCTTCGGACGCCTCAGCCGGCCCGAATCGATCGTATTAACCGAGGACGATCACTTTGAGTTTTTAAAAGGAGCTGCACGCAATAGCGAGCTGATCCCGAACTTCGTGCAGCGCTCCATGGCCAATTCCGCCTTACTCTTTCTGGGCTACCAGCTTGAAGATTGGAGCTTCCGGGTGCTGTTCCGCAGCATCCTGGACCAGCCTGGCAACCGCCTGTACCAATACTCTCACATCGCGGTGCAGATCATGCCGGAGGTCGGCCGCCTGGTTTCGACCGAGGGAGCTTTACGCTACCTCGAGCGCTATCTGAATAAAGGCGCGCGAGCGGAGATCAGCCTGTACCTGGGCAGCGCTGAGGAGTTCGTGCGGCTACTGGCAGAAAAAGCAGGGTTGATGGAGAAGAATTTATGACCGATCCCCTTCCTGTACAGGCTCCGCAATCACTCCTCCGCCCCAACCCTTATGTTGGCCCGCGCTCCTTCCAGACCGGAGAGAAGTTATTCGGTCGCGACGGAGAGATTGCTGACTTGCTGGACCTGCTGATCGCCCGGCGCATCGTTCTGCTTTACTCTCCCTCCGGAGCTGGCAAAACCTCCCTGATCCAGGCAGGGTTGATGCCGCCCCTTCCGGGAGAAGGGTTTTACGTTCGACCGCTGCTCGCGCGTATCATTTGACGCCTCCAGCTCCCCCGAGCTGACCCCGCTTACTCAGCTACCAGGTTATAACCGCTACATTTTCAGCGTCCTGTATACCCTGGAGACTCAATCTTCCAGTGCGGAGACTATTCCGTATGACGAACTGGTCGGTCTGAGCATAGCGGAGTACCTGGAGAGCCGTCGACCACCTCCTGCAGGGGCGCCGGACAGTGAAGTATTGATTTTCGACCAGTTCGAAGAGGTCCTGACCATTGCCCCTACCGAGCGTCAGGCCAAGCAAGAATTCTTTGAGCAGTTGGGCAGCGCGCTGCAGAAGCGCAACCGCTGGGCGCTGTTTGCCATGCGTGAAGATTACCTGGCGGCGCTTGGACCCCTACCGGATATACATGCCTTCACGCTTCGATAATACCTTCCGCCTTGACCTGCTGGGCGTCGACGCCGCTCGCCAGGCGATCCGCGAGCCAGCCCGTCTGACCGGCGTAAATTTCACCGACCAGGCTGCGAAGGCACTCCTGGATGACCTCCGCAAGGTGCAGGTGACCCAGCCCGATGGCAGCACCCAAGTGAAACCTGGCCAATACATCGAGCCTATGCAGCTCCAGGTAGTGTGCTACAACTTGTGGGAAAAGCTCGATCCACAGGAGACTGAAGTCACACCGGATCAGCTGGAGAAGATTGGTAACGTGGATGCCTCATTGGAGGCTTATTACGCAGGAAAAGTGCATGCGATCGCTCAAGAAGATGGAAATATACCACCCGAGCGCCAGGAGCGGCTGATCCGCGATTGGTTCGATCGCCAGCTGATCACCCCACGCGGCCAGCGCGACCGGGTAATCATGGAGCCTGAGCAGAGCGGCGGACTGCCAAACCCACTGATCTTCAAGCTGCTGGACACACATTTGGTACGCAGCGAAGAGTATAGCGGAGCGATATGGTTCGAATTGGCCCATGATCGCCTGGTGCGACCGGTGCGCCAGAATAACATCGCCTGGTTCGAATCCAACCTGGTCTTGCTCCAGCGCCAGGCATCCCTGTGGGAGAAACAGAACCGTCCGGAGGATCTCCTGCTGCGCGGTGCAGCCTTGAAAGCAGGCGAAGCTTGGGCGGCAAGCCACCCAGGCATAATTCTGGAGAACGAGCAGCAGTTCCTGGAGGCCAGCCAGCATCTTGCTGAAGAGGAAGCGCACCGCCAACGTGAACAGGAGCAGCGCCTTGAATTCGAGCGGCAGCGCGCCGCCGAACAGGCGCGCAATGCAGCACGCTTCCGCCGTTTGCTCACCATCGCCACCGTCGCCCTGGTTGGAGCACTTGCCCTGGCAATTATCTCTTTATCCCTTTTCCAGATCGTTCGACAAAGCGCATATACGATTGAAACCCAGGGCACCAATGTCGCCGCTTTATCGGCTAAGAACGGCACCCAGGCTGTCCTTGAACATAACCTGGCCGTTACCAGTGAAGCCAATGAAGAGCTTGCCCAGGCGCAGAGCACGCGTGCGTATTCACTAAGCAATATCGCCGCGACTGCTGCCGCTGACGCTTACACGCAAAAAGCTGTTGCCGATCAAAATGCCACTCTCGCCCGCAGCCGTGAGCTGGCTGCGCTGGCGCTTGACCAGCTGGACAAACGCCTGGACCGTTCTCTGCTGTTAAGTTTAGAAGCCCAGAGAATGGGAGGCAGCAACGAGACGCGCGATGCTTTGCTGAAAGCAATCCAATTCTCTCCCCGCCTTGAACGAATATTGATGGGTCACAGATCTGCGATTAATAAGCTGGCCTTCAGCCCGGACGGCAAGACCCTGGCTTCCGGCAGCGACGACGGCACAATCCGCCTGTGGGATGCTGACAGCCGCCAGCCGCTGGGTGAGCCCTTGCAGGCTGGGTCACCGGTTAACAGCATTGCGATAAGCCTGGACGGCAAGACCCTGGCTTCTGGCAGCTACGATGGCACGATCCGGTTGTGGGACCCCGCCAGCCGCAAGCCGTTGGGCGATGCGTGGCAATCTGGGTCGCCTATTTACAGCCTGGCCTTCAGCCCGGACAACCAGACGTTGGCTTCCGTCGGCGAAGATGGATCTTACCAGATCTGGGATGTCGCTAGCCGCAAGCTGCTGGGCGAGCCTATGCTGGCTGGGGCATTCTTTAACGGTCTGGCCTACAGCCCCGACGGTAAGAGGCTGGTTTCTACCAGCTATGATGGCTCCCTCCAGTTGTTGGATCCAGTAAGCCGCCGTCCACTGGGAGCGTTGGGCAATCCCCTTCAGGGCAGTTCATCCTTTGATAGTGTGACCTTCAGCCCGGATAGCAAAACCCTGGCTTCCACTGGCAACGAGGGCACTGTCCAGCTATGGGATGCCGTCAGCCGGCAGCCTCTGGGCGAACCCTTACAGGCAGACTCATACGTAAACGGCATAGCCTTCAGCCCAGATGGAAAAATCCTGGCTACCGGAAGCGAGGATGGCACAATTCGGCTGTGGGATTCTGTCAGTCATACGCAGCTAGGCATGCCCCTGCAGGCAAGCTCGATCGTATATAGCATTGCTTTCAGCCCAGATGGAAAGAGCCTGGCTTCCGGCAGTGGGGACGGCACCCTCCGGCTCTGGGATGTAACCAGCAACCAACCGTTGGGCGCATTGGGTGAGCTCTTGCAAAACGATCTATACGCAGCCAATATAGCTTTCAGCCCCGACGGCAAGATCCTGGCTTCAATTAGTTATGATGGCGCTCTCCAGTTATGGGATACTATCAGCCGCCAACCGCTGGGCAAGCCCTTGAAGGAAAGCTCATCCGTAAACACTGTCGCCTTCAGCCCGGATAGTAAAGTCCTGGCCTCAGGCAGCAACGATGGCACAATTCAGCTTTGGGATGCAGCCAGCAGCCAGCCAATAGGCGATCGTTTGCGAACTGATACAACCGTCCAAAGCCTGGTCTTCAGCCCGGACAGCAAGACTCTGGCGTCCGTCAGCGATGATGGCGCCCTCCAAATCTGGGATGTAGACAGCCACAAACCCGCAGGTGAGCCACAGCAGGCAGGCACAAATGTTCAAAGCCTGGCTTTCAGTCCTGATGGCAAGACACTTATTACCGTAAATTGGGATGGATTCCAGCTGTGGGATGCCGCCAACCAGCAGCCGCTGAACGAACCTTTGCAGGCCGGCTCATCATTTGATAGCGTCGCCCTCAGCCCGGACGGCAAAACATTGGCATCCGGCAACTTTGACGGCCTCCAGCTGTGGGATACAGCCAGCCGCCAATCGCTGGGCACACTTTTGCCAGCCGGAATGCAGACCGGCTTACCCGTTTACGACCTGGCCTTCAGCCCGGATGGCAAGATCCTGGCTTCGGGAGGCTACGATGGAATCCAGCTGTGGGATATCGCCAGCCGCCATTTGCTGGGCGAGCCGTTACAGGCAGGTGTAAAAATTTACAAGGTGGCCTTCAGTTGGGATGGCAAGACTCTGGCGACGGCCACCGATGATGGCACGATCCGGCTGTGGGACACCGTCAGTCACCAGCCTCTGGGCGAGCCCTTGCCGACCGGTTTATATATTCAAAGCCTGGTCTTCAGCCCGGACGGAAAGACCCTAGCTTCATTAAGCGATGAGGGGGCTCCTTGGCTATGGGACTTAGACGTCCAATCCTGGGTGAAACGTGCCTGTGCCAGGGTCGGGCGCAATTTTACAACGGCTGAGTGGGCGCAGTTCTTCCCCGGTGAGACGTACCGCAGGACCTGTGAAGAGTACCCGCTGGGCGATTAAATTTCTATCTGCACTCCTCAAACGCAGGCTCAGATGATCTCCAGCGCGTCTCGGCTGGGAAGCGGGGGAAATGGGCTGGAAGGCAGGCTCTGGTACCAGTACGCTACCGAAGCGATGTCGTCCTGCAGAGGCAGATAGCGCTTCCCGGAACGCCAGCCGAGTGCCTGGATGGTCACCTTCAAATCCTTCTGGAAGCGGATCGGGTCCAGGATGTGCCAGCGGTAAAGCCCAAAGCGTGCCTGCGAACGGTAGCCACCATCGGGGCGGATGACCTGAGGCAGGCCCGAATATGGGGTGGTAAATTCCACATAGCCCCGGCTATCTTCCTTCATTCCGGCGCCCGGGATGCTGGGATCGAAGTTGTAGGAGCCGCAAAAATAATCTTCCGTCCCTGTGCCGCAGATGGTGGGATACGGATCGTCGCCATCCAGGTAGAATTTGATCTCTCCCTCGCCCCACCAGCCCGAATTGTGACTCCCCCAGGCCAAATAGGTGCCCACGTAGTGCCCCTGCCCCCCGACGCCTTCCACCAGCGTATGCACCTGCTGGTAAGGCAGGGGATTAGACCTGCGGAACTGGGCGTGGAAGCAGGCAACATCTTCCGGCAGATCCGTCAGAGCGTAGGTGATCTGGTAATAGAGAGTTTCCTCTTTCTCAGCCAGGTTGGTCATGGTGATCCTGCAGTGGCGTCGGAAAGGCATGGGCCAATAGCAGTTCAAACCGCTTCCGGGGTTGACGCACACCGCCAGTGAGCTGACCTGGGCATACTGGTTCCAGCCGCAGGCGAAGAAATCTCCCACCGGGCATTCCACGGATGGGTTTTCCGCGCCGTCCCAATAGATGCGCAGGATCAGGTGCCGCCAGACCCCGCTGGGCGTCATCCACATGTGCTGGATTGCACCAGGGCCGTCGATCTCAGCCAGGACGCAATTCTCGCCAGGAGCGATCTTGATCGAGGGGGAGACTTTCCAGCCTACCCCCAGGTCGCGCGCCGCCTCCGCTCCGGTCCCTTCGCTCGCCATCCCGCCGCGTCCCGCTTCGCCGCTCCGATTCTCAGGACTGATCGAGCGCGTCCTGGCGTTCGAAAGGCGGTATAGGTTGCCCATGTTCAGGTCGAGACCGTTGAATGCTCCCATGTGGTCACCTGCCTCTCCAAAATTCCCTGTTATCTCCAACCGTCCGCCGGAACACCCGCTCAGCACTGTGCCTGCTAATGTCCTCTGATCGCGCGTGGTGTCAGGATGAGTTATAGCGCCAGCCCTCATCCAGCATGGCGAGGAAGTTTTGCGGCTGTACGTAATTGGCGATGCTGTTCCCGCTGCCGAGGACGTATGCGCCGCTCGGAGCGCAGGCTTCCAGGATTTGGCGAGTGCGGAGGCGCACCTGTTCCTGGCTGCCCCGCGCCAGCAGGTCCATGTCTACTCCGCCGATTACGGCGATGCGCTTTCCGTAGCGATCTACGAAACGCTCTACAGGTTGGATAGCGTCTTCAAATGAGTGCCGGGCGTCGATGCCGACCTCCTCGATCAGGTCCTCCATTACCGCCTCCAGGTTTCCGCAGGAGTGCAGGATGAAAGGCTTGCCCTGCTCGTGGGCAATGGCGGCGATCTCCTTCTGGTAGGGGAAGATATAGCGGCGTAGGTGGTCGGGCGATATCAGGGTGCTCGATCGGAAACCCATATCGTCTCCCATCCACAGACCCATGACCCGCTCCATCTGGGCGAGGCTGCGCGCCAGTGGAATATAGATCTCCCGAATGCGGTCGATCATTGCTTGCACCAGGTCAGGCTGGTCGTACAATGCCAGGGCCAGGCTGCGGTAGCCCATCAGCCAGCATACGGGTTCGAGCATCCCGGAGATCATGCCGACCATAGCCATGCCCTCCGGCAGGATGCGGGCGGTGTATTCCAGTGGGTAGAAATCCGCCTCCGCCACGCGGGGCCAGGGATAGCTCTCGAATTCTTGCCAGCTCGTAATTCTGCCGGCGTTTTCGTCCACCCAGGTGCGCCCCCCACGCGAAAGCTCGGCTGTGTCGCCGGTCTCCAGCTGGAACGTATCGGGCAGCGGCAGGTCGGCGCCTATCCACAGCGCGTCGTAACCGAGCCCGTGCCAGAAGCGCACTCTTTGGTCCAGCGCTGCCTCCTGCACCCGGCGGTCGGAAACCTGCTGCTGTTTATAGATGACGGGACCCCCGGCAATCGCGGCAATGATCTCCGGGTCGGCGAAGAGCTCGAGGAAGGGCACACGGCCCGGGTTACCTTGCCGGCGAAGCGCCTTGAGCAGCCGGTGGTAGTCAGGCTGCGGCTTCCAGGGGAAAGGATCGCTCATAGCTCCGGGTACCGGCACTACCGCTGTGCTCCTTCAGCGCGAGCTGGTTTCAACCGCTGATCTCCTTAAGCATTTCGCGGTCCATCCCATAGCTTTTCTGGAATGCCAGCGCCAATGGGTCGGGCGCCGTACCCCATTTCTCACAGGCAGCCTGGTACAGGGCGGGCCACCAGTTTTCCTTTCCAATCAGCCCCTGCTCCTTCCAGGCAATCCACTCCCCAAACACCTTCGACCAGCATCTCTCTGCGAAATCGAGCGCCTCAGCCCGGCTGGGCATCCCCGAGACGTACCACGCCTGACCGAACCGGGCGTGCAATACCTCGTCAGCCCAATCGAAATCCTGAAAGAGCTCCGCGAGAGGCTCGCCGGATTGCCCGGCGACCTCCCATTCGTAGCGTTTGCCGGTGCGCTTCATCAATCCTTGCTCTATGGCGAAAAGCACCGCATGCCGCTCCCAGGGCTCGAGCTGGGTGTTGAGCGCCAGCGACCAGGTGAAGTTAATGCGCGCCAGCGCCGCCCAATCCAGCTCCAGCGAGTTGAACCCGACTTCGCCCATCATGGCGTGCCGGGCTTCATCCCACAGCTGGCGGGTAAGATCGCGGTAGTACTCCCAGGGCTTGCCTTCGGTCTGGACCAGGATGCTGGCCATCATCTCCGGGACGTCGATCTCGCGCAGGCGCTTGTAATAAAGCATCAATAGCTTGGCGTTCGCCGGGTAGCGCGGATCATACAAGAAAGCCTCGGCGTCGACCCCCATGTTATACGGGTCCAGGAAGCGCTCATCCCTGCGGGGAACCGGGTCGTAGGTATAGGCTGGCGCTGGCTGCCAGCGCAGGGGAGGTCCGCCTCCCACCGTGCCAGCGCCGTCCAACCCGCCTGCCCAGCGGAGAAGGTCATCCAGATAGCTCAGCCAGGCAGCGGCATCTTCGTCCTGAGCGCTGCCCTGAGGGCTTTCGCCTTCGTCTCGCAGGCAGGCGATTGCCTTCGATCCGAAATCAGCCATATCAGCCAGCTCCAGCAGTGCGAAGCGGCACAGGCGGACGGTAGGAGAATCCGCCAGCGGGTTGGTATCCGCAATGTACCGCTGCATCGCCCCTTGCAACGCTGGGATGGCCTTGCCATACAGGCCCAATATCAGCAGGGCGGTCTCCGGAGCAGCCAGGATCTCGTCAAAAAAGGCTTCCAGACCCGCGTGAGGCACCTGTTCCAGCCCGAGCGGCGGCTCACGTACTTCCGCCACCCGCGCCCTGAGCGCCGAGACGTGCTCGGAACACAGATAGGCGTGATAGCTGAAGGCCATCTTCAGCTCGTAGATCGGCTCGGATGTGATCCGGCTGGTGAAGATCCCCTGCAGGCGTTTGAAAGCGTAATGAAAGCACTTCAGCCTGCGCACACATTCCTCTACGGAGACGCCTTCGCGCATGGCATCTTCCATCGAGCATAGCCCGCCCAGGGGCGGCAGACCCCGGTAAGGTGTAGCTGCCATCATCCCGACCTCCTCTACCATTAATCTGGCTGGATCCCGGACAGCTTCAACAGGCTGCGCGGTCGGTAAGCATGCCTCCGGGTCACTTATAACTGGCAATGCTATGAAATTCTGCCAACCGATTGTATAGCATCTCCCAATTCTTTTCAACCTTTCCACAGGGCCTACCCGGCAATACTGACCCGCATGCTCGAGTGCGCTCATTACCATTGCTCACGAGCTTGTATAATTACTAAGTACAGTCACATAAATTCGGTTGGATGTTCAGGTATTTTCCAAGGCTAATAATCGAAGCGACTTCGTTATTAAGTTTTGTGACTGCACTTAGGGTCATCCGTGGGTGAAAGGACATACGGACAGATTATGTTGAAGGTGCATCGAATTTTTGTATCCTGGCAGGGGAAGCTATCTCGAGCCCTTCTGGCCGGTTCCCGACATGGGATTATTACCGGCACCACCTCCCGTGGAATTTTTATTAGACTTGACACGGATTGGATCGTGTTCTTATCCTATGAAAGCTTCCATGGTCCCCTTACCCTGAACCTTTCCGGCGAGCTGTCAATCCTGCAGGGGGTGAAAGTCAACCACAAGGTAATGATTGGGGCGGGAAAATCCAGATCCTTTCAACCGGGGTCGAGGTTGATTTCAGCAACGCCGAAACCTGGGAAGCGCCGCATCCACCAGATGTTTTTCTGCCCGCTGGTGATCGAGCTGGAGCCTTAAAGACGGTCGCCGGTCTCATTTTGTCTCAGAATAAGGAACCCGGTCTCTACCTGGTTCTGAACGATCTGCTCGGTCTTGAAATGGGCGGTCTGCAGCCGCTGCCCAGGCATTTCGAGCGGGTGGATTGCATCGGGCTGCTCCAGCTCCTCAAAACTGGCGACCTGGATGGGATTCTCGCCGCGTTGACGCCATTATTAGGGTTGGGAGCCGGGTTGACGCCAGCCGGGGACGACATGCTCCTGGGCCTGCTGCTGGCTTATCACCGTTGGGGATCAGCGTTAAGACCTTCTTTCGATGTGGCGAAGCTGAGTGACCTTCTCAATCGGGCAGCGTCTCAGAAGACCACCCTGCTCAGCGCTAACCTGATCGCCTGCGCTTCTCAAGGACAGGCGGACGAGCGGTTAATCAGTGCGCTCGATGGGATGCTGACCGGGGACCCCGCGCCGGAGCAGTGCGCCCGCAGTTTATCCGGCTGGGGGAGTTCCTCAGGCTGCGATGCTCTGGTCGGGATGGCTTTGGCGATTCTTTCCGCTCAACCATAACCTGAACTACAATCTAGGTCTCGGGCAACCCCAGCAATCCAAGCTCGATGATATTCATATGTATGTTTTTCCTGGCACGGCAAAAAAGTCGCGTTATAATCGAACAGTTTCCAGTGTAAATTTATCATCTAATATCCAATTAGCATACTTGGCAGTGTGGTCTGAAAAAGGAGGAAGATATGGCGCTAAAAGGCTATGGGGTGTTAAGAGGAAAAGTGCTCGATGGCACGCGCGAGGACGATCCCAACAGCCCGCACTACCAGGTGCATATGCTGTCCGGGACCACTCATTACCGGATTGCCGTCAATGTGAAATCCCAGACCACGCCCTCCGAGCTGTTGTTTCTGGTCGATGAAAACTTCCAGCACCCCATCCTGACCAAATTGTCCGCTTTAACATCGAAATTTACACCCCTGGTCAGCAAGCCCGACAGCGGCTCGCTGGATTTCATCCGGGGCAACCTGTTCTCCCGTCTGGATATGCGGCAGTTGCCTTTCGACCTGCCCGGTCAGGATAACGACCTGAACGATAAGATGGAGCATTATGTCAACCGGGCCAAACTGGATCCGGAGGCGGAAGTATTCGCATTTGGTGTCCGCTGGGGGCCAGAAAATATTAAAGATAAGATCTTCAAATTTACACCCGGGAACGGCGTTCATGACATCCACATGAACCAGGGTAACAGCGGCAGCTTTAAATCAGATGATGGCGTCTGGCAAGATGGCGGGTTGATCTTCCATTTCCCCAATCTGGACCAGTGGGTTGCTGTATTCCTGGCCTTCCAGTCACAGGCCTGGCACACCGACGACAAAACCGGTCATGCGCTTCCCACACCGCCTGCGCCAGTCCCGGTTCCAACCCCACCCACACCCGTTCCAGTTCCCACTCCGCCCACACCCGTTCCGGTCCCAACTCCCGTTGGAACGGAATTCATTATTCGCATCGTCGGAGCGATGGTGAATCCGACCGGACCTGCGCCAGAAGCCGAGGCGGTTATCCTCCTGAACACCTCGCCGGACCCCATCGATCTGAACGGATGGGCGATCACGGATAAACAGAAAAATAAGCACGTCCTGTCCGGGACAATCGCGGCTGGTGGAGCCCTGACAGTTCCCGTGCTGCCGCCCGCCCAGCTCAGCAACAAAGGCGGGACGATTACCCTGCTCGACAAAGACGGATTGAAGGTGGATGGGGTAGCTTACACCGTGGAACAGGCCAAACGCGAAGGCTGGGTGATCGTGTTTTAGTGTTTTTTAGAACTCAGCCGCCTTGGGAGGTAATACCCACTCAAGGCGGCTGTGTTTGTAACGAGAAAGGTTCTCACTTCTTACACCACGCAATCAGAGTCATGTTTCGGTTGATCTTGACAACTGCGGCAACACCTTCAACCACTCAACTTCTGGGAGCGACCCGGGAAGCGTGACCCCTTCCAGGAACCACTTCCGCATGCTTCCTTCATTTGCATGCGTATATTACCCATCCTTTCTTCCCCTTCACATTCCAGCTTTCGTTGTACGTCTTTCCACACGCCCTGACGGTCACCTGATATTTATCGGCAACCCAGTTAAAAGTAACCAGCTTGCGCGGGGGCAGCGTTACGTTGTAGGTCATCCAGCCTTGAAGGCTTATCGTGGCTGGTTTAGTAGCATCCTCATTGAAAAATACCCAGGTTGCCGTTTTGCAGGCAGGGATCTTGAGCGCAGCAGCCGAACCCTTGACCTTCAAATTGCCCTTTTTCGGTTTATTCAGACAGCCAAGGTAGCTGTACTTGTACTTCCCCGCATCGATCGTCTTCGTGATCGTTGCCCCCTTCGGTACATAGATCGTGTAATCCCGGGCGCCGTCTATGGTGACCGTCGTAGCTTTGGGCAGTGGGTTCGTAATCGTCAGCGTGACAGGTCCCGCTGCAGCTGCCAGGCTGGTCTGCACTGGCACCCAGAATGCTGCCGCGAACGAAACCAGTACAAGAACAACAAAGATCAATTGGGTCGTGCGAGCTTTCGTAGCCATTTTTCCTCCTAAAAGCGAGCTCAAATCGAACCGGATTATTGGATAACCTCGGACAATTCATCAAGGTTTGTGCATATCCCTCCTTCTTATGGTTATAGAATCGCGGGTCAATCGTTCTGACAGGTTGGGTCGCCCTCCATCCCAATTCGGTGCAGCTAAGGTGGATGTACAAGTGACAGGGTGAACGCTGAAATTATCGAAACGGATGTCGACGTCCGATTTGTCATAGCTAAACACGACTAACCCATAAATAATGATCCTGTGTAGGTGCCATCATTTACACTTGCCAGAGGTTGCCCATTCGCAAAGGCATCAATGCTCGCTCCATTGCGAACTATCTTAAGATGATTTACCCCGCTTCCCGGGTTGATGGCCGGGGAAAATGCTTCGGCGAGTGTGACTAAAGACGTGGGGTCATACCGGTAGATACCGAACCAGCCGTCAGGATAAATCTCCACGGTGTAGAACGTGCTCCAATCCTGAGCGAGCCCAATGACAATCCCATACGAGCCGCTTACATTATTTTGATTCCTTACATCGACATCCACGGCGTAATCGGATACCTGCAAGCCAGGCCGCACCCCAGCCCCATAATTTTTTGACCGCACCAGCAGCCGGTACTCGCCATTGAGATATTCGTAGCGGACATTTCCTGTATCCGCTATCGGCCAGCCGCTCGCCGGGTTGCTGAAGTCATCTGAGTAGAGTGGAGAGCAGGGTGTAAGGCTTAACGGCAAGTAGCATATGTAATTTACATGATGAAGTTGATTACCTGAAACAGTGCTATTGAAGCGATTATCACCTTCATAAGAAGCGGTTAGAAATCGCTGACCAGGTGTATTCAGTCTGATTTGGCAATTGCCGGAGCCATTAATAAGAATACCCTGACAAGTCTCTAAGCCATCGCTTGCAGTAATAGTCACCGAGCCGGTTGGCGTACCTGCACCGGGTGAGGCGACGGCGACACTGAATCCGACGGTTATTGGTTGGCCCGGGTTTGATGGATCGGGAGCGTTGGCGGTAATCGTGGCAGTTGTATTTGCCTTATCCACAATATGCAATGTTATTGTTTTGCTGGGATTAAAATTGGCATCTCCTACGTAGGTTGCTGTAAGATTGATCGGTCCCGTTTCAGTTGGGATGATTAGGCAGCTTCCCAATCCATTCGAGAGAGCGGTATAGCATGTATAACCTCCGACATCGCTGACAACGATCACCATGCCCGTCGGTGTCTCCTGGGTGGATGTCACCCGAAAATTGACATCGATTGGTTGGCCAACCACAGATGGTTCGGGATTGACTGCTGTGATGGAAATCTCTGTTGAATAACCAACTTTAAGATTCAGCCCCGGCGAGACATTTCCGGAAAAGTTGGAATCTCCAGAATAGGTCGCTGTGATTGTATGGTTTCCCAGGGTAAGTGCGCTGACCGAGAGTGAAGCTGTACCTGTCATGTCTAGAGGACCCGATCCAAGGTTGCCTCCCTCATATGCAAAGGCAACCGTCCCTGTTGGAGTGCCCGTCTCTCCCTCGACGATGTGGGCGGTAAAGATAACCGGCTGACCCAGGACGGATGGGTTTGCTGAGGCGCTAAGTGATACAATTGTGCCCCCGAACTCATAAGCACCGATGTCGCAAAACCCCCAGCGGGATGCTCCTCGCTGGTCGGTGGTCAATGGACCTGTGCTCCCGGCACAGCCGCTAGGGTTTCCAGCATTTATCGCCAGGCTGCCAGGTAAGAGTGCATGTGTGCTGGTTGAGCCCCCATTATCTTGAAGCGGTCCCAGGTTGGCGTTGATGTTTATTTGGTCACCAGTTGTAGGTGTGAAATCACACCCTTCCGTGTTACCAATGATGTTATATCCACCGGATTGGATCGGTCCATTACAATCGGGGTTGCTGATACCTGTATTTCCCGCCAAAATGGTGTTTTTCAATACAGCACTGTTGCACCAGTAAGTCCTTAATCCGAATTCACCATTCCCAGTGATTGTTGAATTGCTGATGCTGATTGCACCAGTACAATCAATTCCAACTCCACCGAGCGTATTTCCACTGATAGTGCTGTTCTCAATGAATGCCTCGCCATTGCTTATAACCCCAAACAGATTGTCACTGATAGTACTCGAGACCAAATTCAAGGTACCCAAGTAGTTCAGAATTCCCTGATCATTAGAGTTTCTAATCATTGTTCTGATAACAGTAAGATTTGCATACGAGGCGTCAATCGCACCATAGGATTGGATGTCCTCGATTAAGCTGTCGGCGATAGTAACGGTCGCATTACTTCCAATCATGATGCCGCCACCCCCTCCGCTGCTATCACCAACCCCATGGATTATCTTAACTTTTTCGATCGAGGTAATTACACCATCTGCAATAATTATTCCCCTGCGTGCATCTTGTCCATCAATAACTGAAATACTGTCTTGTGAAGTAAAATACACACCCCAACCTCCGGAGATCGAGACATTTTTATTCAGCTGGACGACTGTTGCTCCAGTGTTTGTATATATGCCCTCCGCGACATAAATTGTGTCACCTGAAGCTGCCTTCGCGATTGCCCCATTGATTGTTAAGCAAGGAGTTAGCTTACTGAGGCAATCATTGCCATCGCTCCCACCTGGCTTTACATACCAGAGACTTGCGGCGCTAACTTGTTTTCCGTTCATAGGGAAGAGAAAAATGGCTACTGTTATCCATCCCAGGAGCTTTGCCAGCTTTGGAAAACCGTTCAGTCGATGAGTGACCTTGCTACCATTCATTTTTTCCTCCAATACACCAAACTGATCTGCCATTTTCAATCCGTTGATTTCCAGTGAGCCTGTGGAGGCCAATTGTCTCGACCAGGCGCACACCCTACCAATTGCTCAAGCGCTGTCCGAACTGCTCCGTGGCGTTCATCAGTTTCTGCCGGCTGAGCAGCCCCAGGATTCCCAGGAAGAGCAGCAGAAGCCCGGTCAGCCCAATGATCAACGCCGTAGATAACCCGCGCAGCAACGAAAACGTCGCCGTCAGCACAGTCAGCGCCACGAACAGCACCGGGAGGAACACAAAGCTCCGGCTGCGGACAAACAACCCATACCCCAACAGCAGCAGCGACTGCACAAACAACAGTAAGAAGAACAGCATCTTTTCTGTGCTGATAAGCTGGTAATAGGTTGTGCTCAAGATAATCATTTGCGCAACCAGACCCGTACAAAGAGCAGCTGCTTTCTGGTTGCTCCTGAGCAGAAAGTAGTGCATACCCACGCCCAGCACGACCGGCGGCAATGGAGTAATACTGGGGACCCGTCGTATTGAGCTGAGCGAGAGCTTCGAAATAGGCCAGGAAGAAGACTGCACACGCTGGGAATCCCAGCCAGACATTCCGCCTGCGTATCGCTTCGAGAACAAACAGCGCCGCTGTTACAGATGTAAAGATCACCACCAAAGGGGTTGCCTGAGCGGTCGCCAGAAGACAGGCTGCGCCTCCCAGCGCCAGCCCGCTGTTCAACAGCACCTCCCCATATGCCTGCAAGCTCTGCTTCCGCTCAACGAACCAGCCAGCCAGATAGTAGCCGATGCCAGACAGGATTACATACACAATCCAGGTCTGGGCAATCGACCTTGACAGCCAGATGATCAGGGAGGCTGCCAGGCTGGCAGTCGCCAAGTAGCCGACCGCAGCATGCTTTGTCAGCAACGTTTCAACCGCACTGATTACGGCAAGGACGATCAAGACCTGGCTGGCGGCTTGCGCTCCTTGCCCGTATGCGTTCTGCGCAGCTAGCGACGCCAACCCAACAAGCGACACCAATGCAGTAAGAGACACCAGCGCCACGCCGCTGATACGCAGGCAAGCGCTGTATTCTTGCCCTTTTTCCCACCGGGTTAGCAGCCAGCCTGCCAGGCTGTAGCCAAGCCCTAAAAGGCTGACGTACACGATCCAATTCTGAACCTGCGGGCTGGCCAGCCAGGTGATGAGCGCGGCTGCCAGGCTGGCGGTAGCGAGGTAGCCAATCCAGGCGCGCTTCGTCAAAAGCGTTTCAACCGCAGTCATGCCTGCCAGAACGATCAAGGCCAGGCTGGCAGCCTGCGCGCCTTGCCACGTAAGCGCTAACTGCGGTTAGAGACGCCAAACCAACACCGCAGATGCGCAGATAAATACTGTAATCCTGCCATTTGTCCCGCCGGGCGAGCAGCCAACCTGCCAGGCTGTAGCCGGCTAGCCAGACCAAGGAATGGATATACCCAGCGGTAGGGTGTCCAATAGGCGAGGACGAATCCCAGGGCGATTGCCCAGCATAGGGCGGCAGGGAAAATGAACGCCGGTATGCTCAGATAAATTCCCGCCAGCAATGCGCTTAGGCCGTAGATTGCGAAGACGATCCCGGACTGAACAGGCTCAACATTCGCTATCGTTGCCAGCACGTCGATTGTTAGCATCAACCAACCGAAAATCAGCAGTGGATAGGTCCAGGCTGCCTCCCACTTTCGTCTGATCCCGGCTACTCCCAAACCCAGCACGATGAGGGCTGGGACCAGGTAGACAAATCCTGGATAAATGCCCCGGTCTCGCAGCCATGGGAGCTGGAAGGCAGCGGAGTAAGCCATGTAAAATGCGCCCAGGCACGCTGCCCAGGTGAACCATTCTCCCTTGTGCACAGTCAGCCCGGCATAGAGCAGTCCTGTCGCCAGAAGATAAAGTGTGACGTATTGCAGGTCACTAAAGAGAATGATGAGAACCGGGAGCAGGCAGAGGAGCAATCCGGCGGAAATAAGGTAGAAGCGATAAACTGCCCATTCACCGGACAATTTGAGCTGGACGACCTTATAGCCCAACGAGAGCACAGCCCCGTATACCCAAATCCACAGGCAGGCTTGGTAGATGGTAAAGTTCAGCCCCCCTAACAGCATCAAAGGGAAGACTGCCAGGCAGAACACTGCAGCCGGCTGAAATAATATAAATATTGGATTTCGCCCGCGTAGCACGGCATAGCTGAAGAAATAAAATATAAAGCCCATTACAAATAGGGCGGATAAGGCAAACCAGTCATCCGGGAGCACATAAGCTGGATCCAACAACCAGACCAACGGGGTCAGCATTGCAGTCAGCAGAACGAATGTACTTTGCACAAGAATCAGGATGTAAAGCGGCCAAAAAAAGCGATCAAGCTTTCGCTGCAGGATGAGGTAACCTACGGCAAATCCGCCCAAAGCGACCACCATCTGGATCAGCAAATTGTTGAGGCCGGACAGAGATGCGCTCTGCCCGAAAGCCATGACAGCCGCTGCCAAACCTGAATACGCAAGCAAGATGAACCACCTGGATCGGAAGCGCACAGTTCCAATTGCCCATAGGCCAGCCGCTGCCAGCAGGAAGATCCCCCAATAGGTCGTTTGCGGGATCCCTTTCGGTGAGTAAACTTGCCAGGCGGCTCCGGCGGTAATCAATACCAGGAAAGTGCCCACGTTATAGAGGGCGAAGCCAGCCAGTGGCAGCCGTCTGGACAGCCCGTAGGCTGAGCCCAAGAAAAGCAGCGTCAGAGCAGTCAGGATCGGCATGCGGGCAACTTCCACCAGAGCAGCGAGGATAAATGCCGCCACCAGGACGAAGAACGCACCCAGGTAAAGAAAGGCATGGACCGCCGCGTCACTTAAAAGAACCTGTCCCAGGCTGGGCGAGCTGCGGGGCTCCGGCGTTTGCTCTCTCAACGGTTTAGCAGGCGGTGTTTGTGGCTGCACGGGTGGCACAGGTTGGCTGGGAAGCGGCTTCTCTGGCAGCGTAGCAGGCAGCACAGCTGGCAGCACGGCTGGCAGCGATTCGCTGGGAAGAGGTTTTTGTGCCAATCGCCTCTCAAGTACGCGGACCTGCCTTTCGTTGACAAGTCCATCTTCTTGCCAGATTTTGACCTCCGCCCGAATGGAGGCGCGCAGTGGGTCATCAGCAGTGGAAAGTTTTCGCTGGATCAAATAGTGGGCTGGAGCTTGCAATGCTTTCCAGGCTGCCTGTGAGACATCGGGGTTGGTCTCATTCAGGTAGCACAGCTCCAAACGGTGGACGATTGCCTCCGAGCTTACCGGTAATGAGGCAAGATTTCTCAAGCCGGAAATTCGCCTCTGCGGGTCAGGGTTGGTTAAGTCCTCCAGCCAGGAATTTACATTTTCAGAAAATTGATCATCCATCGTGCCCTCCGCGGATCGCTCTTATCCGATTAATTCGCTTTGTCTTCAGCTGATTCCGTTAGATCCGTTGAAGATGAATCATCCAAAAACTCTTTCCTCAGCTTTGTATGGGAATCGATCCAACTGATCAATGCCTCAAATGAAGCCAGCGATATTCTTTCGCCGGTTTGGACATGCTCGGCCTTTATAATTTCCCGACCATCATTCAGCTTCCAATAACGGATTAAAAACGAGCCGAATCTACGTTTCATACCTGGATTTTGATTAAAAGAAAAACGCTGTCTACGATCATGCTATGATCATAGACAGCGCCTGTTAATGCCCAGTTATTTACGCGTTATTTGGTCGTCTATATAGAATTATTCGCTTTCTACTGCAAGAGCGGCTGCCATTGCTTGATTTAAATCCATGGCTTGCCCTTCAGCCCAAGCATTGAGGAAAATTTCTTCCTCGCAGTCGGCACGCGCCTGGGTCAGCCCATTGTTATATTCAATCTCATCAATTTTTGTTCGACGATAGCCCTTCGCCTGGCGGTAAGCCTGTGCGGCGGCAAATAAACGGATAGCTTTTTCTGCTTTGTGCTCAGATGCAAAGAGGATTGCCAGCGCTTCCAACGACATTGTCATCTCAACCAACATGCCCCATTTTTGTTGGAGCTCCAGTGCTTCCTTCTGATATGCATACGCCTGGCGGTGATCGCCTTGAGCAAATGCTAGCTGCCCGAGACCATACAGGATATTCGCTAATGATGCTGAAGCCTGGTAATCCTCCCCATATTGCTGGCAGATCTCCAATCCTTTCCTGAATAATTCCTCGGACTTTTCAAAATCGCCCTGGATCCGTGCAATTTGCGCCATGGTCGATAAAGCAATTGCTGCACCGAGCCTGGCGCCAAGCGATTCTGCGGAAACCAGGCTTTCCTTGAGCCAATGCGTGGCCTGAGCGTAATCTCCGGAGTTTAGAAAAGTCCATCCCAGGTGGTAGGATAAGTAATAATGTGCTGTACCAATAAAGAATGGGTCTCCCATATCGGCGAAATATAGCCAGGCTTTCCTCGAGCATTGCGGTACCCAGGGATGGGTCTTTTCTTCCGATCAGCCTTCCTTTACGGAGCAGTGAGATAGCAATCCCTTCTTCATCTTCAAAATTCTGTGCCAGCGCGAGCCCCTTGTCGGCAAGCTCCAGAGCTTCTGTCTGATCGCCGGGGGAAATGGCAAACAGGCTGGCATATATATACCTGCGCACCTGCACCAGGGGAGACATCCGGTCGATCACGGCAGGGAGAGGCTTTTCGTATACCAATCCAGCCCTTCACCCCAATAGCCGCGCGTATACCAGAACCACCATAAAGATTGAGCCAGGCGGACTCCGATTTCAGCCGCCTCTGGATCAGCCTTCGTTTCAGCGCGATTAAAAGCCCAGTGCAGTGCAGCACGCAGGTTGTCGTGCTCTGTCTCAACGCGAATGAACCATGCTGCATGATCTTGGCCGCGCAGCTTCGGCTCGGCGCTCTCTGCATAAGCCAGGTAATATTCGGCATGCCGGTACTGGATAGTTTCCGCTTCTCCGCTCGCCATCAGGCGTTCTTCTCCATATTGGCGCAAAGTCTCAAGCAGCCGGTAGCGGATATTGGTTCGCTCGCTCTGCTCGCTTATCACCATGGATTTTTCAATCAAAGAAGATAGCAAATCCAGGATCGAGATCAAACCAGACGATAGGATCGCCATTCACCCCCCTATCAGCCGGCGCAGGTTGGGAGCGAATTTCTGAGTCGATCGTCCAGGGTGAATTTTTCTGTGCCTGACCAAAGGGCTTCAGCTGCATCCAGGGTAAAACTCCCCCTGAAAACCGATAATCGGTTAAAGAGGATGCGCTCTTCCGGATTTAGTAAATCATAGCTCCAATCCACTGCAGCGCGCATCGTCTGGTGGCGGTCGACCACATCCCGATTCCGGGTGGTCAACAGGCGAAAGCGATCATCCAATCTGGCAGCAATTTCTTGAGGGGAGAGAACATTCAAACGTGCAGCAGCCAGCTCGATCGCCAGCGGCAAGCCATCCAGGCTCCGGCAAATCTGAGCAACCTGGTTGACATTTTGTTCGGTTATCTCAAACCGTGGCTGAATGTGCTGGGCGCGATCGCAAAAAAGACGAACGGCCTCTGATTTTTCGATTATTTCTTCCATATTGGGAGACTGCATTGAGTGGTACTGGGAGGGCTCAAGTGGTGGCGGTAAATTCAGCCCCACTACCGGCCAAATCATCTCACCGTTTACCCCAAGGGTATGCCGGCTGTTGGCGAGGATCTTTAATTCAGGACACTGCTTAAGCAAAGCTATGGATAAATCAGTACAGCCCTCTAAAACGTACTCACAGTTATCCAGTACAATCAACAGGTTCTTCGAGCGTAAATAACCAATAAGGGTTTCAGTATTGTCCTGTGAAGGTTGTTCAGCAACTTCTAAAGCAGCAAGGACCGCTCTTGAGACATGAGCAGGATCGCGCAATCCTGCCAGCTCAACAAACCAGACTCCATCGGGATAGTCATCCACCAGCTGGAAGGCAATTTGCAAAGCCAGCCTGGTCTTCCCCGAGCCGCCCGGCTCCGGTCAAGGTGAGCAGCCTGGTTCGCCCGAGAAGGCGCTTTATTTCAACGATCTCCGCCTCCCGTCCGATAAACCGGGTCAGTAAATTGGGGAGATTGTGACGAGAGCGGTGGCCGGTCTCTGCTTCAGATACAGGTTTAAGGGGTACAGCGGAGGATAGATAAGACCCCTCCATGATTTCTTGATAGAGCTTTTGACTGCTCTCAGATGGCTCTACCTCCAGCTCTTTGCGTAGTACTTCCCGGAGCTCATCGTATTGGCGTAATGCCTGATATCGCCACCCTGCCAGCGCATACAAGCGCATTAGGTCTGCCTGGGCTTCTTCCTGGATGGGCTCCAGCTCGACTACCTGTTTGAGGGTCTCGATTGCCTGCCGAATTTCACCTTCCGCCTCGTAAACACTGGCAAGCTCCAATAAGAGTGTAAGCTGGAGCTGGCGTAAGGTTTCCCGGCGAGACACAGTCCAGTCTTCGTAGATATCACCCGGCAATAACTCGCCTTTATATAATTTCAAGGCAGAATGATATGCCTGGGGGTTCTTAACTTTCTGTGCCAGGGATGCTTGCAGCTCGAATTCTTCTACGTCAACCCATATTCCCTGGGGTGCTTGCATCTCAACCCAGCTGCTCTCCTGCTGGATAAAGTGGAAATCGCCCGTGACCAACGCTTTGCAATGTCTTACGTGCCAGGTATATCGTCTGGCGCAGGTTATTTCCAGCGGAATCCGGATCCGTATTGGGCCAAAGCGGCTCCATAAGCTGCTCTCGATGCAGACGATGCCCATGGGTCAGGGCGAGCAGCTTGACCAGGTTCTGAGCTTTGCGGCGATTCCAGGCGTGTTCTTCGATGGGTCGACCATCAACGGTCACTCGAAAACCGCCGAGCAGTTCGATTGCGAGTTCTGCCAATCCAACCCCAATTCTCTATATAAGCCGAATAATTCTCGCAAAAAATTGGTATTTACTCAGCGATGCAGTTATCAAGGTGGCAATCCTGACAAATACGAATAAATTCTGTAATTAAAATATTATATATCCAATCTTACTCGCCGCTTTATTCAATTTGCTCCCCAAATGAGAAAGGCCATAATATGGGTGTCAGGTTAAGCCTGTAAATACTGCTTGAACCAGCGGGCAATGTGGTTCAAGCGGGCGATGCGCCGGTCGGTGCGACCGGTCCGCGATAGACCGTGGAACTCATCCGGGAAGCGCACCATCTCGCTCTCCACCCCCAGGCGTTTCAGGGCGACAAACACCTGCTCGCCCTGCTCGATCGGGCAGCGCAGATCCATCTCGTTATGGATGACCAGGGTCGGCGTATGGGCATTCCCGATATACTTTATGGGTGAGTGGTCCCAGAACTTCTGCAGATCTTCAAAGGGAGGGCGGTCGTTTAGCTCCTGCTGGAAGGTCCAGTTGAAATCGCTCGAGCCCCACATGCTGATCAGGTTGCTGACGCAGCGCTGGGTGACTGCGGCCTTGAAACGATGGGTATGGCCGATGATCCACACGGTCATGTAGCCGCCGTAGGAGCCGCCGGTGACGCCCATGCGATCCGGGTCGATATAGGACTGGCTGGCAACGAAATCCGTCCAGGCCATCAGGTCGGCATAATCGGCGCCGCCCCAGCCGCCCCAGATCGCTGCGGCGTGAGCTTCGCCGTAGCCGCGCCCGCCGCGCGGGTTGCAGAAGTGGACCACATAACCCTGGGCTGCCAGGAAGTAAAACTCGTGCATGAATAAATAACCGTATTGAGTATCGGGCCGCCGTGAATCTCCAGGATGGAGGGGTATTTCTGCGCCGGGTCGAAACCCGCCGGCTTGAGAATCCACCCCTGCAGATCGTTCCCATCCGGACCTTTGATCCAATAGGTTTCTACTTCTCCGAGCTCCAGCGACTCGAACAATGCCTTATTCACCTGGGTGAGCTTTCGCTGGTCTCCGTTTTGCATGTCGCGCAAGTAGACCTGCCCAGGGTCGTACAGCGTGCCGTAGAAATACGCCAGCTTATCCTGACTGCGGTCGAATGAGAAGCTGCCCACCACGCCCTCGCCGCCGATCACGGTGGTGAGGTTTTCACCATCCCTGTCGATCGACATCAACAGCGAGGAGCCGTGTTTCACCATCGGGAAATAAAGGGTCTGACCATCCTCCGACCAGGTGGGAGGCATCATCTCAGGTTGGCCCAGATCATTGATCGTCCAGGAAGAGGCGTGCAAGTCATATTTCTCGGTCAGGTTGCAGGGTGGCTGGCTGCCATCGCTGGGCACGATCCAAAGCCCCACGTTCTTATACTCCTCGTGATCGGTCTCATTCGCATAATAGGCGATCCAGCGCCCGTCGGGCGAGAAGGAGGGGAGCAGCTTCTCGCCTACAGGAGCCTCGATCTTGCGCATCTCGCCCCCGGCAGCCGGCAGGACGTAAATATCCTGGGCGTACAGGTTGTCATCCGGGTTTGGGCTGCGGTTCGAGACGAAGGCAATCCAGCGCCCGTCGGGCGACCAGGCAGGCTGCTGCTCGTCGTACATCGCATGCTCGGTCAATTGCCTGGCTTTACCCGTGCGGGAATCGACCACCCACAGGTGAGTGCGTTCGTGGGGCAGATAGCCGTACCCATCCAGCTTGTAAAATAACCGGTTATAGTGGCGGGCTACCACACCCAGTTTTTTCTTCTGCTCATCCTTCTGGCGGTCAAGCGCCTCCGCATCGAGCTTACGCACACTGCACACCAGCTTTTTCCCATCCGGCGACCAGACGAAATCCAGGATCTCCGCGGGGAGATCCGTCAGCGGGCGCGCTTCGCCTCCGCCGAAGGGGATCAGATAAACCTGGGATGGTTTTTCCGAGTTGCCGCGGTTGGAAAGGAAGGCTATCTGGCTTCCATCTGGGGACCAACGCGGGTGCTCGTCGCGCTGGCTTCCATACGTAAATTGGCGCGGCCCGACCGGACCTCCGGCGTCCGTGGAAACGACCCACAAGTTGGCATACTTTTTTTCAGTCTTTTTTTCGACCCACTGCTGAGAATAGACGACATTTTTACCGTCTGGAGCGAGGCGTGTGCTGGAGATGAGCTCGAAGAGGTAAAGGTCCTGCGGGTTGGTGGTACGTTTTTTTGACGAGGGCATATTCACTTCCGGACAGGAAAATGGTCGCACTGCCTTACAAGATTTTCAGTTGCGCAGAGATTGAAATTGTACTATAGTAGGGGAAGCTGGACAGGAATGCTTACGATCTAATCGTATCCTGCACGGGATGGCGGAGGGTGAGCATGGTTGCCGTTCAAATACTGATTGGCTTTTTGATAATGATCCTGGGGCGCTGGAACTATGCCTTGTTTGCCGGCGGGGTCGTCTTTTACCTGACTTCCCTATTACTCGAGCGCTTCGTCCCTGGCCAATCGCTGGTCTATAGCCTGATCCTATCAGCGGTCGCAGGCTTCCTGGCGGGGTTTGCCAGCTACGTGCTCAAGCGCATCATTGCCTATATCGTCGTTTTCCTGGCAGGCGGGGCGCTGCTGTACAACCTGGTAACAACCTTTAATTGGAACCAGAGCATGGCTGGGTGGATTGCCCTGGTGGTCACCGGCGCAGTCTGCGTTGGCATGGCGCTGGTATCATTCGACTTTACCCTCATCCTGGTCTCAACCTTGTTTGGCGCCTCGATCGTCGTCCAATATATCCAATTGCCTCTTTTCTCTGAGCAGGTCTGGTTTATGCTCCTGGCTGCTATTGGCCTGGTCGTACAGATCGTATTAATGCAGTATGGTCAGCCCTCTCCCGATTAAGCGACGTCCTCTTAACTGAGCTCACGCAATTCCTGCAACCAAAACCGGCCCTCAGCGTAAATACCAATAAGAAACTGTACGAAATTACGGGTAGGTTCCGATTTTGAGGTGTGTGCGGCTTCGCCGCACACACCTGAAATCGGTTCTCCATCCATTTTCGGATAGATATTAGGCCAATCTGTTGGCTGTGGTCTGAAAGGAGATCTTGGTTATGTTCTTGGTTAAGTTGATTGTAGGGCTTGTATTGGGAGTGATCGGATTGGCGCTAGGGCTGGTAGCCGGCATCTTTGGCTTGACAGTCGGCTCAGTGGGCTGCATTATCGGACTGGTTATCGTCGGTTTGCCTGCATTGCTGTTGTTAGGGCTGCTCGGGCTGGTTTTTTGACCAGCCGGCAGGATTTTCCTCCGCTTGGCCCTGAAAAAAGGTTAAGGAATACTGCGCTTACCTTTCAAAATTGTTAAGCTACAGATCGAGAATCTCAGGCATAATAAGTATCGACGCTTGGGCGAGTGTCAAAAAATGGGCAAACCTGCGGGTTTGCTCGTTTGATTTAACCGCCTTTCCCTTGTTTTCTTCATAATTGCCTGCATATTTCAATATGCCTATTGACATAGGGAATAAGATTGTAATATGATAGGGCTGACATCGTTGTCGTCAACGCTGACGTCAACTGATTATTTGGTCTGAGATGAGCACTGAGCCGCAAAGCCCCCAAGAAAATCCTCAGTTTAGAAG
Source organism: uncultured Chloroflexia bacterium (assembly GCA_963706515.1). Classification (GTDB taxonomy): domain Bacteria; phylum Chloroflexota; class Anaerolineae; order Anaerolineales; family UBA4823; genus CAVPMW01. Next base: position 195,471 of record CAVPMW010000030.1, read on the forward strand.
AAACCCGCATGCAACCTTAAGGGATGTGGCTGATTTGGCTGGCGTCTCTACAAAGACAGTCTCGCGGGTTGTCAACAATCAAGGCGAAATAAGTGAGGCCACCCGGGAACGGGTTCAGGCGGCAATTGATCAGCTCGATTATCGACCGAATATCCTGGCACGCAGTTTGATCCACCGGCGCAGCAATACTTTGGCAGTCGTCGCCTGGGGGATTGATTATTACGGTCCCTCGCGGATTTTGGTCGGCATCGAACAGCAAACCCGCGAATTGGGTTATTCATTGTTTCTCAATCTATTAAGCCAACCGAGTGATAGCCACCACGAGCACGTATTAGATTCATTAATCACAAGGCGAGTGGATGGAATAATTTGGGCTGTGCCAGAAGTGGGCGATAACCGGTTATGGCTCAAATCCTCTCATCTTTATCAACTTCCGCCGATCGTCTTTCTGACCATGGGACCGCAGGCTGGGCGGGCAGTGGTCGCAGTAGATAATCGCGATGGTGGCAGGCAAGCTACTCAACATCTAATCGATCAAGGTCGTCGTAAAATAGGGATTATTACCGGTCCACTGACCTGGTGGGAAGCCCGTGAGCGCTACGCTGGCTGGAGAGATGCGCTTGAGCTGGCTGGTATTCACCCGACGCCATCTTTGGTCGTTGAAGGCGATTGGGCAGCCGTAAGCGGAGAACAAGGGATGCGCACTTTATTGCTGCAAGAGCCAGACCTGGATGCCGTTTTTGCCTGCAGCGACCAGATCGCATTAGGCGCTTTGGGTGCTGCTTATCAATCCGGTCGGCGAGTTCCCCAGGATTTGGCGATCGTCGGTTTTGATAATATTCCTGATTCGATGTGTTTTTGGCCGCCATTAACGACAGTTTACCAGCGGCTAATTGACGTGGGACGTCTGGCTGTGCAGTATCTGCATCGGGCGATTGAGGCATATCGCCGGCAAGAAGATCCTGGAGAGATTGGTTTAACCTTGATTAAACCGGAGCTGATTGTCCGGGCAAGTTCTTTATAATCCAGGTGCAGTTTGCAAAAATTCTCGGTCTTCATTCCTTCGCTCGATGACTGAATCACTCCTGGCTGAGAAATCATATCTGTGAAAGGAGGTGCTTCTGAACTAAACCCGATCGTACAACTGGTGTAAAACGGCACGTTTAAGATCGATCAATTGATATACATACCCTATAGGAGGCTGAAATGCACAAGAAAGTTTTACGTGGTCTAACCGCTATCGCCCTGTTCGTCATCGTGCTCGCTGCATGCACCCCCACTGCCACCCAGGCGCCAGCTGCTGCTACACAAGCTCCGGCAGGTGCCGCAGCTACCGGCGGATGGTGCTCCGGCACCAAAATCGTCTTCTTCCCTGGCGGGACACCAGGTGGTGGCTTCGAGCAGGTAGTTTATAACGGTGCTCTCCAGGCCGCAAAAGATACCGGGGCGGATGTGCAATACGTGTGGTCTGACTGGGATCCTGCTAAGATGACCAGCCAGTTCACCCAAGCCGTTGCGACCAAGCCCGATGGCATTGCCATCATGGGTCATCCCGGCGATCCCGCTTTTGATCCGCTCATCGATGATGCTGAGTCCAAGGGCATTCTTGTGACCAGCATGAACACGCAATTGCCGGAGGCTCAAGGCAAATATGCCACCAACGGCTTCGGCTACGTCGGTGCTATTCTCTACGACGCTGGATTCGCCCTGGGTCAGGAAGCTGTAAAACGGTCAGGCGTGAAGTCAGGCGACAAAGCCTTCTTGTGGGGGCTGTTGTCACAAGCGGGCCGCGGTGAGCGCACTAAAGGTGTTAAGGATGCTCTAGAAGCAGCCGGACTGACCGTGATCTACCAGGAAATCGACGACGCCACAAACAAGAGCGCGGCCGCCGGCGTGCCAGTCTTTACCGGCATCATGTCCGCCAACCCCGATATTAAGCTGATGGTGACCGATCACGGCAACCTGACGGGCACCGTGCAGTCCTTCCTGGAAGCCGCCGGCAAGAAGCCGGGTGAAGTTTATGCTGCCGGTTTCGATATGTCCGGGAATGCGGTTAAAGCAATCCAGGATGGCTGGCTCCAGTTGGTGATCGATCAGCAACAATATCTACAAGGCTACTTCGGTGTTCTGCAGACTTGTCTCACGAAAAAATACGGTTTCGCCGGTCTGCAGATCGATACTGGTGCTGGCTTTGCTGATAAAAGCAATATCGATCAGCTGGCCCCATTGGTGACGCAGCAGATTCGCTAAAGCAAGATCGCTCCTTACTTGTTGACATGCTTATGGCTCTGCTGAGGCAACGATAGAAAAACTTGCAAGGGCTAAGTGGCTCAAAATGAATACTTACCATTTAGCCCTTGCCATTCTCATTGAAATATGTAATTCGGGAGCCTGAGGGTAAACCAATACCGGAACGGAGTCGGTTTATGGAAGAATATCGCCTCGAACTTAAGAATGTATCCAAATCCTTCGGAGAGGTCCAGGCGCTTGAAAATATCGATTTTCAGCTGGGCAGGAATGAAGTTGTAGGCCTGCTGGGCGATAATGGCGCCGGAAAATCAACGTTGATCAAGATCATCACCGGATATTACCAACCCACATCCGGTGAGATTTATTTCAATGGTCAGAAAGTGGATAATCTCACGGTTCCCAAAGCCAGAGAATTAGGTGTGGAAACTGTATATCAGGAACGGGCGCTGGCTGAACTGCAAACCTTGTGGCGCAATATCTTTATGGGACGCGAGCTTAGCAACTCCTTGGGTTTCCTCGATATTCAACGGATGAAGGATGAAACACACCGGCTGATGAGCGAATCCATGGGTTTCACCTCGACGGCTGTCAGTCCCGATTCACGGGTTGGCAAGTATTCCGGCGGTGAAAAGCAGGGCGTAGCCATCGTGCGCGCCCTTTTCTTCGATGCCGAAATTATCATTCTTGACGAGCCGACCATGGGTCTCTCGCTCAAAGAGACAGCCAAACTGGTCAACTTCGTTAATGGTATCAAGGAGGCCGGCAAATCCGCCATATTTATTGACCACAACATCCTGCACGTCTACAATGTCGCCGATCGCGTGGTGGTGATCGACCGCGGTAAAGTTGCCGGTGAGTTCCACACAAAAAATATCGGCTTAAGCGACTTGATGGAAAAGATGGTCCGTGTTGCTGAAACCGGCAGCCTCGATTAACGAATAAACAAGGATGAAATCAATGAACTCTCAAACCGAAGGTGGCGCACCCGAAGTCAGCCAGCACTATAAAGAGCCCTTCAGTTTTCGGAGATTTGCCCGCCACAACAGCGCCCAGCTTGGAATAATCGGTGTCTTCCTGGCTTTGTGGCTGATATTTATCATTTTAGCCCCACAAACCTTTTTATCCTCACAAATATATTATGCATTCATGTTAACCATTCCGTTTTTTGCCATTATGGCCATTCCCCTGACCATAGTGGTGATCGCGGGAGAGATCGACCTTTCATTCCCATCGATCATGGCGATGGGCATGGTGGCGTTTTATTTTACATACAATGGTACGGGCTTCATCGGTAACACGACCATACAGGTATTCCTGGCGATTATCGCCGCCCTGGTGACTGGAACCGCTATTGGCTGGCTGAATGGGTTTATCATCGTTAAGTTTGGCCTTCCTTCACTCGTCGTCACCCTCGGTACGCAATTCTTTTGGCGGGGCGCAGTGTTGGTGCTTCTTTCGGGTGGGAATTTCACACTGGAGTTTATTAAGCTGACACCCCTTTACCCACTGCTGGTCGGCAAGATCGGTGGGTACGTTCCAATGCAGATGGTTTGGTTGATCGTGATCACGATCCTCGGTTGGGTGCTGCTCAACCGTCACAGATATGGCGCACACATTTACCTGATTGGGGATAATGTCAAGAGCGCCGAACTGATGGGCGTCAACACCGGGCGTACCCGCATCCAGGCCTTCATGCTAATAGGTTTGGTCTCAGCCTTCTCCGGCGTGATCGCCAGCTTTTACGTTGCCTATTTATGGCCCAGCCTGGGAGACGGTTATCTATTGAGCACCCTGGCCTCCGTCTTCCTGGGTGGTACGTCCGTCTTCGGCGGCGTCGGTACGATCCTGGGGACTTTCATCGGAGCCTTTATCATCGGTTCCATTGAAGCTGCGACTGTGGCTGCCGGCTTGACAGGATTCTGGACCCAGCTGATCTACGGTCTAATCATCGTGCTATCGGTGATTATGCACTCTTATCTGCGTAAACGTGCGGAGTAATCAAACCACGTAACACAGACCATTCGCCCCATCAGGCTGATAAATCAGGCTGATAATCCGACTGGGTATCCGTTACTGTCCAGGGCTGTCCTGCGAAAATGCTTTAGCCATTGGAGGAGAGCGTGATGACGTCCCGGCAAAGGGTAATACAATCCCTCAATCATAAAGAGCCCGATCGCGTCCCGATCGATCTGGGCGCGACGATTGTCAGTTCGATCGTCAAGAAGACTTATATCGAACTCAAACAATATCTTGGCATGCCCGTTGAGCAGATCAAGATGCTGGATTACGTGCAGCAGCTGCCCTATGTTGACGATGGATTGATGGAGCGGTTCGGGGTTGATTTCCGCATGGTGCAATTACCTGCTGCGACAACGGTCGGTGTGGATATTTTCGAAGAAGGCGAATATTATGCTTTCGTCGATCGCTGGGGCTCGAAATTGCACATGCCTAAAACCGGCGGATTGTATTTTGATTGGGTCGACTTCCCGATCAAAGAAGCGACGATGTCTGCACTGGACAACTATCGCTGGCCTCAACCTGATCCGGCAGAAGTCAATGCGCAGCTGGGTCTGCAGGCAAAAACCCTGTATGAAACCACTGACTACGCACTCGTGGGCAGCGCGGTGATCGGCGGAGGCATCTTTGAACAACCAGCCCGGGTCATGGGCTTGCAGAACTTTTTAATGGCTTTGCTCACTGAGCCAGCTTTTGCAGATCGTTTGATGGAGACCATCACCGATATCTATATTGAATCCTGCAACAGATACCTCGAGCAGGTTGGCCCGTATATCCAGGTTTTCACCTATTGGGATGACTTGACCGGGCAAAATGGCTGGATGATCAATCCCGAGGTCTATCGAAAGATGATCAAGCCCAAACAGAAACGGCTGGTTGAAGCGATCAAGAAAAAGACAGATGCCAAGCTGTTCTACCACAGCTGCGGGGCTACGCGCGGTTTAATCCCCGACTTGATCGAGATCGGATTTGATATCCTGAATCCGGTCCAGGTTTCGGCGAAAGGTATGGATACCAAGGAGCTGAAAACTGAGTTCGGACGGGACATTGTTTTTTGGGGTGGCGGGGTCGATACCCAGCGTGTATTGCCATTTGGCAAGCCAGCAAGATGTTGTCGACGAGGTGAAGCGACGTATCGATGACCTCGCACCTGGTGGAGGCTTTGTATTCGCGGCGGTGCACAACATCCAGGCATTCGTTCCACCGGAGAATATCGTCGCGGCTTTTGATACCGCGCTGCAGTATGGTATGAGTCACCCTTCATCTGTAGCCGGTGAAGATTATCGACCCGTTAAGGAAGAGACTTGATGAAGCACCGTGACCGCGTCTTGACTGCGCTCAACCATGAAGAACCTGATCGCTGCCCGATGCAGATCAGCTTCACACCGGAATTTGCTGCACGCCTGGAAGCCGATTTACGACTAAAAGGACAGGGCCTGCACAATCCGCATGGAGGCGGCAATACCTACGAGCTCGAGCGGGCTCTCGACGAAGATATGCTGCTGACCTCGGTCGGTTGGGTCAATGGATATTACCAGGACGGGTATCAAAACGTGGATCATTATCAGGATGAGTGGGGCGTAACCTGGAAAGTGATCGAATACGAAACTCGTTATGGCAAGGGCAAATATACCGAGCCTTTGGCCCATCCGTTGGCCGACGATCATGCCCTGGATACCTATCAAGCGCCCGACCCGAATCGTCCCGAGCTATACGTCGAAGCCGAGCGGGTCATTCGGAACTACAAGGACGAATACTGGATCGTCGGAGTTACCCCGACAACGATCTTTGAAACCGCCTGGGCGCTGCGCGGTTATGAGCAGCTGATGATGGACATGGCAGTTGATCCCGGACAAGGCAGAGCGCGTGCTGGATTTCCCTTTCAACTACCATAAGCGCGTCACACAGCAGCTCGTAAGGCTGGGCGTGGATATGATCTGGTTGGGCGATGACGTCGGCGGTCAAAATACGATGTTGATGTCACCGAAAATGTGGCGTAAATATCTTAAACCGCGCATGGCTGATTTGATCTCATCCCTGCGCACGATCAATCCTCAGATCAAGATAGCCTACCACACCGATGGGGTCGTGTATCCGATCATCCCTGAATTAATCGAGATCGGCGTGGATATCTTGAATCCCATCCAACCGCTGGCGATGGATCCAGTGAGATTGAAAGCCGAGTATGGGGACCGGCTGTGTTTTTGGGGTTCCTTGGATATTCAAAAGACAATCCCGTCAGGGACGCCTGAGGATGTGCGACGTGAGGTGATCAACCGGTTGGAGACAATTGGTCAGAACGGAGGCTTGATCATCGGCCCGACCCATAACCTGCAGCTGGATACGCCACTGGAGAATTTTTGGGCAATGGTCGATACCATCCGGCAAACAGCCTGATCTAAATAAATATAGATATGGAGAGACACAGATGATAGACCTCAAAGAATATGAGGTTTGGTTCGTTACTGGAAGCCAGCACCTTTACGGCGATGTAGCTTTACGAGAAGTAGCAGAACATTCAAACAAAATAGCCGAGGGACTATCGCAAAGCGGGAAGCTGCCTGTTAATGTCGTCTTCAAGCCTATCGTGACCACACCTCAGGCGATATATGACCTGTGCTCCGAAGCAAATTATTCCAAAAACTGTATTGGACTGATAACCTGGATGCATACATTTTCCCCTGCGAAAATGTGGATTGCAGGTTTAAATGCTTTGCAAAAACCCTGGGTACATTTGCATACACAGTTTAACCGGGAGCTGCCCTGGTCGACGATCGACATGGATTTTATGAATCTCAATCAATCAGCTCACGGCGATCGCGAATTTGGATTACATCGGTACCCGAATGCGGATGAACCGGAAAGTGATTGTTGGATTTTGGCAGGACGCGGATGTATTAGATAAGCTTGCTACCTGGATGCGCGCCGCATGCGCCTGGCATGACGCTCAGGGAGCAAGGATTGCCCGCTTTGGGGATAACATGCGGGATGTGGCAGTCACTGAGGGCGATAAGGTGGAAGCGCAAATCCGCTTGGGATATGCGGTGTATGGATATGGCATTGGGGAGCTTGTTGAGTATGTCAATGCGGTGTTGGACACAGACGTTGATATGTTGGCTTCTGAATATGATGAACGATATACGGTAGCGAAAGAGCTGCGCCCCCATGGCGACCAACGCCAGGCGCTGCGCGACGCCGCCCGCATCGAGCTTGGCATGCGAGCTTTTCTTGAAGAAGGTCAATTCAAAGCCTTTACGACCACATTTGAGGACTTGCATGGTCTAAACCAATTACCGGGTCTGGCGGTTCAACGCTTGATGGCAGATGGATACGGATTCGGGGCAGAGGGCGACTGGAAGACAGCAGCCTTGATCCGGGCTATAAAGGTAATGGGCAGCGGCCTGGAGGGAGGCGCTTCCTTCATGGAAGATTATACGTATGATCTCAGCGGGGACAGACCGAAGGTGCTTGGCGCTCACATGCTCGAAGTCTGCGAATTGGTCGCTGAACAAACGCCAACTCTGGAAATTTATCCTTTATCCATCGGGGGCAAGTCTAATCCTCCCAGGCTGGTGTTCAACGTATCCCCTGGACCAGCGATCAATGCAACCATTGTGGATTTGGGAAATCGATTTCGAATGATCGTAAACGAAGTGGATGTAATTCAGCCTGAACAAGCGATGCCTAAATTGCCGGTCGCGCGAGCAGTATGGGTTCCCAGGCCTGATCTCAAGACAGCGGCAGCAGCCTGGATCCTGGCTGGCGGTGCCCACCACACCGCCTTCAGCCAGGCTCTCCAGGTAGAGAACCTTGAAGATTTCGCTGAGATAGCGGATATAGAGTTGTTAGTGATCGATGAAAACACTCAACTGCCAGTTTGGCAGAAGGAGCTGCGCTGGAACGAAATGTACTACAGGTTGGCAAAAGCGCTGTAGAACAAATCAACCAATAAAAGCCATTTACCTCACACACCGATATCTTCATTCCACAGCTCGGGGCGGGCGGCGATGAAATCCTCCATCAACTGGATGCACTCATCCAGGTTCAGGATTTCAAGCTGCACCCCACGCGAGCGGACGTACGCTTCCGGTCCCTGGAAGGTCTTATTCTCACCGATCACCACCCTGGGGATCTTATACAGCAGAACGGTGCCGCTGCACATATCGCATGGGGAAAGGGTGGAGTAGAGCACAGACCTGCTGTAATCGGCTGCCGTCAGTCGACCCGCGTTTTCCAGACAGTCCATCTCAGCGTGCAGGATAGCACTGCCCTTCTGCACGCGGCGGTTATGCCCGCGGCCGACGATCTTTCCATCCAGCACCAGCACGGAGCCAATCGGGATGCCCCCCTCTGCCAGCCCTTTTCGAGCCTCTTCGATGGCAGCTGCCATATATTCATCCATAGGTTCCTCCTGAAAGTAAGTTTTGATAGCTAATCATCGCAATTGATTTAGGACTTACGCAGTTCGCAAAGGAATTACCGAAAATGGGGCATATGGCGCTAGCGCCCATTATCACCCATTTTTCGGACTTTTCCTTCAACTGCGTAACTCCTATGATTAATAGTATTCTTCTTTATTCCCGGTGATATGCCTTCAGATAAGCTCCTGGGTACGAAATATGCCGGCTGGATAACGCCAGGGCGGCGATAGTCACCAGGTAGGGCAGCGCCAGGAATAGCTCGAAGGGCAGCTTGAAGCCCATCGTCTGCAGGCGCAGCTGCAAGGCAAAGACACCTCCAAAAAGCAAAGCGCCGAGGGCAGCCCGCACTGGCTGCCAGCGAGCAAATATCACCAGCGCGATGCACACCCAGCCGCGCCCTGCGATGATCCCCGGTGTAAATGCCCCTAATTGAGCTAGGGATAAGAAGGCGCCGCCGATCGCCATCAAGCCGCCGCCCAGCGCCAGAACGATATAGCGAATGTGGAAGACGTTCAGACCGGCGGCGTCGACTGCCTCCGGATTCTCCCCCACGGCGCGGATATTCATGCCAAACGTGGTGCGGAAGAGCAACCAAAAGCTCAGCGGCACCAGCACCAGGAATGCGATGTAGGTCAGCAGGTACTGGTTGAAGATATCGGCGAGCACAGGAATGCCATTGAAAGGTGTGAGCTGGGGAAATGGGTCTATGGATGGCAGGACCGATCGCTCACCAAAAACCAGGCGGAACCCAAATAAGGATAATCCGGTGCAGAGCAGGGTGATCCCTAACCCGGAGACGTGCTGGTTCACTCCCAGCCGCACGGTGAAAAAGCCCATCAATAAGCCCATCCCTATACCAGCCAGGACAGCGCTGAGCAGCCCGATCCATAGGTAGGCAGCCATCCCAGCCTGGTCGGCTTGATAAGCAACCGTAAAGCCAACGAACGCTCCCAGGAACATGATCCCTTCGATTCCCAGGTTCAAGATGCCGGAGCGTTCGGTGAAAACCTCGCCAACGGAGGCGTACACCAGAGGCGTGGCGACCCGCAAGGTGGCAGTAATCAACCCAACCAGGAACGTAACGGAGAGTATCTCGTTCATACGCCTAGTCCTTGGGAGCATCCCTCCGGCGGCGCAGGGAGATACGGTAGCTTTGCAGCAGGAGCATGGCCAGGGTAACCAGCAGCAGGGTTGCCTGGAGCACGTCGCCCAGATAGGCCGGCACACCCAGGGCGCGGCTTACAGTCTGGGAGCCTGTGTCAACCAGCCCGATGAACAGCGCCGCGGCTGCCACGCCGATGGCGTTCAACGAGCCCAAGGTGGCGATGATGATGCCGGTGTAGCCATAACCCGGCGAGATAGCATCGATCAGGTGAAAGTGGATGCCAGCTACCTCACTGGCTCCCGCGAGACCCCCAATCCCCCCGCTGACCAGGGCTACAATCATGATGGTCCGGTCAACGTGGATGCCCGAAAAGCGGGCTGCCTCCATGTTCAACCCCACCGCCCTCATCTTCAAGCCGAATGCGGTGCGGTTGAGCACAAACCAAAGAGCGATGATGATAAAAATGGCAAGGATAAATCCCATGTGCAGGCGCGAGCGGGGGATCAGCTGGGGGAAGATAGCGCTGGCGGCGATCTCCGGTGACTGCGGCCATTGGGAGATCGGGTTCCGCCAGGGGCCGTTAAGCAGGGCACTGACGATGAAGATGGCCACGTAGTTGAGCAGCAGCGTAGTCACTACCTCGTCGATTTTCAGCCGAACTTTCATAACCGCCGGGATGATCGCCCATCCCATGCCGCCTAAAAATCCGCCAATCACGATGAGCGGCAAGGCGATCCAGGCTGGCACACCGTTCATCTGCAAGCCAATTGCCGTGGCGACCGTGGCGCCCATGTATAGCTGTCCTTCGACGCCGATGTTCCAATACCCGCCGGCGAAGGCGAACGCCACCGCGGCTCCGGTCATCAGCAGCGGGGTGGCTTTGACCAGCACTTCGATCAATCGCACCGGGTTCGAAAGGGGGTCCAGCAGGAAATAGTACGCGGCTTGCAGCGGGTTAGCCCCGACGGCAATCACAAAGCCAGAAGTCAGCAAGAAGGTGACGAGCACGCTGACGACAGGGATCGCCGCCCTTAACCACAGCGGAGCTGGCAAACGTTCTACCTGGAGTCTCATGCCGGCTGCACTCCGGCCATCAGCAGGCCCAGTTCTTCCGGCGTAGCGCCGTCTGCCGGCCTGATAGCCATGATCCTGCCTTCGTAGAGCACAGCGATCGTATCCGACAGGTGCATGATCTCATCCAGGTCTTCTGAGATCAGCAGGATGGCAGCCCCCGCTGCGCGCTGCTCCAACAGCTTGCTGCGCACGTACTCAGTGGCAGACACATCCAGCCCCCGGGTGGGCTGCGCCACCACCAAGACCTTGGGGCTCTGCGCCAGCACCCGCGCCAGCACCACTTTTTGCAGATTGCCCCCAGACAGGGTGTGCATGCGGTCATCGGGGGAAGCCTTGATCTGGTATTCTTCGATCAGTACCTGAGCATAGCGGCGGATGGCCTGGCGGTCCAGGTAGCCGCGGCGGCTGAACCGGTCTAACTGCTCGATGGCGATATTCTGCGCCACGGTCATCTGCCCGATCACATTTGCCCGGCTGTCTTCGGGGATGCGCCCCAAGCCCACCTCCATCCTGGCTTTGGCATCCATCTGGGTGACGTCCCGGTCGAAGATGAGCATCTTTCCCTGAGTTACCGGGCGTATGCCGGCCAGCACTTCCGCCATCTCGGTTTGCCCATTACCGGAGACCCCAGCCAGGCCGAGGATCTCCCCGGCATGCACCCTCAAGGAGATGTCCCTGAGAGCGGGCAGCCCTTTATTGTTCAATGCCGTAACGCCCTCCAGAACCAGGGCTGCGGGCTGCTGCTCCTTCTCTTCGGGCTTGCGCGTGACGCCAAAGGTTGGGCGTCCGACCATCATGCGCGCCAGCTCGCTGGGGTTGGTATCCTGGGTGGCAAGGTACCCACCACCTTGCCGAGGCGCAGGACGGTAATCTGATCGGTAATCGCCATCACTTCGTTCAGCTTGTGGCTGATGAAAACCACAGAAAAACCCTTCTCTTTGAGACCCTTCAGGCTGTTGAACAGCTGTTCCACTTCCTGCGGGGTGAGCACGGCGGTAGGCTCGTCCATCACCAGCACCCTGGCATCCCGGTACAGCGCTTTTAGGATTTCGACGCGTTGCCGCTGCCCGACCGAGAGGTCCCGAATAGCCGCTCTTGGCTCTACCAGGACGCCAAAACGCGCGGAAGCCGCCTGCACCTCGCGGTGAGCTTGCTCCATGTTCAGACGCATTCCGTGGGTTGTGCCGAGAATGACGTTTTCGGTGACGGTGAGCGGAGGCGCCAGGGCGAAATGTTGGGAAACCATGCCGATGCCATGGCGGATGGCGTCCTTCGGCGAAGCGATAGTCACCGGCTGGTCGTTGACCCTGATATCCCCCTCGTCGGCCTGGTACAGACCGTACAGGATGCGCATCAGGGTGGTCTTACCGGCGCCGTTCTCGCCCAGCAAGGCGTGGATCTCCCCCTGGCGCAAGGTGAAATCCACATGGTCGTTCGCCAGCACCATGCCGAAATCGCTTGGTAATGCCTTGCATTACCACTACCGGGTCAAGATCGCTCGCCATATCGCAAGAAAATAGGACCCGTTCGCTGCGGCAGTTCGAACCGCCGCAGCGAACGGTCATAGGATGGCTTGATTTCTTAAAGCAAGGGCTTTGTCCAGGCTCAAAATTGAATGTTGAACTCTGTGCGTCCGAGGCGCTCAGCCCCCTTTCGAGCTGGCCGGCGGCGGGGCTTCGTCGATGTCGACGCGGAAGAGGCCGCTCTTGATCTCGGTCTCTTTGGCGGTGACCGAGTCGATCAGCTCCTGGGGGATGCCGCCCGTGACGCCGGTGTTGATGGGCGCAAGCGTTGCGCCGCCTTTGGCGACCATGCTGAAATCTTTCAGGTCCTGGGCGGTGTAGGTGCCGCCGGCTACCTGGTTCAGGACGTAGTCGACGGTGGGCTCCATGTTCCACACCGGTCCGCTGACTACGTTGTCGGGCGCCAGGTCTTTCTGGTCGCTCATGTTGCCGAAAGCAAACAATCCCTTCTCTGCAGCGGCTTCGATGACGCCGAAGCGCTCGGCAAACAGCACGTCGGCGCCGCCATCGACCTGCGCCAGTGCGGCTTCCTTGGCAGCGGCGGGGTCGAACCAGCTGTTGATGAAGGTGGTCTTCACATCCACTTCGGGGTTGACTGCGGTAGCTCCGGCGATAAAGGCATTGACGATGCGGTTGACTTCCGGCACCGGGTAACCGCCCACCACGCCGATGACGTTGCTCTTGGTGAGGCCGCCTGCCAGCATGCCGCAGAGATAAGCCGGCTCGTGGATCCAGTTGTCGAACACGGAGAAGTTCGGTTCAGCCGGACCGCCGCCCGAGCCGAAGACGAAGGCGATCTCGGGGTAGTCTTTCGCCACCCGGCGCACGGCTTCTTCATTGCCGAAGGCATCCCCGAAGATGATATCCGGTTTCTTCTGCTCGGCCACCTCACGCAGCACCCGCTCCATATCGCCGGCATAGCCGATGTCATCGGTGAACTCGTAGGCAATGCGACCATCGGCTTGAGCCTTTTGCAGAGCGCTGTGGATCACCCCGTCCCACGGCTCTTCGATGGCGGTGGCGTAGGCGCCGAAGACGGATAAGGTTTTGGCTTCTTCCGGCGGCGGCGTGACGACCACCGTCTCTACCACCGTCTGCGGCGTTCCCGCCACAACGACTGTCTTGACCACTTCAACCGTCTGGATGATGGTTTGTGGAGTTGGAACGGCAGCCGGGGTCGCAGCCGGCGCACAGGCTGCGAGGAGCAAACTAAAAATTACCACGAGAATAACGAGGGTTCTCTTCATCTTTTCATTCCTCCTGATTCTGATCTGCGTGGGATAGGCCGGGTCCCCCAATGGGATTGGGGGATACTCTTTATTGTACTCGTTGTCAAGATGAGCACAAGGTTAATTGGCGATTATCCGAAATTGTATCGGTGCAGCTATGATTTCAGTGCGGGGGATTCGCGATATCAGGGATGACTGGTGAAATCAAGCGTCATCCAAATCAGGGTCTGGTGAGCGTAGAAGCCGGCATCCTGGATAGCCTGGGTTGCCCGCCCAGCGGGGTAATCCAGCGCCAATGCTCGCCGGCGTGAGCTGTGCAGGCGTGCATGCGCCAGCAGCGAATAGGTCACGGCATCGTCACTCTCGGGTGGAACTGCCAGCCACAAGCTATCAGCAACGTTAAAATTCCCCACCCGGGAAATAAGTCCCTGGGGCTGTCCATCTTGGGAAGCTGCCCACTGGTGCAGGCTGACCTGGCTGAAAAAGCGCTGGAAAGCTCCCAGCCACCCCGGTCGTAATTCCTTCAGATCGACAGAGAAATGCCAGGCCAGCTCGGGAGGATACGTCCGTTCCAACCAGCTGCAATGCTGCGCCCAATCTTTTCTGGCAGAGGCGCCTATCGTCACAGATGGAGAAGGTAATCGGGAAGTGGGGTCTCGCTGGCTCAGCCAGGTGGTCCGCCGGGCGCGCTCGCTAAACCCAAGGCCGCGGTAAAGATTCACTGCCGGCAGATTCTCCTCACGCACCTGAAGCCAGACCGCCGGCGCGCCCTTCTGCTGGGCATATTCTATACCCCGGTTGGTGAGCTGGCGACCGATACCTTTCCGGCGGAAATCGGGATGGACGGCGACGTTAGCGATCAGGTAATATCTCCGGTTGTGGAACAGGAATGGGATCAAGGACAGGTTGCCGATCAGGCGCCCCTCTTCAACCCAGACGTAGCCGCTGGCGGGCAGGTTATTGGCACTGGTCTGACTGATCGACCAGCTCAAGAAGCGTGGGCTTTCAGCCGCCATGCGCATCTGCCGCAGGTATTGCTGCCCATCTGGGTCAAGCGTATCTGCAAAGCACAATTCCACCAGGTCGGCAACCGCTCTCATGTCCCGGTTTGGGTCAAAAGGCCGCAGGCTTGCGCTTTGAGCAGAATAGAGTGAGTTCGCCAGTGTTGCCATTTAGATTGTGCGGCAATCCTAAATACTTGATGAATTTTATACCCAATTCAACGCTTTATCCAGGCGTAAATCCGCATTCAGGCGCTGACTTCCCTTGCGTCTCGCTCCTTCCAGCTTTACAATACACCAAACATGTGTTCTGTGAAAGCTTTCCGGCGATGACACTCAACTACCAGGAACTTCACCACCAGGTGCAGGCGCTGGGCGATAAGGCGCTGATCCGAGAGAAGGACTTGCAAGAAAAGCGCCAGCTCGCGTTCGCCCTGCTAAAAGCATACGCAGGCGATCTGGATGCTTTACGAGCTAAAGTGCAGCGCGTCGCCCGGGAATTCGATGCGAACCTGCGCTGCGCCTGCCCGGTCGACCCGGAAGTGCGGGTCCCTGAAGCGTTGGACGCAGCATTCCCCAGCCCGGAAAACTCCGAGCAGGTCATCGTCCTGGCAGCCGACGGCTCCCAGATCATCCCCGACCGTCACATTGAAGTCCAATACTCGCTGATCAATCTTGGGGCAATACGCATCGAACCGGGGATCGCCTCAGCGCCAGCTACCTGGATCGAATCTCAGCTCCATTATGGCGATGAGCTCTACCAGCGGGGTAAGCCGATCACCGAGGCAGCCCTGGCTTTGCAGCGCGACCTGGATGAGCGCGCTATCCTGGCCAGGCTGGCTGAGAAGGAAAGCAACCCGGTAGTCTCATTCACCGACGGCCCGATTGAGCTGTGGGGCGTCCGTGAGGGTCAGGATCAGGCCGGTACGCGCACCGCCCAGGCCAGGTACCTGGATGCACTGGAACAGCTCCACGCTCTCGGCGTAACCACCGCCGGCTATGTGGACAAGCCCATGGCGAACCTTGTAATTCGCCTGCTGGAGGTAGCTGTGATGGGGGAAAATGAGCTGGAGAATGCTGGCGAGGTGCAGCACCTGCTGGGCGTAACTGACCTGGAAATCTACCAAACCCTGCTTAATCCTGGCGAACGCTCGGCTGTTTTCGCCTTGCAGGCCCAATCGGCGTCCCAGTATACCGGAGCATTGGCGCTCCACTTTTTCTACCTGAACGTCGGGCGCCCGGAACAAGCGCACATCGCCCGGGTGGAAATCCCGGCCTGGGTGGCGGGGGACGACCGCATGCTGCAGCGCTTGCAGGCGGTGCTGGTAGACCAGTGCCGGGTGATGGGCAGCAAACCTTATCCGTACGCGCTGCACCGCGCCCACGAGCTGGCCCTGGTAAGCCTGCAGGAGAAAGAGCAGGTCACCCAGATGATCCTGCTGGAGCTGCGCCGGCGCGGCCTGCCAGTCGGCGAGTTATCCACCAAGCAGTTTGCTAAGAACCTGGCAGGACGGACCAGCTATTAAGCCATCGAGGAGACCTGTATGCCTGTAATTGAAGTTGGCCGGCTCCTGCGCGCCGGCACTATTGGATTTGTGGTGGGCTGCCGCTCCAGCCAGACGGAAACCCCCACGCTCGGAGCGCTGGTGCGCGTGGCGGTGGATCCGGGTTACGATATCTTCGGTCTGGTGCATGAAATTCGCATTGACGACGATGGCCTGGTGCGCCAGCTGATAACTGCCGACGGGGTCGATGAAGCTATCATTGCCGACAATCGCCTCAACCGGAACGTGCCCTTGGAGATCGGGGTGCTCAGCGTTGGCTACCGCCTCGCCGGGCGGATTTACCACCTGCTGCCGCCGCGGCCGCCGTTCAGCCTGGACAAAATTTACCTGTGCGACCCGGACGAGCTGTGCCAGTTCACAGACGCCGGACGATTTGGGTATTTCCGCCACGTCTTGCGTGCGGTTGATCTGCCGGTGAGCGAGCTTTTGGCGTCTCATTTACAGCAAGCAGCAGCGGCGCAGGGTGCTGCCGGAAATACCTCCTGGGCGAGCGCAGCCACTCAAGAGCTGATCACTTTGCTGCGCGACGATTATCCCACCCTGGTGTCGGTCCTCGGCGCGCTCAGCGATACGCTCGTTGATTTTTGACTAGTGAAACTATTATGACAAATCAGAAATCGTCGATCAAAAATCAAAAATCCATCATCGGCTATGTCGTAGGCGGAGGCCTGAAAGAAAACCTGAACATCCGCCTGACCGTTCCCGCGCAGGAGGTGCAGGAAGGCGCTTTCGTGGTCATCGAAAGCAATGAGTGGCTGTTCTATGGCCTGGTGACTGACCTGCTGCTCGGAGCGACCGACCCGCGCTTTGCCGACGAGCAGAGCGAGAGCCGCTTCCCGCCGGGTCTTGCCAGCCTGCTGCATGGGCAGACGCTGTACACGAACCTCGAGGTGCTGCCGGCGCTGATGCTCGAGCGCGGGCCGGATCCAGCTAACCTGGCTGAATATCAAAAATGGCAGGAGGCGATCGATGCCGGGCTTAAGGAAAAACCTGCTCCCCTGCCGATCAAAACCATCCCGCCCCACCATGCTGCGGTGCGCCTGGCTGAGCCGGGTGATATCGCTGAGATATTCGGCAAGGCAGAAAGCAAGGGCAATTTCATCATTGGCTACACCCGCGAGCAGGGACATCCCGTTTGCATCAATTTGGATAAGTTCGTGCAGCGCTCGGCCGGTGTTTTCGGCGCAACCGGTACCGGCAAATCGTTCCTGACCCGCATCGTACTGGCTGGGCTGATCCACACCGATCGCGCCGCGGTATTGGTGCTGGATATGCATAACGAATACGGCTTCGACGACACCGCCTCCGATAGCGGCAAGCCGGTCACCGGGCTCAAGACGAAGTTTCCCAGCCGGGTGCGCGTGGTCGGTCTGGGGCAGGGCGCGCTCGATCCGCGGCAGACCCCCGGACTTCAACCTGGAGGTTGCCGAATCCGACATCCAGCCGGAGGACATCGAGCTGCTGACGCGCGAGCTGAACCTCAAAGAGACCACCCCGACCACCCTGGAGGCGCTGGTGAGCACCTTCGGTCGCGAGCTGTGGTTCGCCGGGTTTAAGCGAATGCGCAACGGCGCAGTCATCGAAACCGAAGATGGTAAGAAGATGCCTGCGCCGGATAGTGTAGCAGCCTGGGCAAATTCAGCCGGCGTGAACGTCGCGGCAGCGGAAGGCTTGCACTCCAAGCTCGGGCGGGTCTTCCACCTGCCTTATGTCGTGGAGAAGCCTGCGGCGGATACGGTCAGCGAGATCACCAAATCCCTGGAAACCAACCAGCACGTGATCCTTTCGTTTGGCAATTACGAGAGCGACCTGGACTACCTGCTGGTGAGCAACCTGCTCACCCGGCGCATCCGCCAGGCCTGGGAGCAGCGCACCAACGAATTCCGCACCAGGGGCGAGGGGGAGCCTCGCCCGCTGGTCATCGTGGTCGAGGAAGCGCACAAGCTGCTCAACCGCGAGATGGCCAGCCAGACGACTTTCAGCACCATCGCCCGTGAGTTGCGCAAATACTATGTAACCTTGCTCATTATCGACCAGCGCCCCTCGCAAATCTACGATGAGGTCATGTCACAGCTGGGGACGCGCATCTCCGGCTGGCTGGGAGATGAGGACGATATCCGGGCCGTGCTCTCTGGCCTGGCTGGCCGCGAGGCGCTGCGCGGCATGCTCTCGCGCCTGCAGCCGAAGGAAGAGGTGCTGCTCCTGGGATGGGGTGTGCCCATGCCTTTGCCAGTGCGCTCGCGGCGCTACGATGCGGCGTTCTGGTCAGAGCTCACTGGTAAGCCGGCTGCGGAGAGCAGCCCGCGCAAGCCCGATCAGATCCTCAAAGAGATCGGTTTTTAAGCGCCGGAGAGGATGCCATGCAGTTCTTGGAGCTGATCAACCCCTGCTCGACCGAAAAAATCCTCAAAGTGGGGCAGGTGTGCACATTGCCGGCTAGGAGGCGGTTGTAATGGAGACAAAATACATCGCGGAAACGGCCTGTTCGACCAACAGCCTGGTGGAGGGGGAATCCCTGGCTGCAACAGCTACCCATACTCGTTCCTGGCTGTTGCTCCAGTATGAAGACGCCTGGGAAGGGAAAGCCTTTGAAGCAAGCCACCTGCCGGAGGAAGTGAAAACCTATCTTATCGAAGCGCAGAAATTGCTGGAGGCTCCCCGGCTGCAGCTGATTAAAGGGAAGACGAAGACTACCAGTCCCCACATTGCCTTTTATGTGATTCGCCCCAATGAAGACCAGCCGGTCATGTACAGGTTTCAGCTGGAAGACTACCGCGATCTGCTCAGCCTGGATATACCGGCTGTCCTGGCAGGCGACCCACGCTACCAGTCGCAGCAGACTACGCGGCCCACGTTCCTGATCTGTACGAATGCGCGCCGCGACCCATGCTGCGCTCACTTCGGTACGGCAGCCTTCCACAAGCTGGCCGAATATCAAGAAAAGTCCATGGGGAAGTTCGATCTCTGGCAGACCATTCATGTCGGCGGCCACCGCTTTGCGCCGAATATGCTCTACTTTCCCTACGGGCTTTATTTCGGACGTATGCATCCCGACCACGTTAAGCAGGTCGCAGCGCGCTGCCTGGAAGGCCAGTTAACCCTGGGGTATTATCGCGGGAGAGCAGAATACCGCGAACCTCTCCAGGCTGCTGAGATCTACTTGCGCCAGCAAACAGGCAGGTTGGATATCGATGCATTCCATTTTTCCGGTCTTGATAACCCGGAAGCAGACCTGTGGCTGGTCCATTTTACAGAGCAATCCAATGGCAGGCAATACCAGCTGGCGCTTCATCTGGAAAAAACCGGTGGGAAGGTATTGCAAAGCTGCGGGGAAGAAAATCCAGCGCCGATAAAACTCTACCGGTTGGTCTCTATTATGGAGGAAACATGAATCCCCTAGGAGGCAAAGTAGCGATAGTCACCGGTGGAGGGTCGGGGATTGGCCGAGGCGTTGCTATTGCATTAGCCGGACAAGGCGCTAAGCTGGTCCTATGCGGCCGGCGCAAAACGAAGATCGAAGCTGCAGCCAGCGAAATCCACCAGATGGGCGGCAACGCCCTGGCAGTTGTCGCTGACGTCTCTCAGGCAGACGCAGCTGACCGTGCCGTGCAGGCGGCCCTGCATGCTTATCAGAGAATATGATATCCTGATCAACAATGCCGGGATCTATGCAGGCGGGAACATCCACGAACATTCGCTCGCGGATTGGGAGCAAGTATTGGCAGTAAACTTGAGCGGTCCATTCTTGATGGCGCGGGCAGTTCTGCCGACGCTCCGCGCCCAACGGGACGGTCATATCATAAATATCAGCTCAGAAGCAGGGATCGAGTATTACACCGGCGAAGATGCCTATACGGTTTCTAAGCACGCTCTGAACACGTTGGGAGAGCTGATCCAGCGGGAAAACCAGGATTTCAATATACGGGTCAATACGATCTGCCCGGGAATGGTCTGGACAGAAATGGCGGACGACCGTGAAGGATTGGACAAGGCGAAATGCCTCTACCCTGAAGATATCGCAGATCTGGTGATCTGGCTGCTTACCCGCCGGCAGAATATCAAGATCGGTACGCCGATTCTCATCCAGACAATGCTGAACCCCTGGGAATGAGATTAGCCACAGCAGGAATTCTTAAAGAAGTAGGCAGCCTAGCCATTTCAGTGAATTTGTATGATAAATTCCTATTGAGCTTGATGCGTATTGTAGATGGAAAGCACCTTATCGGCGTAGTAATAATCCATCCCTACCGGTCCATATGATTTTAAGGCTTCGCGCAAATTACCGCGCCGGCTGACAAGTCCAGCCAGGAAGCGCGTACCAAACGCTATGTTAAATTCCGGATCTCGAAGCTCCTGGCTGGATGGGCGTCCCTGAAAACAGGGTCCGTTGGCGCACATAAATGACGCGGCGAGCCCGTCACGCGGCATTACCTGCTTAACCCGACGGCTCCATTTTTAGAATAAGCCTCAGGGTCACCGCCGCTTTCCTGCAAGATCAAGGCTGCCACTAAATTCGGGGAAAGACTGTATTGGCGAGCATAGTGGGTAATCAAGGCACACCAGCGCTGAACATGCGCTGGATATCCATCGCTGACTGAACAGTCCATTTGCATAATAGCGGAAGATGCTGATGCGAGCGTGGCCTGATCGCTGCTCGAATTACTGGATATTTCCACGCCGGCAAGTCCTGCCAGCTGTGAAAGTCAACCCGGATGCGAGCCGCATGAGTCGAACGGTTACCGATACCATGCTCAGTAAAATGCTGGGGATCATC
>CAVPMW010000031.1:0-9077 GCA_963706515.1 uncultured Chloroflexia bacterium
CGATTTTACCATGATTGCAGGGTCATTTATAATTTGACAACAGCCAGCCGAATTACATCCGGTCCTTTGTGAAAAGCAATACATGTTGATTAAGGATCGATTAGAAACTGGAAATTTTTTAGAGAAATGAGTATCATTTTTCCCCGGATATCGGTTAAACCTTGCAGATCTGTAGTTGCTATTCCGGGACACGTCGATTAGGATGGGGAAATCCAGAGTTTAGCTATCATATATATCCAATAATTCGCTGATTATAAGGGAGGTGATAAGTATACGCGGAAGCGATCTATTCAGCCATGTGTGTTTGTCAAAAGGGCAGCCGGTTCTCAAAACCGGTAATAGCCCAAGCTTGTTCTAATCTTATCTGTTCGGCCATATCTTACATTGGGAGGAACGAATGAAATACCGTTATAGTTTCGATCTTTGTTGCTTTTTCTCTCTTACTGACCCTTTTCCTGGCAGTAGGATTTTTCGTGCAAGCCGTCCAGGCTTCCTCATTGAACAAGTGCGGAGAAGGTCAACTGAAGCCAATGGACTGCGGGTTACGAAGGACGTCTTCTGCGAGAAAAGCACGAGCTGGACCTGGAATATCTTGAAGTCGGTCAACCAGTCCAGCCTTACGCTCTCCACGGTCAGCAGCAGACGGTGAACTACACCAAAACTGCCTCGGCGGCGCGCGACGAGCGGCTATCAGTGGATGGTGATATAGGGGTGGAAAATCTCTCTGATTGATGGCTATCTCTGTCGACAGCGTCGTCGACAATCAAGGTCCAGTTACCTGCGATGCGAAGTTCCCGTATGTATTCCGGCGGTGATGGTATCACCTGCAGCTTATTCGGGAGATCCTGCTTCTCCACCGGATTCCAACACCGTCACTGCCAACATTACCAATGATGGCTCCGTCTCGGCAACTGCTCCAATCGATTGGTCGAAGGCAACCACCACCGAAATCGATGAATGCACTGCGGTCAGCGACACCTTTGGCGGCTCTCTCGGCACAGTCTGTGCGGGGCAAACGACCAGCAAATCCTTCACCTACAGCCGCATGATCGGCCCATATGCCGCATGTGGCGAGTACGATGTTCCCAACACCGCCTCGTTCGTCACCAACGATACGGGCACGACCAGCTCGGCGAGCGCCGACGTACTGGTGAACGTACCTTCCGCGGGCGGCTGTAGTCTCACCCTTGGATATTGGAAAACCCACTCCGAATTTGGCCCGGCACCCTACGATAACACCTGGGCAATGCTTTCCAATGGAGCGAGCACTCCCTTCTACCTGAGCGGGCAGACCTGGTACCAGGTGTTTTGGACTCCGCCTTCAGGCGGAAATGCCTACTACATCCTGGCGCACCAGTACATGGCTGCCAGGCTGAACCAGCTGAACGGTGCTACCTCGACCTGGCAGTGGACGCGGCGCTTGTGGCAGGCAACACCTTCTTCAACACCTACACCCCTTCGAGCAGCCTGTCGAAGGCAGTGCGCAACGCGGCACTGGCAAACGCTACAACTCTGGATAATTACAATACTGGCCTTACCGGGCCAGGGCACTGCTCAGAGTAGGCGGCGATCTTGAAATAAAACAGGGCTGGGATTGTCTCCAGCCCTGTTTTTTGGTGGTTTTCAGCGTTTAATTATCTAAACACCAGCTCGGTGCGCTCCACGCGGGCGGCATTCGGATCGTACCCCAGGGCGGCCAGCACTTCATCCGGGCGCCCGGTGGTGCCTTCGCCCATCTGCAGGAGCATCTCCAGCCGGGCGTTCTCGTCCCCGTTCGCAGGTAGGGTCGCGCCTCCAGCAGCAGCGGGCGCAGGTCATAGTTTTTTTCGCGCCGCTGGCGCATCAGGCTGGGCGCCGCCAGCAGCTCTGCCAGGCGCTCCTCCAATTCCGGAAACGGCTCCAGCAGGGTCACCCGGTAGCGGGCGCTGACCAGCTGGCTCTGCAAGGTGGGTTCCTGCAGGCCAACTTCCTCGATTGCCCGGATTTCGATCCCCGGCGGCGCGGCCGCTCGCAGCCCAGAACTCGATGGCTGCAAGCGGGAGCACCTGTTCCAGCCAGATATCGATGAGCTCTGCCTGGCTGGTAAAACCCAGGGGCAGCGCGGAGGCGAGGTTGAGCTTCGGCTGGGGGTTGTAGCCCTGGCTGTACGCCAGGGGCAGCCCGGCACGCCGGCAGGATCGCTCCCAGGCCTTGTGCAAGTCCAGGTTGCCGATGAAGCGCATGGCGTCCGTCTTCGCGAAGAGGATGCGCACTCGCTGCGGCTGGTTTTGGTCTCCTGCCTCGCCAGGCTTTAATATTTTTTCTGTTCCCATCTCAACCCAGCCTCAATTTGCCGGTGTCCAGAAAGCGCTCCAGCGGGCCAGCCCAGAATTCCAGGTGCTCTTGCAGGTACTGCCGCTCGAACTGCGCCACGTAATTGGAGACCCACAGCAGCCGCCCTGCCCTGAACGTATCGATCTGCCCGGCCTCGTCCTCAGGCCAATTAGAGACCTCTTCGTATCCTGCTCGCAGAGCATCCAGCAGCGGATCATAGCGGTCCGGATTGACTTCGCGCATCAGGTCTTGCAGGCTCATTGCCAGGTCCTGCACCGGGTAACCCCAGAGGGTATCTTCAAAATCGAGCGGGTGCAGGCGTCCGTGGTAGACCTTGATATTCCCGGGTCCCAGGTCGTTGTGGATTACGCGCAATCCAGCCCGGTCGGCATACAATCGGGCGAATTCTTCGTCTACTTGTGACAGCACTTGCTCGAAGATGCGCCGGGTGCGCGGGCTGAATGCGGCTTCGTTGGCGGGGGAGAAGAGTACATTCTCCTCGCCGCGCGCGTAAAGGGTTTCCATTTTCCTGCAGGTGAAACCCTGCGGAGGTGAGAAATTTGCAGCCTGCAGGTGAAGCTGGGCAAAAAGCCTGCCAAATTTGATGAAATTTTCTGTGTTGAGCCTGTCTCCTAGAGGTGAGCCGGCTACCCAGCTGAAAAGCATGCAGCGCTGTGGTTCAGTGCTGTCTGGGGAAGGCACACGGGCGATGAACTCACCGTTACGAGTTGTGAACGGCTGCGGTGCGCCGATATCCGTATCCTCATGCAGCGCCTGCAGCCAGAGCGCCTCGGAGAGCAGGTCGCCATCGCTGCGCCAGCCGGGCCGGCAGAGGCGCAGGACGTACCGCCCGCCGCTCTGGCTGCGCACTTTGAACAGGGTATTGGTGAAATTCCCGAGGAGTTCGATCGCTGCGACGTCCAGGTCGAACTGGGTGAGCGCCTGGTTTGCCGCCTGAGGGATAGAGGCCATATTCACCCTCCATTATACTGGAGGGCGATCTGGCGATAGCGATAATTCTAAGCTCAGTTAGCAACCTATCAGGTTGCTAACTGGAGCGGGATGAACTGCTCGACCGGGATGCGCTTGCTCTTGACTTCCGGGCACTGCCATACCTCGCCCGGGTTCATCCGGCGCAGGTCGGCAAAAGTCGGCAGGATGCCGCAGGCGAAGCAGCGCTCGCGGCAGTCGACGCGGGTCTTGCCCTGCTGGCTCCACAGGTAATCTTCGGTCAGGAATTTTTTACGAACAGAGCTGTCGATATGCTCCCAGGGAAAGATCTCGTCCAATGGTCGCTCGCGGTGAGTGTAGAAATCCGGATCCAACCCGCACTCGGCGAAGGCCTCCTGCCATAGGTCATAGCGGAAATAATCCTTCCAGGCGTCGAACTTTGCCCCCCTTTGCCAGGCAGCGTAGATCACCTCACCGATGCGCCGGTCGCCACGCGAGAGCCAGGCCTCCAGCATCGTATCCTCGGGTGAATTCCAGTTCAGCTTCAAACCCGGGCCGCGCAGGCTGCGCTTGAGCAGCGCCTGCTTCGCTTCGATCTGCTCGATCGAATCGCAGGGCACCCACTGGAAGGGTGTGTGCGGTTTGGGGATGAACGTGCTCACCCCGGCGGTCACTTCCGCCCGCTTGCCGATCAGCTTCCGGCCTTCCGCCTGGACCGCCTTACACAGGTCGGCAATCGCCTGGACGTCCTCGAGCCTCTCGGACGGATGGCCGATCATGAAATACAGCTTGATATGGTGCCAGCCGCGGCTGTAGATCGCCCGGGCGGTCTCCAGGAGCTGGGCTGTGCTCACCGGCTTGTTGATAATCTCCCGCATGCGCTCGGTGGCTGCTTCCGGAGCCAGCGTGAAGCCGTTGCGCCGCGAATCTTTGAGTGCTTCCATCAGCTCCACCGAAAAGCTCTCGATGCGTAAAGAGGGCAGGGAGATGTTCAGGTGGCGTCCGGCGAACCGCTCGGCAGACTGCTTTCACCAGCTCGAGTATATGCGTATAGTCCGAGGAGGAGAGGGAGAGCAATCCGACTTCCTCGTAGCCGGTGTTTGCCAGAGATTGCTCGATGGCAGTGACAATTTCGTCCACGCTGCGCTCGCGCACCGGGCGGGTGATCATCCCGGCCTGGCAGAAGCGGCAGCCGCGCGTGCAGCCGCGCATGATCTCGACCGGCACCCGGTTGTGCACCGTGTCGATGTAGGGCACCACAAAATGAGTCGGCGGCGGCGGCAGGCGGGGAACGATGCGTTTCACCACCGGCTGCGGTGCGGCATCGTCCAGGCTGTGGATGCTCTCGACGGTCCCATCCGGGAAATATTGGGTCGCGTACAGAGCCGGCACGTAGACTCCCCACAGGCGAGCCAATGCGCGCAGCAGCTCACGGCGCGCTTCTCCGCTCTCTTTCCAGGCCTGGTACGTATTGACGATCTCCTGGATAGCGTCTTCGCCTTCTCCGATCACGAACGCATCGATGAAGGCGTGCATCGGCTCGGGGTTCATGGCGGCGTGTCCACCAGCGATCACCAGTGGGTGCCGGGCAGTGCGCTCCTGGCTGTAGATAGGAATGCCGGACAGGTCGAGGACATTCAGGGTGTTGGTGTACAGTGTTTCGTACGGTAAGGAAAACCCGATGATATCGAACTCGGCAAGTGAATGCCTGGTTTCCAGGCTGTATAGGGGGATGCCGGCTGCGCGCAGCCGCTCTTCCATATCCGTCCAGGGTGAGAAGGCTCGCTCAGCCAGGACGTCTGTGCGCTGGTTGAGCAGGTCGTACAGGATGGCCAGCCCCAGGTTAGACATACCCAGGTCGTACAGGTCGGGGAAGACCAGGGCGACCTTGGTTTTAACCTGCGTCCAGTCTTTCACCACCTGGTTGAGCTCGCCGCCGGTATAGCGTCCGGGTTTCTGTACGGTGGGGAGGATGCGTTCCAGGCGAGAATCGATTTCAGAGGGAGTCAGTACCATTAAATATCCTTTTTCAGCTCAGCCATTTAGATTTATCTGGCGAGCTTCCCGGCGATTATAACAGAATTATGACCATATCTCTCCGGGTTCAAGCTCCTGCGTTGGATTTGCGTGGTGGCGACGTCAGTCGCTCTAATGGCTTACACCATCACTACAAACCAATCACCCGTAGTGGCGACGTCAGTCGCTCCTAAACCACTCGCTCCCCTAAAGTTCGATTAACAATGGTGATAGCAGGATTGACAGATAACCGGGTTTGGGTTATAAAATATGTATAATTTAGATTTAATAGGTCTTATATTATTATTTAACAATTTATACGGATATAGAGCGATCCCCTGGTGGACGAGGAGGAGGGCATTTAGACTCGATAAAAACCGGCATCGTATCCTCGACAATTTCTTCGGTTGACCCCAGCTCTTCCCCAGATTGGGTGGAAACCTGTGTGGTCAGTTTTTTATTTGTGCAATCGTCTTATTTATCATTTTTGAGAAGTGATTATCTATTTTTACAGATATCATTGTCAGCATCATAGCCAAACTGGAGGACTTATACCGTGCTTAATATTCCCGCGTCTACCCAAATCTTAGTCATTGGGGGAGGCCCCGGCGGATCAACGGCAGCTACCCTGCTGGCTCGCCAGGGTTTCTCGGTGACCTTGCTCGAGAAGGCCCAATTCCCCCGCTACCATATCGGCGAGTCCCTGCTGCCCTCCATCTTGCAGATCATGGACTTGCTCGGAGCTCGCGAAAAGATGGAATCGTACGGCTTCCAACGCAAGGAAGGCGCGTTCCTGGATTGGGGCGCCGACCGCTGGCCGCTGAACTTCGGCGAGCTGAGCGGCAACAATACCTATGCGTTCCAGGTTGTCCGCTCAGAGTTCGACAAAATGCTGATCGATCACGCCCGCGAGCAGGGCGTGGACGTTTACGAAGGGGTCGAAGTCCGCAGCCTGACCTTCGAAGGCGAGCGACCGTGCAAAGCCATGTGGCAGGTAGTTGCCAGCAGCAACGGGGACGTTGGGCGGCAGGGTGAGATCTGCTTCGATTACCTGATCGATGCCTCCGGTCGCTCCAGCGTGATGACGACCCGCTACCTGCAGAACCGCAGGTACCACCAGATCTTCCAGAACATTGCCATCTGGGGCTACTGGGAGAACGCCGACCGGATGGTCACCGGTCGGGTTGGAGATATCTGCGTGAATGCCGTGGATACCGGCTGGCTGTGGGCGATCCCGCTCAGCGATGGCACCATGAGCGTGGGCGTCGTGATGCACAAGGATGCGCTCAACGCCCGCAAGCCGCTCATCATGGAGGACGTCTATCGAGAATCCATCGAAGGTGCGGAATTTATCAAGAAGATCGTGGCGGATGCCACCCTGACCTCTGAGCTCTATACCGAGACGGATTATTCGTATACCTCCGACCGCTTCAGCGGACCCGGCTATTTCCTCGTCGGCGATGCAGCCTGCTTCCTCGACCCGCTGCTCTCCAGCGGCGTGCACCTGGCGACCTTCAGCGCCATGCTGGCAGCCGCCAGCATCGGCAGCGTGCAGCGCGGGGAAGTCACCGAAACCGAAGTCATCTCTTTCTTCGAGAACAGCTACCGCCAGGCTTACCTGCGCTTCCTGGTCTTCCTCTCGGCATTCTACGACGTCGGTCGCAAGAAGGAGAATTACTTCTGGGAAGCTCAGCGCCTGACCCAGGAAGACGTGGAAAGCCCGAACTTGAAAGCCGCTTTCTTGAAGCTGGTCACCGGTCTGAAGGATTTGAAGGATGCCACGTCCACCGATACCCACCATTTCATCTTGAATGAGATGACCCAACGGATCGATGAGAACCTGCGCATGCGCAAGGACAAAGAAACGCTGGCTTCGCTGCAAGGCGCCAGCCGCGAAAAAGCTGACGCTAACGCCAGCTTCTTCAATTCGGTGGAAGGCTTCTTCTCCCTTAACGAGTCGGACGCGGTGGATGGGCTGTTCATCGTCACCCAGCCGCAGCTTGGCTTGGGGCGAGTGCGCAGCAGCGAGTAACGGCGCCTAAGGATAATCAAGGACTTTGAGAAATTCCCTAGATAAAATCGAGTGGACGGCGCTCTGCGCCGTCCACTCTTGATTCAACCCCCAGGCGAGGGATATGGGGGATCATTCAGGCAAAAGCCTGCGACCTGCTGCGTTTTCGCCTCGTCAAGGCACCTGCCGGTGAAATTGATCCGAGATTACCACCTCGCTCTCCAATCCGAATTTCGTGCTCGAACCCATCAATTTCCGATCTTCTTACGGATCTGGTCGGCGGCCTCTTTCAGCGCGTCCGCAGCCGAGATAGTACCCCTGACATATTTATTGACGGCGGGTCTCAAAATATCCACCATCAAGGCATAGTCCGGTCCATAGATGTTGGCTGCGGGAACGTCCTTGGCGACGTCCAAGTAGACCGAGTTTACCGCCTGTCCGCCGAAGAACGGATCCGACGCGGTGACCAGAGGGTCGTTCTCGTCGATCTTTAACCCTGGAGTCCATAACGAATACCCAAACATCCATCAAACGTAATGCGGAATCCTGCCGCCCATACATGAACTGGATGAATGTCCAGGCGGCTTCCTTTTGGTCACATGCCTCAGGAATGGCCAGAGAAATAACCCCACGGCTCGATGGAGGCACGCGCCTGCCCTGCCGCCATCGCTGGCATGCGCGCCACGCCCCACAGCCCACTGGTATTGGAGCGTTTCATCCACCCGCTAACCCCCGAGCCCCCAAGGAAACCGCTGATGGGCGGGTTTTTGTCAAACACCTTCTCATCCGGGCCTTGAATAATATAGGCGGACTTCCAGAATTTGCCTAACTCCTCCAGTGTGGCGATGTTCTGCGGGCTGTCCACTGTGAGCTTGCCATCCTGGTCGGTATACCCCAGGCCCTGCTGCCAGAGGACCATCTGATACAAGGAATAGGCATCGTTACCAAGGCAGCTGCGCCCGGTCTTGTCTTTTATCGTCTTACACATCTCGAAAAAGCTGTCCCATGTCGCCGCGGCCGCCTCGACGTCTTCAGGCTGATCCGAAAGCCCGGCTTCCTTCATGACATCGCGCCGGTAAAAGAACACCAGCGGTCCAAAAAACCCGGGCATCCCGTAAATCTTGCCGTCCTTCTGATTGACCTTCAGCATACTCGGGTAGAGCTGGTCCGTGTAAGGCGCCACCTTGCCGGTGATATCTGCCAGCATGCCCGACTTGATGAGCTCAGGCATTTGCTGTGTCTGAACCTCGACGACACACGCCCGTGTTAGCTCGGAGGGGGTGAGGTGATAAACATCTTTAACATCTCCTAATTCATTGAGGTGGATACCGGGATATTTATTCTTGAAGTCATCGAGTAACCCTGCGTCAGCTAACCACAATCGGCTCATAATATTGATATCACCGCGCGATTGAAGGGTGGCGGTTGGTGGGATCGCGGTTGCGCTCGGCGCCTGAGTAGCCGTGGGCTGCTCGGCGGCTGGCGCTTGGGTCGGTGCCTGTGTTGCTGTAGGCTGAGCAGTGGCTCGGGCTTGGGTCGGCGCCTGGATAGCCGTAGGCTTTTCGGTCGCCGGTGCTGGAGCTGTGACTGGCGCCGCGCAGGCGGTCAGGATCATGGCTGCTGCAGTCAAGAGCAATGGGATACGGAACAATTGGTTAGACATGGTTTCTCCTTCTAATCTGAGTGAACTGTCATCGCGTTCCGGCGTTTTCGGTGCTAACGCCAGGAAGACCAGGATGAATTTGAGGGGGTGGAATTCGTCAGGCGCGTCTGGTTGCTGCCATCC
>CAVPMW010000032.1:0-4438 GCA_963706515.1 uncultured Chloroflexia bacterium
GCAACAACCACTCCAGCTACCGCGGCAGCGGAGCTTATGCAGGCTATGCCGGGTCTTACAAGATCGTGGTTAACGGTGGGACCTACCAGATAACAGCGCAGCAGGTGGTGGTTCTAGCGACGGCAACTTCAGCCTCACCGGCACCCAGGTAATCAGCAACACATCCACGTCGGGAAACGGCGGAGGCGCCTGGACACCGGCCAGCGCTAGCGTCTCGGACGCCTACATTGCATATAACACAGTCATCGCCGCAGGCAACAGCGGCGGGATCGATACCGGTAATGCCATCACCCTCACGAACACAACCTTCTTCAAGAACCAGGCCCTGAGCGGCAGCGGCGGCGGATCGGGCGCAGGTGGGAATGTAACACTGACGAACGTACAATACATCAGCAATACCGCCAAGAACCTGGGCGGAGGTTTTCTCTCCTATAACAGCGCCTGGGTCACCGGCAGCAAGTTTACGGGCAACCACAGTCAGACTAACTGGGGGGGAGGACTGTACGCCAGCCAGAGCACCGTCATCACCGATACCGATTTCATTGAAAATAGCTCCCGCGTATGCCGGTGGGGGAGCAGCAGTGCGATTCGGGACTGTGAAGGTTGTAGGCGGACGCTTCAGCGAAACGATGCTACTACCACCGGATGGGGCGGCGCGATATAATGGCGGGGCCTCGCTGACCATCACCGGCACTCAGTTTATCAGCAACACGGCTCAAGCGAACGGTGGAGCCACTGCATCCAACGCGACCACAATCAACAATGCTGTGTATCGCGGCAATACAGCCGGAGCCTATGGCGGCGGGATGCAGACCGGCGACACTCATATTACCAACAGCCTGGTCCAAAACAACCAATCGCAGCTCAACGGCGGCGGGATCTCTTCCGGCGCCACAGTGAATATCAGCAGCACCCAATTCCTCAATAACACCGCGAATGGCGACGGCATATCAGGCTATGGCGGGGGTGCAATTGCCGCGAGTGGAACAATCATAGCCGCTAACAGCCAATTCACTGGCAACACGGCCAATACCTCGACAGGCGGGGCGTTGAGCGCAGGTCAGTCCCTGTATTTGTATCGTTCAGATTTCAACGACAATACTGCGGTTAGCGGCGACGGCGGTGCAGCATATGCGAAAAATGGCGCTACATTGGATCAGGTATCATTTTCGAACAACCAGAGCAGTGCAAATAGCGGCGCGCTTACTGTAATTACGGGCACGCTGGGGATAAGCCAGACGCTCTTTATCAGCAACTTCGCCACTAGCGGCGGAGGCATTTACCAGTACGGTGGCGGTGGGCGCATTGTCAATTCGTTGTTTACCCGCAATCTGGCTTCCAATACAACCGGCATGGATCTCTACTTAGCTCCCAGCTCAGCGGACCAGGTCCTGTTCTGCACCATCGCCGAGCCAACCCTGGGAACGGGGGATGCGGTTCGCATCACTGCAGGCAGCGTAACTGTACAGGACACCATCATTTCCAACCATGCCATCGGTCTATACCGCCAGGGTGGCAGCGTGGTGGAGGATTACAACCTGTTCTACGGCAATACCAGCCCAACTTTCGGGGCGATCACCAGCGGCACACATCATGTGACTAGCGACCCACTTTTCGTGGATCCGTCCGCCGGCAACTACCATCTCAGGTTAGGCAGCCCCGCAATCGATGCCGGGTTGGATGCCGGTGTAGCGATTGATATTGACGGGCAGGCTCGGCCTCAGAACGATGGCTTCGATATCGGTTATGACGAGTTATTTGAGGTGCGCGTCTTTCTGCCAATTATCAAGAGGTAGGTGTTGTTTTCCCTGATTACTGAAAATCAGGGATGTCCCAATTTTGGGCGTGAGAAGCTCCGCTTTTTTCGCCTAAAATCGTGAATAAACCTGGAAGATATCCACAGGACCACGTTGCACCAAACACGAGGAGCACACGTCTCCGTGTGCTCCTCGTGTTCTGACAGATTCCAGAGCCAGGGGGGTTAATTTCAGGGTAGAGGTGGGTTGGCGTTGTGGACCAGGTCAAGCGCCATTTCTGGGAACCAAGCACCCGCTGCAGGGTCGATCAGACCCCACTCAGGATCTACAGTCGTACCACCGGGACCGAGACCCACGCGTGCACTCACCGTCGGATTCGCCCGGAATCTTCACCCAGAGGTAAGCATCCGTCAGCGAATTGCCTGTGTCCGCCGTCGGTAGGAACCCGAGCCCTCGTCCAGGCGGGTTGCACCAATCCTGGGCGTCCGGATAGGTTGCCGTTGGAGTCCAGCTTCCTTGCCCATTCCGGCTGGTGTCGATCACGAAGTGCTTCAAACCAGCATCACCAGGATAAGGAACCCAGGTCTGACTCTCAACATTGTCGGTGTACCACTGGTCGGTCAGGACCCAGGTTGAGAAGTCATTTGGGTTTGCAGGGTAATATTGGCTTGCACACCAGTCAAAATGCCCATTGCCCCATGATCCAGGATCGGTAGCAAACCAGATACACTTGGCGGTCCAGGCGCCGTATTTTTCGAGATGCTCTGTCAGCCGGTAGTTCGAGACGTTCAAGAAGAAGCCATCGGCGCGAGCAACACCGGCTTGAGCCAGGCGGTGGGCTGCATCGCCAGAGCCGAGCCAGGCGCTGTGCGTGCCGTCGAGGTATACGCTGGCGTTCGGGTTCGCCTTGAGGGCGTCCACCGCATAGTTGAGCATCGCGAAGCGGTCGTCCGCAGCGGTCGCTGCATCTGCCTCAGCGGGCCGGCACCACTCATAGTCCGCTGCCTGGGAAGGGAGGCCGCGGAACTGTTTGTACCAGGGAATTATGCCCAGGCCATCGGGCTCCAGAATGACCAGCGCTTTTTGGCTGCCGATCCCAGCAGCAAAGCCGTCGATCCAGGCCTCATAATCCTGAACTGAGGCAGCTCCACCCGCTGAGAACTGAGAACAGTCGCGGAATGGTATGTTGTACGCGACCAGGATTGGAACAGCGCCTTTTCCAGCCGCGCGCTGGACGATGTTCTTTACGTCTTGCTGGACACTCTCGGGGGTACCTTTCGTGAGCCAGATGGCCTGCGGGATGCTGATCATTTCTCTAATGAGATCAGCATCCGCATAATTGCCACTCGAAGTGAGGTTAGCAATCTGTACTTTCGCACCGTGGTTCGGTTTAGCGGGAAAGAAAAGGGTACCGGGCTCGAGGCTCTGTCTATAATTCGCCCTCGCAGCTCCTGGAGCAAAAACGGCTAAGGTTGCGATGAGCACCAGGCTAAGGGTGCTAATGACCAGGATACTTCTAAACATTCTTGGAATGGTCATTCCTTTTCTCCTTTCGTTTGATCAATGGGGGTATATCGATAGGGGTATGGGCTTACGCCCTTCAACCGATAACTACTATCTGGCACGTCACGAGCCTGGCTCGGGATTGAGGCGGAGCGCAAATACCCTGGCTCTTCGTCCGCAATTACGCCTACTGAGCATTATACCCGCGGTTTCAACCGGATCGTCGCTGCAAACTCCCATTTATTATTTGGTAAGTTTCCAATTGCCACCGTATTTGTTATAATTCACCTGATTTGATCCTCCATATTCTTATGCGTAAAGGAGATGTTTTCGCATGGCAAAGGTGATTTACCTGAACATCGGCATAGCAATGCTCATTGCAGGATTATCCATCGCAGCCTGGGGACCTGCCCATGCAGAAGAAATGACTTGCCCCGAGCACACCCCTGTTCTCATCGATATTTATCCTGAAAGTTATCCCAACAAGATCAACCCATATTCAAATGGGCTAGTACCGGTGGCAGTACTAACGACTACAGACTTTGACGTCAGCTTATTTTCGCCGGAGATGGCGCATTTGAGCGATGCCGCCACTGCCATGTCAGGAGGTTGTGCCGGCGCTATGGCGGTGCGTTGGAAGTTTGGTGATGTGAATAGCGATGGGAAGCCCGACATTGTCTTCTTCTTTCGTATCCAGGAACTTGACTTAACGACCAGCAGCACTGCGGCTACCTTCATGGCTCACGGCACTTATGGCGCTGATATGCTGCACATTATCGGTACAGATTCGGTGATTGTGACACCCGGTAAAAAATTATTATTATTATCGGAGATGCGTGTTCATTCGACAGCCTGAGAATAAGGTGCCTCGTCTGAAGCACACCAACGAAACGAGACCCATCCCAGAGTTCAGGGATGGGTCTCGTTTCGTTTCTGGTTGAATTATCTATCAGGAGTTCCCTTAGAACGATGCTCCCTGACGCTCATTCTACATATCCGGCATTTCGAGTTCCATGATCATATAGTTGGGCATCATGGTCATATCTTCTTTCTTCTTCTGTATTATCCGGAAGCGGTCGATCCTGGTTGCTTTTGTCTTGCCAGTTTGATGACCAGATAAATACCAATCACTATCCCTGTAATTACTCCTAAGAAGATCAGAACAACTGCTAACCATC